>NZ_RHHT01000056.1 GCF_003710985.1 Brevibacillus panacihumi
ACTTTTATTTTGCCAAACACAGTTGCTAGTGAGTCTCTTTGCACTTGCTGTTGCAATATCTGGACCCACTATGCCGTTATTGTTTTCGGACATAAATCGCAAGAAGGCAATGTTACTTGTACTAGGTGTTTTCGTTCTGGCACCTGGCTGCTTGACGATGAACAGGCGGCACAGCCAGTGCGTGATGCGGTATCTATCGGATATCGCCATATTGATACTGCACAGGCGTATATGAATGAAGTTGGTGTAGGGGAAGGAATCCATTCCAGCGGTGTTGCTAGAGAAAAACTTTTCATTACGACAAAGGTTGCTGCGGAAGCAAAGAACTATGATGCAGTTACGCAGTCCATTGATGAGTCTTTATCAAAAATGATGCTGGATTACATTGACCTTCTGATTATCCACAGCCCGCAGCCTTGGAAGGAGTTCCGTGAGGAGAACCGTTATTTCGAGGAAAACAAAGAAGTATGGAAAGCAATGGAGAATGCTTATAAGACAGGCAAAGTAAAGGCAATCGGTCTTTCAAACTTCCTTCAAGATGATGTAGAGAATATTCTCGCAAGCTGTGAGATCAAGCCCATGGTCAATCAGATATTAGCGCATGTGAGCAATACTCCTTTCGAGCTAATTGAATTCTGCCAGAAGAATGACATCCTGGTAGAAGCATATTCACCCATAGCGCACGGTGCAGTTCTAGATTATGCAGAGATTAAGGTAATAGCTCAAAAGTATGGAGTTTCTGTTGCTCAACTTTGCCTCCGTTATGATATCCAGCTTGGACTTGTAGTCATTCCTAAGACGGCAAATTCAGATCACATGAGGATCAATGCAGAGCTTGATTTTGTTATCAGCGATGCAGATATGGAGACCTTGAAGAATGTAGAGCACATCCAGGATTATGGTGAGCATAGCTTCTTCCCGGTATTTGGCGGAAAATTAAAGTGAACAGCTATTGAATGGGGGACTACATTTGATAGCCATTGATCAGCCAGTGGTTACAAGTATTAATGCAGATTCATTACGCAAACTATATTTATCAACAAATGCTAACTGCAAAAACCATCAAGTGTGTGTCGGGAAGAAGTGACAAACACTTGATGTTTTTATAAGTAAAAGGTTATCGATTTGTATATGTTTGCATATTAAAAAGTATGGAATTAAAAAATGACGATATTCAGTTCATGAAAACGCCATTTCATGAACTGAAATGAAAACGAATAATTTTCCAAGAGAGGGACATATACCATACCGTTTATTCTCATACAAAAACAACTACTTCATTATAAGGAAAATGACTGTCGTGTCTCGGGACATATGTAGATCTGCTTAGACGACATATGATTTTGCAGGAGATTATAACATCAATAAATAGACGTTACATCAGTATGTTTGGGTCGCCAAATACCTAATGCTGGATGATCAACTCGTCAAAATCTATGACACAAACATGTCCTCATATAAAATTCGCATGTCTGTGTCACAGTTTTATGATTTCAAAGCATTAGAATACAGGTTCGCAGAGCTTGTTCTCATTATTGCTCTTTTTATAAGTTTACATAATATATATTATCGGACCCAAAGGAAACAAGCAATTCCAACAGGGAGCATAACCCCCTGCGGCTAACGAATCACTGGCGTTTTGACACTCTGTACCCAATCCAGGATAAATGGAGCCTGGTGCGGATTTAAATTGGTCGGAATTTGCGTTTTTGCTAGAAACTCGAGCTGCACAGCTTCCTCATTTGTTTGAATCAATCCTTCATAAGCGCTCACGTGAAAGATAATCTGGACGCTAAATACCTTGTCGCCATTTGCGTATTGGGCAAATCCATTTTTCCCGGAGTAAATCCCGAATAACGTAAACTGCTGGACGTGGAGATTGGTTTCCTCGAAAACTTCACGTTTTACGGTCTCCTCGAAGGTTTCCCCGATTTCCATGATGCCGCCTGGAATGCCCCATATATCCGGATTTTCTTTTCGCTGCAACAAAATACGTCCTTCCTGATCTTCAATGATTGCGCCGCAGCCTACAGTAAGCAAGGTTTCATGGCCAATCAGCCGTCTCATGGTCGTAATATAGTCATTCATCTTGTCAAACCTCCATTGGTAATACTCTTGGTTTCGATATTGGGGGTAAAACTCCTTTGTGGCGACCTTCAAGATGTATCTATTCATTACATGAAAAATATTTTTAATAATTTTGAAGTTTCTGTTTACAATTCTCTATTTTTCATATATACTAAAATTAAGATAACTATACTCAAAATATCCCGGAGGTCGTTCCCATGGCAACCGTACAAGCAAAATCGAAAACAAACACGAATACCCTAACGATCAAGAAAAGACGAACCTACGAAGACACGCTCAATAACCTGGCTCACTACCTGGAAAATAATAAAAAGAAGTAAAACGAAAAGAGTGCCAAAAGGCGGCACTCTGCTTCGTCGTGTACAAGCCTGGTACCGCGCTTCTGTCCATCCCATCGGTTCGAATTCCGCCCTATTCAGTCTTCCGTTTTTTTGCAGTCATCAGTTTGTAATGCTTCCTTCCCCGCTCGGGCTGCTACGCTTTGGAACCCTTCCTTTCTCAGAAACAAGCTTATGAAGTCCAGAACCTTACCTGCATCGTCCCTAAAAATAGAGTTGCGTCCATGAATTTTAATCCCACCTCACCCCTCCTCTTGAACCCTAAATCCGAATATATGACATGACAACTAAATATCACGGCAATCGCAAAGGCTCGTCATAAGTTCACAACATTGTTTTGATACATTAACAATCAGCCGGAATCAATAGTAGCAAGGAGTTAGGAGATGATTCACTTTATGGCTTATCGATTAAGTCAGAGGGAAAAAAGTTTGCTAATCGCTATACACGTGATTTCCTTGGCGGCGTGGATTGGCGGAACATTAGGGATGTTGCTGCTGGGCATTTATTTGTATAGTGCGGAAAATGCAGCACAACTTACCTATACACTTGCCAGCATGGAGATCATCGATGAAAACTTGCTTAAGTATCCAGCACTGATGACATTATTGACAGGCATCCTACTCTCCCTATGGACGCAATGGGGACTTGTAAAGCATTACTGGATCATTATTAAATTGGGGCTTACCATGATTACGATTATGATTGGAATCTTCTTTCTGAATAAGTGGACCGCCTCGTTGCCGGATTTGGTTGAGGATATGGGATTTGCAAGCTTGCAGGATGGAGGATTTCATTCAACGTGGCTGAATATGGTTACAACTTCTAGTTTCAACTTATTTTGTCTGTTGTTCATGGTATTCATCACATATTACAAACCATTCGGGAAGATCAAGAAAGGACGAGTCGCAAACACCTCAAATAAACTGGGAGCTGATCAAATATGAACCTCATCGGCCAACAAATCAGGAGCGTACTCATGACGCTCCTGATTTCCTTGGCGTGGTTGATGATCGTCCTCGCGAGAAGAATCCCCCATCCTATAGCTTGCAGGCCTATTCGTTAAAGGCAGCACAAAAAAGAGCGCCGTATTTTGGCACTCTCTGTAAGAGCCTATCCAGCTTCCCTTTGCTCCCCCGATTCGATTTACGCTAACATTCAGATTGATAGACTCCGGAAATTTGCCCACACTCGTAACAAACGCAATCATACCCTTATTGATGTGATGATGGTCTCAAGTATCTCCCCGTGATCGACTTCTCCGCATGGATGATCTGCGCCGCTGTGCCCTCGAACACAACCTGGCCTCCCTTGCTGCCTCCATCCGGTCCCATATCAATGATCCAATCCGCTTGGCTGATCACCTCGAGGTTGTGCTCGATGACGATCACCGTGTTGCCGGCATCCACGAGGCGATTCATAATTCCGAGAAGATGACCAATGTCTGACATATGGAGACCAGTCGTCGGCTCGTCCATCACGTAGATGCTGCCCTTCTTGTGCAGCTCGCTTGCCAGCTTGATGCGCTGGCATTCTCCGCCCGAGAGCGTACTGAGCGGCTGGCCGAGCGTGATATAGTTCAGACCTACGTCGCTCATAGCCTGAAGCTTGCGTACAACCTCTTTTATTTGGAAAAATTCCAATGCCTGCTCCACCGTCATCTCCAGCACATCCGCGATCGACTTGCCGTTCAGCTTGTAAGCGAGTACCTCTTCCTTAAAACGTTTCCCTCCGCATACTTCGCATGGCAGCTTCACGCTTTCGAGGAAAGAAAGGTCCATATACACGACGCCTAGTCCTTGGCAGTTTTCGCAAGCCCCTTTTGAGTTGAAACTGAACAAGCTTGGACTCACCTTGTTCGCTGAAGCAAACGCTTTGCGCACATCATCCAGTATTCCTGTGTAGGTCGCGGGATTCGAGCGTGTCGACACGCCTACCGCTGATTGGTCGATGACGATCGCATCCGGATGCTGGCTGAGAAATACGTCGTTGATCAGCGTACTCTTGCCCGAACCTGCCACACCGGTCACGACGGTTAATACTCCAGTCGGAATGTCTACGCTCACGTTCTTTAGGTTGTGCAGCTCGGCGTTATGGATGGACAGCTTGCCGGACGGTTGCCTGCACTCACTCTTAAGCTGTAGCGGCCGTTTCATATGAGTGCCTGTCAATGTACCTGACTCCAGCAGACCAGGGTAGCTTCCTTCATACACGATGGTCCCTCCGCGACTGCCGGCATGTGGCCCGACGTCGACGATGTGATCCGCCACCTTGATGACATCGGGATCATGCTCGACGACTAGCACGGTATTGCCCTTGTCGCGCAGCTTCTGAAGCAATTCATTTAACCGGTGTACATCACGGGGGTGAAGGCCTACGCTGGGTTCATCGAAGATATATGTGACATCGACCAAACTTCCGCTGAGGTGCTTCACCATCTTGACCCGCTGCGACTCGCCTCCGGATAAGGTATCCGTCT
Organism: Brevibacillus panacihumi; assembly: GCF_003710985.1. Lineage (GTDB taxonomy): Bacteria > Bacillota > Bacilli > Brevibacillales > Brevibacillaceae > Brevibacillus > Brevibacillus panacihumi. Next base: position 4,906 of record NZ_RHHT01000056.1, read on the forward strand.
CACGGTCGAGCGTCAAGTAATCAAGCCCGATGTCTACCAGGTGCTGCAGCCTCTCCGTCAGCGACTTGACCATCGGTGCTGCCGCTGCATCGTCAACCTCCCGAATGACACCGATAAGCTGGCCGACCTCCATGGATGAGAGATCCGCAATGTTGTGTCCATTGATTCTGCAGCCAAGCGCCGCCTGATTCAGTCTCGCACCGTGACAGCTGGAGCATGGACCTTCGGAAATGAAAGGCGCAACGGTCTTTTGCGTGCGCTCTGACTTCGTTTTCAGATCCTGCTTGATGTATTTATTGGTGAACTTCTCGATGACACCTTCTACTGTAATATTCATTGTCTTGCCGCCGAACTGCGTCGCTACTTTCCTCGCCCTGCCGTACAGGAGCTGCTCCAACTCCTCCTCGGAATAATCACTCAGCTTCTTGTCTGGATCGAAGGGCCCCGACTGCACGATCATCGCCCAATCAAAGCTGTCTACCCCATAGCCTGGCAGCATGATTGCACCTTCATGGAGCGATTTGGACATATCCACCGCTTTGCTCATATCGATGCGGAGGCTGCGGCCGATCCCGTGGCATTCAGGACACATGCCTTGGGGATCGTTAAACGAGAACATGTTCGCTCCACCGACATAAGGCTTACCCACCCGTGAAAAGAGAAGGCGGAGAATGGGAGAAATATCGGTAATCGTGCCCATCGTGGAATGGGAACCTCCTCCTAACCGCTTTTGATCCACGATAACTGCCATGCTCAGGTTCTCGATCGCGTCCGCATCCGGCTGCGGATATTTGGGCAGAAACGTGCGTACGAACATGCTGAAGTTCTCATTCAGCAATCGCGAAGATTCAGCGGCGATCGTATCAAAGACGATCGAGGACTTACCGGAACCGGATACCCCTGTGAAGATCGTGATCTTCCGCTTCGGAATGCGCAAGGAGACGTTCTTGAGATTGTTTTCCCTCGCACCCGAGATGACGATATACTCCTGACTCGATTCACTCATGCTTAACATCCTTCCAGGCGTGGTAATTTCCAAATTATTCACATTGTACCATTCATCCATCGTGCATCGAAAGTCGGGTAGTACCTGTTACGATTCTAACCGCCCTTTTTCAAAAGATCGGCAGCTTTACCGTAAAAGTAGTCCCCTTCCCTCGGACGCTGCTCGCCTCTATGCTCCCCTCATGCAAACGAACCAGCTCTTGCGAAATGGCAAGGCCAAGACCCATCCCGCCACTATTGCGGGTACGCGCCTCATCTGTGCGATAGAAGCGGTTGAATAGAAGCGGCAGCTGATCCGCGTCAATCCCGTCTCCGGTATTGCTTACCTGTATCAGCAGCTTGCCCGCATCTGTCTCGCCCGCTCCAGCCTCGACCCTCACCTGAACCTTTCCTCCCACTGGCGTATAGCGTACAGCGTTTACCAGCAGATTGAGAAAAACTTGCATCATCCGATTTGGATCTACCTCGACGAGCGGTACATTCGGTCCCGAAAGTAGAGTGACATTAACGAACTTATGCTCTGCATCCAATCTCACACGTTCGATACATCGCTCCAGAAGCTCTGGAATGGAGGTCCTTTTTTTCTCCAGATGAAGCTTCTTTGCTTCAGCCAACGACAATTGATGCAAGTCATCGACTAGCTTCGTCAAGCGGATACATTCGTCTTGCAAAGACAGCAATCTCTCGGGTTCAATCAAACTCCCTTCCTGCTGAAGCTGATCCAGTTTTCCCCGAATGATCGTAAGAGGCGTCCGCAGTTCATGGGCGACGTCCGCTGTTAAATTTTTCCGGACCCTCTCGGCTTGGGCCAACTGGGTTGACATCAGATTAAAGGCATTTGCCACTGTCCCGTATTCATCCTTCGTGACAACTGGCACTTGAACTCCCAATTCACCCTGACCCAACCGATCGATGCCGGTAACCAACGAGCGAAGTGGAGCCGTAAGACGTTTGGATAAAAGAAAGGCGACCCATAGGGACAGGCTGACAAACAGGATCATGCCCACCAAAAGGATGAATATGCCTGAGCCTCTGATGCCATAGTGCAGCTTCGCGCTTTTGGCCACCTCAGCGTCGTAATAGACGAGTATGGCGATTGTATTGCCTTCCCACTTCAGCTTTTTGCGTATTCCTAACCCCAGCATCTGCTCGACGTCCACATTTCCGGTCTTGATCAACGGGGTGCCCTCGGTATCTTTTGTAAGAAGCGCATAGCCTATATCTGCTATGTGCTCCACGCTCGGGAGCTGTACTTCCAATCGCTCGACTCCCGACCACGACTCCCCATGTTGAGCATAATAATCCAAAAACGCCTGTGTTAATGCCTCGACTTGAGGTCTTCGATCTACATCCAATACCCCTTTGAGAATACCCGCTATCACGAACTGCGTCATCAGCCCATAGACAATGCCCATACCGACGATAAAAGAGGCGATGGTAAAAAACAGCTTGCGCCTTACGCTCATGTTCGGTCACCGAAGCGATAGCCAAAGCCGTAAACAGTTTGTATATAGACCGGATTGGCCGGATCGTCCTCGATCTTTTTGCGAACGCGACTGATATGCGCATCCACTGTTCGTTCATCGTTTAAAATATCGTCCTCGAGCGCGGCCTGCAACAGCTGCAGTCGACTGTAGACAATTCCTGGCCTGGAGGCGAGTGTCAACAGCAGTCGATATTCTGTCGGTGTCAGGGTTATTTCCTCTCCTCGTTTCCACACGCGAAGCTGAGCTTCCGAGATGGTGAGCTCCCCGCGGATCATCTCGACAGAGGCTTCGCCATGTCCTTCGAGTCTGCGCAGGACTGAACGAATGCGTGCGGACAATTCCCGCAACGAAAACGGCTTTGTGATATAATCGTCGGCCCCCAGCTCAAGACCGATGATTTTATCAGTCTCGTCCGTCCGTGCCGTCACCATGATGATCCCCACATTGCCTGTTTTGCGGAGCTCGCGGCACACGTCAATGCCGCTCATTTCCGGAAGCATCCAGTCCAGTACCACAAGTGACGGCTTCCGTTCCTTTGCGATTTGCAGCGCTTCCCTCCCATTCGAAGCAGTCATGATCTGAAAGCCTTCCTGACGCAAGAATGGCTCCATGAACTCCAGCACCTTCTCCTCGTCATCCACTAGCAGCAAGGTATGTGGCATGGTATACTTCCTCCTCTTCCTAGCTCTATGAATCCACATTATTGCAGAAAGAATCATCGCAGGAAATGACTTTTTTCACATTTCATGAGAACCGTATCTCACCGTCATAAGTTCTCAACATTTTATTGTTAGTATCAGCCTAAGGACGAATCGAGGTGAATGAGATGCCGATTGCCGGGGCTTGGTTCGGTTGCCGGATGGTTCGTAGAAAAATCGTAAAATCCATAAAAGGTGTGATGAATTCATGGAGAACGAAATGCTCAGCGGATTTACTCGTATATCGAGAATTGTGTTTATCGTTTTGTCCTTTGTATTGGCGGCTTGTATTCTGCTGCAAACGTTTTTCGCAGGTGCAGCCATTTTTACGGATCCGGCAATTTGGCGTTATCATGTCAACTTTGTGCACTTCTTTGAATTCGTTCCCATCTTGATGTTGATTTTTGCTTTTTGCGGAAAACTGCCAAATGGATTCAAATGGATCAGTGGCGCCTTATTGCTGATCCTATTCGCACAATACGCTACCGCTCATGTACCAGCCATCTCTGCCATACACCCCGTTATAGCGCTTCTTTATTTTGGTCTAAGCATGCTTGTCGTTCAACAATCATGGAGGTTCTGGAAATCTTGTCGCTAGCCCTCGAGGTGTCTGGTAGCTCGTGGAAAAACAACGACCCGTAGGATGTTTGCTCCTGCGGGTCGACTATATGGATCCTATGCTATTGATGTAAAGCAGCTTCCAGAGCAACCTCGATCATTTCGTTAAATGTCGTTTGACGCTCATCCGCGGAAGTCTCTTCCCCAGTCAAGATATGATCGCTTACGGTGAGGACAGAGAGCGCATTGCGCTTGTATTTTGCAGCCAAGGTATACAGCGCTGAAGATTCCATCTCGACCGCCAGCACCTGGTAGCTGGCCAGCTTTTTGTACAAGTCCAGGCTTTCGCGATAAAAGCTGTCGCTGGTAAAGATATTTCCTACCTTCACAGAGAGGTTGCGTGCAGTTGCGGCCATGTAGGCTTTGTGCAGAAGATCAAAATTGGCAGTTGGGGCGAAATCAATCTGGTTGAACAACAGGCGATTGGTCTGGGAATCGGAGGAGGCGCTCATCGCGAGGATGACATCACGGACCTTGATATCCTCCTGAATCGCACCGCATGTGCCGACCCGGATCAAATTCTGCACATCGTAGGATTGCATGAGTTCATTGATGTAGATCGAAATGGAAGGAACGCCCATCCCGGTTCCTTGAACAGAGACGCGTCTGCCCTTGTAGGTTCCCGTAAATCCGAGCATGCCACGCACGTTATTGTAGCAGGTCGCTCCCTCGAAAAAGGTTTCGGCTATGTATTTGGCCCGCAATGGATCTCCTGGCAACAGGATCGTATCTGCGATTTCCCCTGGTTTGGCTCCGATATGTACACTCATGTAAATCTGCCCCTTTTCTATTGGAAAAAATAAGTCACACTCTCATGGTACTATAAAATACAGGCCAAGGAAAATGAAACTGGCGATCATTCGCAACTATGCATCAAAGGAAAACCGTTGCCTCATTAAAGAAGACAACGGTCGACAGATTATCGTTGTTCCGTTCCCTCTTCGATCGAGGCGACGTAGCGGACAGCCTCCAGATGATCACCCAGCAAAAGCTCGCGTTGCTGCGGCCAGCTGATCCGTTGCTTCCTTCTTGGGAGCCGCTTCTGATCCTGAATGGCACCTGTTGATTCGACACGCAATCGGTTCTTCACGGCGATGGCATGCGCCAATGGGGGGATGAGCAGATGGCGGACACCGATGCGTTCTGCCGCTGCACGAGTTATCGCAAATGGCAGATCCATCGTGGAAGTTGTCAATTTCGTCTGATCGAGCAACAAATTCAGATAGCTTCGCGCTGCTCTAGCAAGAGCAGGCAGATGCCCATTGACCTGCTGTTCTCCCCGCAAAGCCACATCGAGCCCGTAATAGCAGGCAGATACGAGAGGCTGCAGCTCCTCTGCCGGGATGACATTCCCTCCATCCAGGAACAGCCAGACATCACCACTCGCTTCTCTGGCGCCAATAGAGCGCCAAACGTCCGGCCCCAGCGAAAAAGGATAGACAAACGCTGTCGTCACCGCAGATTCACGGGACAAAATACTGTCGATCGTCGAAGGGTTGCTGCCATGGACAATCAGAATAATCTCCTTAGGGAACAAATGTTCCACTTGCTTCAATTGCTGATTAATGACTTTTTCGTCCTGACTGACCTCGACGATGACGCTTAGACGCTCCAGATTGTCGAGTAAGAATTGATTTTGCTGTCTTTTTGCGCCTTTTTTTGCGAGACGTGTCGGTTTTCTTTGATTTCCGTGTCTCATCCCACTCCCCCTCTCGCATGCTTTCCCAATCCGAAGAACGATAGACGGAGCGCAAATGAAGATGACCGGGTACCTGTAGCAACGGGCGATAGCGTCCTCCATCCCATAGACCGCCCCTGTCCCCGTGCACGTTCATCCATGTATTCAAAGCTGATGTGTGATCCTGCAAAAATTTCTGTATCGGCACCTGCACCTTTGGCTTTGTTTGGCGGCGCACAACAGAGACTTTCATCTTTTGAAGGAACGCATTTATCTGAACCACTGGCGGAGATGAATGGGCAAATTCTAACGTTTGCATTGCATGCCGACTCAGCGCAAAGGGGGCGTCGTACAGAGAAGCCGACCCCAATTCTTCTCTCCCTGCCACATGATTAAGCAAATATTGGGGCATTGTTCGCGATGAGGTTCTCGTCTGCATGGAAGAGTCGCGGCAAATCGTCATGACGATATCTCCCCCTCGCCTGACTGCCTCGACATAAGTGTGGAGTTGCTTGGGGATAAGCAGTTGCCGATCATCGAGAAACAGGAGGATATTCCCTGCCGCTTCCCTGCTGCCTATCCTACGGCATTCTTCTTCGGAAAAGTCCCCGTCTGCCGGGATCACTCTCCCTCCCGCTTTCTCTATTTTTTCGCGGGCAACGGGGGACAACTGCGAATTTCGGCAGATAACAAGCACTTCCGTTGACAAGATGAGCTGTTTCGCTGCCCGAATAATGGCGAGCAGCCTGCGATGCACAGCGAAGATGGGAAGGATGACGGACACATCTGGACCGTTCTGATTTTCTTCGATCATCCGCATACCTCCTCGCATGCTCAAGCTTACTTATTTGTACAGTACGCAAGATTGGGTGAAAGGGACACGGCACCTGTCTTTCACCGGCATCCAAGGGGAAAAAGAAAAAAGTACAAAGCGACGGCCAACGCCATCGGCTTGTACTTTTTGGTTACTCATACACTTTGCGATGCAGGTCGCGATTGCGCGTACGACGATTTCGTCTCCTTCTGGCAACCGTAATACTGATCAAAAACAGGTTAAATCCTAACCAGACAAACATTAATGCGTAATACCAGCCTATCGACGGTGTTGCCTGCTCTTCTGAATTATCGGCTCCTGCAGCCTGCACCTGCTTTTCTTTTTTTGCTACGGGCGGATCGAGGCGATGCAGCGGATACGACACCGTCAAGGGACCGGCTGCAATCTCCAGAACTCCATCAGGCGAGACTTGCTCGTGTGCCTCTTCCCCGATCGGAACTGTCGCAAATAGATCCTCCATGGGAGAATAGCGAACACGAACCTCCCCATCATCCGTATGCTCTGTCACTGTATAGATTTTTCCTGACTTGGCGATCTGTTTGGTTTCGAAATGCTCAAAGCCATAATCCAGCATCTTCGTTATGTCCTTGTATGCCAGGTTGCTCGTTGAGGTCTTCATCGTGACTGCGATGAATTCCGTATCGCCACGCTTTGCAGAACCAACCAGGGTATGCATGGCTTGATCCGTAAACCCGTTTTTAATCCCTGTCGCGCCCTCATAATCGCGAATCAGCTTGTTGTGATTGATCAACTCTGATTTCCACTCGGCGCCATCCCAAGGCAAGCGATTGGTTCCGACAATTTTGCGGAAGGTCGGGTTCTTCATCGCATAGGCCGCAATCTTGGACATATCCGATGCGGTGGTATAATGTTCGGGATTGTGCAGTCCGTGCGCATTCGTAAAATGCGTTTCATTTACTCCGACGGTCTCCTGTAAAAAATGGTTGAGCTCCTCGGCAAAAGCCTCCGTGCTTCCGCTCATATGCTCGGCAATCGCTGTCGCCGCATCATTGCCGGAATGCATCAAAAGTCCATATTCCAGCTTCTCCATCTTCACTTGCTCGCCTTCGCCCAGGTAGACACGCGTTCCTTCTTCGTATCTGGCGTTTTTCGAGACCGTGACGATGTCTTCCGGGTTCCCTTTTTCGATGGCATAGATCCCGGTGGCAATTTTGGTGATGCTCGCAGGGTACAGCTTGGCATGCGGATTTTTCTCATACAGGACTTGTCCTGTCTTGGCATCAATTAAAATAGCGGATTCCCCGTTCAACGCCAGGGATTCGGTGTCGATATCCCCTTCTGCAAAAGCTGCAGGAAGAGGCTGGCTCCATAAAAGGATGACCACTACAAGAAGGTTCGTCAGTAGAAATCGCATGATTGTATATATCCTTTCCTTACGTGTCACATTTTATCGTTTCTCACCTGCTATTTTGTTTTTGGTTTTGATGGTTATCCCAGACGTTTGCCCAGCAGATCATAAATCATTTTGAACTTTGGATTATCCTGGAATGCTTCCTCGAATCCATGCACATGCTCTTTGTACAACGCAGCTGCAGCATCATAATCTTGTTTCACGTACAACGAGAAAATCTCTTCTAATTGTTCCTCCAGATTCAGGTCCACTGGCGGCGGGGTTAAAATTTCCTGACGAAGGTTGTTCATTAAGACGTCGAGCTGATGCGTGATCACGGATGCTTCGTTCAATTGCTGGAGCACATCCTTCGGGATATTCCCGGCGTACTTGTAGCGCAGCTCATGTTCGTTCGTCGCCCAAAAGTTCATGCCAAGTGTACGGATTTGGATTTCACAAAACAAGGTGATTTTCTCACTGCCATGATAAACCGTATACGATACGATCATATGGATGCTTCGATAACCGGATGGCTTTGGTGTAGCGATGTAGTCCTTGATGTCGTGAATGACAATATCTTCCCGCTCCTGCAAGAGCTGCTGCACTTCCCGTACGTCATCCACATAACGGCAGACGACTCGCAGTCCCGCAATGTCGTTTACTTCCTGAGCCACCTTCTGAGGCCATTGTTCATCAGAGAAATCAATCCCTTTTTCTTTTGCTTTATTGAGCAGGCTCTCCACTTTTTTGACTCTCCCGACTACAAATTCGATGGGCGAGTAGCGGCCGCTCTTTTGAAAACCGTACTTGATTCCTTTCAGTTTCAATTTCAGCTCGTCGACGGCTTGTTCGTATGGTGCCAAAAAATGAACCAAATTGTTCAGTACCTTGCTCGGCACATTTGTCGCTTTCATGAAAAAAGCACCTCCTGCTTACTTCCAGAGGAAGGGAGAAGCGTCAAAAAACGGTTGCGGATTGACGTAGGTATTGCCGATCAGCATACCGTAATGCAGATGGGGCCCCGTTGAAAAACCGGTCGTCCCCATCAGACCGATCACCTGTCCCTGCTTCACTTCTTGTCCTACTTCCGCTTGCAGCTTGGACATGTGGGCATAAATGGAGAAGATATTCAGCCCGTGGTCGATGATAATGGTATTTCCTGTCAAGTATATTGATTCTGACAGCACAACCTTGCCATCATTGCTCGCCATGATCGGCGTTCCTTCCTTGTTGGCGATATCGATCGCGGCGTGTCGATTGGCTGGTACGCCATTCACCACCCGCTGGTAGCCGAACGGAGTCGTCAAACGACCTGTCGTCGGCTGAATGAACGGCTTGGTAAAGTAAGGAACGGGAGAAGATTGGGATCTGGCCGCTTCTATCTTCTTCTGGTCGGCGTTGATTCGATTGGTGTCCTGGCGCATGCTGTTCATTTGTTTGCTCACGGTTATCGAATCGATGGCAAACGTTTTCGCCTTTATCTCAAGTGGTGCCGAATACCGCTTATCTGCTGTTTCCACTACATAGGAACCCGGTTTTGCGTTGAACGGAATCGGAATAAACCGGACATACTCTCCTTGGGAGGGTCTTAAGTGATACGTCTGAGAGAAGAGCGTAACGGACTTCGATTTTGGGCTGCGCACCAGGATGACATCTCCAGGGTAGGTGACAGCGGGACTCACAGCGATAGAGACCTGCTGTTGCTGCCATTGCGAAGCCGCTTCTTCGACCACATGATGGGCCACAGAGCCTGTCCCATTGCTGACGGTCATCGTGGCAAACAACAGAAAATTGAGCATAGACTGTAACATATGCGCTCCCTCCCATTTTCCAGTATATCAAAAGTGGAAGGGAATTGAAAAAGAAAAAGAAGGCTGTACAGCTAGCCTTCTCCATCTCTTTACAGTTTTTTGGTGTAGTCGGCCATCATGTCCATGATCGATTGAACCCCGCTCAGCATCTCGCTCGCACGCTTTGTCTTCTGCGAAATCGTGCCGAAATCAAGCCGCCCTTTTTTCCGATCTGACCAGCGCTTGAACAACTCGTCTGCTGCTGCGGGATTGCTTCGGACTGCCTGAGCGCGTGATGCATCTTCCGAAAGCCAGGCTTCAAATTCCGGATGCTCGCGCAGCAGGCGCTTCACTTCTTTTCGTTTCATCCGGGGACTCTCGCTCCTTTCCGAGGTGCAAAGAATGGTTTCCTGTTCGTTACACCATATGACTAGTCCGCGGATGTGCTTGTGTGTTTGCACCGTTCCTGGTGAAAAAGGCGTATGTATGGACTCTCAGTACACAGGAAAAGGGGCCCCCTTATGAGGACCCCTTTCGCGCATCCACGTATTCAGTTGTACACTTTTTGCACCGATTGAAAACCGTGATGCTGCTAATTCTTTGTCCGCCAGTTAGCGGGCCAGTTGCTGTTCAGCGAAGCTCACCAGACGCTTAGTAATTTCTCCACCAACCGAACCGTTTTGACGAGAAGTTGTGTCTGGTCCCAGATTTACACCAAACTCTGCTGCGATCTCATACTTGAGTTGATCCAGAGCTTGGTTCGCTTGAGGAACTAACAGGTTGTTGCTGTTTCCGCTGTTGTTGTTCGCCATGATTGATTCCTCCCTAAGCGTTTTTTCTCCTGTGACAATACCCGTCAGCCTTGGCTGCCTGTACGGGACAGGAGATGTTTTTTGTACAAGGGATGAGTTGTTCTCACCTCTTGTGGTACTATCATTCCTCAGATGCTGACAAGCATACGTATTTTTGCAGTAGAAAATCTTGTAAAGGCGCTTCGAACCCAATGTGCTATAATGTTTGGGACAAGTAAGAACGAGAGGAGTCGCCTTTGTGAATCAATCCAAAATCCTGCTCATCGACGGCATGAGCTTTTTGTTCCGGGCGTTTTACGCCTCCGCATGGACAGGCGGGTACCGCCAAACCTCGGATGGCATCTACACGAACGCCGTGTACGGCTTTACCAAAATGATGCTCGACTACGTCGATCTCGTTCGTCCCACTCATCTGCTGGTCGGCTGGGATGTCGCATCCCGCGAATCCCTCGTGCGCAGCCAATGGTATGACGGGTACAAATCGAACCGCCAGGCGCCTCCAGAGGAATTGGTTCCCCAGTTTGATCTGGTCAAAGAAGTGACGGCAGCTTTTGCCGTTCCCAACCTCGGATGTCCGGGCTATGAAGGCGACGATATTCTCGGAACGGTGAGCGAGCAGCTTTCTTCGGAAGGACATCAAGTCGTCATCGCGTCCGGCGATTACGACAGCCTGCAGCTCGTCTCCGATCAGGTTAGCGTAAAAATCCTGAAAAACGGCGGCAAGCATGAGCATTACACGCCGCAAAGCCTCTTGGCTGTCCGAGGAATCGTCCCGGAGCAGGTAGTCGATGTCAAAGCGCTGATGGGCGACACTTCCGACTGTATTCCAGGCTGTCCTGGCATCGGTGAGAAGACGGCGACCAAGCTGATCACCGAGCATGGGAACCTGGACACCCTCTATGGCAACCTCACCGCCTGCACACCGAAAATGCGCAGCAAGCTGGAAGAGCATCGCGACCAGGTTTATCTCAGCCAAAAACTGGCAACGATCATTCGCGATGTTCCGATTGAGTATAGCCTGGAAGCAGCCAGATGGGAGTACGACTCCGCTGTAGTAAAGGAAAAGTTTGAACAACTGGAATTCGGCCGCTCTCTCGTCACACGGGTCGGCTAACTGCGAACCCCCTAGCAAAGAGCCAGCACTGGCTATGCTAGGGGGTTTTTGATTTCGATCAAAGTTCGTTCTCTTCTCTGCCTTCAATCCCGTATGATGCGTTCATGTCCAACAGTTCGCGTATGTTCCCCAAATAGGGCATGAGTTCCTCGGCTTCCACCAGAGGCTTCCATTCGATCCTTTGTATTTCCGCATCTGTTGTTCCCAATGCTCCTCCCAGGATCTCCCCGCGAAACGTGATGAATGTGGCGTGTTCCTCGCCAATCACCTTCTCTCTTACGTGAATAATCGGCCCGATCTTGACCTCCAATCCCGTCTCTTCCTTTACTTCCCGCACAGCCGCATCGAGCAACATCTCTCCGTGTTCACGTTTTCCACCGGGGAGACTCCAGAATCTTTCATTCAGAACCGTGAGTATTTTATCAGTAGTCTGATCGTACAAAAGCACATATACCACATCCACATGAGCTACGTTCAATTTCCTAACTCCCCTTCCCTCCTTTTATTTCCATACATCCGAAACATGACCAGACCAAAAAGCAAGCCCGCAAATGACAGAGAGGCCATCGCCAGAAACAGCACCTGACCGCCGAAGGATTTGTAGATCACCCCGCCCACATAGGACGCCAAGATCCCGGATACCCCGAAAAACAAGAGAGCCAGCACCGTTTGACCGGTAGCCCGCCACTCCGCAGGTACGATCCGATACAAGTATTGGATCGCCGCTGAGTAGAACACGGGAAAGGTTACAATTTGCAGAATTTGCAAATAGGCCAAAAGATGCGGATCCGTAAGAAAGGCGGAAATGAGAAAGCGAATGAAGAAAAACGCGGCAGCAAAGGTAATATAGAACATTTCCTTCCCTTTTCGCTGCCACCAGAAGCTGACAGCAAAGACCAGAATCTCGCTTCCCGCCGCCAAAAACCAGGCCTGTCCGACCAATTCGGGACTTCCGCCCAGCTCCCGGATGTAAACACCGAGGAACGTGTCATTCATCCTAGTCGGGACCGAACATAGAAAGACCAGCAAGAGGAACAGCAGGGTCTCCTTATGGCCCAAAAACTGCTTGAGGCTGCTCCAGGTTACGGGCTTTCCCGTAACGGGAGCATCGGGCATCAGCCAGATGATCACAAAACCGATGATCCCAATCCCCGCGAAAAGCAAGGCGAGGCTGTTGGCCCCAAAATAGGACATGACATATCCCGTTACTAGCGAAAAGAAGGCATAACCCGATGCCCCGAAGGTACGAATCGAGCCGTAGCTCACGCCTGATGTCTCCGAAATGGTGAAATTGAGGCTTTCCGTCAACGGGTCGATCGGCATGAGAAAGAAATAAAGCAGCATCGCAAAGACGACAAGCTGCAAATAACTGCTGGAATCATAAAGCAGAAAACCGAATGCACTGGAAAAAAGCAGCAATAAGAGCATGACTTTGCGGATGGTTTTGGTCTTGTCGCTGATCATGCCCCATAATGGCTGAGTGAACAGCGTGACAAAACCGCCAGTCCCGATAATAAAGCCGATTTGGGCAGGGTTTAAGCCCTGATCATCCAAATAGACAGGCAGAAAGGCGACGAACATCGCCAGCAAGGAAAAGTATAAAAAATTAAAGATGCGTAAAAGTCCTGGCGCTCGCAAAATAACTGATCCCTCTCGTCTGTTTTAAAATAAGGAAAACAAAGCCACGTCATTGTAACACGGCTTCCAGAGAAAAGAAACAAACTGACACTTGATCGTTGCAAGTGTCAGTCCGCTTATTGAAAAACATCCAGCAGCATCTCCGTGCTTGCCTCATCAGTCGCCTCCCAATTGGCAGCGAAGCGGACCTGGTGGGATACTCCCAGGATGTCATAAGTCTGAACCAGGTGCTGTCGGGCTGAACCCACAATCAAGCTGTGCAGACGAAGCTGCCTGCTTTTGCCCAGTTCCGCCATTCGCTCCCGAACGTATGGCGAGATGCTCCCGATCCCATCCGTAACCATGACGAAATCTGCACCGCGAAAGGCCTTGTTCTGCTCCAGCAGTCCCATGCCCCTTTTTATCGGTGCGTCAAAATGGGTACCGCCGCCATACGCCATCTGCGCGAGAGCGTAAAAGGCAGCCCAGTCAGGTTTCCGGTGGTAGAGGATTTGTTCGCGCAGCTCTCCCTTGGCTCCAAACAACAGGAGAACAAAATCGCGTTTTTCCAGCATGGAAAGCGCGGCAAAAGTCATGACGAAAAGCTGCGCCAGACGAAGCTTGCCGCCGCGCATCGAATGCGAGGTATCCAGCATGCAGATCACGGGGCCTTTCGGGGGTTCCTCCACCCAACCGGATGCATCATAGGTCATCAGCTTCCGGTCCATCCACTTCAGAAAAAAATACGACTCGTAATCAGGATCTGCCAAAAGGGCCGCTTCGGATGGCAGCATACGGGCGATATCCGAGGATTGGCGCAGGTCGTAATACTCCTCAGGTATCTGGCGTTTGCGGATCTCTCGCCTTTTTACACGAAAGTGATGGACCTGGCGACCAACCTCCTGCAAGAACTGAATCAGATCGGGGTGGCGCTTGAGCTTCTCCACCCATTTCAGATACTGCTCGAAGCTTTGTCTGCGAAGCCTGCCCAAATCGTGCCCCCAGCTTCGATTAGCGAACTGCTGGCTCGCTGCAATCAACTCCTCGACGAACAGGCTGTCGACATCCTCCTGGGACAAAGAGGTTTTCAAGGCCTTCTCCAGCCATTGACCCAGCTCCTGTTCAAAGGCCTGGATCGTTTCTCTCTCCTGCCTGTCCAATCGATCCAGCTGCTTTTCGCGCTGTCCCAGCTCCTCCTCCAGCTTTTTCACCTTTTGCAGCAGCTTGCTGCGTCGAGTAAACTGAACGCGCATCTCTTCGCGAAGCTCCTCGATCCGCTGTTTCAAGGCATCGATTTCCGCCTGGACGAGAGGCTTCGTATCCCTTGCCTCTTGTTTTTCCTCTACGATCCGCTTTCCCTGCTGAAGGGTATAGCCGACCAATTGAAGCTGCGCTACCTGCTTTTCCGACAGCAGTTCCGAGATTTGTGCCTGCTCTTGACCGTCTTGTCCCTGCAGCATGGTTAATCCTGCGAGCATCGGGGTGACGGTTTGATCCTTTTCACGCTGCTTTACTTCCGCGGCGAAAGTCTCGGTCAGCCAGAGCAGAGCCTTTATCGCGGTCTTAAAAGCAGCACTGTCTCGACCTACGGTTCGCGGATGAATCATTTTCGTGAAATACTGCTTCATCAGAGTTCGGATCATCCATTTGTGAAAGGGAGTCGCTTCCTGTGTCTGATCGATCTCCGGTTTCGGGAGATAAAAGACAAAAAAGAAATCAGCCAACAGCTCCAAGTCAAACCAGGAGGCTTGTTGACCCGCCTGTTCGACCCATTCCTGTGCGGTGCGTGAGGAAGCGAGGTACGTCTCCAAGAGGTAGCGATCTACCTGGCTGGTGCGAACAATCATTCCCCACACCTCCTACAGCGTATAGTCGTAGTCCGTCCCCGGAATATCCTGGTCAAAAATGGTCCGGTAGGTACGCTGCAGCTGTTGCAAAATCCGCTCTCCCTCAATTCGCAAATACGCAAATTTGACCGCGTATTTCTCGACGTTGTGTATGAGCCTGTTCTTTTCCAGGATGAAGGCATGCAGGTCTTTTTCCCGTTTCTGCCACTCCTGCAGGCGATTGCGCAATTCCTGAGCGGTCTGGGTCAATTGCTCCTTGCTTGCCTCCAGAAGTGTCCGGCTTTTCTCCATGGCCTCTTTGCCCAGCTTGGCCCCCACCTCTTTTTTAAACTGGAAGGCATGCAGCTCAGACTCCTTTTCCTTCCACTTGTCCGCGATCTGGGAATAATGGCGCAAGGGGAGTACATCCTCCAGCTCAGCCTTCAACATCTCTGTAAACTGCTTTTCGTACAGCTCTCGCATCACAGGGAGATCTTCCGGCACGTCCCACATCATATGCGGGGTATAGACGGTATCCCAGATCGTGACTTCCTCGCGGCCATGCAGGGCGGCAGAGGTTTTCCAGATCGTGGCGATCTTTTTCAAGCGGCGGTCTGACAAGCGGTATTCCTTTTCCTCCAGGCCTTGTTTGATGGAGAACAGGAAGTAGACCAAGGATCCCGGAATTTTGACGTCTGCGGCTGCCTCCTGAATATCGCGCACGTCGTAGAGCGAAAAGACGACAGGCATCTCGGTATTCGGCATGGTCAGCATTTTTTCGTAGCTGGCAGCATGCTGCAGGTATCCGACCTCGTAGCGGATCAAAAAACGGTCGTACAACGCAGCCAGTTGTTCGTCGTCCTCCGGCAATTCATTGGAGGCGGCGATCAAAAACTGGAGCGGGACCGGTTGTTTTTCCCTGCCGTTGAAATAGATCCGCTCATTGAGGATCGAGAGCAACGAATTGAGAATGGCGCTGTTGGCTTTAAAGATTTCATCCAGGAAGACAAATTGCGCCCCTGGCAAATAGCCGGACGTTTTGCGCACGTATTGATCCTGCTTTAATTGCTGCAAGGAAACCGGTCCGAATATCTCATCCGGTGTCGTAAAGCGGGTCAATAAGTATTCAAACCAGTGTTCGGATCCAAAAAGCTGGGAAATGCCCCGGGCGAGCTGAGATTTTGCGGTGCCAGGAGGTCCGATCAACAGAACGTTTTCGCCGCTCATCATACCGAGCAGCAGCAGCCGGATCAATTCGCTCCGTTCCAGAAAACGTCGTTCCAGCAGCTCGATGGCTTGATCCATTTTGCGTAGTATGGGTGTAGGTGTAGGTGTTGGTGTGTGCATCTCAGTTGGCAAGCCGTCGCAACGCTAAGGAACAACGACGACGCCACTTCCCCCCTCGTCCTGATTTCCAATGTTGATTCAGATTCATTGCAGCTGCTCCCCCGCAAGGAGCATCGATGGTTGTTTTCTTATAGTCGCATAACGCGGATGAAAATGCCAGTTTTCACGTCTGGATCGATGGATCAACTGTTGTTGTGCGTTCACCCAAGTCTGTTGTTTCGCATATCCTGTTGTCACAAGTACCTGCAACGGATGACAGACAAAGGAGGGCGCAAGATGGGGATTGAACTTGCCTGGCTGCATGGTGTATATGTGTTGTTCGTGCTCGGGATTATTCTCATGATGGTATTGCGGCGAGACACCAGCCTGATCAGCATCGTCGGCATCGCCATCCTCGGTTTTACCGCCACTGGCTCTGTCATTGCATCGGTCGGTGGAATATTCGGAAGCTTTATCTACGCGATCACAGAGCTTTTGCCCACGATTCTCGTCATCTGCATCATTGTGGCCATGAGCCATGTGCTGACAGATACGGGCGTGAATGAAACGATGATCCGGCCCATGACGCATCTTGTTCGGAACGCTACACTCGCGTATTGGGTGATCGGAATCGTGATGATGATCATCTCCTGGTTTTTCTGGCCGTCTCCTGCGGTTGCCCTGGTCGGGGCCGTCATGCTGCCTGTCGCAATACGAGCGGGACTGCCGGCGATCGGCGTCGCTGTCGCCATGAACCTGTTCGGACACGGTATCGCGCTATCCGGCGACTTCGTCATCCAAGGCGCGCCATCGTTGACTGCCAAAGCTGCCGGCATTCCGGTATCCGACGTGCTGCATGCGAGTATCCCGCTGGTGATCGTCATGGGTCTCGTCACGACTGTTACGGCCTTCTGGTATTTGCGAAAAGACATGAAGATCGGTCTTGTTGCCCCGGCATCCGAGCATATATTCAGCGCGGATTCCTCCGTCAAAGCACCACTTCGCCCTGGTGTGAGAAAAACGTTGGCTGTTCTCGTTCCGTTCCTCTTTCTCCTGGACGTGATCGCCATGTTCGCGTTTGACCTTCTCGGCGGCGAAGCGACAGCGCTGGTAGGCGGGACTGCCTTGCTGATCCTGATCGTTTCTACCATGCTGGCACATAAAGAAAAAGGTCTGGAGCAAGTCACCACGCATTTGATTCAGGGATTTCAATTCGGCTTCAAAGTATTCGGGCCCGTGATCCCGATCGCAGCCTTCTTTTACATGGGCGACAGCGGTTTCATCACGGTCTTCGGGGAAGTACTGCCGGCTGGCTCACAAGGCATTGTCAATGACCTGGGTGTAGCCTTGGCGCATACGATTCCCGTCAATAAAGAAGTGGCCGCCCTCACCCTGACTTCTGTCGGCGTCATCACCGGGCTGGATGGTTCCGGCTTCTCCGGGATCACGCTGGCAGGATCCATCGCCCAATTATTTGCGACAGCCCTCGGCAACGGGATTGCTACCCTGACAGCCTTGGGACAGATTGCCGCCATCTGGGTCGGGGGCGGAACCCTGGTTCCGTGGGCATTGATCCCCGCCGCGGCCATCTGCGGAGTAGACCCTTTTGAACTGGCGAGACGAAATCTCTACCCGGTTGTCATTGGTCTGCTGGTCACCACGATTTTTGCCATGTTTCTCCTGTAACGACGAAAAAAGGCGGATGGGAATCGTATCTCATCCGTCTTTTTTCGTCTGTTTTCGAACAAGCTTCATACAATTTCTAGTACAAACCATCTGAAAGGAACGGACCTGGTTATGAATTCTTGGAAAAAAAGCATTCAGATTGCAGCAACGTATATCGGTACGGTAGTAGGAGCCGGATTTGCCAGCGGGCAGGAAATCATTGCTTTTTTCACCTTGTACGGTCATACAGGAACGCTCGGGATTCTGCTCTCGACCGTCCTCTTTGTCTGGTTGGGCTATAAAATGATGTGGCTGGCCCATCATCTGCAAACTCCGTCCTATGAATCGTTCAACCAGCGCTTTTTTGGAAATATTGCAGGGAGGGCCATAAATCTGTTCGTGTTTCTGACGCTGTTCGGTGTCACCACCGTGATGCTGGCAGGGGCGGGATCCATTCTGGAAGAGCAATTTCAGATTCCCTACCTGGCGGGCAGTGCCGGGACTGTCCTGATCGCGTTGCTGGTCTTGCGAAAAGGTCTGGAGCGGCTTATGGTTGTCAATGCCATCGTCGTTCCTGCCATGCTTCTTTTTACACTGCTGATCCTGATTGATGGTGGCGCCAGTCTGCCACAGTTCACGGAATTCCCTCACTTCGAAGGTTTGCTCTGGAAAAGCATCCTCTATATCTCCTTCAACCTCGCGATGGCCCAATCTGTCCTCATTCCCATCGGTTACTCTGTCCGCGATCCGGTCGTACTGCTGCGCGGAGCGATCATGGGCGGCATCTGCCTCGGATTTATGCTGATCGTCATCCACACCGCCATGCTCGCCAACTGGCAGGAAGTCCGCTTCTTGGATGTGCCCATCCTGTTTATTACGGACAGCTGGAACAGTTGGCTGCAATTGTTCTTGGTCCTTGTCCTGTTTTCCGAGATTTTTACGACTCTCATCTCCAACGTTTTTGGAATCGGCCAGCAGATGCGCGAGCTTTTTCAGGTGCCTGAAAATACGTCGTACCTGTTCCTGTTTGGAACAGCTTTTGTACTCTGCCTGATTGGGTATTCCGAGCTACTGATGTTCCTGTACCCTTTGTTCGGCTATCTGGGTCTGGCCACGTTGTTGCGAATCACTTGGCCGGGTCGGGCCATACGGCGGTAATCGACGGTCTAGGGACGAAGATACGAAAGCAATATCTCCTTAAGCATCCGTTGCTGAATGTGGATCGCGATATCTTCCTCCAGATAGGAGATCGCCGATTTCAGGCTGATATTGTTGCCGAAGGTGCCATAGGCATTGACAATAGTAATGATGGCTTCCTTGACTGGAATATCTTTGCGAATAGAACCGTCCACTTTTCCATCCTCAATGATTTTCATGAGGATGAGTGCGATCACCTTCTGGGTCTCGATATACTCCTCGATTCCGTCGAGGGATTTTTTCGCGAAGGAGGCATAGCTTTCGAATGCTTCGCGAAATCTGGCTGATTTCCATACCTCTTCTTTTTCCGTAGGGTGTCCCATCAGATAGTCCAATACTTGCTCCAATCTATCATAGGCAGAACTGTTGGCAGTAACGATTCTTTGAAAATCCTCAACGATCTTTTCCAAACAGCTTACGGCTACAGCGACGATCAATCTTTCTTTTTTGGGGAAATACCGAAACAACGTCGCAATCCCGATCCCGTCAGCGTCTGCAACATCCTGCATTTGGACGGCATCCAGTCCATTTTCCAGGAATAGCTGTTCTGCCGTTTTTACAATACTTTTGTAGCGTGCATTTTTCTTCTTTTCCCGCATTCCACCTGACATGCAAACATCCTCCATTCCCATCCATTATAACGTCTTTCTTCCAATTCCTCTTCTTCATTTGTAATGATCAGCGAATTCCACTATAATTAAAAGTGATAGTTCAACTATCACTTTTAAAAAATGAGGTGTTTCGCATGAGACTCAAGGATAAAGTAGCCATCATTACAGGGGCTGGTAGCGGGATGGGCGAAGCGGCGGCTCAGATGTTTGCCCGCGAAGGAGCAAAGGTCGTCGCCACAGATATTAATGAAGAAACGCTAAAAGCCGTCGTTGCCAAAATCGTCGACCAAGGCGGGGAAGCCATCGCGCTAAAACACAATGTAGCGTCCAAAGCAGATTGGGAAAAAGTAATGGCTGCCACTGTGGAAAAATACGGAAAGCTGGATATTTTGGTCAACAACGCCGGCATCGCGCTGGCGAAAGATTTCCTGGAGCAATCCGAAGAAGACTGGTCGCGCACCTATGCGATCAACGTCAACAGCATCATGTACGGGATGCAACTGGCGATTCCTTTCATGGAGAAAAACAACGGCGGTTCGATCGTAAACATCTCCTCCATCGCAGCTTTGACTGGAATGGCGGGAGCCGGCGCGTACACCGCTTCAAAAGGAGCGGTTCGTTCCATTACGAAAGCGGCAGCCGTCGATTACGGCAAGAAAAATATCCGCGTAAACTCGGTGCATCCTGGCTATATCGAGACGCCAATGAGTGCGCCCTCTATGGCAACCTACAAGGAATACTTTCTGTCGCAGATTGCGTTGCCAAACCTGGGCAAAGCGGAAGAAGTGGCAGCGGCGATACTCTTCCTGGCATCCGATGAAGCGAGTCATATCACGGGCATTGAACTGCCTGTGGATGGCGGGGTAACAGCAAGATAATGCTTGTCAAAAAAGCACAAACGGCTCGATACCTTTTAGGTACAGCTGCTTGTGCTTTTTTCTACAAAAACCGATGTGCCAGAGGGAAGAAGCATTCGGCTAATGCCGCAGGCTGCCGACTTTCTCTATATATTGCTTAAGAATGAGAGCATGATTGTAAGCCTCTTCCTTCTTCGCATACAAAAGTGTGATTCTCCCCTGCCCCGCCAACTTCCTGAGTTGCTCCATATAGGGCTGCACCACGGCCTGAGACAGCTCTTCGCGATATTTCACCTCAAACTCCGCAAATCTTTCCGGCTCGTGCCCGAACCACTTTCGCAATTCCGTACTGGGCGCCACCTCTTTCATCCAAAGCGCCAATTGTGCTTTCTCTTTCGTAACACCCCTTGGCCAAAGCCGATCGACAAGGATTCGCACCCCATCTGTGCTCTCGGGTTCTTCATAGATTCGCTTCACCTGTATATTGCTCACGAGATCTCACCCCATTCTTAGAAAAAAGGCACTAACAAAGGTTCGTACCTGTTAGTGCCTCATCCTATCAGCTTCTATTATTCGTGCTTTCTTCCACCCAGATACGCTTCTTTTACCTTCTCATCGGTGAGCAAGGATTCACCTGTGCCTTGGTAGACGATCTGTCCTGCTTCCAGCACGTAGCCGTAATCCGCGATTTTCAACGCTTGCTTCACGTTTTGCTCGACGATCAGAACAGTTGTTCCTTCCTGATTGATCTGCTTGATCACCCGAAAAATATCGGATACCACGATTGGCGCCAAACCCATGGACGGCTCGTCCAACAGAAGCAATTTGGGGCGCGACATGAGGGCGCGGGCAATCGCCAGCATTTGCTGCTGGCCGCCGGACATGGTGCCGCCCAACTGGGTCAACCGCTCTCGCAGGATCGGGAACCAGTTCATCATTTTCTCCATGTCTTCCTTGATGCCAGCCTGGTCATTGCGCTGGAACGCGCCCATCTCCAGATTTTCCAGGACAGTCATTTGTCCGAGAATGGCACGTCCCTCGGGTACAAGCGAAAGTCCCGCACTGACCAGCTTATGCGGCTTCCAGCCTTCCACGCGCTGTCCCAGGAAGGTAATGCTCCCTTGATCCGGAGTCAAGAGGCCAGCAATCGTTTTCATCGTTGTCGTCTTTCCTGCGCCGTTAGCCCCGATCAAAGCTACGATTTTGCCTTCCTCTACATCGAGAGAGAGATTGCGAATCGCTTTGATCTGACCGTATGACGTGCTTAAATCACGAATGCTAAGCATCCTCTTCGTCCTCCTTACCCAGGTACGCCTCGATCACATCAGGGTGATTTTGGACTTCTTCCGGCTTGCCGTCCGCAATTTTGACCCCGAAGTTGATGCAAACAACTTTATCGCACAGATTCATGACCAAGCCCATGTCGTGCTCTACCAAGAGAATGGTGATGCCCATGGCGCGGATTTTTTCGATCAGGTTCGTCAAATCCTTGGTCTCGCTCTCAATCATCCCGGCTGCAGGCTCATCAAGCAGCAGCAGCTTCGGCTCGGCAGCCAAGGCTCTGGCAATTTCCAATCGGCGCTGTTGGCCGTATGCGAGGGTATCGGAGCGAACGTCTGCCACGTTTGTCAGCCCGACGAATTCCAGCAGCTCTTCTGCTTTGGCCAGGACAGCCCGCTCTTCTTTTTTCTGTTTGGGAGTGTGCAAAAGCGAGGCCCAGAAGCCTGCTTGTGATCGGGTATGGCACCCCACTCTTACGTTATCCAGGGCGGACATATGACCGAACAAGCGAATGTTTTGAAAGGTCCGTGCAATGCCCAGCTCCGTAATTTTATGCGGCGGCATCTGATTCAACGTATGTCCGGCAAACGAAATCGTCCCGTTCGTCGGTGGGAAGATGCCCGTCGCCATGTTGAAGATCGTGGTTTTTCCTGCCCCATTGGGCCCGATCAGTCCGACGATTTCCCCTTCTGACACGGTAAAGCTAACATCGGTTAAAGCTTTAATCCCGCCGAAGGTTTTCCCGACATTCGTAAGCTGCAACAACATCATTCCACCCCTTTCGGCTGTTCATTTTGCTTCTTGGAACCGCGGCGAAACAGCTTTTGCAGGGTATCGGAGCCAATCAGTCCGCGTGGGCGCACCGCCATGACGAGAACCATGATGGCACCGTAAAAGATCATTTTGTACTCAGCCAATCCACGCAATACCTCGGGCAACGCCGTCAAAGCAATTGCTCCGAACAAGGCACCCCAGACCACTTCTGTACCGCCGATGACGGCAAAGGAAAGAATCTCCACCACTTTGTGGTAGTTAAAGTCGGTTGGTGTGATCGCCGTAGTAATGTGAGCAAAGAGTCCGCCACAAAGCCCTGCCAGTACCGAACCGATGATAAAGGCGAGCATTTTGTAGTAATTCACCTGAATCCCCATGGCTCTTGCCGCTGTCTCATCTGCACGAATCGCTTCAAACGCACGACCCAAGCGGGATGAATTCAGACGAAGAGTCAAGAACAGCACAACGAGGAATAACAGGAATAAGAAGACGAGCGTCGACAGAGATTTTATCACTGGGACAGAAAGACCCAGGGACTGCGAGGTGATCCCGACCGCCTTCATCCCGTCGTAAATATACGTTCCCAAGGATTTCAATCCCGTAATACCCAAGGCGCCATTGGTGATCTCCATGTTCAGCAAAATGACGCGAACCACCTCGCCAAAGCCAAGTGTCGCGATCGCCAGATACAATCCGTGCAGTTTCAGTGTAGGGGCCCCGATCAAGAGAGCGATCAGTCCCGCCATCAGCGCGCCTGCAAGAATCGCAACGAACATAGGGAGATCTGCGTTTTTGCTTAAAATACTGGTTGTATATGCCCCGATGCTCATAAAGCCGGCATGGCCGAGCGAGAGTTGACCGGTGGCCAGGGTAATGAAAATACTGATCGCCAGGATACAGTTCAGGATAATAAAGGTGACTACCTGTATGTTATAAGGATTTAACCATTCCATCCTCAAATCAACTCCTTTCTAGGCTTTGCGGCCAAATAAGCCCTGCGGCCTAATCAGCAAAATGAGGATGATCAAACCAAATGCTACTGCGTCACGATACGAAGAAGCCCCGTAAGCAACGGTGAACACCTCAATAACGCCCAAAATAAGACCACAAATCATCGCTCCGGGAATGCTTCCTACCCCGCCGAGGATCAACACAGCCAGACCTTTAAATCCGAGCGTCATCCCCATGGACGGAATGAGAGCAGAGTACGTCATACCGATCAGCATACCTGCGATCCCGCCGAGACTGGAGGCAAGTACGACAGTCGTTACAATGACCATATTGGTGTTGATCCCAAGCACGCTGGCTGTCTCCGTATTTTCAGCCGTTGCACGGATCGCTTTTCCCACCTTCGTTTTGTTGATCCAGAAATGCAGGACCACCATGAGGACCACGGCAATCCCCAAAATAATCAAGTCTACCGCACGAATCTGAACGGAGCCCAATTGAAAGGCTTGGCTTCCAAATGTATCCGGGACTGCACGGGAATCTGCACCAAAGAGTTTGTGCATGCCCTCTTCAAGCAAGGTGGCAAAACCAATCGTACTGATCAGCGATGCCAAGTGAGGGACGTTTTTCTTGCGCAAAGGGCGCATGGCAGTAAATTCCAGAATCAATCCGAGAATACCTGATACGACAATCGAAGCGAGAAAAGCGACCGCGATCGGCATATCAAAATTCGTAACCAAAATCAGACCGACGAAAGAACCAAAGATAAATACCTGGCCATGCGCCATGTTGATAATGCCAAGCACACCGAAAATCAGCGTGTATCCGATCGCAATCAACGAATACGTACTGCCAACGGTCAGACCGTTAACAAGCTGTTGCAGAAACAAGCTCCTTCACCTACTTTCTTCAAAATGCGGGGAAAGGGATTGCCCGAATTCCATCAGGCAATCCCTTGGTTTGAAATAAGAGCTACTTTTTACGCTTATTCAAACGGTACAAACTTTCCGTCTTTCGCTTCAACGACAACAGCTTCACCGATCGGATTGCGTCCTTCGTCAAAGGAGAGCTTACCGGATACACCTTCAAAGTCTTTGAGCTTTGCAAGCTCGTCGCGCAGCGCGTTGCGATCTGCTTTGCCTGCAGCCAGCAAGGATTGCGACATGATGTACAGGCTGTCATACGCTTGTGCCGCAAATTGGTCAGGCTTGGTGCCGTATTTCGCTTCGAACGCTTTTACGAATTTTTGTACTCTTTCATCCTGTTTCTCAGGGCTGAAAGGTGTAGCGACGATCAGTCCCTCTGCTGCGGAGCCGGCAATTTCAAATACTTTCGGATTATTAAATCCATTTCCGCCGACGATCAGGGAGTTGATGCCCAGCTCTCTTGCTTTTTTCACAACCATGGAACCTTCTTTGTACAGAGCGGAAACCAGCAATACGTCAGGGTTCAGTTGTTTGATTTTGGTCAATTGGGCGGAGAAATCCACATCGCCGATGGAGAAGGTAGTCTCACCCAGGTTTTGCAATCCCATTTCCTCAGCAGTAGCTTTCATGGTTTGGAAGCCGGATACAGAAAAGTCATCGTTTTCTGCATAAATGAAAGCCGCTGTTTTCGATCCTGCTTTCTCAATTGCTTTCTTCATGGCTGTAGGAACAGCGATCGATTCTGGCAGTGAGTTGCGGAACACGTATTCCCCGATGTCATTGATGCCTTCTACCGTATTGGAAATCCCGAAGATAGGAGTTTCTGCTTCGTTGGCAACAGGTCCTGCTGCAAGCATTTCACCGGAAAGCGTCGGACCGATGATCGCAACCACATTGTCCTGGTTGATCAGCTTGTTGACCGCGTTAATCGCGCTCTCCTTTTTACCGCCTGTATCTTCGTATTGAATCTCAATCTTCAATTTCCCTTTATTCGCTTCGTTCAGCTCTTCCAAAGCCAAATCCAGGCCTTTTTTCTGAGCTTCTCCATAAGCGGCGCTAGAACCGGAAAGAATGAAGACACCGCCGATTTTTGCGGTAAATTCTCCGGCGCTTTCTGCTGGAGCGGCAGTATTTGTCTCAGGTGTCTCTGCTGTGCCGCTTGAAGTCGAAGCTCCGCTAGAACAGCCTACAAGCAGGCTTGTCCCCAGCAACGCCGACAGTAATGATTTGGTAATCCCCTTCATGAGTAATCCTCCTACTTTTATCTTTCTTAATATTTAGTAATAATAATGTAAAGTACTATAAAAGGCAATCATTCAGTGACAGAAAACTACGAATGATGTTGAAGAATGGTGACAGGGTGAGACAAAGCGAAAAAAGACACTACAGGCTAGTAGTGTCTTCTTGTTGTGTTTTCGGTTCTTATTCGGCTTCCCCTACCACGGTAAAACGGGTATTTCGGTGTTCCGGATGCTCCAGCTCATCCACGACTGCAATGGCATAATCAGCGTAACTGATGTAGCTTTGACCTTGCTGGTTCGTGATGAGGCGATCTTTCCCTTTTTGGTATGAGCCTGTCCGCTTTCCTTGGGGATCAAAGAAGGCTGCCGGGCTGATGAAGGTCCACTCTACGCCGGTAGATTGTTGCAAATCCTGGAGATTTTGTCCCTGGTTGAGCGCGGTAGGATAATACTCCTTGGGAAAATCAGGTGTATCCATGACGCGGGTGGTTTGATCCTCGTCGACATACAAGCTGCCTGCTCCGCCAACGACGAGCAGTCTGGTGGATAAACCGCTGAGCGCTTCGATCAGCACACGGCCCGCCTTTACATGAAGGTTTTCATGGCCTGGAGCCGCTCCAAATGCATTGACCACTGCTTCAAAAGGCCGAAGATCATCCGCTTTCAACTCAAAGATGTCCTTTTCCAGTACCTCGACCTGTGGATTCTGCACCTTTGCCGCATCACGCACAATCGCTGTAACCTGGTGACCTCGACGCAGTGCCTCTTCCATGATCAGACGTCCTGCTTTCCCGCTGGCTCCAATAATCGCGATCTTCATTCGATGTTCCTCCTCTATCGTTCCAAGAATCAAATGTAATTAACTTAGTTACATGTAATATAATATGTTACAGGTTGGTTGTTTGTCAACGCGGACAGGTTCGCTATAATGAACAAAGATGTCTAAGAAAGAAGGCGAAATCGATGTCGATCAGCAGTCGGTTTGCTGTAGCCATTCACATCCTCTCTCTCCTTGGAATGAACAAGGATCAGGTGAATACTTCCGAATGGATTGCAGGCAGCGTCAATACAAATCCTGTCGTGATCCGAAAAATTACCGGATATCTCAAGAATGCCGGTTTGGTCCACGTTCGCCCGGGTGTCGCAGGTGCCAGTCTGGCTCGGGATTTATCTGAGATCTCTCTGCTGGATGTCTACAAAGCCGTTCAGGTTGTACCCGAAAATGAATTGTTCGGGATTCACGATCAACCCAATCCAGCCTGTACCGTCGGCCGAAACATCCAACAGGCCATCGAGCCGCTTTTTGCCACTGCCCAGCTCGCATTGGAAAAAGCGCTGGGCAATGTGACAATAGCCGACGTGGTGAGCAATATTCTGGAGCGGGAGCGGCTGCGTTCAAATTGAAGCATGCCGTTCCCGTCTATTCTTCTTCGGCGTCCATTTTCTTTCCGAGCGGGGTCGCAATTCCATCCATGCTCACTGCATTTTTTTCCTTCCAATAGGTTTCCAAGCCTGCTGATCCTTTATTCTCGGCCCATTGGATCAATCGGTCCCGCTCTCCCTGGTAGGACAATAAAGGCATGCTGAAGCCGCAGGAGGTTTTGACGGAGTGAAGATCGGCCACGATGATTTGCCTTGTTCCGGGCAGCATGTCAAATAGCGGGGCCACTTCCTCCCATTCCGCGGAACCGGGCAAATAGACAGAAGCGTTGCCATACAGTCGCAGAATCAACGGTTTTTCTCCAAAAGAAACAAACATGAATGTGATGCGGCTGTTTTCATGCAGGTGCGCGCTGGTCTCGTTGCCGCTCCCGGTCAAATCAAGATAGGCCACTTTATTGGGAGACAAAATACGGAAGGTATCGTACCCTTTTGGCGACAAATTGACATGTCCCGTCGCAGCCGCCGTTCCCACGAAAAAAAGAGGCTGCCCTTTCATAAATGCTTCATGCTCCGGCATGATGGATTCAAAGACTCTGCCCATACCCCAACTCTCCTCTATGAACGTCGTTTTCTCTCTTTATACCATATTCTCCCTTGCGAACAATTTTTTCTACAAAAAAAGCCGTTCTCGAAGAACGACTCTCCTGCTAACAAAGCCTGTCATGTCCGCTTTTCCCTCACACTCAAAATAACTCCCAAAATAATGATGAATCCTCCGAACAAATCGGATATACGCAATACTTCATGAAGGAACACGGTTGAAAAGAGTACGCCGAAAATAGGCACGAGGTTCATCAGCGCCACTGCAGTGCTAGAACTGAGGGTGCGCAGTCCATAATTGTAAAGCATAAAGGCTGCAACAGAGCAGAAAACGCCCAGGTAGAGCAATATCCAAAGAGACTCCGCGCTCGGCACCTGCCATCTGGATCGCTCCATGAAGGCAAGCGGAATAAATGCTACTGTCCCTGCAATCGTCTGGTAAAACGAGACGGTTACCATCGAATGCTGTTTGACAACTTTTCGCGTGATAAAGCTATAAGCTGCAAACACAAAACCCGCCAAAATCAGGATTATGTTGCCTGTAAGCTGCCCCGAGCTCTCCCCCGGGCTGCTACCCGAGATCACATACACTCCGATGACTGCCAATACAATCCCTAGTGCCTTCACCACAGAAATTTTCACACGAAAAAAAATAAATTCCAGGAGTGCAGTTATCGCTGGGTATGAAGCGACAATCAGTGCGGCGCTCGATGCTGTCGTCAACTCAAGTCCGATATTTTCAAGCGCAAAATAAAGAGTGGTTCCCAATACTCCGCTCAGCCCCATTAATCCGATGTCCTTCGGTGCTGGTCTGACGAATTCTTTTCTAGCTAACATGATCGCGCCTAAAATCATCGAGGCAATGACAAAACGGGCGGCTCCCAATGTAAGAGGCGGAAAGGAACTGTAAGCAATCTTGGTCCCCACAAATGAGGTGCTCCAAAGCAAAATCGCAATAATGGCAGCAAGCAAGTAAAGGCTGCTATTTTTTTGAGCCTTTGTCAGTATTACTTTCTGGATCTCATTTGACGTATCCATGGTGTACCTCCAAGGGATGAGTAATGCCATCAATATAGTTGCTACTTTGGTAGCTACGCATTTACAGATATAACATTGGCATTATTACCTGTCAAGTGTAATAATGGGAATAAGAGCATATCGGACTTTTTCAAGAAGCGGCGTCTGGGAGGTTCACATATGAAATCAGAAGTCATAAGGATCCTGCAAGATTTGAATTTTACCGAATACGAAGCCAAAGCATACCTGGCGCTTCTGGATAAATCTCCTTTAACGGGATATGCCATATCATTGAACTCGGGTGTGCCACGTTCGAAAATATATGAGGTGTTAAACGGAATGGTGGAGCGCGGTGACATCATGATCAGCCACGAAGATCCTTCGTTATATACGCCACTTCAGCCGCAAGAGCTCATCCGATTGAAAAAAAGTAAACTCGTATCTTCATTAGAGGCTGCCGAAACTGCACTTGCCCACTACTCTTATGTCTCCTTAAATCGGGAAAACATATGGAACATCACCGGATGCGAAGCCATTTTGAGCCGTACGGCGGAAGCGATCAATCGGGCTACCGGACGTGTTTTACTGGAGATCTGGACAGAAGAAGCCAAGCTGTTGGAATCAGAGCTGAGGATGGCGGCTGAACGAGGCGTCGAGATTCTGATTGTCGTATATGGAGAATTGCAGTTTGATTTTGCACAAGTGTACCCACATGATTCAAGTGAAGAGATTACGCGGGAATACGGCGGACGCTGGATTGTGGCTAGCATCGACGACCGGGAAGTGGTCGCAGGCGTCGTCTCTCTTGGAGCGGACAGCCGCGCCGCATGGACCATGCACCCGGGTCTCGTCATGCCGATCACCGAGGTAATCATCCATGACTTGTACATTTACGAAATGATGCAGGCACATCGTGAAACACTGGAACAATCATTTGGTCCCGATCTGATCGAATTGCGGAAGAAGTATAACATCGGGCCGTCTGGCTACAGTATGGCGATGAAGCTAGGATTGGAAAACCCGCTTCAAAACAAAGGGATTTGAAGAAAAGCCGTATCTTCCCTCCATGGGTCGATACGGCTTTTACGATGTTTATTCTGCTTTATTGCTTTCTGTATAGATTTGAAACGTAACGCCGAACTTGTCCCTTACATTTCCAAATGCCGGGCTGAAAAAGGTTTCCTGCAGCGGCATGTTGACCTTGCCGTCTTGTTGCAAGGCGTCGTAAAGCTTCTTCGCCTGTTCCGCATCGTTCACCTGGATACAAATGGTTACATGGTTCCCTGCTTGAATGGGCTGCCCTGGGAAAGCATCGGAGAACATGAGTTCTGACTCGCCTACTTTTAGCATAGCATGAGCGATGCGATTTTTGGCTTCTTCCGGCAAAGGAAAATCCGGATTTTCCGGCATATCGCCAAATGCTTGCAGGGAAAGAATCTGGGCATCCAACGCTTTTTCATAGAAATCGATCGCTTCTCGGGCATTCCCGTCCATGACGAGATAAGGTATCAAACGCAAGCTCATGTATAAACAGCCCTTTCTTTGCTTTGTTTTGTGAATCTCACACTCCTATTATAGGATTCAAACACAGTGGAGATTTCTTTCAGATTGCTCTGATCAATATTTTTTGCGGAAATAACGCGTAAGCTTCATGATCAGCAAGACGACGATCACGATCGCAATCCCGATGCCGAAACCCTTCAAATAGCGTTCCACCATTTCAAGCATGTATTGCCATTGCTCGCCAAAAAAATAACCGATTCCGAAAAAGACAGCCACCCAGATCGCCAGGCCAGTATAGGCGTAGAGCAACACATTGCGAAAAGGAACGCGAATAATGCCCATGAAGTACCCGATGAACTGTCTGATGCCAGGAACAAAAAAACCGACGAACAGAAGCTTGTCTCCATACTTGTCATAATAGCGGCGCGTATTCTCCAAATGAGCAGGTTTGATAAACAGCCACTTTCCATAACGGGCGATCAGCGGTTGCCCCAATCGATAGCCCAAAAAATAGGTGATGGTAAACCCGACGGTAGCCCCGATATAAGCCGCCAGGATCGCGCTCCCGCCGTGAAGGACGCCTTTATAAGAGAGAAAACCCGTATAAGTCAGGGTGCTGTTCCCAGGGGGGATGGGCAAAGCGATAAAATCAAGCGGCAATCCGATCAACAGAACAAGATAGCCGTACTGGGCAAACAAGCGTTCAACAATCTCAATCAATTGCATGGACAAGCTCCTCGTGAAATCCTTAGTGGAATGGTAACATGTTCGCGAGCCAGTTGAATACTTCCTCTATCCTGGCACCAAACAGATCCTACTCCTTTTACGTACACTGTGCAAATTGGTTACAAGCGAGGAGCTTGCTGCTAACCTTTGGTTTCCCTCTCTTGCTTGACGATTTTGGGTACCCGATCGACTATTCCTTCCGCGTCCTGATTTTCCATGTAATGAGCGAGGGCAGCCAGCTTGTTGTCCCAGAACTGTTCATAGTACGCGAGCCACTGCTTTAACTCCTGCAGGGGTTCCGGCTGCATGCGATACCGGGTCTCCCTCCCGACCTTCCTCTCCTGGACCAGCCCAGCCTCCGCTAAAATTCGCAAATGCTTCGAGACAGCCGTACGACTGATCGGAAAATGGCCGCTGATAACGGTGACAGGCATCTCCTGCTCGACCAATAGCTGCAGGAGTCTGCGGCGCGTCGGATCGGCGATAGCTTGAAAAACATCGTACTTGGGCGCAGATGAAGCCATTTTATTTCTCCACGTATGTGCCCAGCACTTGGATGAGTTTTTCCCAGCCACTGTCCATGTTTTTGCGGATTTGCGAATGGGGAGCTCCAAATTCGGTGACCTGATCAGCACTCCATCCCGAATGGATCAGCGTAAAGACCGTGTACTCTCCCTCTTCCTGCAATTCAAATGTCAGCGTCCAGTCCTTCCCCCAGCGAAAAGCGAGGCGGTGAGGTGCTTCTACCACCGTCACCTGGCAAGGCGACATCCCGAATTGACCAGCATTTAGATGAAAGGAATGGCCGACCTCGGCTACCAGATCATTGGGCATAAACCATGCTGACAGGCCTTCCGACGTCGCAACCGCGTCCCAGACCTTTTGAATCGGCGCATGAAAACGCATCGTTCTGCGAATATCAGGCAATGTCTCGTGTTGGTTTTCTTTTTCTGTCATCTCGATCATCCTCCATTACGAAACCTTTTCGTTTCATATTCGAACCTCATATTACGACACCTTTTGGTTTCGTGTCAAGCATATCACGGAAAGCGCTGCTAGACTCGTCGCTCCTACTATTCCGCGTGCCTCACAGATTTTATACAAAAAACCATCTTCACCACAGGTCATGAAACCTGGTGAAGATGGCAGACAGTTGGCTTGGTCCTGTTTATGGCGAATCCGACGCGGATACGGGACGAATATAGCGTGACAGCATGCCATGCTTCGGCGAGCAAAGAAAGCTGAACAGGAACACGAGTCCTGTCGCGAAGGCCATGGAGCCTGAGATGGACGTATCCAGCCAAACGGCGATCATATAGCCGACGATCGCGGAGATGACGCCGAAGGAGCTGCTCAGAACCAGCATGATGGATAGCCGATCCGTCCAGAGATAAGCGGATGCTGCCGGTGTAATCAGCATTGCGACCACCATGATTGCCCCTACCGCGTCAAACGCCGCGACTGTGGTGACTGAGACGAGTGACATGAACAGATAGTGCATGAAAACGACCGGTATCCCAATGCTCGCGGCCAAACCCGGGTCGAATGAAGTGATTTTCCATTCCTTGTAAAAGGTGAGGATGACCAGCAGCACCACAGCCAACACTACAAGCAAAATAAATGTGGCTTCGGGAAACTCGCCAATCCAAGGAAGCTCTATGACATTCCAAGGTACGAAAGTAATTTCCCCCATGAGTGCATGCTGAATATCCAAGTGGGCATTCCCAACCTTGGTCGCGATCAGGATCACACCAATGGCAAACAATGATGTAAACACCACGCCGATCGCAGCTTCCTGCTGAACTCCTCTCGCGTGAAACCACTGCACCAGAACAGCTGTCAACAATCCTGCCAGAACGGCGCCGATTAACATATGAATGCCGCTCAGCTCCCGCGTGACCAGATATGCCGTTACAATACCGAGGAGCACGGTATGGCTGATCGCATCTGCCATCATGGCCATGCGCCGCAAGATCAAAAATACACCAATCAACCCGCAGGACAAGCCTACCAGGGAAGCGGTGAGCAATATCCAGGCTGTGTAGCTCATCCTACCTCTCCTCCTCTCTGCGGTCCTTTCGCTCCCGATGCCGCCGCATACCGAAGCTCTCTTTTTTGCAGCCGTATTTGCAACGCTTTTGTCAACAATCCCTTCTCCACTCCAAAAACGAGCGACACGACAAACAGGACCGAAGATGCGAGTACAATAAACGGACCGGTGGGCCATCTTACCCCCAGCGTGCTGATCAACGTGCCGATCATACCCGAACCGCCGCCGAATATCGCGGACAGAATTACCATCCATTTGAACGAATGGGTCCAATACCGCGCGCTGACTGCCGGGATAATCAATAGGGCTGCCATCAAAATGACACCAACCGCCTGAATGCCGATCACAATCACCATGACAAGAACAGCGAGATAGATTCCATCCATCAATCGGCGCGATAAGCCAAGCCCGCGCGCAAAGTCGGGATCGAACAGAAATAACTTCCACTCTTTGAAGGCGAGCGAGACGACAAGGATGACAATAGCCGCAAGCACCAGCATCGTGTATACATCTTTTCGCACCATCGATGCGGCCTGCCCGAAGATAAAGCTGTCCAGGCCGCTTTGGTTTCCCCCTGCAAAGCGATTGACGATGGTCAGCATCATGATGCCCAATCCAAAAAATACGGATAGAATCATGCCCATTGCGGTATCTTCCTTGATTCGGCTGGAAGAACGAATCCATTGGATCATCAGTGCCCCGAGCAGAGCGCTAATCGCAGCCCCGCCAATCATGACCGGCATGTTTTTCGTCCCAATCAGCCAAAATCCAATGACCACGCCGGGCAGGGCCGCATGGGACAATGCATCACTCATGAGACTTTGGCGCTTCCAGTAGGCGAGACATCCGATCATGCCGGATGCCATGCCCAGAATCAACGTGCTGAATAACACCCACTGCGCATTTGCAGACAGAAGCATTCCCATCTCTACGCCTCCTTCATCCAGCGAAGCGTCCCGCCATAAGCGTGGTACACATTGTCCTTCGTGAATACCTCTTTTGTCTTGCCGTGTGCGACAACGGTTCTATTCAAAAGCAGGACATGATCGAAATAATCCTCTACCGTCTGTAAATCATGGTGGACAACCATGACGGTTTTGCCTTTGTTTTTCAATTCCTTCAACGTCGTCATGATGGCGTGCTCGGTGGCTGCATCGACCCCGGCCAGCGGTTCATCCATGAAGTACAGATCCGCGTCCTGGACCAATGCCCGCGCGAGAAACACACGCTGCTGCTGACCGCCGGAGAGCTGGCTGATCTGTCTCGATGCATAATCGGCCATCCCCATCTGCTCCAGGGAAGCCAGCGCTTTTTCCCGATGACTCCGGGTAGGCCATTTCAGCCAGCCAACCTGTCCATACAAGCCCATCATCACAACATCAAGCGCGTTGGTCGGAAAATCCCAGTCTACAGATCCGCGCTGCGGTACATAGCCGATTCGTTTTTTCATCTTGCTGTGCGTCGATCCGAAGAAAGAGACGGAACCGGACAGCTTCGGGTGTAGCTCGAGCATGACCTTTAACAACGTCGATTTTCCCGCGCCGTTGGGACCGACGATGCTCGTCAGCGATCCTGCCTGCACCTGGAAGCTGACGTCATGCAAAACCTTGTTTTTCCGATATGAAGCAGTCAAATCCGCTACCTCCAGAACACTCATGCTACTCGTCCTCTCCATTCGAGCGTTTTCATCATTCGCGCTCGCGTGATACAACCTATCATTCTCAATTCAAAAGGTGCCCGCCTATTGATTCAAGGCATGGAAGATCGTCTCGACATTATGGCGGTACATCCCGATGTAGGTACCCTCCGGAGTGCCGGCGTCACCCATGGCATCGGAGAATAGCTCTCCCCCGAGCCTGACTTCCAGCCCTGCGCTTCCTGCCCCTTCGATTACGGCTTTAATCGAATTTTGATTGATGCTGCTCTCCACGAAAACGGCAGGAATCTTGTGCGCCAACAACAGCTCAATGGTAGATTGGATGTCGGAGATCCCGATCTCATCCTCCGTGCTCAATCCTTGCAGACCGACTACCTTCATCTCATGCAGCCTGCCGAAGTAGCCAAATGCATCATGCGCTGTCACGAGAACTCGTTTTTCCTGAGGAATTTGCTTGAGCTTTTCCTGTGATTCGACCTTGAGGGCGTCCAGTTCTGAAAAGTATTTTTCTTTATTGCCTTCAAAATATTCGGCATGCTCGGGGGCAAGCTTTTTCAATTCTTCGGTGGCTGTCGCAAGCGCAATCTTCCACAGATCAATATCGAACCATACGTGGGGATCTAACTGACCCTCCTCATCGCTGAGCAGTTTTTCTTTCGGGATCGCCTCCGCAATGGCTGATACCGGTTTGGATTTGCCGATTTGTCCAAAAATGTCTATCATGTTTCCTTCCAGATGAATGCCGCTGTACAATACCAAATCAGCACTCTCGAGTTTTTTGATATCCCCCTGCGTGGCATTATACAAATGCGGGTCTACCCCAGGACCCATCAAACTGGTTACCTGTACTTTGTCCCCTCCGATGACCGCGACGGGCTCTGCAATCTGTCCAATGGTCGTTACAACGGTGATCGTCTCTTTCTTCTCTGAAGTCTCCGTACTGTTTGGCGTATAAGTCGCTCCGCAACCTGTCAAAAACAATGACAAGGCGAACACACTTACTCCGACCTTACGTATGGCTGCTATCATACCTCGATTTCCCACACTCTTCTCCTCCTGAAAATATGCTCGTTCACAAAAATGTTTCCTTAAGGCAAATTTTATTGCTATATACAAAATATATTCCTCAGGCTAAATTTGTCAAGATTTTTCCTGTGACAAAATTTCCGGCCTGTCCGAAATGCTCTTGAGACAAAAAAAGAAGCATCATCTCCATCGATGTGGAAATGATGCTTCTCGCTTCCAACACGGCTTACCCATTGCTGGAATCTGTCTCATTTTCTTTTTGTTTCTTGTCTTTTCTGCGTTTAAACCAGATCACCAATGCCAGCAAAGGAATGGCTGCAAGGAAGATGTAGAGGGATACATCCTTCGCCATATGTGCAGCGGCTCTGCCATACAGGTAAAACAGGATGCCGACCGCATAGAATTTGACTGCTCTCCCAATAGCCGCATAAGCAATCAGTCTCCATAACGGAAAGTGCAAGCACCCGGAGAGAATCGTAAATACCTTGAACGGAATAGGCGTAAAGGAACCGACCAGAATCGCCATTTCCCCGTTTTTCTGAAACATGTTGGTCGCGGAATCAACCCAGGATTTTTTCAGGATTTTATTTAAGAATTTGTCCCCGGCAAATTTCCCGATCATGTAACCAAACGGCGTACCCAGAAGACAGGCGATGTATCCGACGGTAGCAAGCCATATTGCTGAAGACGGATCGAGGATGCTGAGTGATACCTGCAAAACAAAAGCGGGTATGGGGAAGATGACCGCATCTATAAACGAGTGGATAAACAACCCCCAGGGTCCTAATTCTTTGAGCAATTCGACTAGATTATGAAGCATTGCACAACTCCTATCCTCGGCAAACCCCTGGGTCAACAATGCCTTTTTCTCTGGATTTTATAGAAAATTCAACTCGTTCTACCTCATCTTCCTCCATGAAGCTTGTAACATGTGACCCAGTGAAACAAACGTCATCATGAAAGAGATGGCCCTATCCATACTTGCAGAGCACAGATTTCGACGTTGCCGGACAGCGTATTGGGCAATGGAAGATTCGAGTACAAAATACCCTATACGGATATTATAAAAAAGTTAACGTGAGAAAGCTATCCTAGCAGACATAAAATTCGTCAAATTCAGCTAAAAATAGCAAATGGGTCTCCCTTTTAAATCAAAGCTATCGTTTTCTCACTGCTGCTCTCTTTTATTATGCACTGTTTAGACATGCTATACAAGTACAGAGAATGTTTACAAATTCTTTTCCTTTCTCTGCGGAACAAAAAAAGCAGCTTCTACTTGTGGTGCGGGTAAGGGACGGCTAAAATAATAGCCTTGAATTTCCTCGCAGGAATTCCGGGTCAGGAATTCGAGCTGGTCCTTCGTTTCGATTCCTTCTGCAATGACGTCCATTTTGAGGTTTTTCGCCATGGAAATAATAGTAGAGACGATCGCCTGATCATTCACATTTCTCGTGATATCCGCTATAAAAGAACGGTCGATTTTCAGTTTGTGAATCGGGAACTGCTTGAGGTAGCTAAGGGAGCTGTAGCCCGTGCCAAAGTCATCCAAACTAATTTTTACACCGAAATCATCTAATTCTTGGAGAATGCTCTTCGATACCTTGGCGTCCATCATCATGCTCTCCGTGATCTCCAGCTCCAGATATTTCGGCTCCAGTCCGGTTTCCTCCAGGATTTCACGGATGTAATCGATCAGATTGGGCTGATGGAACTGCTGGGAAGAGAGATTGACCGAGACGGGATTGAGCGGCCCCCCCTGCCAAGTGCCATTCACGCATCTGACGGCAGGCCTCCCGCAGCGTCCACGTGCCAATCTCATGGATCATCCCTGTCTCTTCTGCGATCGGGATGAAAACACCAGGAGACAAGATGCCTTTTTCAGGATGATTCCAACGGACCAGCGCTTCCACACCAATCATCTTATTCGTTCCTGTTTGGATCTGCGGCTGGTAGTAGAGCACAAATTCTTCCCGCAGTATGGCTTTGCGCAAATCCGCTTCCAGTTCTATCTTCGTATGTAAATGCTCGTCCAATTCGCTGGTGAAGAAGCGATAGCTGTTCTTTCCGTTCTTTTTCACTTCATACATCGCCTGATCTGCTTTTTGGAGCAGCTCTTCTTCGTTGGTACCATGATCGGGATACACGGCGATTCCAACACTCGCCGAGACATAAAAATCGTTTTGCTTCAAGTGATAAGGGACTTCGATGGCCGCAACCAGACTTTCTGCCAGACGAGTCACAGCCCCCCTATTCGGACACTCTTCACAGATCAGGGTAAACTCATCTCCCCCCATACGAGCAACCAAAGCCTGATACCCTTCCGCACATGCGAGTATCCGCTTGCTTACCTCTTGCAAAAATTGGTCCCCATAGGTATGGCCTAGCGAATCATTAATTAATTTGAAGCGATCGATGTCCAGCATAAGGACGGCAAACTTCGTCCGATTCTTCTCGTTGCGGGCGATAGCCTCCCGCAGGACTTTCTGGAACATGCGGCGATTGGGCAGACCAGTCAGTTCGTCATGATGCGCTTGATACTCAACGAATTCTTTTGCTTTTTGCTCTACTTCACGCGTTTTTTCCTCATACGCTTCCAAAACCAGCTCCTGCTCGAAGCTGAGCAATTTCGTAATGGCTTGGATAAACCGGTCATAGTGTGGCAGTTCGTTTCGCATTTCATGGGCAATACGCAGCAATGTGTTTTGCAGATTCTGGAACGCTCCCAGATACCATTTTGGCGGCAACCCGATTTTTTGATGCACCAGGGCAATTTTCAACCGCTTTTGGATGAATGCCTCATCGATTTTTCCCGAGAACATCTCAATCAAGTGGTTGGATAACGTGAGACGCAAACGCTCTACTGTCGTGTGTTTTGTGATGATTTCTTTTAGCTTGCCGACGTGAAGAATCGATTCATAGAAGGAGGAAGTAATCTGCTCAATGCGAGATACAATAACAGGTCGGAAAGCTGAAATGAGAGACAAATCTTCCTCTGTTAAGTGGATCATATTCATTTGCAGTATGATATCCGTGTTTCCTGATATGGAGATATACCCGCTATTTTCCATCGCATTGCGCTGCTCATCTTGCTGACCAAATGTATGCTGGTCGTTGCCCATTCTTCCCGCCCCTTCTCCTTGCTCTCCCTCAAAGGATTTTCCATAGTTTAGGAATATTGTATCATGCTGGAGGACTACCATTAATCGATAAATTTCACAAATATTCGACAGAATCCCTTGAATATTCGTGATTCCCGATTGCTGGGGCAATGACCTTTGATTGGGCCATACAGTCTGGGAGGAATGGTTAGCGCTGCGCTAGGCGCCATCCTGATTTCGTACTGGGACGGTACGGCTCGCGTCAACCATTGATGCAAGGCGGATATCCTCAGGACAGCTATGGTGATCCGTTCTTGTCCCGGCTGCTGAATGGACATCCATACACTTGCCCCTTCATACTCCCCATTCAAAACGGGCTGAAAAGGATGTTTGTCTTGCTTGCTCCGTTGTATTCATGATCTTCCACTCCTGCCGAATAGAAATGGTTTTTCGTGCCGCTACGTTCGCCGTTACCGAAGAAGACAAGACGAAATACAGTATTATTGTCCCACTAGCAAATAGGAGAATGGAGTGAATGAGGATGGCAGAATTTGAACAAGACGGATTTGAAGAACGCAGAGAACGCGGAAGAAGACCACGCAGAAGTTTGGTGCGCACCACCGGAATCCTGCAAAATAATCTAGGGGCAGCGATCAACGTCCATGCTGAGGTCGTGAATCTCAATCTGGATGACGTAGAGATCCGCGTACAGGTATTGAACTGGGGTACAGCAGTTACGCAGACCAATCCCGTATCTACTGCGCTCGATGTAACACAAATTTTAATGGGCAATACCCGGACTGCATTCAATGCCGCAATCCCTGCAGGAAGCCACTACGAAGTTCGCTTGACAGTGGAAGACAATGAAGAGACTGTCTTGATCAACACCTATGCACGGACTGCTGTTGGCGGTGGCATCCTGAATGGCCTTACTGTTTTAGACAGCCAGTTCCAAAGAGTTGAAATCGAAAACTGTCTGTAAGGATTCTTTGAAAATTTGATAACGTTCGGGCATGCTGAAGAAGGAAAAGAAAGCAGGATTATGGCACGTTGCCATAATCCTTTTCTTTTCAGATACTGGAAACTGAATGGGCGAGAAAAGAAAAAAACTGCCCGCTAGCGGACAGTTTTTCGTAGGAGACTCTTACAGTTTTACTACGTTCTCAGCTTGTGGACCACGGTTGCCTTGAACGATGTTGAATTGTACGCGTTGACCTTCATCCAGGGTTTTGAAACCATCGCCTTGGATTGCGCTGAAGTGTACGAATACATCGTCTCCGCCTTCTACTTGAATGAAACCGAAACCTTTTTCTGCGTTAAACCATTTTACTGTTCCGTTCGTTTGCATGAAGAAAACCTCCAAAAGTCAATTTGAATATGCTAGTCATATTTACCGAAGCAAATAAAGCTCACATATCATGAAGACATACCCTCATGATTCTAGCAACGATACCCCTTCATGATATGTGAAATCATACCTACTTCCATACATATGCGGTTATCTTTCTAACAAAAACCGGACTTGCCAGTTACCTTTTTGAAACCAAAAACAACGAAAGCCCTGCCTCTCTTCCATCCTTGCGGCTCCGATGACCGCGCCAGTGTGAATCAGATATCAAAAACGCAATCCAATGAATGGCCTTACGTATCGGATTTTTCAAGTAGCATATCTATCCTACCACGATTGTCCAACAAAATCAATATCTGCGGGTTTTTCCACCAACACCTTCAAATTTGGTACAATGACGTTCGGGAGGGTTGATGATGGACAAGAAGACAATCAATTGCCATGAGCTTCAGGAGTTGCTGGAAGTGAACACGGATGTGATCTTGCTTGATGTGCGCGATGAAGAGAAATTTTTAGCCGGCAGCCTTCAGGCCAATCGTGCAGGCGCGATCAATCGTCCTTATACGCGAATGAAAGAAACGCAAGAACCTTTAGATGAAGCTACAGCGAAATTGTGGAAAGACAAACCGATCATTACAATTTGCACATCGGGAAACAAAGCTGGAAAAGCTGCCACGCTTTTGCAGGAACACGGATTTCAGGCATTTTCTTTAGAAGGTGGCCTGACTGCGTGGAAAGCGTTCGAGAGTAGTGTTCAAGAGTAGTGTTCAGAAGGACTGACATCGTCTGCTTGCGGCATCTCCCATTATTTACAGGTTCCCTTTTCGTAGAAGCCTTGGTAAAGTGGTTGATGCCAAACAAACAAGCCGAGACTTCCAGTTGGCTGGAAGTGCGGGGGATGATATTGCGAAAGAAATTTCGCTTGGGGTGAATCGCTCACAGCGATGGGTTGTATCCTCAACCCAAATCCGACAACTAACCTCGTAGGCAGAAAAAAGGAGACGATGTGAATAATGAAACAATTCGGCACTATTACCATCGCACTGGCATTGGGATTGGGAATCAGCCTGACTGGCTTTGCAAATACAGCATCTGCAGCTGCGCAATTCCCAACTTCTGCAAATTTCACTCAAAAGGCTCCATGCCCGTATCCAGCGGCATTATCCCAATTGCTCCCCACTATGAAGCAGTGGTACATGCAGCCACAAGTTCAGCTTCCTAACCAACAACAGCAGCCAGTCACAAACTACTATTCCTATGTACCGCAAAAACCCGTACAACAAGCACCTGTTCAACAAAAACCAGTTCAACAGGCTCCTGCCCAAGCACCAACACCTGCTGCAAATCAGAACCAACAGCCTGCAGCACCTGTCAATCAAGCACAGCCACAAAGCGATCAAGCGGCTACCTTTACCAAGCAAGTAGCTGATCTGGTGAACCAAGAACGAGCCAAAGCAGGACTCGCACCACTGCAATTCGATGCAGCACTCTCCAAAGTAGCGACTGCAAAAGCGGCCGATATGGCCCAGAATAACTACTTTGATCACATCAGCCCAACCTATGGCTCCCCATTCGATATGATGAAACAATTCGGGATCTCCTATATGACCGCGGGAGAAAATATTGCAATGGGCCAACGCACCCCGCAAGAAGTCATGACCCAATGGATGAACAGCGAGGGTCATCGCCAAAATATTATGAATAGCGCCTTCACCAAAATTGGTGTTGGATATGTGAATGGATATTGGGTTCAAACCTTCGCAGGATAAGGTTGAACAGCAGGGCCGCACTTCTCGGTTGAGGAGCGCGGCTTTTTCCGTTAGGCAGGACGGCAAGGTCCACCTACATAAGCTTGGATGTTTGTGCAAAAATGCTTGAAAAATCACGTCGTTTCAGATGACAAATGCTTGTAGATACGCTATCTTTAATGATAAAACAACTGTCGTAAGCAAAAGAGGGAGGATATCATGCATTCACTGGCATCACAATTGAACCAAACCATTCAACGAGAAAATCCACATGTTTTTCAGATGCTTTCCCACCTGGGCAGACTCATCTATTTTCCGAAAGAAGGCATTCTAAGCCAATCTGCCGAGGCCAAGGCGAAAGCCAAAAAATACAATGCGACCATCGGGATTGCCCTGGAAGCAGGCCAGCCCATGCATCTCAAAGTGATCCAGGATACGCTGAGCGCCTATAACCCCAAGGACATCTACGAATACGCTCCACCTGCCGGAAAACCGGAATTGCGTACGGCATGGCGCAAAAAAATGATTGAGGAGCAACCCTCCCTTGCTGCAAAGTCATTCAGTAATCCTATTGTTACCAATGCTCTGACGCATGGCTTGAGCGTCGTAGCAGATCTGTTTGCCGATGTGGGAGACAGCGTGATTATCCCAGACAAAAACTGGGAGAACTATGAGCTCACCTTCTCCATTCGCCGCGGTGCGGAAATGGTGTACTACCCGCTGTACAATGAAGAAATGACCTTTAATGCAGATGGTTTGCGCGAAGCCATTCTGGCCCAAAAAGGGAAAGGGAAAGCAATCGTCGTTCTCAACTTCCCGAATAACCCAACCGGCTACACCCCAGGTCCTGAAGAAGGCAAGCAGATTCTGGCGGCTCTCC
Source organism: Brevibacillus panacihumi (assembly GCF_003710985.1). GTDB lineage: Bacteria > Bacillota > Bacilli > Brevibacillales > Brevibacillaceae > Brevibacillus > Brevibacillus panacihumi. The sequence continues at coordinate 47,599 of NZ_RHHT01000056.1, forward strand.
AGGCTGGTGCTGAGGAAGGCATCAACATCGTAGCCGTCACCGATGACGCCTATTTTGGCTTGTTCTTTGAAGATTCCATGCATGAATCCCTGTTTGCCAGCCTATGTGATCTGCATCCGCGCATTCTGCCGGTCAAAGTTGACGGTGCAACAAAAGAAGAGTATGTCTGGGGCTTCCGCGTCGGATTTATCACGTATGGCGGCTCTGCAGACCTGCTCAGCGCGCTGGAACAAAAAACGACCGGGATCATCCGCTCCACGATTTCAAGCGGCCCGCATCCTTCTCAGACCTTTGTTCTGAACGCGCTGAACTCCCCTGATTTCTTGCAACAGAAACAGGAGAAATTCGAGATCATGAAAGGCCGCGCCAACCGCGTGAAAGCCATTCTCGACAGCGGCAAATACAATGATGCGTGGAGCTACTATCCGTTCAATTCCGGCTATTTCATGTGCCTCAAGCTTTCTACAGTCGATGCTGAAAGCCTGCGCACCCATTTGCTGGACCATTATGGCGTAGGCACGATCGCCCTTGGCCAGACAGACCTGCGCATTGCCTTCTCCTGCATCGAGGAAGCCGATCTGGAAGAACTGTTTGAACTGGTCTATCAAGGTGTCAAGGATTTGGAGAACAAGCGCTAAATTCGTCTCTCCCCTACCATACAAAACGCTCTGGCTTGGAAGTGGAAGCACTTCTGCGCCAGAGCGTTTTTTGTACGTTTACACCGCTGCCTTTCTGGACGATTGCGCTGCAGGAGGATTCGCCCGTTTCTTTTTTGCAGCCCCCACCAATAGCCAGCCCAATGGCAATTTGCTCAGGCCATATGATATGGCGAAGGACAGCAACGAGCACAACACAAACGCGACGAGACTGCCGAGGATGCCCTCATGGAACCATTGCAAAGCGCGCAGCCCTTGCATGACATAGGTCAGAACCAGCGCGTGAATCAAATAAGCACCGTACGAATACTGACCGATTCGAGTCAGCATCGCAGACAGGCGTTGATTTCTCAAGAGCCAAAGCGCCAAACCATAGATCAACAGAAGCTGAGCCACCGTATACAAGAACATGGACGGCTTCAGGGAAGTGGCGACGTTCAGATTGATCAGACCGCTTCCCGAATCACGGATCAGCTCGTATCCCACGTATCCGTAAAGCAAAGCAAAGGAGATGCAGATCCACGTCCAATACTGCTTGATTTTTGCCCGAAATACGGTCAACAGGACTGCTACCATGCCTCCCAGCAGGAAATAGAAGAAGTAGTAAAGAGCGTTGCGATCCCGATATTTGATGAAATAGGTATCCAGCCATACGTTGTGAAAGGAGAAACCATGTGCGGGAATATAGCGGTGCGAAAACCACATCATCACGCCATACACCAAACTGACTCCCGCAGCGATAATGATAAAGCGCAGGAGGGTCTTCGCCTGTCGCCGCAAGAAACGAAACACCTGCTGCCACCAGGGGTAGAACAGATAAAACTGAAAGATCATCACAACGAACCAGAGATGGTAGGAAGCTGTCCCTGTCAGGATGGTCTTGCTTAGATTCCAGACTCCTCCACCATCTCCCCCCTTTTGAAAATCTGGGGACAAAAGAAGATAGACGACCGACCACACGAGATAGGGGAGCAGAATTTCCGTAATCCTTTTTCGCATAAAACTCAAGTAGGCAATCTTCTCATAGTAGTTGTAAAACAAGACTAGACCCGTGATAAATACGAAAGCAGGCACGGCGAATTTCAGTAGATGAAACCACATTCCATAAACCATCGCGGTCTGTTGATCAATCCCGGGTACTCGCATATAGATTCCGATGACATGTTGATACACGACAGCCAAAAACGCAAAGGAGCGAATTAGCTCAAGCTCTGCGATTCGTTCTTTTCGCATACATCCGCACCTTCCAACGTTTTCCATTATTTGCAAAACAACAAACTCTTTATCCATACTACTTTTTTGAAGCAAGGATCGCAAGTTTAAGAAAAAGGAATAGCCAGCTATCCCTTGCCATCTCGCAAGAATATAGCTGGCTTCTTTTCATTCTGCTACTCGGTTCCCTTCAAGACTTGATTCTCTGGATGGGAATCCGCGTTCCATAGGTCATACAGCGCCACACCCACTCCATCGGGCCATAGGTGTAACGGGCTAGCCACCAGCGGCTCCAGATGATTTGGAAAACAAACAGAATCAGACAGATGATTACGCCAGTCAGCAAACTTACCGTACCGTACAAGTGAAAGAGGCGAACTATTCCAGTAAATACTATCGTCTGCAATACGTAATTGCTCAACGCCATCCGCCCCACAAAGGCAAGAGGCATCAATCTCTTCCTCCACGCTTCATCTGCACACAGCAGCATCAAGGAAGCGATGTAAAAGACGCAAAGCGTCAGCCCACTCCACCCTACGAAGACAAGGACCCCTGTATCCACAGAGGCTGGGAGTACCACAACCCCTTCCTGTAAAAGCGGAATCATCGCTGCCAATGGAAGACTGGCAACGAGTGAAATCCACCAAACGCGTCGAATCGCTGGCAGAAAGTCCGCCGTACGGTGAAACAAGCCTTGTCTGGCTAAAGAAAATCCAAATAAAAAAAGCGGCAGGACAGTTATTACGGCAAACAATTCATTGGAGATTACGTAAGGAAGCTCGTAAGATAGACGAAATTCCATCCATTGCGACCAGGAGCCTTCGTTGTATACTTGCAGGGCCGTTTCCGTCAGGCCTGCTTTGACTTCCATTTGCTTTGAAGCCGGATCAGACGGGAGAAAGAGCAGGAGCGTCATCAGGCCCTGGTAGAAGATCAGCAAAAACCATGCCCAGGCGTGCACCGTTTTGCGGTTCTTGCGGTAGAACCATAAAAGAATGCCTCCTGCCAGCGCATAGGTGTGCAAGATATCACCGTACCACAGGAAGATGAGATGCAGCATGCCGAACCCCAGGAGCACCCATAAGCGTCTGGCAAAAAGACGTCTGATCGGGAGGCCCTTCTGTTCGGCTCGATGCATGAAGAGGAAGAACCCTGCACCAAATAAAACGGAAAAAATGGTATAAAACTTCGTCTGGATAAACATGTTGAAAAAAAGCCGGAGCCATTCGTCCGCTCGCGTGTGCTGGATGGGGAGGGCATCTGCTGGTAGGAACAACATCGGGTGCAGAAATGTAGGCATATTGACCAGCACGATTCCCAGAAGGGCAAAGCCTCGAATCACATCCAGCTGGTGGATGCGATCCCCCTCTGAGACAGGAAGTAAATTCACGCATGTCATCCTTTCTGGTTCTGATAGAAGGAGCGAAGAGAAACGGCATGCAGCAGCATGACTCCCGGTGCTCCGGCGGATTCATTCATTTCCGAATGCGAAACGCTTTGATTCTGTGTAAGAAGGTCTTGTCAGGCAATCGTTGAAACAAGGAGATTGCTGGCCGAAAATTGGCCTCGATAATCCATATCTTTCCCTCTTGATCCAATCCTACATCCAATCCTACCTCTCGCAAGCCAGGATAGGCTTTCCCCAAGCAGGAAGCCACTGCCAATGCTACCTTCCTGAGCTCGGACAAGAGATCAGGCGATTTTGGTATCCCTGAGCGGAGGATGGCGTTTTGAAGCGAGAGTACACTGCCTCGACTGCGGGCTACATTCGTTACTACATACCCCGGACCTGCCAGCTTAGCCAGCCATCCTGTAACCTGCCAAGGCTGGCTGCTCCTTGTCCGCTGCACCATCACTCTCACATCAAATGGCCGTCCATTTATCCTACCCAAAGAAAGATGGGGCTGCAACAAGTATATCTTCGGACGAAACAATGGCCTCACTGTATGGAGAACGGCCTCTTTTCCCTGCACAACCCGCCGAAGCGAACCCGCATGGATTTGATATCGCTCCCCATCCAGGCTGCTCACTTTGATGATCCCTGCTCCTCCCCCTCCGCCTGATGGCTTCAGAATGACATCACCATAGTTCTCGATGTACTCCCACAGAGCTGCGGGGGAGAATCGCTTCGTCGGCGGCAAATACGCCTGTAAAAACGCATCCTTTGCGAGATGCTGATGCTTGCTCCATTTCCCTACGTTTGGCGCTTTTATTGCTTCATCTCCCCATTCACAATCAGATGATGTTCCTCTACTTTGGTAATTCTGTTTTTGTCATCGACAAAGACGACTTTCGGCACCAATTGTCTCGCTTCCCATTCGTCGTACATTCCCATGCTGAGTATGATGACAAGATCGCCAGGCGAAAACAGATGAGCAGGAGGACCATTCAAACAGATTTTTCCACTTCCCCCTTCAGCCGGCAATGCATATGTTTTCCAACGGGTCGCGTTTCGCAGACTGGTCACCTGAACGATTTCATAGGGAAGAATATCTGCCGCCCTCATCAAGTCTTCGTCGATTGTAATGCTTCCTACATAGTCAAGCTCAGCTTGCGTGACGGTCGCTCGATGAATTTTGCCTTTGCACATATGCCGCTGCACTAGGCAAGCACCCCTTTCCCGATCCAGATGCTCCTAGTCTATGTGCAGCAGGATGTCCATGAACCCATTCGTGTTGCGTGAAGCGGTTTTTACCAGACAAAAAAGCAGGGGAAGATCCCCCGCTTCGTCGTATGACACCGCTAATCGTAGCTTGCCAGGCTGTTGACAATCTGCTCCTCGATACGGTTTAGATCCAGGTCGTTCGACATATACCCATTGATGATCAGCGAGAACACCAGCTTCTCACCGCTTTTCGTGGTCACGTAACCGGACAGGCTTCGCACATCGGTCATGGAGCCTGTCACGCCAGTCAGATTATCTTCTGCAGCGGTTCCGATAAAGCGCTCCTCCAGTGTCCCGTCTACTCCAGCCAGTGACAGCGCCTCTTCGAAGACAGGTGAAATCTCGTGCTGCTTGCTCATGCCTTCCAGGACAGACACGAAGTGCCTTGGAGAAATCAGGTTGTAGCGAGTGAGGCCCGATCCGTCCATCATGTCAAAATTGGTTTTGCCGCCCATGGCTTGCACCATCTCCAACACCGACTGGACACCGGAGTCGGCGCTGCCGTTCGCTTGTTTGTGCGCACCGATGCTCTTCAAAATCATTTCGGCATATCCATTGTCGCTTTGTTTGCTCATATAATCTACGATTTGGCGAAGCGGCTGGGAAGTAAACTCCGATTGCTTAACAGCAGTTGCGGGTACTGCACCCAAGACAATTTTGCTGTTGCCGGAAAAACGGATCCCCTCCTCTTCCATCTTCTCCTTTAATACCGTACCGAAATACATCGCAGGCTCTTCGACCGGGATTCGTTTGGCGCCACCCTGATCATCCAGAGGCAAAGTCCCCGTCAGGCGAATCTGATTGGTTCCTCGGTCACGCTCGATGACAACAGAATCTCTACCGCCTTCTACCGTGACGGCTTCGTTCTTCACGCTCAGGTAAGAAGTATTCGGATAGAGGCTGACGCGAACAGCATCCCCCTCCTGGTCTCCCGGCTCATAAGCAAGTGCAATCGTTCCCCTGTTGAGCGACAAGGCTCCGATGCGCGGATTGAACGCTTCATCCTCATCGTCCCATGTCCATCCAAGACCCAGACGCTCTTGGTCAAAATAGGTTTCATCCAGTATCAGATTTCCGGTAATCTGCTTGATCCCCCGTTTTTTGAGATCGTCTACGATCTGCTCCACAGATACGCCGTTCTGCACTTTTAACGAATCGTCTGTGTGGATCGTAGGGTCCCCGTATCCTTTTACATACAGATTTCCCTGGATCACAGGAGAATCAGCCTTGGCTGCATCTGTGTACAGCTCCGTCTTGTATACATATTCAGGTCCAAGCTGCGACAAGGCGGCTGCACTTGTCAGCATTTTGACATTCGCTGCAGGTGTCAGGAGAGTATCGGCATCCCGCTCGTACCAGACCGCCTCATCACCGGTCGAGTCTACGGATTTGACCAGCAGTCCGACGGCGAGATTCTCCAGTTGCGGCTGATCCAGGATGGGATCGAGTGTTGCAGACAGCTTGTATGTTTTTTGTCCGTCCGATGCATACCCATCCGGCATGCTGAGCTGGGGATACGCAGTCGACAGTACGATGATCTGGTCTTGCAGATCTCTTGCATACTTGGATTTATACACCCCATTGGTCATGATCACGTAGGCAAGCTTATGTCCATTTTGTGCTGTGACATAGCCAGCCAAGGTATTGACTCCGCCCATCGAGCCCGTCTTCGCGATCGCTTTCTTTTCGGCAATCGTCCCTTTCAGGCGGTTTTTGAGGGTACCATCCACGCCAGCGATCGGAAGTGATGCTTCCAGAGCCTCGCGATAGCTCTGCTCCTGCACAAAAGCAAGCATGGTCACCATCTGCTCAGGCGTGATCCAGTTGAAGCGGGAAAGCCCGGAACCATCGACCACTCGGAAACCGGAATTGATGCCGGCGTGCTTCAGCATGTCGCGGACCGCTTCGCTTCCCGCCGCAAAGCTGCCCTCTCCTTTTTGGGTGGCTCCCAATGTCTTCAGCAGCATGTCGGCGTAAAAGTTGTCGCTTTCCTTGTTCAATTCGATCACGAGCTCGGAAAGCGGTTTGGAGTAGTGCGTGTGGAGTGCCGTTCCGTGTGTTGCCACTGTTTTTTCGATACCCTTTTGTGCCGGAGTGATGATCCCTTCCTGCAGCAGAATGTCCCGCCACAGCTCTCCGACAAAAAGAGCCGGGTCTTCCATCGTGACAGCCTCTTGATAGGGCTTGGCTTGTGCCCCGATCGTCCCTTTCAGAATGATTTCGTTTTTTCCTCGGGGACGTTCGACAGTGATGGATGTCGAACCGCTGTTCGGAACGGTCTGGATCTGATTGGTGATGGCCACATATGTAGTCGCAGGCTGTAAAGTGACAGCGGGGGCCGAGGCTTTCCCAGGTGTAATCGTCACGGTCACGCTGTTTTTCTCTGCCGCCAGGCCGCTGATCTGGGCACTGTATCCGTAAGGCTCGTCATCCCACATCCAGCCCATTCCTAGACGCTGTGTATCGAAATAGCTTTCATCGACGAGCAGCTTCCCCGTCACGCGTCGGATCCCTTTTTCCTTCAGGGCCAATGCGATGTCGCGCAGATCGCTTTGTTTCAGACTGGGATCGCCATAGCCCTTTAGGATCAGATTCCCTTGGACAACGCCATTTCCGACAAGAGAGCCGTCGATAAGTACCTCTGTCTTCCATCGATAATCAGGTCCCAAGCGATCCAATCCCGTAATCGTCGTGAACAGTTTCAGTGTCGATGCCGGGATGTAGCTTCTCTTCGCCTGATGCTGATACAGGAAGCGCTTTTCTGTCAAATCATAGATGGCAATTCCCGCATGAAGACCGACGCTGTTGTCATCTTTTTTCAGATCAGACAAGCGCTTTTCAATCTGTGCCTGAAGGGGCGACACTGCTTCTGCCCCTGATTCGGCATAGACTGGTGCCGCCGAAACAGACAGAATCATGGCCAACACCATCAGCCACATACAGGCTTGTTTGACTTTTTGATTCATAGGCTCCTCCTTCTCATATTGTCGTACAGGCGGCTCTCCAGTATCAGAGAAAAAGCCAGAGTACGAGTCTTATTTTTCTAAATAGTAACACAATTATCAGGATACTTCTTGCGACTAACGTACCTGTTGCTGTCCATACTAGAGAAAACATGACCGAACGGAGGAATTTCCTGTGCTGATTCGCTTCTTCTCGACTGTTGTCCTCTGTCTGACTTTGGCATGTCCGGCATTCGCTGCTCCCCCTGACCTGGCTCGCCTGCGCGTCGACCCCACCCCTGTAAAAAATGTCCACGAGCTGGTACAAGCCGGTGATCTCATCGTCTCAGGCCGCACCGACAGTCAATACCAATCTGCTCCAACGGGAGTTTCCCTGCGACAGGGGAAGGTGCTCAACTACGTACAGTCCTTTCGGGTCCAGCGCACCTGGAAAGGCTCTGCCCCGCAAGTCATCCAACTGCTGACAACAGGCATTGAGCCATTGCCAGACGCCAGAGATCCTCTCAATCTCACCTACCCAGGGCCCCTGAGCGAAGGAGAGTATGTGCTTTTTCTCAAAAAGGTGCACGGAACCAATCTTTATCGTCTCGTCGGGGTATGGCAAGGAGTATATCCTGTCCAAGGCGGGCGCACCATCGCCCTGCGGGGAGTCGGATTTGCGGAATTGAATGGGCTTGCGTTGGACCAGATCGCCCATACATTGCAACGATTACAAACGCCTTCACGTTAACGGTCTGGCAATATCCCCAATTGCTTTCCCAGATCGATGAGCGCCATATAGGGATCTCCCGGCAATTGCAGGGCGCAGGCAAAAGCCGGCTCGGTCTTGATGCCTTGCTCCTTGAGTCTCAAGATCGTCTCCTTGAGTCCGGGGTCCCTCTCCATAAGCGCATGCTCCACAATCATATGAAGGTAGGCGTTTTGCTCTTTCACGGGTCTTGGCTGGCCGAACAGCTCAAAGGCAAATCCGCTGTAAAAAAAATTGGCTTTGATCGTCGGAATCCCGTTCCGTTCTTTTTGTGTGATGACAAAGTCCTGCAGCCCCCCGTACAACGAGGTCACATCCTGTTGAAATCGGGTAAAATCATGTACCTCCATGATCACGTCCAGATCGGATTGATCCGTGTCGATTTCAATGGGAATCGTCCCGCACAAGACAGGCGTATACGAAGCCAGCTCCTCTGGAATGCGAAGTTCAGTAATAGCCTGATACGCCAGCTGTTGTTTGGGGTTGCCAGCCTTTAATGTCTGCCAATCAGTCAACAAGCCGTTTCTCTCCTTTCCATACTGGGGAGTAAAAACAAAAACCACTGTCTTCACAGTGGTTTTTACGGTGAGCCACTACTTGCTCATATAGTACATAAAAAGGAACATCGCGATCGCACAAGCGAGGACGGTGCCGATAAAGCCCCACATGACCCATTTATTTTCATTGCGATTCTGATTATCGTTCATCACGCAGTCTCCTCATACAAGCATTCATCATCATTATAAAACCGTTTTCATGGAAAAGAAACCCGATAATATGACAAAGATGTTGCTTTCAGGAGTTTAAACAATCGTTTAATTCACAAACTGACGAACGATTTGAGTTGCTTGAACATCTCCGCTAATCAATTTTTCCTTTTTCATCCAGTCGATCAGCGTCTGCCAGGATTCCTCTGTCTGGTAGCCAAAAGGCTTGTCTCCTGCATCCATCAACGGCAACAGGATCTCCAGACTCTTCGTCTCGATGTCCTCCTCGAGCGGGAACTCCTCCGCCTGCTTGGCCAAAAGCAGATCAAGAGCCGGTTTTGGATTCTCGGCGACGTATTTCTGTGCTTTTGCAGCCGCGCGCATAAATGCCTCGAACGCTTGCTTTTTCTGTTCCCACTGATCATCGCTTGTCGTCAAGATCAGTTCGTAATAGTCAGGCACCCCGAAGTCAGTCGGTTTGAAAATGTTAAGCGGCACACCGTGCTTCTCTAAAATGGGCCCTTCGTGGTTAATATACCCTCCGACTACGGCATCCACCTTTTTGCCGGTCAAGGCAGGCACAATGTCAAAGCCAATGTCGATAAAGGACAGCCCGGAGTCGTCTCCGCCAGCATGTTTGACTGCTGTACGTACGATGGATTCGTTGAACGGTATTGACGGAAATCCGATGGCTTTGCCTGCGAGCTTCTCCGGAGAATCCAGTCCGCTATCCTTTCTGGTCATGATCGCGTTCAGCGGATGTCTGACCAAAGCCGCTACAGAAACGACAGGAATGCCTTCTGCTCTCGCTTGAACCACCTGTGTCTGATAGCTGATCGCCAGGTCTACTTTGCCTGCCGCTACCATCTTCAGCGGGTCGTTGCTGTCAGATGGCATTTGCAGGTCAACATCCAGATTCTCTTCCTTGAAAAAGCCCTTCTCCTGAGCTACGTACAGAAAGGAGTGGACCGCATTGGGATACCAGTCCAAAGCGACTGTCAGTTTTGTCGGTTCCCCTCCGCCTGTTGCCTGCGGATTCGAATCCGGAGCAGCCGGAGCTGCGGTATTGCTGCTTCCGCAAGCCGCCATGCTTGCAGCCAAACCAAATGCCAGAATGCTTTTCATCCAATTCTTTTTCGTTCTCATGATGGTTTCTCTCACCTATTTTTTTTATTTTTTTCGAGTCTGTGGCATATAGCGTTGCCCGATATATCCCACGAGCCAGAACAGCAGCATGCCGAGAAGGGATAACAACAGGACGGATGCGAATAGAGCAGGTGCTTGAAAATTGCCGGATGCCCGCCGCCCGAAATAGCCGAGCCCTTCGCTCGCCCCCAGCCATTCGCCGATTGTTGCACCGGAAACGCTGTACGTCGCCGCTACCTTCAGCCCGCTGAAAAAAGCCGGAAGACTCGAGGGCAGCTGCAGCTTCGTGAAAATTTGCCAGGGAGTTGCCCCCATCGTCTGCAGCAATCGGATCATTTCCCGGTCGGTCCCGCGCAAACCATCATAGGTGGTGACGACGATCGGAAAGAAGGTAAACAACACCGTGACGGCGATTTTCCCCGAGATGTCATAACCGAACCAGAGAATAAACACGGGCGAGAGAGCGATGATCGGAATCGTCTGCGATATCACGATATACGGGTAAACGATGCGCTCGACCAAACGGCTTCGGTTCATGGCAAACGCGAGCAGGCTTCCAAATACAATCGAAATGCCGAGGCCGATGAGCACTTCCTCCAGCGTCGCCCACAGATGCTGTCCGAAGAGCGGTTCCCGCAGTTCCCACAAGGCGTGCAACACTGAGCTTGGCGGAGGAAGAATGAAAGGAGGGATCGCCAGCAAGCGGCAGACCGCTTCCCAGAGCGCGAGAAACAGGAGCAGCGAAGCCGCAAACCATATACCGCGCTTGCCTTTATCCATGAACGACGCCTCCCTGTACCCTCGCCCCTGCTGCTTGCCGCAACAACCTCCATATCTCCTCGCGCAATTCCAAAAAAGCCGGGAGATTGCGACTAGCCGTACTGCGGGGGTATGAAATCGGAACTTCGCGCTCCACGGGAGCGGTAATCGGCGAACCCGACAGAAGGATGACGCGATTTGCCAGCAGAATGGCTTCATCGATATCGTGTGTAATCAAAATCATCGTACTTCCTGTCTGCCGCCACATCTGCAGCAGCCACTCCTGAAGCTCCAGGCGCGTGATGCCGTCCAATGCGCTGAACGGCTCGTCCAGCAGCATCAGATCCGACCCGAACAGCAGCGCCCTAAGGAACGAGACACGCTGTCTCATGCCTCCCGACAATTCATGGGGATAGGCATCCGCCCACTCAGACAGGCCGTATCGCGGCAGTTCTTCCCGCACTCGCCGCTGCGCCTCTTTTTTGGAGCAACCTTGAATTTCCAGCGGCAGAGCGGCATTTTCCACTACGGTGCGCCACGGCATCAGCGCATCGCTCTGCGGCATGTAGCCGATTTTGCCCAATCGCTCCTTCGTCGCGACTCCGTCGATGCGAATCTCTCCTGCCTGCGGCTGCAAAAGGCCCGCTGCCAGTTGAAACAGGGTGCTTTTGCCGATGCCGCTCGGTCCGATCAAGCTGACAAAGTCGCCTTTTTTCACGACCAGGTCAAAGGACGACAGGAGCATTCTCTCCCCGTAGGAAAAATCGACCTGCGAGAATGCGAGCTTTTCGTTCACGGCCACATTTCCTGCCTGTACGCCATATCCCAGAAAAGGACCTCCATCTTCGACGTGATGAGGAAGTGCTCTTCCAGTCTCGCCAGCTCCTGCTCGTTTTTCCCTTCGGCCAGCTGATCAATCAGCTCGATCAGCCAGATGGCCAGGGAGCCAAATTCATCAGAGCTGTACATCCGCACCCAGTCTCCGTACAGCGGGTGGTCCATGGCCCCTTCTACTTCAGCCAGACGCTTCCCGATCTCCCAGTAGCTCCAGGTGCAAGGCAATAGCGCGCTAACCAGGTCTGCCAACGATCCTTCATGGGCAACCTTCAACATATAGCTGGTATACGCCAGCATGACGAAGGAAGGCTCTGTGGCTTCCAATTCCTCGCGTGTAATGCCAAAGCGTTCCGCATACTGGCGATGCAACGACATTTCATAGTTCAATGTCGCTTCTTGCAGCTGAGCAAACCGCGCACTGGTCGTCAGGTCATATGCCTTTGTGCTCCCAAGCGCAAACATTTTGGCGTATTCGATCAAATAGACATAGTCCTGCTTCATGTAAAATTTGAATGATTCCACCGGAAGACTTCCATCTCCGAGCCCCATTACGAACGGATGTTTGTATTTGCTTTCCCAGATCGGCGCCACGCTTTGCAAAAGTCTTTGGCTAAAAGGTTTCACGATGCGCTCACTCCTCCATTTTTTCCTGGTTGCACCAGGTCGCGATAAACACAGCCATGATTTGCGCAAACTTGACTAGCTGTTCCGGATCGATCGATTCGTCAACGGAATGTGCTTGGGACAGTTCTCCAGGGCCAAACAAGGCGGCAGGAATGCCTGCGTGGGCGAACCAGCCTGCATCCGTAACGGATGGGGACATATCCACTGTGGGAGCATGTCCGAACTGTTGCTCGTAGGCTGCCTGCAGTACGGCGAGGGCAGGATGTTCCAAATCCAGCTCCAGAGATGGGAAGATTTCGCCGCGCTCCTCAATCATGGAACGCCCTCCCCATCGAAAAGAAGGGGGATTCTCGCGGAGCCAGACATCAGCAGCAGCGGCCCGATTGACATGATCCTCAATCTCCTTGACGACCTCTTCATACGATTCGTTCGGGTAAAAGTGAACCGTAATCCACAAGGAGCAGCGGTCTGCGATAAAGGCAGCGTGACGGCCACCTTCAATCACTGCCGGATTAATGGTCGTAGTGCCGGGAGGAAAGCCAGGGTACGACTTCATGACCGCCCAATGCCGTTCCAAATCCTGCAATGCCGCCAGGATCTTCGCCATTTTTTCAATGGCTGACGCGCCGTGAACGCGGCCTCCAGCATGGATCGTCCTTGCTCGCATGCCATCGTGCAGGGTCTCCGGGCTTTCGACCGTAATCCACCCGGTGATCACACCGCCCTGGCCTTGGATGTGCAGATCGCTCGAATCCACAACCACCGCATAGTCAGCCGTATAGCCCCTCTCGATGGCAACCAGCGTTCCTGCTTCTCCCGCTTCTTCGCCGATCACGGATTGGAAAATCAGATCGCCCTGCAGGCTTACACCGTACTCGCGCAGCATTTTGATTGCAAACAGGCTGGCGGCGAGACCGCCCTTCATATCCGAGACCCCTCTTCCGTACAGGCGGCCATCCTCTCCACGAGTCAAGGAGAATGGCGGATGTGTCCAGGCTGCATCATCCCCGACCTCCGCTACGTCGATGTGGCCGTTGACGATCAGACTCTTTGCTTTTTGCGGCGCTGTGCCGGTCAATCGCCCCACGACGTTATCGTCCCCTGGATACACCGTCCAGCGATCCACTTCAAACCCCAGCTTCTGCAATTCTTCCGTCAGCACTTGTTGCGCGGCGTCGCTGTTTCGGGCTGGAGGGCTGACCGTCGGATGGGAGACCAGCGTCTGCAGCAGATCGAACATCTCATCCTGCCGCTGGGCGATGGCAGCCACCGCTTCACGCAATCGATCCATCGCTATTCAATCATCCCTTCTGTCGGGCTGCTTGCGGAGGCGTAGCGCTTTTTCGGAATGCGGCCTGCCAAGAACCCTTTGCGGCCTGCTTCCACGCCCAGCTTCATCGCTTCTGCCATCAGCACCGGGTCATCGGCCAATGCTACTGCCGTGTTGAGCAATACACCGTCCGCTCCCAGCTCCATGGCTTTGGCGCAATCTGCCGGAGAGCCGATGCCCGCATCCACGATGATGGGAACCTTTGCTTCCTCGATGATAAAACGCAGGTTGTTCTCATTGATGATGCCTTGACCTGAGCCGATCGGGGAGGCACCCGGCATAACGGCGTGGACGCCTACCTCCTGGAGACGTCTTGCCAGGATCGGATCGTCATTCGTATACGTAAGCACGGTAAACCCTTCCTCGACCAGGATGCGCGATGCTTCCAGGGTTCCGATCGGATCAGGCAGCAAGGTTCGCTGGTCTCCGATGACCTCCACCTTGATCATGTCGCACAATCCAGAAGCTTTCGCCAAACGCGCGATGCGTACAGCTTCCTCTGCGGTGTATGCCCCGGCCGTATTCGGCAAGAGTGTAAAGCGCTTCAGATCGAGTCTTTCCAGAAAATGAGGCTCATGCGGGTTTTCCAGATTCAGGCGGCGCACAGCAAAGGTGAGAATTTCCGCTCCGGATACCTCCACTGCCTTTCCTTGCGTATCCAGATCAGCAAACTTCCCGGTTCCCAAAAGCAAGCGGGAACGAAATTCGTATGCTCCAATTTTCAATACGTCCATGTCTGTCATCCTCCCCCTACGAAGTGAACAATCTCGATGCGATCGCCATCTGCAATCGTCTGATTTTCATACAGCGAACGTTCAATGATCGTACCGTTCTGCTCGACTACCACGATCTTTTCCATTAATTGGTATGAATCGAGCAAATCACGGATCGTCCGCACTTGATCCGTCAGCGGGACCTGTTTTCCGTTTACAATGATCTGCATAAAGCCCCCATCTCCTCCTTCTCCCGTACAACTGAAAAAAGCTTCCCCCGCCGCTGGGACCACCCAGTCATGCGAAAGAAGCTGTATATCCAAAATATCCGGACGAATGAAAAAAACCATCCGCCGCCGGGATGGTTGGATTCGATCCTCTATGCCATATGAAACAGATACGCTCAATTCAAGCGATCTCTTCCATCTAGCCGAAATGATTTCGTCTACCTCTTCCTCCGCTGGCATGACCCAGGTCAGGTTCAACGGTCAGTAACGCATTCGTTACAATCTCAGCCGACTATGCTCGGCCCCCGTTTGGTAAAGAACTATGCGGTTGTGTACTACGCCTATACCGTACCATGCTATTTGCTGTTTGTAAAGGCTTCCTTGTGGATGTTTTCCAGTTCAACGAGACAACGCTGCGCCCACGCTGACATTTTCTTCATTTTCTCCATCTCCCGTTCCAGTGCGATCCGGACGGACTCTTTGTAATCGGGGATGGCAGCATTGTAGCGAATCACGGATTGTCCAGGAACATAAAACTTCTCCAGATAGGACAAGGCGGTACGCTGGTGAAACAGGGGAACATCTACCTCGTAGGAAGTATGCAGGTCTCCTTGGGTCGGGTATTTGGTGACAGCGAGAACCTTCACCAACAGCTTGCCATCATGGTTCTCCAACACCTCTGCTACATATTCGCCTGTTTTATAAGGCACGCGGACAATATCACCCGTATTCCAGTTCATATTCTAGTCCTCCTTCTCATGTCTTGCCCGAAAGCATCCTGCCCAGACTGGCATTGTGCTATCGCATAAGCTCCTCCAGTTTTTGGCGGGCCAAGGCAAGCACTTCTTCCGCTGCAAGATTTGCCTGACCGCCACCTTGTGCGACCGCCGGGCTCCCGCCGCCTTTGCCATCGATTGCTGGCAGTACCTCTTTCATCAGTTGATTCATGGCAACAGACACATTCTGACCGCGTGAAAAGACAAGCTGCCGCTTCTCTCCGGTCGTCGCCAACAACGATATGACATCCGTGGCTTGCGCGTTCACCTGTTGGGCAAATTGTTGCAATTGCTGGATCGTCCTGTCGGCAAAGCCTTTTTGCAACAGACGATACCCCCCTACAGGAGTCGCTTCGGCCAGCGCTTGGCGAACCTCTTCTGCCAGCAGCAGCCGCTCTTTTTCTTGCAGAGCTTGCTTGAGTGCGTCACGCTCCGCCAGCAAGCGCTCCAGCTCTGTGCCGAGTTCGGCTTCATTGGTTCCCAACAGTCGGACTGCGTCGCTGATCCTGCGCTGTTTGACCGTATACTCGCGCATGGCGCGCCAGCCGCAGAGAAATTCCAGCCGTACGTTGCCGCGATGGCGTTCCCAACCCAGTATCTTGATCAGCCCCACTTCCCCGGTACGGGATGGATGCGTTCCGCCGCAGGGATTGTAATCAAAATCCGGAATCATCACCAGGCGGATGTCTTGCGTGACGGTAGGCGGCTTGTGAAGCGGCAATGCCTTCCATTCCTCCTCCTCGACAAAACGGGCGATGATCGGGTGATTTTCCAGCACAATCTGGTTGGCGCGATGCTCTACGTTTTCCCAGACGTCAGGGGTCAGTTCATCCAATCGAACATCAATCGTGACACGCTCGCTTCCCAGATGGAAGGCTACGGTCTCGGCGCCAGCCACCTCGCGGAAGGAGGCAGATAAAATATGCTGCCCGGCGTGTTGCTGCATATGGTCAAATCGGCGCTCCCAATCAATCTGCCCGTTTACTTGTTCCCAAGATTCGGGGAGCTGCCCTTCCAGTCGGTGGCGAATCTCCCCATCGATTTCTTCTACGTCGACGACCCGAATCTCTCCCAGGTAGCCTTGGTCGGCAGGCTGTCCGCCCCCGGTCGGGTAAAAGGCCGTTTGGCTTAGCACAACGTACGGTGTGCCATCCGCTTCGGCTCCTCGTTTCGTGATCGCAGCCGTGAAGGTTTGCTGGTAAACGTCTTGATAATACAGTCTGTCTTTCATCCTTACTCCTTGCCGCTGGAGTCTGCCATCGTCCGAATGTGCTCCAGCCATTTTCTCTGCCGGCCCGTACCCGTATAATAGGGGGCGGGAGGCGATTTCGTTGAGCAAAAAATATTTTACGCCCGAAGAAGCGAACCAACTGTTGCCATATGTACGAGAAGAAATCTCATATTTGCAAGGACTAAAAAGCCAATTTCAAGAGACCTATCGGGAACGCGAGCACTTGAAAAAATTGCAGTCTGCGACAGACGACGCCATGTTCACCCTGGAATGCAAGCTGGAATTCATGGAAATGGAAGCCCAGATGCGTCTTCAGCACTTGGCAGCCAGCGGAATCCAGGTGAAGGACATCGATGTGGGGCTGGTTGACTTCCCCGCTCTTCTCAACGGTGAAGAAGTCCTGCTTTGCTGGCGCGAAGGAGAAGAGGCTGTCGAGCACTATCACGGTCTTTATGACGGCTTTATCGGCCGCAAAAAACTGGACTAGGAGCCTGCAATGTAGGCAAGCAGCTCGCCCATTTTCGCGTCTCGCTGCAAACGTTCTTCCGGTGTAGCCAGATCGTATTTTTTCAACAGGTGAAAAAGTTCATTCAACTGCTCCTGTGTCAAATCCGTCGCGAGCAAAGCCGCAAGCTGATCGGCGCGTTCTCCCGGAAGAAAAGGGGCTTGCTCCGACAGTTTCTTTTGCACATCATCCACCGTGTGGTTCAATCTGCACTCTCCCATGAAGATACCTCCTGTTCACTGCTCTTTTTGCCATCATACCATGATTCGTCCTGCGAAAAAAAGGCGTACAAGCCCCTGGAGCTGTACGCCTTTTTGCTTATGCTCTCTTTCGGACGCGAAAATTGGACTCGATCAGCAGCCAGTTTTGCGGAAATGGCAAACCCAATTTCCAGTAGCTGACGCCTCTCAATCCCATCTGTTTAACCAGATTAAACTTAGCCTGGATCGAACGCGCATCCTCAAACCACACCTGATGACGACGGCCTTCATCGTCTGTGTACTCGAAAAAGGGAGCCTGCGCTCTGGCATCATACTGTATCGGCACATTTTGCCTCGCTGCAAGTGCGATTGCCCCTTGGGCGCTCAATGCCTTGGCAGTCGTTCCCGGTTGGAAAGGTAGCGTCCAGTCATAGCCGTACAGGTTTTGCCCCATCATGATTTTCTCCGCGGGCATCTCCGTCTTCGCATACTGCAATACCCTGCGCACCGGGCCGATTGGCGAGACAGCCATCGGTGGACCTCCGCTGTACCCCCACTCGTAGGTCATGATGACGACGAAATCGGCAATCTCCCCGATCTGGCGGTAATCATGGGCAGCGTACCATTTTCCTTGCTGCTCGGCGCTCGTTTTCGGCGCGACGGCGACTGACATCATCATTCCCGCAGCCTGGGCACGCTCTTTGGCACGCCTGAGAAACTGGGCATAGGCGTTCCGATCGGATGCTGGCAACGCCTCCATGTCAAAGTGGATGTCTCCAAAGCCCAACTCCCGGGCTGTTGCGAAGATATTGTCCAGCAACTTTTGCTGCAGGGCTTGATCGTTCAGGACGAGACTGCCCAATTCCGAGCTGAATTGGTCTCCTTCCAGATTGGTCACTACAAACATCATGACGACCTGATTTTCCTTAGTAATGGCAGGAAATTCGTTCAACGGCGGCCGGGAGAGCGTACCATCCCGCTGGATCCGAAAACTGAACGGGGCCAGATAGGTCAAATGAGGTGCCGCTCTGCGAACATCTGCCTCCAATGCAGGACTGACGGTCCTCCGCGGTTCGGCATACGCAGCGAAATCCGCTGCCCGGCGGGGGCGGGGCGGAATGTACAAGCGCTGACCAATGGACAAGGGACGGTACATCGATATTCCGTTTACCCTCGCCAGTTCTGCGGCACTGATCTGGTATCGCTGACCGATGGTATACAGGGTATCCCCCTGTTGCACCACGTAAAAGCTTCCCACGATCGGAATCACAAGCGCCTGTCCGACGACGAGCTTGTTCGGATCAGGCAGTTCGTTTGCCCTTGCGATCTCCTCGGCTGACGTATCAAATTCTCTCGCAATATCCTGCAAGGTCTGTCCTTCTTCGACCACATAGATCTGCATGCTCCTCCTCCTTCGCACAATCTCTCTTTTCCTTAGTATTCAGGGAGAAGGCGGTAGGTGTATGTCTAGGTGAAGGATTTCAGCAGATCGTATAGATGAGCCGCCGAATGAAGGGCGTAGTACCGTTCCTGTACCTGACCAGACTGGATGAGCAGCAGAGCAGGGACACTGGTAATCTGCCATTTTTCTGCCAGGGATGGCGCTGTATTCAGGTTGATCTGATCTATTGAGACATCGGGCAAAGCAGCTTCCACTACGCGCAGCATCTGCCCCGTGATCTTGCAGGTGCCGCACATCGGCGTATAGACGAAGAGGACAAAGGATTCCTTCGCGGCAAGCCGTTCATCGAGCTTGTCCAGTGGCAGTTCTTCCATCTGATTTCTCTCCTATCCGAATCGTACCTTCTTCCAGTATACGCGATAGCGGACGCAGCACTCACAAGTCAAAGCGAAAATCATCATCTGTCAGCGGCTCCACATGAATCGTCCGGACATAGCCGTTCCCTTTTTTGGAGAAAAAGTCATGCTGCTTTGTATGGGTGCGAATTCCATTTAGCACGATCGGGTTTACTTCCTCCTCGGGGAACAAGGGTTCGAGCCCCAGATTCATCAAAGCCTTGTTGGCATTGTAGCGTACGTAAGCCTGAACCTCTTCTGTCAGGCCAATCCCGGAATACAGCTCCGCCGTGTAGGCCATCTCGTTTTCATGAAGCTTGTCCAGCAAGGCGTACAGCTCCTCCTTGGCGGACGCCTGTTCCGCGACACTCAGCTTCTGGAATACCTCCTGGGCCAAGACGCCCACATACAGCCCGTGGATGCTTTCGTCCCGAACGATCAGGTCGATGATCTCGCCGCTGCTCGTCATTTTGCCCTGACCAGCCAGGAACAACGGATAGAAAAAACCGCTGTAAAACAGATAGCTTTCCAGAAAGACGGAGGCGACCATCGCCAGATACAAGTCTTTGGGACTGTGGATATTTTGATAATAGTTCGAGATCAATTCGGCTTTTGTTTGCAGCCGTGGATTTTTTTCAATCCAGCGAAAAATGCCGTCGATCTCCTCTGTCGTTGCCAAGGTGGTAAAAATACTGCTGTAGGATTTGGCGTGGATCTGCTCCATCATGCCCATGAAGCCCAACACCGCTTTTCGCTGCAAGCCGTCCACGTGCTCCAGGATCTTGGGCATGCCGATTCCGCCCTGTACCGTATCGAGCAGGGTTAGCCCCCCGAGTACTTTTTTATACGTATCCCGCTCGGCTGCGCTCAGCTCCAGCCAAGCCATTTTATCGTCCGAGAGCGGGATCTCGTCGTCTGTCCAGAACTGCATGATATTCTGGTTCCAAAAGGTCATCGTAAAATCATCGTCGGGTCTGTTCCAGTTGACTGCTTTCACCTGGTCTCTCTCCTCCTTCTTCTCCATCGGCGTCAGATCGCACAACTGATGCATTCCTCCACCGTCAAATGCTTGGTTCGTGTATAGTAGAGCGATTTCAAGCCTTTTTTCGCCGCATAGATGTAGTAGCGTGCCAGTTCTCGCGTAGAAATATTGCTATTGACGTGCAGAATCGTCGAGATGCCCTGATCGACATGCTCCTGTATTTCTGCGATCAGGTCAATCACTTTGAACGGATCGATATGATAGGCAGACTTATAGGTAAAATAGTTCTCTGGCGACAGGTACGGCATCGGATAATACGTCGTGGAATTGGCGTACGTCCGCGTCTCGATATGATCGACAATCGGCATGACGCTCGATGTGGCGTTCTGGATGTAGGAGATGCTTTGAGTCGGTGCGATCGCCAATCTGTACGCATGGTACAAGCCGTGCTCCTTTACCTTTTGCTCCAGCTGTGACCAATCCTCCGCCGTCGGCAGGTAGATCCCTTCAAAAAGCTGTTTCCCTTTTTCCGTGCGCGGATGGTACGATTCCCTCCGATACTTGGCAAAGTAAGTGCCCTTCGCATATTCGGACTGCTCGAATCCCAGGAAGGCCATACCTGTCTCTTTCGCGATTTCCATGCTTTTTTCCAGCGAGTAGTAGTTCATCATCATGAAAAAGGTGCGGACAAAATCCTTTGCTTCCTCGCTTTCATAAGCAATTTTGTTTTTCGCCAGATAGCCGTTCAGATTCATGGCGCCAAGTCCCACCGAATGCAGCTCGCGGTTGGCCTTTTGCACCCCTGGCGCATTTTCCACCCGTGTCAGGTCGCTGACCGCCGTGATGGCCTCCATCCCCTCGCGTACCGATTCGCGAATTTTTTTGTGCTCCATGACATTGGCAATATTCAGGGAAGCCAGATTGCAGCTAATGTCCCGGCGGATGATATCTTCCTCGCCGTAGTTTGTGATCGTGGATGTCTCTTGCAGCTGGAAAATTTCCGTGCAGAGATTGGACATTTTGACGGAGCCGATATCCCGGAGCGCATGGTTGCGATTGGCATTGGTTTTGTTCATGATGTAGGGATAGCCTGATTCCAACTGGATCATGGCAATTTTGGTCAGCATGTCGCGGGCGCTCATGACCGTCTGCTTCTTCACGCGTTCATTGGCCAGCAGTTCCTCGTACATCTCGTCCAAATCCAGATCGTCCAGGTGGACGCCGTACTCCTTGTAGACCGAATAGGGAGCGAAAACGGTCAGAGGCTTGTTCTCCTCCGCGAGCTTGTAGAAGATATTCGGGACAATCAGGCCGATCGACAGCGTCTTGATCCGCGATTTTTCGTCGGCGTTGATTTTCTTGCTATCGAGGAATTCATTAACGTCCCAGCCGAAAATATTGTAGTACGCGGCACCCGAACCTTTGCGTTGTCCCATCTGGTCGGCATAGGAGAAAGCATCCTCCAGCAGCTTCAAGACCGGCATAATCCCTTTGGCGGCACCCTCGACGCCTTTGATCGGTTCGCCGCGTCCGCGCAGTTTGGACAGGTTGACTGCTACACCCCCGCCGATTTTGGAGAGCTGCATGCAGGTTCCCAGAATGTAGTTGATTGAGTTGAGCGAATCGTCCATCTCCAGCAAGAAGCAGGAAACCATCTCACCGCGGCGGCTTTTACCTGCATTTAAAAAAGTCGGCGTAGCAGGCTGCAATCGCTGTTCCATCATCGAGACTGTCAAGCGCTTCGCCAGGTCGGCATCCCCTCTGGCCAGCGACAAGGCGACGATCGCTACACGATCCGGGTAATGCTCCAGGTAGTACTTTTTATCATCTGTTTTCAAGGCATAATCCTTGTAGAATTTGGAAATTGCCATATACGAAGCAAAGCGGAAATTGAAGCCGTGCGCAATGGCGAAAACCTCTTCGACCTGCTCATCCGAATAGGAGCTGTACACATCCTCGTAAAAATTGTTTTCGATGAGGTAGGCCAGTCTTTCCCGGACGCTTCCGAAGTGCAGGGTGTTGGCCATCACCTCTTCCATGAATACCTCGACAGCCTCCAGGTCTTTCTCCAGCTGGAAAAAGCCGTCGCTGCCACGCTGCATGAGTTGGTTGTTCAGTTCAATATGCCGCAATGGAAGTCACCTCATTCTGAAAGGATTCGAGATCGCGTGTCGTTCCTGAAAGCTCGAATTTGGCCAGGACCGGAACACGATAACGCTGCGCGATCCAATCGGCGCTTTTGGCAAAGTTGGCCCCCCAGTTCCGATTGCCGCTGGCAGCCACGCCGCGAAGGTAGGCGTGATTTTCTGCTAGAAACGCTTCTACTTTTTCCGGCACCTGCCCAAATCCAGTCGTATACGTAATCAGCACAAAAGGCTCGTCCACCCTCATATCAGGCTGAATCTGCACACTTGGCAAACGGTCTTTCAGCTTGTCTACAAAACGTTGAACGTTGCCTGTTCTTGAATCATAGGCGATCATCATCGTTCCATCTTCCTTTCCAAATCTTTGTGAGGCATGAAAAAAGCGTATCCGACTTGTCGAAAGAGTCGAATACGCATAGTAATCCAAAGGACTGCCCCTGTACGGGCGACCGAGCGCTTCAAACACTTCCCTATCTCCCGTAGGTTGATCGTGTTCACGTCTAGGCAGGTCTCCTGGCTCACAGATCATCGTGCCGCTTTGCCTTCCCAATCCATTCAATCAGTGGCGTTGTTCAAGCGTCACTCTCTGTATACAGTGGCGGGACCGCGCCGGATTTGCACCGAGCTTCCCTATTAAGTCTGCCGAAATAATCGGCTAGACACCTATACGCATCAATATGTAGTTGGTAGAATTTACTTTACATCAATATATCGTGGTAGTCAAGAAAAAAACCGTCCGCAAGAAACGGACGGCTCTCTATTATTGCAACGAAATCACCTTTGTGATCTGCGGCAAATGTTCGATCTCCTGGACGACGGAGGAGGTAATTCCTTCATCCGTGACAGAGACGAGCAGGGCATTTTTTCCTTTCTGCTCCCGGGACACGTTCAGCTTGGAAATGTTGATCTCGTGATTGGCCAGGATTTGCGACACGTCGTAGATCACACCGGGATAGTCGATATGATGCACCAGCAGTCCATGAGCGCCAGGCGGTATCCGGCACGCACAGTAGTTGATCTCGCTTACATACACCTCTCGAAAATCTTGGGCAAACGTATACTTGTTGC
Source organism: Brevibacillus panacihumi (assembly GCF_003710985.1). Taxonomy (GTDB): domain Bacteria; phylum Bacillota; class Bacilli; order Brevibacillales; family Brevibacillaceae; genus Brevibacillus; species Brevibacillus panacihumi. Next base: position 70,889 of record NZ_RHHT01000056.1, read on the forward strand.
CCCCAGCCTTGAACACCGCCAGATGATTCGCATACTCACCCGAACTGTGCTGGACGGGCAACTTGGCACCCAATCCCTCAAGCAGCAGGGCTGCGATCTCCTCCTTGTTCTCATGAGACAGGATGGAGATGGAGCCGGCAGTATAAGCTGGCTCGATCCGTGCGATCAGCTGCGCGAGTTTACGGAGTCCAGAAAGTTGGCTCATGTGCAATCACACTCTCCCATTTTGTTTTTGTCTATTCGGCAAAAATCCATTCTTCTTGCTCGGAGATGATCGAGGACTGATTTTTCGAGCGGTAAAAGGCCGTGTACGCTTTTCCATCCTTGGTGTATTCGATTTTAAAAATCGTGTTGCCCTTGCCGCTTTTTTCAAAAGGACTTTCATCCAACGGCACAGCCATGATGCCGCCTGATGCCACCGTTCCCCCTCTTTCCTCAATGGTCTTGTGGATCAGGGCAACCGCTTCATTCCCGCCAATCGCCATTCCGACGTAAGCAAGAACCCCGATCACAATAGACCCGATCAAAAAAGAGAGGATGATCACTTTTGATTTTTTCGTTGCCTCCATGAATAGCTCCCCCTACACGCTATTTCTATCTATCTAATAAGGTTACCTTGTCGATGGTGCCGCCTCCCAGGCATACCTCCTGGTCGTAGAAGACCACTGCCTGTCCCGGTGTCACTGCTTTTTGCGGCTGGTCAAAGACAACTTCCACACGGTCGTCGCCGAGCAGGTGCACAGTAACTTGCTGATCAGGCTGGCGGTAACGGAATTTGGCTGTGCAGGTGAAGGATTCCCGTGGTTTGTTGTCGCTCACCCAATTCACATCCGTCGCGATCAAACTGGTTGAAAACAGCCGCGGATGGTTCGCTCCTTCTCCTACGATCAGGACATTGCGCTCCAGATCCTTGTCGACGACAAACCATGGCTCGCCGGTGGTGCCATGTCCGCCGCCGATACCCAGCCCCTGGCGCTGCCCCAGCGTATAGTACATCAAGCCGTCATGTTCCCCGATCACGATCCCATCGACTGTCTCGATGGTCCCTTTTTTCGCCGGGAGATAGTTTTGCAGGAATTCACGGAAATTCCGTTCCCCGATAAAGCAGATGCCGGTGCTGTCCTTTTTCTTCGCGGTCGCCAGCCCTGCTTGTTGTGCGATCTCCCGCACTTGCGGCTTGGGCAAATGCCCGATCGGAAACATCGTCTTGGACAATTGCTCCTGGCCCAGAACGTTGAGAAAATAGGTCTGGTCCTTGTTGTTGTCGACGCCGCGCAACAGCTTGTACTCGCCATCGATGTACTTCACCTGGGCGTAATGTCCCGTCGCGATATAATCAGCTCCGAGATCCATCACTTTGGCCAGAAGCTCGCCAAATTTGATCTCGCGGTTGCACATGACATCTGGGTTGGGAGTGCGCCCGCGCTTATATTCATCCAAAAAGTACTGGAATACTTTATCCATGTACTCTTTTTCAAAATTCACCGTGTAATACGGAATATCAATTTGTTCACAGACGCGCCGGACATCCTGAAAGTCATCTTCCGCCGTGCAATGGCCGAATTCATCGGTGTCATCCCAGTTTTTCATAAAGATGCCGATGACGTCATATCCCTGCTGTTTGAGCAGGTAAGCCGTCACGGAGGAGTCGACTCCGCCAGACATGCCGACTACAACGCGTGTATCTTCTGGTCGTTTCATGGTCTTTCTCCTCTATTCTGGATTCGTTCCTTTAACAGATTACCATGTTTTGCGGAACAAATCATGTCTTGGAGTATATTTATTAGAAAACGATCTTATAAAAAGCGCCCGTCGCATGATTGCAACAGGCGCATCGAATCTGTTCGATTATTGAGAAGCCTCGTCCTGAATCTCGGCCCGAAAACCATCGATGCTTTCTTCACGGCGCTGGTTTTTCTCCTCAATATCCTGCTTTTCCTTCGCAGAGATCTCATCGCCGTGGGCGCGAAGATAGTCCTGTGATTCCCGAATGTTCTGCTCTGTGTCCTGAAGCATGTCCTGCAGTTTTTCCACGTTGTCCGAGCGATCGTCCGGTTTTGGCATGTCGTACACTCCTTCTTTTCGCATGTTATGGGCTATTCCTCTCCCATTTTGCGCCAAGACAGGTCCCTTTATGTATCGAGCATGCTATAATTGTCGGTGCCGGCACCCCTTACTTTAGACGAAAAGAAGGTTAGAACACAATGGCTTCCCTGGATTTGCTCGAGCGAAAACTGCTTCGCATCATCACAGATACAGAATCCGTGAAATTGAAAAGACAATGGATCAAGGGCAGCAAAAAGCCCGAATCAGAGGAAGAGCAAAGGCTCCGAATCGGCTACCTTCTGCGCAGGCTGGATCAATTGCCTCCGGCCAAGCGCCAGGAGGTACTTGACCTGCTAAATTTGTACCACTTTGAATAAAGCTCAAGCTCAGCGGATGGACTGGCCCAATCTCCAGCGATCCTGAACACGCTCCATCTTTCTCACATCGATGATCGCGTCTTGATTCAACCCGCCGTAGATATGCGGATACAGGAGCCCGTCTTTCGCCTGTTCATATTTGACAGGGGCTGTACAGGTTTGTTCGTCTACTACGAGAACCAGCAATTCGTCCGCAAAATCGGGATAGACGCGATTTGCCACCACTTCCAGCAGCTCGTCCCCTTTTGTCGCATGAATAAATCCTTCCTGTTCGTAATCACGCGGAAAATACTCCTTTTTTCCTTCCCATTGCTGCCAGTAAGCGCTTGGCACCAAGCAATAGATCGTATTCATTTTCGCCCCTCCATTTTCTACCAAGCCTTATTTTCGTGACAACCATCTATCAATGTGACGAATCGATTTTCCGTAGACCAGTTCCTCCATTCGTCCCTGGTCATAGCGCCACTGAATGAAATTCCGCAACGAATGCAGATCCACCCATGCGTCCTTGGACTGCGGGTTGCGATCCGGCACCTCGCCAGTAATCTCCCCGTCATAGACGAGCTTCGCCAGTTCTGTAGGGTGAATCCCGATCTGATAGGCGATCTGATGCAGAGCAATTTTCATAGGAACCCTCCGTTCCTCTTTCCGTTTCGCTTTCCAGTTTCAACTTTCGTTCTTATTTTGCCAGCATTTTTTGATCATGCCAAGTCCTTAGCTCTTCCAGCGCCACGTTGTTTACATAACAAATGTTATGGTGCGTTCGATCCGCCGCTTTGCTTATGTTACACTACTTGAAAAGGAGTGTGCCGCCATGAAAGCAGAAAAAGCTTTCTACTATACAGTCGACAAACGAAATGTAGATGAGTACAAAAACATGCTCGACCTGATGAAGATCCCTTACGAAGTCGAAGCCCCCATCGCTTTGCTGCAAGAAGGGGCCGACATGTATCGGATCGTGTTTCCCAATCTGCCTGCACGCCTCTACGGCATGGTGAGCAAGCTGTTTCAACGAGACGCAATCCCCTACGACCAAGCCTGAAGCTATCCCGCAGCCTTGGGCAGCTCTTCTTCGGCTTGTCCAGATGCTTGCTCTTTCTCCACAAGGCGCAGGAATTGTCCGAAGATGGCCGCAAGCGATTGCTGGAACAAGGTAGCCAGTACGACGGGCAAGGCGACGAGCGGCGGAAAATAGGCAATCGCCATAACAGTCCCTGCCCCGATATTGCGCATGCCGCTGTTAATGGTAAGCGTAACGATGACATCCCTGCGCCAGCCGAACAAACGTGCCGCGAGCCATCCAACCAGGTAGCTGAGAATAGACAGAGCAAGCACGAGTCCGGCCATGCCGATCAGCTTTGCATCTACTTTAGACAAATAAGGAGCCACCACCGAGCTGTTCATAGCTACAATCACGCCCATGCTCAGCTTGGTAAACGGAGCGAGACGGGGTGCCAGTGTTTGCTTTACCTTGCCTCCGGTGATTTGATGGAGCGCCATCCCGGCCAGAGAAGGAAGGACGACCATATACAGCATCCCTTTCATCATCGAACCGAGATCCATCTCTACATTGGCCCCGACAAACAGAGACAAGCCCAGTGGCACCAACAAGGGGGACAGCATCGTGTCAATCAGGATGATGGATAGCGTCAACGCCATATTCCCTGCGTAGATGGACGTCCATAACATGCTGGAGACTCCCGTCGGAATGACCGCAGCCAGGACAAATCCAGTTACAATATCTACTTCATCCGGAAAAAATAGGCTGGCGGCCCCCCATGCCAAAAAGGGCATCAGCGCATGCAGGATCACCAGGTTGACGATCATTGGCAAGGGACGTGTCAGCACGCGAGCAAAGTCGTGAAATCCAGCGCCCAAGCTTCCGGAAAATGTCATGAAGGCAAAGAACCACGCACTGAGGAAGGCATAGGGCTGCAAGGCTTTTTCCGCAAGAATCCCGATGACTACACTGCCAGGTGTCAAGATGGGCATGATTTTTTCTAAAAAATGATTCAATTTGACAAGCATTTCCGTCTTGCACCTCGATTGCGCTCTCTCCCCCTCCTACAAAAAAAGGCTTGGATAACGGGACAAAGTAGTTTAGATGTCAGGTATGTTACCATGAAGTTGCCAAAGCGGCAAGCTTTTCTCCATTCCGCTTCGCCTTTCTGCATACTTTTTTTAAACAGGTAAAGGCTATGATTGGAAAGGAGGCGCGAAGATGAACGGAATGGAATGGGCAGAGTTTATTCGCAGAACTGAAAACAAGATGTATCACTTGCATCGCGCAATAGATGGGATTTGCAACGAACCGGATTATCAGGAATCCGTAACGGCTCTTACGGAGGTTGTGAGGGATTACCAGACGCTAGTCGAAAAGGCCAAGGATGAGCTTCGGGCCATCGACATGCACCCCGAGCACCGCGAAGTATAAGGAAAAATCGAGGTCACCTGAGATGCATCAGGTGACCTCTAGCTTTGTCCTGCTCCCGCCTCCCCTGCTGAAAATCAGCGTTGCAAAAATCTTGCCCGCCCTTCATAGTAGGAATGGTAGGGAACTTTTGGAAATTTCGATTCTACAGTAGAAAATGGGGGATGAAGAATGGATTTTCAGCAACTGCGTCGATATTGCTTATCTAAGCCCGGTGCGATCGAAGACTTCCCTTTTGGGGATGACACACATGTGATCAAGGTTGGCGGCAAAATGTTTGCCTTGCTCACAGCAAAAGAGCAGATCCCGCATATCAGCTTGAAGGGCGAACCGGAATTTTCTGAATTGCTGCGTGCCCAATATGACGCAGTCAAGCCCGGCTACCATCTGAACAAACGACATTGGAACACCGTCGAAATGGATGGAACCCTCCCAGCGGAGGAAGTGAAGGGCTGGATCGATCTTTCCTATCAACTGGTTGTGAAAGGACTAAAAAAAGCCGTTCGGGATGAGTTATTCATGTAATGAATACTCACATTAGTTGGTAAAGAACAGCCCTTGCAACCCACGAATGGCAACAGGCTGGAGGAGATGTTTGTGAAAACAAGTATCCGAGTTGCAGGTTATCTGCTCTATACGGCGCTCCTGATATTCGGTTTATGGCTTCTCTTTTATTATGATGCTGTCCTACTGGAACATCGGAAAATGACATTTGAATATTGGCCCTATTTATGGTACAACACGCTATACCCGATCCTGATCGGCATTTTCCTTGCTCTTCCTTCGTTTGTCCGAACATTCCGAAGCTATGGTCCATGGAAATTTGACTGGATTCTGTTTGTCACTGTCGGCATCCCAACACTATTGGGCACTCTTTCTGTTTGCATACTCTTTTCACCGGTCGGACCGTATTTTTCGGTATTTTCTTTTTTTGTTACCGTTCAGAATCTGCAAATGGTCTGCGGGATCGCCTTTGGCTATTTTTTGCTGTACTGCTTTCAAAAAAGTCCGTAGCATTACTGGTTAAACAAATTGCTAGTTCTCATGATCAGCAGCTTTTTGCGCAGTCAGCAGTAAAGAAAGCGGCTTTCCTGTTTGAGGATGGATGGGTTCTTTGCAATGGACCAATCGGAGCCCGGCATGATGCAGATCGTTGAGCCAGGAGCTCATCGTACGAAAATACCAAGGCATCTCCGCTTGATAACCTTCTCCCATCCCTTGGAAGTTTTCTTTTCTCCACCCATCTTCGTACCGCTCTTTTTCCGTCACAGCGAACGGATGCAGCGTATGGATGATGAGAACTCCCTGCTTGGAAAGAAGCCCGGAAAGAGCCTGCAGCAAGGGCACGATGACTTCCGAAAGAATGGAGAAATTGCAGACGATCGCGTCGAATTGATCCCCTACTTGCTTGGGATTGTTACATAAATCTGTATAGTTGACGGTATAAAAAATGCCACCGCCGGACTCTTGGGCCTGTTTGATCAATTCGTTACTCCCATCGATGCCGACTACCTCCATGCCTTTTTCAGCCAGTGCACGGACTAACCACCCTTCCCCGCAACCGACGTCGAGGACTTTGACTGGCCGATGCCTTGCAACCTCCTGAATCACCGCCTGATCTGTCACCAGCTTCCGGCTTTCAATCTGTTTTTCTCGCACGGATTGTGTCCATGCCTCTGCATTGGTGATCCAACTCTGCTCCAATTGGCGTTCCAGATCCTTCATGCTTTTCCCTCCCCGATATGTATGATGAAAGTATACGTCATTCTCCATGGGAAGGATAGATTTCTTGACAATCGCTTTATACTTGCATAAGAGGAGGAAGTGTTCATGTCGCGTAAACTCATGAATCGCATCGGGACTGTTTTTATTCCCGTCAGCAATATTGAGAAAGCAAAGTCTTGGTACTGCAAGCTCTTGGATTTGCCAGAAACGGGTGAGATTTTACATGGGCATTTGTATGTTCTCCCGCTGGAAGGCGATACGGGTTTGGTGCTGGACAGCAAGATCTATGACCCGGAATCGCGGCGAAACACTCCCCTTTTTCATTTCAATTGCGACAATATCGAGCTAGTCTATCAATCCTTGCAGGAAAAAGGAGTAGAGGTTCTCACGGGCATTGAAAACGGTCACTGGTTCAACTTTACAGATCCGGATGGCAATGTACTGATGGTCTGCCGCTGCTAAATCCCATCTTTTTGGCATAAGAACAACTGGATGTTCACACTCTAATCAAAAAGGCGGTGTGCAGGATGCGTTCAAAACGACGGGATCAAGAGCAAGAGCCAACAGTTGTAACTGCTAAACTAAATTCAACAGTATCCGCCAAATAGAAATGAACACTTTTTTCTTTCACTTGGTAACCCAGTTAAGCTATGATTACTTGTTCAACATAGCTTGGCTGGGGGATGGGAAAGGTGGAAAAATTACTGTTGTATCTTCAGGTTCATCAATTAAAAGAGCAAGGATTTAAGGTGGCAGCCATCGCAAGGAAATTGGATCTGTCGAGGAACACGGTCTATAAATATCTAGATATGACTTTT
>NZ_RHHT01000057.1 GCF_003710985.1 Brevibacillus panacihumi
GGGTTTCTCATCAGTCTGAGGCAGGATCGTCCTGCCTTTTCTCATTCCCCGCAGCCTCTCGCTTGACGTTCCGCTTTTTCCTTCAAATACAGATTACGCTCCAGCAGGAATCTCCTCATATATCTCTCGAGTATGAGTACATCTGCCAATTTCCCCAACACTCCAAGGGGAGACGTATAATCGAACGTATCGATCATCCGTGTTTTCTTTTCCCCCAACCGAATGAATTCATGCTTATGATAAAAGCGCTTGAACGCACCCTGCACCATTTCATCGACAAAAAACCACGGCTCCTCCATCTCTGTAATCTTGGCAGTCAGCCGCTGTTTGACGCCAAAATGAACCGCCTCCCAGGTCACGCTCTCTCCCAGTCGGATCAGTCCGCTGGTCACCCCGCCGATCGCCCTCTCCTGCGTCCGAGCCGTAGATTCCATATGACTGTCAATGCTTCGCGCCAGGTCAAAACAGATCTGTTGCGGGGCATCGATCTCTACCTCCATGCGAATGACTGGCATTCACACCCCTCCTATTGCGTTCCATTGGCTGGAGTGCGGTTGTATCCGAATGTCAGGGTCACCGTCGTCCCGTATCCCAGCTCGCTTTCGACCGCTATTTCCCCTTCATGCGCCAAAACCAATTGCTTGGCAATGGCCATTCCCAGTCCTGTCCCGCTCTCATTTTCCTCTGTATGGCCTCCCCGGTAATAACGCTCAAACAGGTTGGCCAGCGTATCCTGATCCATCCCAGGCCCATTGTCCTTCACCTTGACCTGGAAGCCTCCATTCCCGTAGGAACTCACTTCGACCAGCACCAGAGTCCCGGCAGGCGTATGCTTGATCGCATTCGCCAGGATGTTGATGATGATGCGCCTGAAATACGTCGGATCAACCTCGGCATTCAAGGATGTGACACTCGTTCGAAACTCAATCTGATGCTCGGACGCGATCGGATCGTTCACCATCTCCACGGTAATTCTTCGGATCGTTTCGACTGCCGCTATCTCTGTCTTCATCATAGGAAGCGCTTGATTTTTCAATCGATAGGTGAGCGTCAAGTCTTCGATCAGGCCGTTCATATAATCCGCCTTTTCCCGAATGGTTCGTCCAAATTGACTCACTTCCCCATGCTCCCACTTGTACTGCTCCGATTCCAGAATCGAGGCATAGCCAAAAATAGAGCTAAGCGGTGTCTTCAAATCGTGCGAGAGTCCGGTAATCCACTCTTCCCGCGTCCGCTCCACATCCTTTTGGCGCTGTTCATTCATTTGCAGTGTCTGGCTCAACCGGGAAAGGGCGTCGAACATATCCTTGAATACGGCAAATGACCGCTTCCACTTCCCTTTGCGGGTCTTTCCAACCCTGCGGCCCTTTCTGCCGACGGGCTCGTCATAATTCCCCTTCGCCAAGTGCTCCAGCCAAGTAACCATGTGCAAAAGCGGTTTGCCGACACGCAGCGCGTACCAGCTTCCCGCGATGACGACGGACGCAATCATGATCAGTCCGAATTGGAGAAGCATCGTTTTCATCATATTGTCAAACGATTCATCCGCAGTTCCCGGCTGATCGACCGGGTGACGCGTACCGACCAGATACATCCGCTCGCTCTTTTCATCATAGCGGCTCATGATGTACGCAGGAGCTTCTTCCTTCTCCAGAACTTCTATCAGCTCAAGCTGGGGAGCAGCAGCCGGATCGTTCCACTTCTGTAAAAGGCGCCCTTCGCGGTCGTAAATCGCATACCAGGCTTTTTTCTGCAAAAAGGTCTCCTGCAGTTCCTTCGTTGCTTCTGCACTGCCCGAAGATTCAGCAGCTTGCAAAAGGCTCATCAGCTCTTCTTCCGGCGCTGGCGTCCCGTATAAGACGATCACCTTCCGATCAAGCTGATCAACAACCCAATGCTTTACGTGGTATTGCTTGGACTGCACCATGGCCATCCACTCACCCGGCGTATAGCGGCTGGGTATATCAGCCGGAGACCGATACGCGTAGATCACGTTTCCTTGCTCATCCAGGATTTGCAGCCATCCCCGATGATTCTCTACGCTTTTCTCCACCCGCTTCTCTACCCGGATGCTCTCACCATCGTAAATAAGCTGAAACGCGATATCGGATGCGGTTAGGCGGGAGAGATCAACCTCAATATCTTCATGCAGCAATTTCATTCCCAGAACCGCAAGAGTAACGAGAAAACAGATGAGCAGCACCATGACAAAGCCAGAAAATTGACGAACATACTGGATAATCAGCTTTCTGCGAAGGTTCATAATGGTCTTCCGCCAGTCACCAGCTTGTAGCCCAACCCTCGAATGGTGACCAGATGCTTCGGCTGTGCCGGATTTTCCTCAATCCTTTGCCGCAGCTTGTAGATGTGCACCATGACTGTATTTTCATCAAATACGCCGTACTCGTCCTTCCATACATGATCGTAAATCTGCTCTTTGGTAAAGACGCGGTTGGGATGCTGGCAGAAAAACACGAGCAGCTGAAACACCTGTGCCGGGCAATCTACCTGTTTTCCATCTACGATCAGCTCTGCCGCATCCACGTTTACTTGAAAACGTCCAAAATCGTATACCTTATCCTCTGCTTTCCCGGGAATCCGGAAGGTGCGGCGCAGGTGAGCCTTCATGCGTGCCACGACCTCCAGGGGATGAAAAGGCTTCGTAATATAATCATCGGCTCCAAAAGCAAAGCCGCTCAATTTGTCAAAATCAGTCCCTTTGGCGGTCAGAAAAAATATCGGCGCCTTCGTCCGCTGCCGGATTGCTGCACACAGATCGAATCCATTTTGATCAGGCAGCATGACATCGAGGATCAACAAATCGTAAGACCGCTCCTCTACAAGGCGCAGCGCCTGTTCTGCCCTCGTGCAGGTATCGACATGCCGAAAGCCTTCTTTATTCATGACCGTCTCCAGCATTCTCAAAATCGCTTCTTCGTCATCTACGAGAAGTATTCTTGCCTCTGTTTCCACAGCGGTTCCCTCCCTCTACCCCATCCATCATATCATGGCTGGCCTTCACCCCGGCAAAAGTTAAGGTAATGGTAAGGTTGCGTTTCAGTGGAAGAAAGAGAAGCCATTTACAATAAAGGAGAAAGGAGCGAGGAAACCTATGTGGGCCATTTGCCAGCACGAATTTTTCCGATTGTTCAAGAGTGTGAAATCTTTGATTACCGTCGCCTTTATTGTAGGCGTCTCTTACTGGGTCTCCGATCTGGTCAATCAAGCGGCGAGCTTTTTCCCCGATCAGGAGCTTGCGCAAGGTCATGCGTTGGGCATCCTGTCGCTGGTGATGCTGCTCGGGCCGCTTTTTGTATTCAGCCTCTCCCATGACATCATAAATCGAGAGTTAGCCGGAAGAACAATGCGTTTTCTCGTCACGCGAACTTCACGTAAGCAGATCGTTTTGGGAAAGTTCTTGGGCGTTTGCAGTTTTTGGCTTGCCTGCATGCTGATTGCCTTCGGGGTAGTGTTGGCTACTGTCCACACCTTTGATGCCCCTACCTTTTGGAAATGTCTCTCTCTCCTGGTATACTGCATTGCCTTGGCCTTGCTGCTCTCTTTGGCAGTACCACGGCCCAGCTATACCATGTTCCTCGGGATCGTCATTGCACTCGTCTTGCCGGGTCTGGGCATCTGGAGCTTTGCTTCCAGCCATCCGGCCGCGCAATGGATCGCGTATCTGACACCGTACACATTCATGGAAAAAGGGGGAGCATGGATCAGCTTGGTCTGGCTGTATGCAGCTGTTTTCGTGACGGCTTCCGTTTTCTTGTTTCAAAGGAGAGATTGCTGATGAAAATTTTGGAGACTATTCAGTTGAGCAAACGTTTTGGAAATCGAACCGTGGTGTCTGACGTCAGTCTGGACGTGCAGAGCGGGGAAATCTTTGGCTTCCTGGGACGCAACGGAGCGGGAAAGTCTACGTTCATCAACATGCTGACAGGCATTATTCGTCCTACCTCAGGAGCGATCCGGATGTTTGGAAGCGATTCTCCTGCAGAACAATGGAAACGACGCATCGGTGTTCTGCCTGACTACTCGACATTTTACGACTCGCTCAGCCCTGCGGATCATCTCCATTATTTCGCCCGCGTGAAAGGTGTCCGCCTGACGAAGCCGGAATGCGCCCAAATCCTGAATTCTGTAGGACTGGAGGAGCATGCTTCGCGCAAGGCCAAGACCTTTTCCTTCGGGATGAAAAAGAAGCTGGGAATTGCCCAGGCACTGGTAGGCGACCCTGAGCTGTTGTTTCTGGATGAACCTACCTCTGGAGTGGATGTGGAATCAGCCCTGCACATCCAGGATCTGCTCCGGCACTTGCATCGGCAAGGCAAAACGATCTTCATGACCTCGCATAATCTGGACGAAGTAGAAAAGATCTGTACGCGTATCGCGATCATGAAAAACGGAAAAATCGGGTCGTTGGGCAGTCTGGACGAGCTGAGAGCCGCGCATCAGACATGGCGCCATGTACGCGTGCGCCACTCATCGCTTATCGAAGAGGAGTCGACCTTGCGCACCTTCGTAGAATCACTGGGTCGCAACGTCACGTGGGAGTCTGGGCGTCTTTCGCTGCAGATCGATGAGGAACAAAAAATAGCTGCGCTGGTTCGCGCCTTGGTACAGGCTCGTGTGGACATTTACGGCGTACACGTCGAGGAGCCTTCGCTGGAACGGATTTTTTTGGAGGAGGAAAACCATGTCTAATTTATTTCTTGCCTTGATTCTTGCCGCTCTATTGCTGTATCGCATCTATTGGGGAGGCGGCGTGTCGGGGAATCAAACCTACATTTCTATCAGCAGTGGTCTGATCGTGCTGAACCTGGTCATCTTCGTGGAAAAGTGGGTAAAGAGGCAGAGACGTATCAATCATTAAGATTTCATAAGAAAAAAGACAGGATACCCTGTCTTTTTTCGCATGGCTATAATTCACGACGACCTTCCAGCGCTTTGGTCAAAGTCACCTCATCCGCATACTCCAGGTCTCCACCCACCGGCAGTCCGTGCGCAATCCGCGTCACGCGAATTCCAAAGGGCTTGATCAGGCGCGAGATGTACATCGCCGTCGCTTCTCCCTCGATGTTGGGATTGGTCGCGAGGATCACTTCCTTGACCTGTTCATCGCTCAGCCGCTTCAACAGGTCCGGGATTTTAATATCCTCGGGCCCGATGCCGTCCATCGGAGAAATGGCCCCGTGCAGGACGTGATAATAACCCTCGAACTCCCGCGTCCGTTCCATCGCCACGACATCTTTGGGCTCCTGCACCACACAGATGATGGAGCCGTCCCGTCTTTTGTCCCGACACAAATGGCACGGGTCCAGGTCGGTAATGTTGTTGCAGACGGAACAGTAGTGAAGCTGACGCTTGGCGTTGACCAGTGCCTTGGCCAGGTCGAGCACATCGTCTTCTTTCATGTTGAGGACGAAAAAGGCTAGCCGTCCTGCGGTTTTTTGCCCAATGCCGGGCAGCTTCATAAAGCCTTCGATCAACTTGGACACCGGTTCCGGATAGAACATACGTGTATTTACTCCTTCAAATGCTTGGCATTAGAACAATCCCGGGATGTTCATTCCTCCGGTAAAGCGTCCCATTTCCTTGCCTACCATCTCATCCGCTTTGCGCATCGCATCGTTAACTGCGGCCAGAACCAAATCTTGCAGCATTTCGACATCTTCTGGATCGACGACTTCAGGCTTGATCACGATATCCTTCACTTGCTTGTGCCCGTCAACTGTCACAGTGACAGCACCGCCGCCTGCAGAGCCTTCCACTGTTTTATCTTTCAGACCTTCTTGCGCTTTCTGCATTTCTTCCTGCATCTTTTTCACTTGCTTCATCATTTGTTGCATCTGTTGCATGTTTTTCATTGAGGGGTCCTCCTTTGATTTCTTCCTACTCTTTTACTTCAATGAGCCCTTCACCTACGAGCTTGATCGCCTCTGCCAGAAAGGGATCTTGCTCTTCTTCGGCTGGAGCATCCGATTGGGCGGATGACTGCTCGACAGACTGCCACTCCTCCTCCATTACAGACAACAGCTGCAACGGCCTTCCGAGCACTGTCTGCATGACGTGTTCCACCACGCCTTTCAGCTCTGGCTCCATCGTCTTATCACAATGTATGGGGCTCTTGAAAACAACGACCACTGCATCTGCTCCAGCGGCTACTGGCTGCCCATTGACCAGCCACGCCTGATGCTGGATCTTGATCTTCTTCAGGTCGGACAATATTTGGCTCCATTGTCCCTGCACCTGTCTGGTCAAGTTGTGGTCCAGTGACTTGGCTACTTCCCGCACCTTGTTGAGCGGAGTCCGCGAGCCGCTCGCACTTGCAGCAGTACGTCTTGGCTCCGCCTTGCGAGGTTCCTCTGCTTTTGCCGGGCTTTGGATGCCAACCTGGCCAGAGAGGATTTGCGCCAGCCGTTCTTCCAGCACGCGAATGCGGTTTGACAAGCTGGATACTTCCGCGCTTCCGGGAGCTTCGCCCGGGCTTGCTCCAACTGCTGCTTCTGCCGTCGTCGAAGCAACAGGCTGACACAGCTTGACCAGCGTCAGCTCCACCAATACTCTTGCATAGGTAGACCATTTCAACTGGGTCAGCGCCTGATTGCACACCTCGATCTTGGCATACAGCTCGGGCAACGTGTGTTTTTGCGCCACCTCTACGAACTGGTCGTCGATCATGGTTCGTTCGATGATCTCTTCCAGCTGCGGGGCAGTCTTGAGCAGCAGCATGTCGCGATAGTAATACAGAAAATCCTGCAGGAACTGTTCGGGATCCTTTCCCTGTACCATCACCCGGTCGAACTGCTCCATCACCTTTGCCACATCTCGTTCCACGATATGCAGCGCCAGGGTGGAGAAGTACGATTGAGCCACTGTCCCTGTGATCTGCATGATGTCGCTTGCCCGAACCTCATCCTTGCTGTAGCTGATCGCCTGATCCAACAGACTCAAGGCGTCGCGGGCTCCGCCTTCCGCCAGCTTCGCCACCAGCTGCAAAGCTTGTTCTTCTACGCGCACCCCTTGCGACAGGCAAATTTTTTGCAAGAGATTGACCATGACCTGCAAGGGAATGCGGTGAAAATCAAAACGCTGACAGCGGGAAATGATCGTCGCCGGCAGCTTGTGCGGCTCGGTCGTCGCAAGGATAAACAGCACGTGGGACGGCGGTTCCTCCAATGTCTTCAATAATGCATTGAACGCTTCCGTCGTCAGCATATGCACTTCATCGATAATGTACACTTTATATCGGACGTCGCTTGGAGCAAATCTCACCTTATCGCGGATGTCCCGAATCTCCTCGACGCCGCGGTTGGAGGCGGCGTCAATTTCCAGCACGTCCGTGACGGAACCCTCCGTAATGGCTCGGCACGTCGCACACTCATTGCACGGCTCTCCATCCTGCGGCTGTTCACAGTTGACTGCTTTGGACATGATTTTCGCTGCACTTGTCTTACCCGTACCACGGGGACCGTTGAACAAATAGGCGTGGGAAAGCCGACCTTCGCGCAATGCGTTGCGCAAGGTGATCGTCACATGTTCTTGTCCGACTACATCTTCGAATGTCTGCGGTCGGTATACGCGATACAGCGCGGTATAAGCCATGTTCGTGTGACACTCCCCATCTGCACAGTCCTCTTCTATATCCTATATAGTATACACCATTGGCATAGTTCGTACAAAACGCTCATGTGTACGGGATACTCTTTTCCCGAAAAAAATCCCGGCACAGATGTCCGGGAAGATTTCGCTCTTTTTCACGTAACTATAAATACGGCAGCAGGATATGGAAGGTGGTGCCGTAGCCTTTGGAGGAAACGCGGATCTGTCCTCCAAGGTCGTGTATGATTTTTTGGCAAACCGAAAGTCCAAGCCCCGTACCTTCTTCCTTGGTCGTAAAAAACGGATCAAAGATTTTGTCGATGATGTAGACGGGAATGCCTGGGCCGGTATCGTGAATGTCGATGCTCATCTTGTCCCCGTCGTGATCGATATGATGAGAGATGCGCAGCGTCCCTTGTTCTCCCATCGCTTCTATACCGTTTTTGCAAATGTTGATAAATACCTGCTTGAGCAGCTCCGTATCCCCCACCGCCATCGGCAGCTTGCCGCGGGAAGCAAACTTCACCTCCACTCCGAACAAATGCGCCTGTGACTCCACAATAGGCAGGATTTCTTCAAAGATAATATTCAGATCGACGATGGAATACTGTACGTCTCGTGGCTTGCTTAACAACAAAAACTCGCTGACGAGGGAATTGATCCGGTTGATCTCTGTCAACATGATCTCGGTGTAAGCTTTCTCCCGGTCCATCCCGCTCTCGGTGAACGATTGCAGGAACATCTGGAGAAACCCTTTGATGGAGGTAAGCGGATTGCGGATCTCGTGGGCGGTACCAGCGGCGATTTGTCCAATCATGGCTAGGCGTTCATTCCGTTCAATTTTTTGTTCAAAGGAGCGCAGGTTGGTGATGTCCTTGAACAAAACAAAAGCGCCAACCGTCTTGCCTGATTCATCCTGAATCGTGTTCGCATCGACGATTAATTCGTAGCGCTGGGTATCATTGGTCCATGAAGTGGCGATATTATGCAGCTTGACGCCATCCAGCCATTCTTTTTTGATCAGGCGATGCTGCTCGGGAATCCCGGCAAACAACTGATCGACGTGTTTGTTCAAAATCTGCATCCGTTCCATCCCCAGCAATTTGCAGGCAGTCAGACTGGCTTCAACAATATGCGCCTCACGATCCAGCACGAACAGCCCCAGGCTGGTATCGTGCGTCAGCTTGTTGACGATCCTCTGTGCCAAATCTTGATCGGTCTCTCTCCCCAATTGAAAAAAATGCAGGAGATATAATGGTTTCTCGGCTTCCTGCAACAAGATCATAACTGGGGTTTTGCTCGACTTTCCCCATTTGTCCAGCCATTCCACCTCGACAAACCCTGCCGACTCGCTTTCCCGACTTATGAGTTCCTCATAGAACTCTCCGATGGATCCATTGGAAGGAAGAATGGTTTGCACAGCATGAGAGACCAATTGCTCCCGCGAATAACCGGTCACACGAAGCAGTTGTTCGTTTACTTCTACGATCCTACCCTCGTGATCGACCAATAAAACGGCAGTAGGCAGTTGATGCATGAACCGCTGCAATCGATCGGACGAGCCAACCTGGTGTAACGAAAAAGATGCACTCACAGCTTGTCCCTCCTGACCTATGACGTACTTCATCGCACAGGAAAGCATATCGTTTTTTCCCTCTAGGAAAATTCGTGAAAATGGAACAAAAACCTGCTCTATCAGGGGATGTGTTCGGGAGAAATCTTTCGCTAGTTCTCGCCAAAAAACAACAAAATCCTCTTTTATCGGTCCAAACAAAAAAGTGGTACGCCCCCGATTGGGACATACCACTCGTTGATTGCTGTATAGGTACCGTGCACCTATCTTCGATACTCCACATCCAAGCGTTACATATGGCTGCAGCTCAGACCAGGCTACCCTGCGGCACACGCGATGATCCACTTATGGCTGCTTCCTTCCGGACCTGACCAGGTTCATGGGTTCGCGTTGCACAGGACCCGATCCTCAACACCGCTACCATACGGCAGCCTCACATGAGAAGACCTAGGATAGGAATTCAACCCTGCTGTTGCGGATTGCAGGTTACAGGGCACCGCAACCTCCCCGTCTAGCACGGCACAATTAAGAATACCAAAGAAATGAGTGGTTAGCAAGGCGTAAAGCCATCCATTGCTGGAGAATGCTTCCCTTGCTTGTCCCGCATCCTACTCAAAGTCCGGTTTTTTCACCTGGAGAGCGCCTTTCTCATAGGCCTTTTTGAAATACTCGACGATTTGCGGATCAAACTGCGTGTGAGAGCAGCGCAGCACTTCTTCATAAGCTGTTTGAGCAGATACCGCTTGGCGGTACGAACGTGTAGAAATCATGGCATCAAACGTATCCGCTACTGCCAAAATCCGTCCCATCAGCGGAATCTGTTCTCCTTTTAACTGATGCGGATAACCGCGTCCATCCCATCGCTCATGATGATAGCGTATTCCTCGGCTGATGTGGGCAAGACTCTCAATCTGTTCTACCATATCTGCTCCGGTCGTCGGGTGCAGCTTGACGATTTCGTACTCTTCCGGCGTCAGCTTGCCTTCTTTTTGCAGAATGAGATCGGGGATGGCAACCTTCCCTATATCATGAAGCAAGCCTGCATAACGCAAATCATCGCGGGGCAGCATCCGCTTTTGCGACTCATCCATCTGATCGTAGATAGCCAAGGCATATTGGGCGACACGCTCCGTATGCCCTGCCGTATAAGAATCCTTCATCTCCACCGCCAGGTACAGACTGCGTACGATTTGATCCAAGCCATTTTCGGAGAGGGTGGTTTCAGGATGTGTTTCACTGTGGGAACCCTTCTTCCAACGATACATCCAAAATGCTCCGCATATCCCCAAGACCCCAACGATCAGATTGATACCACAATACAGGCAATGCATCCAATGGAGAGGGGACGGGTGAGAGACATGCACCTCTTCTTGCTGACGGTCACTTTCAACCCATATTGTGCCCGAAGTGTCGGCTGAAAGCCACGTATCTCTTGCATTCTCTATTTGGATTTCGTGATTCAACAGAAAGCAGTAGATTAACAGAGTCGAGAGTAGGCATACAAGAATCGTCATGAACAATAATCGGGCCTTGATCTTTGAAAACACCATCCTCCTCCTTCTCCGCCTGTTGCCCTGGGCGCAACGGTATAAGAGTTGCGAAATTTTTCAAGGACTGCATCATATCCTTATTTCCACGTAAAGAGGAAAGATAAACCTTTTTTACCTATCATTTCGAAATCAAGAGGAGGAAGATGGACAAATGCAAGCTTCCGTATTATTCTAAGCTACGGATTGGAGAACGAAATCAAGTAAGGAGATACAGGCATGCGATATATGCTCTTGGTCTTTTTCGGGGCTTGCAGTTACGGAATTCTTTCCACGATCGTCAAGCTCGCGTACAGCCAAGGATTTTCCCCATCACAAGTCATAGGCGGTCAGATGGTCTTTGGGTTTCTTTTAACCTGGATTCCTGCGCTCTTCTTTCTGCGCACCAAGCCGCAAAAACGTCTGCTGCTGCTTTTGGCAGGTGTCGGCATCGCAGTCGGAACAACAGGAATCCTGTACTACAATTCACTGCAGTACATCCCTGCGTCGCTCGCTATCCTCCTGCTGTTTCAATTCACCTGGATGGGGGTTTTGGCAGAAGCCATCATGACGCGCAAACGTCCGGACAAACCGACGCTGGGTTCTCTGCTTCTGCTGTTTCTGGGAACGATGCTGGCGGGAGGACTGCTGGAAAACGGGGGGCTGCAGCAATTTCAGCCTTTGGGAATCATGTTCGGATTGCTCTCAGCCGTCTCGTACACGCTCTTCATTATTTTCAGCGGCAAAACTGCCTTGAGTGTCAATCCCTGGCTCCGCAGCTCCAGCATGTCCACCGGGTCGCTCCTGTTGACGTGTCTCATCTATCCGCCCGTCTTCCTGATCGACGGCACACTGTGGGAGGGGTTGTTCCCTTATGTTTTCTTGCTGGCGTTGTTTGGTATCCTGATCCCCACAGCCTGCTTCAATTTTGGAGTGCCGCATGTCGGAGCTGGAATGGCCACGATTCTCGGAGCGGCAGAATTGCCGACGGCCGTCTTCGCATCCGCCATCGTCCTGCAGGAGCAGGTAAGCTGGCTGCAAGTCGCTGGTGTAGCCATCATCCTGCTGGGAATCATACTGCCCAAACTGGTGCAGCGCAAACAGCCCAAAACCGCCTCACCCGCCGCCTAATCAGACCAGAAAACCCACCCGAGTGGAGCTGCACGCTCTTCACTCAGGTGGGTTTTTGATAATCTCCAAGCTCCGTAATATAGATGCCAGCAAGCATCAGCACGACCCCTGTCCAGATGATGGGAGTCACAGGCTCGCCCCAAAGCAGCCAGGAGAAAAGAAAGGCGAATACCGCCTCTAGTGAAAGCAGGATGCTGACATGGACCGGAGGCGAGAATTGCTGCGCTTTGATTTGCACCACATAGGCGAGCAAGGTCCCGATCAGGCAGTCGAACAAAAAGGCAAACCAGCCATACGGACTCAAGCCCTGAGGCATCGGCTCGACGAAGAAGGCAATGACCAGATCGATGACCCCGACCACAAGCAATTGGATCATGACGAACATGAGGGAATCGACCTCTATCCGCTCCTCATATACGCGATCAACCAATAATATGTGCAGGGCAAAAAAGATGGCGCATAGAAAAACCAGAACATCCCCAAAGGCAATGCCTGTCCACCCCTCATCCCCTGATAAAAACACCAGTCCTGCAAAAGCGAGGAGGCTGCCCGTCACGGCTGCTTTTCCCACGGGCTTGCGCCGCCATAAGTAATACAGAAAGGGAACGATGACGACGTTGGTCCCCGTAATCACTCCTGCTTTTCCCGGGGTGGTCCGGTCGATGCCGAGAATTTGGAACGTGTAGGCTGCGCACAGGACGATCCCGCAGATCAATCCCTGCACCCAAACCTCCCGACTCACCCCTCTCATTCGCCTCCAGACAAAGGGAAGGAGAATCAGGGATGCCAATAAAAAGCGCGTGCCCAAAAAGGTGTAGGGGGCTATCTCTGTCAGGATGTCTTTGCTCAAGACAAAGGTATAGCCCCAGGCCAGCGCAATGAATAGCAAGGATGCATCCGCCCAGATCAATTGCTTCTTGGTTGCCACTCAAGTCTCTCCTCTTTCATGGGGTTGCAAAGATCTCCCCAGTCTGTACCGGAGACTATTGTAACACTAGCTTATCAACCTTCGCGCGATTTTTGTAAGCCTAGCAATCGGGGTCCTGGTCGACCTTTGCCTGTACACGGAGTTTCTTTTCTTTGTATTTCCTGTAGCCAAACACACACCCTATCACGACCACGATCAGCACCGCAATGGCTGGCGCGATTCCCCGGGTGAACATGTTCAGAAAAGCATCTATACTCGTTGCTTGATCTCCAATCACATACCCGACCAAAAATAGAATCAGTGTCCATACCAGACCGGTCGTATAGGAAAACAGCGCATAGCGGCGAAATGTCATCTTTCCGATCCCCACCAGGTAGGGCACCACATGACGCACCACCGGGAGAAAATAGCTGATGCACAATGCGTAGCTGCCATAGCGCTCCAGCAAAGACTGGGCGCGTTCAACGTGCCTGTTCATCCCTTTTTTCTTGCTGATCCAATTCAACGCGGGAGCACCTAGGGTTCTGCCCAGCACATATCCGAGAGACAAGCCGGACACGACGCCAAGATACGTGGCGATAAAAGCAGGGATTATACTCAGTACACCAATCGAAGTCAGCACTCCAGCTGACAATACAATAACCTCATCCGGAATGGGCATTCCTACAATACCCAACCACAACGTGAAGAAAAGAGCCGGATACCCAAACTGACCCACGGATTCACTCAGTATCTCTATACTCATCTTGTTCCGTTCCTCCTACTTTTCGCAAAGGGTACCCGTACACAGATGAACGCGCATCTGCACCGCCCACTATACAGGCAAGCACACCGTTCAGGCGACTTGTAAATTTTAGCAGAAACAGGTGCTCCGTCTCAAGGTGGAGACAAAAATCGCGCTCTTGACGGTATCTGTCGATGAGTCGATGCAGTACAATAAGAACATACACTGGTTCGGCTACCTTTAGGAGGGTCATACATGGATCACAATGGCGTTAAAGCAATTACTCATGCAAGTGCATTTTTTGCACCTTTTCTGGTGCCCCTGCTCGTCTGGCTGCTGATGCAAGACCAACACGTCAAAAGAATGGCATTGCAAGCCTTGCTCTTCCATATCGCAATTGGACTGTTGATCAGCATCTCCGCAATATTTTCCTATATTTTGATCGGGATTCCCTTCTTGATCGTGTTCGGTCTGATGGGCATCTACTATCCGATCAAAGGCGTCATTTATTCGCTCCAAGGACGTCCATTCCATTACCCGATCATCGGGTCCCTGGTCGGGTACTAATTCTAATTCACACAACCGATAGACAGACGCAAAAGACCAGCGCTTCCTGTGAGCGCTGGTCTTTCCCTATTCTCTTGGGGCTATTATTTCTTTTTGACAGGGCCGCGCCAGACGGAGATGCCTCCGCGCAAATGGGACAGTTTATCATAGCCATGCCTTTTCAGAACTTTGGCCGCCTGTTTGCTGCGCACGCCGCTGCGGCAGTAGAGCAGAATCTCGTTTTTGGGGGAAATTTCCTTGACCCGATTGTTCAATTGGGATAAGGGAATATTGACTGCTGAAGGAATATGCCCGGCTTTATACTCGTGCGGCTCTCGTACGTCGACGAGCAATACGCCGCTTCTTTGGTTGACTCGCTCTTTGAACTGATCGGCACTCAGGTTTTGCAGTCCTTTGACAGGAACAAAACGCGTTACCAAAAACCAGGTGAGCAAGGCGTAAACAGCGATTAATAGGATGGTTGTAAAATCCATACAAACATACGCCCTTTCTATCTAGCGGCTTTTCACCAGCAGTTCGATTGCTTCCTTCACCATTTTTTCCGGGTCCTTGCCTGTCCCCTCTTCTTCCAGCAAGCAGCGCTGCAGATTTTCGGCTACGATCTGGGCAATGGCTCGATCGGAAGCATTGCGGACTGCCGATAGCTGAGCTACGACTTCCTTGCAATTTTTCTGCTCGTCCATCATCCGGAGCACGCCTCGAATCTGTCCCTCGATCCGGCGCAATCGTCTTTTCACATCTTCACCATACGTATAGTCCATCTGCTTTCCCTCCGTTCCATTCATACGTATACCTGTATTCTATTATAGACGAAATCAGGGAGGTTAGATAAACAGATTCACTTTGGCCCGGGTGGCATCTCCGAGATAGGCAGCTACGCCAGCGAACTCCATCCCATCCACCAGCTCTTCCTTTTGCAGACCCAAAAGGTCCATCGTCATCGTACAAGCAACCAGCTTGACTCCTTGCTCCTGCGCCAGCTCTATCAACTGCGGCAGCGACAGGGCATTGTGCCTTTTCATGACATGCTTGATCATGGCTGGCCCCATTCCCAGCATGTTCATTTTGGACAGACCCAATTTTTTCGGTCCCCTTGGCATCATCCAGCCGAATGCTTTCTCCAGCCAGTTTTTCTTTACGTTGACGACCTCGTCTTTGCGCATGGTGTTGAGACCCCAGAAGGTGAAGAAGATCGTCACATCATGGTCATAGGCGGCAGCTCCGTTCGCAATGATGAATGCTGCAATTGCTTTATCTAAATCCCCGCTGAACAGGACAATCGTGGTTTTTTCCTTTTCCATTTTCCTCATGGCTCCTTTGTTGTTTAATACATATACCCCTATATGTATACTAAAGCCTTTGAGGTTCTTTTGCAACTAAAAAAGCAGGCACCCAGTAAAAGGCGCCCGCTTCATCAAGATAGAAGGGCAATGATAGACAGCCAAAAGTACAGACCCGCCAGTGTCAGCAACAGGGTCGGAACAGTGAGTACGATTCCTGTCTTGAAGTACTGGCCCCAGGTGATGCGTACCCCTTTGCGGGACAAGACATGCAGCCAGAGCAGAGTGGCCAAGGAGCCGATCGGCGTGATCTTGGGACCCAAATCGCTGCCGATGACGTTGGCGTAGATCAATGCTTCCCGAATGATCCCGGAGGTTTCCGTCCCTTGGATCGCCAATGCACCGATCATCACCGTAGGCAGATTGTTCATCACAGACGAAAGCACAGCAGACAGAAATCCCATACCGACTGTAGCCGACCACAGCCCTCGATCGGCAATGGCCTGAATCAGTCCACCCAACGCATCCGTAAGCCCTACATTTCGCAATCCATACACGACCACGTACATGCCAATCGAAAAAACGACGATGGACCAAGGAGCCTCTTGGATTACTTTTTTGGTCTGAATGCTTTGGCTGCTTCGCGCGGCCAGAAGAAATATCAAGGCAGCCGCCCCAATCACGAAGGAGACGGGTATCGCCAGTGCTTCGCTTGCCAAAAACCCGATCAGCAACAGGCCAAGGATGACCCAGGAGAGGCGAAAAAGCCGGAGATCCTTCAAGGCTTCCCGTGGTTTCCTCAAGTTGTTCAGATCGTACTCCTTGGGAATGTTTTTGCGATAATAAAGGTAAAGAACCAACAAACTGGCACCCAGGGAAACAAAATTGGGCACGATCATCCGGGATGCATACTCCATGAATCCGATATCGAAGTAGTCAGCCGATACAATATTGACCAGGTTGCTGACCACCAATGGCAAGGATGTCGTATCCGCGATGAAGCCGCTCGCCATAATGAACGGCAAAATCATGGAGTCCGGCAATTGCAGGGCGCGCACCTGAGCCAGCACGATCGGCGTCAATATCAGTGCTGCGCCATCATTGGCGAAGAAGGCAGATACAGCCGCCCCCAACAACACAACGTAGACGAACATTAATGTCCCGCTTCCCTTGGCGAACCGGGTCATATGCAAGGCAGACCATTCAAAAAAGCCGATCTCGTCCAGGATCAAGGAAATGAGAATAATAGCGACGAACGCCAAAGTAGCGTTCCAGACGATCCCGGTGACAGCTGCGACATCATCAAAGCTGACGACCCCGCAGATCAATGCCAATATAGCCCCGCCCGTCGCGCTCCAGCCTATGCCAAGCCCTCTCGGCTGCCAAATGACCAGCGCAATGGTCAAGGCGAAAATCAAAAAAGCCAACCACACTTCCACCATGATCTCTCCCACCCTGTCTTTCTTCATACCTTTAGCATTATATAACGAGATGGTTTAACAACGAGTAAATGTTTGAAAAAGCAAAGGACCAGCTCACAAGATTGGTTCTTGTGACTGGCCCTTTGCTATTGTCTTGCATCTATGCCGTTTTTTCCGTATCGTCTGTATTTGCTGTCCCCAGCTTTTTCTTATATTTGGTGTAATAAATCAAGGTCAGGAACAACAGCCAGGGAACGCCCACGATCCACGAGATATTCCAGAATTCGGCGTCCAACCCCATCGTGATGAGTATCGCCGCGATCAGCACAACGCCAATGATTTGCAGTACCGGGAAAAGCGGTGCGCGGACCGGAAGCTTTTCCCCGCCGCGTTCTTCCCACAGCTTGCGAAATTTCAGA
This sequence comes from Brevibacillus panacihumi, assembly GCF_003710985.1. Lineage (GTDB taxonomy): Bacteria > Bacillota > Bacilli > Brevibacillales > Brevibacillaceae > Brevibacillus > Brevibacillus panacihumi. The sequence continues at coordinate 17,178 of NZ_RHHT01000057.1, forward strand.
TGGGAGAGCAGCGTCAGCAGCCAGACGTACAAGGCCCCAAACAAGGCGATGCCAAAGAGGTAATTGTACGCCAGGGGACTGATTTTGGAAATAAGAGCGGCCACCGCTACACCCAGGCTGGAAAGCAGGAGGGCATTGACCGGGGTGCCGTTTTTGGACAGCTTGCCCAAAGCATCGGGCGCAAATTGGCTGCGCGACAGGGAAAAAATCATCCGCGACGTCAGATACAGGTTGGTGTTCATGCTGGACAGCGCCGCAGTCATGACAACGAAGTTCATGATGCCGGCAGCCGCTGTGATGCCGACGTGATCGAACACAAGCACAAACGGACTTTGCGAAATTTCCTTCGCACCCGCGTGAATCCAGGGCACCACTGCAATCATGATAGCCATCGCCAGGAAGTAAAACACGATCAAGCGCACGACCATCGTTCTCATGGCACGCGGAACCGCTGTCCCGGGATCCTTCGCTTCCCCTGCTGTCACCGCGATTACCTCAACCCCTACGAAGCTGAAAATCGCCATCAGCACAGCCATCCAGACACCGCCGAAGCCGTGCGGCATGAACCCTTCGTGTTTTGTAAAGTTTTCAAAGCCCACTGCCGGAGTGCCGATCCCCAGCACTACCGCAATACCGAAGATTATAAAAGCAATAATTGCCACTACTTTAATCATAGCAAACCAATATTCAAAGCTGCCGAAGTTCTCGACCGAACGGGAGTTGACGTAAATCAAGGCTGCCCCGAAGCCCAACGTCCAGATCCATACCGGAATATCAGGGAACCAGTAGGTCATGTAGATCCCCACTGCGACAGCCTCGCCGCCTACGGCGATGACCTGAGCGGCCCAGTACGTCCAACGGGAGGTAAAACCAGCCCAGCCCCCAAGATATCTCTCTGCATAGACGCCAAATGAGCCTGCAGTCGGATGGGCGACCGCCATTTCTGAAAGACTGAACATCATGATGACGGCGATAAAGGCTGCGATGACGTAACTAAGGATGACAGCTGGCCCTGCATAGCTGATGGCGATCGCACTGCCCATGAACAATCCTGTCCCGATTGCGCCTCCCAAGCCGATCATGGTCAACTGTCCTTTTGTAAGTCCTCTGTGCAGACCGGATTCACGCTCCACGAATTGATCCTTCATCCTGATTCCCCCCTGTTGTTCTGTCAAAATTTGTACTATTCGGACTATTAGGAAGCTGATTGTACCTCCGTAGAACGATCTCCCCCTTTTCCCAACCATCTGGAATAACAGACATCAATCGTCTTCCCGGCAATAAAGATGGAGATCAGCGTGTAGACAGAGTGCAATGCATCTGTCGTCAGCCAGGAGGCAATGACGATCAGACTGTTGATCGCCATCATGCAGCGCCCGATCGTAAAGGCAGGCCACACTTTGGAAATGACGACACTGGCAATATCCACTCCCCCTGTCGTTCCTCCCCCGAGCAAAACCAGAGCGATCCCTGCACCGCTGATCACTCCCCCCAGGATGGTCCCCACGATCGGCTGCTGCCAACCGGGCAAGAACTCAAACAGGTAGAGGAAAACGGACAGACTGATCATCCCGCCCAGGCTGCGAATGACAAATTGCCTGCCGACAAACCGATAGCCCAGCAAAAACAGCGGGATATTGAGCAAAAAATAGATCAGCCCAAGCGAGAGCGGCAGCAGATAGCTGACCAGAATGGCAACTCCCCCCAAGCCAGGCGTCATAATCTCGTTCGGCTTCAAAAAGAGGTAGTAGGTGAGGGCCACCAATGCTGTCCCAGCAAAAATGAACCCCCACTCCAGCGATCGCTTCTTGTTAGAAACTCCCTCGCTCATCTTCAAGCCTCCTGCAGATGCGCAGCAACCTCTGCCAATGCATCGATAGCCGCCTTTACCTCTGCCTCGGTATTGTAATAATGAGGAGCAATGCGGATCACATCATTACGGGCCGAGACGATGACATTCCTTTCCTTGAGGAGAGCTTCCGCTTTTGACGCTTGCGGGATGTAGATAGCGGTGTTTGATGCCTTTTGGCTTTTCTCTTTGGGACTGACCACGGTGAGGCCCCTCTCTCCGGCATACGTCACAGCTGTTTCGGAGAGGTCTGACAAGTACGCCTCAATCCGCTCAACACCTACTTCATGGAGAAGGCGCAATGCCGCATTGGCTGCGTAGCCATTGATCATCGGCGGCGTCCCTGTCTCAAATCGGCGCGCACCTGCCGCGTAATCCAGGCAACGAATGTCGAAGGCGAACGGATTCGTACGTCCGAACCATCCAGTGACTGCCGGCTCCAGCTTTTCCGCTACCTCCTTTTTTACATACAGAAACGCAATGCCCGGAATTCCCAGCATGTATTTCTGCATTCCCGTTGCCAGGAAGTCGACATCCATGGCTTTGACATCGATGGCGACGCTGCCCGCAGACTGGTATGCGTCCACGAACAAATAGGAGCCTTTTCCATGCACGATCTCCGCAATTTTTTTGAGATCCTGCTTGAATCCGTTGTAATACGAAACATGGGGGATGGAAGTGATCAGCGTTTGTTCATTGACGAACTGCTCATAGTACGCAAGCGGGATGACGGATTCCTGAGACGGAATAAACTTGACCTGCGCGCCCTTTTTTTCTTGTGCCAGCCACACATGGCCAACGCTCGGAAAATCCATTTCTGTCGTTACGATCTGATTGCGTTTCCCGGCAAAATCGAAAGCGCTTGCAATCGACGAGGCACATTCGGAGACACAAGACAGGACCGCGATTTCTTCGGGTTCTGCGTTGATCAGCTTGGCAAACTGTGTCTTTGCCTCCTCTACTTCAGCCATCCAGCGCATCCAGTCCATTCCGGTATAGCGCAGGGTATCTACATAAGAGTGAATGGCCTCCTCTACCTGACGGCTTAATGCACTTTGAGAACAGCTGGACAGCATTACCTGTTCTTGTAAAATCGGAAAATAGTCACGTTCCTTCGCAAATGGAAACATACACAAAACCCTCTTTCCTCACTGTTTGGTTCATTTGGAGTGAACCGGCACACGGCAGCCGTTGCTGTAGTCCCAATGTAAATGAAATGACGCAATCTTAGCAGTAAAATAGTTTACAACACGGTGTTTTTTCATAAATTTTCTGATAACGCCTGGCTCTAAAAAACCACTTGCCCGGTCATTTCCACGAATGTTCCGTGTACGACCAGGCAAGTGGTGAAAACTGGCATCAAACCCTATGAGACAGACGTAGACGTCGTCTGCTCGCGGCTAAACGAATAACGGTACAGCATCAGGACAACGAGCAACAGAAGTCCCAGCACCAGATAGAGATTGCTGAAAACAGCGGTGTTGGCATATCCGTTCAGCGGATTCCAATAAGTATCTGCCCCTTGGTCAACTACTTGGCTGTAGATGCCAGTCGAGACTGCACCCGCTATAAAACCCATCATCGAAAACAGCCCCATCCCGACGCCAGTCTGTTCTCTCGGAAGAGCCCTCGAGATCGAATTGGAGAGTGAAATCTGCATGAACAATTGCCCTACTGTTCCGAATATGAGGAAGCCGGCGATGAATCCGGGTGACACGCCCACAAAGACCGAAAGCAGCAAAAAGCACAGCAGGATCAGGGCTGAAGCGAGTGTAAACAAGAAGGCATTTCCTTTGGTGTCTGCCAGCTTGCCAGCCCTTCTGCCCAGCATCGCCGAAATCGCCGCAGCCGGAACCATGACAAAACCGATCACCCCTGCTTCCAGCTGATTGACCTCAGCCAACAGCTGCGGCGTCAAAAATGGCAAGGAATATCCCATCCCCATCACCAGCATCCCCATTATCAGCCCCAGCGCATACCGTTTGTTCTTCAAAAGCGAAAGAGATACAAAGGGGTCTTGCGCAAAGCGAACTCGTATAAAAAATGCGATACCTGCAGCCAAACTTCCAGCTGCTGCTCCCCAACCGCCCATCGTAACGGACCATAACAAAAGCGCCACAGCAGCAGCAAGCAGCCCACCGCCCAGCCAGTCAATCGGAGCGCCATTTCCCTGTTGATCATCCAGGTGTCGGCGGTAGAAAGGCAGCGTGAACAGAATGAGAAACGGGACGCAAAACAACCAGCGCCAATGAACGACACTTACAATGAAAGCCGCGAGAATAGGGCCTATGGCATTTCCGATCGCAAGACCTGTAGCGGAGATGCCCAACGCTCGTCCGCGTGTTTCAGGCGGAAAATAACGAACCGGAATCAACATCGCAGTAGCCGGGATGACCGATGCCCCGACCGCTTGCATCGCCCTTCCCGCCAAGACCATCCAATAGGCCTGGGCGCAGAGTCCGACCAGCGAACCGAGCAGAAATACACTCAGCCCAAACGTCAGCAGATTTTTCAGCTTGTAGCTGTCGGCGAGCCTCCCGTACACGACGGAGCCCACTGCATAAAGCAGCATGTAAATAGCCGTAACCCAGCTTACCTCCGAGTAAGAAAGCTGGTACTCCGCACTCATCTGCGGTAGTACAATATTGAACATCATCGCACTCACTGAAGAGATGACCAGTGTAAAAGCGAGGATGCGTATCAAAACCTCACCGGGATTTTTCTGAATGCCTGTTTTCATTTCACGTTTCCCCCTTCCCTCATTTCAGACTACATTATAGAATGGGAGAAAAATAAGTTAAAATATATATATAATTATCGAATGATATACTTTGGTATATGAAAAGGGTGGTGCCAATGGAGCTGTTACAGTTGCTTTATTTTCAAAAAGTCGCCAAATTGGAGCATATGACGAATGCAGCCAAGGAGCTGCGAATTGCCCAACCTGCCCTCAGCAAAACGATCGCCAGGCTGGAAGAAGATCTGGGCGTCCCGCTCTTTGACCGACATCATCGGCAGATCAAGCTAAATGCCATGGGGAAGGCATTCTTGAGCAAGGTAGAGACTGCCTTGACAGCGCTGGAGGAGGGGCGCAGAGAGGTAGCTGATCTCGCGGGGCTGGAACGGGGAAGCATTCATCTGGCCACGACTACCTTGCATCGCTTGTCGAAGCCGATCGGGGCTTTTCGTGAGATGTACCCGGATGTCCATTTCCGCATTACACAGGTGTCTCCGGTAGATTTGCCCAAGATGCCGCAGCTTCTGGACCAAGGAGAGATCGACTTTTGTTTTACGGCGGCATCGCTGGACACGGACGGCATTCAGGAAGAGCCTGTTCTGACGGCAGAAGTTTACCTCGCTGTCCCTGCCCATCACCGATTGGCGGATCGGCAAAGCCTGTTCCTGCGAGAGGTGGCTGAAGATTCCTTCGTGGAATACAAGGTAGGACACCCTTTGCGGAAAACAAATGCTGACATTCTGCAGAAAGCAGGTATTCGCCCAAATATCGTATGTGAAGTTGAGGAGCCAGCCGCATTGACCAGTCTTGTTCAAGCTGGTCTCGGGGTCGCTTTTGTGCCAAGGTGCTCGTCCGATGAGCCGCTTCCCTTTCCCGTTTTGAAAATCGATGACTTCCCCTGTGAGCGCTCCTATTCCATCGCGTGGAAGGAAAAGCGCTACTTGTCCCTGGCTGCCCGCACCTTTCAGGAATTTCTTGTAGCGTATTTTGCGAAAAGTGCCTCGTACTAAGGAAAAGCCCGTACACATGCCCGCTGATCCGTAGGATGGCGGGTATTTTTCATTTGACAATTCTGACACCTCGTAATAACGTAAGGATAACACTAACTACTAAAGAATAGAGGTTATGATGGCGGATCTTTATCGGGAATTGCAGAAGCTCGGTTTTTCTCAATATGAATGCAAGGCCTACATCAGCCTGTTGAAGCATTTTCCGATGACGGGCTATGAAATCAGCAAACGGTCAGGAGTCCCCCGCTCGATGATTTACGAGGTGGTGGGAAAGCTGGTCGACAAAGGTGCGGTGTACACTGTACCATCCGAACCTGTTACCTACGCCCCTCTGTCCGCCAAAGAGCTGATCAGCCGTCAACGAAAAGAATTCGAGCAATCCTTTGACTATCTGGAAAAAGAGCTTGCAGCGCTGGAAAGCGAACAGGAAGTCGATGTCATTCGGCGCATCAGCGGAGATGACCTCGTCGTGGAGGAAATGCTTGACCTGATCGGCAAGGCCGAGGAAGAGCTCTGGCTTTCCATCTGGGAACCGCAAGTCCCGCTCATCCAGGGCGGTATAGACCGACGAGTCAAAGAGGGCATCCAGATCTTTACGATGCTCTTCGGAAAACCGGAGAATCAGGTGGGTGTGACCTTCCATCACAATTACATGGCCCCAGAGGTAGTCGAAAAACGCATGAGCGGTCGCCTGAGCATCGTAGCCAGAGACCAAAAGGAAGTGTTGATCGCCAATTTCGCACCCAATACGGTTGCTTGGGCAGTCAAAACCCAAGATCCGGCACTGGTCCTGGTGGCGGTCGAATACATCCGGCACGACATCATGATGGCGGAATTGACCAAGGAGCTTGGTCCTGAAAAAGTGGAAGCTCTCTGGCGCAACAGACCGGAGCTTTTCCATGTCGTAACGGGCAAACGGTTCAAATAAATTTGGACCGTCTTTTCTTTCCTGTTTTTATAGTAGTTAGCTATATAACACCTATTATATGTATTCAGGGATTGGAGGAGAGGAGATGAGCCAAGAGCACATCCCGATGGAAACCTTGGCAGCAACACGAGGCGATGACACCTTTCTCAAAGGGGTAAAGGATTGCATTCCCACTCTTTTGGGATATTTGAGCATTGGCTTTGCGGCTGGGGTTGTGGAGAAAACGGCAGGACTGAGCATTGCGGAGATTGCTTTGCTCTCGCTCGTCTTGTACGCTGGCTCCGCACAATTTATCGCAGCCGGAATGATCGCTGCGGGCGGTTCGGCTTCCGCCATTATCATCACCATATTCTTTATCAATCTTCGCCATATTTTACTGAGTGCTGCGCTGTCGCCCTTTTTCCGGCATCTTACTCCTTTTCGCAACATGTTGATCGGCTCCTTGCTGACCGATGAGACATTCGGGGTAGCGATCAATGAGACGGCGAGACGCAAGCAGATCAGTGAACGCTGGATGCACGGGTTAAATATCACGGCCTATCTGAACTGGTTCGTCGCCAACCTGGCCGGGGCCTATTTTGGGCAATGGATTTCCAACCCGGAAAAATACGGTCTTGATTTTGCCTTGCCAGCCATGTTCATCGGTTTGCTGGTCCTGTCGATGATCAGCCGCAACAGATTCGTACGGGATGGGGTTGTCGCGCTCAGTGCGGTCATCCTTACAGTGGCAATCTCCCTCGTATTTGGGAGCAATTTGGGGGTAATCGCTGCGACCTTGATCGCAGCTACGATTGGGATGGTGTTGGAAAAATGGAAGTAAGATGGGATATATTGCTGATCATATTGGGGGCCGCCTTGGTGACATTTGTCCCGCGTGTCCTTCCCCTGATGCTGCTGAGCAGGATTGCCTTGCCCGAATGGGGCGTACGCTGGCTGAACCACGTCCCGATCGCGGTCATGGCTGCGTTGATCGGACAGGAGATTTTTCTTCAGGATGGCAAATGGTCGCCGTTCACCTCTAACATCGAGCTGCTCGCTGCACTTCCCACTTTTTTGGTGGCAATCAAGACGCGCAGCCTGCTGGGAACCGTTATCGTGGGGATCGTGACCGTCATGGCTTTGCGCTTTTGGTTCATTTGAACGTAGCTTCATGAGCCATGTGGCGGTACTCCGAAATAAAACAGGGTCATAAAATGGGATAAATATCCATATTATGACCCTTGATGTTACTCAATCGTGATGTCGTACTCCATTGTCTTGGCTGTTGTCCGAGCAATTTCCGAACCAAGCAGTTGTTTAACAATGTGGAATGCCATATTGATTCCGGCAGAAATCCCACCCGATGTCACAATGTTCCCTTCATCAACAAACTTGACATTCCTCTTTACACTGACAGCCGGAAACTCATTCTCGAGTCTATCATAGCTGGCCCAATGAGTTGTGGCCACCTTTCCGTTTAGAAGACCTGCCTTCGCCAACAGAAGAGCACCTGTACAAACGGATGTCATCAGTTGAACATTACCCGCACGCTGCGAAATCCACTGAATGACTTTCTCGTTGTAAATCTCCTTCTCTCTGGCACCAATCCCGCCAGGAATCACCAAAATATCAAAATGCGGCGCATTGTCGAAACTGTAGTCTGGCTGCACTTTTAATCCATTGCAAGCCTGTACTAATTCTCCCGTCTCCGAAACTAGTTTTACGATAAATGGATTGGATTCCGGAGTATCCACAGGCTGATCCGGATATTCAGTAACGGAAAACACTTCGAAGGGACCAGCAAAATCAAGCACCTCAACATCATGGAAGAGAAATATACCTACACTCCACTGTTTTTTCATCATGGCTCACACTCCCAATTCCTATCTATTCCATTTAGTATACCACCCCCTATCTCCTGGTAGGGATTCCAGCTTTTTATGTAACCACGTCCATCAAGTACGAAACTCATTCCTCAATTTGCAATCTCACGGTCTATTCCTTAAGTGAACACAAAAAATAAAGCATAAAGTGGCCAAAACGGCCACTTTATGCTTTACATTACACAACAATATTGGTCCTCTTTCATACCTGTAAGCGGAGAGAGTGGGATTCGAACCCACGCACGCCTCACGACGCCTAACGCATTTCGAGTGCGTCCCCTTATGACCACTTGGGTATCTCTCCATATGGTTTGCAGAAACATTATTTAATATAGCAAAACAATTACACAAATGCAAGTGGCAAATCCTTGCTCCCCCTTGATTTGCGCCTGCTGATCGGACAAACTAGAAAGAGTGTGCTGTCTGCATGGAATACATCATAAACAGGAACCTAACAGAAACGAGGAAAATAAATGAAACGTGAGCGTTTGGATAAAGTGTTGGCCAATATGGGGTTTGGGACACGCAAAGAAGTGAAGGCCCTTGTGAAGCAAAAAGTTGTCGTCGTGGACGGGACAATAGCGACGGACCCGGGCATGCACGTCATTCCCGAAGAACAGGAAATTGTCGTCGATGGCGAGGAGATCAACTACAAGCGCTGGGTATATGTAATGCTGAACAAACCGCCTGGCGTCGTCTCCGCGACAGAAGACAACCTGCACGAGACGGTCGTAGATTTGCTGCCGTATGAATGGGCAATCAAGGTGCATCCTGTGGGACGCCTGGACATCGATACCGAGGGATTGCTGCTTTTGACCAATGATGGACAGTTTTCACATAGCCTGCTCTCTCCAAAGAAGAAAGTGGAAAAGGAATACTTCGCCCGCATCGAGGGCAGGGTCACCGAAGAACATGTCCGGGAATTTGCCAAAGGCGTGGAGCTGGACGATTTTACGACCATGCCTGCCAAGCTGGAGATTCTTTCGTCTGGAGAAGTATCCGAGATCCGCGTCACGATTATGGAAGGCAAGTTTCATCAGGTGAAACGCATGTTTGCCGCGTTTGGATTGCAGGTCATCTACCTGCAGCGTATCCGCATGGGTCCGATCCCGCTCGATACCACCTTGGAGCTGGGCGAATACAGGGAACTCACCGAAGAAGAGCTGGAGCTGCTGCGCCAGCATATTCAGAAATAAATCGAGCAGGAGGGGGTGTCTAACCTCACCCCCTACCTCTCACACCGCCGTACAACCTATGGCAGAATATCGCCGTAGACACCTTATCATCCCTTTTCGGCTTTGAGGTTCCAGAAAGAGAGAACGATATGATAAAAAATTTCCTGATTGCAATAAACCTGCTTATCACCATGAGTGTATTGACGGGGTTTTATTCAAAATCAACCGACACGCTGCAACAGTCATTGGAATCGAACCTTGTTCCCGTATCAGCCATGGAGCTTCCTTCAAAAACCATCATCGGATTTGGAGAGGCTACACATGGCAACAAGGAATTTACTACGCTGAAATCAGATATTTTCAAGCATCTTGTCGAAAACCAAGGATATCGCGTATTTGCCATAGAAGGCGATTTCGGCGGAGGTCAAAAGGTCAATGAATACATAGCCGGAGGAAGCGGAACTGCACAGGAAGCTGCACAAGCAATCGGCTTTACGATTTACCATACGCAAGAAATGGCAGACCTACTAGCGTGGATGCGCTCCTATAATGAGCATCGGGATGCAAAAGATCAAATTCATTTTTATGGCTTTGACATGCAACGCTATGACCATAACAAAAACGGGCTGTTCTCCTATTTAAAGAAGGTTGATCCGGCACTTGCCGCCAAATACGAGACTGCGTTTGTGAATCTGAATGATAAAACGGTGTACGATCAAAAGCTGGCCCTTGTACAGGAGGGGCTCTCCCATATTCAAAACTTGCTGGAGCGGATGAAAGAAAACAAATCCGTTTATACCGCAAAAAGCACGGAGAACGAATATGAATTGGCTCTGGCCTTTGCAGAGGCTATCAAGCAAAACGCTACACTGCGCGGAACGAAAGTGAGCTATAACTACGCCCGTGATTCCTATATGGCGGAAAAAGCGATATGGATTTTATCTTTTGAAAAGAAGCATTACGGCCGCGAAAATATGTTCATAACCGGACATAATGGACACATTGAAAAAACTTCTACGACCGCAGGAACGACGACCTGCATGGGGGCCTACCTTGCCAAAACCTTGGGGGACCAATATTATGCCATAGGAAGTGAATTTTACGAAAGCTCCTTCCTAGCTAATGATGCCATCACCAACGAGAGCAAAGTGTTTACTGTAAAAAATAGTGGGAATGATCGACTCGCTGTTCGATTTGCTCAGACCAACATGCAAAATGGCTTCCTGGACTTTGCAAAGGCAAGACATGATGAGCATTTCCTTGCTTACCTGAATAAAGCCCAGCCCATCAGTGCAATCGGCGCCGTCTTTAGTGAATGGTATGGGAAAATGGAAAAGATGTATACATTGCAAATGATTCCGGCAAAAGCATTTGATGCCATGATTTTCGTACGAACCGCCACTCCTTCGGTCATGGTAACGGATTAATCGAATGAACGAAGAGAATGCCCTTCCGCTCATGCAGAAAGGCATTCTCTTTCCAGTTTTATTCGTCAGCAGAGCTAGCCCGCTTTTTGCGCAGACCGCGAAAAAAATCCTTCAGCAATTGCCCGCACTCTTCGGCAAGCACGCCCTCTACCACCGGAACCTGATGATTGAAGCGAGGTTCCTCCAGCAGATTCATCAAAGTCCCGGCACATCCTGCTTTGGGATCGACTGCCCCGTATACGACCTGCTCAATCCGGCTTTGCACAATCGCCCCTGCACACATGGGACAAGGCTCCAGTGTCACGTACAAGGTGCAGCCGATCAACCTCCAGCCGCCCAGCTTTGCACTGGCCTCCCGAATCGCGATCATTTCAGCATGGAGTGTCGGGTCCTTCTTCGTCTCCCGCAGGTTATAGCCCCTGCCGACGATTTCCCCGTCGCGAACGATCACCGCCCCGATCGGCACCTCACCGATTGCCGCCGCTTTTTTGGCTTCCTCTATTGCGGCACGCATATAGGTCTCATGCTGCCCATGCATCTCCATCATCACTTTTGACTGAAGACGCCTTCAAACACCAGGGACTCCAAAGGTTGGCGTGTCGATGGCTTCTCCCGCTCCTGCAAGGCTTCCGGCAATTCTTCCTTCACTCCCTGATACCCAATCGCAATCACGATTTGTGGTTCGTATTCGGATGGGATACCCAAGTCTTCACGCGCTTTTTGCGGATCGAACCCACCCATGGCATGCGTGACCAGACCTTGGCGCGTCGCCTCCAGCGCCAAATAGCCCCATGCTGCTCCAGCATCTAACGCATGGGAACGAAGGGCGGTTCCACGCGAGCTGATGGTTTTGGACAAAAGCAGGACAAGTACAGGAGCCTTCTCGCACCAGATGCGATTGCCTTCTGCGATAAACGGATAAAAACGCTCCTTGTCTTCTTGCGTCCGAGCTACGATAAAACGCCAAGGCTGTTCGTTGCTTCCAGACGGTGCCCAGCGCGCCGCTTCGAACAGGCGGGACAATACCTCATCGGAGACGGGGTCGGTCTTATACGAACGCGGAGACCAGCGATTTAAAAAAACAGGGTCAATATCATGGCCTGCTTGTCGATTTTCTTTTACTTCAGGTGTCAAAACATTCCCTTTCATGATGATTCATACCTCCCTGGATTTTTTGCCAATCCCTACCGTCCTGTTCCCATTCACATACTCTTAGCGAGATTACATACATTAATGGTGTAAGGAAATGGGTACAAGTGACAGAAATCCTCGTTTTGGAGGGATGCGAGTGGGCTTAACCTCGACCAACCACCTATTTGACTCTTTTCATAGCCCCACCAAAGGACGATTAGCCAAAGAAGATGTATTTTCCCTGATCGAACAGACCATCGCTTCCCATACAGGACCTTTCGAAATCATCGTGGGAGCCGATTCCCAACTGAAAAGCCGCGGTACTTTTTTTGCGCTCGTCATCACCGTGATCCGGCCAGGACATGGCGGAACCTTTTTTTATCACAAGTTCCAGGAACGTCGCTACTCATCCTTGCAACAGCGCATCTTTCAAGAGGCTGTCTACGCTGTGGGATTGGCTACGGAAGTACGTCAATACCTTCGCGACCATCAGCTCGACACCCCGGTCCGGCTCCATTTTGACATTGGCACGAACGGACCTACTCGTAAGTTTATCCAGTCCCTTCTCAGCCTAGCAGCTTCGAACCACTTTCGCGCAGAGATAAAGCCCCATTCCTTCTGCGCCTCCACGATTGCCGACAAGTTTACCCGTTAACGAGATTTCTACAGCGGAGCGCTGCCACCAGCGTGCCCGCTATTTTTCTGCCGCTTTCCTCTATTCGTTGTCTCCTCTGCGATCTCCTACCTTCCCAGCCTTCCCCAAGTGTCGATTGCTTTTTCCCAAGAATCACGCATATCTTTCCAAAATCTTTTATATAGTAACGATAATCCAATAGAAAAACCGGAGAGATCTGGGGTGAGGAAGATGGCGGGAGAAGGTGGGCAAGCTCGACCTTATACCATCACGCGGATTCTGAACCACAACGTCGTCCTGGTCGAGGAATCCTGCTCTTCACAGGAAATCGTCTTGTTCGGAAAAGGAATTGGCTACGGGATCAAACCGGGGGAAACGGTACAAATCACGGATGCTCGTGTTGAAAAACGCTTTCGACTGGAACAGGAGCACCATCAAGTGCAGTACCAGGCGATGCTGAACCAGGTCGATCCCGCTGTCGTCGGCATTGCCGAGGAAATTATCGCACTTGTAGCTCAGGAGATTACTCCCGTCTTGAATGAACACGTCCATGTCGCATTGCCGGATCACATTCACTTTGCTATTTATCGGCTGCGCAATGGGTTGGAGATTGTGAATCCCTTTTTATTTGAGGTTCAAGCCTTGTATCCCAAAGAATACCTCCTCGCCGGGCGAGCAGGCGAGATGATTCAGAAGGCTTTTTCCCTGGGTATTCCCGAGAGCGAGATCGGTTTTCTAGCCCTGCATATTCACGCAGCCGTCAGTCACACCCCGGTCAACAAAACCGTCCAGCTTACGCATTGGACCGGCGAATGGGTGAGCCTGATCGAGGAACGCGCTCAACAGCAGATCGACCGAAGCTCTGTAGATTACGTCCGGCTGATCACACATTTGCGCTTCACTGTCGAGCGGGTCCAACAGCGAAAGCCCATCAAAAACCCTCTGCAGGATCGGGTCAAAGCCATGATTCCAGACGTTTATCCCATAGCCGAAGCCCTTTGCGCATCCATCGCAGAAAAGCTGGGCGCATCTGTGCCAGAAGATGAGGTGGGCTATCTCGCCCTGCATCTGTACCGTATGTTCTATCGTCCAAATTGAATATTCACCCTGCGTGTTACTAGCTCGACTAGGCATGAGCAGCTATCCGTGACAGACGCCATCCATGCGTCTGCCAAAAAGCTGCTTCATGCCTATTTTACTTGGCACATCATCAAAGGAGGCGCTTATGCTGTTCCGATTATTCTCCCGCAACAATCCGCAAAAGGAAATCAACGTCCTGGCTCCCTTGACTGGCAGCGTACTGCCCCTGTCCCTCGTGCCCGACCCGGTATTTTCCCAAGACGTGCTGGGCAAAGGAGTGGCCATCTCGCCCACTGATGAGCTTCTGACATCACCTTTGACAGGCCGAGTCACGCATCTTTTCCCGACGCATCATGCTATCGCCATAACCAGCGACTGCGGTCTTGAGCTTCTTCTGCACATCGGAATCGATACGGTAAAGCGAAAAGGAGAGGGCTTCTCTGCGGTCGTGTCGACAGGGGATCGGGTAACGGCTGGAGATGCCTTGATCCGTTTTGACAGGATGCTTTTGCAAAAAGCGGGATTCTCCCTTGTTACGCCCGTCATCCTTACCAATCCCGATGCCATCTCCCGCTTGGAAGTAACGGCAAATGAGCAAGTGACAGCCGGGAAAGACACATTGATGCGTATCTTGCAGAAATAGCTTCTCTTCACAGGTTCGGTCTTGCCTCTCCGCTCTCCATCTCCTGCTTTCTTCCCGTCCTTTATTCCTGGAGAGGCATGCTGATACAACTTTCATCCAAGGAGGGTTTACTCATGCTTGCCTTTTTGCAAAGGATTGGGAGGGCATTGATGCTTCCCGTCGCCACGCTCCCGGCTGCGGCGCTATTGCTTCGCTTCGGGGCGATCAACTACGAGACCGAGTTTCATATGGGGGCATCGGTCGGAGGCTTTCTCAACCAGCACATCGCTCCCTTCCTGTTTGCCGGCGGTTCAGCTATCTTTGACAACCTCCCGCTGATTTTTGCTGTCGGTGTCGCCATCGGCCTGGCTGGAGATGCGGTCGCTGCTCTGGCTGCGGTCATCGCTTATATGGTCCTCACTTCGGTCCTTACCAAAGTGCCTGGGGCCATCCCGTTTATAGCCGAGGATGCCAAGCTGAACATGGGAGTTCTAGGCGGAATTCTGGCCGGAGGGATTGCCGCTTACTTCTACAAAAGGTATCACACGATCAAACTGCCGGATTGGCTTGGGTTTTTTGGCGGAAAACGTTTCGTCCCGATCATCACTTCCATCGTGATGGTGCTGATCGGCATCGTGTTTGGGATCATCTGGGGGCCGATTCAAGAGGTTCTCGATAATGTGGGGAACTGGATAGTAAGTCTGGGGGCCATCGGAGCCGGATTGTTCGGATTCTTGAACCGTTTGCTGATTCCTTTCGGGCTGCATCACGTCCTCAACGCGATCGCCTGGTTCCAGATCGGCGAATATACGGACGCGACCGGGAAAGTCATCAATGGCGACCTCCACCGCTTCTTCGCTGGCGAT
The DNA here is from genome assembly GCF_003710985.1 of Brevibacillus panacihumi. Lineage (GTDB taxonomy): Bacteria > Bacillota > Bacilli > Brevibacillales > Brevibacillaceae > Brevibacillus > Brevibacillus panacihumi. Next base: position 32,499 of record NZ_RHHT01000057.1, read on the forward strand.
CCTTCGGCGGGACTGTTTATGACCGGCTTCTTCCCGATCATGATGTTCGCATTGCCGGCCGCTGCACTGGCGATCGTCCACACGGCCAAGCCTGAGAATCGAGCGGTCATCGCCTCCATCTTTATGGGGACCGCACTCACCTCATTTTTGACAGGTGTGACAGAACCGCTGGAATTTGCCTTTATGTTCGTGGCCCCCATGCTCTATGTCGTGCATGCTGTCCTGACCGGGTTGTCCGGCTATATCGTGACCGCGATGGGGATCAAGCACGGTTTTGGCTTCTCTGCAGGATTTATCGACTACGTCGTCAATTTCCCCCTTTCCACCAATGCATGGGAGATCATCCCCGTGGGTTTGGCCTTTGCCGTCGTCTACTACTTCCTCTTCCGTATTCTCATCGTCAAAATGAATATCATGACCCCCGGCAGAGAGGACGATCCAGGCGAGGCGCTTGCAGCAAGCGGGTTCAGCTCCATGCGGGAAAAGGCGGAACAGGTACTCGCCAGCATCGGGGGGAAGGAAAATATCATCCAGGTGGAAGCATGCATTACTCGTTTGCGCCTCCACGTGAAAAATGAGAATTTGATACAGGAAAAAGCGCTCAAGGATTTGGGCGCCGCAGGAATCATCAGGCTCGGCAAAGGTCAGGTGCAGATCGTCTTTGGCACCCAGTCTGAGCTGTTGAGAGATGAGATCATGAGATTGTAAGAAAAGCTGCAACCTATTTGGAGTGGGGCGAATCTTCCTGACGTTGCAGGGAGGTGCGCCTTTTTTATATTTTTTCGGTCTTTCCCGCCGCTTCCGCCTGCAGCTGCTTTTCAAATCGAAGGAGCCGCATCACAAAGTCATCGCATGCGTCCTTGCTTTGCGGAGCCATCATCTTGATTTCATATCCGATCGTCTTCTTCCAAATCTCTAACTGGCGCAGGTTGGCATCGTATGGTTTCACGGAAATTCACCCCTTGTCTCCCTCTTCTCGTGCTTGCTGATTCAGCAATACGTACGCCCGAACAGATCTTGCAGCCCGCAGTGCAGCTTTTTCGCCAAGATCGGCAGATGGCCTGCCTTAAACTCGTATTCGCCCTTTTCATATTTCAGGTAGGAAGAAGCATGCTTGAACCCTAGCGATTCAGCCATCTCCTGTTGAGTCAATCCTCGTTCCAGCCTGCGTTGGATGATGTAAGCGAGATCGATTTCCTCCATTCGCTATGATCCTCCTATTATAAATAGAAAATCCTGACATTTTCATCATATCGTTTCTGTTTTAACAAAGTCAATACAATGATTGTTATTTCGACAAAATCTGTTTTTTCCGTTTTGGAAAATTGTTAAAATGAAATTGCCATTATGGAAAGGTGGTACCAGCATGTCAGTGATAGGCAAACGTATCAAATGGCTTCGCGAGCAAAGAAAATGGTCCCAGCTCGAATTGGCCGAGAAGCTGGGGATTCATAATACGGTCCTATCCCGCATTGAATCCGGTGAAAAAAAGGGAGTCGACCATCATCTCATCTCCCAGGTTGCCGATTTATTTGAGATTTCGACGGACTTCCTGCACGGCAGAACAGACACCCCCGCTCCTTTCTGGCAACAAGCCTCCGTTCGTGAGGAGCACGCTCCGTTTCTGAACCTGGAGGGGTTGAGTCTGGATGATCTGGAAGAAGTGCGGACACATATCGAATATTTGAAATGGAAAGCCAGGAAATCCAAATAGGAAGAGGCTGACTCGAAAAGATCGTGATGAAAAACGACCTTATGAGTCAGCCTCTTCTATTCATCTTCGCCTGATTGCGCAACATCATCCAACTCGATCCACGTTTGGCACCAGCTTTCAATTTCCTTTAACGCCGGTCCCAAGGCAAGCCCTTTTTGCGTCAGCGAATATTCTACGCGAACTGGTGCCGAGTCCGTATACACCTCGCGATGCACCAGACCTTCTTTCTCCAGATCCTTCAATCGTTCCGAGAGCAGCCTTCCGCTGATCGGCAGAGCGGCTTCCAAGGCGCAAAATCGCTGCGGCCCCGACAGCAACTGGTAGATAATAAGCCCTGTCCAGCGTTTGCCGAGTAGCTGCATGCCTTTTTCGAACCTAGGACAGAGGGAAGACTGTTTCATACCTATCACCTCATTCTCCTTCCAGTATACCGCTGTTTTTGAAATCCATCAAAACGAATGAACTGGGCTGTCTCCAAATGCCGAAACTTGTCTCCTTATTTTGGGAATAAAGATTGGGTTGACTTCATATATTATTATTGTATACTAACTAATGAAAAGTAATCAACTTACGTTATAACTTTCTGGAGGTTGTACACACATGAATCAACGTTTTGAATGGAGCTTACTCTTGATACGCGTCGTGGCAGGGGTCACATTTCTGGTCCACGGTATCGTCAAATTCCAAATGGGCTTGGACAACGTCGCCGGTTTCTTTGGCAGCCTGAGTCTTCCTGCTTTTCTCGCTTATCTCGTAACCTTTTTGGAAACAATTGGCGGACTTGCGCTCATTCTCGGTTTTGGTACGCGCGTCTTCTCCGCTTTGCTGGGAATCGTGATGATCGGAGCGATTTTTACTGCCAAGCTTGCCGGCGGATTTTTGGGAGATGGCACCGGTGCCGGTTACGAGTTGGACCTCGCGCTGTTGTCTATGCTGCTTGCTTTGGTCATCAGCGGAAGCTCGCGTTATAGCGTCGATTCGATGTTCTCAAATCGTAAAGCATCTTGACCAATACTCGAGAAATATGGTACTTTTTTAAATGTCATGACATATATGTCATGACATTTATTTGTTGGAGGGGATTTTTTGAGACTGGATGACGCATTGGGATTCGCCATCAACAATACGGGACGAGCCATGACGCGCCTCCTGATGACCGCATTCGCCCCCTATGATGTGACACCGGAACAATGGTCCATATTGAAGCGATTGGAAGAAGGCGATGAAATCTCCATCAAGGAGTTAAGCAAGCGAGTAGGAAAAGATCAGGCCAATGTGACGAGAATTTCCGACTTGCTGGAACGCAAGGGGCTGATCATGAAAAAACCAAATCCGGAAGATAAACGATCATCACTCGTTTGTTTGATGGATGAGGGGAAGCAAATCATTCGCCTGCTGGACCCGATCGATGAGCAAGTCCATCAGGTTGTTTTGAAAGGGATAGCCGAGCATGAGATGGAGTTGCTAAAACAATTGCTTGCCAAAATGAGAGAAAATTGTAACGCGGAGCTTCAAGGTTAGACGACTAAGCGTTTCCGCGGGGATTGGAGAGATCATCATTGGAAAGACAGCCCCTGTGGCGCAAAGATTTTATTAGTATTTGCCTTAGCAGCTTGTTTCTTTTTATTACGTACTATGCCCTGGTGGCTACGCTGCCGATCTATGTCATGGAGATATTGAACGGCGGTGACCGGGAAGCAGGATTGACCTTGACAGCCTTTATCATCGCGGCCGTCCTGTTTCGGCCGTTGGCAGGCAAATGGGTGGACGAGCTTGGCAGAAAAAAGATATTCCTCCTCTTCTCCGCTGTATTTATGGTATCCACGTTTCTGTACTTCGGGATCGCGAGCCTCGTGTTTTTGCTCGCTCTTCGCTTCGTTCACGGTGTAAGCTTCGGCTTTGCTACGACGGCCATGGCTGCTATTGCTACCGACCTGGTTCCCGACGAGCGAAAAGGGGAAGGGATCGGCTACTACGCGATGTTTATGAATATTGCGATGGTGATTGGCCCGTTCATGGGGTTGACGATCATGCACCAGCTCAGCTTTACGACGCTCGTGGTGATCTTGTCACTATTGTCTATTCTTTCTTTCGTATGCGGCGGGCTCACACGCGTTCTCGAACACAAACGCTCCGTGAAGCCAACAGCCAACAGAGCCTTTCATTGGAAAAATTTCATTGAACCGGGTGCCGTACCTATCTCCCTGACTGCTTTGCTGCTTTCTTTTGCCTATAGCGGACTGCTCTCTTTTATTCCTGTTTATGCAAAAGAGCTGGGGATGATGGAGGTCTCGAGCTATTTCTTTGTCATTTATGCCATTATGATTGTTGTATCCCGTCCTTTTACCGGGAGATTGTTTGACCGGATGGGGGAAAACATCGTCGTATACCCCAGTATCATCCTGTATGCCATCGGATTGATTCTCCTGAGTCAAGCACATACGCCGACCATGTTTTTGGTGGCGAGCGGCGTGATCGGACTCGGGTATGGCAGTGTTTTTCCGAGCTTTCAAGCCATCGCGATCAAATCTTCCCCGACGGAACGCCGCGGCTTGGCGACCGGGACCTACTTTCTCTTGCTGGATACCGGGATGGGTGTAGGGTCGTTCGTACTCGGGATCATTGCCTCGTCTACGAACTATAGCTTCATGTATGTACTGTCTTCTTTGGTAGTTGTATTTGGGGGGATTGTGTATTATACCTTGCATCATAAAAGGGCTGCGAGAAGGAAGCGGCAGGAAGGTTTGCAGGTTGTGAAGGAATCGGTGTAAAAAGGAAAAACTGAACTGCACCCCGTCAAGT
>NZ_RHHT01000058.1 GCF_003710985.1 Brevibacillus panacihumi
TTTTATTATGCGATATACATGGGTCCTTTTTCGTTATGAGTTGCCTTTACTTTTTGGTTGCTGCTTCAATGTCCTTGTACGCCCAGTGAGTTGGAGGCACATCCGGCCAGCTTTGTCCGTTTACCGGGCTCAACTGAATCTTGTTTGTCAATCGATTAATAATTGTGACCGTTTCTGCTCGGGTCAATGTTTTCTGTGGATGGAACGTGCCATCCGGATACCCGTTCATCAATCACGAAACACCCGATCGATTTTTTTTAAAAGGTGTCCTGAACATCTTGTCGAAAAGTAATCATTTGAGAAACGGCTAAGGCATAGAGGGGCATCACTTATACCCAAAATGGGGGCTTTAAGAGGCTCCTTACTATTACTAATTGAGGTTATTAGATGAAATGAAAACAGTCGCCTGGAAATGAACGAAAATAATCATTGTTGCTCTACTGGCAGTAACAGCTGTTCGCTTACTCTGGATGAGTTTCCTCACCACTTTTGACTACGCTGAAAAACCAGTGGCTGTAAAAGGAGTGCTTGATTTACGCGGGTGGGAATTCTCGGACTACCAGACATTGCGATTGGATGGGGAGTGGGAGTTCTTCCCCTCTCAGTTCATAGAGGGGAACGACCTGAAGAAACCTGAGGAACAGACGTACCTCCAAGTGCCCAAGCGGTGGGATGAGGCGTTTGTTCATGAGCAAGGCACGCCTGACACCTTCCGCTTGGGCACGTATCGATTACGCATCTTGCTTGATCCGAAACAGCAACAGACACTTGGCATTAGAATCAATGAGCTTCGAACTGCCTCGGCCATCTATGCCAATGGGCAGTTGGTCGCCCGGGCGGGACAACCGGCAACCAGCGTCATCGAGCACCAAGCTCGCAATATTCCCTATACGGTCAAACTGACGCCAGAACAAGGCCAGGTAGAGTTGCTGATCCATGCTTCCAATGATGCCGGAGCAGGAGGAATCACAAAACCTATTCGCTTCGGTACGATAGAAGCTGTACAGATGCGGACGATGCTGTCCATCAGTTTGCAGCTATTTTTGCTCGTCGTGTTTCTGATTCATAGTTTATATGCCTTGCTCCTGTACTTTTTGGGTTCCAGAAATAAAGGCTTGCTATATTTCTCTTTGGTCATGATTTGTGGAATTTTTATTGTAGTGACTGCAGATGACAAGCTATTCTTTGTCTGGCTGCAGTTGGATTATGAATGGACATTGAAGATGACGTATCTCGTCTATGTTGGTGCGGTCGCCTTCATACCTCCCTTGTTTCATTATCTGCTTCCTGCTTATCTGAACAGAAGGATTTTGCAAGGTTTCGGTGGCTTGTGCAGCTTATACGCACTGTTCATCCTCTGCGTACCCGCTGGAACGATCTTAGCGATGAGCAGAATGCTATCGATCGTGATGCTCCTGTCCGTCATCATTTCTGCCTACATACTCTGGAAAGCCATTCGGGACAAGGAAGACATTATCTTTCTTCTGCTCGCTTGCTTGTTTGTTGGGGTTAATGTGGTCTGGACGATCGTCTATGCCATACTGGGATTGGAAATGATTCACTACCCCTTCAACCTGATCTTTGCCGTACTTGCTTTTGCGGCCTATTGGTTCCGACGATTTTTCCGGGCAACGACCGAGACGAAACAGCTTGCCGAGAAATTGCAGCAAGAGGATAAGCGCAAGGATGAATTCTTGGTGAATACGTCTCATGAACTGAGAAATCCTTTGCACGGCATCATCAATATCACACAAGCGATTATCGAGGATACAGACAATCCACTCCATGAAGAACACAAAAAACGGCTGGATATTCTCCTGCATGTCAGCAAACGTTTGACGCTCATGCTGGATGATTTGCTTGATGTGACACGATTAAAGGAGAACACCATTCGCCTGCATGAGAAAAAAATAAACCTGCAGTCCATCTTCGCTGGTGTTTTCGATATGGCGAGACTGATGCTGGACGGAAAACCGATTGCTTTAAAAGCGGAAATCGACGATTCGTTTCCTTCTGTTCGGGGAGATGAAAACCGGTTGATTCAAATTCTGTTCAACCTGGTGCATAATGCCATTAAATTTACAGATGAAGGAACCATCACGATCCGCGCGACTGCCGCTAATGGATTCGCTTCTATTCAGGTGGAGGATACGGGGGTTGGCATCGAGGAAAAGGCTCTGCAATCTATTTTTCAACCTTACGAGCAAGCGGAGCTGAATTCAATCAGAGCAAGTGGCGGATTCGGGCTGGGCTTACATATTTCCAGGCAGTTGGTTGAGCTGCACGGCGGGACTCTATCGGTTCAGTCCACTCCGGGAAAAGGCTCTGCCTTTACTTTTACACTCCCACTGGCTGCAGAATCCGCTCTAATGGAAGAGAGCAGCGCTCAGGCATGGACGCAGTCTTCGTTAGAAATGGCTGCTGCAACCACGGATCGAATCCCTGCATCAACAGAAACGGTTTCTTCTATTAGAAAAACAAGAATTATCGTTGTGGATGACGACAGCATCAACCTGAACATTCTTAGCAAAATGCTTGAATCCGAACAGTATGAAGTAAGCACGGCTACCAGCGCTCAGCAAGCCTTGTCCATACTGGAACGTAAAGCGGTGGATCTGGTCATCTCAGACGTCATGATGCCTCACGTATCCGGCTATGAACTGACACGCATCATCCGGGAACGATTCTCTGTTTTGGAACTGCCTGTCCTGCTCTTGACCGCACGCAATCGCTCCCAGGATATTGTGACCGGCTTTCAAGCAGGAGCGAACGACTATGTCAAGAAACCGGTCGATGCTTGGGATTTAAAGGCAAGGGTAAAAGCCTTAACAGAGTTGAAAATATCCTTCGACGAACGCTTGCGGATGGAAGGAGCATGGCTGCAATCACAAATCCAGCCTCATTTTTTGTTTAACACATTAAATTCAATTGCCGCCTTGGGACTCGAGGACTTCACGAAAATGCAGGCATTGCTTGAAGAGTTCAGCAACTACTTGCGTTTAAGCTTCGACTTTCATAATTCTGATCCCGTGATTTCGCTTCACGATGAACTCGCTCTTGTCCGTTCCTATTTATATATTGAGAAGCAGCGATTTGGCGATCGTTTGCAGGTGGAATGGGATATGGACCCTGAACTCGATTTTTGCTTGCCGCCACTAACCATTCAACCGCTTGTGGAAAATGCAATCAAGCACGGTTTAATGCAGCGTACAAGCGGGGGAACGCTCTGGATTCACATCAAAGATAAAGGGGAGTATTGCGAAGTTTCTATCCAGGACAATGGAAAAGGGATGACAGAGGAAGTTCGGAATCAGCTTTTCAACCAAACAGGGTATACCAAAAAAAGAGCAAGCGTAGGCCTGCGAAATATCGAAAGACGACTAAAGCAACTATATCGCCAAGGCTTAGCGATTGATAGCTCACCTGAACAAGGTACGACCGTCACTTTCCAAATCCCAAAATAAGGAATAAACCACCTGGTTTATTCCTTATTTTTCTGCTGCCATCGTTGATACCATTCTGTAATTGCAGGATTAGGATGTTCTTGCAATTCTGTCTGCAACACATTCTTCAATTGCTCGTATTGGCCATGCACAGACGTATGTCTGCCCATGTCAGCAAAGATTTTCATCAGGTAAAAATAGGCTTCCTCCTCTAGCGGATAGCGCTGACAGATGTCCAAGCATAGCGTTATCGCTTTGTCCCTTTCCTCATTGGCGTAATACCAATCCACCATTTTCAAAGCAGTTTGCACCCATTGCAGCTGTAATCTTTGACGTTCGCTTTCTGCCCATACGTAATTATGCTCTTGCAGATAATCCCCTTTGCACAGAGCCACGGCTTGTTCATATTCGCCAATCGTCTCCGCAGATAAGACTGCGTCAGAGCGGAAAAATTGCTCGAACTGATCCACATCCAAGATGATATGTTCTAGTTTTAATAGATACCCTTCTGATATATTGGCAATTCGAAAATATTTTTCAAAAGGTGCCAAGGTTTTGCGAATATGATAGATAGCTGTATACAGTTGATGATAGGCCTTTTCCGGTTCAAGCTCTGGCCAGAGCAACTCAATGATTGTCGTTTTATTAACTGCTCTCCCCCTGTGTTGAACCAGATATAAGAACAACTGCTGCACCTTGGCCGTTCGCCATCGCAGCAGGATTTCCTGTCCGCCATCTACAATCGTTACTTGTTGAAACAAACTCATATGTAATTTCTCCGATTTCTGAAGGGACAAGGCAGCATGTTCCTCCAGCCTGGATTGAATTCGTTTCATTGTCGTTCGCAGACGTTGTTTGCCAACCGGCTTTAAGACATAGTCAAGAGCGTTCAGCTCAAATGCTTTAATCGCATATCTCTCATAGGCGGTTACGAATACTATCTGTAATTGAGGCTTCATTTCCAAAAGCTGTTCCGCCAACTCAATGCCGTTCAGCTTTGGGATTTGAATATCCAAAAAAACAATATCAATCTCATTTTTTTCAATGGCTCGCTTGCCGACCATGGGATCCGTAAATTTGCCAATAATTTCGACATCTGCGATATGAACTAACTGATGCTCCAAATAGTTTAACGCCAACTGTTCATCGTCAATTAAGATCGCTTTCATGCTGTTCCCCTTATAAGCCAAGCCTTATCGATTTGGTAAATTTTACTTCCATAATACTACAATACGATATAACTGTAAAAGAATCCAAATCTTCCTGCTTTTCCTTCTGGGGTTTCGTGCTTTTACTTCAGCGCTTCGTCAAACACGGATTATACGATAAGGAGGATGTTATTCCTGTTGCGGTGGATAAATCCCGCATTTGATAGGCAACCCCCTGTAAGTACGAAAAATGGTATGATAAACAAATACATGTAGGCAAGCAGGTGATAAACAACATGAAGAAGCTGTCTATGCTAGCAGGTTTATGGTCGATGTTAATCATCGCGGTTCTATCCGGATGTTCCGGGAACCAATCGGCCTCTCCTGCCCATCCATCCCCTCCTGTTTCGGCTGTTCCTGCGCCTGAAGCGGGTTCCGAGCCGTCTTCGAGTCCATCCGCACCTATCGTGGAGAAGGATGCGATTCGTGAAAGAATAGACGAGATGACGCTGGAGGAAAAAATCGGGCAGATGATCATTGCCGGTGTACAAGGTACTTCTGCCTCAGCCGAGGACGAAAGATTGATTAAGGAACAGCATGTCGGAGGGATTATCTTTTATAAAAATAACCTGGCCGATCCGGCCTCGGTCGTTCGTTTTACAAACCAGCTCAAGCAATGGAACGAGAGCCATTCTGTCCCACTGCTGCTTTCTGTAGATCAGGAAGGCGGGCGAGTCAGTCGTTTGCCAGGGCTTGATCGTCTGCCGAATGCACAGGAAATCGGGCAATGGAACAGCCAGGAAGCGGCCGGGGAGATCGGCGGTATCCTTGGAGAAGAGGTAAAGGGAATGGGCTTGAACATGAACTTTGCTCCGGTGCTCGATATTCACAACAACCCGAAGAACCCGGTTATCGGAGAACGCTCATTTGGACCGACTGCCGATATCGTATCCTCCCTGGGCATAGCAGTAATGAAGCAAATGAAGCAGACCGGTGTCATCCCGGTCGTGAAGCATTTTCCGGGACATGGGGATACCGAGACGGATTCCCATCTGGATCTGCCGGTTATTCATAAGAGCGAGAAGGATTTAACCCAACTGGAGTGGCAGCCTTTCGTCCGTGCCATTGAGGAAGGGGCGGACGCTGTTATGGTGGCCCATATTTTGTTTCCGCAAATCGATGAGCAACATCCCTCTTCCTTATCGCCGGCGGTAGTGACGGGCCAATTACGCGATAAGCTGGGTTTCGAGGGCGTCATCTTGACGGACGACCTGACCATGGGAGCGATTGCGAAGCGGTATGGAATCGGAGAGGCCTCTGTTCTGTCGGTGCAGGCGGGGACCGATATTGTGCTCATTGCCCATGAATACGCTAATGTCGATAACGTGATTGCTGCCCTGAAGCAAAGCGTAGCGGATGGCACGCTGTCCGAAGAGAGGATTGACGAAAGCGTCCGGAGAATTCTACAGCTGAAAACCAAGTTCAACCTCGAGGACAAGCCGGTCGATCCCCCTGATTTGACGTTACTTAATGAACGGATCAGTAAGGCGATAGACACCTATCGAAAAAAATAGAAAGCTAAACGTCTCAAAAAATAATCAACGATTAAAATCCCGCACTTTCGCTAGTGCGGGATTTTCGTAGTGGAGCATAAAAGTAAGCCCGATGCTCAAAAAATCATTCGGATTTAATGGCTGCATTTCTGGTTGGCCAACGAGCTGCATCGTGCATTTTTTCGTGGAATCCGAACAAAGAGAAAACCAGAGGAAGAGCGAGATCGTGTTTTTTGGAGGAAAAGGACAGTTTGTCTTCTCTACGTGGACAAATGGGATGGATCGAAAATCGGTAATCGCTGAAAACGACGAAAAACGCCCGAAAATGAGGACTCGGACGTTACTTTACATAATGTGTATTATCGGGCCTCCTATTGGTTGGTAGTTTGGTCTCGAGCTATCATCGGACTTTTTTGGATGTTTGTATAATTGCAAAGATATAGGCAGCTATTAAAACAATAAGACTAAGCCACCAGAGCTGGTCTGTAATTGTATAAATGAGAAATGCTAAAACGGCCCCATTCATGTCTCTTAATATGCTTACTTTTTTTAAAAAGCTATATATATATGTTAAAAGCATAAGACTCAAAACAAAATATGGAAACAAGCTATTCAATATGAATTCCCCCTTTATTATGCCATTTTCTTTTGGATTAAAAAAACACATGCTATCTAATTTAGCAACATGTGTTTTTTGTTTTTTAATTATACTTCTCAATACGTTCTTGCACGCATGTAAACTCCTCCGCTGTAAATTCGGACGTAAATACCATAACCTTTATTTTTATTGGCTATATAGGTCGCTCCAAGCCCAAACAGAACCGATGCAACTTCGAGAGACAAGCCTAAACCCTTGGTTGCTGGGAATAGAGAAAGTATTTTTCCTGCAAACCATGAAATTGTAGCAGCAATCGCTAATTTTTCAACTAGCCATCTGGTATCGTCATCACTAAAGTACCACCATTCGCCAACATCCCAATCACCGTTTGAATATACATATGTATCATCGTCGTGTCCATAATAATAATCCTCAGTTACACCCAGGGGACTTACTCGGTTTTCTAGAGTCCTTCTTTCTTCATTTGTAAACTCTTCGTTAGCAGAATTAAAGACTTCTTCTAACAAAACATAGGTTTCTTCTGGAATTTCCTTTTCTGCCCCTTCTTTGAAATGATAACCAGTTTCATCTGAATAAATGAGATCACCATATTGTTTAAGTGCTTCTTGTATCGTTTTAAATTCCTTAGATTCAAAAATATCATTTAGTTGTTGGTAAGCCTTTTTAGCCTCTGGGTCTATTTGTAGCTCTTCATAAAAAGACTTTTCGTCAAAAGTTGGATCAACTTGAACATTAGCATGTGCATAATTTGTTGGGATTAAGGCTGAAACGGAAAATAGTGATAGAGATAGAAGCAAAAAGATACTTTTTTTCAATTTAGACACCACCATTTACATTTTTGTATATTCTATCAATTTCCAATATGTTAGTCAATTACCTATTTAGTAAATTATTGGAAAATAAAGCGTGTGGGATATTCAGGCGGGATCGAACCGCTTTCACTGCCCATGGACTTCACGAGGAGCTTTGAATGTGGGCAATTCATTATTAGACATGTCGTAGTTTATCCGGATTTGATACGGCATAGATCGTTTGGATTTGATTATTGTTAAAAGCAAATGAGTAAATATACTGAATTTTTTCATCCATCTTGATTGCAATCCCCGGCAACCCGTTTACTGTAAGGAACGAAAAAGTATACTTCCCTTCATACATTCTGAGCAGATTTTGATGCAAATGGATAACTTTATCAAAGCCAAAGATCGGAATTTGCGCAGCTCTTACTTTGCCTCCACCGTCTGAATAGAAAACCACATTTTCACTGACTAGCTCAAGCAGTTTGCTCGTATTTCCTTGCATCAGAGAGTTCACAAACTCCTTTATTTGCTCCTCTGCCATCGAGATCGAAGGGGGCTGATCGGGATCGAAATGAATGCTTTTTTTGGCTCGGTGATAGATTTGACGGCAATTTGTACTGCTTTTTCCGATCATTTCCGCTACTTCATCATACGAATAATGAAAAATCTCGCGGAGCAGGAATACCGCTCTTTCTACAGCGTTCAGCTGCTGCAAAAGCAAAAGGTACGCCGTGGAAATGGATTCGTGCTGTAAATACGCATCTGATGGATCTGCTCCTAGAGCATTCTTCTCGATCAGAGGCTCTGGCAGCCATGGTCCAACGTACAGTTCTCGTTTCTTTGCCGACGATCGGAGAAGGTCTAGACACCGGTTCGTAACGATTTTGTATAAAAATGCTCTCTCATTTTGAATCTCAGAAGAATCGGGCAACTGATCATAGGCAAGAAAGGCTTCTTGTACAATGTCTTCTGCATCCATCACACTCCCGAGCATCCGATAAGCTAATGAAAAAAGAGGCGTTTTGTACAAGTTATACAATGTTTCGATGCTCATAGGGGGTCCTCTCCATTTCCTCATGCGAGAGTATATGCTGTACAGCTCTTTTGGCGCTTGCTGTCGCAGCATCGACCAGTAGTTCACCGTGGGAAGCCCACTCTCCTGCTACATATAACCCATTAATCTCTGGGACAGCGGGCCCTGGGTTCTCTTGACGTTTGACATGCATAAAATCATGGCAAACCGTGATCTTGGGAAGGTATTGTTTGGCAACTAATTCGTCCCGCCAGCCTGGTTGCACCAAATCCAAGGTTTGTTCCAGGTCTTGCAAATCTTTTTCTGAATTTGTCTCCATTCCTTGATACTTGATCAAGGATATGACTTGTGCACCGTCTTCGCTTAGGTAAGCTGCGCGCGATTGATTGGAGAGAAAGACAGGTTGATCGATTCCATATACAAATTGTTGTTTCGGTTTTGGAAGTCGGCGCAAAGCTACTTCTAAACAAGCTGCTGTGACCTCAATCGCCTGTTCCCTCCAAGTATGGAGAGCGGTTGCTTCTGCATCGGGCACCAACTCGTGAGCGATCGCTGGCGAAGTTGTGAGGATGATATTTCTCGCCCTTACTTTCGTTCCGTCTTCACAAAGGACATGTTGCACCATTCCGTTCTCATGTTCGATACGATTGACCTTGTTCTTGATTAAAAAGTGCACCCCGTATTCAGCTGCTTTTTTCCTTAATTCATCGACCAGTGTGCCCCAGCCACGATCTAGATACAGGACGCCTTGCATGGAGTTTTGAAGTTGTTTTAAAACTGGCCCGGCAGCTTGCAAATCAGGCGCCATCGCATAACTTGCTGTTCGCAGCAGAGCGTAAAATACATTTCGAACCATGGGATCTTGCAAATTTGTTTCAATCCATTCGCGGAGACTGATTTGATCATATTGATGTGTATCTAGCTTTGCTAATTTCGCAAGCCAAGCAGCTACCTCCATTTTCCCTTTCCAGGATAAGAGAGGGGTGGTGAATAAGGATGTAACTCCCATAGGCAGAACGCTTAATTTTCCCTTCCATATCCCATAGGCATCGATGGAAGGTTGATTTCCTGGCAGGTTCAATTCTAATTCACGGAACGTAGCCAGAGCATCTCCACGATACAAGGCATGCCCTCCCAGGTTGAAGTACGCTCCATTTTTCTTATTCGTAATCGCTCGACCGCCTAAGCGATCCTGTTTTTCAATGATGATCGCTTGCTTGCCCGCCCTCGCTGCATAGATCGCAGCTGTTAATCCCGCGACTCCTCCGCCGACAATGGCCACATCGTATGTTTCCATTTGAATCATCCCTTTCGTTTTTTGTACCGGTATGACGGGGAGGGGCAGCAGAATGTGACAAGAAAAATTATTTCTAATCAGGCAAGTTTCCAGAGCGTGTCCCTACTTCATAAGAAGGAAGCACGTTATCGTACATGAGATGCAAAATCATCCCAGTGGCTGCATGATCCAGGTTATGGCAGTGGTCCATCCACATCCCGGGATTATCCGCGAGAAATGCGACCTCATACGACTCACCCGGCATGACGTTTAACGTATCGGTAAGCCAAGGGGTTTTCACTGTCTCGCCGTTTTTCTTCAAAACCGTCATATGATGCCCGTGCAGGTGCATGGGATGCTCGCCCAAACTTTTATTCACGAACGTCGTTTTGACCCTATCGCCCTCCTGAACTACGAAAGTGGGTACCCGGGGGTAAACCTCTCCATTGATTGTCCATAGAAAATGAAGAGTGCCGTTGTAAAATCCCATCTTGTTACCAAGAATCATGAGGAATTCCCGGTCGAATGTTATGTCTGCAGTTACTTCGTTTGCCACAGGCTTGCCGTAATCGGACGGATCAAACATAGTCGATTCCGCTCTGAAGATCGGTTTCTCTGGCGGTTTCTCGGTATAAAAAATGATTCCCGGATTGCTTTCGTTATTGTAATCGCCAAGTTTAAAGAAGACAGGATGGTCGGGCATCGTGAAGGTCACGTCGTGTCTGCCGCCCGAACCAATCCGAAACGCTGTTTGATCAGACAATGGCTGCGGGTCTTGAATCCGCATCCCGTCTATGCTTGTGATTCGGTATTCGGTTCCTTGCAGAAGGTATTTTTCCGAAAGGTTATGCGTATTGATGATTCTCAGCTTTACTGTTTTTCCTGGGCTTACCTGCTTCCATTGCAATTCGTCGTCGTATCCAAATGCTTTTTTATAGCCTTGGTCTGTCATCCATCGATGGTTAATCACGGTGAATTGTTCAACATTGGCCTCAACCTCCTGTGCAGGTTCCACAATCAGTGTGCCGAAAAGCCCCTTCATCACTTGCTCCGATGCTTGCTGATGAGAGTGGAACCAGTAGGTGCCCTCCTGCTTGGCTCGAAATTTGTATGTGAATGATTGTCCCGGTTTCACGACATTTTGGGTCATGCCCGGCACGCCATCCATCGCATTCGGCACGTTATAGCCATGCCAATGAATCGTAACCCCGCTATCAATATCTTGATTGATCAGCTTCACTTCGATCATATCGCCATGCTTCACCCTCAGCTCGGGGGCAATTTCCCCGTTATAGGTCCAGGCATCGATGACGGCCCCAGAAGCAAGCGTTACCTCCTTCCGCTGTGCCACCAGTTCAAACTTCACATCCGGAGGATCCGTTATATTTCCTGTGAGAGCAGCTACTTCTACGGCATCGGTTTGATGACCGGTTTGATGACCGGCTTGCTGATGTTGACCGTGATGATCGGTACCGCTGGACATCCGGGTAGGCGTGCCACCTCCTTCGTCAATCCAGTCGTGATTCATCATATCGGATGCTTCCGGCAGCTTGGAGGTGTTCACTCCCACCAGTACGTTTGAAACAAGAATAATGATTGCTACTCCGGCTGTAAGAATGCCTGCAAAAAGGAGATGTAGCAGCCTGACAGCAAGCCTGTGTGAAAGCTGTTCCCCTCGCATCACCTTCAAGTACCTTCGTCTTACAAAAATCGCTGGCACAAGCAAGATGAGCACAACCAAAATGAACCGCTGGGCAATCTCAACCGGTCCGGGTAGAACCGGCTGTGCAAAGATGAAGCTGAAAGCGGAAATGCCGGAGGTGAGCGCTGCCGCATAAAAGGAAAGCGGTACGGAAGGATGAGTCACCGTGCGCAGCGTTTCCGGTGTCAATGGTTCCCCCTCGGAATCCCGCAGGCTTTTTAACCGAGGGAGTACCTTTACCGCCAGATATAATGGAGGAACCAACGTCAGTGGTACGAGTGTTTTAACCGTGCCCTCCACAAACGGCCAGCCGCTATTGATGAATAGGAGCGCGATCGTTACGTACCAAGCAGCGCTCAGAAAAATCGCAGCGCCAGCCACCCTGAACAAGACGGTTCTCTTCTTATATAAGCTTCGGTTGGTCATAGAGTAAGGAAGGACTGTCGCAACGACGCTTGCGATCCCCCACAATAAGGTCTTACCGACCGTAAACATGAGGCTGGCTATGGTTTCGAACATGATATCCACTCCTCGTCATTCGATGTTTCATCAGGCCGCACCCGATTTTGATTTCTGACCCTTTTTGCCAATTTTGCCGAACGGTTTGAAATAAGAGATTGCCGTCATGAAGATCAGCGCGACGATATTGGCTATTGCTCCTCCAATTAATGAGTAAGCTGTGTTTAGAAAGGCGGCATCGCTCAGCGCAAGAGATTTCCCCTGTTGGACGATGCTTACCAATTGAGATAACCAGCTGCTCATATACGCGATCCCGAAACAAATCAACAATATAGTCAAAATCAGCTTAATCACGATCCAATAGTGTTTGAGAAGTCCCCAATTCGTCCAAACGGATAATAGAATGCCCGTGATCAGCGTGACAAGAGCGGTATACCGGATCATCACGACATCAATCAAATGCAAATTTTCCACGGTGTAATAAAGCTGCTCACCATTCTCTGAATTGAGCATATAGGTGCCTAGCAGCAGCATGACCATCGCTCCACCCAGCCAGCAGATCACCGACAGCACATGGATGATGATGATCAACTGCTTTTTCTTGATCGATAATTTGTAACTCATGTGTAAATCCTCCTCAACCAGTTCTTTGATTGCTATCCTATCAACAAAATGTTGCGAACTTGTGGTGAACCTCTATACAGATTGTGGAGGCTTCGATATCCTTTTAGGTGGGTATCAAAATGGAAATGCTTGGGGTGTTGGAATGGGGATCAAGGTTCTAATCGTGGAGGATGAAAGCAAAATCGCATCGCTCATGGAATCGTTCCTTCAGACAGAAGGATACGATGTCCAGACAGCATTGGACGGTAAAACTGCCCTGCAGCTCTTTACGAAACATAAACCGGATATCGTGATCCTGGACTGGATGCTTCCGCAAATGAACGGACTGGACATATGCCGGCAGCTCAGACAGATTGGGACTCCAGGCATCATCATGGTTACGGCCAAATCGGAGGAAACCGACAAAATCATCGGCCTCGAAATGGGTGCGGACGATTATCTGACGAAGCCCTTCAGCCTGAGAGAGCTTTCCGCTCGAATCCGTTCCCTATTGAGACGAATGAACAGAAACGACAGTGACGGATCCGGAAGCGTTCTGCAAAGAGGCGAACTGGCGATTCATGAGGACAGTCTCCAGGTGTTTAAAGGGGCTCAGGAACTGCACCTCACTCCGACCGAATTCAAGCTCCTGCACCTTCTGGCGTCGAAGCCCGGTCGGGTGTACAGCCGCATGCAGCTGCTGCAGCACGCTTTCGAGGAGGAATTTATCATCGACGAACGGACGGTGGATTCCCATATCAGCAAGCTTAGAAAAAAAATAGGGAGCGACAGCCGGTCCTCCGAATATATTCAAACGGTCTACGGATTCGGTTATCGCTTCGGTGCCGAACATGAAAATTAGAACCAAGCTGATCCTGTCGATGAGCGTATTGCTCGTGTTTGTCATGCTTTTTCTGCTTGGCGTCACGCATGTCCAGTTTTATATTTTCCGCGATTTTGCCTATCTGGAGAATAAGGAACACTTTGAAGCCTTGAAGAAGGAGTTCGAAGAATATTACAGAAACCACGGGGATTCTTGGGAAGGTGTCGGCAGCGCAGGGTTTGAAAATTCCGGCTCCTTCGCCGAAATTGCTTTGTCTGCGGATGGAGAAATCTTGTACCAGCAAGGAAAACAAAGCGTGGATGAACTTCTCAAGGATGGCTACAAGCTTACGCTTAACGTGGATGATCAGAGGGTCGGCAGGCTGTACGTGATGAACGACAGGCAGTACAAGACCTACGAGTTCAAGACAATGTGGTACGAAATGCTGCCCAATATCGGCATTTCTTCGCTGCTTTTCACCTGCATCGCAGCTCTGCTGACTATCATCTTGTTGTCGTGGAGACTGACAAGCCCAATACGCAAAATGATCACAGGGATCGAATCTATCAAAGCAGGTGGCGATGCAGCAGTCTTTCCTGAGCAAAGGAAAGATGAATTCGGAGCGATCGCCAAGGCTCTTCGAGAAATGAACGATTCGCTGGCCGAAGCGGAACGAACCCGAAAGCAGCTGATGTCCGATGTCGCTCATGAACTGAAAACTCCGTTGATGATCATTCAAGGGGAATTGGAGCTGGCACATGAGACGGGAACGCCACTTTCTGCCGCCAAGCAAGCTTCTTTGCTCGATGAAGTATTGCGGCTGTCTCGTTTGGTCCATGAGGTACTGGATTTGTCCAGGCTCGAATCAGGTATGACGGAACTGCACCCGAGAACGGAGAACCTGGTTGCGCTGGTAGAGGATGTAACTTCGAAGACCCTGTTTATGACCGAGGATAAGCAAATACAGCTTTCCATGCACGCCGAGGAGGAGTTTATTCCCGTTTCGGTGGAAAAATCCCGCATTCTTCAAGCGCTGTATAACATCCTGACCAATGCCATTTACTATACAAGTCCCGGCGGACAAATTCGCCTTCATGTGGAAACCGTGCGCCTGCCAAATCAGCAGGAGCCTTATGCAAGAATCCGGGTTGAAGATAACGGAGCCGGTATATCGGAAGAGGATTTGCCCCATATCTTCGACCGATTTTACAGGGCGGATCATTCCAGAGCTCGTCCCAGCGGAGGGAGCGGTCTGGGACTTGCGATTGCGCGGCAAAACATCCTTGCTCATCGGGGATGGATTGAGGTGGAAAGCGTGGTAGGCGAAGGTTCGGTGTTCACCGTCTATTTGCCGATTTAACGTATGGAGTCAAGAGGGGCTCGACACCACGTGCCAAGCCCCTCCTTATCCATTATTCGTATTTTACAAATTCAATCTTCAAGATACGCATCGCGTCCTTAAGCGGCAGTCCGTTCTCATCTGTCTCCTGAGCAGCGATCTTGTCCACTGCTTCCATTCCTTCAAATACTTGTCCGAATACGGTGTGACGGTTATCCAGATAGGCGCGGCCGCCAATCTCCTGATATTTCGCTTCCGCATTCAACGGCAGTGCAGCCAGATCCAGGTACTGCTGATCTACTTTCGGACTTTGTACGATGAAGAAATGGTTGGTATTGGAGTTCGGTCCTTCGTTCCCCATGCTGATCGCCCCTCTGAAGTGGAACAGGTCCCGGTTGAACTCATCTTCAAACGCGCCGCCAAAGATCGTCTCGTTTTCCTCCGGCGTTTCTTCTTTGCCGCCGATTTGGATCATGAAATCATTGATCACGCGGTGGAACAAACGCTCATTGTAGAAGCCCTTTTGCGAAAGCTCCTTGAAATTTTGGACTGCTTTCGGAGCCTTGTCGGGGAACAGCCTCAGCTTGATCACTCCTGCATCGGTTGTGATGACGCAGATCTCTTCACCCTTGGCCGGCTTTTCGAGCTGGAACAGCTTCACATCCGAGACATCGATTCCGGTATCCTGCCAAACCAGTCCCCACAGCTTCCAATCCGTTGCTTCCTTGCCCAGCTTCGCCATTCCTATGTAATCCGTCTTTTCGATAATCTTATTGTCCTTCGTGTAGCCGAGGTACTTGAATTTGGCAATGGCACGATAGTTGGTGAAAGCATCGTAATCAGCGACTGTATACAGCTTTTCTACCTTCGCTTCTACGACCTTCACTTCCTTGAATTGCGACAGGCCCGCTAGGTATTCCTGCACTGCTGCTCTCGTTTGAGAATCAGCCGCCAGAAGCTTTTCCAACTCCTTTGAATTCGCAATATTCTTAACAAACTCCGCAAAAAAGCCTTGCACTTCCGCTTGGTCCCCGCCATGTGGACGGAATTGATTCACCTGGATTTCCTTGTTGTAGTCATGTACGGCTGGTGCAGGCGCCGCTGATACCATCGATGCGCTCATAAGCGGAACGGCAAGGCTGAGAGCAGCCGCGATATTAATTACCTTTTTCATGTTCTTCCCCCTCGTTTGGATATTTGTTTCGCATCATACTTCCAATTTTTTGCAGTCTACATCCAGTATATATCATTTCCCCCACAGCCATACAATCACTTTTTAAAAATTCTGATTTTTATCGATGGGAAACCCTTAATTCTCCAGCATGAGACGTATAAACTGGGCCCTGTTTTTTACACCAGTCTTTCGAAATATATTGCCGATGTGTTTTTTAACAGTGACTACGCTAATGTGCAATTCATTCGCAATTTCCTCATTGGTTTTACAAGTTAATATAAGCTCCGCCAACTCTTGTTCCCGTCTCGTTAAAGCGTATATGTTCGAACACGGCAAGGTGTACCCCGCCTGCTCCATTCTATTGTCCAAAAAAGAATAAAAGTGATTACCCCGCAAATCCAGTACGAAGGTAGATGCCGGAAAATCCTCGCCGAAATCATAATGGGTGAGGTGGGAAATTCGTTGAAATCCGATCCCTTCAAGTACCGTGGATAGTCCAGGGAAAGCGGTCGAAATAACGAGAAGACGATTGGGTCCTACGTACGACAAAAAGCATTTTAAAATATCCGAGCGGATTGTATCGTCGGACATGGGAACAATTGAATCTATCATCCGAATAAACCATTTGGATCCTTCTGTTCCGTCTAATGCTGTCTGGGAATCATCATGAAGGTAATGGCGTATGACGGGCTGCTCAAGTAAATATTCGAAATATCGGTGAATCGGTAACACAATCGATAAACCGATCATTTCCTTTCTCTCATTCCTTAGTATACGAACACTATCGCTGCCAAACTCAAGAAGTTCCCGAGGGTTAATCAAGTGCAACTCATTGCCGATCAGTGTTGCATGTTGTTCCTCCGTCATACCGTCCAATTCTATTTGTTCAACAGAAACGGTCACCGTTTGTTTGCGCCTTTGTATATAATCCTCTACTTCCTCATACATCGACGGACTCATCCATTCATAATAGTTTGTCGATTGTACCTTGCCTTTAAAATAGAGGTCTCGTAAACTCTCGTTCCCTGTGTAGTAATAAAAATGATAAAACTCCTCTATAAGTCCATCGGGTTGTTTCTGGAAAGAAGTCTTTAACAGATGATAATAATAAAAAGCACACCGCTTCATGTATTCACGGTAAAGGTTCGGCTGCCTGCGTTGAAAATCGGTTTGAACCGCTTCTCTTACAAGATCATGGACGTCCCAACCCTTTGCCTGGGATCGGTAAAAAGGTAAACTCGTCAGTTGATGGAATAACGAAGACGGAATCTCCTCCTGCAATACATACTCCAATGTTTCTTGATTGAACTGAAACAATAAGGAGGAGACGGCAACCAAGTCCATAAGCTTACTGTTCGGGATGCCCCGATACCAATATCGACTCATCTCGTTTGTAATACCAGCTTTTATTTGCTCCAATGACAACGCTGAATTCGACTGGATCATAGAAAGTGCCAAGGCAATGGAGAGGGCATGACCGCGGGTAATTTTCCATATCGTATCTTGTGTATTCAACTCCAGGTGATAATTCGAGAGGAGAGTCATCACCTCCTCATAGGAAAAAGGCTCGACTTTCATACATGTAATGTGCCGCTTCGGTTGTAAATCGGTTATCCAATGCGCTGGAAACATCTGCGTACTCGTTATAATCACCCGTACACGTGCCTCTAATGTAGAAATAAGATACTGTCGAATCAATACATCGTGAGCCAATAGATATTCGTAACCATCTATCGCAAAAACGACGGATTTGTTTTTTGCGATTTCATTCATCATGGAAGCAGCCTGCTGGAGAGACTCCATTACCAGTACAGCATCTTGTTTGTCATCCTTACCCAAGGTTCGAAACAAGGTCTGAACAAGCAAACCTTCCGAATGCATGGAATCTTTCCCGTTGAATAAAATCCATTCAAAACCCAATTCCTTCGCAATGCTGGAGAATTGGTCCAATAATATAGTTTTACCTACCCCGCTGATGCCCTGGAGATACAACAACCCGCCAACTTGACATTCGTCTGTTTTCTGTCGGAGAAATTCCTCAAATTGTTGACGCTCCCGCATTCGAATCGAACTGTTTCGTTGATCTTCTATGGATCGCAGAACCATTCCCATAACCCCCATAGAATAAAAATTATACTCAGGTATCATTTTATTCCAGGATACAATGCATTACGATAATCAGGTAAAAATCCACATTTGATTGGAGGAAAATATAAATGGAAGTAACCGAAGAAAAACGATGGCTGACTTTTCTTTCGAGGTGGATGTTTCTTTTACCCCTGCCCGCCCTCCTTCTGTTTCTTTCCATCGGGTTGTTAGTGAACGCAAGCGGTAATGCCCCCATCGAGCTGTCCTTCATGATTGCAGCGGCAGAAAATCCTCTGGGGCTACATCTGGCAGGACTCGCCATTATTTTGCAGTGGGGATCTGTTGCCGTTTTCTTCATTGCATTAGCCCGACTTTTCCGAAAACAATTTCCCATGAAAAGTACGTTCTTGTCGGCCATTGGGGTTGGGTTTTTCATTCCCATGTCGGCAGGAAATCTCCATTGGACGGCCTCTATGGACTTGGCTAAGAGGTATAGTGTTGCTGCTGGAGACGAACAGCGGGAACTTCTCCAACAAATTCAAATGACCGTATTCCAAATTGTAGAGTCAAGGATTGATGTGGCTAATTTGTTCTGGGGAATAGGAATCCTGTTATTTTTCCTTATGGCTCGTAAGGTTGTTCCGATGTATATTCATGTTTTATATATTGTATCCGCAGTAATCATGATGGTAGTCTTTTTTTCAAATCTTTTCGGATTCACATTTCCATTTGTTCTTATCCCGGCATTTTGGCTGGTCACCCTTATCGCTCATATCTCACTTGGAATTGTGTTTCATAGAAAGAGGAAGGAAGCTGCTCCGTTTGAGGAAGCGATTCCTGAGAGGAATGTTAGGTAACGTCTGGTGATGTGTTCGAAATATTAGTTCCTTCAGGACTGCCACGTCAATTCCAGGTAGGGCCTGATTGGGCAAAGCGACATTGCCCCACTGCGCCTTGTCACCGTTTACTCTACTTCAAGCACCTGTTTTACGAGCCGCTTGGGTGCTGCGAGCAGATACCCTTCCTTGATCAAGCCAGCCAACTCGTCCCAATCAGGAACAGCCGTGTGATCAAGCGAAACCCAGCCATGGTGTCCGATGTAAGGCGTTTTGACATAACCGCCTTTCTGTAGAAGCAAGTATTGCTGCTCCTTATCGGATTTTAAGGAAAGGCCAGGCACGCCATCGTTCTCACTCATCATGACAAACGATTTCCCCTTTACCTTGAACACATGATGACCGAAACCATCAATTAACTCCTCCACCTCCGGCAACGGCCTGCATATGTTCCGTACCCGCTCCAGCATGTCCACTCCCTGCGCTGATTCCACTTTTTTCCGTCCCTTCTATATAGATTCGTAATCCATTTATTTGTGATAAGGCTCACCGCGCTGGCTGGAAACCATCGCGTGAGCCCGGAAATGGCTTCATCACCCAAGACATCCCTCCGAATTTAGAATGTAACCGGACGTAAAATAAACACGATCACACTTCTATCAAGTTGAAAATTCCAGTCGACGAAAACATCTTCAATCGTTGCATGTAATATTTTTTGAAACCGTGAGTTATTTTGCAATTCCTCTTTCTCGAGGTTATGTAACGCTTCTCTTACATTTTTTTCATCACCAAGTCGGATCAATTCTGCACTTACATCTATAAGGATGCCATTACGCACGACAAGAAGTGTTCGTTTATTGATCATGTAAGAAAATATTTGGTCCGGTCTTTTTTGCACGCGTTCACTGATACGTTCCAGCTCACGATGGATTTCCTCTTTCCCTTCATACCTTTCCAGCGATTCCACGATCCATTTGGGGTCCTCTAATTGCCGGCCAACAAACACTCCGGAATGATTATGTAATTCCCAGTCGTAATAAAATTCCAATAGTTCCGTTCCTGTCAACAGTAACAGATAAGCTTTGATTTTGGGAATGAGCGACTTCATCACCAAGTCCCTTGTATGCTTGACAGCGCTTATCTGTCCCTGCTCCAATAGTATTTTTTCGGTTGGCGTTACAAAATTTCGCAAATAAATCACAATAAAGGGATGGTGGATACTCACATAAATGGATTGAGGGCCTTTCCCAAAAGCATCTCTAAGCAGTTTTCCTATATGGCTTGCAATTTCATTTTGGAAATGGGGTTCATATTTACTCAAAAAATTCATCCTCAGTCTAGGTAAACCCGCATCGGCTTTACCTTCATTGTCAGGATATCGCACAATAGTATTGTACATCCTCCGAAACCACGTTTATCGCTTTACCCACGGGTCATATCGAGATTTCCTTTTTATGCAAATAGAAAAAGCCTAAATAAAAGCTGCTTCCGCAAACTTTTATTTAGGCTTATGTCCAGCGCTCTCTCTGGTTCATTACTGCCAAAGCTTGGTCATTATTCTTATCTGAATCTGTCTTGTATTGACGCAATCATATAAGGCAAGAGCTTTTATATCCTTTGCCCAAACTTATTTTAATCATTTTATTCAAATTAAGCAAGGTTATAGCTTATAAGTTCACAATGGCTTCCCACTCTTCGCCCAATAAATCCAGAAATGACAGAAGCTATTTACTATTTTCCTCAATTGCTTGTCGCAATGTGCCCATTGTCGTCACTTTTTCATGTAACGTAATGCCTACTTCAATCATTGTATTGGTTATCTCAGGGCGAATACCGGTAATAACCGCTTCGCATCCCTGGATGGCAACTCCATTCGCAATTTGAATCAGATGGGGCACAATCGCCATGTCCATATAGGGAACACCTGATAAATCAATGATGATTTGTTCTATTTTTAGCTGATAAATTTTATCCAATACGTGCTCCTCTATTTTCTTGGCTCGGAGCGTATCCAGGGCTCCTACAAGTGGAAGTACCGCAATTTTATCAGTAAGGGGAATAACAGGCAAAGACAGCTCGTCGATAGCCTCGCGTTGTGATTGAAAAACCTCATTTTTATTCACTAAATAGCTGGATCCAAAATGTTTTAAGTAAGAATCGAAATTATAGTTTACGTGCCGCTCAAGCTCAAAAAATTCCAACTGGTTTTCTTCTGCATGTTTATAGTAGTGATACAAAAAATCCCAGTAACTTTTGCGCAAAATTTGAATCCATTCAAGCTTCAACATGAGATCCAAATTGTATTTCGCCCAATTCCTGCCGTGTTCCTTGGCATGCATGATTAAGCCTTGTTCATTTTTTTCGTTTATCATGCGCACCACTGTGAGTGCAGATTCAAGGATCAACTCCAGGTCGATTTCCTCTGAATCTCTCATTATGTGGAATAGCTCTTCACCTTTTGACTTGAGCAATTCGTAAAACGCATTCTGATTCGCTGTATAAAATTCCGAGAAATTTTGATTCCCACTGTAACTAAGCTTCAAAGTGTACCACTCCCTGCTTGTTCGTCTTATGAATCGGTAACATGATTGAAAATTTTGTTCCTCCCAACGAAACGGAAACAAAATAAATAAAGCCTAAATAAAAGCTGCTATACACAACTTTTACTTAGGCTTATGTCCAGCGTTATCTCTGGCTCATTAATACCATCTTATTGACTGGGATTTATGATAAAAACGAAAATACTTTTATCAAGATGAAAGTCCCAGTCTGCAAAAACATCAACAATTTCCGTTTTTAAGATTCGTTGAAAATGGTTGTTGTTATGCAAATATCTTTTTTCCAGATTTCTCTTAGCCAGCCTTAAGTTGCCCTCAAGTCCCAATCGAATTAACTCTTTCTCTATACGGACCAGAATGCCATTGCGGATCACTAGAATCGTTCGATTGTTAATCATGAAGGAATATAGTTCTTCCGGCGCCTTTTGAACCAGATGGCTTATATTTTCGATCTCCTGGTGAAATTCTTCTTTTCCAGAATAACCATCCTCTTTGATTTCGAAATCGTCTTCATCCGATTCAATCCCTACGAAAACTCCAGAGCTGTTATGAAGTCCCCAGTCATAATAAAATTCCCGAAATTGGATACCCGCGATAAGTGAGGTATAGGCTTTAATCTCAGGAATAATTGTCTTCATAAGCACGTCTCTTGTATGCTGGATCGAAAAGACCTGATCTTGTTCGAGAAGTATCTTTTCTGTTGGCGATAAAAAACCTTTCATGTAAAACACAACAAAAGGCCGGCGGATACTTACATGAATAATCTGAGGTCCTTTCCCAAATGCCTCTCTCAGTACCCTGCCTACATGACTGGCTAATTCGGATTGGGCTGTTTTTTCATCCAACAACGATCATCCTTACATTTTAGGCAAAAGCGTCTTATCTCTCGCCCATGTTCATTGTACTTTTATTTTTTGAGCCAAGCAATCATCCTGCAAAATCCCCTCATGTTCAATTTTCCTCATCTTTCTAGTATTTATGCGCCGCATTAAAAAAAGCCCCTGAGCGACCGCTTTTACAGTACGGATCATTCGAGGGCTCTTCTCAGGCAGCTTACCTATTTCGGCCATTATCAATCCTTTAGGAGTGCCTTTCGATATTCACTAGGCGAACAGTTTTTCAGGCTTCGGAACACCTTGTAAAAATTGGAGGGACTCTGGAACCCAACCTCATAACAAATCTCAAGGTTCGTCAGGGTAGAGGATTTCAGAAGATGGGCGGCTTTATCGATGCGTATTTTTTCCAAATAAGTGCGTGGAGTCTCTGAGGTTTCTTTTTTAAATAAGCGTTCCAAATAAAAGGGACTTAGACCAACCTGATCCGCTATATCTTGCAATACCAAATTTTGTTTATAATGATTGACTAAAAACGTAATAATATTTCGGACAACCCCGACATTCGGGGAATGCTCCACTTCCGGCTGACACCTTTTGCAAGCGCGATAACCAGCTTTTTCAACCTCTTGCATGTCATGGTAAAAATCCACGTTCACCTTTTTGGGCTTCCTCGATCTGCAGGAAGGACGGCAGTAGATTTTGGTTGTTTTAACTGCCGTAAAAAACAGCCCATCATATTTATGATCACAAGCGATGATTTTCTCCCACATCTCCTCAAACGAAAGATTGATACTGGTCACCATGCATCTCCACGGTCCTTTCTGCGCTAGTTCTCGTTCTCATACAAATGGGAAGTATCCATCCTCTTTACTAATTCAGCAGCATTCTTTTCAATATAAGCAATCACTTTATCAGACAGCGCATTGCCAAAACTGAAACGTCTCACACCCAGTTCTTTAAGCTTATGACAATTCGTTACCCCAGGTAATGACAATATATTTAGTGGAGCACTGATATTCATGGCAATTTCTCTAATCTCATCATGGTCGATCAAGCCGGGAACAAATATCCCGCTAGCGCCACTCTCAACATACGCTTTTGCTCGTTCTAGTGTTTCCATGAGAGGGTTTGGCCTTTGAAAATAAGTATCTGTTCTGGCGTTGATATAAAATCCTTTATAACCGTGTTGATCTAACGCTATTCTCATCTTTTCCAAGAGTTTGGCATGCTGTGAAATCTCTCGTAATCCATTCGATTGCTTCAATGAATCTTCAATATTGATACCAGCAACCCCGACATCTGCTGTCAGTAACACGTTTTTAATGATTTGGTCTATGTCTTCACTATACCCGGCCTCGATATCCGCGGAAACAGGAACTTTCACATTTTCTGCAATCGTTTTGATGATCCCTACATGTCTGTCGAAATCAATCCATTCACCATCTGCCAGTCCCAGGGTGTTGGCTATTCCCCAGCTAGTTGTTCCGATTGCTTTGAATCCTGCCTTTTCAAGTGTTAAAGCGGAGAGCAGATCCCATGCGTTTCCCAAAAACAGTAGATCGTTTGATGTATGCAAGTCGTTGAATTCCTGAATTTTGTTCATTTTCCTTCCCCCTACTTGTTTGTTGGACCCATTTTAACAAGTAGTCGGCCTTCCATTCGTCTTCATTCTTGCTCTTATGGTCTGTTATTAGGGACAAAAAAAGTGAAGCTGTATGGTGCTTCACTTCGAATCCTTTATTATTTCCATTCCGTTACTTGGTCAATAGGGAGGCGTACTGATGGATGTCCCGCATCTGCCGCTTTACCAATAGAGATCAACATAACGGGAATATAACGTTCCTTATCCAATCCAAAAGCCTCAGCAATTTTGTCTTTTTCAAATCCTCCCATTGGATTTGTATCGTAGCCATAAGCACGGGCAGCGAGCATGATCTGCATAGAGACAAGACCGCCATCCACCAATACAACATCTTTCATTTCTTCTCTTGAAATCGTTTCAAAATAGCCGGAGTAGGATGTATGTATTCGTTCTTTCACTTCTAACGGCATATATCCTTTTTCTACAGCCGCACCGTAGATTTCCTCGAATTTCTCAAAGTTATTCATATCGCCAAAAACAGCAATAACCGCTGATGATGTTTCAACCTGAGTTTGATTGAAACGAGCCAGTGGAGCAAGTTTTGCTTTTGCCTCCGGGCTTTCGATCACAAGAAACCGCCATGGCTGCATGTTTACAGAAGAAGGAGCCGTTGTAGCTAATGCAAGGATTTTTGTCATCTCTTCTTTGCTGATTTTTACTGCTTGATCGTATTTTTTTATGGAACGGCGCTCTGATACGATTTTAATAAAATCATTCGTTACTTGTGTTGGATTCTTGGTGGTCATGATGAATATCTCCCTCTGGTCAAATTGGACAAAAGCGATACAAAATGTTTGAAACGACGACTGTGTGGCTGTTTACTTCATGGATACTGGATCAGCCTGGGAAGCCTGTTCCTTCAAAACATGCTTCATAACCTTCCCTAATCCGTTTTTCGGCAGATGATCGACGATGACAACCTGCGGTACTTTATAATCCGCCAGCCTTTTGCTGCATTCCTGAATAATATCTGCTTCTGTCAATGGTGAGTGGTCGTTTTTAATCACATAAGCCCTAGCCATTTCTCCCATGGTTGGGTGGGGGACTCCAATGACAGCCACTTCCAGAACCCCATCTATTTTGTGAATCACGTCTTCGATTTCTCCTGGGTACACGTTGTCCCCACCATAAACGATCATATCCTTGTAACGTCCGGAAACATACAGAAAACCATTTTCATCCATTCGCCCAGCATCCCCTGTGTACAACCAACCATCCCTCAATACCTTTTGCGTCGCCTCCGGGTTGTCAAGATACCCCTTGAATAGATAGGGGCTTCTGACCACCACTTCCCCTATTTCCCCAGTAGCTACTTCCAACCCCGTGTCCGGATGAACAAATTTAATTTCTACCTGGTCTACAATTTTACCGACAGAGTCCGCTGTATTTGGCCCCATGCTCGGATCCCAATGACTAATAATGGATGCTTCCGTGCTGCCATATCCCTGGATCATCGGGATACCCCTGGCTAAATATTGACGAATCAGTCCAGCAGGGACTGCAGTCCCGCCGGCACTGACGCCAGCCAATGAAGAAAGATCCCATTTCTTCCTGTTCATCTCTTCCAGCATGTAGGTATATACGGATGGAAAAGCAAACATCATGTTGATTTTCTTTTCTTGAATGGTGTTTAAAATGGAGACGGAATCTGTATCTGTAATAAAGACCATGGTCATTCCATGATAGACACTGCCTATGATGTTCATTGTACTGCTCATATGAAAAAGGGGATGGATCGCCAAAAATCGCCTTCCACTCTGCAGCCGCCGATGGAACTGATTGAAAATCCGACCATAGGTGCCATGTTCAATCATGCAGCCTTTGGGCATGCCAGTTGTTCCTGAGGTAAATAGCACTAGAGCCAAATCATCTTCCACCAGGGGGTCAACAGCCGGTTCTGTTGTGGGGTAATGCTGAAAAATGGCAGCAAACTCTTCGGTCACATCCATCTTTTGACCGACAGAAACAAGCCTTTCTATTTCGTTTTTCACAAGAGAGAGTGATGGAGCAAAATCCTCATCATAAAATACGACCCTTGGTTCGGCAATTCTTATAATTTTCTCCATCTCATAGGCTGTAAGCCGCCAATTTAACGGAACAGCAACGCCCCCAATTTTAAGAATCGCCATTAAAATGGTTGGATAAGGGTGATTGTTTTTGCAAAGAATCCCGACACGATCCCCTTTTTTTATGCCTGACTCCAATAAGTAATGTGCCAGTTGATTCGCCCGTTCATTGTATTCCTTAAATGAATAATCACCCATAGGAGACAGAAAAGCCATGACATCTGGTGTCTCTTCCGCGCGATTCTTCAAATAATATTGCAATGTTCCCATAACTTATCCTCCACATACGAGTTGTGTTTGCAAGTTACGTTATAGGATGCTCAATCTTAGGGGATTTATCAGTTGGTTTGTCTGCCGTAGGATGCAATCGTTCTTGCTTCCACAGGAGGGAAATTACAAAAATTCCCTTCCTTATGATAAAGCTCCGCTTAACGGGTCTATCGGCGAAAAATGCGCTTAAGTCTGCCGAACGGCGGTATTGCTGTGATTTTTAAACCGATCTTGGAGCTCGAAACATTCCTGTCAAATTCATCGAACAAATACAAATAGTGCGATAGACAGTTCCTCAGACGAAGCATATCATAATGGTGAGCAACAAATACTTCCAGGCATAGCCCGGCCGATTCGCTCCGCAGTTCAACATAAAGCGACATGCTGTTAAAAAGTAAACAGGGGCGGGAGATCTTCTATATGAAAAATGAGCCAGTATCTTTAAGAATTTTAGAAAAGAAAAAAGCAACTTCTCGATTTGGCGTGGGTTTGCTATTAATCGTCAGCACAAGTGTTATTCTCTTTTTTGCTATTATGCTGGACAATAGAAATGCAGCTTTATACTATCAAGCTCTACTCTATCTCACAGGCATTCTATCGATTCCGGTTCTTTTGTTATGTTCCTTACTGTATGTGTTTGGCAAAATAAAAGT
>NZ_RHHT01000059.1 GCF_003710985.1 Brevibacillus panacihumi
TCTCCTCCTTGTCCATCCACTGATGGTCCCTTTAACGAAGCGGCAGGATTCACTTTATGTTACGGTCCGCTGATTTGCTCGCTCCCTTACGGGATACTTTGTCACAGGGCTTCAACCTTAGGATCTCTCCACCAGTTGCCTGTCAGCTACGAGGCGACTTGGCTCTTACCTCGGTTGGACTTTCACCAACTAGCAATTAACGGCTTGCTGGGCGCGCTGGACGCTAAAACCGGTTCCGCCTTTTCCGCTCCGGCTTAGTCAAGATCCCAAATGCCTTCCGCTTTTTTCCCTTTTTCCTCTCCCAACCTTTTCAGGTCCCCAAGCAAAAACCCCAATTGAAGAGCCCTGCAAAAAAGGGTCTTTCACGAAAAAAAGCAGCCCTTTCTCCTTCTAAGAGGCTGGCTGCATTTCGAAATAAGCACTTCATTGAATCCCGCAGTACCTCAGGAAGGAGTACTGGGGTTCAGCCTGTTGAAAATCTGCTGTTCCGGAGGAGAAGCATGTTTCCAGGCGGAGCGACTAGCGGAGTCCAGCCTAGCGGAACAGCGAATCCCGGGGAGACAGAAGCGCAACCTATGAGTAAACTTCGGAGCTGCGCGCCGTTTTGCTCTTCCCCCGGGATCGCTGTGGAGCGGACAGTTTCACTCCCTTGTGGGACGCAGACCGGAGCGCAGATCGGAAACATGCTTCTCCCCACTACAGCTACATTCTCGACACCTCTAACCCCAGTACTAAGAGTACTGGGGTACGGAGCCTCGGTTCACAAGACCAGTTTCACACCACTTGCTTTTTGCTCCAGCATTTTGCTCAATATCGTGCCGATGTGGGCCCCCGCTTCGATCGGGGAGGTTCCCTTTGCGTGAATATTGGAGATGACCGTGCGCTCTGACTCCACGATTCCCTTGCGCGGACGATAGCACATATAGGCGCTCATGGAGTGGGCGGTGACGAGGCCGGGTCTTTCCCCGATCAGCAGCACCAGCACCTCGGGCTGCAGCAGTTCTCCGATGTGATCCATGCTGGCAACCCGGCCTCCTTTGACAAAAAACGGCGTTCCACAGCTCAGTCCGTAGCTTTGCAAAGAATCGAGGAGCGAAGGCAGCACATCGCGCAGATTCGCGTCGATCGCACTCGCGCTCAGGCCATCCGAGACGACGATCTGCACCTGCGGCCTCATCTGGCAGCGTTCCTGCAGCAGGCGAACTCCTTCCTCGTTCAAAATTCGCCCCATGTCCGGACGCTTCAAATAGTTCTCCGTATTATCGTACTGCGTCTCCACCGTAAACAGGGAAAATTCTTCCAGCAGCGCCTGATCCACCTCGCCGTACACGGCGTCTACTGCCGCCGCATGGTCGCGCCGCAGCTGCAGCATCGTGCGGGTCAAGGGCCTCACACCTGTTCGCCATACCCCGATACGTGCAGGCGTGCTCTCCAGAAGCTCCAGCAGTCCCTCCTCCCACTTTGGATGGGGAACGTTCGCCGTTCTCTCCGGTTCTTCTTCTGCTATGTCGGCAAAAACTGCTGATTCCTGCACTGCCAACGCAGGTTCTGCTTGTACGGGTGTCTGCTTGCTCATTTCCGCCAGTTTTTTCTGCAGTTCCGCTACAACCTTGTCTACCAGGACATCCAATTGCTGTTCCATTCGTGCCACCACCTCCTTTTACATGAAGATCGTCGGATCGCCGGCTAAGGCAGTCAGCTTGCCGTTCTCCATGATTCCCATCTTCTCCAGCCACTTCTCAAAAGCGGGAGCCGGCCGCAATCCCATGACCTCGCGGAACGCGGCAATATCGTGAAAGCTGGTCGACTGATAATTCAGCATCACATCGTCCGCCATCGCGACGCCGATAACGAAATTGACACCGGCAGCGGAAAGCAGGATTCCCAGATTGTCCATGTCGTTCTGATCGACTTTCATGTGATTGGTGTAGCAGACGTCGCACCCCATCGGCAATCCATGCATTTTGCCCATGTAGTGATCCTCCAGCCCTGCCCGAATGACTTGCCTGCTGTCGTACAAATACTCGGGTCCGATAAAGCCGACAACCGTATTGACGATAAACGGATTATATTTTCTGGCCAATCCGTAGCAGCGCGACTCCATGGTCAATTGATCGATGCCGTGATGAGCTTCTGCAGAAAGCTCGGAGCCTTGCCCGGTCTCGAAATACCAGTAGTTCGGCCCGGTAGATGTCCCTTCCTTTCTGATCAGGTCATCCGCCTCGTCCAGCAGGGCGACATCAATCCCGAATGCCCGGTTTCCATCCTCGCTCCCCGCCAGACTTTGAAAAATCATGTCTGCAGGCGCCCCCTGCCGAATCGCCCGCATCTGCGTAGTGACATGGGCCAACACACAGTTCTGCGTCGGAATATCCCATTTGTTCATCACTTCTTTGGTCATCAACAAGATGTCCTTCACACTGTCTGCCGTATCGATGACCGGATTGATGCCGATCACCGCGTCTCCGCTCCCGTAGCTCAAGCCCTCGTAGATCGCGGCCTTGATCCCTTGCACATGGTCTGCAGGATGATTGGGCTGCACTCTGGCAGCTAGGACACCAGGCTGACCAATCGCGATATTGCAGTGGGTGATATTGCGAATCTTGGCGGCGGCTGTAATCAAGTCTAGGTTGCTCATCAGCTTGGCGCTGGCGGCGATCATCTCGCTGCTCAACCCTCGACTGATTCGCTTCAGCTCACTGTCCGTCGCTTCGTGACTCAGAATATATTCGCGCAGCTCTGCGACACTCCAATTCTGAATTTCCCGGAAGATTTTCTCGTTGATTCCCTCTTCGATCACACGCGATACCTCGTCCTTTTCTGCCGGCAGCAGCGGATGGTTGCGTATGTCGGACAGTGTGAGGTCGGACAGCACCTGTTTGGCGGCCACCCGCTCGCGGGAATCGCCAGCCGCAATCCCCGCCAATTGATCGCCTGACTTTTCCTCGTTTGCTTTTGCAAAAACTTCCTTCAGATCGCGGAACTGATAGGTTTCTCCCAGTACCCTCGTCTTTAAATTCATCGCATCCACCCCTCTTTCTTACATCCGTTCGTCAAAAGCGAGTGTCTTGACTACAACGGGAATAATCGTTCCCGATATCGGCTCTCCCAGGTCGATGTAATCGCCGTACTCCACCCGCACCTGGTCGATGCAGATGATTTCAGGCGCCCCTTTGCAGCGCAGGAAAAGCGCCTGTCCCAGCGCTTTCGCCATATCCGTCTCACAGATGACGACCATCGTTTTGCTTTGGGGAAAATTTTTTCTGTACGCATCTGCCAGCTCCTGGGCGATCCGCTGCAGCAGTGCATACGAGCAGTAGCCGATCCCCGATAGCGCTAGGGCAAATGGGATGGCTGCGGAAGAACCGAACAGACGCAAACCAAGTTCATACACACTGGTTGCCTCCTGGTGCAGTCTGACCGGATTTTCCCACTCCTCGCGGGCAAGCTCCAGCTTCAGGATCGGCAGGTTTTTGATCGGCAGCAGCTCCGGCTTGATGTGGACAGTGGAGCCGCTAATCTCTGTGCTTTGCATGCCTGCGCCAATCACCGTGGCGCGAACCGTCTGTTCCGGCTCGATCCAGCGAAACGGATACGTCTCGCGCTCCCTCGCCTGCCGCAGCACCTGGCCCAGCATCGGTCCAAAATCGCCATAGCGGCTCACTTCCGCCAGATTCCGTACCGGTTCAGCCTGCATCAACGCTCCGACGCCGCCAGATATGGACAACTCTTCCACCGGGATGACTTCCCGCATGTGCGGCCCGGATACGAGCAAGCCGGAAATTTGCCGTTCCCTCCCCGTGAGGTAATCCAGCATGCTTTGGCTCATCTGCAGCGCGATTTCTTGAATCTGGGCGTATGTTGCCGTCTCTCCTGCCCGAACTGACAGTCCCTTTGCTGTCAGCCACGAGGTGATGTTTGGAGAAACATACGAGACGGCCCCCCTTTCATCGAGGCGAATCAGACGCCCGCCTACATGAAAGGTGACAGTAGCAATCGCTTTTCCCCGATAAAAGAAAACTGCGTTTGCCGTTCCTCCGCCGATATCCACATTGACGACGTTTCCGGCTATAGCTTGAGAGCGTTTTTGGGCGCCGGCCCCTTTTCCCGCCAGAACCCCTTCCAGGTCGGCTCCCGCGGTCGCCACGACGAAATCGCCTGACCGCTCTGCCAAAAGATGGACGATATGCTGGGCATTCTTTTTGCTCGCCGTCTCGCCGGTGATGATCACTGCGCCTGATTTGATCTCGGACAGGCTGATCCCGGCCTTTTGGTACTCGTCCTTCAGGATGGCTCCGATCCTCTCTGCATCGATCTCATCGAAACCGATCAGCGGCGTCGTATGGACCGGACTGGCATAGAGCAGCTGCCTTTCCACGATCTGAAACCGTGGCAGTGAAAACGTGCTGGACATCCGCCCCAGCCGCAGCCTGCTGACGATCATTTTGGTGGTGCTGGTCCCCACGTCAATACCGACGCTTTTGATCCACTGCTCCTCCATACACGCCTCCTCTCCGCCGTTCGGATTCCTTCCAGAAATAAAAAGGATGCTCGAACATCCGCATGCATGCGCATTCGGATCAACTCAAGCATCCTTGCCCGGCAGTTTCTTCACTTTTCCTTCACACCAATAAAATACAGCCAAAAATCAAGCAAGAGGCTCGATTGGATGCTCATCCGCCAATATTTCCTGGGCGAGCTTCGCCAGCGGCACGCGTCTTTGCATGCTCACCTGCTGCATCCACCTGTAGGCGGCTCCTTCCTCCAGCGACAACTGTCCCATGAGCTTCCCCTTGGCCTTCTCGACTGCTTTGCGGTCCTCGATTTTTTGCTTCAATTCCACGATATCCCGTTTGAGCGACGCTTCCTTCTCTTTCTGGCTCAAGGCAATTTCGACCGCGGGAAAAAGATCCTCCTCCGAAATCGGCTTGACGAGATAGGCCGTCACCCCTGCCTTGCGCGCATCCTGGATCAACTCTCTTTGGCTGTACGCCGTCAATAAGAGAATCGAGCTGTCCGAAAAGGAACGGATTATCTGGCTCGCCTTGACGCCGTTTAACACAGGCATTTTGACATCCATGATGATCAGATCCGGCTTGTGGCGATGAGCGAGGGACACCGCTTCTTCTCCGTTCTTGGCCTCGGCCACGACCAGATAGCCTTCGTTTTCCAGCATCTCACGCAAATCCATACGAATGACCGGCTCATCATCCACGACCATAATCCTCGGCTGTGTCATCTGCATCCTCCTTATGTATCGGATAGAGAATGGTAACCTCCGTACCGTTGCCTGTATTGCGAAAGTGGATCGTACCCTCGAGGTCTTCCTGGACGAGGGTTTCCACTATCTTCAACCCCAAATGCCCCTTTTCCCAAATATGCTGCATATCCGCCATCCCGATCCCGTCATCAGTGACGGAGAGACTCACAAAATTCTCTTTGGGAACAAGCTCGATGGCGATGACGCCCTCCTGTCGCTCCGTGAACGCGTGGATCATGCAGTTCTGCACCAGCTCCGTCACGATTAAGGCGAAAGAGGTCGCTTTGTTTGACGGCAGATAAAATGATTCGCCCGTGATGAGGACCTGTATTGACTGTTCGGAGCGCCTCATGGAAGAGACGATAATTTTGGATATTTTTGTCAAAATCTCTTTGAAGTCGATTTTGTCCAGCCCATCGTGGGCGAGATATTCATGGATGATTGCGATGCTGTTGATTCGATTGATGCTCTCCCGATACACCTTTTCCAATTCCGGAGACGAGGAACGCCTCATCTGCAGACGCAAAAGGCTGGAGATCGTCTGCAAATTGTTTTTAACCCTGTGATGAATCTCCTTGATGACGGCTGACTTGATCATCAGCTGCTTTTCTTTTTCCCGAATATCCGAGATGTCCCGCAGCAAGATAATCCCGCCGATGATGTCCGGCTTGCGTGCTGCCGAGACAGCTTTCATCATGATGAAATTCCTCCCGCGCGCCAGCTCTTCCTGGACGTAGCCACCGTGTCGGACGAAATACTCCGGAGAGACGCGCCAGGCGAAGATTTCCTCGATCCCCACTCCTTTATTCGGGGGCTCAAAACCGATCTGCTGCAATAATTCATGTGCTCGCTCGTTGGCGTAGGTGATCCTCCCCGTCTGATCGAACAGGATCATCCCCTCGTGCATCAGCGAGGTGATGGGCATGTCGGGAACAGCAAACTGAATCAGGGTTTCACTCAGATGTTCTGTCGTTTCCTTGAGCATTTCCACGTTTTTTTCCTGTTCGACCTGCTTGGAAATGTCTTGCTCGGTGATCAAAGTGCCGATGGTCTCGCCCCTGCCATTCTGGATTGGCACCACGTTCTGCCGCATGACGACCTGCTCTTGGGAGACGCCACGCGAACCAATGACCGCTTTTCCTGTCGACAGGCAATACATGACTGCTGGCTCGTTGCCCGCTGTAGCCAGCTGACCCACGACGGACCCGCTGTACAGCGAGCGCGCCGTCGATGGCGAAGCCTGAGCCACGACCAATGCAGAGCTGTGGTCCGCTGTGGGGCAATCGATAAACATGTCTGATTGCGACAGATCGGCGAAAATCTGCAGTTTGGAAGCCAAATCCTCCAGAATGCGGATATCCTCCTCACGCAAGGTAGTGGCTGATAGACAGAGTTCTCGTAATGATTGCATAGGCTCCTCTCTTTTCCCAGGGGTGTATTGTCACAATTTTCCCACAAATACTCCCCAACGAAAAGAGGTTTACGGCTTGCAATGGGCCTGCAA
Source organism: Brevibacillus panacihumi (assembly GCF_003710985.1). Taxonomy (GTDB): domain Bacteria; phylum Bacillota; class Bacilli; order Brevibacillales; family Brevibacillaceae; genus Brevibacillus; species Brevibacillus panacihumi. The sequence goes on from NZ_RHHT01000059.1 coordinate 6,765, forward strand.
AAAGCTGCGCAGCTCCTCTACTCCCTCCAGCGTGTGAGCCGACGTGCCAAAGATCCTCGCACCGCCGATGGACTGGCGCAAAAATGCTTCCGCACGCTTTACATCTGCTGCCGGATGGTCAACTTTGGTGATGACCCCGATGCACGCATGGGGAAATCCCTGCGAAAAACCAGGCGGGAAGTAATTCCGGTCGCGGGTCGCGTCCTGCACCATGACAATCATTCCCGCTTCGAGCGCGGTTGCCATCAGCGTGCGGTAAAACATCGGATTCTCACTGTATTCGCCAGGCGTGTCGATCACCCAATCCGCGTATTCCAAGGCCTGCGTTTTCCGCGCCGGCTGGTCCTTTTGCAGCAAGGCCTTGATCAGCGAGGATTTGCCCGCTTCGATCGCGCCAATCACCATCACTCGCTTGCTCATGATTTCGTGACCAGCGCCGGAGTGAAGCGCAGCTTTTCGTTTAATACGCGGTTGACAGCCTCCACCGCCATCTCTACCGCTGCTACATCCCCCACGACGATCAATGATCCTGTAAAGCGGTCGAGGAAGCCCAGCTCCACATCCGCAGCCTTCGTGGCGATATCAGCGGCAATGATCGCTGTCTCGGTCGGCGTCAGGGTGAGGATTCCAATCGCTCCCGCCTCGTTGATCCCCAGCTTGGTATAGAGCATCGCATCGGGATTGGCGATGACGTGCGCGAGCGTCACCTGTTTGCCCGGTACGAATTCCTGAATCACCCGCGAACGTTCCTGTTCCATCCGCTATTCCTCCTCCACTGCTCCCGGAACCTCGAACGAGTCGACGATCCCGACGATTACCGCATCGATCGGAACATGGTTGTTGGCAAAAAGAATCCGGGCTGGCGTACCGCGGGAAACGATGACCTGCTCTCCGATCCCGGCGCCGATTCGGTCTGCGGCGATGACGGTCTGACCCCCGTCCCGGCCGCGCCAGTCAATGGGTTGAACCACCATCAGCTTGAGGTTTTCCATGCCTGTTTCCTTTTGCGTGGCCCAGACACTGCCAATTACTTTTCCCAAAAACATCGGATCACCCTTTTCCCAGCGTGCGGACCGTAATGCTGCGTTCACGCAAAGCATCATAGGCCAATGGAGAAATGATCGTCCCTTTTTTCACCTGCAAGACCGTCTCGCGAAGCTGGGGCTGCGCATACACCCAATCAGCCGTTAACAGCCTACCGGAGTATACTGCTTCCCCCTCGTCCACTTGCTCACTTCCAGTTGCCTGCTGTGATTTTCCTTCGACCTTCCATCTATCCTTCAGCCTCGCAATCACCCGCTCGGCCAATCGCTTCTGCTCCGCAAACTCTACTCCGAGCTCTTGCAATCGCCCGACATGCTGGCGGAACAATTGCTCATAGGCGGGAGGCAATGCCAAGGTCTGCAGCGTGCGCCGATCTGCGCGTTTCAAGCCTGGCGAGTCTGCGCCGACCACGACAAATTTGCCTGTCACCAGCGCCGAAAAGACGATTTCTGCCTTGATCGTCCCCTTTAACCCCGTAGCGATCCTTGCCGCATTGTCCAGATCGATTTCTGGAATCACAATGCCGTCGTAATTCGCCGGGACCTCCAGGGGAGCAGGAGCGTATTCGTCTGCGGCGAGGATTTTTCCCGCCCCTCCGCACTCGATCTGATGCATTCCCAGCCAGGAGGATGTTTCTCCGTCCAAAAAGAGAATGTCATGGCAGATTCCGTATTTTTTTAATTGAATAAAGTGATCTCCATATGCCTCGTGCGCCTGACTGTCGCAAAACACATACAGGACGCGCGGTGCCTTCTCCTGCTCTTCTCGGTACTGCGCTTGCAGGATTTCCTTCGCGATGGCCTCGACCATTTCCCGGATGTTGATTGTCATCTCATCTATCACCTCCGATAGTCGGAGTAAAACCGGCCGTTTTTCCCGATCACCTTTACCCGGTCTCCTGTCTTGACATTGGCGGCATTGCCTTCATCCAGATCGACGTGAAAGTCGAGGGCAAAGCGCGGATCGACGCGGACGATGACATCCGGGTACACGATCGGACGGTCTGTTTGTGTCTCCAAAATAAGCGTGTCGCCATCCTGCACCTGGAACTGCTGGGCCTCCTGTACAGACATGTGCACATGCCGTTTGGCTACGATAACGCCTTTTTCCAGTACGACCGTGCCTCTGCCTGTCACCATGACCAGACCCGGCGTTCCTTCGATGTCGCCCGACATGCGCAGCGGGGCCGCTACCCCGAGCACGTACCCGTCGGTTCGGGATATTTCCACCTGTGTCTGTGTACGTGCCGGACCGAGAATCCGGACGCCGTGAATACTGCCTTTGGGTCCGACGAGCGTGACGGTCTCCTCGCAAGCAAACTGTCCGGGTTGGGAGAGCTCGCGCATGGGAGTCAGCGAGTGTCCCTTGCCAAACAGCCTCTCCACATGCTCGAGCGACAAATGAACATGCCGATTGGATACCCCGAGAGGAATTTCCCTGGGCGTCTGGACAGCGAGCTCCTCCTCCGGCTGTTCCTCGAAAGCTTTCACCTGAATCCCCCTCCCCCGCAAAAAGTCTGCCGCTGCCGGTGTCAAGATGTCCCCTTTTCCCAGAAAAAACGGGGTCGGGATGCCTGTTTTCTGCATGGCTCGCAAAGCGGACTCCGTGATCAAAGACATCTGGAATTACCCTTCCAGTTTGGGCAGAATCAGCTCGATATCGCTGTGCGGACGTGGAATCACATGTACGGACACCAGTTCTCCTACCTTTTCCGCTGCCGCTGCCCCTGCGTCGGTGGATGCCTTCACTGCTCCGACATCGCCGCGAACCATGACGGTCACCAGCCCTCCGCCGACATGCACCTTGCCGATCAGCTTGACGTTGGCAGCCTTCACCATGGCGTCTGCCGCTTCTACCGCTCCTACCAGCCCTTTTGTTTCCACCATTCCCAGTGCGGACATTTCTCCTGCCATTTTCGTTTCCTCCTTTGATTTGCTATCCTCTCATCTCCGCCAAAACGGATTGGATAATATTTTTGATTTCTTCCCGGTTGATCGTGATGTTCATCCCGGACAGGGCCTGCAAGACAGCCTCCTGCACCGGTTCCTGACCAGCTGGGACGCTGCCTTCCGCTTGCGGCGTCTGCGGCATTTCCCGGACTCCAAAAGCCACTCGCTTGATGTTGAAAAGATGCTCGGGACCGATGTTGTCGGACGTGATATTGTTGCCGAGCGCTCCGCAGCCCAGGGTCAGGGACGGTACAATCGCTGTCGTAGCACCGATGCCGCCAAAGGTCGTTCCGGTGTTCACGGCAATCCGCGACGCAGGCATCTCTTTTCCGTACGCCTCAATAACCTGCTGGTCGGCAGCATGAATGCCTGCGGTGTGTCCCAATCCACCCAGCTCCAGCAGTTGCCGGCAGCGCGCAAAACCTGTCTGCGTATCCGGTACGGTGTACATCGCGAGTACCGGAGCCAGCTTTTCGATGGAAAAAGGAGTGGCCTTTCCTACCCTTGTTTCCTCGCCGATCAGTACACGCGTCTCGGGCGGTACGGCAATGCCCGCCATTTGCGCGATGGACGGAGCGGAACGCCCCACCATCTTGGCGTTCAGCGACCCGTTTACCGCTATGACAGCAGCCACCTTTTCTTTTTCCCGCTCATCCAGGAAGTAGGCTCCTTCCCGCTTGAGTGCATCTACCAGCTCCCGCTTGACGCTCTCCTCGACGACCAGAGCCTGTTCCGAGGCGCAAATCGTGCCATAGTCAAAGGTCTTGCTCTGCACGATCCGTCTTGCAGCCGCGTTCAAATCGGCGCTCTGATGGATCAATACCGGGACATTGCCCGGTCCGACACCGTACGCCGGCTTGCCGGAGCTATACGCCGCCTTGACCATCTGCGTTCCCCCTGTAGCAAGAATCAGATCGGTCAGCTTGTGCTTCATCAGCTCCTGAGTTGCTTGCAAGGTTGGAGTGCTGATGCAATGGATCAATCCCGGCGGCGCTCCCGCCTGTTCGGCTGCCTGCGCCATCACCCTGGTCGCTTCCAGCGTACAGCGGGCTGCCGAGGGATGCGGGCTAATGACGATGGCATTTCCCGCCTTTACGGCGATCATCGCCTTGAACATCGCTGTCGAGGTCGGGTTGGTAGACGGGACGATTCCCGCAATGATTCCGACTGGGTGTGCGACCTCCCATACCTGGTTTGCCTCGTCTTTTCCGATGATTCCAACCGTTTTTTGCTCCCGTATGGCGCTGTATACATCTCTTGCTGCGAACAGGTTCTTTGCCTTTTTGTCTGCCACATTGCCAAAGCCGGTTTCTTCCACCGCCATGGCGGCAAGCCGTTCTGCCGCCTCGATCCCTGCACGGGACATCGCTGCCACGATCGCATCGATCTGCTCCTGGCTGTAAGCGGCAAGTTTTTTTTGCGCCTCCTTCGCTTGAGAAAGCGCGGTGCGCACTTCCTGAATGGAGGTGAGATCCACATCTACTATCATGGCTCCTGCTCACCCCCCGTCTCCTTCTGCTGGGCTTGTGCCGGACGATCCCGCTCACCCTTCTTCGCTGCCGCCTTGGATTTCACAGTTGCATCCTCCGCGTTCATGGATAGGGCTGCCAACTGCCTGATCATTTTCGGCACATGTTCGTCAGGGCGGGCGATGACGTGCGAGTGAAGCAGCCTGCCTACCCGTCGCGCTGCATCTGCACCCGCGTCAACGGCTGCCTGGACGGAGGAGACATCTCCGATCACGTATACGGTCACGATTCCCGCATCTACCCCCTCATACGCCACGACCCGGACGTCTGCTGCTTTCGCGGCAGCATCTGCGGCAGCGACCAACGCGGGCAGACCCAGCGTTTCGATCATGCCAAGTGCATATGCTTGAACGCTCATGTCGTTTTCCTCCTGCTACTCTCTCCTCTATCGCTTTACGGGCTGCCGGGCCACACCTCTCACCGTTTCGGCAAACGCTTCTGCCGCTGCGGTGCAGGCCGACTGGCTTCCCGTCAAGAGGGCACCGCCGAAATTGGTCTCTGTAGGCGGTCCGAAAAACTGCACCATCTGTACATCCGCCGCTTTCAAGGCAGCATCGATTCCGACCATCGCTTCCAGTGGGGGCGCGATCAGATACGCGAGCGGCTCACCCAGGGGAATGGACGCCTGAGTGGACAAGTAACTCCCGGTTCTTGAGACGACATGGGCGTAATAGGCATGCGTCCCCTCATCGTTCAGGGCATAAAAACACGAGCCGTGCTCCAAAAACGATACCGCCGCATCCAACCCGCTTTGCACCTCGGACGGCGTCGCTCCTCCGATGATGCCGATGAATTCTCCGGAAAGCGGACCAGAGGCATGGCCGGATCCGGCGTAAAACGATTTGGCATAGACAACTTCGACTGCCGCTTTCTTCGTCGCTTCATCGATGGCGGTATACCCCACATCGTCAATCGTCGAAGTGAAGAGACCCAAGCTCCGAATATGCGGCGCCAGATTCAGTTTTTCTGCGAACTGCGCATCTACATTTGGAATCAGACGCACAGCAAGCGGTGTTGCGCGAATCGGTTTTTCCATGCCTGTCACACTCCCTCCCAACCTCATTTCCAAAACGCAAAAAAAGGCGCCGTAACAACAGGGAACGACCCTATTGCTCTTGGCGCCTTTGCCTTTTGACTGTTCACTTGTCTGATAAAGCGAGAGTATTCTGACACTTTATCTGTCTCTTTACTTTATGACAAGACCGGAAGTTTTGCAAGCGTTTTCCCGAAGCAGCTCCAGAAAAAGCTCCAGAGCCTTGGTCCGAAACAAGTCTGACTGCGTAACGATTGAAAATTTCCTCGTCAACGGCGTTCCCGCCACGGGCAAAATGTGCAGGGTCTTGAGCTTCTGCTCCTTGCGAATCGCCCAATCAGATAAGAGACTAATTCCCAGACCTGCCTCTACGGATTCCTTGATCACCTGTGTGCTCCCGAATTCCATCCGCTTCGACGGTTCGATTTGCAAAAAAAGAAACAATTTTTCCGCCGCTTCCCGTGTCCCGGATCCTTCCTCGCGTACGATCCAGGTCTCCTCCGCAAGCTCCTCTACCCGTACCTCGGATTGCCGTGCAAGTCGATGATCACTCGAGACAATCACGTACATCTGATCGTCGGCAAACGGCTCCACGTTCATTTTATCTCCCACATACTCACTCTCGACGATTCCCACATCCAGCTGCCGGTTGGCTACCTGAGCCGAGATGAAGCGTGAATTATGAATCGTAATGGACGGCGTAATGCGTGGGTACAGCTCCCGCAGGCGGGCAATGACATGCGGCAGCACGTATTCCCCGTAGGTGTAGCTTGCTCCAATCGTCAAATGTCCGCTCGGCGTATACATCAGGTCGTGCACCAGGTTTTGCATGCGCTCGTACATGCCCAAGATCTCTTTGGCATGGTAGTAGACTATCTCCCCTGCCTTGTTCAGCCGAACGTATTTGTTATTGCGCTCCAACAGCTTGCAGCCGAGGGCCTGCTCCAATGATTTGATATACTGGCTCACAGCGGGCTGCGTCATATGCAGGTCTTCGGCAGCCCGGGAAAAATTCTGCCGTTCTGCTACCGCGATCAGCACGCGCAAGAGTTGCTCCATGACCAATCCCTCCTTGCTCCTTCCCCGAATTATAACAATTTACTTATCGTCATTATAGTGATGATTTATTTTTCTTATGCATGATCATCCTTTAAGATAAAGGTAGTAACGGAGGAGGAATGGTAGGTATGGGCACTCAATCGAATCCAGAAGTGGACGTTGCACAAAAACAGGCAGCGGCAACGGTACCATCTCCCCTGCCTTTGTGGCTCGGCGGCATTGCGTTTACGTTTTTGATTGCCTTGCTCGGCTATGGTTTATCCCTTGTCCCTGTCTTTGACCGCGTTGGCCCGTTGGCTTGTTCCATTTTCATCGCTGTCGCCTATCGGCAAATATTCGGTTACCCGGAAGCGCTCCGGCCAGGGATTCAATTTTCAGCCAAACAATTGCTTCGTCTCGCCATCATTTTATACGGATTAAAATTGAATGTAGACGTGATCTTCGCCCAGGGCCTTGGTCTTCTGCTGTACGATGTCGGCGTCATCCTTTTTTCGATCTTGGCCACGCTCTTGATCGCAAAAGCGCTGAAGGCGGACTTCAAGCTTTCCCTGCTGCTCGGGATTGGTACTGGAGTATGTGGAGCTGCAGCCATTGCCGCTGTTTCCCCGATCGTCAGGGCAAAAGACGACGAGACAGCGATCAGCGTGGGCATCATCGCCCTCGTCGGAACGATCTTCGCCGTGATGTACACGATTCTGATGCCATTTTTGCCTGTATCCCCGGTTGATTACGGAATCTGGTCCGGGATGACCTTGCACGAGCTGGCACATGTGGCATTGGCTGCCGCTCCCGCCGGGGAAGATGCTTTGGCGATGGCTTTGCTTGCCAAGCTGGGGCGCGTCCTGCTGCTTGTCCCGCTCTGCCTCGTTCTGGTCTACTTGATGAAGCGAAAAGGGAGCGCAGACGGGGATGCCAAAATTAGTTTCCCCTATTTTCTGCTTGGCTTCCTCGGCATGAGCTTGTTCGGAAGCTACGTGCTGGGTACGTATATCCCGGTCAGTGAATCCTTCCTGACATCGACTGCAACGGCAACGACCTTCATCCTGGCAATGGCCATGGTCGGACTGGGGTTGAACATCAACCTGCGCGACCTGCGCAAAGCATCCCGTCCACTGATTGCCATGTCGATTACTTCGGTGTTGCTTTCCTTCGTTTCGCTGCTCTTGATTTAAACTTCGCAAAAAAAACAGCCTTCTTTCAAAAAGAGGGCTGTTTTTGCTTGAAAACCATTCTTTTATTCCTCTTCCAGCAGCACCTTCTCCAATGCTGCAATAGCCTCGGCTTCATCTACACCGTTTGCGACCAACGAGATTTCGTCACCTTTGGCGATTGCCGAAGCCATGACGCCCATGATGCTTTTTCCGTTGGCTTCCTTCTCGTTCTTCACCAGCTTGATCTCGCTTTTAAAAGTGGTTGCCAGCTTTACAAAGTTGGCAGCAGGTCTGGCATGCAAACCATGCGGGAGTCCCACAACTACTTTTTTCTCAATCATCTGCTCTGCCTCCTAGCTGTTCATGTGGGCAAATCTGTTCGTAACAAAATCCTCTACTTGCTGCGACGTGCTCATCCCAAGAATCAGCGGGATCTCCTTCGCGGCCATTTCCCGGCTGATTCCGCCGATCTGCTGGCGGGCGGGCAAAATGCTGCTGGCGCTCATGCTGAATTCATCCAGCCCCATGCCCAGAAGAATCGGTATGGCGATGGGATCGCCAGCCATTTCCCCGCACATCCCGACCCATTTTCCTTTGGCGTGCCCAGCCTCGATCACCTGGCGAATCAGGCGCAGGACAGCCGGATGATACGGCTGATAAAGGTACGAGACCCGCTCATTCATCCGATCTGCTGCCAGCGTGTACTGGATCAGGTCATTGGTGCCGATGCTGAAAAAGTCCACTTCATCTGCAAAGACGTCTGCCATCATCGCGGCGGCCGGGATCTCGATCATGATTCCGACTTCAAATGGTTTCGAGAGATCGACACCGCTCTTTTGCAAGGCTTCCTTCTCCTCTTCCAACAGGGCCTTGGCCTGACGGAATTCCTCCAGCGTCGCAATCATCGGGAACATGATTTTCAGATTGCCATATACACTGGCACGGAGCAAAGCGCGCAATTGTGTCCGAAACAAATCTTGCTGGTCCAGACAAAGCCGAATCGCTCGAAACCCTAAAAACGGATTCATCTCTTCTGGCATATTCAGATAAGGCAGATGTTTGTCCCCGCCGATGTCCAATGTTCGAATAACGACCGGTTTTCCTTCCATTTTCTCCAGCACTTGCTTATACGCCTGAAATTGCTCTTCTTCTGACGGGAAATCCTCACGTCCCATGTAGAGGAACTCCGTACGAAAAAGTCCCACGCCTTCCGCTCCGTGAGCAATGACCTCTTCCAGATCCTGCGGGCTGCCGATGTTGGCTGCCAGCTCCACATGATGGCCGTCCTGACTGACAGTCTTCCGATCGACGAGCTGTGCCCACTCCGCTTTTTGGCGGTCGTATTCGGCCTGCTTGGCCCGGTACAAAGCGATCTGCTCCTCACTCGGATCGATAATGACCACACCGGCATGTCCGTCTACGATTATTTTGCTTCCCGGCTGTACCGCGCTGGTGATCTCCCGGGTCCCTACGACCGCCGGAATCCCCATCGACCTCGCCATGATTGCGGAATGAGAGGTCCTGCCGCCGATATCCGTGACGAATCCTTTGACATAGCGCCGATCCAGCTGCGCGGTATCTGACGGGGTCAAATCCTTGGCTATCACGATCACTTCTTCCTTCGTTTGACCGGGCATGCCAAGCTCCACTCCAAGCAAATAGGAGAGGACCCGCCTGGTGACGTCTCGTATGTCTGCGGCCCGTTCTCTCATGTATTCGTTGTCCATCTGCTCAAAAATGCTGATAAAGCCCTGTGCCGCATCGTTCAAGGCGGACTCGGCGTTTACCCGTTCTTGCTTAATGGTTGCTGTCACCGTATCTACCAGCTCTGGATCTTCCAGTACCATCAGATGAGCACGGAAAATATCTGCCTGCTCCGGCCCCATCTCCCGTTCCACACGCTCACTGATCTCTTGCAGGTCAGCTTTTGCCTTTTCCAAAGCCTCCTGAAAACGTCTGATTTCCGCGTCCGCATCCTCCACGCTGACGGTCTGCACCTCAAGCTCGGAATTTTGAAGCAATAGTGCGGCTCCAATGACAATACCAGCCGATGCTTTTACTCCTGCGATCTCACGAGACATCTTACTCCCACCTTTCCTGATCTCTCTCCGCCGCCCTCCTGTTCGCTACCGCGATTCCAAATGTCCGAGAATCATCGCTGAAAGCGGGTGCGTAAGCGGTATCCCTGTATATTTTGGCAAAACTTGCTTCCATCCTGCTTGTTGCACATCGGCCTGGATGCGTTGGGCTTCCGAATCCGCCGGATCATCGAAGCGCAAGGCTGCCGCTATCGCCAGCGCGAGGTTTTCCGGGACGATCCCCTTCTCCGCGCATTGCATCGCAGGTCCCACCAGGCGATCCTCCGGGGAAAGCTTGCGGATCGGGTTGCGCGCTACTCGCGTCACCTGGTCGGACAGCAGCGGATTGGCGAAGCGCTGCAAAATTTTTTCCCTGTACTTGACCATCGTCTGCGCATCGAAGCCGTGCTTCTGCACCAGCAATTCTCCGGTCTCGCTCAGTGCGCCGCGAGTGGCCGCCACAATATCCTCGTCCCTCATCGCCTCATCAATCGTCGACTTGCCGCGCAAGTAACCCAGATAAGCCAGGACGGCATGCCCGGTATTGACGGTAAACAGTTTGCGCTCGATGTAGGGCCAGATTTCCGCTACATAAGTGATACCGTTGATGGCCGGCGCTTCCCCGATCACTTGCGATCGGTCCACTACCCACTCGTAGAACGGTTCGACTGTTACTCGGAGCTTGTCGTCATGCTGCTGGATCGGTACGATCCGATCCACTGCCGCATTGGGAAAGCCGATCTGCTTGTCTGCCAGCTTCCGATCAGCCTCCTCGAGATATCGATACACATGCTCCTTCAAGTGCGCACTCCCGCCGATCATATTTTCGCAGGCGATGATGTTTAGCGGCGTAGCACCGGCTTTTGTTCGCAAAGAAATACCTGAAGCAATTGCCTCTGCAATATGCGGCAGGACATGCGGCCCTACGGCAGTCGTGACCAGATCAGCTTGGGCGATCGCCTGGGCGACAGCTTCCTTGTCCCGCCCGCTGATTGCCCGCACCCCGTCAATCACAGAGAACGGCGCACCTTCTGTTGCCAGCTCGACCTCATAAGCCCGCCGGCGATTCAACTCGTCTACCAACTCTTGATTCACATCTACGAACAAGACCTCGTAGCCAGCCTGATGCAAAAGCTGCCCGATAAACCCGCGTCCGATATTGCCCGCGCCAAAATGTACTGCCTGCTTCATGGCCTACAACTCCTTCGCAAACAGGGCCAAAATCTCGTCGGCTGTCGTTGCCCGCGCCGCAATTTTTACATTTTCTTCCTCCGAGCAGATGACGGCAATCTGCGAAAGCACTTCCAGATGGTCATCGCCAGCACCGGCAATTCCAAACAACAGATAGGCTGTATTTCCATCGCCAAAATCGACACCGTCCGGCACCTGCACGACGGAAATGCCTGTTGACTTGATCTGCTCCTTGGACTCGTTGGTGCCATGCGGGATGGCGACACCGCTGCCGATATAGGTAGTAGCCAATTCTTCCCGCTCTTTCATCTTATCCACGTACTCCTCTGTAACATGACCGGCTTTTACCAGCAATTCTCCCGCGAGGCGAATCGCTTCCCACTTGTCATTTGGTTTGGCTTGCAGCATGATTTTTTCTTTTGTCAGTATCGTTGTCATCTCTATCTCTCCAATCCAGTCTTATTCAGGCAAAAGACGAGCAAACGCCTGGCGATCTCGTCGGCTATCGATTTTTCCTCGCTTTTTGCCAGTACAGCCTGCACTTCATCTTCGATCAGCATCGAGCTGATTTCACTTAAGATCTCCAAGCCTTCCTTTCGCATGTCATGAGGACCCAAGAGCAGTAGAATCATCCGAACGGGCATCTCCTGTCCGTCCATGGATCTCAGATAAACGGGTTGACGCAGCTTGTGGACCGTAAAAGAATGCTGTGCCACTTCCTCATACTTCCCGTGAAACAGGGCAAAAGAGGTCCCGGGAATCCCCAACCCACCCAGCCTTTCCCGCTGCAACAGCTTCCTTGTGACAACCTCTTCATCCTGTATCGTTCCACGTCGTTTTAATTCTGAACAAATCTGACGCAGGAGATTGGGAACAGTCTTTAGCTCTCCCGTATTGTCCCACTCATAGACCCGAATTCCAGCCGCCAATTGTGAAGAATAGCCCGTGTACAGATGGAGGTCTTGCAACTGCCGCAGCGAGCTTTTGCTTTCTTTCGCAACGATCCAGGCATGCGAGGCGATATCCTCCATCCCTGCACTACGATAATGCAGATGAGCCTTGATCTTCTCCCGCTCCTCTGGTGTAAGCAAGGGACTGACGATGACGTAATCCTGCCCTGGCAGCGGCAGAGGGATCGTCGAAATAATCACGTCATAATCAGACTTGGGAATTCGGCCTACGTCAAAGGCAGAGAGATTTTTCAGGCTGACGATTTCCGGGATCTCCTTTTTGATGCGCATCGCGAGGATTTGTGATGAGCCAATGCCACTGGAGCAGACGACCAAGGCCCGGTAGCGCTGCCATTCCTGCTTCATGCGTTCTGCTGCGGCACCGATATGCATCACCAGATAGCCGATCTCCTCATCCGGCACCTCCAGATCGGGAAATAAAGCCGCAACAGCCTCCCTGACCACCTCGAACAGCTCCTGGTATTGACTTTGAATCTGCTTTACCAGCGGGTTGCGGATCTCCAGCTTGGCCTGGAGCCGATAGAGCGCAGGCTCCAGATGCATCAGCAGACCGTGATAGAGGGAACGGTCTCTCGCCAGCGGTATGCCCAGACGGTCCTCACAAATCTGAATCAGCCTTTGCGTAGCATCCATCAGTTCCGCGGTAGCTGTACCGAACCAGTCTTCCTGAGAATGGCGCAATTTGGCTCCCCGCAAATGCATCGTGATATAGCCTATCTCCGCAGATGGCATCTGGATCTGAAACAACTCCTCGACCCGGCTCATGATCTTTTGGGCGATTGGGTACTCCGGAGTTTGGGACAATTCCGTCAGCGTTTTCTCGTCAAATGAGATATTCTCTCCTTTTTGCACACGCTCTACGGTCAACGCCAGATGCGTGACCAGACCGATATAGGCGCTGTCAGCCAAGGGATACGGCAGATCATGCTCCAGTTGCACCAAAGCCTTTTCGACCTTAATCAGCTTTTCCTTGTTGATCAGCTCCAGCAGACGCTCGGTCAAGGAATTGGCCGCATGCAGCGTTTTATGCTGGATGTTATCACGTATGAGACCAATCAGCTCATTGTCATCCAGATGATCCGCGATCAAACGGCTGATCATTCTTCGTTTGGCTGATTCCGACCCCAGCAATTCTACCCCGTAGCCTCTCTTTCGCAATAAGGAGAGGTCCATTGGTGCCAGCTTGCCCTCCAGCTCATCCAGGTCGTGGCTGATCGTCGCCTTCGTCACTTTCAGATCGATGGCTAACGTGATCAGCTTGACGGGCTCTGTAGCCTCCAGCAAGGCACAGAGAATCATGAGTTGTCGCTGCTCGACGGTATACGCTGTCGTGGCTTGCGGGAGAACATCCAGGCGAAGCTCCTGCTTCTGCTCATCAGTCCCCCGCAGTTCTACGCCCGACCCAGCTTTTCTTACCAAATCCAGACGGTATTGGCGAAACAAGCGCTCCAGACTGTCCAGCTCCCGGTGAATCGTCCGTGCGCTGACCCTGACCTGCGCCGCGATCCCAGCGACTGTCCAGCTTTTATTCTCTTGCAGCAAAAGTTCGATAATCTCCCTTTGTCGTGCGGATACGCCCACTTTTCCATCCCCTGTTTACCATTCTGGCCCAAGTTAAAGAAAAGAAGGATAACGCTAGCTTTTCACTAGCGTTATTGCCTTTACTTGAGACGAGTAACCAACTTGTCGTACTCTGGACTATTCAAGAAATTTTCGATGGAAATATGCTCCGCTTCAGGCAGCTTCGCTTGCGCACGGCTAGTCAAGGACTTGTGAGTGATGACGATGTCCGCATCGTTGGGAAGGTCATTGATCGCGGTGTTGATGACCGTAATCCCCTCCAATCCAGCCTCTTTGAATTTTTTACGCAGCGTGGCAGCACCCATCGCGCTTGAACCCATCCCTGCATCGCAGGAAAAGACCACTTTTTTTACTTCGGCTGCCGGAGTAGCGGCGACCTTCTCTTCCCCTTTCGCAACCGTTTGCTGATTTCCTTTTAGTTCCTTCATTTTTTCTGTCGCTTGCTCCAATTCGTCTTCATTCTCTTTCCCGCTCATCTTCAACAGGGCGGCCGCAATCAGGAAGGATACGATCGCCGCGCCTGCTACCCCAATCAATACCGGGAGCAGACCGCCTTTAGGGGCCATGGCACCCAGCGCAAAAATGCTTCCCGGAGAAGGAGGAGCGACTAGTCCTGCGCCCAGCAGCGTGAAGAGGAATACCCCAGTCATTCCACCGCCGATCACGGCCAGGATCAAGCGCGGATTCATCAAGATATACGGGAAGTAAATCTCGTGGATACCGCCCAAGAAGTGAATGATTACAGCCCCTGGAGCCGATTGCTTCGCATTGCCTCTGCCGACCAGCCAGTATGCCAGCAGGATTCCCAGTCCTGGACCCGGGTTGGTCTCAAGCAGGAAAAAGATCGATTGTCCCGCTTTCGATGCTTCATCCAGACCGATTGGGCTCAGGATTCCATGGTTGATCGCGTTATTTAAGAACAGGATTTTAGCCGGCTCGATAATGATATTCGCCAATGGGAGCAAACCAGCATTTACGATTCCTTGCACGCCCGCCGCCAATGTGTGGTTCAGTGCTTCTACCACCGGACCGATTGCCGTAAAGGCAAGCAAGGTCAGCAAACCGCCGATGATCCCTGCCGAAAAGTTGTTCACCAGCATTTCAAAGCCCGCGCGGATCTTGCCTTCAAAGAGTCGGTCCACTTGTTTGATGACCCACCCGCCGAGCGGACCCATGATCATTGCACCCATGAACATCGGGATATCCGCACCGACGATGACCCCCATCGTAGCGATCGCTCCTACCACACCGCCTCGAACGTCATGCACTAATTTGCCGCCAGTATATCCGATCAAAAGCGGCAACAGATAGGTGATCATCGGGCTTACGAGTTTTGCCAGGTCTTCATTCGGCTTCCAACCAGTAGGAATAAATATGGCAGTAATAAGTCCCCATGCGATGAACGCCCCGATGTTGGGCATCACCATCGCACTTAGAAAACGCCCAAACTTTTGCACCCGTACTCGTGTACCGCCAGAAGATGCTTGATTATTGACCATTTCCATCCTGAAACCCCCTTTTCTTATATGTTGTTCATTTTTCTTTCTCAAATATAAAGCGTTTACATATGCCTCTCAACTCATTCAAAATGCGAGTTTGTCGCTATTGTTGTTGCCAAAATTGAATAGATGTAAAAAGGCTGACCCTCGAGCAGATGCTACTGCCTGAGGGTCAGCCCCAATTACCTGTTTATTAACGTTGTTTATTATACGATCTGCCGCTGCCTTCTCCGGAACGCGGGCGGGATTCTCCGCTGCGTGGACGGTATTCGCCACTGCGGGGACGATATTCGCCGCCGCCGCGATGTTCACCGCTGCCGCTGCGTGGACGGAAAGGACGCTTTCCGCCTCCATACCCGCCGCCTTGACAGCCTTTACCTTTGTATGGCGCTTTCTTGCGACCGACGCGGATTGGCGCTTCTTCGGTCAAATGGATAGGTGTCGTATCCGGTTCTTTGGTCAGCAGTTTGAGTGCTGCGGATACCAGAGTGACGGAATCTACATCCTCCAGCAATTGCTCTGCAAGGGTCTTATAGGCAGTCAGATTGTCTCTGCCGCTGGCCTCCAGCAGCTTTTCCAAAGCCATGCGCTGCTGCCCTTCCAGGGCCTCAGACATCGACGGCACCGAACGACGCTCCATGCGGCGATTGGTGGCACGCTCGATCAAGCGAAGGTGGTCGATTTCCCGAGGGGTTACGAAGGTGATGGCCAAACCTGTCTTCCCGGCGCGGCCTGTTCGCCCGATCCGGTGAACGTAGCTCTCGGAATCCTGCGGGATGTCGAAGTTGAATACATGTGTGACGCCGCTGATATCCAGACCGCGAGCAGCCACGTCTGTCGCTACCAGCACTTCGATGGTCCCTTCCTTGAACTTGCGCAGCACGCTGTCGCGCTTGGCCTGATTCAAATCGCCATGAATCCCTTCTGCACCATACCCGCGCTTGGTCAATGCTTCGGACAGTTCATCGACTCTGCGCTTGGTTCTGCCAAAGATGATGGCAAGCTCTGGCGAGTGAATATCCAGCAAGCGGCACAGGACGTCGAATTTTTGCTTCTCTGCCACTTCCATGTACTGCTGCTCGATATTGGGTACCGTAACCTCTTTCGCTTTGACGGAAATCATGGTTGGCTCGTTCATGAACTGTTGCGCGATTTCCTGGATCGCACGCGGCATCGTTGCCGAGAACAGCAACGTCTGGCGTTGATCCGGCACTTCCTGAAGAATTTCTTTAATATCGTCGATGAAGCCCATGTTCAGCATTTCGTCGGCTTCATCCAGAACGACGATCTCAATCGCATCCAGGCGAATGGTTCTTCTGCGCATGTGATCCATAAATCGTCCCGGTGTAGCCACGATAATTTGCGGGCGTTTTTTCAACGCCTTGATTTGACGGGTAATATCTTGTCCCCCGTAAATCGGCAGTGCGGAGATATTTTTAAATTGGGCGATTTTGTTAATCTCCTCTGCCACCTGTACAGCCAATTCCCGCGTCGGCGTCAGAACAATCCCCTGAACGTTGCCGCTTTGCTCATCCAGACGCTCCACCAACGGAATCCCGAAAGCAGCCGTTTTTCCTGTACCTGTCTGCGCCTGCCCGATCAGGTCTTTGCCTTCCAACGCTGTGGGGATGGTTTGCACCTGAATCGCCGTCGCTTCTTCAAATCCCATGTTGCCAAGCGCTCGAACGACGGAATGTTGTAATCCAAAGTCATAAAAAGTAGTCAATGCTTTTCAGTCTCCTTTTTTTTAAAACCTCTTCTATAAAATTCTCACTAAAAAAGGGCACTATTCCTTACGATCCGGAACATGCCCTTTATCCCTGATTCTATGTTAGCACCCTAGAAAGAACACAACCGTAATCGTATCATGCCTCTTGGTAAAAAGCAAATGATTGTTCGGGACTGTAGTGAATGAGAGGAAAAAGGGGAAAACGCTCAGGCGGGTTGGGACCTTTGCTGGGGGTCATCCCTGGCCGCCTCCCACTCCAAAGGCGGAACCGCGGCCAAAAGCAGCCGACTTCGAAGAAGTTGTTCAGGGTGTAGAGTAGAGAACTGACGCTTTCTGGCGACCGTTTGGTCGCCTTACTCCTATCAGTTCCCCCTCATCAAACCGTACGT
>NZ_RHHT01000006.1 GCF_003710985.1 Brevibacillus panacihumi
ACCCTATATCTTTGTGCCAAGGCAAACTCAAAACGGCGATTTCATGCCTTGTATGACAAAATCTACCGCCCGGATATTCTAGCGACAGCTTGGAGGAGAGTAAAAGCAAATAAAGGGAGCGGAGGAATCGACGGACAATCCATCGCACAGATTGTGGAGGAGTATGGGGAGAGCCGTTTTCTTAACGAGATCTATCTAGATTTAAAAGAAAAGCGGTATCGTCCACATCCGGTTCGTCGAACTTACATCCCTAAACCGGATGGCAAGAAACGTCCACTCGGCATCCCGACGATCAAGGATCGGGTGGTCCAAATGGCTACTAAGCTAGTCATTGAACCGATCTTTGAAGCTGATTTTCGGGACTGTTCTTATGGCTTTCGGCCAGGAAGAAATGCTCACCAGGCAATTGCACAGATACGCAAAGCAAGCAAGAGGTGTTATTGGGTCGTAGATGTTGACATTAAAGGGTATTTCGACAACATCAACCATGAGAAGTTGATGAAACTGGTCGAAATGAGAATCAGCGACAGACGTGTTCTGAAACTTATCCGACAATGGCTGCAGGCTGGGGTCATGGAAAATGATCAATTCCATGAAACAGAACTGGGAACTCCGCAAGGAGGGGTAATCTCGCCTCTTCTTTCAAACATCTATCTAAACTACATGGACACCATTTGGGAAAATCAATTCTCCCATCTTGGCACACTTATCCGCTATGCGGATGACTTCGTTATCATGTGCAGAACCAAACAAGAAGCATTGGAAAGCATTCAAGTGCTGATGGCTATTCTAAACAAGCTGGAGCTTAGTCTCAGTAAAGAGAAATCTAGACTCGTTAATATTTGGGACAATTCCACTGGGTTTGACTTTCTTGGGCTGCACCATCGCAAATTCCCCGTGTTCAACAAAGGGGGGAGCAAGGTATTTGCTATGTCTCATGTACCAGCTAAGAAAGCAATGAAGGAAATGAGACGTAAAATTAAGGAATACACTGCACCAAGGAACAAACTGTTTCTGTCTCTAGAAGAGCTAGTGAAAGGGCTAAATCGCAAGCTAAGGGGGTTCAAGAACTACTACTTCATCTCGCCCATCGCCAAACGATGGGCAAGACGGATAGACTGGTATGTGATTGAACGCCTTACAATCTTCTGCAACAAGAAAAGAAGCAAGCGGAATAAACATGCCGGAAAGCTGAAGGTCATACAAAACACGCAGGGTAGTTTATTGAAATTAGCCGGATAAAGTAAGCCGAATGCCAAAGAAAGAAGAACATCGGAAAGCCGTATGAGGGAAAACCTCACGTACGGTTTGATGAGGGGGAGCTGAAATGAGCAAGGCGACCATACGGTCGCCCGAAAGTTTCAGTTCTCTACTCTACAAATTTGCGTACACAAGTACCCACCACCCAGAAACGTGAATACGCTACACAATAGCTATGTTGTCACTGGACGGGAGGAGAGCCGCATGGCAAATGTAAATCGCCGAAAGCTAAATAAAAATCTGGGCAAAACGTATCGAAGCAGCGTGCATGACATACCCCTGATCAAGACGGGTGGGGATCTTGCGGAAGTGTACGAATTGGAGGCAGAACTGTTAGGTACCCATACAGAACCGTTCCTTTATCCCCCATTGCAAAAGAAGCCAAAGAAGGGGGTATCTTCTAATCAGACAACCTTTTCCAAGATGATAAAAGAACGTACGGGGGACCGGCCGCAATCCTTCGTTTATACGGATGATTTGACCGATCAGGCGGTAACGACCGAGAAAATTGCCAATCGCGCTGTCGATGCTGCCAAAATCAAACCCGGTACGGTGGACACTCTTCTCTTGAAAGATTACGCTGTAGACGCCACGAAACTGGCTGATCAAAGTGTAACCTCAAGCAAAATTGCCCCACAGGCGATCGCACGCGAGCATCTGAGTGCTGGAATCATCAGCAATGAAATGATTCAAAACCGGTCGATTTCCGGGGATAAACTGATGAACAACAGCATCACCTCGGAAAAGCTGGCAGACAATACGATCGATTCTATCAAGTTCAGGGATGGTGCTATCCAGAGCAGACACATTGCTGAGCAAGCGATTACGAGAGAATGTATCCAGGACCAGGCAATTACGTCAGACAAAATCAAAATGGGCGGGATTCAAAAAGGGAATTTGGCAAATGAGATCATCAATTCCGCCAAGCTGGAAGACGGTGCCGTAACCAGCAGCAAGCTTCGCGATGGAGTAGTCACTTCTTCGAAAATCGACGAAGAGGCGATAGAATCACGCCACCTTAGGGAAGGCAGCATCCAGCACCATCATCTTGCAGAGATGGCGGTGGACAGTGTCAATCTGACTGCGGGGTGTGTGCAGAATCAACATTTGGCGTTTGATGCCGTCTATCCTCAAAATATTGCAGATAACGCGATTACGAGCGAGAAAATCAGTCCTTACGCCATCCTCACCGAACATCTGGATCATGCCAGTATCACATCTGAAAAAATTGCCAGAGAATCGATCACCAGCAACCATCTTCAGTCATCCAGCGTGCAGACCGTTCACTTGCAGGAGCAAGGTGTTACCACAGCTAAAATTGGAGATTCGCAGATCACGACCAGCAAGCTCGCCGACAAGGCCGTCACGGCTGACAAACTGGCCCCCTGGAGTGTCGGAAGTGAACATGTGAACAAGGAAAGCATCCAGCGAATCCACCTGGCAGATGGGGCAGTCGACAGTGACAAAATCGCAGCCAGATCCATTGAGGAGCAACATTTGACCCAGCGACTGATTAACTCTGCCCATCTGATTGAAGCTGCCATACAAACAGATCATTTGGCTGATCGGGTCATCACGACATCGAAGCTTGCCTCGGAATCCGTCTCTACCGATAAAATTACGGAACAGAGCGTCACGACAGCCAAATTGGCTGAACATGCAGTTACCACATCCAAGCTGGCGACAGATGCCGTCAAAAGCCGCCATGTAGCAAGAGGTTCGATTACCAGCGAGAAGATAGCCGACCATGCAATTCAAGCCCAACATCTTGGCCCGCAGGTGATCCAGCAGAAGCATATCGCGGCATCAGCCATCGGACATCATCAACTGCAAGACGAAAGTATAACGACAGAAAAACTGGCAGCCGGTGTAGTAACTCCTGAAAAGCTCTCTTTTCGTCCGGTAGAAACACATGCTGCACAAGGGGAAACCCTGCAGCAGTTTGGCTTCGCGCCATTCCGTTTTTCAGCCAACAAAAGGATGGTTGATGTGACAATCCGTTTGCCGCAGCCCTACTCGAACCAGCATTATTGCCTGGTTGCCATGACGAATCAGCCGGGGTGCCACGCCTCGCTGAAATACAGTACCAAAACGAATTCGGTGATTACAATATTCCGGCCGCGGATCGGACAGGAAATAAATGGGGTGGTACATTGGATTGCGCTGGGAGAAAAGGGGCTGCCTGTTGATGATTACGACCCTGCAGCGTTTTCGACTTGGCGGGATGAGGAAGAGGAACCCGCAGACGAGTTGGTAGAAGAACAGGAGGAGTTGCTGTTCGATCTGGGCCAGGAAGTTTCATCAGAGGACAGCGACCCGGATGCGAGTGAAGAATCATAAGCATTCAGAGTTAGAACATATCTACACCCTCTGTCCCTTTACGGGTTTGAGGGTGTTCTTTACCTATGTATTCAAAAGGAGGGAAGGTGCAAAACAGGAGGACCACATAAAGCTGGCTGAGGAAAAAGGGGAGATGAGAGAAGATCCCAACCCGGCAGAAGCGTTCTCCCCCTTTTCCCTCCATCTCCACTACAGTATAAAGACTAACCAAGCACCCAAAAGCAAGCAAACAAGCAACATAATAAAATTACGGTAAACTATCGAACCTTCTCATTCGCTGTTCTCGTTGTATTTGCCACATGCCGATAGTATAATTGTTAGGTATACCAAGCATCTCATGTAAGGTAATGGCTAATGGAGGGAAAGTGATCCGATGTTGACGACCATTGCTCAAGTTGGGCAGCATGTGGGACAAGAAGTTCGAATAGGTTGCTGGCTGTATAACAAGCGCAGCAGCGGTAAAATACAGTTTCTTCAGCTTCGCGACGGGTCTGGATTTATTCAGGGTGTTGTCGTGAAGGCTGAAGTAGGGGAAGACGTCTGGGAAAATGCATCCAAATTGACACAAGAAAGCTCGTTGTACATAACAGGTACTGTACGCGCGGACGATCGTGCTCCAAGCGGTTATGAACTGACTGTGACAGGTGTGGAAATCATTCAAATTGCACAGGATTATCCGATCTCTTTGAAAGAGCATGGGGTCGACTTTTTGATGGATCACCGCCATCTCTGGCTTCGTTCGCCACGCCAGCGTGCCGTCATGGCCGTGCGTTCTGAAGTCATTCGCTCTGTGTATGAATTTTTCCAGGAAAACGGCTTTTACAAGGTAGACCCGCCAATCCTGACGCCTACTTCTGCAGAAGGTACGACCAATCTGTTCCATACCAAGTACTTTGACGAAGATGCCTATCTGTCCCAATCCGGCCAGTTGTATATGGAAGCTGCCGCGATGGCTCTGGGACGGGTTTATTCGTTTGGTCCTACCTTCCGTGCAGAAAAATCCAAGACCCGCCGCCATCTGATCGAGTTCTGGATGATTGAACCCGAGATGGCGTTCGTGGATCATGAAGAAAATCTGCGCATCCAGGAAGCGTTTGTATCCCATGTCGTGCAGTCCGTTCTGAAGAACTGCCAGCGCGAGTTGAAAACGCTCGAACGAGACACCAGCAAATTGGAAAATGTGGTTGGTACATTCCCGCGCATCACGTATGATGACGCCATCAAGCTGCTTCAGGAAAAAGGCAGTGACATCAAGTGGGGCGATGACTTCGGAGCGCCCGACGAGACGCTGATTGCCGAGCACTATGACAAACCGGTCTTCATCACGCACTATCCGACTGAGATCAAGGCTTTTTACATGAAGCCGCACCCGGAAAGACCTGAAGTGGTCCTCTGTGCGGATTTGATCGCTCCAGAGGGTTACGGCGAGATTATTGGCGGCAGTCAACGCATTGATGATCCAGAGCTTTTGGAAAAGCGCTTCGCCGAACATGAGCTGTCGGAAGAAGCGTATCGCTGGTATCTGGATCTGCGCAAATACGGAACGGTTCCTCACTCCGGCTTTGGCTTGGGTCTGGAGCGAACCATTGCCTGGATTTGCGGATTGGATCACGTGCGCGAGACGATTCCATTCCCGCGCATGTTGTACCGCCTCTATCCGTAAACGGGTTACCGTCCTTTTTCTCGAAACACCCTGTTGCTGGATGGCAGCAGGGTGTTTCTGTCACAGAAAAAGCGGCGCATGAGCGTGGTATCCGAGTCATTCCAACCCAGAGGAGACGTTGCTTCATGGATTCCCATATTTTACAATTATTGCAAGAGGGTGCAACTTCTGTATCCAACTTGCTGTTAAAAATGTATAAACGCATGTCGCTGGCAGATGAAGAGATGATGCTGCTCATTCATCTGTTGTCCTTTCAACAGGAAGGCAATCGTTTTCCTACACTGGCTGAGCTGGAGGAGCGGATGTCGATCGGGAATGCCCGGTTGATTCAAGCTCTGCAGAAACTGCTGAAGGAAGAATGGATCGCCATCGACGAGTATCGGGACGAACAGACCGGCATGCGGCATGAGCAGTACAATCTGACTCCTTTATACCGCAAGCTGTACAACGCCTGGCGAGAACAGCAAGGCTCCGTACACGGCAGCACGTATAGCGAGGTGGCCGTCTCACAGGAAATGGAGCCGGTGGGACTTTACTCACGGTTTGAACAGGCTTTTGGCCGTCCCTTGTCCCCGATCGAGGTCGAGAATATCCACATGTGGACACAGCAGGATGGCTATCAGGAGGACTTGATTTTGACCGCCCTGCGCGAAGCTGCGACGGTAGGAAAATTGCACATACGCTACATCGACCGCATTCTTTTGGAGTGGCAAAAACAGCAGATCACAAGCGTAGAGCAAGCCCGCCACTACAGCCTGCAGTTCCGCCGCCAGCAGACAACCAAAGACCATCGGCTACCGCTTTGATTGGAAACAGTCAAAGCGGTTTTCTTGTTTTCTGTACACGTACCCATTCTAAGCCCGTGTCATAGCATATTACGAAGAAGCTCGCTGCCGCGCCCGCTACCATCGCGACAAGGACGAGTAGAAGGTCCTGGAGCGGGAGGCAGAATGCTGGAGGTATGGTAGATGGAAAAACGAAAAAAATGGGATATGCCGCATTGGGTTACCCCGGGTGTGTTTTCGGGAAGTTACGTCGTGGATGAAGCTGTAGAACGGATTACCAGTTTCAAGCCGATGGAATTTACCTTGCAAAAACCGTCTGGCAACGAGAAGCAGTCGGATGAAGCTCTCAAAGATGCGATTAAACAGGTAGAAGAGCGATTGATGGAGCAAATCCGCGAGCTGGAACAAAAGCTGATCGAGGCGAGAGAGCAAGCGGCAGCTATGGAAAAGCACTGGAAGGCTGCCGAAGAGGCACAGGCCAAGGAAAGACAGCATCTTTATCAGGTCGTCCTGTCCTTAAAAAAGGAGTGGGAGAACGAACGAAATGCACATCGCGATCATTAGTCCCGGTCCGTTCTCAGTCCCTCCAGTCAAGGGAAGCTCGGTCGAGCATGATATTGATGAAGTGACAAAAATGATGGACCCAGAACATCAAGTGACCATCTATACACGCAAATGCCCGACCTATCCGAAATCAAGCGTTGAGGAGAATCGGCGCTTTGTCAGATACCGCTACAATGGGCCAAAGCCGTATTTGCAAAAGATCATAAATCATTTGCGCAAGCACAAGCCAGACGTCATCATGGTGGAAAATCGGCCTCAGTACGTATTGGCGTTGAAGCGCCGCTTTCCCAAAATCCCTGTATTCGTCAACATGCACTCGCATGTATATGCGACCCCTGCGATGATCAGCCCCAAAAAAATGCGGCGCGTGGTGCGGCTGGCTGACGGGTTTATTACGAACAGCGAGTATCTGCGCCGTCATTTCATGACAAAGCGCAAAATCCCGGCTTCAAAGATCCAGGCGGTCCATCTCGGGGTAGATGTCACACCTTATCAGCAAGCCAAGCTCCACTACACCGTAAAGAAGCTCCGCAAACAACTGGATTTGCTGCCAGAGCATCGGGTGCTCTTCTATGCTGGAAGATTGATCCGGGCAAAAGGTGTTCACGTATTGTTGCGTGCATTTCGGAAGGTAAGCGAACAGGATCCCTTGGCGCGATTAGTCATCGTGGGCGGCACAGGATATGGCAGCAATCGCCTGAACAAGTATGTGCGTGAGTTGAAAAAGCTTGCCAAACCGCTCGGGGACAAGGTAAAGTTCGTCAAATTTGTCCCGAGCGCGCAAATGCCGCTTTATTACCAGATCGGCGATGTAGTCGCGACACCTTCCGTCTGGCAGGAAGCGTTTTGCCGCGTCAATCTCGAAGCCATGGCATCAGGAAAACCGGTCATTACGACCCCCCGCGGGGGAATCGGGGAAGTCGTGACCCATCAGGGCAGCGGCTTTCTCATTCCGCCCAAGGAGTGGACAAAAGAGCTTCCTGTCATCTGGGAGGGGCTATGGAAGCATCCGCAGATCAAAAACGAGATGGGGAAACATGCGCTGAGCCGTGCCAAGCAGTTTTCCTGGTATGCGACAGCTCAAGGCTATCTCCGCGTTTTTGAGCAAGCTGTACAAAAGCGCAATTCCAGCCGCACAAAACCAAGCGAACTGCTGCGGGCAGGATAGGTCAAAGCCCTTTCTTGCTATGGGTTGGACGTTTGCCCTGTCCAGATATGTAACTGTGCATACGTTGTAAGTATCACAGAGCACATCTGGGGAGTGATATTGTGAAAGGATTAATCTTATGTGCTGGCCGTGGCACACGACTGCACCCTTTTTCCTATTCGCAACCCAAAACCCTCCTCCCAGTGGCCAACCATCCAGTTTTACACTCTTGCATCCGCAAGTTGCGTGAAGTGGGTGTCCATGACATCGGGATCGTCATTCACCCTTCCCAGGTACAAATTCCTCCGTTGGTTGGTGATGGTAGTCAATTCGGGGCTACCATTACCTTTATTGAACAAAAAGTTCCCTTGGGTATCGCACATGCCGTCAAACTGGCCCAGCCATTCCTGCTAGACGAACCTTTTATCCTGCTGTTAGGTGATAACTTGTTGATGGATTCGCTGCATGGACTGACAAGTACTTTTGTACATGCGCAATCCGATGGTGCCGTAATGGTCAGCGAAGTGGAGAGACCTCAGGATTATGGGATCGCTGAAGTGAAAGACGGCCGTCTCATTGGTGTGGAAGAAAAGCCGAAGCAGCCGAAAAGCAACCTGGCCGTCATCGGTGCGTATCTGTTCACCAAACCGATCTTTGAGTCGATCGCTTCCTTGCAGCCATCGGCACGCGGCGAATATGAGATTACAGATGCGATTCAATCCATGATCGATCGCGGATATCATATTGCCCATGTCACCACGAATGGCAAATACACGGACGTGGGTACGATTGAGCGCTGGCTGGAGGCAAATCGCTGGATGTTGGAAAGAGAGTTGGGGGAGACGTACCATGTCGGTGCGACCAGTACCCTGGAAAACTGTACAATTGTTGGTCCGGTATTGATTGGCGAGGGTTGTCACATCAAGGATTGCACAATTGGGCCATACGTCTCCATACAAGACGGTGTCCGCTTGGAGAATTGCGCCCATATCGAAAACAGTATTTTTCTGGAAAACAGCACCATCCAAGATGTCGCATGGAAGGTGACCGACAGCGTCTTTGGTCGGTCCTCTCAACTGACAGGTCAATCTGCTGACAGCATCGGCGTTTTCATCTTAAGCGACAAGTCTTCCATGCGGCTACCAGCTGTCAAGAGGGAGGAGCTATGAGTCCGACCTTTACTGTTGTCATTCCGACGTATAATCGGGCGAAATTCATTCGCAAGGCCATCTCCAGTGTCTTGAAGCAGAAGTCCAAAGACTGGAAACTGCTGATCATGGACGACGCATCAACAGATAAAACCAGAAAAAAAGTAGAGAAATATCTGTACCATCCCAATGTATCCTACTACCGCATGGAAAAGAATTCAGGAATATCCAAAGTGATGAACACAGCTCTTACCATGATCGATACCCCGTATCTGCTGCAGCTGGACTCCGATGACTGGCTCCCCAAGCGAACCTTGTCCACCATCAAGAAGTACATCGACAAAAGCAAACCCAAAACAGCTCTTTTCTACGGCAATGTGAAGATTTGGCGGGTAAAGCGAGGGAAGTATTACAATCCCTTCCTCGTAAAACACAAGCATTTTCGCAACAAATACCAGTTCTTGAAGTACAATCGCTGGATGGTAGCGCCACGCTGCTATCGGGTGACAGCCTTGCGCGAGGTAGGGGGCTGGGATACTTCCGACAAGTACGAGGGACGCATTATGGAGGATCGACGCATCATCCTTCGACTGATAGAAAAATTTCCTGTCAGATATATCAATCGCAAGCTTTACAATCGCACCAAGCACAAAGGGCAACTCACAGACCGAAAAATGAAAAGAAGACGGAATCATCTGCGCAGAAAAACGTTCTCCCATTATCTGAAACGTTGGGGGAACCGCTATCGGGCTGTGTACGGTTATCGAGACGGATATCTGGTCATCAAACGGTTGAAGAAAGTGAGGCGGCGGCGTCGATGACGAAAGCACTAGTCACAGGATGTGCCGGGTTTATCGGTTCTCATTTGACGCAGCGTCTGCTCCAGGACGGCGTTTCCGTGATCGGGATAGACGGATTTCTTGACAACTACGACGTAGCTGCCAAACTGCGCAACCTTGCGGAGATTGGTACGCATCCCGCCTTCACCTTTCATTCCGTCATGCTGCAGACCCAAAAATGGGAGCAGTGGCTGGATGGGGTCGATGTCGTCTATCATCTGGCTGCCCTTCCCGGGGTACGCAGCAGTTGGGGGTCAGCCTTTTCCGACTATGTCAGCCACAATATTTTGGTGACACAATCACTGCTGGAGGCTTGTCTGAAACTGCCCAAGCCGCCAGTCATCGTCGCTTCGTCCTCTTCCTCGGTCTACGGAACGATGGAAGGGAGCCATACCGACGAACAAACACCCCTTCGGCCGATCTCCCCCTATGGAGTCACCAAGGCGTCGATGGAACAGATTTGCCAGGTGTATGTAAAAGCTTTTGGTCTGCCCGTCACCATGCTTCGATATTTTACGGTCTATGGGCCGAGGCAGCGTACAGATATGGCTTTCCACCGTTTTTTCACTCAAATGCTGAAGGGCGAGTCAGTCGCCATATACGGCAATGGGCAGCAAAGCAGAGACTTCACTTTTGTGACAGATGCCGTAGAAGCCAATCTGCTGGCTGCGCAGCATGCCTCACCCGGTGATATTTTCAACATTGGCGGCGACCGGGAAATCAAACTGATCGACGTGCTCAACATCATGGGCCAACTGCTGCAAATTACGCCGAAGATTCAATTTACGACAGGCTCCGCAGGAGATTCCCTGCGAACCTGTGCTGACATCAGCTTCGCTCAAGCCAAACTGGGCTACCGGCCTCGTGTAGGGCTGGAGGATGGACTCCGAATGCAATTGGCCAATTTGCGCGCCCAGAACAAAGGATAAGAATGAATGACAGGAGGCCGAGTCATGCATCGTGTCCTCGTATACCGCAGAAAGTTTCTTCCGAAGAGCGAGACCTTTATCTACGAGCAATTGCTTGGCCACCGCCGGGTCAAACCGATTGTTCTGACACGTCAACGCCAACAGAATAAAAAGCTGTTTCCCTACTCGCCGGTCTACGTTCGCAAGCGTATGACCGGCCTCTCTGCATGGCTGCGAAAAAAGAAAGTCAAATGCCTTCATGCGCGATTCGGTCCGGCAGGCTTGGAGCTTCTCCCATACGCAAGACGTGCCAAGCTTCCTTTGATTACGTCATTTCACGGCTTTGATGCGACGAAGAGAGTGCGGGAGAATCCCGGGTACCGTCGTTCGCTCAAACGGTTATTTCGACAGGGAAAAGCGTTTACCGTGGTGAGCAAGCACATGAAGAAGCGCCTTGTCCGTTTGGGATGCCCGGAGAAAAAAATAACATTGATCCGCTCGGGCATCGATTTGCGCAAATTCCCGATGCAGCCGCCCCAAGAGGTCACAAACGGCGAGTACCGCCTGCTAAGCGTAGGCCGTCTGACGGAGAAAAAGGGGATGGATACGCTAATCAAGGCTTTCAAGCGGCTGCGGGAACGCTTTCCGCATGTCAAGCTCATCATCGTAGGCGATGGAGAAGAACGGAAAAAACTTCACAGGCTGGCCAAAAAATTCCGAATCGAAAAACAGGTTGTGTTCAAAGGCGCCCTGCCGCATGAAAGGGTTCAACGGGAGCTTGCGCGCTGTCATCTCTTTGTCATCGCTTGCAAGACAGCACGCAACGGCAATCAGGAGGGGATACCCAACGTGCTGATGGAAGCCATGGCTACGGGGAGGCCAGTGATATCCACCTACCATGCTGGGATTCCAGAGTTGATCGAACACAAGGTAAGCGGCTATCTGGTGCCGGAACGCTCACCAAGCAAGCTGGCCCGGATGATCGAGTATGTCATGACGTCCAGAGATGAATGGCCGCAGATCGTCACTCGAGCGAGGGAAAAGGTAGAGAAAAACCACGATATTGAAAAGCAGCGAGCCAAGCTGGAGGAGCTCTATCTACAAGTGATGAAAAGATGATGGGGTGAAGGAATGAAGGTAGCCGTAATCGGTACCGGGTATGTAGGATTGACCACTGCAGTATCCCTGGCAATGAAGGGGCATGAGGTACTGGGAATCGATGTCGATGCAGCGAAAATCGAGCTATTGTCCAACGGGCGATCCCCCATTTACGAGCCAGGCTTGGATCAGGTTCTATTGGAAATGCTTGGACAAAGCAAAATCCGTTTTTCCACAAAGCTGCTCGAGGCAAAGGAAGCGCAAGTCGTTTTTGTTTGCGTGGGTACACCCGAAGCTGCAGACGGCGAAGCGGATCTGAGCTACTTGCATGCCGCTTTGCAGGATATTGCCTCGTTGCATGAGCATTCTCCTGTAGAGCGGATCGTCGTGATTAAAAGCACAGTACCAGTCGGAACAGGGGATTGGGCGGCAGATTCGTTGCGCCGTTGCAATCAACTGCATGTCGTCTCGAATCCGGAATTTTTGCGTGAAGGCTGTGCGTTGGAGGATGCCCTGAATCCGTCCCGCATCATCGTGGGGGCAGACAGCGAGGAAGCAGTTGCGGTCATGCAAACGCTCTACAGCGGACTTTCGGCTCCTTGGGTCATTACGACGCGAGCCAATGCGGAATTGATCAAGTACGCCTCGAATGCGTACCTCGCCGCGCGCATCTCCTTTATGAACGAATTGGCACGCCTGAGCACCGTACTCGGAACAGATGTAACCGTCGTTTCCCATGGCATGGGCCTGGACAGCAGGATTGGTCCGCAATTTCTGCGCGCGGGGATCGGTTATGGCGGCTCCTGTTTTCCCAAAGATACCATCGCCCTGCTGAAACTGGCCAACCAGCACGGCGTCACACTGGGTCTTCTAGAGAAGGTGAGGGAAGTAAACGCCTCTCAGCCTGTTTGGTTTATTGAACAATTGGCCCAAAAAATACCGGACCTGTCAGGCAAGCGCATCGCGGTCTTGGGACTCGCATTCAAGCCGGACACAGACGATATTCGCGAAGCCCCCGCACTGCGAATTCTTGCGGCTCTGCAAGCTGCAGGGGCAGTCGTTTCCGCTTACGATCCCATCGCAGCAAAGGCGGTTGCAGCATTGTTTCCCGATGCGGAATATGTTACGGCGCCAGAAGCAGCATTTGTCGGCGCGCATGCGGCAGTCTTGGTGACAGAATGGCAGGAGTGCGTCAAATTGGATTGGAAGCTCATCAAGGAACAGATGGAGCGACCACTTCTCTTCGATGGCAGAAACGCCTGGCCTTGCGATGAGTTGAAGAAAGCCGGATTCGAGTATCAAGGCGTGGGCAGAAGCTGACTCCTCCTATATGGAGAGTTGGCTTTTTTGATTTTGAGGGAAAAGATTTTCATGTCAATTTGAACCAAGAGGGAGAATACGATACGATACAAGTAGTGAACACCAATGATGAGGAGTGATCGATTTGAATAAAAGCAAGACACTGCCGAAACGAAGCGAAGTTCCTGCCGAGCATAAATGGCGATTGGAGGACATTTATCCGACAGACGCAGCGTGGGAAGAGGATCTGCAGAAAGCGAAGAAGCTTTCGGAAGAGATTGCTGCCAAGAAAGGAACGCTGGGTCAGTCCGCCAAGCATTTGCACGAGGCACTCACCCTGCAGGACGAACTTCTTCAGACGCTGGATCAGGTATACGTCTACGCCCGGATGAGACGCGACGAAGACAACGCCAACAGCAAATATCAGGGCCTGACAGACCGTGCCACCGCACTCAGTACGCAGGTGTACGGCGCTATCTCATACATACAGCCGGAGATCCTGGCGATTCCGACTGATACCTTGAAGCAATGGGTCGAGGAGGATGCGGGCTTGGCTCATTACCGCATCATGCTGGACGAAATTACCCGATTCAAGCCTCATACACTGTCTGCAGAAGAAGAAGCTCTGCTGGCTAATATGAGTGAACTCGCATCTGCTCCCTCCAAGATTTTCGGGATGTTGAACAATGCTGACATCAAGTTCCCGATGATTACCGACGAGAACGGGGAAGAAGTGGAGCTGACCAAGGGACGTTATACCCATTTTATGGAAAGTAAAGATCGCCGAGTGCGCAAGGAAGCGTTCGAGGCGCTGTACAGCACGTACGGCAAATTTCGCAATACGATTGCCGCTTCCCTGACTTCATCTGTCAAAGCGGATGTCTTCTACGCCCGTACGCGCAAGTATCCGTCCGCGCTTTATTCCGCCTTGTTCGCAGACAATGTGGATATTTCGGTATACGACAATCTGATCGCAACCATCCGCGAGCATTTGCCCTTGATGCACAGGTATATCTCCCTGCGCAAAAAAGCTCTTGGCGTCGACGAACTGCATATGTACGATCTCTATGTCCCAATCGTTCCGGAAGTGGACATGAAGATCCCGTATGACCAGGCTGTGCAAACGATCAAAGAAGCGCTCCATCCGCTCGGGGAAGACTACGGAAAAGTGCTGGAGGAAGGCTTTACAGGGGGCTGGATTGACGTCCATGAGAATGAGGGCAAAACAAGCGGGGCTTATTCCTGGGGAGCCTATACGACTCATCCTTTCGTCCTGATGAACTACCAGGACAACGTCAACAACATGTTTACGCTGGCTCATGAGATGGGGCATGCGCTGCACAGCTATTACTCGAACAAAAATCAGCCGTATACTTATGCGGACTATAAAATATTTGTCGCGGAAGTAGCCTCTACCGTGAATGAGGCACTGCTGATGAACCATCTGCTGGAGACGACAAAGGATAAGCAGCAGCGGATGTACCTGATCAACTACTATCTGGAGCAATTTAGAGGGACCGTATTCCGTCAGACGATGTTTGCAGAGTTTGAGAAAATCGTCCATGCCAAGGAAGAGGCGGGAGAACCGCTCACGGCAGACAGCCTCAACGAAATTTATCGTGAGCTGAATGTGGCGTATCATGGACCTGAGATGGTCATCGACAAAGAAATCGAACTGGAATGGGAACGAATCCCGCATTTTTACCGCCATTTCTACGTCTACAAATACGCCACCGGGTTCTCTGCGGCGACATCGCTCTCCAAACAGATTCTGGAGGAAGGGCAGCCAGCTGTGGATCGTTATCTCCAGTTTTTAAAAGGCGGAAGCTCAGACTACCCGCTCAATCTGCTGAAAAATGCGGGCGTGGACATGACGTCGCCAGAACCGATCCGCGAGGCTTTGGCTGTCTTCAAATCATTGATAGAAGAGTTGGAACAACTTATTGGACAATAGGATTAACCAAGGATCGAACAGTCGGAGAGTGTGCTCCGGCTGTTTTTTTATATCCAAAATATGGGTGCTCTCCGTCTGGAGGAGGAGAGAAAGTTCCAACCCTTGACTGTTTGGGACGGAGGGAAAAACTGGCACAATAACGCAAGGGAAAGATTGTAAGTCAATTGGAGGAATACTCGTGAAAAAACAAGCGGCATTCATTCTTGCGTCACTCTTGCTCGTGACGGCAGGTTGCAGTCAGGCTCAGCCCGAAGCAGCCAGCCAGGAGATTGTAAAAGCAAAGGTAGTGGAAGTAGTGACCGTAAAACCTCAGACTGATCCGGTTCTCCTGCAGTTGACGGGAATCATGGAAGCGAAGAGGGATGCAGTCCTGCCCTTTGGTACAGGAGGGACGATCGCTTCCATCGGTGCTGTCAAGGGAGCGCACATCGCACAGGGACAGCTATTGGCCACTTTGGATACGCGCTACTACCAGAAGGAAGTGGAGGCAGCTGCAAGCCAAGTAACGGAAGCGGCGGCTCGGAAAAGCAAAACGTTGAAGGGCGCAAACGAAGAGGCAATCGAGCAGCAGCAATTGCAGGTCACAAACGCGCAAAACCAATTGGCAAAAGCCAGAGAAGACGTGGAAGTAGGGGAAAGACTATTGGCGGGAGGCGCGATCTCGCAAAGCGAAATGGATGAACGCAAACGCGCCTTGGCGAGCGCAGAAATCAGCGCGCGTAATGCGCAATTGGCCCTGGATTCCTTGCGTCGGGCAGCGGAACCAGAGGACGTAGCGATCGCGAATGCTTCGATCACACAAGCAGCCAGTCAAGTGGAGCGGGCGAAAAAAAGCATGGATGATGCGAAGATTGAGGCTCCTTTTGCCGGAACGGTCGTGGACATCTACAAGCAGATCGGTGAGCAGGTATCGCCAGGTGAACAAATGATCCATCTGGTCGACCTGTCCGAGATCAAGGTAACCCTTGATGTGACGAATGACGAAATCGGTCTCTTCGGTAAAGACTCAAAGGTTCAGGTGGAATCGCAGGACGGGAAGACGGGCGAGGGGAATGTGACGTTCGTCGCACCAGTCATGGATAAGCAGACCGGAAAATACCGTGTCGAAGTGACAGTTGCCAACCCGGATGAATCCTGGCGCGGCGGGATGATGGCTACTGTGAAGGTGCCGCGCAAGATTGATGGTTTCCTCGTCCCGCTGGAGAGTGTGGGAGTCAGTCAGGCCAACCACTACGTCATGGCAGTTGTCGACGGCAGCACCGTAAAAAAAGAAGTGAAGACAGGTCAGCTGGTCGATGATCAAATCGAGATTCTGTCCGGTGTCTCAGCTGGGGACCAGCTCCTGAGAAGCGGGATTACCTTTTATGTAGAGGGACAAAAAGTGGAGGCGAAAGGAGAATAAGCATGATTCGGATGATTCTCTTTTTGCTGAAACGTCGTCTCATCGTCTACCTGATCACGTTCTTGATCGTGCTGGCCGGTATGGGCTCGTTGTTCAGCTTCAATATTGAATTGGTGCCAAAATCCAATTTTCCGTGGGTAAATGTCTCTGTGAGTGGCGGGGCTTTGCCACCGGAAGAAATCGAAGAAAAAGTAACTCGAAAAATTGAGCAGGAACTCAAATCGATCAACGGAATCAAGGAATTTTCCTCTAGAACGAGTACAGGCAATACTTCTATCCAAATCATCGCTGAGGAAGGCCAGGGGGAACAGGTCAAACAGGAAGTGCAAAATGCCGTGAATCGGCTGCGAAATGACTTTCCCAAAGATGTCGATCGAGTCACTGTCAGCCAGGACAATCTTGGCGACGATGCGCTGGTTGATTATGCCCTTGTCGGTGTTGATCCGCAAGCGCTGCTCAGCCTGGCCAAGACGACGATCAAGGATCGCATCGAAGCTGTACCAGGTGTAAAGGAAGTAGTGGTATCAGACCGCAGCTTTGAGAATAAGATCGCAGTCACTCTCTTGCCCGATCGTCTGAACGCCTATCAAACGACACCGGCTCAAGTCATCGGCCAACTGCAGCAAACCAACTGGAAACAAGCAGTGGGGACTTTGGAAAACAGCGGTTTTGACACGGTCGTGATGATCGACCATTCTTACAGTACCGTGCAGGAGATGAAACAGCTCGTCATCGACACACCCAAGGGAGCCGTTTCATTGGACCAGTTGGCAACGCTTGAGGATCTGCGCGGCCAAGTGAAAGATTCGGTCGCTCTTACCAATGGCGGCGTGTTCATCTATTTGTCTGTCAAACGCTCGGACGGCAGCGATTTGATCACCACGCAAGCAAAGGTGGAAGAAGTTGTAAAGGAAATCAATGCGGAAGCAAGCGGTCAGTATGAGATAAAAGTTATGGTGGAGGCAGTCTCCTATATTCAGCATGCGGTCAGCAATTTGAGCCGTGAATTGATGGTTGGCGGCTCACTGGCGATTATCATCCTCTTCCTCTTCTTGCGCAACTGGCGCGTGACACTCGTGATCGCTACCACATTGCCGCTGTCAGCATTAATGACGTTCATTGCGATGAAAATTGGCGGCTACAACATCGACATGGTTACGTTGATCTCGCTCAGCCTGTCGGTGGGATTGATCGTGGATGCGGCAATTGTAGTGCTTGAGAGCATTTATCATTTCCGGGAAAAAGGAGAGCCGCTGTCTGAGGCGATCGTAAAAGGGACCCGTGAAGTGCTGACGCCCGTCTTTACTTCTCAATTGACGATCATCGTCGTCTTTTTGCCACTGATGTTTGCGGATTTTGAGGACTGGTTGAAGCCGATTCTGGCGACTATTGCCTTTACCGTGACCTCCGCCATCATCGCGTCTACAGTGGCAGCCTTTTTCTTCGTCCCTGTATTCTCGGAGCGCTTTTTGCAAAAAGACAAAAAAGTCTCCCTGGAGGGAAGCGGAAAGGATCATCTCATCGTCAGATCCTTCCAGCGTCTGTTGAAATTTGCGCTGCGCCATCGGGTTAAGACAGTAATCGCTGCCGTTGCGCTTTTGGTTGCATCAGGATTTTTGATGCCGTTCATGAAAATGGGCCAGGGAATGGATGT
Organism: Brevibacillus panacihumi; assembly: GCF_003710985.1. Classification (GTDB taxonomy): domain Bacteria; phylum Bacillota; class Bacilli; order Brevibacillales; family Brevibacillaceae; genus Brevibacillus; species Brevibacillus panacihumi. The sequence continues at coordinate 18,062 of NZ_RHHT01000006.1, forward strand.
CAATGAAAACATCGTGTTTGCGGAAATTACGATGCCAAAGGGATCTACTTTGGAAGCGACTCAACGAGCATCCATGGATGCAGAGGATCAGCTGCGCCAATTGGCGGAAGTGAAGGACGTCTTCTTTTTCGCGAATAAGAGCTCATCTGAAATATTTATTCTGCTGAAAGGAAAGAGAGAGCGAGACCGGGGCAAGGAGGAATTGACCCAAGAAATCAACGAACGCCTCAAATCAGTCTCAGGAATCGAGAATATCACGACCGCTTTCGGCGGACAGGGGACGCAAGCGCCGATCCAATTGGACATCAAAGGGGACGACATGGATCAGATGGCCGGGATAGCCAGAGATGTCGAGGCCATGCTGGCAAGCATCGAAGGTGTGAACAACATCCGCAATGATTTAGAGGAAGGAAAAGAAAAGGTCACGTTGGTTCCCCGACAGGAGGCCTTGGCTCGTTTTGACGTGGATCATCGCTCTTTGCTGCAGCAGATCAGCATGATGCTGGGAACGCAAGCGATTACCGTCATTTCAAAAGACGGCTTGGATGTAGACGTCGTCGCGAGAATGCCGGAGAATTGGTTGAAGCATCCGGAGCAATTGCGCCAGGTCATGGTATCCTCTAATCAGGGAGCGCAGGTTCCCTTGATCGAGCTGGTGGACATCAAGTACAGCAAATCTCCTGTCGTGATCGTCCGTGATCAGGGAGAGCGAAAGGTGACGGTCTTTGCCGAAATGCTCGGGACCGATCTCGGGACGGTAGGACGCGAGGTTGCCGCAAAAATGCCGGGGTTGGCGATTCCAGCGGGGTATCAGGTCGAAATTGCAGGGAAACTGAAGGAACAGAGCGCCAATATGACCCAAGCTCTCTTGGTTTTTGTAGGTGTACTCGCTTTGATCTACGTCATTATGGTCGCGCAGTTTAGCCGAATTTCCCAGCCCTTGATCATCCTTCTGACCATCCCGATGGCCTTGGTAGGTGTAGTCATCGGATTCGTCCTCACGCAGCGCATTTTTGGAGAGATGGCGATTATCGGAATGATCATGCTGATCGGGATTGTCGTCTCCAACGCCATTTTGCTGATCGACCGAATCAATCTCTTGCGTGAGCGGGGTATGTCTTTGTCAGAAGCCATTGTCCAAGGAACGAAAGACAGGGTCCGGCCGGTTATCATGACCAAGCTGACAGCGATCCTCGGCATGTTTCCCATGGCGATGGCCGTGGCAGAAGGGTCCGATCTCGAGGCACCTTTGGCGACAGCGGTTATCTCTGGCTTGATATTCCATACGATGGTCACACTCATCCTGGTGCCTGTCTTGTATTCCCTATTTGAGGGGACAAAAGAAAAAAGACTCGCGCGCAGAGAAGCTCGAAAAGCTGCAAAACAAGCTGCTGCAGAGGCTGCCATCGGAATCAAACTATAAAACCTAATAAATGGGGAGGGGGAGTGCGTTTTCCCTTCTCTTTTTCTTTTCGTTCTTCAGAAAGTTCTGTAGAATGGAGGGAAACATGGATTCATGATGAAAAGGGGTATGGTACATGGATTTGCAATTAAAAGGAAGAACGGCGATCGTACTGGCTTCCAGCAAAGGGTTGGGCCGGGCGACAGCTCGCTGCCTGGCACAGGAGGGAGCGAATGTGACCATCTGCGGACGTGATGAGGAAGCACTCGCTTTGGTCAAAGCCGAATTGCAGCAGCTCACTGGCGAAGAGCCGCTTTCTGTCGTAGCGGACGTCACACAGGCGAGCGACATTGCGCGCATTGTGGAAGAGACAGTCGCTCGATTTGGCGGTGTTGACATTCTGGTCAACAATTCCGGTGGACCTACTCCGGGAAATTTTGACCAACTCACGGACGAACACTGGATCAAAGCGTTTGAGCTGAATCTGCTGAGCTACGTTCGGGCGATCCGCGCCGTCCTGCCGCATATGCGGGCGAAGCAGTTCGGGCGCATTATCAACTTCACTTCTTCCTCGATCAAGCAGCCGCTGGAAAACCTGATTCTCTCCAATACCTTCCGCACAGGAGTTGTCGGTTTGGCAAAGTCCCTGTCTACAGAGCTTGGACCAGATGGCATCCTCATCAATACGATCGGTCCAGGCCGGATCGCGACAGATCGGGTCGCACAATTGGACCAGAACCAAGCGGAACGGACCCAGATGACAGTGGAAGAAGTCCGGACCAAGGAGGAGGCGTTGATTCCGGTAGGACGCTATGGTCAGCCGGATGAATTCGCCCGCATGGTCACCTTCCTCGCCTCACCTGCCAACAGTTATGTAACGGGGCAGGCTATCCTGGTCGACGGCGGACTGGTCAAGGCATTGTAATTGTCAAAACCACTGGTATGAACGGGAAGGAGCCAATCGCATGAGCAAAGAAAATTCATTCGATATTGTTTCCAAGGTAGATTTGTCGGAAGTGACCAATGCGATCCATACGGCACTCAAAGAGATCGAGAATCGCTTTGATTTCAAAGGGAGCAAAAGCAGCATCTCCCTGGAGAAGGAAGAGATCGTGCTGGTCTCAGACGATGAGTTCAAACTGGGGCAGGTAAAGGACATCCTGATCGGCAAACTGGTGAAGCGCGATGTCCCGATCAAAAACCTGGACTACGGAAAAATCGAGCCTGCGGCAGGGGGGACTGTGCGTCAACGCGTCAAGCTGGTGCAGGGCATTGACAAGGAAAATGCGAAACGGATTACCACGATCATCAAGGATGCTGGTCTGAAAGTGAAAACCCAGATCCAGGATGACCAGCTTCGCGTCACGGGCAAGAGCAGGGATGAGCTGCAGATGATCATTGCGGCAATCCGCAAGGCTGACCTGCCGCTTGACGTCCAATTCATCAATTACCGTTAAAACCGAAAAAACTTTTACTTCTAACCTCTCTTCTTTTCGCGTATGCATGTACAAAGAAGTGACAAGCACTGTGAAAGGGAGAGTAGAGACATGAAGGTCTTTATTATCAGTATGCGCAACCTCATTCTGGGCGGCATCGTTTTCCTGATTGTCCTGGTAGCAGGGATCATGCTGCTGGTGAAGGATCCATTGAACGTGTCTGACTCCTACCGTCCTGGGGGAGAAAGCGTCCCTGCCTCTGCCGCGCCGGTGAACAAACCCGTCGGTACAGAAAAGCCATCCTTGAATCTGGACATTCAGGTGGATGGTACGACGGCAGAAGTATCGCTGCTGACGCAGAACTTTGAATTTGTCGAAGAAAACGGCGACATGAGCTTGGATCCGGTATACGGAGAAGGCCACGCGCATCTCTACTTGAATGGAGAAGCGAAGGGCATGATCTATCAGCCAGAGTTTCTGCTGAAGAAATTGCCAAAAGGCGAGCATGAGTTGCGCGTAGAGCTGAACTACAGCAATCATCTCCCTTACAAGGTAGAGGCAGTCAAAAAATTCGTCGTGAAGTAAGAGGCAAGCGTTCCGATCGGGGGACGCTTTTCTTTTTTTGCTGTAGAAGGAATATATTGGAGGAAGGAAGAAATTCTACTCGAAAAATGAGTGGGGGTGTCTGCATGCTTCGTAGCATTACAATCGGCGATTTGCTAGATGAGACAGCAGGAAGTTACCCGCAAAAAGAAGCTTTGGTCTGCCAGGAACGAGGTCTGCGCTATTCCTTCGAGGAATTTCGGGAGTTGTGCAATCAGGTGGCGAGAGGGCTGATGTCGCTTGGCATCCAGAAAGGGGAGCACGTAGCGATCTGGGCGACCAATGTGCCCGAATGGGTGATCAGTCAATTTGCGACCGCCAAAATGGGGGCTGTTTTGGTGACGGTCAATACGAGCTATCGGACGCATGAGCTGGAGTACCTCCTTCGACAATCCGAGTCGACGACGCTTTTGCTTATCGATGGCTACCGGGACGCCAGTTATTTACAGATGATTCAGGAAATTTGTCCCGAGCTTGCCACGAGTAAGCCGGGGGAACTCGTCTCCGCACGTCTGCCTCATTTGAAAAATGTCATATATTTGGGAGAAGAGCGTCAGCCGGGGATGTTCCTCTGGCAGGATTTGTTGGAGCGGTCGGCCTCGATAGACGAGGAGGCTCTGTTACAAAGACAGCAATCGCTTGGTCCGGATGATGTAATCAATATGCAGTACACGTCTGGCACCACGGGCTTCCCCAAAGGGGTTATGCTTTCCCATTACAACATCGTCAACAATGCGATCAAAGTCGCCGAATGCCAGGGGTTGGGTCTGGAGGATCGGGTGTGCATCCCGGTGCCTTTCTTCCACTGCTTCGGCTGTGTGATGGGCACGCTGGCATGCGTTGCTACAGGGGCTACGATGGTTCCGGTCATTTCTTTTGATCCCGGACTGGTCCTTTCCGTGGTGGAAAACGAGCGCTGCACGGCCTTGTACGGTGTTCCCACGATGTTTATCGCGGAATTGAATCACCCGTCATTCGCTACTCGAGACCTAAGCTCTCTGAGAACGGGCATCATGGCTGGTTCGCCATGTCCGATGGAAGTGATGAAGAATGTCATCGAGAAAATGGGCATCCGGGATATTACGATCGCCTATGGGCAGACCGAATCCTCTCCCGTTTTTACCCAAACCCGGCCAGAAGATACGATCGAACGCAGGGTGTCTACTGTAGGACGCGCACATGAAGGGGTGGAGGTAAAAATCATAGATCCGGCTACTGGAGAGACGGTTCCACCCAATGTGCAGGGGGAACTATGTACGCGCGGGTATCTGGTGATGAAGGGCTATTACAATATGCCGGAGCAGACGAGGATGGTCATTGACGAACAAGGCTGGCTGCATACCGGGGATCTTGCGACAGTGGATGAAGATGGCTACTACCGGATTACCGGACGTCTCAAAGACATGATCATTCGCGGCGGGGAAAATATTTACCCGCGTGAGATCGAGGAGTTCCTCTACTCGCATCCCAAAATCCTCGACGTACAGGTCGTCGGAGTGCCGGACAGCACCTATGGGGAACAGGTCTTGGCCTGCATCCGCGTCAAACCGGAAGAGACGTTGACAGCAGAAGAAGTCAAGGCGTATTGTGACGGGAAGATCGCACGCTTTAAAATTCCGCATTACATTCAATTCGTCGAGGATTATCCGATGACGGCTTCAGGCAAAATCCAAAAGTTCAAGCTGCGTGAACAAGCGATCCAGGCCTTCGGGTTGGCATCCAGTACTGAGCCCAGCACTGCTTGATCGCGGAGAGGGCACTTTACAATCTCGCTTTCCTCTACTATGATGGTGGGAAAAGTAGGAAGAGGGGCAACTAGAGATGCAGATTCGCTTGTTGACACCAGATGATGCGAAAGCCTTGGCTGCGATTCGCCTGGAGGCACTGGAGCAGGAGCCCTATGCTTTTGGAGCCAGTCTGGAAGAAGAGAAAAAACGCAGCTTGGAAGAATGGCAGGCGAGACTTGCAGAATCCAATCGTGAGGAGAGCGGGTACTTCGGGGCCTTTGATGCTGGTGAGATGATCGGCTTGATCGGTTACTTTCGACACAAGGGTGCCAAGGTAAGGCATAAAGCATCCATTGTTTCTATGTATGTGAAAAAAGCACATCGCGGGACGGGCGTGGCGGGGCAATTGATGCAAGCTGCCCTATCGCATCTGCAAGCATTCGGCGACATCGATCAGGTCCAGTTGGCAGTCGTAACTGCCAACGAAGCAGCGAAGCGATTTTACGAGAAAATGGGCTTTGTAACGTATGGCTTGGAGAAGAGGGCGCTGAGGATTGGAGATATCTACGTCGACGAGGCCCACATGTACAAAATGTTCGAGTAGGAAAGAGCGAAAAAAAGCGAAGGCATGCAAGCAGCAATGCCTTCGCCTTTTCACGTGATTCGCAGATTATTTTAGCGGCGAGCCTCGTAAGCGGCAATCTTGTCTTCGTATTGAAGGGTGATGCCAATGTCATCAAGACCATTGAGCAGGCAATAACGGCGGTACGCATCCACTTCAAACGGATAGGAGAGGCCATCGTTGTCCTTGACCACTTGCTCCTGCAGATCGATGGTCAATTGATAGTTTTCCTTTCCTTGTGCGCGTTTGAACAGTTCATCTACTTGCTCTTCGCTGAGCTTGATCGGCAGAATGCCGTTTTTAAAGCAGTTGTTGTAAAAAATGTCGGCAAACGACGGTGCGATGATCGCGCGGAAGCCGTAGTCGAGCAGGGCCCATGGCGCGTGCTCGCGGGAGGAGCCGCAGCCGAAGTTGTTGCGAGCCAGCAGTACGGTAGCATCCTTGTACGCAGGCGTGTTCAAAATGAAGGAGTCGATCGGGCTGCCGTCAACCTCAAAGCGCCACTCGTAAAAGAGGAATTGGCCAAAGCCGCTGCGCTCAATCCGTTTCAAAAACTGTTTGGGGATGATAGCGTCTGTATCTACGTTTACACGGTCGAGTGGGGCTGCCACTCCGGTGTGGATGACAAATGGATTCATTGGAATACCTCCTTGCTAGCGTTCTCGCGTTTCCATTCACGTACATCGACGAAATGTCCAGCGATTGCTGCCGCCGCTGCCATTTCCGGGCTGACCAAGTGCGTACGTCCTCCGCGTCCTTGACGTCCTTCAAAGTTGCGGTTGGAAGTGGACGCGCAACGCTCGCCTTCGGACAAGATGTCTGGGTTCATCGCGAGACACATGGAGCATCCCGATTCGCGCCAGTCAAAGCCGGCTTCCTGGAAGATGAGATGCAAGCCTTCCTGTTCCGCCATCTGTTTTACCAATTGAGAGCCAGGAACGACCATTGCATGGACAGAAGGGGCGACCTTGCGTCCTTTGGCAACTTCCGCCGCTTTTCTCAGGTCTTCGATTCGGCCGTTGGTACAGGAGCCGATGAAGACGCGGTCGATTTTGATTTCGCTCATTGGCGTGCCTGGAGTCAGACCCATGTAGGCGAGAGCGTCTTGGGCAGCCTTGCGTTGGTTAGCTGTTTCAAAGGATTCCGGGGCTGGAACGGTTTTGGTGATGTCCGTACCCATCCCTGGGCTGGTTCCCCAGGTTACTTGTGGAGCAATCTCGGAAGCGTCGATTTCGACGACTGTATCATAAACAGCCCCTTCATCTGTAACAAGCTGCTTCCATGCTTCAACTGCAGCGAGGAAATCTTCGCCTTGCGGAGCATAGCGTTTGCCTTTCAAATAGTCGAAGGTGGTTTGGTCCGGTGCGATCAGACCTGCGCGGGCACCGCCCTCAATCGTCATGTTGCAGACTGTCATCCGCTCCTCCATGGTGAGCTTGCGGATGGCTTCACCTGTATACTCGATGACATATCCAGTAGCGAAGTCAGTTCCGTATTTTGCGATGATCGCCAAAATTAAGTCTTTTGCGCTAACGCCAAAAGGCAAGTCGCCATTTACGCGCACTTCCATCGTTTTGGGTTTGGATTGCTGCAGGCATTGGGTAGCCAGTACATGCTCGACTTCACTCGTACCGATACCAAAGGCGAGGGCTCCAAATGCGCCATGCGTAGAGGTGTGGCTGTCGCCGCATACAATCGTCTTGCCAGGCGTGGTCAATCCCAATTCAGGTCCGATGACGTGAACGATCCCTTGATCCGGGCTGTTCAAATCCGCGAGGGTGATGCCGAATTCTTCGCAGTTTTGCGTAAGTGTCTCCATTTGTTGACGGGAGATCGGGTCTTTCACATTGAAGCGGTCTGCGGTTGGAACGTTGTGGTCCATTGTGGCGAAGGTCAGGTCAGGGCGGCGCACTTTGCGGCCGGCGAGACGAAGGCCTTCAAAAGCTTGTGGCGAGGTTACTTCATGAACCAGGTGCAGGTCAATGTACAAAAGGCTTGGTTTGCCTGCCTCTTCGTGGATGACATGATTTTGCCAAATTTTTTCAAACATCGTGCGGGGTTTCATCATTCTTTTTCCTCCTTCGTGCGAAAAACTCTTATCAAGGTTGTATCATGGCAATGAAAATAGATCAAAGATATAATAATTATGAGATGGATAGCTTTTGCCTATCAGGAGGTTTTTATGGAGTTACGACAAGTCCGTTATGTACTGGCAGTTGCGGAAGAACGCAGTTTTTCCCGCGCAGCGAATCGTTTGCACCTTGCCCAGCCATCCTTGAGCCAACAGATCGCCAAACTGGAAAAGCTGCTGGGGGTGACATTGTTTCATCGTTTGCCGCAGCATGTTGAGCTGACGGATGCGGGTCAACGCTTTGTACAAGTGGCGCAAACCCTCGTGGACATGTCGGAAGGCTTGGAGCGTGAAATGCGTTCCTATGCGGTGGGAGAGAGCGGGAAGCTCATGGTCGGAAGTCTGCCGATTACCGGGGCCTATGTACTGCCTCATGTCATCTCTGCCTTTACCAAGCGTTTTCCGGGGGTAGAGCTGCAATTGGTAGAGGATACCTCAAGCCACCTGGAGCAATTGCTGGTCAGAGGAAAAATTGATGTCAGTCTTCTGACGATGCCAATCGGCGATCCGTCGATTGAGACCATTCCCGCGATCAATGAGGAGATCTTCCTTGCCTTGCCTCCGCAGCATCCGCTGGCAAAGCGAAAAGAGATTGACCTCGCAGAAGTAGCAGATCAACCGTTCATATTATTGAAAGAAGGGCAAGGCTTTCGCACCATTTCTTTGCGCTTGTGCGAATTAGCCGGGTTTCGCCCGCGCATCGTCTTCGAGAGCAGCAATATCCAAACTGTGCAATCTCTAGTGTCGGCAGGAATGGGGCTGTCTTTTGCTCCAAAAATGATCGCTCTTGCGCCCGGATCTGCGGAGCCGCCTGTGTACGTGCCGCTTACGTCGAAACCAAGCCGTACGCTCGTGGTCGCATACCGCAAAGACAGGCCATTGTCCAAACCTGCCGAGGCTTTTGTCCGGATATTGGTCGAAAAAGGAGAAACGATCTGATCCCAAATAAGCTTCCGGGTAGGAGAGCTGACGCCTAGTAGGAAAGCTCAGAAAAGACGACCAAACGATTGGCATGCTCCTGGGTTTTTCGGTTAAACCTTCCCGAACAAGTGATCAGGTTTAGCTGGGCATGTGAGGAAGGGCCAAAAATGGAGTCAATAGGTGCTTCGGCTGCTGGGTATGATTCAATTTTTTTAACTCGAAAGGTAAGGCTTTTCCCTTGTGCATCATGTACCATGATTTGATCGCCATGCTTCAGCTTGCGCAGCTTGTAGAACACCGCTGGTCCGGTATAATGGTCAAAATGACCGGCAATGACCGCATTTCCAGCCATACCTGGCTTCGTCCAGGGAGAGAGGATGCCCACCCGATCAAATGCTTTTGGTACATCCATTTGACCATTGGGAAGGACTCCTACTGGTTCTACGAGCGAATCCAGCTTGATGGCGGGAATAACCAAACGATGTGGCATGAGGCCATCCTGTAGTGGGGAAGCAAGTGGGTAAGACCTCAATTCATAAAGAAACGGTCCATACCTGATGGGACGCGGCTTGATTTTGCTTTCTTGTATGTGAAGAGGATGGTGAACAGTAGCTTTTTCTTTCTGAGGCGGGGTATCGGGATGAGCAGATAAAGAGCATCCTGTGAGGGACAGGCAGATCAAAAGAAACGCCAGAAAAGGTTTGGCTTTCACTGTTTGTGCGCCTCCCATAGCGAAAGTAGAGAAAGAGGGGAAGAATTCCCCTCCTAGTCGCTTGCTCCACCCATGCCAGTTTTTGGCATTGCTTTGATGTGCATTTTGTGGGTGGATTTGGTATGCAGTTTGTGAGCTTTGGTGTGGGATTTTGTGTGCACCTTGTGATGTTTTTTCTTGTGGTGGTCATCTACAGCAGCAGAAGCTACAGGAAGCACATTGCACACGAGTCTAAGGAGTATGGATACCAGTTATATACTTCAAATGCGGCAACAAGCGCAGAGTTATGCTACACTATTGCCAAATCTTTCACTGGAGGGAAACAGCATGAGAGAAATCAAAACGGAAGCGGAATTTGAGCAAGTGATCACAGGGGAGAAGCCAGTGATTGTGAAATTTTTTACCGATTGGTGCCCGGATTGTCATCGGATCGATCCGTTCATGCCCGAAGTAGAGAAGGCCTATGCGGACAAACTGGATATGGTCGAGATCAACCGCGATACCCTGCCGGAATTGTCCCAGCGGTTGGATGTGTTCGGCATCCCCAGCTTCATCGCGTTCTACAAAGGGCAAGAAGTGGTGCGCTTTGTCAGCAAATTGGGCAAAAGCCGCGAAGAAATCGAGCGTTTCCTCGATCGCGCTGTACAGGTGAGCGAGGGATTGGCACAAGCGTAGAAACCGCAAGCGAGAGGGTTGGAAAAAGATGCGGGAAATGCAAAAAGACGGTGAGTGGCTCGTAACGCAATTGCTTGAGAGCGACACACATTGTCCATTGGGGAACCTGCTGCGCGAGGATTGGAAACTGCCGCGCAAGCAGGTCCATCTTTTGTTTCAGCATAAAGACATTTTGGTAAACGGTTTGCCGGTTGCCCAGCATGCGAAAGGGGAAGCTGGACAAGAGCTTCGGCTGCGGGTCTGTCTGCCGGAGCCTTTTGGTGTAGAACCTGTAGCCGAACCGCTCGACGTGCGCTACGAGGACGATCATCTGCTGGTGGTGAACAAGCCTGCCGGTGTGCTTCTTCACCCGACGGAAAAGCATCATCAGCACACCTTGGATCATCTCGTGGCTGGTCATTTTGCTCGTACGGACGTACAAAGCAAAGTGCGTCACGTGCACCGGCTCGATCAGGATACGTCTGGCGTTGTCCTCTACGCCAAGCATGCCTGGGCGTCTGCCTTGCTCGATGAATTGCTGCGGGAGCGACAGATCAGGCGGACGTATCTGGCTTTTGTCCAGGGGAGCATGAAAACAGCCAGCGGAACAATCAACGAGCCGATTGGACGAGACCGCAATCACCCTACGCGCAGAAGGGTAACGCCCACTGGGGACGCGGCGGTCACCCATTATCAGGTACGCAAGCGCTATGACGGCGCCACACTAATCGAATGCTCCCTGGAGACCGGCCGAACCCATCAGATTCGTGTTCATCTCAGTCATATCGGTCATCCGTTGCTGGGAGACGCCCTATACGGCGGGAAGAAGATGCTCATTGCTAGACAAGCACTGCATGCTGCACGTCTGCAATTCCCGCATCCTTTTGGCGGGCAGGTCGTTACCGTGGATGCACCGCTGCCACCAGACTTGCGAGCTTTGCAAAATAAGCTGAAGGAAGTGCCAAACTAGTCAATGGTGAATAAACTGCTGCCAGGAAGGTAACGAGGGAGGGTGGTCGGATGAAACGACCCACAATCGGCGTTCTCACCTGGCGGGAGGGAAAAAGATTCGCGGAACCCGCCTATTTTCGCAAATTGCTTCGGGCAGGCCGGGAACTGGGCTGCCATGTCTTTTTGTTTTCACCCAAGGATGTATTGGCTTCCGGAAAGCGGGTAAGAGGCTATATTTTAAATGAACAGGGCAAATGGCAAGGCCAAATCTTTGGCCGGCCGGATGCCGTCTTTGACCGCTATCGTTACACACCGACGCAAGCATTCAAGGACTATGTTTCTTTTCGTCGTACGAGCACATTTCTATACGTCAACAACCGGTTAGCAAACAAATGGCGCGTTCACGAAGTGCTTTATAAAGATCCCCGCATGCATCAATGGCTGCCTGAGACCTGGCTTTACAATCGGGCAAAGCTGGCCCAGATGCTTGAAAGGCACCCGCTCTTGTACGTAAAACCGCTAAATGGAACGGGCGGGCGCAATATTCTTCGGATCGAACGGGCAGCAGGCGGCTATCGCTTGCTGGGACGTGACCAGCATCGGGCAAAAGTATCTACGGTGCTATCACGGGTGTCGTTTGTGCAACGATGGGTTGATCGCTGGACCAAAGGCCAAAAATATATCGTCCAGCAAGGCCTGCGTCTCGATTTGGTCCCGAAAAGAGCGGTCGATATGCGCCTGCTGATCCAGAAGGATGGTACGGGCGAGTGGAGCATTACTGGCCACGGCATTCGCATCGGCCAGGAAAAAAGCGCAACGTCCAACCTTCATGGAGGTGGGAAAGCTGTGCCAGCCGAACAACTGCTGCGTCCCCGTTTTGGGGAGGGGCAGACGAAGCAGATTGTGGCAGATTGTGAAAAGCTGGCATTTCAAACTGTTCAAACGCTGGAAAACCATTTCGGCAGAATGGTAGAGTTCGGTCTCGATATTGGCATTGATGTGGATGGACGTGCCTGGCTGATCGAAGTAAATCCCAAGCCAGCGCGTGAAATTTTTCGGGAGATGGGCCTTCGTCAGCAGTATCAAAAGGCGATTCGCAGACCGCTGGAGTATGCGGTGTTTCTCGCGAATACGTTGGGTCATGAAGTCCGGGTCCATACAAAAGTGGCCCAAGGAAACTAATCCTGCTTCATGTTTTGCGCCGCCTTGAAGTGCGGCGTTTTTTTTTGTACGATCAATAGGGTTGGGTTTGACCAAATCCTGTCAACCCCTAAAGCATGAGACCACTTCGGATTTCAGGCTGAAAGAATATGTTCTTACCATTTTTTGGCGAGAATAGTACAAAGGAGTGGTGAACAGGTGGAGCAATTGCTTCAATTTGTCAAAGATTACTGGCCGATCGCGCTGTGCATCATCGTCGTGATCGTCGCCGTCCAGTGGTTGGTGAAGGGCTTGATTCGGATTCTTTCCATCGTCGCTCTGATCGGGGTTGTCTTGGTCTTGTTTTTCCAATTTACTCCCGAAGAAGTGATCCAGATGGGGCGGACAGCCGCACAGGCTACCCAGGAGGTGGTCGAGAAGACGATCACTCCGATCCTGGATGCGGAATTGAAGGATGCGGACATTACTTTCCAGCCAGATGGCAGTTATGAAGTAAAGACAGCAAGCATCCGCATCGTGGGAACAAAAGGGGAGTCCAAAGCAACCGTCTACTACAAGGATGAAAAGTGGGAAGTGGATATTGGACAACTAGGGGCTGTATTCCAAGAGCGTCTAGGCAAAGCTGAGAACGAAAAGCAGTTGTAGGAAAGAAAAAAGCAGTGCATCCGCTCGTGAAAGTGAGCATGCACTGCTTTTTGCCGTTTCAACGCTCCGAATGTTACTCGGACAGCAAAGGAGGCGCCATTCGTTTCAGGCTTCGCTGCTCATAAGCGTAAGCCAAGCGGATCAGGCCTGGTTCCTGGAACGCCATGCCTGTGAACATGATGCCGAACGGCTTCCCTGCCTTAGTATAGCCAGCAGGAACAGAGACGGATGGATATCCTGCACGAGCTGCGATGCTGTCCCCTTCACTCATGGGAAAGACCAAACAGTCTAGCTTATGCTCCTTCATGGCAGCATCGATGCCGCGGGTTTGCGACATCTCCAAATCGTAGAGACGAGCTTCGATATAGGCTGCATCCGCCAATGAGCCGCTCGTCTGCTCCGCCTTTTCGAACAGCGCCTGCCCATAGCGCAGAGCCTCCGCTTCATGCTTTTTGTTCCAGGCGATGAGATCCTTCAACGTACGAAGTGGGAAGTCGGCTGGAAGAGTTTTCAGATAAGCGTTGATGCCTGCTTTGAACTCATGGATTAGAACGGCATTCTGCCAGTTGGCCTCTTCTGTGGGAATCGCGACCGAATCGATCACTGTAGCGCCAGCCTCCTGCAAGACAGCGATCGCTTCGTCATACAAGGCCTGCTCTTCCTGACTGAATATGCTCAGATAACGAGAGCGAACAATCCCTACACGAGCCCCCTGCAAGCCGTTCTTGTCGAGACAGATCTGGTAGTCATGAGGAGCAAGCCCGATACTTCTGCCAGTAGCAGGGTCCCGTTCATCATATCCAGCCATGGCGGAGAGCAGGATAGCAGCATCTTCAACCGTACGGGTCATCGGACCTGCTGTATCCTGGCTTGTCGCGATAGGGATGATTCCGGAGCGGCTGATCAGACCTACAGTGGGCTTGATCCCGACCAGTGAATTGCAAGCGGAAGGGTAGAGGATGGAGCCGGAGGTTTCCGTCCCGACTGCGGCGACTGCAAAACCTGCGGCTATCGCTGCTCCCGATCCGGCGCTGGAGCCGCCCACGTCAAACACATCCGGGCCGTAGGGATTGCGCACCTGTCCGCCTCTTGAGCTGTATCCGTTGGGCATGTGATCTGAGACAAAATTGGCCCATTCCGTTAAGTTGGTCTTGCCAAGCAAGACGGCACCAGCAGCTCTAAGACGGGAGACGAGGAAGGCATCAGCAGAGGCATACGAGTCTGCCAATGCCAGGGAACCGGCCGTGGTGTGCATGCTGTCTGCTGTCGCGATATTATCCTTGATCAGAATCGGAATCCCATGCAGGGGGCCGCGGCTTCCAGACACCTCACGCTCCCGATCCATAGCTTCAGCGATATGTAATGCATCCGGATTGACTTCACTGATCGCGTTGATGGCAACCCCTTGCTTGTCGTACGCCGCAATTCTTTTCAAAAATGAAAGCGTCAACTCCTTAGAGGTTGTTTTTCCCTCCCCCATCGCTCTTTGCAAGGTCATAATGGATGATTCATGCCTAAACATCATCGATCACCTTTTTCATTCTATTTGGACTTCTTTCTATCTTACCTGATCTCATGGGAAAGGGAAGGGGATACCCGATTGGGAGGAGGAAAAACTCCGACTTGAGACCGGGTTCTCGATCCATCTCCTGCCGGGTTATCCGGATGGTCGATTCTGGTAGAGTGGTGATGGGGAGGTTATCATGCGAAAGTTTCTGATACTGGTCATTATGTTCGTCATACTCATTCCTTGTCTGCCTGCTGAGGCATTCGCTTACGAAATACAAAAAGGGCCACCTTTGTCAAAGGAGGGTCTGCAAGCCGTAGATCGCTATTTGGACGAAGCCATTGCGAATCTGGGGTCACCCGGAGGCTCTGTGGCTTTGGTCTACCAAGGGGAACAGGTCTATACACGCTCGTGGGGGGTAACGGGCGGGGGGAAGAAAACTGTCACGGCAGATACTCCTTTTTTGATCGGGTCCATAAGCAAGGCCGTGACAGCGTACGGGATCATGCGCTTGATTGACGATGGCGTTCTACAGGCAGATGCGCCCGTCCAGAGATACTTGCCCTGGTTTACCCTAGAAGATACGGAAGCAGCATCACAGATCACGATACGCCAGTTATTGTCACAGACGAGCGGATTCGGCAATCAGGCGGGTATGAATATTGCGGATCGTGGCGCTAGAGATCAGTTGGCGATCCAGCGAAACGCAAGAGAGCTAGCAGGCGAAAAAAGCGAGGCTGTTCCTGGCGAGAAACATATATACAGCAATGCCAATTACGCCTTGCTCGGTGCAGTGATCGAGGAAGCAAGCGGCATGACCTATGCAGATTATATGGAATCCCGGATTTTTACACCGTTAGGGATGGAGCATACGGCTGCTACGGTGCAAAAAGCAGAAGCGCTTGGATGGGAACCAGGTTATCGTTCCTGGCTCGGCCTCTCGATTCCAAGCGAAAATCCATATGACAATGGCGGAGCTCCTTATGGCTATCTCGCTGCCAGTTCGTCCGACATGGCGAGATTTTTGATTGCGCTGCAACAACCGGGAACAGTCGTATCCGCTCAACGGACAATGGAAATGATGCAGCCTGAGGTCCAGGTGCGTCCAGGAAGCTCCTATGGGTTTGGATGGCGAATCACGCAGACAAATGCAGGAGAAACGCGGGTTTGGCACGCAGGGTCGACGCCTGATTTTCGGGCGGAACTTGTACTTCTTCCTGAATCCGGATGGGGCATCGTCATGTTGACCAATCAAAACAACCGATTGGAAGAGGAACGCTTGTCCATAGTCGTGAGAGGCTTGGAGGAACTTTTGCTAACGGGTGAGACAAAACCTATCACCTTTCCCGTTATCTGGGAACGCTGGCTGGCTATCGGAGTGATACTGGTCTTGATGGGGTACACCTCGTGGATTATCGCTGCACTGTGGCGCGGGCAGATGACGAAGTGCGGGAAGTGGACCTGGGGCATGACCGGATGCTTGTTTTTCCTGCTGGCCGGACTGCTGATTCCGGGGTTGCTCTACACGACGAAAACAAGCTGGCACACCTTTTCGCTGTTTGCACCTGATCTGAAAGAACTGACGATGCTTGCGGTTATTCTGTTGACGACAAACGGCCTGTTTTCCTTGATCAGGGCAAGTACTGTGCCTGTCAGACTAACGACGAAAAAAAGCTGATTCCGGAATGGAACCAGCTTTTTGTTATAGGTTACGCTTTTTGGCCTGCAGCTTGCAGCTTGGCCTTTTCCTCTTCTTCGACGAAACGGTTGCGCGGATGTTCGCGGCATTCGTCGGAGCAGGAGCGTTTATAGGTTTGTTCACATTCTGGACAGCAGAAGTGTTGCTTGTTGCAGAACGGGTTGGCACAGTTGACGTAACGGTCTTCTACTTTTCCGCAGTAGTAGCAACGGCCAATGACGACGTCCTCTTCGGTCTGGTTGATCGGCACGGAGATGCGTTCATCGAATACATAGCATTTGCCGTCCCAGAGGCGACCTTTTACTTCTGGATCTTTGCCATAGGTGACGATGCCGCCGTGCAGCTGATAGACGTTTTCAAAGCCTTGGTTCAACAGAACGCCAGTCAGTTTTTCGCAGCGAATGCCGCCTGTGCAGTAAGTGAGAATCTTTTTATCTTTAAACTGGCTCATATTTTCGCGAATCCATTCCGGGAACTCGCGGGAAGAATCGACTTCAGGACGGATAGCTCCACGGAAATGCCCCAGATCGTACTCATAGTAGTTGCGACCGTCGAGAACCACGACGTCGTCTTGTTGAAGCATCTCATAGAATTCTTTGGGGCTCAGGTATTTCCCTGTCTTCACGTTGGGGTCGACATCCTCTTCCAAACGCCAGGTAACCAACTCTTTTTTCGCACGGACGAACATCTTTTTAAAGGCATGCGAGTCCGACTCGTCGATTTTGAACCACATGTCGGCAAAACGGGAATCGCTTCGCACGTAGTTCATGTAAGCTTCCGTCTGTTCGATGGTACCGGAAACTGTACCGTTGATTCCTTCAGGAGCGACTATTACGCGTCCCAGAAGGCCGTTCTCTTTGCAGAACTGAAGATGCTCTTCTGCATACTCCTCATAGTTATCTACAGGAGTATACTTGTAATAAAGCAGGATTCGAAATGGTTTTTGTACTTGCAATGTACAATCCCATCCTTTCTATTCACGTATGAAATTTTTTGGTGCAACGGTGATTATATCACAGGAAAGCAGGAAATGCGCAGAAAAAGAAAGGGAAATGTGAGCTTTCTATGAAAAAATGAGAGAGGAAGCCATCATCGGAAGTCGGGTGTTTGTCTTGAAGGGGGGGACCTCTTCTTGTACACTAGGAAGGATGAAAGGCATAGCAGAGGAGAGACCTGGAATGAATGCAAACACTCAGCGCGTGCGCGCGCTTGTCAAGATTAAGAAATTGCATGAGGATGCCGTAATTCCTCAATACGCCAGAGAGATGGATGCCGGATTTGATCTGGTAGCTGTGGAAGATACCCTGATCGCTCCGGGAGAATCGGCCAAAATTCCGACAGGCTTGGCATTTGCCTTGCCGGAAGGATATGAATTGCAGGTTCGTCCCCGTTCAGGCATCGGAGCCAAGACGAAGCTGCGCCTCTCCAATGCGCCAGGAACCGTGGATGCAGGCTATCGCGGCGAGGTATGCGTGTTGATCGACAACATCCGCACAGCTTCCGAAGAACGAGGATATGCCTGCCTGGATGCAGGGGAAAAATCCGTCGAAGTAGCGGTAGAGGTAGACAAGCACAGCTACCTGATACGAAAAGGAGACCGGATTGCACAGGGGGTCATCGCTCAGGTTCCCTTGGCGGTATTTGAGGTCGTAGACGAGCTGGACGAGACCGAGCGCGGAAGCGGCGGATTTGGCAGCAGCGGGATTCAAGGATCTTAGCAGGATGAGGCAGCTTGGAGAAAAAATCACCCTTTGATAAGGGTGATTTTTTTTGTTTTTCTTTCGTTTTCACCTGGGGACTATTGCGGAAAATCAGGACACCCTGCCCAAATGAAAATAGTCGTGAGTCTTTTGTTGCGGAATATACATGTAACACCATACGAAAAGGAGGTGGATACATGGCAGCGCGCTTATTGAAAATTGCCGCATTCTACTTTGTCATTGCCATTATCTTAGGTATTGTGATGGGAATTATCAAGGCATTTTCCTATTCCTCTGTGCATGCGCACTTGAATCTGGTCGGCTGGGTATCGCTCGCGATCGTCGGTCTTATTTACATCGCTTTTCCTGCGGCGGCTCAGACCAATCTGGCGAAATGGCACTTCTGGTTGCATAATATCGGCCTGCCCGTCATGCAGGGATCGTTGTTTCTCATGCTTTTGACCCAAGTCGAGGGTTTTGTAGTCGGTACGATCATTGGTTCCCTGATTTTAGGAGTGGGAATTTTGTTGTTCGCCATCAATGTCTGGCAGCAGGTAAAACCATAAAATGCTCCCAAGCATGGAAAGAAGCGCTCTCCTTTTATGGGACTGACCCCGTAATGTGAGACAAATCAAAACACCTTCAAGAGAACACAACCATGTCGTAAGATATGGGGACAACCTTGGAGGTGTTTTTGCGTTGGCAACGAGAGTTAGTTATCCTGTAGAAATTAAAATGAAAGCAATTGAAATGCGTCTTGCAGGTGTCACCAAAAAGCAGATCATGCAGGAACTAAATATTAAAAATAAGACCCAAATTCAACAGTGGATGCGCTGGTATCGGAGTGGAGACGTTCATCGTCTTCAACAGCCTGTAGGAAAGCAATACAGTTTTGGAAAAGGGCCGATGTACGATTCTGAACTGGAACAAGTCAAGGCAGAGAATCGTTTTCTTAAACAACAACTGGACGTTCTAAAAAAGTTAGAGGAGTGGGAAAGGAGGTGTCACCAGAAGTAATCGTCCCTTGGATGGAGTCCATTCGTGGGCAAGTAAGTGTGAGCCAAGCTTGCGCGTGGCTTGGTATCCCCCGTTCTACTTACTACCGTTGGAAAGCTGTATACGAGAAAAGAAACGAGGATTTAGTTGTGGAAAAGATTCGGCAATTATGTATTCAACATAAGTTCCGTTATGGGTACAGAAAGATTACAGCACTGATGCGAGCTGATATGTCTATTAATCACAAACGAGTACAACGTATCATGCAGCGTGAACAACTACAATGCCGAGTGAAGGTGAAGAAACGTAAGACAACAGGTCAGCCTTCTTATGTAGCAGATCATCTCCTGCTGCGACAATTTCAAGCAAATGCCCCAATGCAGAAATTAGTGACCGACATTACTTATTTACCTTACGGAAGTAAACTTTTATATTTATCGAGCATCATGGACTTGTACAACGGTGAGATTGTGGCATACAGTATTTCTGACAAGCAAGACACATCATTTGTCCTCGATACGCTATATCAACTGCCAGACCAACCTGGAATGATGCTACATAGCGATCAGGGCAGCGTGTATACGTCTCAGGCGTATCAAACAGCAGTTAAGGGAAAAGGCATTACCATGAGCATGTCCCGTAAGGGTACGCCCGCTGATAATGCCCCCATCGAGTCGTTTCATTCCACACTAAAGTCTGAAACGTTCTATCTCGACAATTTTACCTGTACGACGACGGCCATCGTTGTACAGATTGTTCAAGACTACATCCATTACTATAACTCAATTCGCATTCAAACGGTACTAAACAACCAGTCACCGATTCAATATCGGCAACTGGCTGCTTAATTGGCTAAGGTGTTTTGATCCCTGTCCTACGGACGGGGGTCAGTCCCTATAG
>NZ_RHHT01000060.1 GCF_003710985.1 Brevibacillus panacihumi
CATAATACGAAAAAGGGAAAAGGCTCCAGGCGGGTTGGGATCTTTGCTAGGGGGTTTCACTGGCCGCCTCCCACTCCAAAGGCGGAACCGCGTCCAAAAGCAGCCGCTTCGAAGAAGCGCATCAAGGTTGGACGCTAAAAACGTGTTCCGCCTTTTCCGTTCCGGCTTGGTCAAGATCCCAAATGCCTTCGCTTTTTTCCCTTTTTCCTCAGCCAGCCTCAGTTGTTTACCAAACCTCACCCTGTGGAATCTCATGGAGTATTTGAAAATCAAAAAGCCCCGCAAGCCTTATCAGAGCAGAAAACTCTCTGTCTAGGCAGCGGGGCTTGTCCATTTTGCTTAACGGCTGAAATAGTAATTGCGAAGCTCCTGAATCAAGCCAAGTGGATTTTTGCGCAAATCCTTGGCGCTGAAGAAGATGCTTCCTTTCACTTCTGGATGCATCGTGTTGTAGTTGAGCTGATTGATGATCTCCTGCGCGTTTTGCCATCCGGCTTCATTGGTTCCCAGCTTGTATGGGGCATGGCCGATGTACAGGGTGACATCTGTGCCGCGCACTTCATTGGCCCACCAGGTGACGAGCTTGTCGTACTGGGCAGGGGCAAAGGACATGCTCCAGTAGATTTGCGGTGTCACATAATCGATCCAGCCCTGCTGAATCCAGGTGCGCACGTCCGCATGCATGTGATCGTACGCGGTAACGCCGGCTTTGGTGTCCGATCCCGTCTGATCGACAGCCTTGTTGCGCCATACGCCAAACGGACTGATGCCGAATTGCACCTGCGGCTTCACGCTCTTGATCGATTGGTCGAGCTGTTGTACGAACTGGTTGATATTGTCTCGGCGCCAAGCAGCTTTATCCGTGAAGCCTTTGCTGTTGTACGCCTTGAAGGTAGCGTCATCAGGGAAGTTGCCATTGGACGGATAGAAGTAATCATCCAAATGAACCCCGTCGATGTCGTAACGATTCACAACCTCCATAATCGTGGCAATAATGTGCTGACGCGCTTCCGGTATGCCTGGATTGATATATGGCTTGTTGCCGGAATTGACGATCCATTGCGGATGCTGTTTCACGACGTTGTTTGCAGCCAGCGTCTCTGTCTTGGCATCGGTTGCGGCGCGGAACGGGTTGAACCAGGCGTGGAACTGCATACCGCGACGATGTGTTTCCTCAACCATGAAAGCGAGCGGATCATAGCCCGGGTCTTTCCCTTGCGTCCCCGTCAAAAACTTGCTCCACGGTACGAGGGTGGAAGGGTAGATCGCATCAGCTGCAGGGCGCACCTGTACGAAGACTGCGTTCAAGCCCATATTCTGCAGCTCGTCCAGCATTTGCACGTACTCTTGCTTTTGTTTTTCCTGATTCCCGTAGGAACCTGCAGATGGCCAATCCAGATTGAAAACGGTGGAAATCCACACGCCGCGCAGGGCAGTCTGTCCGCTAGGCTGGTTTATCGGGGGAGCCGTAATATCCTGCGGCGGCATCGGCTCAGGTACAGGTGTCGTTGCGATTGGGTTATTGCCTGTGAGCAAGGTAATGGTCCGGGTAGATTGTTCCCAGCCGACTTGCAGGCCGAGCTGTTCCGAAACGAAGCGCAGCGGCACCATGGTCCGTCCTCCCCGATTCTCTACCGAGGCATCCAAGCCGATTTGCCCATCGTTCACCAAGGCGAATTTTTGATTCACCTTCATTGAAAGGACAGTGCCATCCTTGATGATGGTGGCTGTTTGGGACTGTCCATCCCAAAATACCTCTGCACCCAAATTCTCACTGATGACCCGCAGCGGAACCATCGTGACATTTACCTTTGGGATGATGTACGGGGAGACATCGCTATGTATCTGTTGCCCGTCCAAGAAGATGCTGATCACAGGTGTGTTTTGTGCTTGTGCCGGGGCGCTTGCTCCCGTGACACAGAGCACGAACAACAGGAAAAAAGAGAACCACTTCCGCCATCTCATTTTTGCAAATCCTCCAACCTTTTTGTTTTGCTGTACATTTCTCCACATGCGGTTAGACGCTTGGAAGGGCGCTTTGTTTCGCCAAGAAGGCAGAATTGGGGCTATGGTTCCACAGAGGGCCGAATCCATCCTTGCGTTCCGTCAAAATCAATCTGCAGCCAGCCGTTCTCTTTGGCGATCACCTGGTAGCCTTCTTCGACTACCTGACCGATGATGGCATATGTGTCGCCAGGTCCGGCATACACATCATACGTGCGCAAGGCAGGAATATCGGCAGGCTTTCCGCTGTTGGGATCTGTCTGCTGCCCTTCTTCGGCCTGTATGTTCTCGCTGTCCTGCTCATCCGTCTGCTCCGGTTCATCCTGATCCTCTGCATCGACCAGGTAATCGGCCCATTTTTCCTTGTATACAAGACCGCTCTTCTCCAGGGAGAAGCGGGCGATTTCATGTTCACCTTCACCGACGGGATTCTTTACGAGAATTTGATCGGGCTGTATAGCTTCCCATCCGTCTGCTTCCAGGTCCCAGCGCTTGACGAACATCTTGCGGGACAGATCAGGGACGAGACCGAGGTAGGCATAGGTGCGTTCCTTCCCGGCAGCTTCTACTGTAATGATCGGGCTCTCTTCGCTGCCCAAAGTATCGGAGAGCGAAAAGATAGCGGATTTGCGATTCAGTGAGAGGGCTTGCTCCAGTTTGACCGCAGCGCCATCTTCATCGAGTGCGGCCATGTAGAGAACCCCCTCGGCTTCATCCCACCCGACGGCATACACCTGAGCGCCCCAATGATCCACGCCCGTCATGAGTGTATCGAGTGTTTTGTCTGGAAATTGCGCTTGCAGCAGACGGCCAGGATCATAAGCGATCCAGCGCTTTTCCAGCTCAGTCAAACGCTCGGAGATATCCTCCAGACGGCTTAATTCCTGATACAGCGCGAGTGCTTTTTCAAAGCGGTTGGAGCGGACAAATTGGTCTGCCTGATGAAACAGGGTTTCAATTTGCCTGTCGATCAACGCCAGCACGTCAGATCGAGACGGGAGGATGGATTTTTGCTCACGATAAGCTTTGGCTCTGTTGACGAATTCCGCCAGATCCTGCTCCCGGATCGTCTGATTGATCTCTTCTTTGGCGTAGCGCTCCAAAAGCGAAATCAGCCATTCCGTAGGAAAGCCTTCCTTTACATAGAGGCGATGACTTTCTGCCAGACTTCCGACGACCTCGTCAAACGTGCCTGCTTGAGCCAGATCGCGCAGCTTGTTGCGCTCATATTGGAGAAAAAGCGCCTCCAGTTCATTCTGCTTTTTTTCTTTTCCTCCATAATATTCATCCGGAATCGTTGCCAAGGTATGGATAAACGTCTGGTCGCGGTATTTTTTATGATCGAGGCTTGCCTGTACCTGATCCTTTGCTTCTTTCATCGCTTGCTGATAATACATAGCGAACTGATTCTCGATCGCGAGGTTTTGGGCAATTTGCTGGAAAAAGGCAGCGACCTGCTCATTCTCGCGTTGTGCTTGCTGCTGGAGGGAATGGTAGTTTTGATAGGCCGCCAGGGTCTGTTCCGCTTCTTTTTGTTCAATGGCTATGCGGGCATTCAAAGCTAGCGATTCTAGCTCCAGCCGCACCGTTCCCAAACGCAAGAGCAATTGGCTCCATGGCTCGTCTTCGGTGCGAATAGCCTGGATCGCGTCTGCTTGGGAGAAGGCTTCTTCCGCCAGCACCAGGTTTTGCGCCTCAAAGTACGTTTTGGCTTGCCCGAGCAAGACGGTTTTCTGGTAGCTTCGCGCCAGTTTATATGCAGTCCCGATCAAGGCTATGATTACGAGTACAAGCAGGATGTTTCGGACCCAGAACGATCTTTGGTAGGGAGAGAAAAGCTTCATAGCGGGGTCCTCCTTCACAAAACGCCGTGGAAGTCAGGATCGAAGGAATGATGCGTCTCAATCCTCCGCTTGACGGCTTCCTCCAGGCGTTCCCAACCTCCTTCGTGATGATGGCGGCTGATCATTCTCGCCAGACGAAGCAAGCGCTCCCGGGGCAGATAGTCGATGTATTCGATAATCAGCTCCTGATACTCGGCTACATAGGCACTCATCCGCAAGGCAGCGCCCGCTATCTGGCCGATGAGCTGCTCGCCGTTTTCATGCAGCAGAATCTTGCTTTTATACCGATTGACATAATCCAGTACGGAGCGTTTGACCAACTGCGGCTGCACCTTGACTACTTCCCGCAGATACTCGACGAAATCCTTGTCATACGTAGTGGGGAGCAGCGACTCCAGCTCAAGCTCCATGTCTTTGCGCAAAACGAAGTGATTCAGATACATGATTTTGCGCAGCTTGATCGTATCGGAGTGCAGGAATTGCCCCACTTCCCGAATCTTTTCATAAGCATCCTTGATGCGTTCTTCCTTGACGTCAAAGCCGATCTCTTCCTGGTGCAAGAGGAGCGACTTTTTGATGGTTTCGGTCTCCTGCGTCAGATAGCGCAAAAAGTCCACGTCTCGTTCATATGCCCCGAATTTTCTCTGCATCACAAAAAAGCACACAAACACGAGAATGCCACCGGCGCAGCCGACAGCAAGCTGTGTCAGCGTATCTGCGCAGAGAATGGCCAACAAAACAAAAAGCCCTAATAAAAGGAAGCGAGTCTGTACATACCGTCGTGTTACCTTTGCTGCAACCTCACGGATCGGCTGGTATTCGCGGCCGCACTCACTGCAATGCGTATCCCAGAGGACGTGATACGTATGGCAGCGCGTGCAGGTTTGCAAACGCTCGTAGACGTGAGCGGTCTTCTGCATTTTCCGAAATTGAACGCCAACTCGCTTTTTCATGGTAGTTCCTTCTTCCTGTTCAACAGGTCGAGAAGATGTTGATCCATTTGGTTTTCAGTGATATTCAGCCGCTTCCATTTCAGAAGTTTGAGAAAGCGGAAAACAAGCAGCAGCACAGCGGCAGACAGAAGAAAGTAGGTTAGCATAAATTTCCTCCCTCATCTTCTTGTCGAATTTTGCAACAAAAGGCCTACCCATATCGTAATACGTAATAGGGAGGCAAAAATAGCATTTTTTCTACTAGCACTTCTCAATATAGTGGTAATATTGTCATAATGTACCTCTATTTGCAACAATCTTAGAACAGTGGAGGGGTTTCACAGATGGTGATGCGATTCGAAAAGCTGCTTCGAAACCTGCTTTGTGTGGCGCTTCTGCTGGGTTCAGTAATGACAGGCGCGAATCTGGCTTTTGCCGGGACCAGCGGAAGCAACATGGATGCGGTGTTGGTTGTGGATGTCAGTACCTCCATGAACCAAAGCGATAAAAACAAAGTAAGCAACGAAGCCATGAAGATGTTCGTCGATATGACGTCGATTCAAGCGAACAAAATCGGAATTATCTCTTATACGGATAAAATCGAACGGGAAAAGGCCATGATCCAGGTCAATTCCGAGCAAGACAAGAACGAAATCAAGGCGTTTATCGACAGCCTGCAAAAAGGGGCGTACACCGATATTGCAGTCGGCGTAAAAGAGGCGGTCAAAATTTTGGACGCCGGACGTGATCCTTCCAACTCCCCGATCATCGTCCTTCTGGCGGACGGAAACAACTATCTGAATGCAGCGTCTGGGCGCACACAGGCGATGTCCGATCAGGAATTGCAAGCTTCTATAAAGGAAGCGCAAAGCAAAGGGTATCCCATCTATACGATCGGACTCAACGCCGATGGACAATTGAACCGTACGACGCTGGAGAAAATCGCGAAGGAGACCAACGGCAAATTCTTCGAGACGAGCACAGCCGACAAATTGCCGCAGATCCTGAGCGAGATTTTTGCCAACCATCTGAAGCTGAAAGTAGTTCCGATCACCAATTTTACGTCCAACGGCCAGACGCAAGACGTAGCGATCTCCATCCCCAATGCCAATGTGATGGAAGCCAACATTTCGATCATGTCGCAAAAGGCAGTAGAAGTAAAATTGTTTGATCCTTCGGGCAAGGAAGTACATATCCCTTCCGATCAGGTCCGACTCTCCCGCTCATCGGCGTATACGATGCTCAAAATCGTCAAGCCGCAGCAAGGCGAGTGGAAGCTGCAGGTAAAAGGGGTGCCGCAGGATAAAATCGACATCAACATGATCTTCAACTACGAGCTGCAGTTGGAGATGGAGCCGGTCGCAAGCAAGACGTATCAAGCAGGGGACGTCATCCCTGTAAAAGCAGCTCTGGTCAGCAATGGACAGAAGGTAGCAAGCCCGGATCTGTACAGCCAGATGAAGGCTACCCTGCTGGTCCATGATCTCACCGACCAGAAAACGAGTGAAGTAGCCATTACCAATACCGGCAGCGGTTTTGAAGGTAGCTTTACGATTCCGGCCGATCACAAGTACGAGATCAGTGTTAAGGCAGAGGACAGCAGCTTTTATCGCGAGACACAGCCATTGACCATTGACGCATCGGCAGCAGGCAGCGGCACAGCCACTCCGACACCGCCGCCGGCAGGCGAGAATGCTGCGCCTGAAGAGCCGTTCCCGTGGCTCACAGTCGTCATCGTGGCTCTCGGCGTGATCCTCTTGGCTGCGCTTGCCTTCTATCTGCTGACCGTATGGCGAAAAGCGAATAAAGGCTTTATCGGACAGATAGCCATTGAGATTGTCGACGAGGACACCGGGGATAAATCAAACCCGCAATACAAAAAGCTGAATGCATTCAAAGGCAAGGTCAAGCTGCACCAGCTTTTGCAGTTGGCTCCGGAATTTCAGGAGACCGAGAAAGTGGTGTTCCTTCCCGGCAAAAACGACACGCTGATCATCGAAAACCGCTCTACATGCCGGATTGAAAAAGGCGGCAGAGTGCTGGATGTCAGTCAGGGCAAGGAATTGAAGAAAAATGACAGGATCAAGATTTCTCTGTCGAGCGTGAATAAATCCGTATTTGTAGACTACATCGTCTAGGGGGGAAACGAGTATGAAAGCAGTCGTAAGAGAACATATTCAGCAATTGGATGTATCATTGGGCGGGGGGATCGTCAGCGACAAGATTCGTGTCGATACCATCGACAACCCCATGCTGGTAATCGGATTGGGCGGTACAGGGATTGACGCCCTGCTCCGTTTGAAATATCAAGTAAACCGACGCTTCAAGCTGCCGGTCGATCCGCTCTCGAAGAAGCGCAAGGAGAAGCCGGACAATATCGAATTCATCGCGTTTGAGACCAACGAGCACGACCGCAACAAAAAATACAAAGGCATCGGACTGGATCCCGTCACCGAATTCGTCCTGCTCTCCAACCCGGAGATCGGCGGTGTCCTGCAAAACCGCAGCATCCTGGAGCCGTACATCACGGATTGGCTCTCTCCGGAGCTGACGATTACTGACGGAATCAGCGGGGCATCCGGTGTGCGCCAGGCAGGCCGCCTGCTGCTGTTTACCAAAATCACGCAAGTTGTCCAGACGATTGAGAAGAAAATCAAAATGCTGACCGAAGGCACAAACAAAAAGCTGACAGTCTTCCTCTTGAGCGGACTTTCCGGAGGGACGGGAAGCGGCTGCTTCCTCGACATCGCGTATATCGTTCGGGGAATTTTGGAACGCGACTTCGGCAGCGGCGGCGTAGACAAGGTCAACATGCTGGGCTATCTCTTCACGCCTGACGTCAATCTGTCCAACAAGAGCCTGAGCTCCCATACCCGCGACTACATCATGAAAAACGGCTATGCGGCGCTCAAAGAGCTGGACTACTGGATGAACGCCGACGAGCGCATGGAGCGCTTCAAGCAGCAGTACGGCAATGTGCTGAATGTGCAATCACCAATGCCGCCATTCAACCTCTGCCACTTGATCTCCGCGACCAACCTGGAAGGCAAGGCGCTGGAGAATGCCTATGACTACTGCATGAACGTGACGGCAGAGAACATCACGAACTTCATGGCGAGCGAGGAAAAGCGCTCCGGCGAAGAGTTCGCGATTCACGACTACATCAGCAACATCCGCACCAACATCAACCAGATGCCAAAGGCGTATGCGGCGAACTATCAGTACAACGTGATCGGCGCTTCCTCCGCGGTCCTGCCGATCGAAGAGATGACCACATATCTGGCATACCGCCTGTTTAAAAAGATGGAGAAAATGTTCGCGGTTGCTCCTACCCAGGAGGACGCGGAGAAATTCGCCCGCAAGCTGGGTATCGACATCGACTCCATCGCCAAGAAATTCGAGTCGCGTGTGCCGGAACCGCTCCCGGGCTATGAAAACAGCGAGCGGCTGAACTATAGCAACGTGATCAGCCAGCAGGTAGTCAGCGTTGATCACGAGCTGGAGCAAGGCTATCTGGCAAAAGCCCGCGAGGAATACATCAAGTGCAAAAAGCAGACGCCGGGTGAGATGATGGAGACGTTCCGCGAGATGATTACGCGCGTCTTCCTGCATCCGCAGCAGGGACCTTTTTACGCATCCCGTCTGATCCACTCGGACAAAGGCTTCTGTCTGATGAAAATGATCTTGTCCTACGTAGAAAGCCTGAAAGCCAATCTGGAGAGCTTCCCGCGCGAGATCGAGGGTGCGCGCGAGACTGCCATAGAAAAGCTGGGAGACGCACGCAGCGCGTTTATCTCCAAAGAGAAAAAGAAAAACAGCTATATCGAAGCAAAGATCAACGAATACCAGCTTTTGGCCGACCAGGAGAAGCTGGAGCAGATGATCGAGTTCTACGAAGAACTGCACCGCCTGTTAAATGAAGAAAACAATCGCATCTACAGCGTCTTTACCGAGATCCTGAACGCCTTGAACCAGATCTTTGACAAGAACGGCGACATCCTGGTCAACGCGGAAGAAGAGATGGATCGCACCGGAAACAAAACATACTACTGGAACATCGTCAGCGTGCCGGACGTCTCCAAGGTGATCGGCAATATCCTGGAACAAAAAGACGCCGACGACCTGATCCGCGATTTCACCAGCGAGCTGTTGAAGCATTCGGATCAGTGGGTGAAGGAGCAGGAACTGGACATCGTCACTTCGATTTCCGATTTCCTCTCGGAGAAATTCGGCGAGCTGATCACCAAATCCATGGAAGAGTTCCTCGTCATCAAATACGG
Organism: Brevibacillus panacihumi; assembly: GCF_003710985.1. Lineage (GTDB taxonomy): Bacteria > Bacillota > Bacilli > Brevibacillales > Brevibacillaceae > Brevibacillus > Brevibacillus panacihumi. The sequence goes on from NZ_RHHT01000060.1 coordinate 9,061, forward strand.
ACAGGACGAAACGCTGGATCGCATCGTCGAGCGCAAGATTGCCAGCAAGCTGGACGAAGAAGCGATTCCGGTCTTCCACCTGAGCAACAATCTTGGCAACATGCACTTCCCTTCCTGGGGCTTCGTATCGGTGCCGCTGAAAGCGCCGTCGATTCTCAAGGGGATTCGCAACTACCAGGATACCGCCATCAGCGGGTCTCGCTTTACAGTGAAAGAAAGCGAGGTCAAAAACCGCATTTTCTGGCTGAATACGAAAAACGGGATTCCGCTCTTCGTCTATACGCCGCTCAAGGTATACGAGGAAAGCTACGAGCGCACGATTCTGGATCGGGAAGGGATCGGCCGTCACCTCGTACAGACGGAGAAGAACAACTGGACCTACCTGCCTTCGCCGATTCCGGAAAAATCCTGGGGCGACACGTACCAGAACGCCCGGATCAAGGAATACAATGCCAGCATTCGCCAGCTGTTCGACAAGGCCGTGCGCTTTGGCAGCATCCGCGAAAAGGGGCAGGACAGCCAAACAAGCAGCCGTTACGAATGCGTCGTGACCAAGCCGTTCGAACTGCCGGCAGCGGACACCTCCAAAATGAGTCCCGGCGAGATCAAGCGCTTGTTGGCTGAGCTGAAGGGACATATGAAAGACGGCTTGCCGCAAGACTTCCAACGCGATATCTTCGGCAGCATCAACGAAGAGATGGCGAAGGAAAATCTGATTCGCTACCCAGAGCTGATCCGCCTCATGCAAAACGAGGTGCGCAAATACGAAGCAATCGAGAGCAAAATCCAGGAGTTGGAGCAAATCGTAAACGCCATGCAGGGCGAAGAAGAGCTGCTCACGCGCTACATCGAAGCGCTCTATACGGGTACGATCAGCAAAAAAGGCGCGCTGTTCGTCTATGACCGGGATGAGGAAGAAGAGGCTTGGGAGCCTTTGCTCAACCTGATGAAGGTGAACAAACACGTCGAGTATGCCGTGTACCAGCAGTTCCGCAGCCTCGATCACAAAAAAATGGCGACGCTGCAGCGCAAAGCAGCCAAGCGCAGCGATCAAATGACATCGGCTGAGGATACCACAGCGCTAATCCAGCGTCTGGACGAGATCGCAGCTGCCTTCCAGGCTGTGAAGAGCGAACTCGAATACGACCGTGACGAATACGTAAACGGAGAGGAAATGTTCGACTTCTATAAAAAGGTTTGGTCCAAAGTAAACGACATGCGCAAAACACTTCAATAAGCAAAAACGCATTTTATCTACAGAATGGCGGGAGAAAGCATGAGGGAATGGCTGGAGCAATTCGCAACCGAATACGTGACCGACATGGAAAGACAAGCGGAGAGCGGCTTTGGTCAGCGGGGCATTCAGAACCCCGTGCTTTTTCTCTTCCTGGGAGACAAAAGCCTGGAGTCGCTCCAGGCTGTCTGCCGGATGAATGAACGAAAATGGCCAAACAGCGACGGTGTCCTCTACATCCATGCCTATGAAAAAGAGACCTGGGAGCATCCGCTGGTGGAGGGAATACGCCTTCCCGAGTCAGATGGAAACAAGCGCAAGCTGCGCCCATCGCTATACGAGCGCTTTTCAGAGGATGAATCCATGCTGATGACGCTAAACAAGGTGATGAAACAGGCGAGCATGCGGGTGGCGGAAATGGGCAAACGCTTCGCCACGCTTCAGCAGGTAAACCTCGCTGTCGTGACACGCGCAGATGACCCCGCCAACGTCTTGTTGCCGGAGCTGACCCTGGTGTTGAAAAGCTATCTGGCGGAGCTGTTCAAGCATGTATCCGTCGATTTGTACATTTTGCTGCAAGAGAAGCAGCCGGGGGAGGAATTTGGCTTTTCGGCTGCGTTGAGTGTCAGTTTTCTGGAGGAAGTGAATCAGTACCAGCGCCAAGACTACAGCTACCGTGCGGATCTGCTGGTGACTGGAGATTTGGTCAAGCTGCCGGTCGAGCATGAGCATGCGCCGCTCTTTTCCATCGTCTATCTCTTGAGCGACAAAAACGAGCAAGGGATATTTCTCGAGGCGGGCATGCAGGAGAATGATGAGCTGATCAGCCATCTCGTCCTGCTGCATAACAAAGGGGCGGAACCAAACAGCAGCGACAGCTTCAGCAAATTCCAGTTTATTCGCAACATCACCGGGAGCCGGGTGGAGGCAGCATTCGCTTCTGCCGGCTTGTCCAAGGTCAAGCGTCCGACCCATGCGATTGCCCTGACCGTGCTGGCTGCCGTATTTGACCTCTATTGGGATCGACTCAAAAGGGGAGCGCTGCCCGACAAGGCGAGCGTACGAGAGCGGCTTGGACTGATGTCGCATGATTTGCAAAGACAGCTGCGGGCGGTTTTTTCAGAGGAAAGCAAGCTTGATGAGATGGGCGGGCTTATGACCTCCGGCGTCAGCTTCAAGGAGCTCAGCCGGATGAATCTGCGGGAAGCGGAAAAAGCCTTGTTCGAGGGCAGCAGCCAAGCTTTTTTTGAGACGAATCTGGTCCGTCCTGTCTTCCATCGCCTGGAGGATTTGTTGCAGGAGGAGAGCCTGGCTTCGATCATTCAGGAAGAGTTGATCGCCGATCCGCGGTACGGTCTGTACGCAGCCTATCAGATTACCTCGGAGCAGAGCAGTGTCGGACATCTGCTGAATGAAATACGGCTGGGCATCCGGGAAACGAGCAGGGAGCTGGAGCTGGCGCGAGCAGAGCTGGAAGAAATTTATCAGCAGCGAGTAGACCGCCAGGAGCTTCGCGTCGGGGGTCTTTTCACACGGGACAAGGAGCGGGTGAGAGCGTTGGTCCGCCACCTCCTTGACCTCGTGTATGGCAAAAAGCTCGAGATCCTCGAGGGGGAAATCATTCTGCGCATTCTGCAGGAACGGGAGCGGCAGGTAGGGGAGATCCACCGTCAGCTCGGCAGGCAGATCGAACAACTGGAGGAGCTGCAGCAGCAACTGCACGAGCATGCACGGCGAAGCATCCGTGAGGCAGCCGACTACCTGGGCAAAAACATCGAGGACTATTACTCTTCCTTGGTTCGCGAGGCGATCCAGGCGATGGAGGCGCAGCGGGGCGCTGACTTTTATCTGGAATCCCGCTATATCGGGACCGATTCGCTGCAATTGTACAATGGCGTGGCTGGATTGATCGAGCGGCTTTGCCGTTTTTGCCGTTCGGAGATTTTGCCTCGTCCAGCCTTTGCTCTTTCGTTCGACGCCGAGCTGTTGGCGAGGGCCAATGTAGCGGCAGCGTACGAGAATCGCACCGTGCTGACCCGTGACGATCTGTTCCGGGATCTTGCGTTTGCCTTGGAAGAACGAGCTTCGGTCCATATTGAAATTTTCCATTTTCTTCAAAAACATCGCTACGAGGAAAAATACCTGTTTGCCGACACCAGCAATGACTTCGTACAGTTCGTACTGCGGCTGGACGAAGGGAATCGAACCTATAAGCAGGGATGCATCCACGAGGATAGAAAGAGCGGCATCGAGAAGCTTAACCTGATGGGGGGATTTGGCATCGAGGATCTGATGTACTATCGCAACAACAAGAAGTACCATACCTCCTACCTGGAAAACGGCTTTTCATTTGCCGCCGAGGAAAGGATGAATCGACATGAGACAAAGAAGGATTAATCTGCTCATGGTTTTATGCAGCCTGGTGGGTGGAGGCATTGGTTTTGCCGTAGGAGAAGTGCTGCTTGCGAGCTTTTCTGGGGAGTGGCCGACGTGGCTGCTCATGGGACTTTATTTTGGACAATACGCGCTTTTTGTAGGATTGATGTGCCTGGTGGCGGAGATGATTTCGCCCCGGCTCAACGGCTCAGGCTGGAAGCAGCGTTATGTCGGCGCTTCCTGGAAAATGCTCGTGCCCAGCACCTTTCTGCTGATCGGCGTCGTGGCCATGCTGCTGCAGTTTGCCTACGGCTCCACCTTTCAGAGTGCGAGCAGCTCCAATAATATCGTCATGCTTCTGGATACCTCCGGCAGCATGAATCGGTCCGATCCGGACAGCCGCCTTTTCCCGGCTGCTGCCGACATGGTGCAGAAAATGGAGGACGGGACAAATGTAGCGGTCATTTCCTTTAACGACAGCACAGAAGTGGTCCAGCCGCTGACCCAAATCAACGGGCAGGCCGTCAAGGATCAGGTTGTGCAGAAGTTGCGGGAGCAAACCGGCATGAACGGCGGCGGAACGGATATCGACAAAGCCTTGCAGACGGCACTTGATCATCTGCAAGCCTCGCAAAAACTGGCGAATAGCACGGTGGTGTTGATGTCCGACGGCTACAGCCGCGTTGATTTGGACCGAGCGCTTGCGCCTTACAAGCAGGCGAATGTCGTTATCCATACTGTTGGGATGAGCTCGATAGATGCGGATGGGACGCAGCTTCTGCAGCAAATCTCCAGCGCTACAGGCGGCACGTATTTTGACGTGGCTCACGCGGATCAGATCACCGGTGCATTCGGACAAATTATCGAGCTGACGCGGCATGAGCGCACATTGGTCTCCCCGCGCAGCGATGCGACGGAGGGCAGCACCCTTTACGCCGTCCTGCGCGTCGTAAGCCTGATCGTCATCGGCACACTGCTGGGCTTGGCATTGGGACTGATTTTTGATAATCGCCATCTGGCGAAAAGCTTTACGATTGGCGGGTTTGTATCCGGTCTATTGGCAGGTCTCGTGCTGGAGGCGGGATTTATCGGGGGAGATTTGCCGGCGATGCTGCTGCATCTGTTGGCAGCGCTGCTGCTGGCTGTCGTCTTGACTCTCTTTACCCTCTTGATCCCGGTGACCATCGGTACAGAGCCATCGTCCTTCCAAAGACGCCTGTCGCGCAGCAAGGCTCTGCCGGTCCATAGCGGGGACGGAAAAGCAAGCAGCAAGCGGTTTGATCTGTAGAGTGGGAGCATGATGCGTCATGATCAATCATGAAACGACTTCGGATGTGCTGATCAAGGATGTCGTCTGTCATCGTCAGGGAGAGGAGTACGTCATCAATTGGCACTGGGCTGAAGAGGTGCCATGCGTGTACGTGCACAAAGCTCCGATGGATGCGCCATTTTCGATCGAGCAAATCACTGAAAAACAATTGAAGCTGTATACGCGAGAGGAATACAAGGTGCACAAGGGACTGCGGGAGACGAGCGAGGGCATCGGCCAATACACGTACCGCATTTTCCCTTGCCGCCTGGAAAAGGGCAAGCCAATCTTGCTCGTTCCGGACTCGGATGCGCACATCATTCACATCAGCACCGGAAAAGCGAAGATCCGATACTCGCTGATCCGCAAAAGAAAGTGGTTCGGTGCTTATGATACGCTGCAAATTCGCATTTTTACCGAGATTCCGCTCGCCAAGGACGTCCTCTGCTACGTGAAAAAAGAAGGTTCCCCTCCCATTCACAAGGATGACGGCACGCAATACGCTTTTATCCGCGATCTTGAAGCAGGCGTAAACCTTTTGCCGGAGATCGAGGTCCGCAAGAAGGATGTCATCCGCCTCTTTTTTACGGACGGCAAAAAATACGGGGAACGTTACGAACTGATTCCCGAATAGGAGGGGAGAGCATGTTTACCTTTTTGAAGAACATGTTTGAGAAGAAACAGCCAGTAAAGGAAAGACTTCCTTTTTATGATATCGTCTGTCCGTTTTGCTTTTCCAAATTCGGGCCGGATGAAGTCGTCTTTCGGGCGGCCCATTACCGTCCCGACGACGAGGACTACGCCCTGCAGGAAGACCATCTGCTGAACGCCTACCGCGACAAATTTGGGCTGGATGCCATCGAGGAGATCGAAGCGGTGATTGATCCCGAATCGATCCCGGAGGAAAATCACCTGTATGTGGATCAGGTGCTGATCGGCGTCACGGACCGGTACGGCGTCGTCTCCAAGCGCAGGCTCTGTCCGAAATGCCACAACGAGCTACCGATCACGGCAGGAAAGGCGCCGAGCAACATCATTTCGATCGTAGGGGCGTCCCAGGTCGGCAAGTCGGTCTATATGACTTCGTTGATCCACACCCTGCAGAATACGACAGCGAACCATTTCGATGCAGCCTGCATGCCGCTCAATGCCCAGATCAGCCGGAAATTCCGCGAGCAGTACGAAGCGCCGCTGTTTGAGCGCGGCCAGCTGCTGGATTCCACGCAAAAAGAGAAGCGGCAGGAGCCGTTTATCTTCCAATTTATCTTCAAGGACAGCGAGAAAGCGCCGTTGATTCTGGTGTTTTTCGATGTGGCCGGCGAGGGGATGGTCGACCGGGAATACCTGGAGCTGTACGCCGCACATGTGAAGAATTCGTCGGGGATTTTGTTCCTCGTCGATCCGTTGCAGATCAAGACGATTCGAGACCGTTTTCTGCTGCAGGCAGGCGACGAGCCGGGGGAATTTACCGCCCGTTACGACGAGCCGCGTGAGGTCGTCATTACCTTGTTCGAGAACTTTATCGGCTATCAGGAGAGCAGCAAGACCCATATCCCGACAGCAGTCGTCCTGACGAAGAGCGACATGCTTCATGCGATCAAGGAAGAGGAAGGGACCTATATCAAGCCCAACAGCAACATCTTCCGCAACTTCGTGCACCAGCAGTACCTGAACACAGCCGAATTTGAAAATATCAATGGCGAGGTCAGCCGTTTTATCGAGAAGGTGGACCGCCCGTTCAAGGATGCGCTTGAGGTGTACTTTACCAACGTGGCCTATTTTGCCGTATCGGCCCTGGGCAGCAATCCAGTCAACCAGAAGGTCAGCGGTGTCGTCACTCCGATGCGCGTAGACGAACCGTTCATCTGGCTCCTGCATCAGCTTGACTACATCGAGGGGAGGGAGCGTTAGTGAGTCGGCCGCTCATCTTGCAGCAGTATTACACCCGTGGGCGCCAAGGGATCTTTCGGGCCAATGAAGGCTATGATACCGTCGCCAAATCACCTGGGCTGGACAATCAATTCATCAAAAAGACGCTCCATCCGTTCTGTGTCTATCAGGCACCCCGACAATTGCAAGAGCGATCGGAAGCGGATGTATCCCGCTATCCCAAAGCGCTTGTCTGTTTTCGCGCGGAGACGGGGGAGCTGGTGCTTGGACAAAGCGTGTTTGTCGGCGCCGATTTTACCGGGCAGCGCAATACGTTCTTCAGCCATAATTACGTGATCCCGGCTCAGCTCAGCGATGCGTTTATCCGGGAACCGGCGCGGATCTTTGGCGTCGAATCCTTTCAAAAGCAGCATGACGAAGCAAAAGGCAAGGAATTGCCAGGTCTGGACGAGCTTCCCTACAAGCAAGGAACGACAGGGCAGGACAGACGGCAGGTCCTGCAACGGCTGGGAATCGATCAAACGGTATTCAAGCAATTGCTGCATGCCATCATGCTCTCGCTTTCGGGGAAAAAGAAGGTTTTTATCAGTTTGCCGGGCGATATAGCCGAATCTACCGCGCAGGCCCATCAACTCCTGGAAATCCTCTATACCTGCCTGCCCTATGTGATGCGCAGGCATTTTGGGTTTCTTACATACAGCGATGAGCCGCAGAGCAAAAAGCACATCCATCTGATGTTCGTGGAAGCGGGCAGCATCCGGCCTGGAAACGGGCAAAACGACAAGGATTTTCTCTTTGACTTTGCCAGCCAGCGTTTGCTCAACACAGAGCTGACGGAAGGAAAGCATGAGTATCTCGATTTTGCCTGGGAGTTTTTGCAGGACTCTCGCATTCTCGCATCGTTTCATGAGTTTTGCGAGGAGGTGCTGCAGGGAGCGGATCGCCAGACCGGATTAAGTCTTGTGACGTACTACCAGTTATGCGCTCTCTATCAAATCGAAAAAGGTCGCATGTCGGTCTATGAGAGCAATCGTCCTGCGATCTGGCAGGTGCTCAACCACTATCTGCGCCAAGCTCAACTCCTCAAGAAGGATCGTTTGCACGAACTCATGCGTGCATTGTTTTTGTTGGAATCCAAAGCGCTCTCCCAGCAGATTTGGCCCGAGCTCGAAGTGGTCAAGCAGGTCGCTGACTCCTTTGCTGTCGCCCGCAACGAGGTTGAGAAAGCAGAGAAGGTCCAGTATGTGATCGATGTGCTGTCCAAGGGCAAGAATCTTCAAAAGACCAGCTATGTCGCAGAGGTATATCAGCATGTGAGCGGATACCGTGATCTGTTTCACGCGCTGATGCGGCAGGTGCTGGGCTACAAAGTGCTGGCCAAGCCGTTGTTCGAGGAATATCTGGTAGAGCGGCTGAAGGCAGTCGCCACGATCACGCAGATGCTCAAGGAAATCGAATTTTGGGCAAAGAACGCCCCTCTGGCGATTCGGCATCCTTTCTTCGCCACGACTACCATACCGAAGCTGATCGGTCTGATGATCGAGGAACGGAAAAGACTGGATGCAGCGATGCAGATCCACCATTTCTTTGACAACTTTGCCGGTTCCCCCAGCTACGCGGAGGAGCTTTTGGATGAGGTTGACAAGACGCTGTTGAAGAAGGTTGCTCTGGATACCTTGTCCCAAAAAGATTTCGATCAGATTTTGTCGTTGCTGGAAGACAAGCCGCAAACCTTTTTTGATGGGCTCGATCTGGAAGCGCGCAACAAGCTGGACATGATGATGAATGTGGCGTCGCTGGGAGAGCTATCGGAGATCCCGGAACCAGAGGAGTTTTTCCGCAAATGGGACGGCAATGACATCGAGAGCCAGCAAAAGCTGCTTCAAAACATGCTGGTCATCCCTCTGCGGGAAGAGAGCTTCGCAAAGGTCGCGTTGATTTTCCATGTGGCCGATGAGAGCCAGCAGGCCGCTTTCCGCTATGCGGAGATGATTGCCTACGTCGAAAAAGGCGGGGGCGACGATGCGGTTCACGCTTTTCTGCAATGGGCGATGACGCAACGGATGTTTTTTACGGGCAAACAGCTGGAGCCGGCGTTCCGCAACGCGCTCAAATCGTTTTTTGCGGAAGAGAGGGGGCAGCGGCTGCGTCAGAAGGAATGGCGCAAGCGCTGGTATGCGATACGCAATGCCGACTTCCGAAAGCTGTTGGACGAAGTGCGAAGCGAAACGACACATCCGCTGGTCAAGTTTTTTCGTAAAAAAGGCACAGTCGTGACGGGCTTGATCGTGCTGGTGGCGGCTGGCGCAGTAGGCGGCTATCTCTATTTGCAGCAGGGGGCGCTTCCTGCTGATGGCGGTTCACATGAGCCGGCACGAGTCAGGGTGCCGCAGCATGTGGAATTCGTACCCGTGTACAAGCTGATGGTGGACCCGAAGATTGAACCCGTTTTGATGCAGCCGGCGTTGCCGGAGCAAGCGCCGGAAGCGTCGAATATAGCGCCCCAATCGGGAGAATAAAGAGAACACGAAAACAGCCACTGCCCCAAGCTGGTAGTGGCTGTTTTCATGATGATTCGCGACGAAATGGGCTGGAATTGAAAAAAAGACTTTAACATCTTATTTGAAAGTGCTAATATAACTACTGTAAGATCTTAATTGAGAATGAATATCGCTATTACTGATAATGAATCTCTTTATTAATGGGGAGCATATCCAAAATACCGTGGAATTTCGGGGAAGAACTATGAAGCTTAGATACCTGCTTGTAACGCTTATCCTATTATCCTTTGTCTCCCTGTTTATCGGGGTCAAGGACATATCGCCGCTGGACTTGTTTGACTTGACAGAAGAGTCCACGCAAATCTTGTGGATCAGTCGCATTCCGCGGTTAGTCAGCATTATCATTGCCGGGATCAGCATGAGTATTGCAGGTCTGATCATGCAGCAGCTTACGCGCAACAAGTTCGTCTCTCCGACGACTGCGGGGACGGAGGACTCGGCGCGTTTCGGGATCCTGGTCGCCATGATGCTGTTCACGGACGCTCCACCGCTGCTTCGTTTGCTTGTTGCTTTCGTTTTTGCGCTGCTGGGAACGTATATCTTCATGAAGATCCTGGATCGCGTAAAGTTCAAGGACACCATTTTCATTCCCTTGGTGGGGTTGATGTTTGGAAATATCGTAGGCTCGATTACGACGTTCTTTGCCTACAAGTACGATCTGCTCCAGAATATCGGTTCATGGCTGCACGGAGATTTCTCTTCGATCTTGAAAGGCAACTACGAAATCCTGTACATCAGCATCCCGCTCGTCATCATTGCCTATCTGTTTGCCAACAGATTCACGATTGCCGGCATGGGTGAAGAGTTTTCCATCAACCTGGGGCTCAATTACAAGCAGGTTGTCAATATCGGATTGACGATTGTAGCGATGGTCACCTCCGTGGTGATTCTCACGGTAGGAACGATTCCGTTTCTCGGGTTGATCATCCCGAACATCGTCACACTCTACCTGGGAGACAACCTGAAAAAGAGCCTTGTGCATACCGCTTTGCTCGGAGCCGTCTTTGTCCTGTTCTGTGACATTCTGGGCCGCCTGATCATTTTTCCATACGAAATCTCGATTGGCTTGATGGTAGGCGTCATCGGCAGCGGAATTTTCATTTTCTTACTTATGAGAAGAAGGGCCTATGAACAATGAAAGCAATGAAAACGAAAATCGGAGTTCTCGCACTCGTTGCCATTGTCCTGATCGCCATCTTTATGCTGATCGATGCTGGCGGCAACTGGGACTATGTCCTGCCTAGACGATTTAAGAAGATCCTGGCGATCATTCTTACCGGAAGCGTCATCGCGATCTCTACCGTTATCTTTCAAACCATTACCAACAACCGGATTTTGACGCCGAGCATCATCGGACTGGACTCGCTCTACATGTTTATCCAGACCTTCGTGATCTTTTTCCTGGGCTCGGCGAGCAAGACGGCGATGGATAAAAACCTCAACTTCGTTCTCTCGGTGGGTCTGATGATCCTCTTCGCAGCACTCCTCTACAAGGTGCTGTTCAAGCGAGAGGGAAGGAACATCTACTTCCTGCTATTGATCGGGCTCATCTTCGGCACGTTGTTCAACAGTCTCGCGTCGTTCTTGCAGGTGCTGATCGATCCCAATGAATTTATGATCTTGCAGGACAGAATGTTTGCCAGCTTCAATAATGTGAACACCGATTTGCTGGTTATCAGTTGTGTGTTAGTCCTCGGAATCATCTTGTACCTCAGGCCATTCCTGAAGTATTTGGATGTATTGTCACTGGGGCGGGATGACGCGATCAATCTGGGAGTCGATTACGACTACGTTGTGAAGCGCCTGTTGATTGTCATCGCGATTCTCGTATCGATTGCCACCGCGTTGGTAGGGCCGATCACCTTCCTGGGACTGCTCGTCGCCAACGTCGCCTACCAGTTTATGAAGACCTACCGGCACTCTTACTTGCTTTTCGGCGCTTCGTTGATCAGCATCATCGCATTGGTAGGCGGACTCTTGATTGTCGAGAGAGTCTTTACGTTCTCGACGACCATCAGCGTCATTGTCAACTTCATCGGCGGGGTTTACTTCATTTATCTTCTGCTAAAGGAGAATAAGGCATGATAGAAGTAAGAAATGTCTCAAAACGCTACAGCAACAAATACGTCGTGGAAGATGTTTCCCTGAAGATTGCCAAGGGAAAAATCACGTCCTTCATCGGGCCGAATGGTGCGGGGAAAAGTACCCTGCTGTCCATGATCAGCCGGCTGTTGACGAAGGATCAGGGTGAGATTCTGTTGGAGGGACAGGAGATCAGCAAAACCAAGAGTCAGGAGCTGGCGAAAAAGATCTCCATTCTGAAACAATCGAATCACATTTCGATCCGATTGACGATTCGGGAGCTGGTCAGCTTTGGGCGTTTCCCTTACTCGCAAGGAAACCTCACCAAAGAGGATTGGAAGCATGTCGATGAGGCCATTCGCTACATGGAACTGGAGGACATCCAGCACAAGTTCCTGGACCAATTGAGTGGCGGACAAAAACAACGTGCCTACATCGCGATGGTCATCGCTCAAAACACAGAGTACATACTCTTGGATGAGCCGTTGAACAACCTGGATATGAAACACTCGGTCCAGATCATGAAAGTGCTTCGTCGGCTGGTAGATGAGCTGGGCAAGACCGTCGTCATCGTCATCCATGATATCAACTTTGCTTCTTGCTACTCCGACTATATCGTCGCATTGAAAGACGGCAAGGTGATCGAGGAAGGTTCGACAGACAAGATTATCAACTCGCAGATTTTGAAAGATGTCTACGATATGGACATCCAGATCGAGGACATCGACGAGAACCGCATTTGCGTCTATTATGCTTAGTTAAAATTATTTTGTTGGCGTACGGTTTTCGGCGTCAGCAATAATTTTAAATAAAAAATTTCATAAATCCCTAGAGGTGATAGAAGTGAAGAAAAAAATGACCATGCTGTTGATGACGGGATTGCTGGCTGTGTTTGCAGCTGCATGCGGTTCCGCCAATACAGCGACAAATCCAGCACCAGCAGCCAACACAAACACAGAGGCTCCGCAAACCAACGCAGCAGCTCCAGCAGCGGAGGAACTGACCATCAAGCATAAACTGGGTGAAGCGAAGATTAAGAAGAACCCGCAAAACGTCGTAGTCTTTGACTTTGGGGTATTGGATTCCCTCGACCGACTGGGTATTGAGGTAACAGGCGTACCGCAAGCCAATATTCCTCCGTATCTGAAAAAATACGAGGATGCCAAATACAAAAATGCAGGTGGCTTGAAAGAGCCTGATTTTGAAAAAATCAATGCCATGAAGCCAGATGTCATTCTGATCTCCGGAAGACAGCAAGAGGCTTACGAAGAGCTGAACAAAATCGCGCCAACCATCTTCTTGGGTGTCGATACGACCAAATACATGGAATCCTTTACTGAAAACATGAAGACACTCGGAACCATCTTTGGCAAAGAAGCTGAAGTGGATGCCGAGCTGGCGAAAATCGATGACAGCATCAAGCAGCTGAAAGAGAAAACAGCAGCAGCCCAAGATAAAAAAGCATTGATTATCCTGACGAACGAAGGCAAAATCAGTGCCTACGGCCCAAGCTCCCGCTTCGGTATTCTGCATGACGTGTTTGGCTTTGCCCCTGCTGATGACAAGATCGAAGTATCCACACATGGACAAAGCGTATCCTATGAGTATGTAGCAGAGAAAAACCCTGACTATCTGTTTGTCATCGATCGCAGCGTTGTCAATGCCGCTGATACGACAGGCAAGCAACTGGTTGAAAACGAGCTGGTAAAAGGCACGAAAGCATTTAAAGACGGAAATGTGATCTATCTGGATCCAAACTACTGGTACCTTTCCGGCGGCGGTCTGGAATCCACTTCTCAAATGGCGGCCGAAGTGCTGAAAAACGTAAAATGGTAGGCTGATGAAGCCTCATGATCGTGATGTCCCCTCTCGCAGTGAAAGCTGCGACAGGGGACATTATTGTTTTAGCAGGTATTGATAATAAGCAAAAAATTCTCTGAATAGCGAATAGAGATCCCGCCATTCCAAATACTCTGCATGTGCCGAATAGACAGGAGCGAAGTCGGCCTGGGCAAAGGCGAGCTTTGTCCTACTGATATGGTAAAACTGCGTAATCACCATGACCGACTCGAGTCCGTGGTCATCCAGAATTTTTCGGGTATTCAGCGCGGTCATTCTCGTGTTTACGCCCCTATTGTCCGTGATGATCCTGTCGCTCGGTATCCCTTTTTGCACGAGGTAACCCTTCATCACCTCTGCTTCATCAAAGCCTTCCATGCCGACTCCGCCACTGACCAGAATGTACGGAAAATACCCTTCTTGATAAAGCTGTGCAGCCTTATCCAAACGGTATCGCAACCTCTCCGACGGCGTCCCGTCCAGCTCCACTTTGTTGCCCAATACGACGCCTACATCGACTTTTTGGAGGTCATCTTGAAACCCGTCCAGGCTCACGAGCAGGACGTGAATAACAAACCAGGCAAGCAACAGGCAGACGACTTGAACGGTTCTTTTTTGAAACAGGAATTTGAGCATGTTATACCCTTTTTACCTTTTTTCGAAATAGTTGGTATTTCCATTGTATCAAAAAAAGCTGTCCCCCGGCCATTTGCATGACCTTTTGGGACAGCCTCTATGATGGAATCAATCGTTAGCCTCGATAAGTGACGTGTGCCATGATGCCTTCTTCTTCATCCAGAACCAGCTCGATGCCGGCCGTATAAGGGTTGAGCTGCATCTGAGTCTCCAGGTAGTAACGAATCGCTTCAATCAGATTGATCTCGATGAAAACCTGCTTTCTGCCCAAGGAGTACACCTCTGCGGAAAAGCCGTATTCCTCATCCCACATCAGCTCGACTTCCACGTCCTGGGGTTGAATCTGTTTTTTACTCGCCACATGAATGCAAATGGCGTTGATCAGATGTTCTTCAGCGAAGATTATTTTTTCCATGGGTTTGGTTCCTGCTTCTGTGTGCGTTGTGTTTTGAAATAAACAATGATTTTACGGATCAGCACGACGATCGCCAGAACCGCCAGCAAGTTGATCATGAGGCCAAGGATTTCACCCAAAGCGCCCATGCTGCCGAACAAGCCGCCAAACAGCAGGCCAGCCAAACCGCCCAGCATGAGACCTTTCATAAAGCCGCCGCCCATGAAACCGCCAGCCTTGTTTGTTGTTGCGGCTGCAGGAGCGTTGGATGGCGTGGATGTCTTATTGGTTGGAGAGTTCACACCGGAATTTGTCGTGCCAGGTGTTTGTGTATTCGTTGGTGTTGTATTCGAGAATGATTTTTTGCCCGACTTGTATCCTTTTGCATCGGCATGATCGTATTGGAAGCCGGCAGGAGCAAGTACAAGCATAAACGCAACCAGTATCATGATGAGTTTTTTCATCTATCAGGTAGCCCCTCTCTGTTTGTCTAGCTTACTTATAAGTCTACACGAATATGATGGGTGGTGACAATGAAACATTTCGTGAAAATTTTGCCGTAGCAAAAAACCCCTAACGCAAGGTTAGAGGTTTTCGCTTGGAATTAGGATACTAGGCATTCTTTTTCAATTTTTTCGCTGCCCAGTTGCCGAGAGATTGAATGGCCTGAACCATTATGATCAGAATCACGACTGTAATCAGCATCACTTCAATATCCCATTGCTGATAACCGTAACGCAATGCCAGGTCACCCAGACCCCCTGCACCGACAGCACCTGCCATCGCGGTAGCGCCGATCAGACCGATAGTGGCAATCGTCAAGCACAAGACGATTCCTGGTCTGGCTTCGCGCAGCATGATGCGGAAGATGATTTGCGTACGGGAAGCGCCCATCGCTTGGTACGCTTCGATAACTCCTCGGTCGACATCCAGCAGCGCTGTTTCCATCAGACGCGCGATGTACGGCGCAGTGTATACGATCAATGGGACGATCGCCCCTTCAATCCCGATCGAGGTTCCGACGACCAATTCCGTAAAGGGAATAATCGCGACCATCAGGATGATGAACGGCAGCGAGCGTACGATGTTGATGATCACATTCAGGATGTGGAACAGTGTCTTGTTCGGGAAAAGGTGATTGCCCTGTGTCACCACGAGCAATATGCCCAAAGGAATTCCGATCACGGTAGCAATGAACAAGGAGACGCCTACCATGATGACGGTCTCTTCCAAGGATTTCGTAAATAAAGGGATCATCTCGACTAAACGGTCCATTATCTGGCTGCCTCCTCTCGTGTCACGATATCCACTTTGTATACGGATTGTCGCAAGAATTCAATGCCTTCCTGTACGGCCTTCTCTTCGCCGGAGATGTGCAAAAGCAGAATGCCCAGCGCAGTTCCCTTGATGGACGTGATCGAACCGTACAGCAGATTGGTTGTCACCGGGAAACGCGCCGACAGATTGCCCAGGACGGGATCGAGTGCGGCATCACCGCGAAAAGCGACGCGAAGGATTTTGGCAGCAGGACCGCTCGGCTTGATGTTGGACAAAATTTCTGCGGGAACTTCATCGTCGAAAATCGTTTTGATAAAGTTGCGCGTCGTCGGTTGTTGCGGATTGCTGAATACGTCCAGCACGGAGCCCTGTTCGATAACCTGTCCGTTCTCCATGATCGCGACACGGTCGCAAATCTTTTTAATCACTTGCATCTCGTGCGTGATCAGGACGATAGTCAGATTGAACTGGCGATTGATGTCCAGCAGCAGATCCAGGATCGATTCGGTGGTTTGCGGGTCGAGCGCTGAAGTCGCTTCGTCGCAAAGCAGAATTTCCGGATCAGTAGCGAGCGCGCGGGCGATCCCGACGCGCTGCTTCTGACCCCCGGACAACTGGGAGGGATAAGAGTTCGCCTTATCTTCCAGGCCGACGAGTCGGAGCAAATCCTTCACTTTCTTTTCAATGACATTCTTCGGCACTTTGTTCATGCGCAGAATCTCTGCTACGTTGTCATAGACATTATAGGAAGAAAGCAGATTGAAGTGTTGGAAGATAATCCCGATCTTCTTGCGCGCCTGGCGAAGCTCGCTTTCCTTCAGCGACAGCATATCCTGACCATTGACGACTACTGAGCCGCTTGTTGGCTTTTCGAGCAGGTTGATCGTTCGCAGAAGGGTGCTTTTCCCCGCGCCGCTAAAACCAATCACTCCGAAAATTTGACCTTTCTCTACGTTCAGTGATACGCCCTTCAAGGCTTCAACCTGTTTGTTTCCCACCTTGTACGTCTTGTGGATCTCTGTTAGCTGAATCATCTATCCAGTCTCCTTGCTGTGCGAATTTCCTGTATTACCAGGACGGGAGGACAGCTCCATCGAAGTGTTCCTCAATAAACTTCTTCACTTCTTCAGAACGGTAAGCTTCAATCAGTTTTTTAATGGCAGGATTATCTTTATTCGGTTCGTTTACGGCGATTACGTTCACATAAGGTGAATCAGATGTCTCAGAGAAGATCGAATCTTTCTTCGGAGAATAGCCGGCCGACATGGCGAAGTTCGTATTGATGCTCGCCAGCTCTACGTTTCCAAGGGAACGTGCCAGGAAAGCGGCTTCCAGTTCTTTGAATTCCAGGTTTTTCGGATTCTCGATGATATCCTGCGGAGTAGCATTATCCCCTACTCCTTCTTTTAGTTTGATCAATCCAGCAGCTTCGTATAGCTTCAGAGCGCGAGCGCGGTTGGATGGGTCGTTCTGGATACCTACGACGCCTCCTTCAGGAACATCCGCTACATTTTTATGCTTGGTGGAGTAGAGTCCCATCGGAAAGGTAACCGTTTTGTCTGCTATGACGATTTTGGTCTTGTGGTCAGCATTGAATTTATCGAGGAAAGGAATGGTTTGGAAGCTGTTGGCATCCAGGTTTCCTTTATCGAGCGCTTGGTTTGGCTGTACATAGTCATTGAAAACCACAACTTCTACTTCCAGTCCCTTTGCTTGCGCTACTTCTTTTACCTTGTTCATGATTTCTTCGTGCGGTCCTGCCGTAACGCCAACCTTTACTTTTGTCTGTTCAGCGGCTGCTCCTGCCGGGGCAGCTTCTTCCTTTGCTCCGCAACCTGTCAGCAATGCGGCAGCGAGCAGAAATGATGAAAGCAAAAAACCTGTCTTTTTCAATGTAGTTCTCCCCTTTTTCTTTTTGTCTATATTATTTGAAACAATGAAGCCACAAAGATCAGAGGTTTTTTGCTTTGCACATCACATTGCACATCAAAAAACCTCTTCTTGAAAAGAAGAGGTCACTAGACAACACGAAAAAAGTCGCTGCTTCCTCTCTTATCTTCCGGAATGATTTCCGCTGGAATTGGCACCATATCCGCATGGATAGGTTGCCGAGGTTTCATTGGGCCAGTCCCTCTACCTCTCTCTATAAGAGATGTTTGGTGATATGAAATTGGCGTGAAGAAAAAACTTATATTCTCACTTGGTTAGTTGGATTATATATGGAAAATTTATATCTGTCAAACCTTTTCTTCAAAAGATGAATATTAACAGCATGGCCCTCCAAGAAAAAGAAGCAAAATACGAATATTCTATTGAAAATGATGATTATCATATGTATAATGAGGGAGTGGAAAAGCCTGAAAAGTTATCTTGCAGGTGATGTCATGACTATACAGGACAATAGCGAAAGCAGAAAAAAGCTATCTCATCTGTATAACGAGATAGCCAAGGAGTTGTTCGGGTTTGGGACAACTCTCCTGAGAGTAACGATTGACGGCAACCTGATTACCTTCCAGGCCAAGCACCGGCGTTCACCCCGTTCAGCAGCATTGGAAGGAGAAGCGCCCGCGCTCAAGCTGGAAGTAGATTTTCGCATGTCCCTTCTCTATAAAAAAAGGTTGAGGGAACGTCTGGAAGAAGAACTGGGCTTGCAGATGGAGGCTGTATTGCGTGATTATGACGCAGCAACTCAGTGGGCGATCACGAACATCATTTTGTCGGATGCAAATGAAAATGAGAATACTTTGAATGGATGACTGGGATTTTTTCTTTTGATTCATCTTAAGGAAAGACCCGGTATTCGATCAAACAGATGTGCTTCTCTTTGTTTACGAAGAAAAGTGCTCTTGTTTAGAAGGAATTTTTCTAACCAAGGGTACTTTTCTTTTCTTTATTTACCAAAAAATGGGGGTCATATCACATGAAAAAGCTTTTTACATCATTACTTTCCGTTTCCGCCCTTTCGCTGGCGCTGGCAGGCTGTGGCGGGGGAGAACAAACCCAGCCAGCAGGGGAGAATGGCGAAGCTTCAAAAGGAGCGCCAACCAAATTGGTCATCTCCACTTGGGGTTTCTCGGAGGACTTCTTCCGCAAAGAGATTTATGAGCCATTTGAAAAAGAGCATAACGTCGAGATCGTATTGGAGATCGGAAACAACGCCGAACGCCTGAATAAGATTCGCCAGGGCAGTTCTTCTGTAGACTTGATCTACCTCTCCGACTACTATGCGCAACAAGGAATCGATGCCGGAGTGTTTGAAAAGATTGACCGCAGCCGCATTCCCAACCTGAATGAAATTTACGACATCGCCAAAGCTCCCCTCGGGGAAGATTACGGCCCTGCGTATACCATCGGTCAATTCGGCATCGCCTATAATCCGAATCTGGTCAAAACCGAAATCAAATCCTGGGCAGATCTGTGGAATCCAGAGTTGACCGGCAAGCTGACATTGCCGAACATCACTTCCACGACTGGACCGATGATCCTGGATGCTGCCTCGCTGGTAGCGGGGAACCAAAGCTTCAATGAGGATCAGGCTTTCGCCAAAATGAAAGAGATCAACAGCGGAGTTGTCAAATACTACGACAAAACCTCTGAGTACGTGAATATGTTCACCCAGGAAGAGATTGCAGTAGGCCCGATCATGGAAATGTACTTCAAAGACATCCAGGCTGCTGTGCCAGAGGCAAAATTCGTCTCTCCTGAAGAAGGCGGATACGCTGTCATGAATACCGTCAATATCGTGAAGGGCAGCAAAAACAAAGAGCTTGCCGAAGACTTTATCAACTACCAGCTGAGCAAGGAAGTTCAAGAGAAGGCGGCAAAAGCCAAAGTAGACTCTCCTGTAAACAAGACGCTTTCCCTGACTGACGAAGAAGCCAAGGGCATTACCTATGGCGAGGAAACCATCAGCAAATTGCGCAAGCTAGACATGAAAGCAGTCAACGAGAAATCCAAAGCATGGATTGACCGTTGGAACCGTGAAATCGTTCAATAAGCACGGGGAATCGAAAAAGCAAGGGTATAGCGAAACCGTATATACCCTTGCTTTTTTTAAAAAGGAGGTTGGCGTATGAAAAAGATCGTCTTGGATGTGGATACGGGGGTAGATGATGCGCTGGGCATCATGCTGGCTGTCAAAAGCGGTGCATGTGATGTGCTGGGAATAACGACGGTAAACGGCAATGTCTCCTTGGCCAAGGCTACGGAGAATACCTGCAAAATCCTGGACTTCCTGCAAGCCGGACAAGAAATTCCGGTGATACGCGGAGCATCCCGCCCATTGCTGCGCCACGTCTATTTTGAACATCGGATTCACGGGGAGGATGGTCTGGGAGGCGCGTTGCGCGATATGCAGGCCGATACCAAGCCGCAGGAAGGCTTTGCCCCGGATTTTATGATTGAGCAAGTAAAAAAGCATCCCGGTGAAGTGACGTTGATCATGACCGGTCCCCTGACCAACCTCGCTTTGGCTGTCAGCAAATACCCCGAGCTGGTCCACCAGGTCCAGGAAGTGATTTTCATGGGCGGGGTCGTAAAGGAGCACGGCAATGTCACTCCGACAGCCGAGTACAACATGTATGTAGATCCTGAAGCCGCCAAGGTCGTATTTCACGCCGGTTTTCCCTCGCTTACGATGGTTGGCCTCGATGTGACGCGCAGGGTATTGCTGCATGAATCCCATATCCAGGAGTTGGGTGAGACTCCGATGGCTGCTTACGTGAGACAAAGCACATCGGAATACACGCAGCGGTACTTTGAGCGAAATGGCGTTCGTGCCTGCGCTCTGCATGATCCGCTGGCAGTCGCAGTGGCGCTCTTCCCGGAGCTGGTGGCTACGCAGAAGCTGTACGTCGACGTGGAGACAAAAAGCGAGTTGTGCGATGGGCAGACGGTCTGTGATTTTCAGAACCGGCTGATGAAAGAGCCGAACATGAACGTGTGTCTGGACGTGGATGCAGAAGCCTTTTTTGATCAGTTTATCCGCGTGCTGAAAGCCTGACGATACCGCGAACAGGAGTTAAAGCGATGAAAAATAAGGGCATGTATCTGTTGTTGCTACCTGGCGTCCTGTTTTTGACGCTGTTTCTGGTCATTCCGATCGTGATGACCATTGCTTCGACCTTCTACCAGGAAGGCAGCTTTACTGTACAAGGCTATTTTACCTTCCTTACTGATCCGTACAATTTGAAAATCCTGTGGACGACGCTGCGAGTCAGCCTCGTCACAACGATTGCCTGCATTCTGCTCGGTTTTCCCGCAGCGTATTACATCTCCAAGCTGGGAGCGCGTAAAAAAGGCATTCTGCTGGCTTTGGCGATCTTCCCGCTGCTCACCAGCTCAGTCGTCCGTTCCTTCAGCTGGATGATCATCCTCGGGAAAAAAGGGCTGCTCAACAGCTCCCTCCTCTCGATCGGACTGATTGAAAAGCCGCTGGAGATCTTGTATACCCCGACTGCGATGATGATCGGGTTGATCCACCTGTTTTTGCCGCTGATCATCATCACGCTGGTAGGTGTCATGGAGAATATCGACCCCGATCTGCTGAAAGCGGCGGAAAGTCTCGGCGCTTCCCGGTTTACAGCGTTTCGCCAAGTGATATTGCCCTTGAGCATGCCGGGCCTGATTATCGGCAGCATTCTGGTCTTCGTCGGCAGTCTCACTGCCTATACGACACCTGCCTTGCTGGGAGGAAAACAAGGCGTCATCTCTACGTTCCTGTACCAGAATGCGATTACCTTGAACGATTGGCACATGGCATCGGTGATCGCGACGATCATGATCGTGATTACGTTTGTGGTGATTGGCCTGATGAATAAAATCGCGACGAAATTAAATCCGAAGGGGTAGAAGGGTATGCAGGAAAAAAATCGCGGGTTGGCCCTGTTTACACTTCTGGTGTTCGTTTTCTTGCTCGGGCCGCTCGTCATCATTTCGTTTACGTCATTTGAACCTGGCACAGTCTTGAAGTTCCCGCCGGAGGGCTTCTCCTGGCGCTGGTACGAAAACATTTTTGAAGTGAAGATGTTCATGACAACCTTTGGCACGTCCATGTTCGTCTCGCTGGTAGGGAACCTGCTGGCCTTGCTGCTGGGTGTTCCGGCGGCATACGCATTAAGCCGCTTTCAGTTCAAGGGAAAAGGGCTGCTGAACGCCGTCTTCATCTCCCCTGTCCTGATTCCGGGCATTGTCATGGGTTTTGCGATGCTCAAGTACGTGATCATTACCTACAATTTGCCGATCTATGCGGGGCTGTTGATCGGGCATACCGTGATCATGCTCCCGTTCATCATCCGGGTAGTGGCCTCGAGCTTGTCCAACTTCGACTTCGCGATCGAGGAAGCAGCGCTCAGTCTGGGAGCCGGGAAGGTCGAGACGTTTTTCAAGGTCGTGCTGCCCAATATCCGTTCAGGCATCATAGCAGCGATTCTGATTGCCTTTCTGGAATCGTTCAACAACGTGGATATCTCGGTCTTTATGACGGGGCCTGGGGTTAGTACACTGCCGATCCAGATGCTCACTTACGTGGAAAACAACTTCGATCCGACGATTGCCGCTCTTTCGGTGCTGCTCATGATCATTACTGCGATCCTGATGTTCATCATTGAGCGCATGATGGGGCTTTCCTACTTTACAAAACGGTAACGGAGGCATGAAAACATGGCATTGCTCACGCTGGAAAACGTATCGGTTGCCTACGACAATCAGTACATTTTAAAAGACTTCAACCTGAATATTGAAAAAGGCCAGCTTATTTCCCTCCTGGGCCCGAGCGGCTGCGGCAAGACGACGACCTTGCGTCTCATCGCAGGGTTCCTGGAAGCGAAGGACGGCCGCTTCTTATTTGATGGAAAAGACTATACGCGTGTACCGGTCAACAAGCGCAATTTCGGCTTTGTATTTCAAAGCTATGCCTTGTTTCCGCACATGTCTGTGTTCGACAACGTCGCGTTCGGACTTCGTTTGCGCAAGGTCAGCGAGACAGAGGTAAAGCAGCGGGTCGAGCAGATCCTGGATGTCGTCAGTCTGGCAGGCTTTGAAAAACGCTTCCCCAAGGAGCTGTCCGGCGGGCAGAGACAGCGTGTAGCCATCGCCCGGGCGCTGGTCATTCAGCCTGACCTCTTGCTGTTTGACGAGCCTTTGAGCAACCTGGACGCCAATCTGCGGGTCAATATGCGCGTCGAGATTCGCCGCATCCAGCAAGAGCTAGGGATTACCACGGTCTACGTTTCCCATGACCAGGAGGAGTGCTTCTCCATCTCGGACCGCGTGGCCATTATGAATAAAGGCGTCATCGAGCAGCTGGATGATCCGGCGACGATTTTCAAATATCCCAAAACGGAATTTATCGCGCGCTTTATCGGCTTCAACAACTTCATTACATTCGGGGAGCGCACCGAACAGGATGGCGAGATCGAGCTTCGGGTGGGCGGTCATCGTTTCGCAGCTACCCACAACCCGGGTACAGCGAACGCCCAGGCCAAAAAATGCGCGATGCGACCGGATGACCTGATTGTGACGACAGAAGCGCAAGCCGATCTGGAGACAAATCGCTTGCCGGGGACAGTGAAGATCAGCACGTTTTTGGGCCGGAGCTATCAATATGTGGTCGAGACTGATCTCGGAGATTTCACAGTCAATCAGGAAATGGAGACCCCGTACAAAAGCGGGCAGACCGTTCACCTGCTTTTCCCTAAAGACAAAATGGTGCTGGTGGACTAACGACAGGAGTGGTTTTGCATGAAAGTAGATTTGCTGATTCAGGATGTGCGTGTCTTTAACAGCTATTTGAAAACATTCATTGCAGGCAACGTCGCGGTCCTGGACGGAAGATTTCTCTATATCGGGCAGCGCGGTACGGATACCTTTGAGGCCTCTTCCATTTTGGCAGGGGAAGGCCGGTACTTGATCCCGGGCCTGGTGGACATCCACCTGCATATCGAAAGCACGATGGTCACTCCAGAGACCTTTTCATATGGACTCATCCAAAACGGCGTAACGACGATTGTGCCAGAGCCGCATGAGATGGCCAATGTATTCGGAATCGAGGGGATCAAGGAGATGATCCGGGCGAGCCGCGAATGCGTCGTCGATATGAAATACGCGATTCCCAGCTCGGTGCCAGCTACTTCGATGGAAACGACCGGGGGAGCCATCGAGATCGCGGACATCGAGGACCTGCTGCAAAACGAGTCGATGATCTGCATGGGCGAGATCATGAACTACGTGGATGTGATCACCGATCCCGACTGCAAGACCAACCAGATTTTGAACTACTTGCGCAATAACTATCCGGATCTTGTCATCGAGGGCCATGTTCCCAAGCTGCTTGATCTGGACCTGCACAAAATGCTTTACGCTGGTGTGGACTCTGACCATACGCATCAGACTGTAGAGGGCATGGAAGCGAGAATCAGTGCCGGCATGTTCATCGAGGTGCAGGAAAAATCGATGACCCCGGAAGTCATTTCGTATTTGATCGAACATGATGTGGCAGAACATTTTTGCTTCGTGACCGATGATGTGATGACGGACTCGCTGTATAATCGGGGACATTTGAACCACCTCGTGAAAAAGGCGATCCAGATGGGCATGCCGCCGGAGCGGGCGATCTACGCCAGTACATTTACGCCTGCGCGTCGAATGAAAATGCATGACCGCGGCGCGATTGCGCCAGGCAAAATTGCCGATTTCCTGCTGGTCTCAGACCTGGAGCAGTTCACAATCGAACAGGTGTATAAAAACGGGAAAAAGGCGTATGATGCTCGCGAGGACTACGTGCAGTCGCCCCAGCCCAAGCAATTCCCGGAGCATTTTTACCGGAGCGTGCGCTTGGAGCCGCTGCGCGAATCCGATTTTCATGTAAAATGCGATGTGCCGGATAACCGTTACCCTTGTCGCGTGATGCTGGTGCAGGATGGCTCCACGTTTACCGAGGATCATCGCGGAATCGTGGAGGTGCGTGAAGGGGAATTGTGCTGGGAAGAGAGTCCGTACGCTCTGATCGCGGTATTCGAGCGCTATGGCAAGAACGGCAATCGCGGCTACGGCTTGATCAGCGGGGATACGATCAAGCGCGGGGCGGTCGCGACGACGTACTCGCATGACAACCACAATCTATTGGTCGTCGGCCACAATCCGCTCGATATGATGGTGGCAGCCAATGAAGTAATCAAAATGCAGGGGGGCTTCGTCGTCGTCGAGAACGGCCAGGTGAAGGCGAGTCTTCATTTGCCGGTAGGCGGCATTCTGACGGAAGAGCCGCTGGAGAAGACGGCGAAGGAAGTCGAGCAGCTGCGCCGGGCGATGGAGGAACTGGGTTATCAGCATTACAACCCGATCATGTCGATTTCGACGCACTCCTTGCCGGTCAGCCCTGCCTTGAAAATCACGGATCTGGGCTTGATCGACGTCAATGCCGGAAAAGTAGTTCCGCTTCTGCTGATGTAAATAGATCGCTTCATGAAGCCGTCAGGTGTGGCATCGCCTGGCGGTTTCTGCTGTCCAAATGTTCCCTATTGTATGGTTGCGTGCCTCCTGATATAATTTACCATTAAATATTTTCACGGGCTTGCCGTGGTGAGGAAGTATAAAGCCATGATTGAAACTTTTTCTTTGTCAGCGAAATGGCGGCAATTCTTTACTGTCTTGCTGCCTATTTTGGTCTCGCAATTAGCCCTGTTTTCGATGACATTCTTCGATACGATCATGTCAGGACATGCAAGTCCGGTTGATTTGGCGGGTGTAGCCATCGGTGCGAGCCTATGGGCGCCGGTTCAGGCGGGTTTGACGGGGATCTTGATGGCTGTGATGCCGATGGTTGCCCAGATGGCGGGGGCGGACAAGAAAAACGAGGTGCCGTTCACCGTCATGCAGGCCTTGTACGTGGCGATCATCATTTCGGCTGTTGTCATTGTGGTTGGAGCGTTAACCCTCAATTCGCTTCTCAACATGATGCAGTTGGAGCCGCAAGTGCGGCAGATCGCGCATGATTTCCTTTTTGCGATTGCGATTGGCATCGTGCCGTTATTCTTGTATACGGTCATTCGCTGTTTTATCGATGCCTTGGGAGAGACACGAATTACGATGGTGATCACGCTGATCTCCTTGCCGATCAACGTCGTGCTGAATTATTTTCTAATTTTTGGTAAATTCGGCTTTCCGCGCTTGGGCGGCGTTGGAGCGGGGTATGCTTCGGCGATCACGTACTGGTGCATTTTTCTCATCAGTCTCTATGTTGTGAAGCGTGTATCGCCTTTTGTAGAGTTCGGCCTGTTTACCAAGCTGTATCGCTTTTCTATGAGCGCGGGGCGAGAATTGCTCAAGCTGGGCCTGCCAATCGGCTTTTCCATTTTCTTTGAAGTAAGCATTTTTGCCGCTGTTACCCTGCTGATGAGTGAATACAACACCGTGACGATTGCGGCGCATCAGGCGGCGATGAATTTTGCCTCCTTTATCTATATGGTGCCGATGAGCATCTCCATGTCGTTGACGATTCTGGTCGGCTTTGAGGTCGGAGCGAAGCGGTTCCGTGATGCCCGACAATACAGCTATTTAGGGATCGGCAGCGCTGTTGTCCTGGCCTTGTTGTTCGCGGTCATCCTGTACGTTTTCAATGAGCAGGTCGCAGGCTTTTATACGACGGATGTCCAAGTGCTTCATCTGACCCAGAGCTTCCTGATGTACTCCATCCTGTTCCTGATTTCGGATGCGGTAGCTGCGCCAATTCAGGGGGTGTTGCGGGGGTACAAGGATGTTACGGTTCCTTTTGTGGTGGCACTGGTCTCGTACTGGGTCATCGGCTTGCCGCTTGGGTATGTACTGGCGCAGTACACCTCCTTTATGGCTTACGGGTACTGGATCGGGCTGATTTCAGGCTTGGCGGCCGGTGCGATCTTCCTCTTCGGACGTCAGCTGCGGCTGCAAAAACGAATGATTCGCGAGACGGCCACATAAATATGAGAATGATAACTGATGGAAAATCTCAGTTCATGGGATTTTCCTTTTTTCGTATGAAGGGAATCAAGCATGTTTACAATATGCCTGAAATATACGTATACTTGTTATAGTGATGTAAGAAAAACTAACATGACGGTAGAGGAAGGAGAAGAAGCAGATGACGTTTGATCTTGATTTTTTATTGAAGCTGGGTGTCGCACTTTTTTTAGGATTATTAATTGGCGTAGACAGACAGCTCAAGCATAAGCCGCTTGGTGTCAAAACAAGCATGGTCATATCCGTAGCCAGTTGTCTGATTACGATCGTCTCGATCCAATCCGTGCCACGCTTCTCCATGCCTTCCGGAACGAATATGGACGCGATGCGCCTCGCTGCCCAGATTGTCAGCGGCGTCGGTTTTCTCGGGGCAGGCGTGATTCTGCGCAGAAGCAATGACGTGATCTCCGGACTGACCACCGCCTCGATGGTATGGGCTGCCTCTGGATTGGGAATTGCGGTAGGGGCAGGCTTTTATTTTGAAGCAGTATCTGCGACTCTTCTCATTATCCTGGCGATCAACGTATTCCCGCTGATTCTCAGATGGCTGGGTCCCAGTTCGCTGCGGCAAAGAGACCTGTCACTCAAAATCGTAGTGCTGGAACACGGGGATTTGGATATGGTATTCAAACAAATTAAACATCTGGACATGCAGGTGAAACGGGTAAAAGTAAAGGATGTCGAGAACGGACAGAAAAAGCTGGAGATGATGATTACCGCACCGGAAGATACGTATACCACGGATATTTACAGCTCGCTCAAGCATGTAGACCACATCGCTTCCGTGGAAGTGGAGAGCAGATAACTGTAAAATGGACGAGGACCGATTGCAGCCCAAGGAAAGGCGGATCGGTCTTTCTTCTATGGTTCGTGATTCCCGACAGGCAAAAGCTGGGCATGATAAAGCGGAGAATACCAAAGAAAGGGGATATAACATGGATTACCGCATCGAGAAGGATACACTGGGTGAGATGAAGGTACCGGCAGACAAATTATGGGGCGCGCAAACCCAGCGCAGCTTGCAAAACTTCCGCATCGGCAGCGAGAGGATGCCATTGGAGGTCGTCCGTATGCTTGCTGTATTGAAAAAAAGCGCTGCGCTCGCCAACCATAAGCTGGGCAAGCTGGATGAGGAGAAGGCGAAAGCAATCGTAGCTGCTGCAGATGAAGTGATCGCCGGGAAGTGGGATGAGCATTTTCCGCTTGTCGTCTGGCAGACGGGCAGCGGTACCCAATCAAACATGAATGTCAACGAGGTGATTGCGCACCGAGCCAACCAACTGCTGGAGCAAGCCGGAAGCTCGGCGCGGATTCATGCGAATGACGACGTAAACAAGTCGCAAAGCTCCAACGATACGTTTCCTACCGCGATGCACATGGCGGCATTGGTGGCAGTCGAGGACCAGGTCCTGCCCGCGTTGGCCAGACTGCAAGAGACCCTGCAAAAGAAGAGCTCCGCGTTCATGGATATTATCAAGATCGGCCGCACCCATCTGCAGGATGCCACTCCGCTGACATTGGGGCAGGAGATCAGCGGCTGGGTCCGCATGCTGGATAAATGCGGACAGATGATCCGGGAGAGTGCGAACTACCTGCGAGAGCTGGCGATCGGCGGGACCGCCGTCGGTACGGGAATCAACGCACATCCTCGTTTTGGCGAGATGGTGGCGGAGGAGATCAGTCAGCAATTGGGCAAGACCTTCCAGACGGCAATCAATAAATTCCACGCTCTCACCAGCCACGACGAGCTGGTATATGTACACGGTGCCTTCAAGGCGCTGGCGGCTGACCTGATGAAGATCGCCAACGATGTGAGATGGCTGGCAAGCGGCCCGCGCACAGGCATCGGCGAGATCACCATTCCGGCCAATGAGCCGGGCAGCTCGATCATGCCAGGCAAGGTAAACCCGACTCAAAGCGAAGCCATGACGATGGTCTCCTGCCAAGTGATGGGCAACGATGCGGCGATTGGTTTTGCCGCCAGCCAGGGCAATTTTGAGCTGAATGTATTCAAGCCTGTCATCATAGACAATTTCCTGAAGTCTGCGCGACTGCTCACGGACGCGATGCATTCCTTTACCGAGAATTGCGCTGTCGGCATCGAGCCAAATCTGGCGGTCATCGAGCGCAATCTGAAGAACTCGCTCATGCTTGTTACGGCTTTGAATCCGCACATTGGCTACGAAAATGCCGCCTCCATCGCCAAGCTGGCCCACAAGGAAGGCTTGACGCTAAAAGAAGCGGCGATCAAAAGCAATCTGTTGACCGAGGAGCAGTTCGATCAAATCGTAAGACCTGAGCAGATGATCCATCCAAAGGAATGACAGGACACAAAAAACGCTTGGATTCGATACAATCCAGGCGTTTTTTCGTTGCCGAAAGCAAGCTGCCCTACAGCCCTTTTCCGCCTCGTGGCTGTAAGGTGCTGATTCTCTCGATCCCGGTAATGATTGGTTTTGCACGTTTTATCAAGGTTTGGGTAGATTCAAGAGTCAGGGAGGCTTGATGGGCATGTTCACTTTTCCAGACTTCATATACGTATACAGCATTTGGTTCATCGTTGGAGACATTTACGAGATATAAAAGGCATTCGTCCAGACTCTTCATGGATTCCGTTGCTTCCAACAGAATTTTCACTAATGTGTCACGTTCGCCTTCTTTTGCAGTAAACTTGCCAAACAGCCCAAATTCACTCATATTTGCCCTCCTCTACTGATCTTTCTATCTATTCTATCCTATTTCCCATTTCCCCCCAATACGGCCCTTTTGCCCTTGAACCCTTGTTTTGTTCCAAATGTGACGAGTACACTAGAAAAGACTAACGACAAATAAGTATAGAGAAGGTGATTCTCTTGTTAGATAGAGCAGAAGCGGTTTTGCAGAAATATTTCGGTTATCCGACGTTTCGGGAAGGCCAAAAGAAAATCATCACCAGCTTGCTGGAAGGCCGCGACACAGTCGGCATCATGCCGACAGGCGGAGGAAAGTCCATCTGCTACCAGGTCCCGGCTATGCTTTTCGACGGAGTAACGATCGTCATCTCCCCGCTGATCTCTCTGATGAAGGATCAGGTGGACGTGCTGGTCAGCATGGGGATACCCGCTACGCAGATCAACAGCACCTTGAGCTACGGCGAGGTGCGGGATCGACTGAGACAAGCAGCCCGCGGCGAGTATAAGCTCCTCTATATCGCGCCAGAGCGGCTTGAATCGGACTCTTTCCAGACGTTGATCGAGGAGGTTCCCATCTCCTTTGTGGCGGTAGACGAGGCGCACTGCGTCTCCCAATGGGGGCATGATTTCCGGCCGAGCTATCTGGAGATCGCCCGTTTTCTGGACTCGCTGCCGCAGCGTCCTGTCGTGGCTGCGTTGACCGCTACTGCGACACCTGAGGTTACAGCGGACATCAGACGCCAGTTGTCTTTGAGGGACGAGCAACTTTTCATTACAGGCTTTGGCCGGAACAATTTGAACCTGTCAGTCCGCCGTGGAGAAAACCGCCGCGATTTCATCTACGAGTATCTGCGCGCCCATCGCCAGCAGGCGGGGATCATCTATGCGGCTACCAGGAAAGACGTCGATGCCTTGCATGCCGATCTGCACAAGCGCGGCTTTTCCGTCACCAAGTACCACGCAGGTCTCACCGAGGAAGAACGCGCGCAGAACCAGGAAGCTTTTCTCTTCGACGACGTGCGCACAATGATCGCCACCAATGCGTTTGGCA
Organism: Brevibacillus panacihumi; assembly: GCF_003710985.1. Lineage (GTDB taxonomy): Bacteria > Bacillota > Bacilli > Brevibacillales > Brevibacillaceae > Brevibacillus > Brevibacillus panacihumi. The sequence goes on from NZ_RHHT01000060.1 coordinate 39,378, forward strand.
TGGGCATCGACAAATCCAACGTCCGCTATGTAATTCACTACAACATGCCGAAAAATCTGGAGGCGTACTACCAGGAAGCAGGCCGCGCCGGACGGGATGGAGAACCAAGCGAATGCGTCTTGTTGTTCCAGCCCCAGGATATCCAGACCCAGACGTTCTTCATCGAACAAAACGTCTTGTCCGACGAACGAAAAGAACATGAGTACAAAAAGTTGTATGCGATGATCGATTACTGCCGCACCCCGCGATGCCTGCAGCAGTACATCGTCCACTACTTCGGCGATACAGCGGCGGAAGAATGCGGCCGCTGCGGCAATTGTACGGATGACCGCGAGCTGGCAGACATCACATTGGAAGCGCAAAAAATCTTCTCCTGCGTAAAGCGGATGAGGGAGCGCTTCGGTGCCTCACTTGTGGCCCAAGTGCTGAAAGGCTCCAAAAATAAAAAAGTGACGCAATTTTCCTTTGACCAGCTGCCTACCTATGGCGTGATGAAGGAGTACAAGGAAAAAGAGATAGTCGATTTGATCCAGCTTCTGATTGCGGAAGGCTATCTGCAAGTAACTGAAAGCCAGTACCCGATCCTTAAGCTCGGGGAGCGGGCATTGCCGGTCCTGCGCGGCGAAGAGCAAGTCTGGCAGAAAATCGTCATTCGCCCCGTCCAGCAGACGGAAGACGACACCTTGTTCGAGCAATTGCGCTCTTTGCGTAAAGAAATCTCGCAGCGCGAGGGTGTCCCTCCTTATGTCATCTTCCACGACAGCACCTTGCGGGAAATGAGCAGTCTTTGCCCGACCGACAAACAAGCCATGCTCCAGGTAAAAGGTGTCGGGGAAGCGAAGTACGAGAAGTACGGTGAACTCTTTTTGGAGTGCTTGCAGAATTACGTGGCACAAAAGGTGTAAATAAAGGGACTGTTGGGCGTAATGCCTCAACAGTCCTCCATGAGAAGCCCGCAAATGGTAGAAGGGGGACCAGGAGAAGCTGGTCGAGGAAAAAGGGAAAATAAGCGAAAGGCATTTGGGATCTTGACCCAGGCGGAGCGGAAAAGGCGGAACACGTTTTCAGCGGCAA
>NZ_RHHT01000061.1 GCF_003710985.1 Brevibacillus panacihumi
GTCAGTTCTCTACTCTACACCGTTTCAGGTCAAAAACCTGCTCAGTCCCTCGGGCGTCAACGAGCATCTGGAGAAATACCCGGATATTCCGGTGTACGTCAATGAAGAGCTGGCCAGCCATTTTGCCCACCATCCCATGGTGTATGCGACACAGGTGCAGCACGCGGAAGTCGTCAAGGCGACCAAGGAAACGCTCGTGGCCGGCGCGGAACTGACCAATTTTGAGATTCCGTACATTTCGCTTTTTGTCTCCACAGTCATGCAGGCCAAAAAGTGGATTTGCGACGAAGCGACACTCGGCCAAGCTGTTTTTGGCGTACTCAGCGACACCGCCTCCCGCGCCGTGCTGGGAACAGTCGGACAGTACGCCGTCTCGGCGGCGGGATCGCTTCTCTTCGGCCCGGCAGGCGGCCTGGTTGGCAGCGGAGTGGGAGCGGTCCTCGGAATGGGGCAGGCGGGAAAGGTATCCGCGAAGATGAAATCGCTTCTGGCCAAAAAAGAGGAAGCAGAAGTGATCGGGGCCGTAACGGTACTCTCAGCCCGGGTAATGGACCAGATGGAACAGAAACGGCACAGGAGACAAAAAAAGCTGGCCGGGATGCTCCGTCACCTGGGCATTTCTTCTGCGGGACGAGTACTCGCAGAGGAGATCGGGCAGCGGGCGGAAAAAGAGGAGCTGTACAGCGCACATAAAAAGCGGGAGATTCAGACGCTGCTCGACGCGGTGTCAACAGGCGGCCAATCCGTAACGGATGCCGTGCCCGTGCTGCTGGAGAAAGTGGTGCAGACGGGGGTGCATCCTGTGCATTACCAGCGGGAATTGAATGCGTTGAGGGAGAGTTTGGAGAGGTATCGAAGGAAGCTGTGACGCTGCAGGAAGACTGTCGGGAAGGATTTTGAAAAGTTTTGTATGTTTCATATAGAGGTGAGCGTATGTACGAAACGTTGCTCCGGCACCTAGAAAGCTGGAAGCGTGGCAAAATTACTCTGACCCAGCTGGAAGAACTGGCTGATCCCGGCATGACCTACAGCTCGTTTCAGCCTGTCGTCCGGCAGTTGATCGACAATCACATCCTAATCCCTGTCATCAGCCACGGCTTGAATGGAAAAAATCCTCCGCTGCCTCTCAGTTACCGAATCCGAAAATCGGTTGTGGCCCAGCCTCGAAAACGAGAGATACAATCGACACAATTGCGCTTTCATCCGGACATCAAACTGGATGGTTATTATTCGCTTTCGTCATCCAAATGGAACGAGGATCTCCCATTTCTCGAAAAAATCAACTGCTATTTGACGAATAACGGTGTTCCCCGGGAAGAGGCGACTGCACCGGAACGATCTTTTCAGCTCGTTGGCGACGAAAAATGGATCGACGAAAAAGGCGGACGAAAGCTGCTGGAGATGATCGGGATCTGGGAACTGCTTCGGATTACACCACTGCCCGATCCGTTGATGCTGGCGGTTAATCCAGGGAATTTCCGGGAGAACAAGTCTGTACACCGGCACCTGATCGTCGAAAACAAGACGACGTTTTACGCCATTCAACCGGTTCTTCCTGCTCTCACCTACACTGCCTTGATCTATGGTGCGGGTTGGAAAGCGGTTTCCGGTCTGGGCAATTTGCAGGGGCAGCTCGGCTTGCCGGACGAGGCCGAGAATCGCTACATGTACTTCGGCGACCTGGATCACGAGGGCATCTCCATTTGGCATGCCATGTATGAACGGTACCAGGCTGTCCCCGCTGTTGAATTGTACCAGGGATTGCTGCGGCAAACTCCGTCCGCAGGGAAAGAGTCGCAAATGGTCAGGGACGTAGCGATACAACGCTTTCTTTCCTTTTTCCCTGAAGAAGACGGAAAACAGATCAGCCATTTGCTGCAGCAAGGAAAATACCTCCCGCAAGAGGCGCTGGAAGCAGAGTCATTGCGTCAACTGATGAAAACATGTTACGGATGCGGTACGCAGAGGGAGGAGTAGACCATTGGAAAATGAGCGGCTTGCTGGCATTGTGGAGGGTTACAGAGAACGCATCCAGCGCATCGCCTTGTTTGATCCTCTCTTCAAGCTGGATGCCAAACGGGAAAAAGACCGCCAGAATCGACCGATTGACTATTTTGGACTCGGTTTGCTTTCACTGCTGTTCTTTTTTGAAAATATGCTGATCCGCAACAAAAAGGCGGGCGCACAAGAACTGGCCAGTTACTTGCTGGAGATGAGCGGTGGAGAGATTGACCTGGACGCGGAAGATTTTGAAAAAGTGGCCCGCGCCATCATCGACACGTTTCGTCCCCCGAGCGGCAGGCGCAACTCCCGGAGTTTCTTCAACTGGGAGACTGGCCAGCCGGATCGGGTCGAGGTCTCCATTCTGAAAGCGGAGCGCGGGGATCTTGCTTCCAACAAGCAGTATTACTCGCTTGACGAGCACGGTCTGGAACTTGTCTTTGCGACAAAAGAGTTTTTCCGCGAATTTCACTTGTCTATCAATCAACTGCTGTTGCGCAAACAGCTGGAAAAGGGGGAATTCGTCGGAGCACTGCGCCAGATTGACGAGATGCGGGTAGATGTGGCGACGCTGAAGGAGAGGATCTTGCGGATCAAGCATGAGGTGCAGCGCAGCATCGTGTCGGAAGAAACCTACCAGCGCTACAAGAATGTGATCGAGGATATTCATCTGCGCCTATCCCGGGAGCATGAGGAATTTACCGAGCTGCAGGGCTTTGTCGATGAAACCAGGGAGCGTCTGCTGTACGAACAGAAGGACGCCCGCGAGCAAAAGGCGTACGCCTATATCCTGCGCATCGACCGGGAACTGGCAGAGGTTCATTTTGCCCATACACAGCTGTTAAAAGACAGCATTGCCCTAAAAACGACAGCCCTGCAGGCAGCCCAGGAGTCCTTGTACCATGTGGCGCTGCAGTCCTTTCACTTTGACCAGGAAATCGTCTCTCGCCTCATCTCCACCCCCTTGCCGTTGGGAGCGGCAAGGGTAATGCTTGAACCTTTCTTGTCGGTGGAGCAATTCTCGGCCTGGTCCCCCTTGGCGGTTTTTGCCAAACAGCCGATCGGTGGGGAACAGGAAGAAGAAAGGCAGGAAGAGTTTGCGGACGTCGTCGACAAGCAGGATCAGGCGGATTTTCAGGTGCAGCAGTCCAATTTCGGAAGCTTGATGAGGCAAATCCTGAAGATTATGGGGGACAGGCAGGAAATTACTCTCTCCGAAGCGGCGGCAAGCATGCAGCAGCAGGGCCTTGCGCATTGGCTTGCCCATCGTTCCTTCTACGATTTCTGGCTGCTTTTGCACCAGCGATCGCCTCTGCAAAAAACGAAGGATGAAGAAGAAAATCACTTGTTGAAAGAAGTGCTCTCCATGCTGCAACCGGGAGAGCAGATCATGGTGACAGAATTACCCGAGCTTTTGCGTTTGACGGAGCGTTATGAGATCCAGAACATGAGATTGTGCCGGGAGGGGAGCGGCTATGATGTATGACAACGAGCAGGTACTGACTGCTTTCCGGATTTACAGCCAGCTTAGCCGGGACGGTGAGGCAGACAGCGAAAGCATGCGGCAGTATACAGCCAATGACGTCATCAGAGGGCTGGTCGACCAGTTTGCCCAGGAGGTGGATTGCATCGTCATCCCTGCAGGAGAAAAACTGTATCTCGTTCCAGAAGCCGCCACCTCTCCTTTTCACATCAAGAATGCAACTCTGAAAAAGGAGTACCTCTCGGCCAAAGCAAAAAACATCGATGTCTACATGATGTACCTGGCCATCCTGGTCCTGTTCGGCCAGTTCTACGACAGCTACCACTCGCAGGAGCCAACCCGGGACTTCATCACGCTGGAAAACTGGCTGGAGTGCATCGATATGCGCATCCAGGCCTTAAAAGAGCACGGTACCGAGAAGCTGCAGGCTTTGGATGCGGAATACGAGTACAACTGGAGCCAGCTGGTGGAAAAATGGGACGCGATTGACGACTTGCGGGAATCGTCGCGGCAGCAGGACGGACGGACCAACAGCAGACTGGGATTTTTGTCCCTGGTGCAAAACTTCCTGATCCAGCAAGGACTTGTCCACGATTTGGGCAACCAGGAGCTGGCATTGACGGAAAAGGCAAAGACCATCGTACAGCGTTACTACATGGACACCCAATACAACCGGGGAATCCTGGATTTTCTCGCTTCCCTGGAAAAACGGGAGGAGGGTAACTAATGCCGGTCATCTCGAAAATCCGCTTCACCAACGTCATCTACGAAGGCGGCAGCAAGCGCTACAACGACGAACTGTTTCTGTTCGACGGGCACAACGCGGCTATTTTGCTGGAAAACGGCGGCGGCAAAACGGTTTTTATCCAGACCGCCCTGCAGGCGATCCTGCCGCATACGGATATGGCAGGAAGAAAGATCAGGGAAACGCTCTCCCTGAGCGGAACCCCTGCCCATATCGCGATCGAGTGGATTACCAGCGACTCCCCGCGCCGCTACGCCTTGACCGCCGTCACCCTGTTTCTGCACAACAACGACCTGGAATCGTACCGCTATGTGCACGAGTACGAAGAGGGACATCCGCATGCCATCGAGCACCTGCCTTTTGCCAAGGAAGGGCTGAACGGCAAAAAGCGCCCCGCAGACAAGGGTGAGATGCAGGAATACTATTCCTCTATGAGTTCTCGGTATATGAACGCCCGCACCTTTTCCACGATCAAGGAGTACCATGCCTATCTGGAAAGCCAGTTCCAGATCGTCCCCAGCGAGTGGCGCAACATCGCCGTCATCAACGGAGCGGAGGGAGGCGTCGAGCTTTTCTTCGACAACTGCAAAACGACCGACCAGCTCGTGTCGCAGCTGCTCATCCCTACCGTGGAAGAGGCGATGAACGGTAATGGCGCCGACGCGTTTGCGGAAATTTTTGAAAAGCAGCGGGAACAATTCAAGCAAAGCAAGCAGCTTCGTGCGCAAATCCAGGAGAGCAGGCTCCTGGAGGGAGAGATCCAGCGCGTGCGCCAGGTTTACGCCGCTTACGAGGAAGCGAGAAAGCGGCTGGAGCGGGAAAAGGAATGGGCGAAAGCGCTGTTTGCCCATGCCAGAAACGAGCAGGCGAAGACGACGGAAGAACTGCAAAAGACAGCAAGACAGCTGGAAGGAGCGGAAGCGGAGCTGCTGGCGATCAAGCGCAGGAAGGCAGCGAGAGAGATTGCGGTACAGGAAAATGTGCTGCATGCCTGTATCCTGGAATGGCAGCAGGAAAAGGGGCAGTACGAAGAAAAGGAGCGGGAAGCAAGCGAACTGGAGCACCAGCAGCTTACCTTGGAGTACGCCCGGTACAAGGCGAAAAGACAGGAAGCGCTTGAGCAGAAAGAGCTGGCGGAATCCCAGCTGAGCGGGCTGGACGAGAAGCAGGATATCGCCCAGACCACAGCGGACCGGGACCGGATCAAAAGGGAAATTCGCGGTTACTACGCAGATGTGGAACAAGCCCTGAAGCGGGACGAGACCTACTTGAACAGTCAACTGGAGGTTCTGCAGGCCAAAAGGGAGAAGCATACGGCAGAGGTCGAGTACGCGCGAGGCCAGATCGAGGCGGGCAAGCAGGCGCAGGCAGCCGCCCGGAGCCGGATGGAGCAGACAGCCAGGCAGGTGGAGCGCATCGCGGACAAGATCCTGGACAATCCGCTGCAGGAGACAGTGGAAGCATCTATTCCCGTTTGGCAGGATGAGATGGAAAAAACGCTGGCCAATCAGAAGCTCTATCAGCAGCATATTCTCGAGTGCGAGAGAAACAGGGAGATGCTCGCAGAAAAACTGGAGCAGGCAAGGCAGGAGATGCAGACGGCACTGGAGGAGAGGAACCGCTGGCAGATGAAGTGCCAGGAGGTGGAAAGGCAGCAGGAGAGTTTGCTGGCGGATGTAAAACTGCATCTTCCCCGCCTTGGCTATCTGGATTCTCTCTACACCCGGCAGGAGACGGTCAAACAGATGCTGGGCGACAAGCTGGCACTGCTGGAGCGGGAGAAGGAAGACGCCATGCGGCAGGAGCGGATCGCCACCAGACAAAGCGACGATTACCAGGACAGCCCCGTGTTTCTGGCAGATCCGCAGCTCGCTGTGCTCGCCGCCAGATGGAAAGACGATTTTCACTATCTGGAAACAGGGACGCGATTCATCCAGGAAATGGCGCAGGAAAGGGAGATTTCGCTGGACATCCTGTACGCACGTTTCCCCTATTGGTCCGCCCTGCTGGTCACGACGGAACAGGAACTGGACAAGCTCGTGCAGCGTGTGGCCAAATACGCAGCCCAACTGGTGAATCCGGTGTTTGTGGCCAGCCTGCAGGAAGTGCGAAACTGGCTGGATTCGCCGGAAGAATACGAGTCCCGCTGCCGGGAGATCGTCCCCAGCCATTGGCGGGAGAACCTCGACCCGGAACGGTTTGAGAGCTGGAAACAGGAAGTGCGCCAAAAAGCGGAGGATGCAATGGGCTTGCGAAAAAGCAAAGAACGGGAGTACCAGCAGTGGCTGCAGCTCTGCGATCAGGTAAACCGTTTTTACGCCCAGTACCCGCTGGAAGCCTACCGGGATTGGTTGCGGCAGCGGGATGAACGGCAGGAGCACGCCGACGACTTGCAGCGAGAGATCGCCCAGCTCACGGAGCTTGTCAGGAAATACGAACGGGAGCGGGAGCTGTACCGGGAAAAACTGGCCGAGGAAACGGGACGGGAGCAGCACCTTGGCTATCGTCTGCGGGAAGCAAAGGAATACATGCAGCTGAAGAAAGAGTGGGAGGAAGCGAAAAAGGCGGAAGAACAGCTGGCGGGCGAACTTCAGGCACAGCAGCAAGCGTTTGCCGCACTGCGGAAAGCGCTCGCCGCTCTGGAGGAACAAATCGAGGAAAGGCGCAGCGAACTGGCGGAGAAACGGGACGAGCGGACCCGGCTATTCGGGGATTGGCTCTTCCAGCAGGTACAGTCGCTTTCTCCCCTGCCGCCGCGCTACTCACTGGAACGGCTGCGCGCGGAGCTGGAGGTGCTGGAGGGCCTTCTGCGCGAACAGCAGGCAAGCCGGGCGGAACTGGAGCGGCAGATTAGCCGCTGTCGCGGGCAGATCGAGGATTGCGAAAGCGGGATGAAACTTGTGCTGGCCAAGGCAAGCCAGCCGCTGGACGAGGAAGCGCCGTTTCCGGTGGATGGGGCCGCGCAGCTGCAGCGCCTGGTGGAGAAAGGAGCACGGTTGAAAAGAGAGTTGGCCGCGCTGCGGGAACGGGTGGAACAGCGAAACAACATGGCTGTCGGCCAGGGAGCGCGCCTCGAAGAGATGAAAAAGAATTTTACCGAACAATTCCCTGGGGAAGAAATCGACCTGTTTACGGGGAACCTGGAAGACGCCAAAAGGGAGCTGGAGCAGGAAGAGCAGCGAGTCTCATCCCGCAAAGACTACCTGCTCGAGCAGGAACGGCAGGGGCAAGAAGCAGCCCGGCAGCTGAACGAGGTGATCCATCTGCTGGAGATCCGAAACGCGAGCCACCTGTTTTTGCACCAGCAAGTACAGGAGGTCCCATTGCCGGAAGACGACCTGCTTGCTTTCTCCTACCAGCGGATGAAAATCGCACAGAAACGGCTGCGCGAGCTGGAAGCCAGACAGGCGGATGCGGACCGGGAATGGAAGAAAGTGGCCAGCGAAAAAGAGCGGTTCACCCGCTTCTGCGACGAAGCGATCGAGCATCGGAAACTGCGTGAAACCGCAAAAGCCGGAATCGCCAGCAAGCAAACCTTCGCCGAGGTGGAGGAATGGGCGGCCAACATGAGCCGGACGATCGCCGCCGGTGTCCGCGTGCTGGAGGATCAGCTGCAGGGACGAGACAAGGAACTGCAGGATTTTATCACCATCGTGCACACTCATCTGCAGCGAATCGCCATCGAGCTGAAACTTATTCCCAAAAAGACCAGTGTCAAAGTGGAAAACGGACGCAAGGAAATCTACAACTTCCACGTCCCGGAATGGCAGGAGGAAGTGGGCAAGCAGCAGCTTCGTTCCCATATCGACTGGATGCTGCAGCGTCTGGATGGCGAGGAGTTCAAGGACCAAGACGGCAAAGACGACCTCGGAAAGATCAGAAAGTTTATTTACAGCTCCCTGCAGTCCAGATCGCTGTTGGGAATCGTCATGGGACATGACTCGATCCGGGTGAAGTGCCGGAAAGTGAGCAAGGACGGAAAGGTAAGCGGCGCGCTCGCATCCTGGGAGGAGTCCAACAAATGGTCCGGCGGGGAAAAGTGGAGCAAGAACATGACGCTCTTTCTGGGGCTGCTCAACTACCTGGCGGAGAAGCGGCAGGCGATCCCCCAAAACGGCAAGCGCAACCGCACCGTAATCGTGGACAACCCGTTCGGCAAAGCCTCCAGCGAGCACGTCCTCGACCCGGTCTTCTTTATCGCCGACGAACTGGGCTTCCAGCTGATCGCCCTGACCGCCCACGCGGAAGGAAAGTTCATCCGCGATTACTTCCCGATCGTCTACAGCTGCCGCCTGCGCGAGTCGGCAAACGGCGACGCCCTGATCATGACCAAGGAGCGGGAGATCAGGCAGGCGTATTTCCGCGATCACGACCCGATGGCGTTTGTGCGGCTGAGCGAGCATGAGCAGTTGAGTTTGTTTTGAGGGTGGATCAGGGAATCAATGATATAGATGACGGTTTTTGGTCAAAACGCGATTCCGGTCGAGAAGCACATCTATGACTACGTTGAAATGAAACACATCACTTACGAAAAGTTGCTGGAAATAGTGAAAGGCTAAATATGGCTACCCAAGAGGAGTAATGAGAGATGGCTACATTAACTGCACAAGAAATGCCCTTGTATAAAGTGTTTTCTGATGATTATCTGTTTACTATTCCACCTGTACAACGCCCCTATTCCTGGACAACGGATCAGGCAGGGGAATTATTGGATGATTTACTGCAATTTATCGATCACCATGGAATTACAGAAAAAAATATTGGTATGATGCAAGAACCATATTTCTTGGGAAGCATTGTTCTCGTCAAACGAGAGAAACCGGATTCTGAAGTGCTGGATGGCCAGCAACGCCTGATCACCTTGACCATCTTGCTGGCAGTTTTGCGAGATTTCTTGGGGGGAGAATACGCTTCCAATATTGAAGCCATGATCTTGCAGAAAGGAAACAAGATTTTAAATAAAGCGGATATGTACCGGCTTCATCTTCGAAAAATTGACAACGATTTTTTTAAACAACATATTCAAGTACAGGGTTCCACATCCAGTTTAACCGCTGAAACTCCATGCAAAACAGATAGTCAGAAGGCGATTCGTGACAACGCATTGTTCTTTGCCGAAAGACTGGCCGATTTGGATGAAGAAACCGTGAAAATACTTCCCGGGGTCATTGCAACGCTTTGCTATCTCGTAGTTGTTTCTACCCCGAACTTTGATTCTGCATTCCGTATTTTTACGGTTCTTAACGACCGCGGCCTTGATTTGATGATGAGCGATATTTTCAAGGCAAAAGTAATTGGCGATATTGATGATGCCCTGCAGGATTCTTACACCCAAAAGTGGGAAGATGTTGAGGTTTCACTGGGGAGGGAACGGTTTAACAAATTGTTTGACCATATTCGGATGATCATCCAAATGCGGAAAGGCAGCGCGAACTATAAGGACGAATACAATGAGATTTTCTCGAAAATCAGGGGTCGTCAATTCGTAGACGATATTTTACTCCCCTATGGTGAAATTTATCAGAAGATCATTGATTATCGATCCCATTTTGGCAATCAGCCTGAACTGATGAAAACATTAAGCTTGCTCAATCGCATCGATAATGTGGATTGGATTCCGCCAGCCATGTACTATTTGAGGCACTACCACAACCATCGGCTGCTTGAGTTCTTGAATCGCCTCGAAATATTAGCAGGAACCGGAATGGTCCTGAGAAAAAATTTCAATTGGAGGATGTCCCGGTATTCTCAAATCCTCAGGGAGATGGAAAAGGGAAGCGATGTTTTTTCTCCGGAGTCCGCCATGGAAGTTACCCTGGAAGACAAACGGGAGGTGTTAAAAAAACTGCAAGGCGATGTCTTTACGGAACTGAAAGATACGGCCAAAAGGTATATTCTGCTTAAGCTGGATTCGCTATTAACCAATGGACAACCTTATTATGATCATTCTGTAATCACGGTTGAACATGTATTGCCACAGAATCCAAACAAGGACAGTGAGTGGAAAAAACAGTTTGACAACCCTGAGGACTATGTCCACAAATTGGGGAATCTCGTATTGCTTACGCGGTCGAAAAATTCACAAGCCAGAAATTATGACTTCACCAAAAAGAAAACGTCGTATTTTCAGTCGAGCAAAGGAGTCAGTTCCTTTGCTTTAACCACACAGATCTTGCAGGAAAGTGAATGGACACCTGCTGTTCTGCTTAAGAGGCAGGCCAAGTTGATTCAATTGCTGAAAGATGCGTGGAAATTGGATGTGGTTGATTGAGTCGGGTGCCTTCCGAATCCGTTAACGGGAATTGATCCTGGAGAGCTTGGCTAGAACCCATAAACGATCACAAGCAGGTGCATGCAAATTGCACCTGCTTGTGATCAATGCAACCTGCCTGGTTATTTGCCCCAGACTTGTTCGTATACTCTTAGAAAATTCCCACCCAGAATCTGGAGGACATGTTCTTCCGAATATCCCCGCTGCAAAAGTGCCTTCGTTAAATTAGGGAATCGGGAGGGATCTTCGATGCCTGCGGGATACTTCCATGGTGGAGGGGGATAGGCCTCCTCCTTCCACCTGCCGGAAGAGATTAACTGATCATAGATCGTGGTTGCTTCCTCCAGAGTGGCTATGCCATCCATCCCCTCATAGTAGTCCATTCCGATGCCGACGTGTCTGACCCCAACCAATTTCGCGACATAATCAATATGATCCACATAGTCCTCGATCGTAGGATCTTTGCCCTTCGCGACGAAAGCGGGAAATCCAACGATCCCGATGACCCCGTCTTTTTCCGCAACCGCCTTGATCTGATCATCCTTTAGATTTCGCGGGGACGGACATAAGCGATCAGCATTGGAATGACTGAAAATAACCGGTTTTTCGGATGTTGCAATCACATCCATCGTCGTCTGATATCCGGTATGCGTAATGTCGATAACGAGACCGAGGCGATTCATTTCCTGAACCACTTTGATTCCGAATTCGCTTAGGCCGGCGTCCGTCCGTTCATCACACCCATCCCCAATCAAATTCCGTACATTATAACAAAGCTGAATAATCCTGACTCCCAATTGGTGGTAAATCGATAACAGGTTGAGTTCATTCTCGATCGGCAGCGCGTTTTGAAAATGGAAGAGGATACCCAACTTTTTTTCCTGTTTGGCTCGATAGATATCGTTCACTGATGTGACCAGCAGCAGCTCATCGGAGTTTGTTTCGATTTTCTTTTGCCACGCAGCAATTCGACTGATGGTTTCCCGACAATTGTGATCAACAGCCACGGTTGGGGCCATAACGGTAACCCCACCATCGATCCACCGTTTATAATAATGATCCACCGTGCCTAACGGACATGCAGCATCGATCACAATCGCTTGGCTGTGCAACTGCACATATCTTTCATTTCCATTCATAGTGGTCTTGTCTCCCTTCAGTTTCTTGCGTTATCCTTCAACCAACCCATGATTTAGACAAGAATTTTAATAAAGTACGCCCCCAGGATACCCACATAGGAACCGATGGCATATCCGAGAATGCCCAAGATTACCCCGGTAAGCACCAGTTCCTTCCAGCCGAAAGCTACGGCCATCACGGGCGCTGTTGTCGGCCCACCAATCCCGGCGTTGCTGGCGATACAAATCGCTTCGTAATTGATGCCGAATAATTTACAGATGATGAATAGAAGAATGACAGTAATCACAATCGCGACGAGATACATCCCCAACAGGATCGGACCTGTCGTTATCAATTTTTCGATACTTACCAATCCACCCAGTGAGGCAAAAAATAAATGAAAGCCGTATGAACCAATCTCTTCGGAACCATTGATAGCGCTTACCTTTGTGATATTGGCGACGATCAGCGTCAATGTAGTTACATAAATCTCAATGGGTAAATCGAACAGATATTGTTTTAACAGGAAAGAAATAGCCGTCAGCAGAATGGCAACGGAAATAATTGTTGACATTCCATCCAAAGTTATCGTTTTTTCTTTCCAATATTCTTGATAAAATGCTTTTGCTTCCTCTTTGTTTAATGTTTGATAAGCGGTTTTAAATCCCAGCTTGGGCATCCAGGAGGGAGCCGTAAAAATGAAGAATAAGAACAAGGTAAATCCAACCATGGCAGCGGTTAACACGGCAGAGAGCATGGTTTCATCGATCCCCAATGTGTTGCCAACTACGATGTTATTGACGGTACCACCAACGGAACCGGCAATGAAAACACCAGCAGCTTTCCAGATTTCGGATCCGATGAAGGGCTTGAAGATCAGCGATCCGACTGCAAATCCGAGTACTACGACAACGGATAAAATGATAAACGCCTTAATCGCCGCCGGAGCCGCTACTTTTAAATCACTTAATCTGGCATTCATCAAAATCATAGAGATGGAGAAGGGGACCACATATGTCATGATCACTTCGTGCGCTCCACTCCACGTTGGTAAAATCCCGATGTTGGCCAGTACCATCGCCCCAAAGATACAATACATCGCAGCACTTATTTTGCGTACAAATTCGACTTTCCCCTGCAGCCAAATCCCTGAAAAAGCTAGCAATACAAAGATAATCATAATCATATACGGGTCTTTCACCATCGTCTTTTCCTCCCCTTGAGGTGCAATTCATAGAGATACTTTTTGACCGACACCGAGCTGCAGTGCCCGATCATAAAGCGCTTTTGCGATCACGACATCCATGGCGGCAAGCCCTACCGATTTAAATACGGTAATCTCTGCGTCACTTTCCCGGCCCGCTTTGTCGCCTTTTACGATTTCCCCCAATTCTGCATGGATGTGATCGTTCGTGATTACCCCTTGTTCAATGGGAATTATCAAATCTCCCGTTTCTTCCAGAGCTGCTTCCTTTGCCTCCACCACGATTTTGGCGGCCTTCGTCATGATGGCGGTGGGAAGTTCCTGCATGGCAGGACGGAATGAGCCGATCGCGTTGATGTGAACACCTGCCCCCACGCTTTGTGCTGAAAACACAGGCGTGCTTGCAGTGGTGGCCGTAACAACAATGTGCGCTCCTTCGATCGCTTGATCAGAAGTAGTGAACACCTGAACTTTTGGCCCGTTTGAGACGGATTGTTCCATGATTTCTTTGGCAAACTCATGCGCCTTGTGTTCGTTTCGATTAAACAGATGAACATGCTCGATCGGGCGAACAGCTTGGATTGCTTTGATCACACCTCTCGCTTGAGCACCGGTACCGATGATGGTCAGGACTTTGGCTTTTTCTTGGGACAGGAATTTGGTGGCCAGTCCTGCTACCGCTCCCGTACGGAGGACAGTCAAATAAGAGGCTTCCAGCATTGCCAACGGTTCTCCTGTCATGACATCGGCCAACAGCATGACACCGTATATTGTCTCTTTACCAAGAAGCTTGTTGTCCGGGAATACAGAGACGAATTTCACGCCCAAACTGTCTGTCGCTTCTACAACGGAAGGCATGAATAAAGCCGTTCCGTTCCCTTTTGTCACCTGAATGGATGTTCGAATGGGGGTAACCGCGCGTTGTCTCGAAAATTCCCCTAACGCAACCCCAACCCAATCAATTGCTTCAGACATCGTCAACAGTTGTTGTTGATCTTTTGCACGAAGAATCAACAATTCAAGAGACCTCCTTCTTCAAATTTGAAAAGTCGGATTACTTTGGACAGGCTTATCGTCTATGTGTATCTACGCCTCCTTTCTCCGGTAAAAACGATCGTAGCGAAGCGGTTCGGTCGGTATAATTGTTTCTGATTTTTCGGTGATCAGTTCAGCCATCAGCCTGCCTGTAACCGCCGCCAAGCTGATCCCGTCTCCTTCATGACCGGCAGCGATATAAAAACCCGGGATCTCGTCGACTTGAGATACAATCGGCAAGTGGTCCTGCGTCCATGGTCGAAGTCCTGTATACGTGCGAATCACGTTCATGTCCGCCATTTTGGGATAAAATCGAATCGCCCTGCGCGCGATCACACGCACAACGTTCATGTCCACCTTTGTGTGAAAGCCGACAAATTGACGGCTGCTTCCGATGAGAAAGTTTTGGCTCTCCGTTGGCTCAAATACGAGCGCTACTCCGTATTTTTCCGTTTCTGGATCTACTTTTCTTTGTCCGCCAAATTTGGATAAAAGATAGCCGAACTCCATTACGTTTCTCAATCCGACAGGCACCTGTCTTGACGCAACGATTAAATGACCTTTTCTGGGCAGAATGGGAATATCTATGCCCAGCATGGAACCAACGTGAGGTGCCCAAACCCCCGCCGCATTCACAACCTTTTCAGCAGTCAAATCCCCTTGTGTGGTTGCAATGCGGAAGGAGCCTCCCGCAGTCTTTTTGATCCCTGTAACCTCTGTGTTTGACAGAAGCCGTGCCCCGTATCGCAAGGCGCCATCACACAAAGCGAAAGTAAGCTTGTACGGATTCACCAGCGAGTCGGTGGAGCACTCCACTCCCCCCAACAGGTCGTCGGCGAAAAACCGCGATTCCTGTTTGATATCTTGACGGTCTAAGATACGGAAAGACAGACCGGCTTCTTTCTGTTGCCTTACCCATTTTTCCGCAGCCGCCATTTCTTCGTCGCTCTCACAAACCAGAATGCTGCCAGGGGCGTGATACTCAAAGGGCAACTGCAGTTCCCGACTCAGTTCACGTACCAGACACTGACTTTTTAAAGACATTTGGCTGTCAAAACCCGGGTCTTTATCAATGGCCAAGATATTGCCATCACACCGTGAAGATGTACCGCTGACCAGATCTCCCCTTTCCATTACAGTTACACTTAGTCCAGCTTTTGCTACGTAATAGGCGATTGCACTGCCGACAATTCCACCACCTATGACCGCTACTTCAGACTGGGATCTGTACGTCATGTTGGATCTCCCCGATTAAATGATTCTTGTTTTTCCTACCTGACATGAAAAGCAAGCCGCGTGCCAACTTGGAAAACAACGCCGCCGAGAAAAAGTGTGTACAAATTTTCGCACAAATGTTACGGTATGTGTAATCAACTGTGAAATTTCGTAACTTTTTACACACTTGATGAAAAGGGGTGAATGGACTTGAAACATAAACTTCCGTCTCTGAGTCAATTGATCCAAAAAGGCTTCATTGAAAACAGAAAAAGCCGGGAACCGAAAAACAACGTCTTGTCCGTTCCCATAGACACCCCATTGCCCGAAGTAATTCCCCTTTTTAAAGAAAGTGATCCCCTTTGGGTGTCGGATGGGAATGGCAAATTGGTTGGTTATTTACATCAAGGCGATGTTTTGCAAGCAGTCTTTCAATCGTTTCAGTACCTGGAGGCGTACTTCACGACGCTGATTGAAACTACCGATTTGTCGATTTCCGTGATTGATGAAGAGGCCAATGTGGTCGTTTGGTCGCAAGTGGCAGAGCAACTCTTTTCCCTCAAGGAAAAGGATCTTCTGGGGAAGCCAATAACCGATTTCTTTACGGCCGAAATGCTGGAGATGCTGAAAACCCTGCAGACAGGCGAAGCGGTCTATCGAAAGCACCATCAGCCGCGTGAAGACCTGTTTGTGGTGATCAACACCAACCCGATTCGCCTCAACGGAAGAATCATTGGTTCGGTCGCAACGGAAACCGATATTACCAGTCAAGTGCGCTTGAATCAGGAGCTATATGATGCAACCAAAAAAGTATATAACCTGCAGCAAGAGATGGCAAAGCTGAAGCCTTCCTCTGACCCGTTCCATCAAATCAAAGGAACAAGCAAGGCTATTGCCCACAT
>NZ_RHHT01000062.1 GCF_003710985.1 Brevibacillus panacihumi
GTAAGGCGACCAAACGGTCGCCAGAAAGCGTCAGTTCTCTACTCTACACCCTGAACCGCTTCTTCGAACCGGCTGCTTTTGGCCGCGGTTCCGCCTTTGGAGGGGAGGCGGCCAGGGATGACCACCAGCGAAGATCCCAACCCGCCTGGAGCGTGTTCTCCTTTTTCCTCCCCGCCACTACAGCCTGACCAAAAGGTATTACCTCACGGCGTAATTTACAGTTACACACATATGAACAAAAGTGTTCAAGGTGCTGAACATGTTTGTTGAGGTGTATGCATCGCCCCAAATTGTTGTTTTTACGCAAAAACGCAAACACTAGCGTGGTAGTCGACAATTGTGCTGATTGGTATGAACTTTGCATAAGTAAGTACAGGAATGGTTTGCAAGAATGGAAATGGAAAAGGAGGCGTCACATATGCAAGTAGAATTCAAAAACGAGGCGTTTACCAATTTTGGCTTACCGGAAAATAAACAGGCATTCGAGCAAGCGCTGGCGAAGGTTGAAAGTGAGCTGGGACGCGAATACGACCTGATTATTGGCGGAGAGCGTATCTCTACCGAACGAAAAGTCCGCTCCATCAACCCTTCTGATACAAAGCAAGTCGTGGGCATCGTCTCGCAGGCGAACCAGGAGCTCGCTGAAAAAGCGATGCAGGTAGCTGCAAGCACCTTTGAAACCTGGAAAAAGGTTCCGGGCACCGAGCGTTCCCGCTATCTCTATAAAGCGGCTGCGATCCTGCGTCGACGCAAGCATGAATTCTCTGCATGGCTGGTAAAAGAGGCAGGGAAAAGCTGGGCAGAGGCAGATGCGGATACCGCGGAAGCGATCGACTTCATGGAGTATTACGGCCGTCAGATGGATAAGCTGTCCCAGCGCCACGACCTGACCCGCATCGCGGATGAGGACAACGAATTGTACTACGTGCCATTGGGTGTTGGTGTCGTGATTCCGCCGTGGAACTTCCCGCTGGCGATCATGGTGGGAATGACCACAGCTGCTTTGGTGGCAGGCAATACGGTCGTGCTGAAGCCTGCTTCTACGACACCAGTGATCGCTGCCAAATTCATGGAGATTCTCGAAGACGCTGGCGTACCGGCAGGGGTTGTCAACTTCGTACCAGGCTCCGGAAGCGAGATTGGCGATTATCTCGTCGAGCACACGTCGACTCGCTTTATCAGCTTTACAGGTTCGCGTGATGTCGGCCTCCGCATCAACGAATTGGCTGCCAAGCATCGCCCAGGCCAAAAATGGATGAAGCGCCTGATCGCCGAGATGGGTGGCAAGGACTCCATCGTGGTCGATAGCGATTGCGACATCGAATTGGCTGCGCAGTCCATCGTGGCATCTGCTTTCGGATTCTCCGGACAAAAATGCTCTGCATGCTCGCGTGCAATCGTGCATCAGGATGTGTACGACCAGGTGCTGGGACGCGTCGTCGAGCTGACCAAGCAACTGACAGTAGGCGACGTGGCTTCCAACGACTACTACACAGGTCCAGTCGTAGATGACAAAGCCTATCAAAAGATCCTGGAGTACATCGAGATCGGCAAGAAGGAAGGCAAATTGATGGCAGGCGGCGAGAAGGGACCAGAAGGCGGTTACTTCATCATGCCGACCGTATTTGCGGATGTTGACCCGCAAGCGCGAATCATGCAAGAGGAAATTTTCGGACCGGTAGTTGCTTTCACCAAAGCGAAAGACTTCGATCACGCGATGGAAATTGCGAATAATACCGAGTACGGACTGACTGGCTCTGTGATCAGCCGCAATCGTGCCCATCTGGAGCGCGCCCGCGAAGAATTCCATGTCGGCAACCTGTATTTCAACCGCAAGTGCACAGGGGCATTGGTTGGCGTCCATCCATTCGGCGGATTCAACATGTCGGGTACCGATTCAAAAGCAGGCGGACCGGACTATCTGCTGCTCTTTACGCAAGCGAAGCTGGTTTCGGAAAAATTGTAATGGCAAGGAGCTGTCCCAAATGGGATGGCTCTTTTTTTAATAACGTGAATCTTTTTTGGAATCCGGTGAGTAGATGATGTACTGGTTGCGCCCTTTCGCCTTCGCGCTATAAAGCGCTTCGTCTGCACAGTTGAGCAATTCGTCGGCTTGCAGGGCATGGAGCGGATAGAGGGCGATTCCGATGCTCGTGGTGACGGTGAAAGTGGCATCCTGTACCTGCCACGGCTGCTGGATCGTGTGCAAAATGCGCGTCGCCACCTCTGCTGCCTGGTCTGGACGAGTCACCCTGCGAAGCACGATGACAAATTCATCCCCGCCCAGACGCGACACAGTATCCTCTTCGCGTACACAAGACTTGAGACGTTCTGCCAGCAATTGGAGAAATACATCTCCAGCCTGATGGCCCCAGGTGTCGTTGATCCACTTGAAATAATCACAGTCCAAAAACAGAACGGCCACCATTTCCCCGGTGTTTTTGGCATCGTCCAAAGCCCGCTGCAAGTCAAGCTCCAGCAGACGGCGATTCGGCAGGCCTGTCAGTCCATCGTGGTAGGCCATGAATTCCAGCTTTAATTCCCGTTTCTTGTGTTGGGTAATGTCGCGTGTGACGGCGAATACATGCGTGCAGATCCCTTCTTTGTTGATCACGGGAGTCAGGAGGGTTTCGCCAATGATTTCATCCTCAGACGTAAAACGAGTAGCTTTTCGGCAGGTGACCGTTTTGGTGTACATGCGGTTTAACGGGTCTGCTTTTTCCGCTGGATATACATCCTCGAACCGCTTTCCATACGCGCTCTTATCCAATCCGGATACACGCATGGCTGACGGATTCATCAATTCGTAACGGAACTGGTATTCACCGTTTGACAGCTCTTCAACGGACATCATAAAAAGCATGTCGGAAATATGTTCAAATAAGTCAGATAAAATATCCCCATACTGATGGAGAAGTGTTGCAATGTCATGCTTGTCACTGTCTTGTTGCTTTTCACTCCAAGTGTGGTCGTCGCTGCTCTGGTTGCTCATATCTGCTTATCTCCTGTTTAAGCTTGTTCATTATATTATAGTACAGGCTGTAAACGAATGAAAATGATCTCAAAGGCTGAGGTGCAGGGGTTTACTGGAAGGAAGCGGAAGTGGTAAAGTAGGGTTATCCATTTTTCCAACCTGTAAAACGCGGACGAACCTTGTCCAGGTGCCGCGATCGAGGTTTTCTTACCGGAGCAAATGAGGAGTTGTCCTATGCGAAATAAGTTGTTACCAGGCTTGATTCATCGTCTGCCGCAAAATGCGATGTCGCGGACGATGGGCAAAATTACCGCATCGAAATTTAGCCGTTTGGCGATCCAACGTTACATCCGGCACTACAAGATCGATACCTCAATCGTCGAAAAGCCTGTAAAAGAATACCATACACTGAAAGAGTTTTTTACACGCCGTCTCAAACCGGGCACACGTCCCATCGCGCAGGGGGCCGATGTGGTGGCAAGCCCAGTGGACGGGACGATTTCCCATCTGGGAGACATCTGCGAAGGAACGCTGATCCAGGCAAAGGGCAAAAGCTACAGCGTCGCCGAATTGCTGGGGGGATGCGCGCATGAGGCGGAGCGTTATTACGGAGGCAAGTTTATCACCATCTATTTGAGTCCTCGGGACTACCACCGCATTCACATGCCGGTCACCGGAAATCTGATGGGCTACAGCTATCTGCCCGGCAGGCTCTATCCCGTGAATCAATTGGGCGTCGAACACGTGGATCGGCTTTTTGCACGCAACGAGCGTCTCGTAACTTACATCCGCACCGATCATCAGGGAGCGGTGGCGGTGGTCAAGGTAGGGGCGCTGTTTGTTGGAAGCGTCAAGGTCGTCTACAATACGGCCACGACCAACATCAAGCATGGGCAGCAGATGGAAGGGCCGATCGAAGGCACGCCGCGCTATGAAAAAGGAGCGGAGCTGGGCTGGTTTGAATTTGGCTCTACGGTAATCCTTTTGTTTGAATCCGGTCAGGTGGAATGGGCGCCGGGAGTCGAGGCAGGAGCCAGCCTGCTGATGGGTCAAAAACTGGCAACCATTCCTGCACAATCCTAAAAAGCACAAAACGGTCATGACCGTTTTGTTTGACCGCAAGCGGTCACATCCACTTTTATGAAAAACGTCGAGACGTTTTTCACAGAAAAAGATGCCCAGACGCATTCGGTCCTGGGCTTTTTTCGCTTGCTTCGGAGTGGGAAAATTGACTCAACGGGCATCTTTCAAGTAAGATCAAAGTTATGTGATACGATTCGGAGGTGGAGAACATGAGTGCCATTACCCGCAAAGAAGTGGAGCACGTAGCCAACCTTGCCCGCTTGCAGTTGACAGAAGAAGAGGCAGAGCGATACACGAAGGATCTGAACGCGATTCTTGATTTTGCCGCCAAATTGAACGAGCTGGACACGTCCCAGGTACAGCCGACCAGCCATGCGACGGATGTGAAGAACGTCATGAGAGAAGACGTGAACAGACCGTCCCTGCCGATTGCGGAAGTGCTGAAAAACGCCCCTGATCACGAAGACGATCAGTTTAAAGTACCTGCTGTATTTGAATAACGATCCAGGAGAAAGAGAAGGGAGGAACTTGCTGTGTCGCTGTTTGACAAGCGATTGTCGGAGATACATAGCGCATTGCGCGCGAAGGAATTGTCAGTCACCGATCTGGTACAAGCTTCCGTAGCGAGTATCAAGGAGCATGATGATCAGATCAAATCCGTTCTGGAAGTGGATGAGGAGGGTGCCCTCGCTCATGCCCGCAAGCTGGATGAACAGCTCGCCAAAGGGGAAGAGCTTGGGCTTTTGTACGGTCTGCCGGCCGGATTGAAGGACAATATGGTAACAAAAGGCATCCGTACCACGTGTGCCAGCAAATTTTTGTCCAACTACGACCCCGTCTACGATGGAACGGTATCGCAGAAGGTGAAGGAAGCCGGCTCGGTCATCGTCGCCAAGCTCAACATGGACGAGTTCGCCATGGGCGGCTCCAATGAAAATTCCGGCTTTTTCCCGACGAAAAATCCGTGGAACACAGACTACGTACCGGGCGGCTCCAGCGGCGGTTCTGCTGCAGCGATGGCAGCGCGCCACTTTTACTATACACTCGGCTCTGATACAGGCGGCTCGATTCGCCAGCCAGCCGCTTTTTGCGGCGTCGTCGGCTTGAAGCCTACCTATGGTCGCGTATCCCGCTTTGGTCTGGTAGCCTTTGCATCGTCATTGGATCAGATCGGACCGATTACGAAAAATGTGGAGGACGCAGCTTATGTTCTGCAGGCAATCGCCGGACATGACGCCTATGATTCCACATCTGCCAATGTAGAGGTGCCTGACTTCCTTTCTGCTTTGACTGGTGACGTCAAAGGTCTGCGCATCGGTGTGCCGAAAGAACTGATCGGCGAAGGCATCGATCCAGAGGTGCGGGAAGCTGTTCTGGCGGCTCTGAAGCAGCTGGAGAGCCTGGGCGCGACGTGGAGCGAGGTGTCCATGCCGCATACCGAGTACGCTGTGCCTGCTTATTATCTTTTGGCTTCCTCGGAGGCTTCGTCCAACCTGGCCCGCTTTGACGGCGTGCGCTACGGCGTGCGTGCCGACAATGCGGACAACCTGATCGAGCTGTACAAGGAATCCCGCAGCCAAGGCTTCGGACCAGAGGTAAAACGCCGGATCATGCTTGGCACCTACGCCTTGTCTTCCGGCTACTACGATGCGTACTACAAAAAAGCGCAGCAAGTCCGTACCCTGATCATTCAGGATTTCAACAACATCTTCGCTGACTTTGACGTCATTTTGCACCCGACGACACCGACTACCGCATTCAAGATCGGTGAGAAGGTAGACGATCCGGTCAAGATGTACCTGGAAGACATCTGCACCGTTCCGGTCAACCTGGCGGGTCTGCCAGCGATCAGCGTGCCGTGCGGCTTCGCGAAAAGCGGTCTGCCGATCGGTCTGCAAATCGTCGGCAAGGCGTTTGACGAATCCACTGTGCTGCGTGTGGCGCATGCCTATGAGCAATCTGTCGGCCATCACCTGCGCAAGCCGGAATGGGTGAGGGGGTAAGAGACATGAGCAAGTACGAAACCGTCATCGGCCTGGAGGTCCATGCCGAGCTTTCTACGAACAGTAAAATCTTCTGCGGCTGCCCGACCGAATTCGGAGCGCCGCCGAATACCCATACCTGCCCGATCTGTCTGGGCCATCCCGGCGTACTGCCGGTGACGAACAAGCAAGCGGTCGAGTTTGCGATGAAAGCGGCGCTCGCCCTCAACTGCGAGATTTCCCGCGAGACCAAATTTGATCGTAAAAACTACTTTTATCCGGATTCGCCAAAAGCGTATCAAATCTCCCAATTCGATCAGCCAATCGGCTACAACGGCTGGATTGACATCGAGGTAAACGGCGAGACCAAACGCATCGGGATCACCCGCCTGCACCTGGAAGAGGATGCCGGAAAGCTGACGCACAGCGAATTTGGCGGCGATTCTTTGGTCGACTTCAACCGTGTGGGAGTGCCGCTGGTGGAGATCGTCTCCGAGCCAGATATTCGCTCACCCGAGGAAGCGCGCGCGTACCTGGAAAAGCTGAAAGCGATCATCCAGTACACAGAAGTATCCGATGTGCGCATGGAGCAAGGCTCGCTGCGCTGCGACGCCAACGTATCGATCCGCCCATATGGTCAGGAAGAATTCGGCACCAAGGCCGAGCTGAAAAACATGAACTCGTTCCGCAACGTCCAGATGGGTCTGGAATACGAGGTGCAACGCCAGGCAGAAGTCCTCGATTCCGGCGGCAAGGTCGTTCAGGAGACGCGCCGTTGGGATGAAGCCAACAGAAAAACCGTCTCGATGCGTTCCAAGGAAGAGGCGCATGACTACCGCTACTTCCCGGATCCGGACCTGGTGCGCATGCAAATTTCCGAAGAGTGGATCGAGGCAGTGCGTGCTTCCATTCCAGAGCTGCCTGACGCCCGCAAGGCACGCTACGTGAACGAGTTCGGCCTGTCGCAAGCCGATGCCGAGGTGCTCACGATCTCCAAGGAGACGGCTGACTTCTTCGACGAGACCGTGAAGACCGGAGCCGAGCCGAAAGCAGTTGCCAACTGGCTGATGGTGGATTTGCTGGCCCATCTGAATGCCAACGACATGGAATTCGCTGACGTGAAAATGACGCCGCATGGCTTGGGCGAAATGATCAAGCTGATCGCGGACGGCACGATTTCCTCCAAGATCGCCAAGACCGTCTTCAAAGAGATGATCGAGACAGGCAAAGAGCCGAAGCAGATTGTCGAGGAAAAAGGTCTGGTGCAGATCAGCGACGAGGGTGCCCTGCGTCAAATCGTCATCGATGCGGTCAATTCCAATCCGCAGGCTGTCGCCGACTACAAGGCGGGGAACCAAAAGGCTGCCGCCTTCTTCGTCGGACAAGTCATGAAGCAGACCAAAGGCAAAGCCAACCCGCCGATGGTCAACAAGCTAATCGCGGAAGTTTTGAAAGAGATGTAGAGATGTTTCAAAAACAAAACCTGCCAACATCCCTTTATAGGGGCATGCTGGCAGGTTTCTTTTTGCTGTATCCATTACTCCGATAATGCGTTACGCATCTGCTCAAGCAAAACAACAGCTTCCTGTTCCTTCTGCTCGATGGTTTGCAGGATGGCAATCGCTTGCTTGCTGTTTTCGGGATTGTTGGGTTCTCCACCGGCTGGGAAGGGGAAGAGACGGCACAGCTCGGCGAATTGTTCCGCTATTTTTGCATATAGCTCCGAAGCCTCGCGCATGGCTGGACGAATCGCATCGAAGGCCTGGTCTGTCCAGGTATCGGCGAGCTCTGTCCAGAACAAGGCGGCATTCTTCCGCGCATCACGGGCAATCGCTGTCGTGTAGGCATTGCCGTTGGGCTCGATGCCTCCTTGCTGATAGGCCTCCTGCCAGGCCGCATACGCCGCGAGTCCATTGACGGCATTGCCGTGACTGTGCTCCTGCACGCGGTAATGGTTCAGGACAGATTCGAGGGCTTGCGTGAGCATCGCGCGCTGCTCGATGTGGCTGGCTTCTCCCACAGACAATACGAACAGCTCTTCCACGATGCCGCGTCCCAGATCCTCGTAGGATACGGTCGCATCATGGCCGCAGTTGTCGGCGGCATAAAGGGTCTTTTTCTCATCGTCATATCCGTAAATCAGCCCAAACTCGGGAATGAAGAGATCCCATGCCAGGACGGGATGACCGCGATCGATGGAGCGGTGGATGAGTTCGAGTGCTTCCGGCAGGGTTTGCGCCAGCTCCCGTTTTTTTCGCGCATCCAAAGTGACGAGTCCGGGATCGACGAGATTGGCGTTCGGAGAGGGGTATTCGGATCTTTTTCGCTCGTTGATCGCGTTTGAGGCATACCCCATATTGCGCAGCCCGCGCTGCAGTACCTCGGTAAAATCAAACATGGTCGGTCCGGCGATGTGAATGTCGCCTGGGACGATAGTAAGACGAAACGCGTGACCGCTCAAGCCCATCACCATCGGGAAGGACATTTTCTTGCCCGTATTTTCAATGACTCCGGACAAAGCCATCGCGCATGTAATCCAAGTATGCAATTGTGTAGCTTTTGGTTTTTCCAACATTACCTTTTTCATCGTACCCGCTTCCTTTCGAGAGTTCACGTATTGGTCAACCACGATGCGAGTTTTTTGTTGGATCAGTTTTTTGCGCGATCGGGACAGGATCTGATAGACGTTGCCCTGGGACATCTGAAACAGTCCGGCAATCTCCTGCGGCGAAAGATGGTCGAAGAAGTGGGATTCTACGATGCGTCGCTCGCGCGGGCTCAGGCATCCCAAGAGACCGATAATCATCTGCAGCAGTTCCCGGCGCATCAGGACTTCTTCGGGATTCGAGTCCGCATCGCTTCCTCGAGGCTCGTTTCTGCCCAGTCTGCGCAAAATGCTGTCCAGATCTCCCCAGTCCGTCTCATCCATCTCCGTCGCCTGGTGCTGCAGACCGGAGAAGACCTGCTCTCTCTTCTGAGGCCCCTTGGACAGACGGGTATACGCCTGATTGCGAACAATCCGGTGCAGCCAAGGCAGAAAGCGGCGGCTGTCTGTCAGCGTTCCCAGATGCAGGAAGGCGCGAATCAGGGCGTCCTGCACAATATCCTCCGCAAGAAAGGACTCCTGCGTATAGCTGCGCGCATACCCATACACCTTCGCCCGATGCCGTCGCACCAGCTCGCCAAATGCCTCGCGGTCCCCGCTCTTGGCCTGTTCTACCAATTCTTCGTCCGTATGGCTTTGCTGAATTTCCTGCCACGTATCTCTGTAGATTGTTTTATCCATCCTGAAAACTCCTCATGATTAGTTGACCTGAACCATAGACTCCCGCTGGGCCGCTTTTCTGACAAAATTGTAAAAAAAATTGTCCTCACCTATAATAAAAGGAGTTGAACGTAAGGAGGAAGGTAAGCATGAAACTCATTTCGGTGACCGGTGAAGCCGTTCCTGCAAGCAAGGGAGGTTCGCCAGCAGATACATTCGACCGTTCTATTGCTACTTGGGAAGCAGACGGCAAGCAACAGACCTTCACCGTTACATATGTCCGCTATTTTTCCAAGTTTTTGGCGGAGCAGGGTGTCTACGATCAAGAGGCGGAAGGGGTTCCAGTGAGTCATTTGGTCGCTGTCCTGTATAAAGAAAAGCATCCGCAGGCCAAAGAAAGCCGCCATTACATCAATAACACGGATGACTTCATGGCTTTGTTCGCCGATTTTTCGCTGGCAGCATTCAAGGAGCGGTACCCAGGTGTAGTCGGATTGACTCACGCGTGAAGGGCGGATTGCTGTCTTTAGGGACCCTCGCGCTTTGATGTCCAAACATTCTGACAGGATAGGCGGATGATGTCTTTCTGATGGGATGATGCTGACGAAGGAAGAGGGGAAACAGCTTGATCGAGGTACAGCAGGTAACGAAACAGTTTGGCGCATTTACGGCATTAGAGGATGTCTCCTTTCGCGTGGAAGCGGGGGAGGTATATGGACTTCTCGGTGAGAATGGCGCTGGCAAGACCACGATGATGCGGATGATGGCGACGATCTTGCGTCCGACGGCGGGGAACATCGAGGTCGCAGGCTTTTCCGTGATCAAAGAGCCGAATGAGGTGCGCCGCCGGATCGGCATTCTCTTCGGCGGGGATGTCGGGTTGTACAGCCGTTTGACTGCAAGGGAAAATATCGCGTATTTCGGCAGCATGTACGGCATGGGCCGAACCGCTATCGAGCACAGAATCAAGCGTTTGAGCCAGATGCTGGAGATGGATTCCTTTCTCGATCGACGAGTCGGTCCTTTTTCCCGAGGAATGAAGCAAAAGGTGGCCATCGCCAGAACCTTGGTTCATGATCCTCAGGTGATTCTGCTGGATGAACCAACGACAGGCCTGGATGTGACGGCAGCCAATATGTTTCGCCAGATGATCGGCACTCTGCAGGCGGAGGGAAAGACGATTCTATTTTCCAGCCACAACATGGGCGAGATCGACAAGCTGTGCAGGCGAATCGCCTTGATCCACAAAGGACGACTGCAGTATGCCGGGACGTTGCAAAAGCTCCGTGAGCAATACGGCATGCAGGACCTGGATGACCTGTTCATGACGGTCGTGGAAGGGAGCGGTCGGTGATGCGCGGCACGATCATTTGGACGGTTTTTCAAAAAGAGATGCGGGATTTGTTCCGGGACACCAAGACATGGGTAGGGACGTTTGTCATTCCGCTGGTAATTGTTCCTTTCGTGTTTTTTCTGATGGGTTCCTCGTACAGCAGTCTGGAAGAGGAAGCGCGAGCGCATGTCCCGCTTTACGTCACGGGGACATCCGGCTTGGTGGCGCAGCTGGAAGCCATTCCCGGGGTGAAATTTGAACAGCCTGCCGATCCCGAGCAGGCGCTAATAGGGGGTAAGCTGCGGGCGATTGTCACGATTCCGGACGGTTTTGACGAACGGCTGAAGGCGGGAGGAACAGCCAATCTGCGGGTCGAGTACGACAGCAGCAATCAAAAGTCGGTCTATGCCCGCGATGTGATCGAAGAAAAGGTGGCAGCATACAGCAAAGAGATTGTCGCCAAGCGTCTGCGGGCTGCAGGGCTGTCCGAGAAGGCAACACAGCCGATCCATGCTGTGTACGAGCAAGTCGCGTCAGAGGATAAATCCTCAGGCGGGATGCTGGCAGGAGTGATTCCGCTTATGCTGGTGGTCTCGCTTGCTTCCGGGGGCATCGCTGTCGCCAATGACCTGATCTCCGGGGAGCGGGAGCGGGGGACGCTGGAGTCGCTGATGAGCGCGCCGATCGCGGCCAATCAATTGCTGACAGCCAAGCTGATGACGGTGATGGTGATGAGCTGCATGAGCGCGGCGGCGTCACTGGTCTCTCTGACTTTGATTCTTCGGTTTGGACCGTTCGGAGGGGAAGAGCTCGGGCTGAGCGCACTGAGCCCCGCTACTGCACTGGTATTGCTGTTGAGCATCCTGCTGCAGGCGGCTTTTTTTGCAGGATTGGAGCTGATGCTCAGCACGATGGCCAAGTCAATAAAGGAAGGGCAGACCTACATGAGCGGTGTCATGTTTTTGGCTATGGTCCCATCGTACATGCTGATGCCGCTTCATCCTGTGGACATCCCCGAGCATTACTATCTGCTGCCGGTCTTCAGCGGTGTCTCCCTGATCAAGGAGGTCTTTTACGGGATGGTTGATCCGATGCATGCCTTGGTCGGCTTGGGCACGTCGCTGCTTTATGTAGCGCTGGTGGTTGCCTTGTCAGCGCGCTTTTTCCGGCGGGAAGGAGCCGTCGTCAAGCATTGATGTACCGTTGTGTATGATGAGGAAAGCTGGTGAGTGGTCGTGAATCCGCTCTATGTGGGTGTTCTGTATATCATCGTCTCTGCTGTTGGCTTCGGAGTCATGTCAATTTTCGCGGTCTACGCATATGGAGCGGGAGCGTCTGTCTCTACTTTGGTCTTCCTGCGCTTTTTATTCGCAGCCATGCTCTTTTTCGCATTGATCCGCATTCGCAGGGAGTCCTTTCGCATCGATAAAAAGCAAGTGATGTACTTGATTTTGCTGGGTGGAGTCCTGTATACCCTGCAGTCGCTCAGCTTCTTTTCCTCCGTCCAGTACATTCCCACATCACTGGCGGCCCTGATCCTGTATACCTTTCCCGTCTTCGTTGCGATATTGAGCTACTTTGTCGACAAGGAAATGCTGCGGTTGAAGACCGTGGCGGCGATGCTGCTCTCCTTATTGGGGCTGGGGCTGGTATTGGGGTTGAGCTTTGGAGGGATTCAACCGCTCGGTGTTATGCTGGCGTTCGCGGCTGCCTTGTTCTATTCCGTCTACATCGTAGTGGGCAACCGCGTAGGCAAAGGGCTCTCGTCGTCGTATGTCACCTCCGGGTATATCACGCTGTTCGCTTCCGGTTCTATGTTCGTCGTAGTGCAGCTGGATGGCGGCTTTTCCTTTGCCTTTGACACGGCGGGTTGGTGGGCTTTAGCGGGCATCGTCGTATTTTCTACTGTACTTGCGATCAGTTGTTTTTTCAGCGGATTGAAATTAATCGGCTCGACCAAAGCATCGGTCATCAGCATGGTGGAGCCAGTGGTGACGATCCTGTTTTCTGCGATGTTGTTCGGGGAGAGGCTGAGCGGGATTCAGTGGATTGGCGCTTGTGCCGTGATAGCGGGAGCAGTCCTGATCGTCATGGGCAAGCAGGAAGCGGCGCAGGGCAAAGCGCAAGATCAGCCGCCTGTCTCGCATACGCCCTCTTCGTAATCGTTGTTGCTGAAACAAAGCGCTTCTGCCACGCAAGGCTGCCTGGCAAAAGCGCTTTGTTTTTTATTCGTTCATCCGGGAGCGGATCAGCCAGCCTGCGCCGTATACGCCAGCGTCATTTCCCAGACTGGCAGGCAGGATCTCGGTCGATTCGATGACATAGGAAAAGGGGATGAAGCGGTTGTAGGCTTCCCGAATCCGGGAGAACAGGAAGTCGCCAGCGTACGAGACACCTCCGCCGATGACGAAGCGAGCCGGATTGAGCACCATGCCGAGGTGGGAGAGTGCCAACCCCAGGTACATCGCAGCCTGGTCGATGATGGCGAGCGCGGCGGTATCTCCTGATTTGGCTGCGTCAAGGACGTCTTTTGCTTGCAGTTCGCCTTGCTTTTCAAGAATCTGGGTCAGCAGGGGACTCGTGCCGTTCGAGGCAGCAAGCCTGCCTTCACGAGCCAGAGCGGTAGCCGAGGCGTACGATTCCAAACAGCCCTTTTTTCCGCAATTGCACAACGGACCGCTGTCTGGCGTCAGCGTGATATGCCCGATCTCACCGCCTACGCCATTGATGCCATGCACCACCTGCCCATGCAGGATGACTCCCCCGCCGATTCCCGTCCCCAAGGTGATGAAGATCAGGTCCTTGGCGCCTTGGCCGGAACCGCGCCACATTTCGCCCAGCGCAGCTGTGTTGGCGTCGTTGTCTACCTCGACAGGCATTTCGCTGATCGCTTGCAGCTTGGCTTTCAGCGGGACGGGCTTATGCCAATGCAGATTGACGGCTTGCTGCACGATACCTTCCTGGGGATCGACGGGTCCCGGTACACCCACCCCGATGCCTCCCACCTGATCCAGCGTGTATCCTTGCTGCTGCAAAAGTCTGCGGGTCATCTCGAAGGTGTGCTGCAAAATACCGTCTTCACCAGACGCGAGCGGTGTCGGCTCCTGTGTCTTGGCGACCAACTCCCCGTCACGGGTAATCAAGGCCATCTTGATAGCAGTTCCCCCTATGTCTACACCGACGATGATTGGCTTCATGGCTTCCCCTCCCAGCTTTTGGAATCCTCTTTTCATCTTAACACGCCCGATTCAGCATAGCGATTCCCAAAAATGGCTATACAGGATATGATGAGTAGAGAGAATACCCGTAAGCGTCGGGGAAAGGGAAGAAGGGATCTGCCTTGAAAAAAGCCAGATTAATCTATAATCCAAGCTCCGGCCGGGAGATCGTACGTCGGCGATTGCCAGATATCCTCGATTTGATGGAAACTGCCGGATACGAGACGTCTTGCCACGCGACCAAAGGTCCAGAGGATGCGACGAAGGAAGCGGCCCGTGCCGTATCTCGCGGCTATGACCTGATCATCGCAGCAGGGGGAGACGGCACCATCTATGAAGTCGTCAATGGAATGGCAGGGCAAAAAGCTCGTCCGGCACTGGGGATTATCCCGTGCGGCACGACGAATGATCTGGCGCGAGCGATTGGAATTCCCAAGTCGATCAGCCGCTCCTGCGATGTAATCAAGAGAGGCAAGAAAAAGCGCATCGATCTGGGAAAGATCAACAACCGCTATTTTATCAATATCGCCGGGGGAGGCTACCTCACCAATCTGACGTATGAGGTTCCAAGCAAGCTCAAAACCATGATGGGCCAGCTCGCCTATTACATGAAAGGGCTGGAAAAGCTGCCTTCCCTGCATCCGATCCGGGTCAAGATGGAGAATCGCAAGGAAGTGCTGCTCGACGAGGAGATCATGATCTTCCTCATCGCCAACAGCCGCTCGGTAGGCGGTTTTGAAAAGCTGGCGCCACAGGCAGATTTGTCAGACGGCAAGCTGGATGTTATCGTGGTAAAAAAGGCGAACATCGCAGAAATCATTCGCCTCGCTACACTGGCCATGCGCGGAGATCACATCAAGGACCCGCTCATCGCCTATTTCCAGACCGACTATCTGAAGGCAACGACGTCCAGCGGAGAGCAGGTCCAGTTGAACCTGGACGGTGAATTGGGAGGCCAGCTTCCTTGTGTCGTGGAAGCACTGCCTGGGCATATTGAGCTGTTCGTGCCGTAATGAGCGAAGAAAGGCTTGAGAGGATGCGACTTGGAGCATCCTCTTGTACATAGAATCAGGATAAAAAGGAGAAAAGAACGTGGGAAAGACAACAAAGAAGAGGCGCGGCCCACACCCGACAGCAAAAGCAGAGCTGGATGTGCCTGTACGGGTCGGACAAACCGTGGAAGTGGAGATCACCGGACTCAATCACGAGGGAGCAGGCGTGGGCCGCATCGAGGGCTACACCTTGTTCGTGTCGGGGGCATTGGCGCAGGAGCGCGTGCGGGCGCGTGTGGAGCATGTGAAAAAGAATTTTGGCTTTGCCAAGATGGTGGAGGTCGTGGAGGCAAGCACCTACCGTGCGCTGCCGCCCTGCCCGCTGTACGACCGTTGCGGGGGCTGCTCGCTGCAGCATCTGGATTACGCGGAGCAATTGCGCCACAAGCAGCAGATCGTGCGGGACAACCTCCGGCGCATTGGCGGCTTTCAGGTGGAGGGAGAAGGGGCCATCACGGTTCACCCGACACTTGGGATGAGCGACCCTTGGCGCTACCGCAACAAGGCACAGGTACCGATCGGAGAAGAGAACGGAGCTTTGGTCGGCGGCTTTTACGCGGAGAAATCCCACTCCATCATCGACATGGAAGCCTGTATGATCCAGCACCAGGCCAACGACGAAGCAGTCGCTGTCGTGAAGAAGCTTGCGTCAGAGCTGCAGATCCGCGCCTATGACGAGCAGCGCCACACCGGGCTTTTACGGCATGTAGTCGTCAAGGTGGGCGTGAAAACAGGAGAAGTCATGGTCGTGCTGGTGACTACCGAAGAGGAGATTCCGCAGCGGGAGCGTCTTGTGGAAGCCATTCGCGGGCAGGTCTCTGGTGTGACCAGTATCGTGCAGAATGTCAATCCGGAGCGAACTAATGTCATTTTCGGCAAAAAGACGGTGACGCTCTGGGGCAGTGATGTGATCTACGACTACATCGGGCCGATCAAGTTCGCTATTTCGGCACGTTCGTTCTATCAGGTGAACCCGGCGCAGACAGAGGTTTTGTACAACAAGACACTGGAGTATGCGGGGGCGACCGGGACGGAGACGGTCATTGATGCGTACTGTGGCATCGGGACGATTTCGCTCTTTTTGGCGCAGAAATCTCGTCATGTGTATGGGGTGGAGATTGTGCCGGAAGCGATTGCGGATGCGAATCGCAATGCAGAGCTCAATGGCGTGGAGAATGTCACGTTTGAGGCTGGGCCTGCGGAGGTCGTGATTCCCGCGTGGAAGGAGAAAGGGATTCGTGCCGATGTGATCGTGGTCGATCCGCCGCGCAAGGGCTGTGATGAGGCGTTGCTCGCAACGATATTGGAGATGCAGCCGGAGCGTGTGGTGTATGTGTCGTGTAATCCATCCACTCTGGCGCGGGATTTGAAGGTGCTGGCGGAGCGGTATGAGGTGAAGGAAGTGCAGCCGGTGGATATGTTTCCGCATACGGGGCATGTGGAGAGTGTGGCTTTGTTGGTATATAAGGGTTTTTGATGCTATAAAAACACGCTTGGGGACGAATTGGGGACGAAAGAGGCACAATAAAAACGGCACATGAACGGTGTGTCGTTTTTATTATTTTCTGTTGGTTCTCCGGATCGGGAGTATATTCTCGAATTTGTTGGCTGCTTCTTTATCAGCCGATTGAAGCGCGTGGCCGTATACGTTCATGGTGGTGGTTATGCTGGCGTGACCTAGGCGTTCGGATATGATTTTGGCATGAACCCCCTGGTTGATAAGCAGAGTCGCTGACGTATGGCGCAAATCGTGGAAACGGATATAGCGGAGGCCGTTCTTTTTCAGGAAACTTCTAAAGTGCAAGTATGGAGTCTCTGGATAAAAAGGTCGGCCGTCTTCGTGGCAAAACACGAAGAAGTGGTCGCCGCCATTCCATTTGTCTCGTACATTCTCCAGTTGCTCATGAATGTGCTTTTTGTACTCTTTAAGGTCCTCGACAACCGAATCAGGCAGGGAAATGGTTCTTTTGGATTTTTTGGTTTTGGGCTCAGTGATGACCGGCTCCCCGTTTATAGCCATGGAGATGCTCTGTTTAACGTCGATTGTGCCTTTCTCCAGGTTGACGTGTTTCCATTCAAGGCCGACCAACTCGCCTCTGCGCAAACCTGTTGTCAAAGCTAGAGTAATCATCATTCTCCAGTGGATTGACTCTTTTTCAAGAGCGTGAAACAGCTCGGCGACTTCATTTTCATCGTAGACCTCTACTTCCTTGTGCGTCACTTTCGGTCTCTTTACTTCTGCAACGGGATTTCCCTTGATGATTTTCCATTCTTCTGCCCGTGAGAAAATGTTCTTCAGGATGCGATACACATAATGAATTGTTCCGGAGGATAGTCTCCCGTCTTTACCATCTAAACGGCCACCTTCTTCGCTTAGGTCGGACAAAAATTGTACGATGTGGAAGGGCTTGATTTGGTCGAGACGTTTCCGCCCAAATACTGGTAATATCCGCAGTTTAATAAATCGCATATGGGTGGCCAATGTTTTGGGGCTTAGCTCTTTGACGGCGTATTTCGCATGCCACTCCTCCACAAATGCCCCGAATGTCATCTTTTCAGGAGCGATGTACTCCCCGGCTTCAACTTCGATTTTAAATTTGTGCAGTTCATCGTTCAGATAATCCTGAAGCTTCTTTGTCGTCCTAAGAAGAGCTTTGTCCTCTACTCGGATCGTCTTGTACCGTTTGATTCGTTTGCCCTGGGCGTCATATCCCGCCTCAACGACGAGGCGCCAGGAGTTGGTGCCTCGTTTTTCGATGGATGCCATTGTGATTTTTCTCCTTTCTATGAGAATATATGTTCGGTTTTGAGGTGTAAGAGTTCCCTAAAACGAAGAACCAATCAGAACTTTTTCAAGTGAGCTACGTCGACCGGCACGCCATAAGTAGCTGCTGCTTCAGCGATTGTCATGCGGGTGTGCCGGTGTTCGTACAGCAGGTCGTCCGGCATCAAGAGCTCGACTGCAAATTCGTTT
This sequence comes from Brevibacillus panacihumi, assembly GCF_003710985.1. Classification (GTDB taxonomy): domain Bacteria; phylum Bacillota; class Bacilli; order Brevibacillales; family Brevibacillaceae; genus Brevibacillus; species Brevibacillus panacihumi. Next base: position 17,882 of record NZ_RHHT01000062.1, read on the forward strand.
GCTTCCCGCTCAATCCGGTCAACAGACAGAAACGTATTGGCCCGCAGGAACGGTACATTAACTTTAGGGTGCCGAATGCGGTGGCCGAGTTCATGGGCGATGACAAATCTTTGCAGGTGCTCGTCCAGGTTACGGTTCACGTGGATCATGGGGACGCGTTTGCTCATGTTGAAGTAACCCCAAATGTTTTTGAAATCTTCAAATAAAATAAGGATGCCCATCTTGCGCGCGATAGTTGTCGGGTCGTTGGTACCATGTTGCTTGATGAGCCGTTGCACGATCTGCTTAGTAGACTGCATGTGTGCATCTCCCCAGCCCGTTATTTTCTGTATTTTTTCGGAGTGAATTTTTTCTTTGCCACCATTTTTGCAATCCGAAGTGAGTTCTCCAGAGAAGCGCGGAGCAACTCCATTTCTTCCTCATCGATCGGCTCTCCGTGGAATGCGAGTGCCTCATTGTTTTTTAGATCTGCCATGATGCGCTCCAGTTCTTTTACGATATCGCGCTCTTCTTTGGGTGAGAGTGTGGAGGCGTCGTTGAATTCCTCGTTCAGCAACACGTTGGGATTGATTTGTAACCCTTTGGCAATTGATTTTAAAGTATCCACACTTGGGTTGTATCTGTTTCGCTCGATATCTGCTAAATAGGACCTAGATAGGTTAGTGAGATCAGCAAGTTGTTGTTGGGTGAGTCCTTTCTTTTTCCGATAAAGTCTAATATTTTCCCCGATTCCCATTGCTTTTTCTCCTCCATAGTCGGAAAAACCGACATTTGAGAACTATTATAGGTTCAAAAAGTCGGATATACAATGTCTAAAATGACGGAAATACAAGTAATAACGAGATTTATGACGTGAATTCAAGTTATTTCGAGATAAAGCGTGTTTTTGCTAGAATTTAAGATTTTACAATATGTCGTGAATACCGTACATTTACATCAACGGAGGTGAACAGGAATGCTGGATAAAAAAGCATTGGGCAGAACTATCAAGAAGACGCGAACAGAGAAAAAGCTCAAACAAGTTGACGTTTCAGCGGTTACTGGGCTTTCAAGAAACTATATATCTGATATTGAGAATGGTAGATATATGCCTAGTGTCGAGGCACTTTCAAGGTTAGCTGCTTGTCTGGACATGGATTTAAATTTGCTCAAAATGACGGAAATACAAGTTATTACTGAGTTTAAGGAGTGATGGCATGGATAGGCGAGACTCTCCAGGATACCTCTTCAGCCAAGCGATTGACGCTCTGCGCAATCAACTCAAAGAGGAACTGCGGGAAGAATTGCGCGCGGACTTGGAGGCAGCACCTGGCCGCACAATCTCTTTCACGGAAGCCTGCGAATACCTGCAGATGTCCGAATACACGCTCCGGCGGCTGTGCCGGGAGAAGCGGATTCCGCATCGGACATATGGCGCAGACGGCTCGAAGAACCCGAGGTACTGGTTTAGCACGGCAAGTTTGGATCGGTGGATTCGGGAGCAAGAAGAATTGAATTACCGGGTGAAGGGGAGGAACGAGGCATGGAATACTTAGCGGCTCATATCAGGGAAACAGCTGACATCGCTGGTGGTTACCTCACAGGTACGTTGTTCGTTGAAGGCGAGGTGGTTGGCCTGCAGCGTCAAAACGGCGAGGAGATCCTGCTGGATGATACCTACTTGATCGAGGTGCGTAACGATGACGCGTACCAACAAATCACGATCCAGGAAGCGTTGACCGCCATAACGGGCGAAGGCTGGCCGTTGTATGCGGGCCTCTACGCAAGAGTGAAAAGAGGGCAAAAGGAAATGAGCACCCACAGCAAACGGGCCATATGGCTCGCGATTAACTCGGAACACGGCGACCGCCTAGTGGAGATCACACAGGAACACACTGCACTGGCTCGTGACTTGGCCGTCAACAAGCATCTGACAGGCGCGGAAAAGGAATCGTACAAAGCGCGCATTGAGCAGTTGCGTCAGGAGCGGGAGACGATCTTGCAGCAATTTGAGGGGAGGTGAGTGGGGATGGATCAAAAAACTACAGCTGCCGTCAATGAAGTAACTCAGGCTATTTGTTCATTGATACACGACAAGAGCAAAAGCAGCTCGGCAGACGACCAAGCGCAACTGCCGAGTTTGATTGTTGCATTAGCTATTCTTGTTCGGTTTCAACCTTAAAGTTACCAAGCATGACGTCATTAACTGATAACGCAATAGTTTTGTAAAGTTTAGAAATTTCTTGAGCACGCATATGGTTGTATTTATTTAACTCCTCAACAGATGCGTAAGTACCTTTTCCTGGGAAAACTATAGCACCCTTTTCTATCGCAGCTATAGTGATTTCCTTAGCAATTTCAGCGAAATTCTGTGACATGGTCTCACCTCCTTCCAGTTTGGTTTGGTAAGTCTGGACAACTTCCATTTCGACAGAAAGGTGGAAAATCCTACAAATGGAGGTGATAGGGTGCACGATGACAGACTCGAACGGCTGGCCACGTACTTTGTTTACCACCGGATCAGGGAGCGATACGAAATCACTTTTGAAACATTTGTTCAGAGGGTGCAAACAGGTGCCTTGGAAGCATATCTCGCATGAGGGGAGGAAAAGGGGATGAAGAACACGGCAAATCTGGCTACGCCAGCGGAGATGGTCGAGGACATTTTGACAGACCCGATCCTGCAAAGCCGGATCTGCGCAGACGCGTTTATTGGGCTGCTGATTATGGCAAACATGCCTGAAAATGAAAAGCCCACCTGCTTCCAACAGGTGGGATAGAACGGTCATTTCCAATCGTCTTGCCGGACCAGGGAAATGACAACCGAACAACGGAGGACAAGCCTCGCTACAAATATTATAGCCAAATATTCGAAAATGTATACATAAAAGTTTGTCCTCCGATCAAAAAGGAGTGTTTGGGATGACCAAAGCCGAAGTTGGGCTGTTTGACACAATTTTAGAATGGTCAAAAGAATTGGGAGTAGATCATACCGAATTCTTCACGCCTGAAGGTTTCCACTTTTTTGACTGGTGGGAAAAGTTGGTTTCATGCATGACGCTTGAAGAAGTCGAGGTTTATTTAAGTATCCCGGAACCCCAAGGGGAAAAAGTGGGGCTTATATACAAGAAGCTGACAAAAACCGCAATTGCCCATCGAGATCGATTGGTATTGGCAGTAGAGGAAGGAGCGGTGCTAAATGCAAAAGCAGAACAATGCGCTGGATGACTTCAAGACGTTCATGAGCCAGATAGAATGGCTTTGCCAACATCTAAGGCTAAATTTGGATGACTATACAAGCTCGTATGACTTCTTCCGGGATGTAATGGGCAGAGTCTCTGTTGGTACACTCCAGTCACTCGATACGATGATGGGCGACGATTACTTGCATGATGATCTATTGGGTGAGATGCACCGCGCAGTACGCTCACGATTACAAGAGCTTCGACCGACTGTTTCCTTGGCCGGAGAAAGTGGGTGGTCAGCATGAGTAAAGCTGAGGATCGGAACCTTGAGGCAGAGTACCAAAAAATCTGCCACAGAGCTGCAGAGGGAGATTTAGTTGCCCTGGCACTTATGAACATCATCAATGCAGCATTGGAAGACAAAATTTCTGACGATCAATTGCGTATGGTCAGGGATGTGTGTAAACGGGAAAGCATTGCGGCAGGGTATAAGTTATTCTTGGAATTTTACAGGCAATCGTTACAAGAGGGGGCTGTGACAGCTTGAGCATTTTTAGGGTAAGGAAGAACGACAACTACGTCGTGATGAATAAGACAGCCTTACGTGATGAGCGTTTGAGTTGGAAAGCAAAAGGGATCATCGCTTACATGCTGTCATTGCCAGATGACTGGACATTCGTTCTGGATGAGCTTTCGCAGCATGCTGCTGACGGTAAGGATAGTCTGAGAGCCGGGTTGAAGGAATTAAAGCAATTTGGCTATCTTCACCGATTCCCGATAAAAGAAAACGGCAAGATCGTCAAGTGGGAGACACATGTTTACGAAACGCCACAGGAGGTTCTTCCAGAAGAGGAGAAACCACAAAAGGAAATGCCACAAGTGGAAAAACCAGAAGTGGAAATTCCACAAATGGAAGAACCACTAGTGGGAAATCCAACGCTACTAAGTATTAATAATACTAAGTATTTATCTTTACTAAGTAATAATAAAAATATTGTCCCTTTTGCTGAAATCATCGACTACCTAAACCAAAAGGCGGGAACAAGCTATCGGCCAACCAGCAAAAAAACACAGCAGCTTATCACTGCCCGATGGAACGAAGGGTTTCGCCTGGATGATTTCAAGCGAGTTATCGATAACAAGTCGGCTGAATGGTTGAAAGACCCTGGATGGTCAAAATACCTTCGACCTGAGACGCTTTTTTCACCAAAGTTTGAAGGTTATCTCAATCAAAAGCCTTTCAGCAAAGGAGGGAACCTCAGTGGAGCCAATCCGGGAGTCCTTGCCCCAGATCGTGAGGAGCTGTATCGAAAAGCAGGGATCAAGTGAGCGGAACTGCCTTTATTGCGGCCGTCTGATCAAGCCCATAGAGTTGAAATCAGAGCTGCTTGGAAATTTTCGCGTAACTCCAGCGTGTAAGTGTGAAGCCGAAAAAGAGATGGCTGATATCAAACGCTACGAGCGGGCTAAGCGTAACGGTGAGATTCACGAATATAGCGACGATGACCAAATGGTTAGGCATGCAACCCTCAAGGGCTATCATGCAACGCCTGGAACGATGCGAGGGCAACAGGTCATACAGAGTTTCACGGAGGATTTTTCCAACTGGGGAGCTAAAGGCGTATACCTTTTTGGGGACAACGGTTTAGGGAAAAGCCACCTACTGTCAGCGGCAGCCAAGGAGCTACGAAGCCAGGGCCAGAGTGTCATCTACACGACGGCAAAGCTGCTGATTTCACACACGAGAAAGCCAAACAGTAAATGGGATTACCTGCACGCTTATAAAGCGGCGGATGTCCTGATCATTGATGAGATGGGTGCAGAGGTTCCCGCTGACTGGGAAATGGGAGAGCTGTTCACGGTATTAAACAGCAGGCAGAATCGTAAGCCCATCCTTTACGGATCCAACTTTACCGTAATGGAGCTGGAGGCGAGATTTGAGGAGAGACAGGCGGGTTGGGGAAAGCGGCTCATGGAGCGCATCATTGAATCAAGTGTTTTGGAAGAACTGACTGGAAGCAGCTACCGCTTTGATTTGCACGTTGAAAACACAGAGCAGCTACACAGGAGATTGATAGACCATGATTGAGGTTCTCGAACTGCCACACAGCGCAGAAGCGGAGCGGGCGGTGTTGGGTGCCATCTTCCGAAGGCCGCCTGCTATAACGAAAGTCATAGACGATCTGAAGCCAGAAGATCTTCACATTACCCGGAATCAAGTAATTTTTCAAGCTATGACTGAACTGTACGAAAAAGGCGATCCGGTGGACATAATCACAATGACCAACCATTTGCAAACCAAAAACATGCTGGATAATGCGGGTGGCGTGATGTATTTGACAGAGGTGGCTAGTTCCACCCCGACCGCCGAGAACATTGACTACTACGCAGCCATTGTTTTGCATAAGTCGCGTCGCAGGAAGTTGATTTTGAGCAACTACCAGGCATACAAAGACAGCTTGGAAAACGAAAATGTGGACGAGGTACTGGCTCGAACGGAGAAAGTGGCACAAGAGCTGCGGGATCGCGGCAAGAAACGAGCCGTTCGCCCAATCAAAGAAATTGCATTGGAAGCGTACGAGGAGATTGATCGGACGTTTCAGCAGAGAGGGCGGACAACAGGGGTGCCTTCTGGTTATCCCGATTTGGACAAGATGACGAGCGGGTTTCATAAGCAGGACCTGGTCATCCTAGCAGCACGGCCCTCAGTAGGAAAGACCGCATTTGCCTTAAATATTGCTCAGAATGCTGCCAGAAGTATAGCCGAACCGATCTTGATTTTCTCGCTGGAAATGAGTGGGGGAAAGCTGGTTACACGAATGGTAAGCGCGGAGGGCAATATCGACGCAACTAGGTTACGAACAGGATGGCTGGAGGAAGATGATTGGCAGAAATTAACCTATGCTATTGGCAGAGTCACAAAGGCGAACATCTACATAGACGATACACCTGAGATTGCCCTTGGAGAGCTGCGTTCAAAATGCCGGAGCATGAAGCAACAGGAAGGCCTTGGACTGGTCATCATCGATTACCTCACCAAAATCAAAATGGACAAGCATGGGCGCAACCGTCAGGAGGAAGTATCCGAGATCGTTCGTACGCTCAAGAGCATGGCGAGAGAGTTGGACGTGCCGGTAATTGCTCTTTCCCAGCTAAGCCGCGGTGTAGAGCAACGGCAAGATAAACGACCGATGATGAGCGATCTCCGCGAGTCTGGACAGATCGAGCAGGAAGCGGACTTAGTTGCGTTCCTGTACCGGGATGACTATTACGACAAGGAAACGGAAAGCAAAAACATTGTTGAAGTCATCATCTCGAAGCAGCGCAATGGACCAACCGGGACCGTGGAGCTGGCTTTCCTGAAGGAGTATAACAAATTCGTCAGTTTGGATCATCGCTTCGGACGGCAGGCAAGTAACGATGACTATCAAGATGAACGCGACCTGACGTGGCGATCATAAAATTGATGAAAGTAGCCCAAGACTATGACCATTTGTATTAAAAGGATTTACCTTAAAGGGTAGATGCACTTACTCAAGCGCTCATCCAGGGGGAGGGAAAGATTTGGACAAGCTTGTGTTCATTGAAAACGGCAGAGTGATTACAGATAGCCTAATTGTGGCGGAAACATTTATGAAAAATCATTCAGATGTTCTCCGCGATATACGGAATCTTGGTTGCAGCGAAGAATTTCGACTAAGCAATTTTGCAGAGTCATTCTACATCAACCAACAAAGAAGACAGATGCCAAAGGTTGATATGACCCGAGATGGTTTTACGTTTCTGGTTATGGGCTATACCGGGAAAGAAGCAGATCGGTTCAAAGAGGACTATATCAAAGCGTTTAATCTGCTTGAAAAGTCGCTCCGATCAACTCAACAGCAAATGTCTGCAATGGAGATGGTCGCATTCTTGGCAAATCAGGCTGTCCAGAAGGAAAAAGAGGATGCGCGACGGGATCAGGAACTCATGGCGCTAAAGAGTGGATTTGACGCCATAACCGACAATCTGACAGCTGTGCCTGATGCATCTAAGGTTGTTGATCTGATCAACGAATACTCCCGCTGGACTCGGATGGGCCACAACGAGATATACAACCGCATCTATGACATTATGAAGGATCAACACGGTATCAGTGTACTCGAGCGTGTGCAGCGTGAGCGGGAAAAAATTAATGCTGAACGAATTGAGAAGACCGGCAGACCATACGCCGAGTCCACGCTAAAGAAAATGGTGAACGGGATCGACGTCATGGTTCGCATGGGCGTCCTGGACAAATTTCATACGATTCTAGTCGGAATGTTGGCAAAAGCAAAACGGGAACGAATCTTTTACTAATCCAAAAAACAAGGGGAGATTTACATGACAAACTACAAAATGATTGAATCCAGTGCTGTGGAAGTAATGCATCTGTTTGAAGTGATGAAAACATACGGGGTAACTTGCAGCCTGGAACTAACTCGAGCAAAGGGGAATGATCCGTTCATTGGGAGCGCCGGGGTAAACGTAGATGTCGAGTGCCTCGAAGGGGAAGATGGAGATGTCCTTGTGGTGAAGTTGGGGGAAGCAGAATTTGCATTTGACACAGAAGACCACACTTTCGGCAAACTTGTTTCTGATCGCCAAATCATGATTAGTATTGTTGAGAAAGACGGGGAATATGCGGCCTGGTTTGATAGTGATATAGTCACTCCAGAAGGTATTGAAGAAGCCAATAACTATACCGACATCATAGTCGATACCGGAGTCTTCTCGGAAGAAGAAAAAGAACTGATCTACTTTCTGAGAAGCCTTGAATTTGACGATGTTTTGGATGCCGTTTCCGGGATCGAGTACGAGGTGGATCAGAGTAAGCAGAAAGCGGCAATCAACCTCCGAGAAGGGAACCAGCGGAATGCTCAAGCCTTCGATGAGAGGGTAGCCAGACTTACGCAGTTGGCCTACTTACTAGGTAAAGCGAACAGAGAGTATGTAGAGCATATTTATCCAGACATGGGGGAGTAAATCTCATCCCCCTTTCCTTTCCAAAAGCCAAAGAATGAACAGATAAACTAAAATTTCGGGAGGTTGTTGTATGAGCATCAGAGTAACGGTGTTTCATGGTGAGAATAAAGCTTTTTTGGAAATTGCAAAGCCAAATAACAAACAAGTCCTTCAAATCATTCGCGGAGTATTCGGGGTTTTCGGGTTTGGGTTTCCACAAGACGAGCAAGCAAAACCAATCTCCTTGCCAGAAGCAAAAGAGAATTTTGTACCAAAGATTCTGTCAACCGAACTGACCAATGATTCTGCCAATACTAGCGAAGACAGCAAAAGCGACAACGAAATAGTGACAAAAATGCACTCGAAACAACTTCCTTATGTAAATTCGGCGAGAACGCTCTCTACACCGTTAGGAGAAAAACTGGGGCCATTGCTGGGGATCGTAGCCGACAAAGAGGTTGAAACCAATCATCCCGAATCTGCTCCACCGGTAGATGATCAGATAACAAAGAACGAATCAACTAACAACGACATCAAAGTCATAAATGGCTTGGAACACTACCGTACGAGAGTGTACTGCAAGAATGCAGCCTGCGGTAAACGAAGCAATCGGTGGATACCCGTAAAACAAAAATCGATTCAATGCCCGCATTGCAAAACGATTCATGTAAGACGAGACGCAACAGTCCAGGGATTCCCGAACCAAGATCAATTCGGGAATTTCTTCAAAGCAGATAATTTGTGGATCGGCAACCACAAGTCGCATGCAGAAAGGATTAAAAGTCCGATTCGATAAGAGGTGTTGCCGGGATGACTCAATCTGTGGAGACCGACCGAAAAAGGTTGAAGGCTATACGCGTGGTGATTGGCGACCTGATTGAGCAAAATTGCAAGGGCTGTTTAACATTCATCGACAACTATAAGCTATTCGGCCAATCACAAGCTCAAGCGCTGTGTACGTCCGAATGCAATGTTGGAAAGCAGCTATTTATACTCGGCCAGAGTTTACTCACGGGGCGGACTCCCAAGTCCGTCCATGAGGGAAAAAAGGCAGATGAGCCAAAGAAGGTGAATGACAATTTGGAAAAGGAACTTAGCAAGGGAACGTATCTTGAACTGAGTGGGTCATTACCGGATTATAAAATCGCAAATCAATACAACATTTCGGCTCAAACATTAAAACGAATGAAAGATGAGTGGGAGCTGCCAGATAAGCGTTTGAATCCAGCTAAGTCTGCAAACTCCAATACTGAGGAGCCCAAAAGAGGCCCAGGTAGACCGAAAGCAAAACAGGTAATGAAAGATGATGAGCGTGTTCAAACCGAACAAAAAACGGGGGTATCGAAGACTGATCTGCAGCTTGAAATGGCTGGAAAGCTTTCGGAATTGGAGAAGACACTGCGGGACAAAGATAAAACCATACTCCTGCTCAGAGCCGAAAACGAGCGATTGCAGACCGTGTTTCAGAATCAAGTGGGAGCTTTAAAGGAAAAAGTGATTCCAACCTTCAACACATTCTTTCAAGATTACATTCAGTTTACTTTCAAGACAAAAAATGCAACAGCAGCGGATAACGTCAGACGTACTTTAGAGGAAATGGGAGCGGATCTGGATTACAAAGTACGGAGTGGAGTCATCGTAGTGACAACGGATATCGACGGCATGATGGCAATTGAATGAGCGATAACAAGGGAGTGGACATTCATGCAAGCACAATCATTAAAAATTGACCTAGAGAGCAATACGGTGATCATACCGGTCGGAAGCGGGCCGTTGATGGTCCTGATTGACCCAAAACGAAAGGCAGCAAATCTTGTTCCACTCGTCGAACACGGAGACATCGTGGTAAAATGTTACCAAGGAAGAATTACCGGATACGATGAGCGAAAAAGCCATCGATTTGAATAGCCTGGGACCGACAACGGGAGGGCGTCAGATACACACCTACAGTAAAGGTGTGCTCTGGCGCCCTTTTTGTTTTCAGAAGGAGAGAGAAGATATGATTACGATTCGGGAGTACGTGGAATGGAAGATGGGCAGGAAACAGTCAATGGAGCTATTGGAAATGATATACCAGGAAGCTAAGCGGGGCATACGTTCTAAAAAATCGAGCATCCGAGAAATCAAGAAAAAACGGCCATCAGAACGATTTTCTCAGGAAGAGTTACGCCGCATGATGGGAGACGTCGGGCCGCGCCGGTTCCTGAAGGACGTGGCCAGCAGACGCAAGTAATGCAACGGGGAGGGGTTCTCATGCAAGACTTGCTACAGGGTTATATAGAAACTAGACGGATGCTAAAACGGATGCGCAGGAACTGCCAGGGAGAGCATGTGGCTACTGATCGGCAGCTCCTTGGTGAAATGCTTGGTGAGTCAGAATGGATTATTGAGTGGTTGGAGACGGGACGAATGCCAGGGAACAGACGCGGCATTGAGCGCAGGGCGGCTTACCAAAGAGAGAAGCTAGTCGATCCGCTCCGTATGCAGGCGTTCGCAGCTCGAAGTACAGCAGGCAGCCCGTCGAATCTGACAGAATGGGAGTTGAATCAAATAGAGGATGCCCTATGCGTTTTGAGTGAACGGGAAAGGGAGTGCTACGTGTTGGCCCATGGACAGGGATTCAGCCATGAGTACATCGCGGATTTATTAAGAATATCGAAGGGCAGCGTTGATTCATACATAGCACGCGCGCAAGAAAAAATTACAGATAGACTCCAAAACAGCCTATTCCTCGTCTGATAGGCTGTTTTTTGCCATGCATTTGCCACCTATGTATGAAAGGTGCTCATCTTTCGAACCCCTCCTCTAACCGCCCGGGAAACCGGGCGGAATTTTCTCAAAATGAACAGGAAAAATTCCCCTTCTTGCCGAAATGATTGGCGAAAGGGGAGGGTAAATATGTCTCATCAAGCATCTTTAGAACTGGAAATAGCGGTACGTATGGCTCTTGGGAAAAATGCTGGCCGGGGAGCGCTTTTAGTTGCTAGTGCGGACTATATTGACATTGGTTTTGGCTTTGCAGCCCTTACTGGAGCAGTTGCTCCTTATTATGTGAATGCTACTCCCGAGGAGCAAACGGAAATAAGTGAATTCCTTCAGAGGTACACCGATTTAAATGGGGGCAGATCAAAAGACCATGCAGAATTGATTCAACAGGCGGCAAGAGAACTTGATGACTTAATCAGAAAACTGAAAAGGTAATCGAGGGGGCACCATCACGGTGCTTTTTCTTTTGTCAGGCAAAAAAAGGGAAGCAGTAACCTTTGCAGAATATGTAGAACCGAGGTGAGGATATGGAAAGCTTGTTGGGAACTATAGTATTTTTTTTGCCGGGATTCTTGGCTTATTTTTGGCTGCAATCATTTGGGATAACTCCTGTAACAAAGCATTCATCTGGAGAATTGACGGCAATTTCCGCTTTACTCTGGCTGCCCGTCTCGTTCATAACGCTTCTTATATACAATTTGGGTGTTTGGGTCTCATCCAAAATGAGTGAAATGAAATACATTTGGGAAGTGGCTGACTTAAGCAAAGTTTCGGGGAATTTTGTTTTTTTATTTTCTTTTTTAGTGCTAAGCACATTGGTGAGTTTTTTGTTAAGTTGGTTATGGGCAAAATATGGCCAGGAGAGGCTTCAAAAAGTAATAAACAAAATAAGAATCTCCAGAAAGGTTGCTCCATTCTCCGATGCACCGTCCGTTTGGGATGAGGTCTTTGTGAAGTATGGAGGGAAAGTGGTTGAAATAGGGAAAATTGGCGATGAAAAAGGTTACCTTATTGGCTCGGTGAGGAAAGCGTCCCGGCCATTAGAACCGGAACGCAACTTATATCTGGACGACGTTGAGTTTTTTACTATGATCGTAAAGGATTACAAGGTGCCTGTATCTCATGTCTTCTTTGACACAAAATCAGGATCCTACGTCAAAATTTTCGATGGGGAAGCCATCAAAAAAGCCCAGGAAAAGTACTATGCTGACAATGGCATTACTTCTTAGGGGGATTTGGTGGCTGAATCCTTGCTGATGGCTGATCAACCGAACGCTGATCACCAGTTGGTCTGATTCTCATAGACGGTTGATCCACAGATGCGTTTGTATTTGCACCAGGTGGTTTTTTATCATTCATAATTAAATCCTCCTTTCTGTCGATTGATGGGTCACGCTATCGAAATTCGACGTTTGGAGGGATTTCCCTTTTATTCTCTTGATTGCACCCGCGAGGTGCTTTTTTGTTTGTCTAAATAACTATGGGGAGGTGAATGGTTTGGCGAGCGTCCAACCCATACGTGACATGCTTGTCATCGAGGCCATCCTGAATGATCTCAAGAAATCGAGTCCAAAGTACCACGCCTTATTTCTCTTGGGTATTCATACCGGCTTGCGGATCTCGGATATGCTTCGCTTAAAGGTAAAGGATGTGCGCGCCGATGAAATCAAGATCAGACAGAAGAAGAACAAGAAGTGGGTGACACTCCCCGTTCAGCCAGAGCTCAGGAAGGGTATCGCTGATTATATCGCTGACAAAGACGATGACGATTGGTTGTTTGAGAGCCGCCAGCGAAAACAAAAGGTAAAGATCAAACGAGAACTGGATCGAAGCACCGTATACAAGATGCTGAATAAGGTCTGTCGGAAGTACGGGCTCCGATCAATCGGGTGTCACACAACCAGGAAGACATTCGGCTATCATCTATACCTGATCAGCGAGAAGAACATCGGCCTGCTTATGGAGATATTCGGGCATAGCGATCCATCCATTACCCTACGCTATATCGGTATCACTCAGGACACGATCAACAAAGTAGTGAGCCGTCTCCGCTATACGAGTTAACCAAAATTAGTCGGTGTGGAACTCGTTTTCAGAAAACAGTTTGAAGCCTTGATAATACTGAGCAAATTGAATGTGCTTGAGTGCATCAATTTATAAGATATGGTGAACTCAGATTGATTTTAGCGTGCATCTATCGGATGAAAAGCGGCGAGAAGCCTTGCGGCTCTAAGGACGAACGGCTTTTTCCTCAACGGGTCCTTCCCAGGGGGTAGGGGGGACTGCGGGTACATGTGACCCCGCGGATTGGCTGAGTATGCACAATAAAAACAGCTATGCAATGTGCAAAAGGAGGGGGCGTTTTGAGTGGCAAAATAGGAGCGAAAATGATCGATGAACGCTTGTGCTTAAACACTTCTGCCATGTGTGATGTATTGGATGTACACCGAAATACGCTTGCACAATGGGTCAAGTTGGGTATGCCAAAATGTGCAAATGGTTGGTACCCTCTCAAAGAGTGTCTTGCTTGGGTACAAGACTACAAGGGAACGAGCAATAATCAGGCAGCCGACAACGAAGAGAAAATGACGCTTGCCCAGCAGAAGCTTTTCTATGAAGCCAAGCTGAAAGAGCAGCAAACAGAAGCGGCCACACTCAAAAATGCAATTGCCAAAGGTGAATACATCAAACGCGATGACGTTGTAGCGGAGCTGCAGCGTTTTTTTACTACCCTGAAACGATCAATGAGCGGGTTCAGTCGCAAGATAGCCATGGAGGTGGCTCCGTATGTAGAACCTGAGCAGGTCCGCTTAATCGAACAGAACATCACCGATACGACAAATGCTGTCTTACAGCAAATGTCTGTAAGAGGTGTGTACGATGCAAAAAAATAGCTGGCCTTCTTGGCTGCTGGATTCACTGCAGGTGCTTAAGCCGCCTGAAAAGCTCACGGTTTCCGAATGGTCGGATAAGTATAGGATTCTCGACAGTAAAACGTCAGCAGAACCAGGTCAGTGGTCTACGGATCGCACCCCTTATTTACGCGGGATCATGGATGCATTCACGGATCCAAAGGTAGAGGAAATCATATTCGCCAAGCCTACTCAGGTAGGTGGAACCGAATGTATGAACAACATGCTCGGATATGTAATTGCACAAGATCCGAGCCCAGCACTGATTGTCTACCCGACTCTGGAGTTGGCTGAATTCGCTTCGAAGAACCGCCTGCAGCCCATGATCAACTTGAGTCCTGTACTGGCTGACAAGTATCAGACAGAGGAAAGTAAGATACTGGAGCTGCAACTGGACGGGATGTATGTGGTCATTTCTGGAGCAAACAGCCCTGCTTCCCTAGCGAGCCGTCCGATACGCTTTCTTTTCATGGATGAGGTAGACAAGTATCCCAAAAACTCGGGAAAAGAAGCTGATCCGCGATCGCTTGCTCGTGAACGTACGAAAACCTTTCCCTACAACAAGAAGATTTTTCAAACATCTACACCGACATTAAAGAATGGTGCTATCTGGCAAGCATTCGAAAAAGCGGATGTAAAACTTCGCTTCTATGTACCCTGCCCCCATTGTGGACACTTCCAGACTTTCAAGTTCAAGGGCGGAATCAAGTACGATAAAACTTTGTCTCCCGAAAAGATCAAGCAAACAGCGTATTACGAATGTGAAAGTTGTAAAGGAATGATCCGTGATGCACATAAACCGTCAATGCTCCGGAATGGGGAGTGGCGGGATGCATCGGGCTCTACTCGCTTGGCAACACGAACAGCCTTTCATCTAAATGCCATTTACAGTCCATGGGTGAGATTCGGTGAAGTGGCGTATGAATTTGTTACCAGTAAAGATGACCCGGAAACACTCATGAACTTTGTGAATAGCTGGCTGGCTGAGCCGTGGGAAAAAACGCAGGTGAAACTGAACAGTGACAAGGTGATAGAGCGGTCTAGCGGGTATGAAGAGGGTGTGGTTCCCAATCGCACCATCCTCCTCACAGGTGGCGTGGATGTCCAAAAAGACAGATTCTACTTCACCATCCGGGCCTGGGGAGAGAAGATGACGAGCTGGAATATCCGGCACGGATTCTGTGAGACATGGACTGAAATCGAAGACGTGATGAACGTCCCATATCTGACCAAGGATGGGAGAGAATATTTCGTCAACCTTTGCGGAATTGACTCTGGCTGGAACCCAGACGATACGTATGATTTTTGTGTCAAGAACAGCGAATGGGCGGTTGCTGTGAAAGGTTCCAGCAACGAAATCCCGAACAAATACCGCCTCTCGAAAATTGACAGAGAAGAAAAAGGGCTGTATGGTATCTCCCTTTATCTGGTTTACGGAGCGTACTACAAAGATTTCATTGCGAATCGGATCGCCCGAAAACCGGATGACCCCGGTGGATGGTATGTTTACGAGAACTGCGACAGGGAATTTGCGGAGCAGATAACGGCGGAGCATAAAGTCACAATCAAGCGGGGCGGAAAAGAGATCGATGTTTGGCAGCTAAAGACTTCTGGAGCGGACAACCATTATCTTGACTGTGAGGTATACGCGGCATTTGCAGCGGATCGGCTAGGCATCCGGTACGCCCGTTACGAGGAACCGGTTGCTGTTCAAGAACAAGCTGCCCCTGACCAGGTGAAGAAACCAAATAATTGGCTAGGAGGTGAAAGCTGGTTATGACCGCAGATGAGAAATTACAAAAGCTGAGAGAACAGTTGGCTTATGTCGAGAAGGCTATTTTTGCCATCCAAAATGGTGCTCAGGAATACAGCATAGGAACACGCCGCATAAGAAAGGCAGATTTGTCCTTGCTTTATCAGGAGCGGGATCGTCTGGAAAGAGAAATTGAAGCTCTTGAGAATGGCGGCGGCATCTTTAAGGTTGCCGTTTTCGAGGGGAGGTAATAGAGCATGCAGTGGCTTGAAAGGACAATTGCAACGATCAGTCCGCGATGGGCTTACAATCGCCAAGCGTGGCGTTCTGGGATGGATGCTCTGTATGATGGAGCCTCCCGTAACCGAGTGAATATGAATTGGAATCCTGAATCAACTTACGATGAAAACCGCATGAGAGCGACGCGTGAACTGATGAGGGCGAGAGCGCGGGACCTGGAACGTAATAGCGACATTGCACAGGCGGTGATCACGGCCTTTGAGCGCAATGTGGTAGGGAACGGAATGGTACTACAGGCGAAAATCCCAGGTCAAGAGGAACTCAACGGAGAAATTGAGGCTCTCTGGAAAGAGTTTTGCAAAGCCGAGAACTGTGACATTACCGGCACACAATCCATGGAGGAGATCGAGGAAATGCTGGTCCGCCGATATGTTGTGGACGGGGGCATCTTGATTGTAAAGGTATATGTTTCGGACAGCGATTACCCTTTTAAAATCCAAGTCAGAGAAGTGGATGAGCTCAATCCATTAGCGACACCAACTGGCAGCAATCGTATTATCGACGGAGTTGAAATTGATCAGTATAACCGACCGGTGGCCTACCACTTCAAAAAGTACCGCAACAATTTGGCGATACCAGGTGAAAGTGTAAGGGTAGACGCTAAAAACGTCATTTTCTGGTGGCGCAAAACGTCTCCCCGGCAGGTTCGGGAAGTATCGATGCTGGCTACAGCAATGACACGGATCAAAGACGCCAATCAATTCGTAGAGGCGGTGTCAATTAAGGAGCGTGTCTTGGCCTGCTTGTCGGTCTTTATCAAAAAGAATACGCCATCTGGTTCCGTAGGCCGTGCAGTAAATACACCGACCAAGCAGCTCAGCTATGACGGAGTCACCTTGTCACCAGGTATGATTGGGGAATTGAATCCAGGCGATGAAGTTCAGACTGTGATCCCCAGTGGCCAGGCATCCAACACTAAGGAATTTATCACCACTTTAATTCGCCTTGTCGCTTCCGGAATTGGATTAAGCTATGAAACGGTATCCAGGGACCTTAGCATGGTGAATTATTCCAGTGCGCGGCAAGGCATGCTAGAGGACAGAAAGACCTTCAAAAAGATGCAGAAATCGCTCGTTCAAAACGTCCTTTCCCCGATATACCTGGAATTCCTCGATTCCATGTTTTTGAAAGGAAAGATTTCTGCACGGGACTATTTGGAGAATCGACGCAAATATGCCGCCCATGTATGGATTCCTCCGGGCTATACATGGATTGATCCATTGAAAGAAGTCAATGCAAATAAGGTCGCGTTAGAATCCAACCAGGATACGCTTGCCCGCATCTGTGCAGAAAGGGGTGAGGACTGGCGTGATGTTGTTGAGCAACGAATGGCCGAAATACAGTTGATTCAAAAAATGACGGGAGGAGAAACAAGTGGAGAAGATAATACTTCCTCTGGTAATGACGAGGAATAGCAATCCTACCAATCAGCAGCTGGTCCGTACCCTCACACTTGATCGTTCAACCATTAATGAGGACGAGCGAACAGTAGAATTATCTTTCAGTTCAGAAGCGCCATACGAAAGGTATTTTGGGGCAGAAATCCTAAGCCATGATCCAGACGCCATCGACCTGACAAGACTTCAGGAGGTAGGCGTCTTATTGTTTGCCCATGGGAGGGATGCCCGATATGGAAGGATGCCAATCGGTTCGATTGAAAAGGTTTGGCTGGATCAGTCGCAGCGTAAACTTCGTGCGAAAGTGAAGTTTGATGATGACGAAGAAAGCGACAGGGTCTTCCAAAAGGTAAAGAAGGGTTATATCAAAGGGGTTTCGGTAGGGTATTCAGTCAGTTCATGGGAAGAGGTAAAAGCCGGAAAGACTTCCGCAAATGGACGCCATTCAGGTCCGTCATACATCGCTCTGAAATGGCAACCTTTTGAGATCAGTATTGAACCTATCCCAGCTGATCCATCGGTTGGTGTAGGACGAAACTTTGGATATGAAAGCGAGGAATTTGACATGAACGGTTTGAAACGGTTGGCACTGCAAGCACAAGGATTCCATGTGCCTGATATGGGTACAAACTTGGGAGGAGGGGGAGGGGCACCTGCCACCGAACCAGGGACAAGAACAACTGAACAACCAGCGGCACCACCAATCGATACGGCAGAGCTCCAAAGGCGTGCCGCAGAAGCTGAACGCGCACGAGTCACTGAAATTTCTCAACTTTGCCGTACATTCGGGCTGGATGATGCGGAGTATATCCGTTCTGGTGCTCCTGTTCAGGCTGTTAAGGATGCGATCCTGCAAAAGCAGATGGAGGAACGCAAGCCGCATACAACCTCGGTTGAAGTCCGCACAGAAGAAGTGGAAAAGTTCCGAGCTGCTGCATCGGATGCTCTCCTCCTGAGAGCTGGTCGTCACATCCAGAAACCTGCAGATGGGGCGTTGGAATTACGGAGCCTTCGCCTACGTGACTTGGCAATTGATTGCTTACAGCGAGCCGGGGAGCACCAAGCACATCGCATGAAAGACGAAGACCTTTTGAAGCGTGCATTGATGCCTGATAGCACATTCCAAGGAATCATTTCAAATGCAGTCAATAAGACACTATCCCAAGCCTATCAGGAAGCGCCAACAACTTTTCAGTTGTGGACTAGTAAAGGATCTAACTCAGACTTTAAGGCGGCTGAGCACTATCGAATCAGCGAGGCGGGAAATCTGGAACTCACACCTCAAAACGGCCTAATTCCATATGATACACCAATGAAAGACGAGAAGGTGACGAAGGCAGTCCTGACTTATACCAAACGCTGGGGGTTCACCCGCGAGGCATTCGTAAACGATGATCTGGGAATTCTGACCCGCGTGCCGACAGCGTATGTTACAGCCGCCAAACGAGGCATAAACCAATTGGTGTACAAAATGCTGGCTACAAATCCTGTGATTTTTGATGCAAATCCACTTTTTGATGCTGTCCATAACAACCTGGGTACAGCCGGTGCGATCGGCAAAGATACCATGAGTGAAGCTCGTTTGAAGATGCGCACGCAGAAAGATCAGCGCGGCATTGCTACGTTGAACATTTCTCCACGGTACTTACTTGTTCCGGCAGCCCTTGAGACAGCAGCAGCGCAGTTTATGCGGTCGGAGGCTGATTTGACAAGCAACAATAGCGGAGTAGCTAACGTCTTCCGAAACTCTTACACGGTGATTGTGGATGCTGAATTGGATGCTTACAGTGGAGATGCATGGTATTTGGCTGCGGATCAAAACCTGGCCGACACGATTGAAGTAACATATCTGCGCGGCCAGGAAGAGCCGACATTGGAAACAGACATTCCATTTGACCGCCTGGGCATGGATTTCCGTATCTACTTCGACTATGGTGTGACAGTGCTGGATTATCGCGGACTCTTCAAAAACGATGGAGTGGCGGTGACACCATGAAATTGAACACGCCAGTAAACTTTGCCGGTCGCTTGTATATGCCAGGGGAGAGCGTGAAAGGTGCTCTCCCTCTTGAGTATCTGGAACAACTTCGAGCTAATGGATTGATTAGCGAGCATGAAGCAGAATCTCAGCCCGAAAAGGTTATAACAGATCCAACCATGACTGAGATTTCGGTTGAGGAATTTGCGAAACTGAATGCAAGTGAACAGAAGGGCATCCTTGATCAACGTGGGATTGAAGCCGGTTCAAACGGTAAAGAAAGGACGGAACAATACCAGGCATGGCTGGATCAAATAAAGGGTGGATCTGATGCTGAACTTTAAAGATATGGTTCAGGATGATCTGACGGTTTTCTTTAATCCGGATGAGCACGGGGAGACGCATATCATAAACGGTTCAGAGATCGTCATAGTACCCGATCAGGATGAACTGCAGGAGCGCAAGGCGAACACCGCCGACCCGGATGATGGTATCCACGACGCCGACATCTTGTTTTACGCCAAGCGCAAAGACTTCCCCGGACATCTGGATGTGGATAGCTGGTTGTCGTTAGACGGAGAACAATACCGAGTGGCGACGATCGAAAAGGACGAGCTCATGTACACCATCACGTTGGCGGCGACAAGATCATGATTACGATCGATGCAAGCAAGCTGAAGGAAGTGGAGGATCGGCTTGGCCAATACCGGAAAAAGGCTCCTGTGGTGCTTTACCGGGCAATTAATCGAGCTGCTTCAAGTCTGAAAACCAATGCTACCAAAGAGGCGCGAAAAACCTACGTCATAAAAGCCGGTGAGATAAAAAGCACGATGACAATCAGTCGTGCAACAAGCAAACGCATCGCAGCAAATGTCGTGTCACGCGGCAATGCACTGGGGCTGGAGAAGTTTAGCATCCGCCCTGCGCAAACACGCCCAGGCAAACCATCGAAAAGCCTGAAAGTCCAGGTCAGAAAAGACAAGGGTATGAAGGGTTTACTCAGCGCTTTCATTGCAAATGTTCAGGGCAATCGGGTATTTGAACGTGCGAAAGGAAGGACCGTACGCAAAAAAAGAAGCGATGGGCAATGGACAGAACTGCCGATCAACCGTCTTTTTGGGCCTCCTGTTCCGGTGATGCTGGCAAATGAAGGTGTACGAATCAGGTTGGAAGCAGAAGCAGCAAAAGTCTTTGAACAGCGGCTCAACCACGAGATCAAGCGTGTACTGGAGGGGAATGGATGAGTACGCCATATCTGTTGCAAGAGGCCTTGGTCGAAGAGATCAGGGCTCTTTTTGCGGAGTCGAGGTTCAGAAATACGAAGGGCGAGGAAGCGGCCTTGAATGTTTATCCGCAGTTTTTGCCTGGGAAGCAGACCGGAGAAGTCCTGGAGCGCTTTCCGTATGCAGTGGTTCGTATCCAGGAGGGCACTGTTCCCTCCTTAACGGGGGACGAAACGTGCAACATCCTGATTTTTTTTGGTTTGTGGGACGATTCATTGGATTACCAAGGCTACAAGGATGTCTTGAACGCCATCACTCGCCTGAAAATACATTTCGAAAAAAAACCTATCGTTGGAGATCGCTACCGACTTGACTATCCGTTTGAGTGGGCGATTGATGAAGACGAAAAAAACCACCCCTATTACTTTGGGGCAGCACAAACGACTTGGGTCATACCCAGAGCCCAACAGGAGGTACGCTATGTCTAAAGAAGTGAGGCCAAAGAAAAAAGCGCCGACAGACCAATGGATCTACATTGGACCCAACTTATCGGGCGGCCGTTTGGCACGGCACACGGTTTTCCGAGGATCAATCCCGAAGTACCTGGACGACTTGCAAAAGCAGCCTGCATTTCGGGATTTGCTCGTACCGCTTGAAAGACTTTCAGAGGCACAGAGCAGAGTGATACAGCCCGGAACTGCAGAGTATCTAGCCTATCAGGCGCTTAGCGGAAAGGAGAAAGAACATGGCAATTAATCATGGGGTTTATACCCGAGAGGTAGCGACGTCGCTGCTTGCGCCAGTTGAGTCAACCGCAAGTTTGCCGGTTGTATTCGGCACAGCGCCAGTCAATCTTTCGAAAAAATCCAAAGCACCGGTCAATGTTCCAGTGCTCTGCTACTCGTTTGCAGAAGCTGTGGAGCATTTTGGGTACTCAGATGCCTTCGAAAACTACACCCTCTGCGAGTTTATGGACTCACACTTCCGATTGTACAACTTGTCGCCTGTCGTTTTGGTGAATGTTCTTGATCCGGCTGAGCATAAAACCACGGTTTCTCCATCGGATGTAGCACTGAGTAAAGGGATTGCCACGATTCAAGTTGAGGGGATCTTGAAAGACAGTGTTGTCGTCTCATCTGCCGATGACCCACCCTCCGTTTACCAGCCTGATGTTGACTACACGCTGTCGTTTGATAACGAAGGGTATTTGGTTATCGCAGCGAAAGCGGGGGGCAGCATCAGCAGCTCAGCGACTGTCAGGGTGAGTTACGACAAACTGGATCCGGGCACTGTCGAGCCCGCAGACATCATTGGCGGCGTTGACAGCAGCGGGAAAGTGACTGGGCTGGAGATCATCAAAGAGGTATTCCCGCGTTTTGGCCTTGTTCCTGGTCTACTCCTTGCCCCAGGCTATTCGCAGGATCCACTTGTAGCGGCTGTTATGACGGCGAAAGCAACGAACATCAACGGGGTATTCCAAGCCATCGCCATCACAGACTTGCCAGCCGATGTGATTACGCAGTACGCGGACGCCCCAGGATGGAAAAACAGCAACAATTATACAGATAAGAGGCAGATCCCTTGCTGGCCGATGCTTGCGATGGGAGATCGGAAATATCACTTCTCCACGCAATTGGCCGGAACGATTGGTTCCACAGATGCGGCGAACGGCGGGATCCCGTATGTCACACCATCCAACAAGGCTGTTAAATCAAATGCTGCTGTGCTTAAAGATGGTACAGAGGTATTTCTCGGATTGGATGAAGCGAACTACCTCAACTCGCAAGGGATTCTAACGGCGCTCAATTTCAGCGGCGGGTGGAAAGCCTGGGGGAACTACATGGGAGCATATCCGTCTGTAACGGATCCTAAAGACTGCTTCATCGCCTTGCGCCGGATGTTTGACTACGTCGGGAACACTCTCATCTTGACCTATTGGCAGCATGTAGACAGCCCGACGAACACAAGACTGATCGAGACAGTCGTCGACAGTGTGAATATCTGGCTTAACGGATTGACATCGTCCGGCTATCTGTTAGGTGGACGCGTCGAATTTAGACGCGAAGACAATCCTGACACTGCATTGATTGCAGGACACGTCCAATTCCGGGTGTTCCTGACTCCACCAACGCCAGCTCAACAGATCGAGTTTGTATTGGGGTACGACACATCATATCTGGCTGTATTGGCAGCGTAAAGGAGGATAACGCATGTCCGATCAAATTTCGGCAATTCTAAATGACTTTAGCGTGTATCGAAATGGTACGGAGTACCTTGGAGCTGCGGACGTTGAATTGCCCGATCTGGAGTCTATGACGGAAACAATCAGCGCGGCAGGCGTAGCTGGTGAAGTGGATATCCCTATCCTGGGACATTACTCCTCGATGACGGTAACGATCAACTGGCGTGTGCTGGAGGATGCCAACTACACGCTGGCCAAGCCAGCATCTCACCACCTGGACTTTCGGGGATCAATCCAGCGAGTAGACAAAGCTACCGGTACGCTGATCCAAGTACCGGTAAAAGTCACAGTACGCGGTATCCCTAAGACAACATCGCTGGGCAGTTTGGCTAAAGGAGCAACCATGGACAACTCGAACGAGTTGGAAGTGGTGTATCTCAAGATCATGCATGACGGCAAAACAAAAGTAGAAATCGACAAGTTTAACTATGTGTGTGTAATCGACGGTGTTGATTACATGGCACCGATTCGCACAAATCTTGGTATTTAGGAGGAATAAAAGATGGCAAAAGAGGAACTGGTTAGGGAAGAATCGGAAGAAGTACACGCACAAGAAGAGAGTGATAGTTCGGGGATTTATAAACTCTCCACTCCGATCAAGTTTGACGGTGAACTTGTCACCCAACTCGATTTGCGTTTTGATGACCTAACAGGGAAAGATTTAATTCTTTGCGCGAAACATGCACGCAGATTGGACCCGCAGGAGGTCCGGCCAGGGAGAGCATTGTCACTTTCTTACCAGATTGCAGTGGCAGCGAGAGCGGCAGGGGTTCCAACTGAACTGCTGGAGGAGCTCAAAGGTGATGACTTTACTATTGTGACGCAACGGGCAGAGAATTTTTTATTGCGACGGGGATAGAGGGGAATATTGTAAAGGGCCTTCGCGTAATGGCGGTGGCCCTGTCATCTTCTATGCCCCACTCAAGTCCGCATGAATGGCTCAACGAGACGTTGGTTGATCTGAAATCGTGGATCGAGGCACACGAGGAAGCCGTCAAAAAGCGCAAGGACTTGCAGAGAGAAAAGGGCAGCAAACCGAAACCACCAAGGAGAAGGGGGAGACGGTAAGTGGCCAAAGAGTACAAAACGGTCTTTGCTTTTGGCGGCGAGCTAAACCCGACCTTTTCCAGCGCGATCAACAAAGCACGAAACGGTATTAAAGGTTTGGACAGTGGTGCAGGAGAAGCAAATGGCGCTTTTCGAAACTTGACGAAATCAGTTGGGGGTTTTGGTAAGGTTCTCTCCCGAGTGGCGCAATACACCGGGGCGTATGTGT
Source organism: Brevibacillus panacihumi (assembly GCF_003710985.1). Lineage (GTDB taxonomy): Bacteria > Bacillota > Bacilli > Brevibacillales > Brevibacillaceae > Brevibacillus > Brevibacillus panacihumi. Next base: position 41,876 of record NZ_RHHT01000062.1, read on the forward strand.
TGATTACGAGTGTCACCGAAGCCATTAGTAACATGGCCGGGTCTATCGTGGGCTTTCAAGATTCGATGGCGCAGCTACAGGCATCTACCGGAGCAACCGTGCAGGACATGCAGGCGCTCTCCGAATCCGCCAAAAATCTGTATAACCAAAATCTCGGAGATGACTGGAACGATGTCGCGAACTCCCTGAGCTTAGTGAAGCAGGTGACGCAGCAGACGGGTGAAGAATTGGAGCGTACCACGAAAAATGCGATGGTGTACCGCGATGTGTTCGGCGAAGACATTCAGCAGTCGATCAAAGCCTCCGACACGATGATGAGAAACTTCGGCATCACAAGCGACCAGGCGTATAATCTGCTTGCGCAAGGAGCGCAAAAAGGCCTGAATAAGTCGGATGAGCTGCTGGATAGTGCCAATGAATATGCTCCCTACTTCGCCACTCTTGGATTCACGGCAAACCAAATGTTCGATACCTTTAGCGCTGGACTTGAGTCCGGCGCTTTTAACTTGGATAAAGTCGGGGACGCCGTGAAAGAGTTTGGAATTCGGGTGAAAGACGATTCGAAAGGAACCAACGAAGCCTTTTCAGCACTTGGTCTTAATGCAAATGAGATGGCCCAGACATTCGCACGGGGCGGCCCAGCCGCGCAGAAGGCATTCACCCAGGTGGTTGATGCCATTTCCAAAGTCCAGGATCCCGTACAGAAGAATGTCATCGGGGTGCAGCTATTTGGAACCATGTTTGAGGACTTGGAGAAGGATGTTATTGCCGCAATGGGCAGCGCGCGCAGTCAGTTTGACATGACTAAAAGCACCATGGATGAGATCACAAACATCAAGTATGATACAGCCTCCAAAGCCTTACAGGGTATTGGCCGGCAGATCATGACCGGGTTCATCATGCCCATTGGTGATAAAGCTCTCCCGGTTCTTCAAGTGTTTAGCGACTGGCTCGGAGACTCACTCCCAAAAATAACCGGATTTTTCAGCGGTATCGGCTCAACCGTGGGGCCAGTCGTATCCGAAGTATACGAAAATATAGTCTGGCTCTTTGAGAACGGATTCGACGGAGAAATGAAAGGCGTCACTATCAACTACGCCAAAATGTTCGGGATGACTGATGCAGACGCGGCGGAGCTTGCAGAAGGCGTCGGAAATGTATTCGCCAGCCTGACGGACATAAAAGATGACTTCATAAGCGGTTGGAAAACCGTCATGCCCAGCGTTCAGCATGTTCTCGGGTCTGTACAAAAGATCGGCTTGCAAATGGTGCCTATCTTTCAGAGGGTGGGTGTTGGTTTTTGGGAGGTATCAACCCGGATCATCAAGGGACTCATGCCTGTTGGTTCGTTTATCCAAGCAAAGCTGTGGCCCGTCGTATCCAAAGTCTTCGGGTTTCTTGCGAATGATGTCGCCCCTGCCGTTTCGCGTGCCATTTCTTCCATGGTTCCAACGATCGTCAGTGTGGCCGGCAAGATCGGGGATACGATATCTGCCATGTTCAACGTAGTCAAGCCTGTTATTGATGGGATCGTGAGCACATTCCATTTTGCTTTTCCGTTCATCAAGGCAGTCGTCATCAGTGCCATTGATAGCGTGTCGGGTGTATTCAACGGCCTTATGACAACGCTCGGAGGGGTCCTAGATTTTATTACGGGTGTCTTTACGGGTGATTGGGAAAAGGCTTGGACGGGGGTAAAAGACGTGTTTGGCGGCGTGTTCAGTTCGCTGGGCGCTTTGCTAAAGGCCCCTATCAACGCGGTCATATCGCTGATCAATCAGGCATTTCAATCCATCGGTAGCATCAGTGTAGATATTCCAGACTGGGTACCGGGAATGGGTGGGGAGAAGCTGAGTTTCAGCTTCCCGGAAATTCCGATGCTGGCAGAGGGCGGTGTTGCCGTTGGTCCGACTCTTGCCATGATTGGGGAAGGCGCGGAAAGTGAAGCCATTCTTCCTCTCTCCAAATTGGAGAGCCTGCTTGACCTCGGTTCGGCAGCGCCATACTCAAGCGGCGGGAATGGTGGGGACATCTATGTGGAGTATTCGCCTCAGATTACCATTCAGGGCGGTGGAGGTGGCAGTGCACAAAGCCAAGCGGAACAGGCTTTGGAAATGAGCCTGCGAAAACTGGAGCAAATGCTCACTGAACTGAAACGCAATCAGCAAAGGAGATCCTACGTACTATGAGAACGTATACCACGATACAAGGAGACATGTGGGATTTGATAGCCTACAAAATGCTCGGGAGCGAGTATTATATGACCGACCTGATCGATGCCAACCCAGACCACCGGGATACGGTCATCTTCCCAGCGAATGTGGAACTCATCATCCCTGACGTGGATACCGTGCAGACGCCGAATACTTTGCCTCCTTGGAAGCGGGGGGAAGTGACATGACCAAAGCACGGAGTGCGCGGCTGCAGGTGATCTATGAAAAAACCGACATTTCTGCTGACCTGCGCTCACACTTGATCGGCTGGACCTACACGGACAACCTGAGCGGACAGGCGGATGACCTGCAGTTGACGGTAGAGGATATCGAGCAGCGGTGGAGCGGCAGTTGGCTGCCGGACCTGACAGCCACCCTCCAGGCAACCATCTTCCGCGAAAACTGGAATCAGGACGGCGTAGTGGAAAGCCTGCCTCTTGGTCGTTTTGAGATTGCAGACGTCGAGGTCAGCTATCCGCCCTCAACGGTCACGATATCCGCCATTTCGGTCCCCGAAACCTCTGGACTTCGTGGTGAAAAGAAAAACAAGGCATGGGAGAAGACAAAGCTGTCCGCAATTGCGAGAGAAAAAGCAGCGGGGGCTGGTCTCTCCCTTTTTTATGACACCGGCGATGACCCGCCATACGACCGGATCGAGCAAACGGAAGAGACTGACCTGGTATTCCTGATTCGCTTGTGCAACGACGCTGGACTCTGTCTGAAAGTGGCTGGCACGCAGCTGGTCATTTTCGACGAAGCCAAATACGAAAGCGCAGCGCCGATCGCGACGCTAAAACGGAGTATGTCTGAGATCAAATCGTTTCGGGCACGGACCACAAGCGTAGGCACATACCGTTCCTGCACGGTTAATTACTTCTCGGCAGAAGAGAAAAAAAGTATCTCCGCGACATTCACCCCGCCGAACGCTCTACCAACTGGCAGGACGCTCGTGATCAATGAACGGGTAACCTCGGTGGCAGAAGCGCAGAGACTCGCCAAAAAGAGACTGCGCCAAGCAAATAAGGAAGCAACTCAGGTATCGATCACGCGTACAGGTGATCTACGGCTTGTAGCCGGTGTGACAGTGTTATTGAACGAGTATGGGGCATTTGACGGAAAATACATCATTACGCAAGCCACGCACAGCCAACAAAACGGGTACGATACGAGTCTGGAGCTGCGGCGCTGTTTGGAGGGGTATTAAGTGGACATAACAAAAAATCTGATCCGTGTTGGCAGGGTGTCGGCTGTGTACCCCGAGCGTTGTACAGCTCGGGTAGTTTTTGATGACCGCGCCAATTTGGTGTCTTATGAGCTGCCAACGCTTGGACGCGGCTCTCTTGCAAACAAGGACTACTGGCTGCCAGATGTGGATGAGCAGGTTTGGTGTCTATTTCTCCCGAACGGAAACCAGCAGGGAGTCATCCTTGGCACAACATTCAACAGGGCCGATCCTCCGCCCGATCCTCCGGTGCAGGACAAGGACAAGCGTTACTTTCGTTTTGGCGACGGAACTTATATCCAGTATGACCGGAATAGCCATACCATGACGATCGATATACCGCGAGGTACTGTCGTCATAAATGGGCGTCTCATCGTGAACGATCCGGGAGGTTGATAGAAGATGGGGCAAATCGGCAGTTTTGGAGAGATCATCTTCGAAGTGTCTATTGACAAAGTGAGATCCTTCGACGACTTTTCGCGATCTGCAAGCTCGCGTTGGAACGCCCACGAACGCTTTGGACAAAAGCCACGTTCGGAGTTTTTGGGTCCGAGTCTGGACGTAATCAACTTCGTCATGCGCTTTGATGCCCGTTTTGGGATGGATCCGAAGGCAGAGATGGATCGCCTACTCTCCTGGTGTCGGGAGGGTCGTGCTGAGACACTGATCATCGGAGGTACACCCATCGGGATGGACCAGTGGACGATCACATCGGTTACGCAAAACTGGTTGACGCTCGACGGAACCGGCAAGGTCATCATCGGAGAGGCGGATGTGACCATGGAAGAATACATGAGGAAGTGAGCACGCATGGAATACGAGGTACCGACTACCAGGAAAAGCATTGATTTTGGCGCGACTGGCGTGCAGGAGATACTGCAAAACGTGTGGATGATTCTCTCTTCCACGCAGTATACGTGCCCTCTGGATCGCGCTTTTGCGTGGTCAGCAGAGGATGTAGATAAGCCACTACCAATCGCGCAAGCAAGGATGACAGCCCGCCTGGTTGACGCAATCCGGCAGTACGAGCCAAGGGTGGAGGTAGTAGGGGTCACGTATCAGTCCGACCAACTCGCCGGAAGGCTGAATCCAATTGTAAAGGTGCGGATCCAAGATGGCGCGCTTTAACTTACCGGATATTACGTTTGCAAACAAATCTGTCGAACAGATCGAGACGGAAGTCCTCTCGCGCTACGAGAAAGAAGCAAACGTCAATCTTGCGCCGGCGGACCCGCGTAGAAAACTTCTGCAGGCGATCGTGATCTTACTTGCTCAGCAGCGCAGCCTGATCGATTACAGCGCGAAGATGAACCTGCTTTCCTATGCGGAAGATCCTTTTCTGGACCATCTAGGTGCGCTCACGAATACCTGGCGCCTTCAGGCGCAGCCAGCAAAGGCGACAATGCGATTCCTTTTCTCTATCAATAACATGCAGACCATTCCGCTCGGGACCCGTGTAACCCCCGGGAACGGTCTTTTCTTTGCGGTTGAGCAAGAGGTTACTGTGCAGCCGGGACAAACACAGGTGGATGTCCTGGTAGTGTGCATGGAAGCGGGGACGATGGGGAACGGGTACCTGCCCGGCCAGATCAACCAGCTGGTGGATCCTTTGCCGTGGGTGCAGTCCGTTACAAATATCTCTGCATCTGAGGGCGGCTCCGACATTGAATCCCCCGATTCCTATGCGAATCGCATTCGGCTCGCGCCAGAGTCATTCAGCGTAGCAGGGCCTGACGGGGCCTATGAGTTTTGGGCAAAAACGGCCAGTCCCTTGATCGCGGATGTGTCTGTGCGTAGCCCATCTCCGGGAGTTGTGGAAATTCGACCGCTTTTGAAGGACGGCATCATCCCTGGGCAAGAGATCCTCGACCAAGTATGGGCCACTTGCAGCGATAAAACTGTCCGTCCGTTGACCGACATGGTAAAAGTCCTTGCGCCGGAGGTCGTCAGCTTCGACATATCTGTAACGTACTGGATTGCATCGTCCAGCGCGGGAAGCCTGCAGGAGGCTATCGAAAAAGCAGTGCAATCGTATGTGATGTGGCAAAAGACAAAGCTGGGCCGGGACATCAACCCATCGGAGCTGACGCGTCTGATGGTCAACGCAGGAGCTAAACGAGTGGAGATTGCCTCTCCCACATTTATGAGGCTGGAATCCTATCAAGTGGCAGAAGCAGCGAATGTCACTGTGAACTACGGAGGGCTGGAGGATGATTAAGCTCCAAGACGTTTCGCTGAAAAAAGACATCTTACCCCCGGCCCTTGCGAACGATCCCGATGTATCGGCAATGGCGTCAGCACTCGACCCGGAGCTGCAGCTCATCACGCAGCAAATCCGCGATACACTGATCTTATCGAGGATCGATGAACTGCCAGAAGAGGTGATTGAACATCTACTCTGGCAGTTCCATATTACGCTCAACGAAGGGGCCGCCCTGGCAGATACGCTGCAAGAGAAGCGAGAATTGGTAAAAAACGCACTCGAAATTCACCGGATGAAAGGAACAAAAGCGGCGCTGGAGCGTGTTCTGGAGCTGCTCAACATGCAGGGAACGATCTCAGAGTGGTTTGAGTACGGCGGGGATCCGTACCACTTCCGGATTGACATCCTGGATGTCAGTACACGGGGGATTACAGAAGATTTGATCCGGCAGCTAGATATTTTGATTTTCGCGTACAAAAACACCCGGTCTTGGCTGGAAAGTATCCGTATATTCCTGTCAGGACGGGGTAAAGTCCGCGTAGCAGGAGCAACACTGTCGGGGGAAAAGGTGACAGTTTACCCATGGAGCGAGACGCTCTTGGAAGGCCGTGGGGCGATTAAATTCGGAGCCGTGTACCAAACTGTCGAATCCACAACTGTCTATCCAGGTAAAGGAGGATAATATGGCAGAGAACTTTTACACGATAGTGACGAACATTGGAAAAGCAAAAATAGCTAACGCTACAGCACTTGGAACGAAAGTAAACATAGTCCAGATGGCTGTAGGTGACGGGAACGGAGTTTACTACAATCCTACCGAGAACCAAACCTCACTTCGGCACGAAGTATGGCGCGGTTCGATCAATAGCATCAAGCCCGACGAACAAAATCCATATTGGGTCGTTACCGAGATAGTTATCCCCTCGGATGTCGGCGGATTTACCATCCGAGAGGTGGGCGTATTCGATGACCAAGGTGATCTAATTGCAGTCGGTAAATATCCTGAAACGTACAAACCCGTATTGGCTGACGGCAGTGCAAAAGACCTTTTTGTTCGGATGATTCTGGAGGTAACAAACACTTCTTCGGTTACATTGAAAGTGGATCCGTCCATCGTGCTTGCATCACGCGAGTATGTAAATGATTCGATCGATGCTGCAAAAAAACAGTTGCGCCAGTATGTAAATGATTCGATCGCAAAACAGGTAGAAAGTATTGCTGATAAACTTGCCAACTACAAAAAATTTAAAAGCGGCAAAGATGCGAACGGCATTTTCACCGTTGTCGAGTACCGGAGAGTAGCAGACAATACCCTCTACATGAAGTCCACCTTGTCCAATCCTGATGCCGATGGTAACTACCAGACGGACACCAGAGTGTACTACAAAATGAATGGTGTCGATGTCGATCACACGGTGATCGTTACCCTCACGTACGATCCAGATGGTGATGTAGTGAGCGAGGTGCCAAGCGCATGATAGGAGACATCTTACGTGATCACGGTCTAGGCAAAGGGATCAACGGGACAGATAAGCAGGCACTGATCGACATCGCTAATGCGGCTGATGCAAATCAGAGTGTTGTCAAAACCAATATCGTCAATGCGTTAAATGCTGTCAGCACCGACCAAGTGTTGGGGCTTACGGACGAGTCAACTTGGGCAGACATCCAAGCAAAAATTCCGCTAGTCAAGACGGGAAAAAAGTGGGCGACAGGGTTAGTAGGAACGCTCAATAATAGCGAGATGCGCACAGTAGGTGGTCTATCCTTTAATCCATCCACAATCATTATCACATCTCAGCGGATTACGACATTCGGGGCTAGTACCGCCACATATTCAAAGGAGGATGATCGCTGGATAACGGGTGTGGGTAACATCGGTAATATTCTATTTCCAAGGGTAGTTTTGCCCACAACGGGGACTACTTTCGGTACATCGTTTGATGTAAAGAACTATGAAAGTAGCTACTCTTTTATCAATGTACGATGGATTGCATTCGAGTGAAGGAGGGTTCTCATGGCACAATTACCGAGCACGGCAACGCTAAAGCAAATCATCGCGGCGTTGCAAGAGTTGGAATGTATCAATCAGAAAGCAGACCTTGCATCGGTCGTCGGCAGCCCTGCAGAGATGACCGATGATGTAGCGACCATCATCGGGGCGTTGCAAGCTGCTAAAAACACACTTGCTGCCAACCTCAACGCAAAGGGACAAACGGCTTCTGGCAGTGACAGTGTTCAGTCTCTTGCGGATAAAGTCGGTGAATTTAACGGAAAGCGTTGGGCAACAGGAACACAATCAAATGTCCCGATATCATCAACCTCCACCATTTCCGGCCTTGCCTTTACCCCGACAACTGTTATTGTGCGCTCAGACGCTTACTGTTGGACATTAGTCACACCGATATTTGCCGGTCTTTCAACTAGGGCTGATACCACCAACTCTAGTTTTTTCAGCAGTAATGGCATGCCAGTGTCTGGTGGATCTTTATCGATCATAGCAAACGGCTTTACTGTAAAGCCTGTCTATAACGCAGGTGGATCAAACGGCAATATTGAATGGATCGCGTTTGAATAAAGGAGGAAAGAGCATGAGACAAATCGGAAGAAAAATCTATTTTGATAAATTGACAGGCAATGTATTGGTGGACACAGGGGAACGAGCTGGCTTTGTGATAGAAACCTCACTGGAACTGGACTTTCAGACGTACATTGCGCTATCTGAGCGCAATCCAGACACTGTAGGCTGCTTGCAACTGGAATATGGCCAATTCGCGGACAAGTTTGCTCGGTACCAGTTCCGAGTTGATCCAGATACCAAGACCATCATCTGGGACGTGACGCCGCCTACGGCGCCCTTGGAACAGGTAAAAGTAGCGAAAATTGACTTCTTGAATCAAGAGTGCTTTAACGCGATCTACGCAGGCTTCGCCTCTACGTCCACCGGTCACACGTTCCGGTTTAATGAGGAGGACCAGGCGAACTTCAACCAACAAAGCACGCTGTTCCTCTTAAAACCGGACCTCGCTGAAACGCAATGGAAAACCGAGGATGCCGGCATCGTCACCCTAACCCGCGATCAATTCATCGAGGTCGTTTTCGAGGCTGGCCAGCACAAACAGCAACAGATTGAGAAGTATTGGACGCTCAAAGCACAGGTCGAAGCTGCTGAAACAAAAGAAGAAATCGACGCTATCAACTGGTAGGAGGTCGAGCGCATGGACTTGAAGCGCTTTGACCTTCTTTTTGTTCGGGGGAGCTCTCCGTTGGCTCGACTGATTCAGTGGGTTACACGGTCGCCGTACAGTCATGTGGCGATAGTGCTGGATGAGCTGCATGTAGCGGAAACGGATTGGCGGTTTCCGCTACAACGGAACCACAATAACTACCCGCCGTGGCAGTATGACGTGTACCGATATCGAGGAGAGCTGACAGCAGCGCAGGCCGCTGTAATGACCGAGTTTATCCATGCACACATCGGCACGCCATACGACTTCTTGCAGACCGTCACCAATGGGTTGTATTTACTGACCGGGCTGCCGATCCGTGACGCTCCCAACCGAATGAATTGTAGTGAGACGGTAGACCGTATGTTTTCGTCAGCAGGAATCAGCCTAACGACGTTGGATGTTGGCAAAGTGACGCCTGCTGATCTCGTTAGATCCAGTAATTTGCAAAAAGTATCATGATGCCCCGAACCGATCGGGGCTATTTGCATTGCCCCGGAATGGGGTGGGAAGGAAGATGAGCACATGAAACTTTTACAAAGTCTTGAAAGCGTGGCGACTCCGGGCAACGGATGGGCGGCAGCAGCGGGGGCAACCTTGGCACCAATCCTCCAATACTTCTACGGCAGTGACCGGCAGGACATCATGACTGTTTTATGTATGACGATCTCATTGGACTGGATAACTGGTATCCATGCGGCAAAAAAAGACGATACCTACTCTTCTGAGTACGGTTTGGCCCGGATTCCCCGCACGCTGTTTCTGCTCTCCCTGCCCGCCGTGGCCAACATGCTTGACCGAGTGATAGGGACGCCAGGTTTTCTCTTCTTCGGCGTGACATTCGGCTTGATTTACCACACATGGACGAGCCTGACAGCCAATGCAGCGCGCGCCGGGTGGCCCGTGCCAGAGGCGATCGTTAACCTGGTCAGTTCGGAGATCAAGGCCAAAGCAGAGCGTGCTGCAAGAAAGGGAAAGTAGATCCATGAAAGGGAGGAACAGGCTATGAAAATAGTAATTGATGCCGGGCACGGCCCGTATACAGCGGGCAAGAGGACCCCAGATGATAGCATGCGTGAATTTCACTTCAATAGTGTGGTTGCCCGTTACATCCGAGATGGGTTGATGCAATATGAAGGTGTCGAAGTTCTTTTCACCCACGCCGACGACGGCAGCAGTGACGTACCACTGAAGGAACGTACGGACAAAGCAAACGCCTGGGGAGCGGATGCTTTTGTATCCATCCACGCGAATGCCTTTGGGGCCAACTGGAACGATGCAAACGGTATTGAGACGTTCGTTTATACATCACTGCCGGCGGCAGCCTTGAAGCTGGCCAAAGCGGTTCAAGGTGCCCTGATCCGGTCAACAGGTCGCCGAGATCGCGGCGTGAAAGCGGACAACCTGCATGTACTGCGTGAGACCAAAATGACGGCAATCCTAATCGAATGTGGCTTTATGACCAACCGGGAAGAGGCGACACTGCTCAAGAGCGACGAATACCGCCGCCAGTGCGCAGCAGCCATTGTACAAGGTATTGTGGAGGTGTATGGTTTGAAAAAGTCAGAGTCAAGCAAATCAGGTACGCCCATAGTCGGCCAAGCCCAGGTGACCGTCCAGCAGGCCCAAGAGTGGGCAAGGCAAAAGAAAGCAGCTCAGTCTTTTATCGACCTTGCCCCCGTGTACTGGCGGATTGGTGGCGAGTTGGGCATCCGCCCAGAAGTCGGCTACGCCCAGGCTGCGAAGGAAACCGGCTTAGGGTGGTTCCCCGGTGTCGTATCCCGCGACTTCCACAACTGGTGCGGACTGAAGACGACCAAGGGCGGCAGCAATACCGATCCACTCGCACATGCCCGATTCCTGAATGACGAAGAGGGAGTTAGAGCACATCTCCAGCATCTAGCTCTTTATGCCGGCGTGGAGGTAAAAGGAGTAATAGTCGATCCAAGACACTTCCCATCAGTGCGTGGAACAGCCAAGACGGTAGAGGCCCTTGGCGGAAAGTGGGCACCAGCTGTTGAATACGGGAACGCAATCACCGATCTTCTAGCAGGATTGCTGGCTACCAAAGTACCCACACCCCCTGTTAATGAATCTGTGGAAAAGGTATCCATCGAAATCAACGGCGTCCGTATCTCAGCACAAGGTTATCTCCGAAATGGTGTTTCCGTATTGCCTATCCGGGCCGTATCGGAAGCTCTCGGTGCTACCCTGGAATGGGTGCCAGAGACGAAACAAGTCAGGGTTAATGGGATAGACCTGACGGAAACGATTGAGTCAGGCGTATCCTATGCCCCAGCCCGGGAGTTGGCAGCGGTACTTGGTTTGCAGGTGGCATGGAATCAGGCCGCAAAAACAGTGGAGTTGTCAACTTGCAGCATCCGGTGGTAGCCGAGTGGCTGTGTAAGTAGAAATGCCCTCCTGTAAAGGAGGGCTATTTTAATTTGGAAGGATATGTTGTATTTTGGTAGAAAGGTAACAAAAATGTCGGGTTAAAATAGGAGTGAAACAATGACGAAAGAATTAAATGAGAATTACCAACAAACAGAAGAAACTCCATACGAAGACCAAGATGTAGCTGTTGTTGAAAAAAAAGAAAGTATGCAGGTTGGACCAAGAGAAATGTTACGTTACATGGCCGAAGCGTTCAGCGAATCTTCCGAAAGGGCTGTGAAGGCATTGAACGCGAAGAGCAAATTTGACAATGTAGCAATTTTTGTTGACTACGATAACATTTACTGGACACTGACAAATTATCAACACCATCCGGATCACGAAGATCCGCAAAAAAACTTGTTTTTAAGACTGTGGGAACTTTATGGGCGAGACAACATTCGGGTTTTTAAAGCATATGCCGATTACGAACAGGTAAAAAACGATTTGACCAGGTTACAACACAAACGGATTCAAGTAAGGCATGTGTATGCAAACGGAAAAACTGAAAATAAGCGTAAAAACTCGTCTGACATCGAACTTTGTATTGATGCTATTGAGACAACGTACAAGGATCCGAACATTACTTGTTTTGTATTCGTGACAGCAGATAGTGACATGATTCCAATTATGAGTAGATTGATGTACAAAGGCAAACGTGTTGAGCTCTTCTACATAGACTCTTCTGCACCTAAACATACAGATATCACAAATTTTTGCCATAAAGCATACAACTTGATGGATTTCCTTAATGTAGAAATTAAATCGATTTCATACGAGAAGTACATTGGGTCAGGCATTTTGGCTGTTCAAAGATGGCATGAAAAGCATGTGAATCGCCCAAATGTTTTCTTGGGTAAATTGTTTATGAAGAACAGTTTCATAAGCGACCTACAATTAACTCCACAGCATGCAAGTCGACTGGTTGATTTGTTTATCGGCGAAAAACTCGTTATCGAAAGGCATAGAAATGACAAGTCCGAGTATGTTCTAAATGTTGAAGACCCGAGAGTTCAAGCTGCCTTAGCACTGGAGACACCAGAAGCAGCGGTAACGACGAACAAATTTTCGTGATTGACATTTTGAAAACATTTGTTAAGATAATCATACATCTAATATTATTTCCATCTTTTGTGAGTTCCATTTCCTTATTCCATTTGGTAAGAATTCCATTTTTCAAAAGACCGGCTATTTTATGTCCGGTCTTTTGTCTTTTTTATTAAACTTGATGCATATGCTGATTCAGGATTTTCTTCACGTCTGTTGTCCAAAGAGCGTCTGTTAATATGACAATTACCTGTCACCTCTGCGCAGGCAATCGCTGCATATTTGCGGGCGTGGTTGTGGTCTACCGCACTTTACGCAGTTGGTCATGGCCGAATCATCTCCTTTATGCTTCGGAATTGAAATACACGAAAGGGTAAACCATCTGGCACTGGAATACGATTCTCCGTTAGGATTACGATCCATGGAAAGATTGGCGCACTCTTGTTTTGCCAGTGGGCGCGCACCACATCGCCACGATGATACAAGGTGCGGTAGCGGGCGAATTTGTCGTGCCACACACTCGGCGCAAACTGATTGCGTTGCACTTCGATGAACATCGGTTTACCCCACAAAGCAAAAGCATCTGGCTCCGGCATGCCCTTTCCATACTTTGGCTCAGGTACAAAGATGGCTGGCGGACTCATCTGCGCCATTTGTTGATATACAGTGGCGATTTCAAGGTAGTGCGGAATCTTCTGCGAGTCGCGTTTGATCGGGGAGGGCTTTGTCGCATACACATATGGCGGCTGGCTGGTTATCACTTCAATTTCACCGCGATCACGCAAACGGCGCAGCACGCGGTTGGCCGCATTGACACCATCTTTGTTGCGGCTGAAATGCAGCTTGATGATGTCGTCACGAGAGAGACATCGGAACCGCTCCAGGTCTTTCAGAATAGCTTTATCGCGTTCGCGCACGGGGCAGCACCTCCTGTTGTTCCATGAGTGCGTTCAACAGTTCCCTTAGTTCCGCACTCTGCTCCTCGTTCAGCTCAACAGCCTGCGGCACATCTGGATTAATCGGTGGGGTGAGCGGGGCTTTTTTGTATCTAGCGTATCGCTGCTTAATGTCCTCAATCATCACCCGCGCTTCTTTTGGTGAGAGCCAGGGCGTCTGTACCTCGACCAAGTCTGTTGCCAGCTTCACATAACAGCGACCTTTCACATCGAGCGAGGCCGCGTCCGGCTTGCCAATGAGCATACGGCTGTTCAGGTCGTCGCTCATCCGGTAAGCGATCCGCACGTTCAGGTTATTTTTGAGTTTTCCGTCCATCACTTCACGATCTACGCGCTGCTGCGAGAGGATCAGAAATATGCCAAAGCTTCTACCGAGCTGTCCTATCTCTTCCAAAACTTCATGAGCTGCCGTTTCCCCCTCAAGGCTGGCTACCTCGTCAATGCACACCACAACATACGGTAGCCGTTCTCCAGTCATCTCCTCATATTCGTCCAAATCGATCGCTCCGGTTGCGTGAAATAACTCCTGGCGGTACAACAAGACATCGTACACCACCGCCAGCATGGCGACTACTTCTGATCGTCTCACAGCGATATTCCCCTCCACATGCGGTACATTTCGATAAAGACCAAACTCCGTCATTTTGAGATCTCCCAGGAAAAGCCGGAGCCGATCTGGGCCGTACACCTGCAGCCAGGTGTTGAGAATTACGCGCAGGGCTGTTGACTTGCCCCAGCCTGTGGCGCCAACCAGGGCGACATGCGGCGTTTGCTTGAGGTCAACGGTCACGCTGCCGTTGTATGCCTCCCCGATGTACAGCGAAAAGCTGCCTGCCATTTTAACTGATGCCTTTGCTTTTTCTACGTCGTAAGCAATCTTCGCTGGCAACTTTTTTGGGATCAACAATCGGAAGCGTCCGCCCTTATCGTTTACCAGATGCGCAGTCGGGCCGAACGTGCTCTGAAAGACCCACTCATTTCGCTCGATCATGGATGGGGCCATTTCGATTGGAAGGCGAAGGTTTACTGTTGTACAACTGGAGGTAATCGTCACCCGCTCAATGGTAGGAAATACCCTGTATGGCTTCACGTTACCATCCCCAATGTCGCGCCGCTGCTTCTCTACGTAAATGTCAGCCGCGATAAAAGCCCGCACCAGCCGTTCTTTCACTTTAGCCCGGTCGTTAACCCATCCAGGTACTTTCAGCGCCAAATACGCCAGCGTGCAGGCCGTGGTCAGCCCTTTGGCAAGCACATACAATCCGTCAGCCAGGCGAGCGCTTGGCAGACCTCCGAGCATGGCTCCGCCGAACAGTTCAATGGCAGCATCGCGAAAAGTATCTTGCAAGCTGTCGTCCAATGCCTGCGCTACATTCTTCACTCCCTCCATAACGTTCAAACAATTCCGCCTCCTCTCGCCCCGAGCTTCGCGCCTCGCTTTGCTCATCGCTCCGCTCTTAACAAAGTTGTCGTTTTCTCTTATTTCGCTGGTTCACGCTAGTAATAGTGCGGTAGGGGTATGTCGTTAGGTATGCAAGTCGCTGGTGTGGTAGCTGGTGTGGTAATAATGTATCTTGCAGGGATTGTCCGATATTCGAATTTTTATTCGAAGACAAGTTTAATTTTCGAAATCCTTGTCCAATATATGGGTGAGGTGATAAGCATGTACGGATTAGGAAAGAAGAGATCAAAATTGGGGAAATGGTTGGATCAAAGGGGAATAACACAACAATGGTTAAGCAAGAAATCCGGTGTAAACAACAACACGGTTTCATACATGGCTTCTGATGACAATTACCTACCAACCATGAATACAGCAAGAAAGATTTTAGGCGCTCTACGGGAGATCGACCCGAATGTGAAGCAGGATGATTTCTGGACGATGTAAAGTAAGATCGAGGTGACGATGGTGGGAAAATTTAACCAAACGCCATTGCTGACCATTCAGATTGATGAGGAAAAAGTCATGAAAATCTGCCGCGAGAGGATCAGCGAGTTGGTAAAGGAAGTCGAAGGGGAGTATGTCTTTTGGGATACGCCCGAGTTGAAAAAGCGAACCTGTATGAGCTGGAACACCATCCAAGCGACGTTCTTTTACGACCCGCGATTTGTGAAACGAAAGATAGGCAGTAAGTGGTATTACCCAGCTAGGGAGACAAGAGCGTTTCTGGTGCAATGGCTGCTAGAGCAACCGCTCTAGAACAGTGCATGGAGACGGCTGGGGACGAATTGGGGACGAGCTTCACTCGGAATCGCAAAAATCAACTCGAATGCGAACGGATGCGAACAAGAAAAACCCTTGATTATCAAGGGTTTTTTAGATAGACTCGGAACCGCAAAAGGGAGAGACACACCCGCATACGGGGCATGTGGAGGTGACAGTGAGACTTGAAAGAAAAGATACAGCCAAGTAAACTGTACCTAATTTGAGGGGAGAGGGTGGGAAAGATTGTAGTGAATCTTAATCTTTCCGCCCTCGAACACTTCAATTTTGTGGATGAGCCTTTGTAGGATTTGCTTCAACACTTGTTCATCTTCGATGTCTAGGTTAACGAAGCGTTTTACTTCTTTTCTAAAGGTTTGTAGCTGTTCGTTGAGGTCTTTCTTTGCTTCCAAAGCTAACTGCAATTCAGCTTTCTTGTTCGCTAGGTCTTGCTGTTGTTGAGTGATACGCTCATTCTGTTGCTTGAATTGCTCCGTTGAGATAGCCCCCTCAACGTGAAGGCTTAACAACCTGTCAAAGCGTTTGTCAAGTTGGACTAACTCTCTGTCAACTCGTTTTAGTTCTTTTATGGTAGAGGACTGTAAAGCGTTCGCTTTTTCCTCCGCTATTCCGTAAAGATGCTCTATCTTTACCCTGTCCTGTATCAATGCTCTTAGGTCATTCTTGACGGTCTGCAACAGGGCATGCTCCTCAATGATATGGGAGGAACAGTAGGAGGATGTAAACTTCACATAACCGCCGCACACATACGCCCCATTACGTCTATCTGGCTTGAAGTGCATACCGCTTCCGCAATCGGGGCATTTCACGATATAAGAAAACAGGCTTTCTTTGCCGTTGCTCTTATGCTTCCCTTTCCTTTGCATGAGTTCCTGTACAGCTTTATAGTCATCCTCTGAGATGATAGCAGGGTGGGCGTTCTCAATGACAATATGCTTATCACTTTCAATCTTTCGTCTTTCCTTGTAAAGTTCAGATTTGGCTAGTGTTCTTGTAATCTCTTCCCGATGAAATACAAGCTTGCCTGTATATACCTCATTATTGAGGATACCCTTGATAGAGTTTTGGTGCCATTTTGTCCCTGCATTAGCCGCCCCTGTAGTGGCTCTAGGAGTGGGAATACCCTTGTGTAACAGATAGTTGCTGATTTTGAACATTCCCCATCCTTCGTGTAGGTATAGTTTAAATATGTCCTTTACAATCGGAGCGGCTACCTCATCCATTTCTAACTGTTTTGTGACTGGATTAACCATGTAGCCGTAAGGCGGTAAAGATACTCTACGTTTCCCTTGTTTTGCACTGGATTGTAAGCCTAGTTTAATACGTTCAGAGAGTTTGGCGTTTTCTTCCTCGGCTAAAATAGCCTTTAAATTGAACATAAACCTACTCTTACTTGTTTCCGTATCATAGTTATCTTCGGGCAAGATTAGACGAATAGGTACTCTTTCGAGTTGGTCAGCAATTTCCATACTGTTCCGTGGATTCCGCCCAAGACGTGAAACGGACTTTGCAATAATCACATCAAACTTCTTCTTTTTGGCGTCCTCTACCAGTTGTAAAATCTGAGAACGATTCTTCATTCCTGCACCGCTTATTCCATTGTCAATGTACCGTCCTACGACTGTAAAGCCTTGCTCCCTAGCTATACTTTCAGCTAATGCAATTTGATTTTGTAGACTGTTCTGTTGTTCTTCTCTTCTCGTACTGACACGAGCATAGATAACACACTTCATTATTCTGCCACTCCTTCCGTATCAGAAGGAATGACATTTGCTCTATCTTTATCGTACTGACTGGTGGAAATACTGTCAAATTGGTTATTCAATATGGAGGATAAAATGTCCTCAAGGTTTGCTGTTCCTATGAATGTACGTTCTACTTGCATTGGTTACTTCCCCCTCTCGGACTAACCATCGTTGCAAGGTAGGGAAAAGTTGCGAGGAAAAATATCGACATAATCTGGAATTGGTTCTATGATACCTATAGTTGGGATAAAATGGGGGGGCAGGGTATGAAAGAGCATATGACAATAAAGGCTCTTCAAGCTTATATCAAGCAAAAGGACTTCCGTCCAGAACATAGACAAGCTTATTTCTTTAAGTTAGTTGAAGAGGTTGGGGAACTTTCAGAGGTAATTCGTAAGGATTTACGTATGAATGAAAGTCAGAATATTAAGGGTACTATTGAGGAAGAACTTTACGATGTTCTTTATTACACTATTGCTTTGGCTAATCTTTATGATATTGATTTAGAACAATGTCACTATTTTAAGGATGAACTTAGTCTAAAGAAGTATGGTTCTATTAGTACCCAAGGCTAAATCAATTATCATTCCCCCCCACCCCTTCGGGGTGGGTTACATCTTCTAGTGGTCGCTCCGCTTCGCTTCGCTCGGGGCTGTCGCCCTGATTTTAGATTGTTTATTTAATGTAAACACAGGTGGATTAGGGACACTCTACTCCCCCCACATAGGGGGAGAGTAAAAGGAACAGGTGGATTGAGGGTTCCTTACATGACATCTGACGCTCTCAGGTACGGCTTTACAGCGTGTGTGCGTAAGCACATCTTTATCATGACTCCCTTGCCTTACGGCAACCGTGACGGGCTACATATAGTAGAATCTGAGGATGAAGCACAACTTCAATATAAATACCTGTCCATCTAACGGGGCACACACCTGCTTGTTAACGCAGGGGCATTTTTTTACGTGTTCTTCTGCGACCACGGATATTGCCACATTTGAAGTTTGCTCCATAGTAGTAATCGTTACAAGTAGTAGATAAGTTTCATTGTTTGCCCCCACCAACTAAAAGTGGGGGCTTTTCGCACATTTAGAATACGACCAACACTACTGAGATGTAGGAAAGAGGGAGACAACGTCAAATCCCTTTTCACGTAGAACATCAATCAAATGGGCTTCTTCCACCGCATAAGGGTATTTGCCGAATCCTCGCTCATTGTATGGGATTCTTTGAACCTGTAGCTGACCTGTTTTAACCCATTGATAAACAGAGTCTTCGGTTACGAACCTGCCATGATTGGAAGCGGACAGCTTCCGTGCGATAGTTGCCAAAGTGTAATTAGCCACGCTGTATTCCTCCAATTCGATTATGCCGTTTCCGTGCGTAGTTCATGACCTCATCTGGTTCGAGCCGCCACAAGCTACCTACCTTTAACGCCAAGAGTTCGTTATCGTGAATCTTGCGGTAAAGAGTTCGTGGAGACAGGTTTAGGAAGTAAGCCGCTTCTTCCAGAGTCAGCAGTCTGTCACTCTTAATGACCATGTTCTTCTCACCCCCTCGTATTACATGATAAGGAGGAGATGTCTTGCTTTAACATGAGCATGGTAACTATGTCGTAACTAGACCTACAGGAGCCGCACGAATCTGTAAAAAACGTGAGAAAGCGAAAGTAACTATTTCATGCTTTGGAATGGTGGTAACTGGTTATTTTATGAGTAAAGATGAGAAGGGAGATTCGGGAATTAGGTTATAAAATTGCACCTATTATGCGTGGGACAACCAAATGGGCGAAATTTCTCACGGAGCAGATAACGGTAAACTCGGAAAGAGGGAGTAAAAACGAATCGTCAGGCAGTAGGTGGGGTGTATATAATAAGTAGGTAAGAGGTTCTTGCAATAACTGTTTCATACAAACTTTACAATTACTCACAATTGTTTTTTGATTTGGATAGTATCAATTTCAATTGGCTAGTGAATATGGTGGGGGTATAGAATGTCAAATGTTAAAGCACTTGTCGTGGGTATAAGTAATTATTATATCGGAGCAACTAATCTTCCTTTTTGTATGAATGATGTTGTTGAAATGAAGCAAGCCTTACAATCTGGATTAAAATTAGAAAACGATGACATTTTCATACTAGGGGAACTAGGGGATGTTAAAACAGACGATTTCATAAGTGCCCTATCGGATATTACAAACTCAACGGGAATAAATGACTATTTATTATTCTATTTTTCAGGACATGGCACGAAAATAGATAATCAACACTTCCTTGTTTTTAGTGATGGTATTATAAGCACGCAGGAAATAATAGATTACTTCGAGAGGTCTTCTGTTAAAGGCAAGGTAGTATTTTTGGATTGTTGCTATTCAGGTCATTTTTCTATTAGTGGAACATCCACATTTAGTATTGAGGAAACCGTTGGCGATTTTGCAGGGAGGGGATATGCGGTATTTTCTTCAAGTAACTCAGTCCAAGTGTCATATGGGCATCCTGATAAACCAATTAGTGTGTTCACTAGTTTTTTATGCGATGCACTTAAAGATAAACATATTATCAAGCAAGGTAGAGTTTCTTTATATGATATACAAAAACTTGTTAGACTCTATTTAGAGGTTTGGAATCTAAGGAATCCAGATAGACAACAACACCCTATCTTTAGAGCAAATATGGGCGGAACTGTATATTTTGAGGTGCAAGATTATGTGCCATTCTATACCTCTAGAATATATGGAGAGTATGACAAATACATAATTTACAATGTCGAACCCCTTCACGTTGGTATGACAAAAAGATATGCCGTTAAAGCGATTATGAAAGAACCACTTTCCCTTGAAGAAATAGGGATGGTTTCTTTAGAAATAACTCATAAGGTAAAAACAGCGGAGGTTTATGATAATGCAATTGCTCAAAACCGATTTTCGGGTAAAATAGCCAATATTATTTGGGTTTATTTCGGACGTGATGAAAGTGATATTGTAAAAAATAATTATGTTTGTAATACAACTTGGGTTGATGATAATCAAGATAAAAAATGGTGGTATCGAATAGATAATAAGGACACTTTTATTCTAAATGGAATCCATTTTAAAATCTTCTCGTATTATGATTCGTTAAGGAGTTTCAATCAAGAAAACACAGGTAGTAAGGACGATGCTATATCAAAAACAAAAGATATACTAGCATCTGTGGTAACTCTTGCGGAAAAAACAATCCATTATTTTAACGAACATAAAAATGGGATATTAACAGAGGAAGCCCTTTTACAAGAAATAGAGAGTCTAATTCCTGAAATAAATGAGTATTTTTTCAAAAGTCATAATCTAGAGATCCCACCAGATGAGATTCGTGATTGGAGTCAAGCATGCGTAGTTTTAATTGGGACAATCTATGATTTTACTCTGTTTTATAATAAAAAGTATCTGTCACAGAGAACACCAGAAAACAGAAGAGCGTGTATGGAAATGACAATTAAGCAATATTACTCGGATTTAGAGAAAGTTCGAAAACTAGAAGAGAAACTTTAGGTGTTTTTGGGATGTATCGTTTTGCTTTTGGGCTCTTTACATGCAAAATCATGTAAACTTCCGTGGGAGGACGCACCTTTAGTAATTAGGTTAGTTTCACTAAATATAAGAGAATCAAATTTTGAATACTAGTAAACTTATTGGGAAGGAGCAACATAAGTGACAGTGGGACCATTTGCAACTTCAGCAGTTTTTCAAAAGTGTAATAATATATCTCATAACGCAAGAGAAATATACAAAAAATATATTACAAATGAAGTTATGCGAGAACTTAAGCCAACTCAACATTTGATTCTAAGGATGATCTATAATTCTGAAACTACTTCAAGTAGTATATCTTTTATGACTTCATGGTTACATATAATCCAAGCATTATCTTTATTAAGAGTTCGTCAAGAGCAATGTATTGTTAGTTCCTATCTTTTAAATGAAGAACCTGAAAAAGGATTGTACCCGTTCGTGGCACATGTTTCTGTTTCTAAATACATTAATATGAGGGATGCTTTAAAAGAGGATGAGATAAAAGAAAATTTAGAACAAAGGTATTTAGATGAATTACCCAAACTAAGAGATGAAGCAATCTATTCCAATCAGCAACTCAATCCAGATTTCGATGCCAACTCTGAAAAATTTGAAAGAAAATGGACAAAATTAGATTTACTTTCAATGTGCAAAAGAAGGGATGAACTGGCTAAAATCAGCGGTAAAGGTTTTTTAAAATTAACTCTTCAAGCTAGCTATATTTCTCTTTATAGAAATGCAAGTCATCTTATTCATGCTGACTGTGTGGCTGTTTCGGATATTTTTTTAAGTCTTGTGCCAATTGGTCCTGATGGTCAAAAAATGCTTATGGGAAAACCATCTTGGGCTCCTACTATTATGTTATTTAATACTTTATTTGATATTATTCAGTATGCGGAAACATTAATATGGTTGGGTTTTGACGTATGTGAAGAATACGAGTGTCTATTTAAAGAGTGGAAAAATGTAAGAAATGAAGTACTAGAAGACTAACATTTAAATACAGTTTTCTTTGTGATGAAGTTTAAACATGCCTCTTGTTTTAATAGAATAATAAAAAGTATTGAGCAAATGTCATTCCGTCGTTTAAGACTTGTACCACAGAAAAGGGGTACTTTTTTATGAAGAAGCTACTTGAGATTTTTTTTGATAGTCAATTTATATTTCCATACATGCATTTGGAAGATGTTCGTGAACAACATTCACACTACAGAAATTCAAATATTTATATGGTTATGTTAGCAAGAAAGTATCAAATATCAGATGCACAGTGTATTAATCAACAACTAGTTGTCAACTATAAATGCTTAGAGATAAACGAGAGTTATAGAATATCGAATATTATACTATTGCCTTTCGATGTTCCAAATGGTTCCATTGAGATTAATATTAGTGATTATGGAACTGCAATTGAAATAGGGCTTACTAATTACGGGATCGAATTTATTAAGGAAAATCATGTTGATTTCTTTAACGGGTCGGACATAAATGCCAAAAAGAAGATATCTATATATGATCTAAAAAGTATGTCGAATCAAAACGAGGAAACAAGCGAGGAGTATAAAATTTTGTATATTTGACAATCTCTCGATACTGGTGAGGGTAGAAATATCTTTGATAGATTGAGCAGTCACGAGAAGATTTTAAAGATATATAGAGATTATAATATGAAGTACAGAGATAAAGAGTTGGTAATATTTTTGCTTCATGCAAAGTCTAAGTTACATACAGTTATGACCCCAGATTCAATGACCACCATTTCTTTGGGGAACTCCTACTGGCAAACTACTGATGAATTGGGAGAGAAAATAACAGATGCTACAGTGGTTAATGTGATTGAAGCCATGTTAATTTATCATTTTAAACCCCAATATAATATTAAATTAAAAAATTCTATACCTAATCTTGATTTAAAAACATACTCCGAATTAAAAAATGCTGGTGTACATCAGATAGACGTGGGATTGAATCTTTATTTCGAACGATCAAAAACATGTATAAATTTACTTACTGATATAATTAGCGTGTATTCCAAATTAAGAATTCTACATTGTTATCTTGAAAATCTTTATGATAAAAAAGATGCATCCGAGATTGAAGTGGAGGATATTGACGATGAATTATATCGGCTAATTAATTTGTAATTAAATGGAGGCTGCTTATACTCAAGGATAATATGGACGTTAAATCAGGTACAGGAATGCTCTTATAATTTTTTTTTTACTTTGAGCAAATGTCATTCCTAAGTTTTGCTGTACTCCCTGTCACCTCGTCACATGTGGAGTGTTCAGTGTTACTTAAATGGGCGGGGGATTAATGTCCCCCGCTTGATTTATGCCCCTACGGAAGCGGGGCGGGTGATATTGTAGATAATCTTGATGCTACCATCAGCATATACCTCAATCTTGCTTATCAGCCGTTGGATGATATGCTTTAGTACTTGTTCATTTTCAATGTCTAGCCTCGCTATTTTGTTTACTTGATGTTGGAACTCCAGTAAGTAGCGTTCCGTGTCTTTCTTAGATTCGATTAATCTTTCAAGTTCTGTCTTACGTGCAGTCAATCGGCTTTGTTCAACTTGGATATTCTCATTAGCCGACTTAAACTGTTCGATACCGACCGCTTTTTGTTGGAATAGGGTTAGCAAAGAACGGAACTCACCCTCTAGCTTTGTAAGTTGCTTGTTTACGCCTTGCAACTCTTTAGAATACGAGCTTTGATTTAATTCAAGTTCCCCGCCCGCGATTCTGTATAGTCGCTCCATCTTTACATTGTTCGTTATTAATTCCCGCAAGTCAGATATTACGGTATCCTTTAACTTATTATTTGCGATGATATGTGAGGAACAATACGCTGACGTATGTTTTACGTATCCCCCACATACGTATGCACCGCCTTCTTTCTTCAGGCGGTCTTTACGATACATCATTCCCTTACCGCAATCGGAACAACGAGCCACATGAGCAAATGTGCTTTCTTGACCGTTGCTTTTACGCTTGCCTTTGGCCCTCATTTTCTCTAGCGCGGTAATGTGCTCCTCATGAGAAATGATGGCGGGGTGAGCATCTTTTACGATTATTTGTTTATCAGGAGCGACATTCTTGCGCTTTTTAGATATGAAGTCCATTGTTTCCTCTCGATGCTGAACAAGCGCCCCAGTATAAACTACATTTTCTAGGATTACGCGAATACTGCTTTCAAGCCACATCGCCCCTTTGTTGCTACCGCCCGATACAGTTCTAGGCGTTGGGATTTTCCTTGAATTAAGATAGCTGGCGATTTTATACCATCCCCAACCTTTGTAAAGGTATAGGTCAAATATTTCCCTGACTATAGGGCTGTATTGCTCATCTAGGGCGAGCTTTCCATTATCCCCACGTTTATATCCGAATGCAACGAGTGATGCCTGATACTTGCCTAAACGTGCGCCTGTTTGCCTGCCAATTTTAATACGTTCCGAAAGCTTTCGGCTTTCCTCTTCTGCAAGGACAGCCTTTAGCCTAAACATCAGCTTAGTGTCGCTTGTAGTTGTGTCATAATTGTCTTCGGGAAATATGAGCCGAATATTAAGTCGTTCCAATTCGTCAGCTACAGTCATACTTTCTACCGAATTTCTGCCGAAGCGGGAAACGGACTTAGCTATTACAGCATCAAATTTCTTTTGTTTAGCGTCATGTATTAATTGCTGAATCGCTTCACGCTTTGAAAAAGTCGTTCCACTTACACCATCATCAACATATGGCTATACTAGCTGCCATCCGTTATCCATGACTATGTTAGTTGTGAATGCGATTTGATTATCAAGGCTGTTACGTTGCTCATCTCTCTTTGTGCTTACTCTTGCATATATTGCACATCGCATAGGTTGTTCCTCCTCGGAATGGTTATATCCGACCTATACGAAGTGCTCTCGCCATAATTTAGAGCCTAATTTTTGTTCTCCCTCTAAATTTTCTTCTGACCTGATCGTATAGGTCTGGCAGAAGGGAGGGAAAACAATGAACACTAATCATGAGTTTGTAGGAGTTTTCCCGATTCAAGAATCAATGGAACAACTAATCATTGAACTAGTGCGGGCGGGCTTAATTGAATTTGAAGACAAAAATGCCCTGAACTCTGAATTCCTCACGGATGAATGTCATTAGCTCTTATCCCCGCCTCCATTTGATTTTGTGGGGGCGGGGCTTGTTTCTATTCAGTTGTCAATGAGCAACATGTGCAGATTGTATAGGTATATTGAAGAATAATGCAAGAAAAATAGATGATCGGCATTATTCTAAAATTAATTATTATCCCTCCCCCTATACCTAGGAATTTGTTGAGGAACAGAAGCGGGGGAGCGGGTTAGATTATTCCTCTACGTAAATTACTTCAACTTTTGTTGCAGGTATAAACAATCATCAAATGATTTCGTATAGATTAGGTGAAAGATCAACCCAACATAATATTGTAATAAACGTGGATTTTCGGTAGCACACGATAAATAACCGACCCGATTAAAGGTCGGTGGGAGGCGTTAGAGGCTAAGTAACCATCCCCAGATTAACCGTCATAGAGCTAGAAATGGCTAGGAACCCTGACAGAGTGTTTTTTGCACAATAGAAATGACTAATATTGCAGCGTAAAAATGCTCAACACAAATACAAAAAAGGCACTTGTCAGCATCAATACTTCCTCCTACCGTTAGGTTTGGGACAACTTAGCGAAGGAGAATGGAAAGGATGCTGAAAATGCCTCAACAACACTATATCAGGTTTTTACGTGAAGTAGAAGGATGCTCGGTAAACGAGATTGCAGAACGTGTGGGTGTTCACTGGCGGACTGCCAAAAAATATGCCGATCAAACGGATTGGAATGCCTCGATGAAGAAACGAAAGGGCAGAAGTCCTGTCATGGGTCCGTTTATGGAGATCATCGATACTTGGTTGGAGGAGGACCGTTTGGTCCCCCGTAAGCAGCGACACACAGGTGTGCGCATTTTCCAACGCTTGCGCGACGAACATCAATTTACTGGTGGGCAACGTACAGTATTGGCCTACGTGCAGCGACGAAAGAATGAAATGGAACTGGATCGTGCCAAAACGTACGAACGGCTAGAACATCCACCGGGTGAGGCACAGGTGGACTTTACAACCATTGAGGTATGCCAAGATCATCGATTACTCACATACAAACTGCTCGTCATGTCTTTTCCGTACAGTAATGCCGCCTTCGTTTATCCGACACCGGCGGAGAATCAGGAATGCTTTTTGGAGGCAATGAAGCAGTGCTTTGAACAAATGGGAGGAGTTCCTCAGAGAATCTGGTTTGACAATCTTTCCGCTGCCGTCGTTCATATTGAGAAGCAGGGCGAACGGCAATTAACGGAAGGCTTCCAACGATTTTGCGCTCACTACCGGTTTGAAGCTGTCTTTTGCAACCCATACAGCGGTCATGAGAAGGGGCACGTCGAGAACAAATGTGGGTACTCCAAGCGCAATTGGGCTGTGCCGATTCCCATCTATGAAGATCATGAACAGTTAGCCTCCTACTTCGCCGAGCAAGCAAAACGAGATCGTGATCGTCAGCATTATGCTCTAAATCGTTGCATCGCAGATCTGTGGGAGGATGATCGTCGTAAATTGCTTACCCTACCAGAGCAAGGATTTGAGGCTTTTCGCTTGGGTGCTGCAGTGGTGAATAAGTATGGAGAGATTCGGATGGATGAAATGACGGTTCCGTTGCTGGGGATGTCAACTCCAGGCAGCGAGGTACTGATCCAAACGTTTTGGGATCGTCTCGTCATTCTAAACGGCCAACACCAGTTAATCCGGGAAGTATCCAGACCTTATACGGGACGAAGTATGGATATTCCGTGGTCACTAATATGCAATGGATGGCTAAAAAAACCACGTAGTGTGACACACTCGCAGTTTCTCCGTATGCTACCAGAGATCTTGCAAGAGTATGTAACTGTGAAGGATCTGACAGAGCGAAAAGGTCGTCTTCAGGCATTGGCGCACTGGTGTGACATTTACACAATCGAACAGATTCAGGAAATAATTGCTCTACTAGGTCAAAACACACCGGTTACACGTATCACGGCTGTGTTAGGTGTAAAATACGGAAGTCGCGATCTTCCTGTCACGTGGGAAGAGACGTTGTCCCCTCCGGGAACTCGCGTAGAAAGTTCCCTCCAACGCTATGATCAACTTGTGGGGGTGAATTGAGATGCCGACGGCATTGGGAGATTTGTGCCGACAACTCCGATTGGCGCATGTCGTGGACTACGTATCCGCTCAGCAGAATGAGCAGATTCGTAGCATTGTGGAGCAAATCCTTGTTGCGGAACTGGACGGCCGCCGCCGTGCCAAGTTGGGTAAACTTGTTCAGCAGGCGGGGTTCCCACATATTAAGACTTTCGAGGGGTATGTGTATGACCATATCTCTTTCCCTAATGGTAGTAGTCCAGAGCTGCTTCAGGAATTGGATTGGCTCGAACGCAAAGAAAATCTACTCTTAATGGGTGCCGTAGGCACAGGGAAAACCCATATGGCAACGGCACTTGGTGTGGAGGCTTGCCGCCGGGGCAAGGCGGTGCAGTTCTACCGGGCTTCCGATTTGGTTTCTGTGCTTCAGGAAAAATTTGCGGCGGGTACACTCAGTCGATTTCGCGAGAAATTGAAGAAGACAGATTTACTCATTCTTGATGAAGTCGGCTACGTACCGTTCAGCCAAACCGGGTCTGAGTTATTGTTTAACGTGATTGCGGATTGCTATGAGCAACAGAGTGTGATCGTTACATCCAACCTAGAGTTCGGTCAATGGACATCAGTGTTTGGAGACACAAAGCTCACGTCGGCGCTCGTTGATCGCCTGGTACACCACGCTCATATCCTCTCATTCACAGGTGAGAGTTTCCGCTTCAAGCAAGCAATGGATAGGATTCCTGTTTAGTTTCAAACCGCTGGCAAGTGCTTAGGCAATTTCGGCTGCAAAACTAGGCATTTTCTACTTGCAAAACACAA
>NZ_RHHT01000063.1 GCF_003710985.1 Brevibacillus panacihumi
GAGCCATTCCTGTAATGAATGAATTTGGGGTTTGAATAAAAAAAGCACCTTCTGTAAACTGGGAAACGTTCCGTCCAAAGAACAATTACCCGTACAGGAGGTACTCCACAATGAAGTATAAGCAATCGAAAAAGCAGAATCAACGTATTCAACAAATTACCGAATTAACCCTTGTTGTCGGTGCAGATATTGCCAAGAAAACGCATGTTGCCAGAGCTGTCGATTTCCGCGGAATCGAGATTGGTAAGGACTGTGTGTTCGGCAATGACCATTCTGGCCTGACGAAACTCGTTTCGTGGATGAAGGAGCTTCAGCGGCAATACGCCAAGACGGATATCATCTTGGGCATTGAGCCAACCGGACACTACTGGTTTCCACTGGCCGAATTTCTGCATCGAGAAAACATCAAAGTCGTTATCGTGAATCCTCATCACGTCAATAAAAGCAAAGAACTTGAAGACAATTCACCGACGAAGAATGATTACAAGGATGCTAGGTTAATCGCTGATTTAGTTCGCAATGGCAAGTACAGCGAGCCCAAATTGCCTACGAGCGTTTATGCCGATCTTCGTATTCTCATGAACCTTCGAGAGAAGGTGATGGTGAACTTCGGTCAAGTCCAACGGCGTATCCAGAACTGGCTTGATCGCTTCTTTCCGGAGTACAGCCTTGTGTTTAAAGATTGGGAAGGAAAGGCCTCGCTCATCACGCTTCGTGAATTTCCGACGCCACAGGAGATTGTATCGCTTGGCGCGAGTACAATCGTGAACCGATGGAAGGAAGACGTGAAGCGAGCGGTTGGCTCCAAACGTGCAGCGCAACTCCTACAAGCTGCCACAAACTCAATTGGACTTACCGAAGGGCTGACGGCGGCGAAAATCGAGCTCAAGGCCTTACTGGAACAATATGAACTATTCTCAAGGCAACTTGAAGAAATCATGGCGCAAGTGGAAGCATTGCTTGCACAAATTCCAGGTACAAATGAAATGCTGACAGTACCAGGAATCGGCGTTGTTACGCTGGCGGGCTTCTTGGCTGAAGTTGGTGATCTTAGCGGTTATGACCATGGGCAGCAGATCATCCGTCTTGCTGGATTTAACCTCAAAGAGAACAGTTCCGGCAAGAAGAAGGGCAAGTCCACGATTACCAAGCGTGGACGATCCCGACTAAGAGCCTTGCTATTTCGGGCGATGATGCCGATGGTCGCCAAAAACGCCGAATTCAAGGCGTTGCACCATTACTTTACGAAGCGAAGTCATAATCCGCTCAAGAAGAAGCAGTCTATAGTGGCACTCTGCGGGAAGCTCATTCGCGTACTGTACACACTAGGCACGAAGTGCATTCCGTACAATGCGTCCGACGTATTAGGACCTGTACGCCAGTCCCAAATACAGATGGTAGCTTAAATTCAAACGATATTCTCGTTTCTCACAAGAGCTTGGAAGTAAACCAATGACAACAGAAGCACGGAGCAGCCGCAGGACTATTCCGTAAGGGCAACGACCCAGTAAAGGAGCAAGAAGCGGCGTCCACACCTTGAGAGGCAGAACGAAGGAATGTAAGGGCGAAGACCCAGCGTGACATGGGAGGGTAAGCCGTCAGGGGAATGGAGTGGATATCCAAATGTGCGGTCATACGATTTACCAATAGATTGGAAAAAAGATTCGAATCTTTATTCCCGCCACCGGCTCATCCAGAAAAATATTCCATAATTACATGCTTCGCCCACTTCTCTGGAATGTTGATGGTTGAAAATCTAAGAATGAGTGAGCAAACGCGAGAAAACATTAATTTATAGTGGGAG
>NZ_RHHT01000064.1 GCF_003710985.1 Brevibacillus panacihumi
CTGGCATGTATTAGGCACGCCGCCAGCGTTCGTCCTGAGCCAGGATCAAACTCTCCAATAAAGTTTGTTACTGGTTCAAAGCTGGCAAATCATTTAATGATAGACTCATCAACGCTTTCGCTGTTCAGTTTTCAAAGAGCATTTTTTGTCGAACGTTTTATATCTTATCACGTTCGATGTGTCTGAGTCAAGATCTTTTTATCGAGAAATTCCTTTTGATCTTTTCTCTTATTTTGCATCGCTCGTTGGCGACATTTAATAATCTATCACATCAAATCACGCAAATCAATAGTAATTTACGTGGTTATTTCTGCCAAATGAAAGAGAGCGGCTATGCGCTCGCTCTCTCATTCAATTCTATCTTATCACACCCCATAGCCTTACGCTTGTATCGCATGAGCGGATCGTTTTTTCATCCACTGCAAAACAGTAACAGCAACAAGAGAAGCAAGTCCCAGACCAAT
Source organism: Brevibacillus panacihumi (assembly GCF_003710985.1). Taxonomy (GTDB): domain Bacteria; phylum Bacillota; class Bacilli; order Brevibacillales; family Brevibacillaceae; genus Brevibacillus; species Brevibacillus panacihumi. The sequence continues at coordinate 465 of NZ_RHHT01000064.1, forward strand.
TAATAGAACTTCCGGGAAGATTAGCAGCACTCCTCCCACGATCAGGACAATGCGCAGCAGCCAGTTGATCTTGGCGAACAGAAAACCCTCCGTCGCTGCAGCCAAAGCCATCACAGCCAGCATAGTGGTTGCCGTAGCCAAGGCAATATCCAGCAGGCTTGCATCATGAATCAATAAACCCGGCTTATAGATAAAGATAAATGGCACGATAAATCCTGCCAATGCAAGCTTGCAGGAAACCCAACCCGTACGCTGCGGCTCCGATCCCGCAATCCCCGCTCCTGCAAAGGCGGCTAATGCAATAGGCGGCGTCAGATTGGCGATTGCTCCAAAGTAAAAAACAAACAAATGGGAAGCCAATGGATCAATGCCGAACGTGGATAAGGCAGGTGCCGCCATCGTAGCAGTGATGATATAGCAAGGAATGGATGGCAGGCCCAAGCCTAAAATAATCGAAGCCAGCATCGTAAAGAGGAGGGTCATGAACAGGCTGCCCGATCCCATCATCAAGATGATATTCGCCAGCTTCAAACCCAATCCCGTCAGGCTGAAAACTCCCACCGTAATGCCAACAGCCGCGCACGCTGCTGCGACACCAAGGCAATCGCGAACACCGCTCTCCAGCGCTTGCACAATATCGCGAAAGTTCATCCGGCTTGATTTTCGCAAGCCCGCAATGATGACCGTCCCCACAATCGTAGCAACCGCGACCAGGGTGGGCGTATAACCCATCATCAAGAGCACAACCAACAATACCAATGGAATCAGCAAATGTCCCCGCTCGCGGACAACGTCCTTCATCTTCGGAAGCTCTGTTTTGCTCAGTCCTTGCAAATTGTCCCGATCCGCACGCAGATGGACCTGCACCAGCAGTCCAAAATAATACATGATCGCCGGGATCACAGCCGCAATGACAATCGTGATATACGGAATGCCCAGCGTTTCCGCCATGATGAAAGCAGCAGCCCCCATAATCGGCGGCAATATCTGTCCACCGACTGCTGCCGTTGCTTCCACAGCGGCCGCAAATTCCGGCTTGTATCCCACCCGCTTCATCATAGGAATCGTAAAGGAACCGGTAGTCACAACACTGGCGACAGCGGAGCCATTGATCGATCCGTGCACAGCAGTTGCGATCACTCCTACTTTTGCCGGACCGCCCTTCGTTCCGCCTGCCAGCGCAAGGGAGAGATCATTGAACAACGTCCCCATTCCCGTCTTGGTCAAGAAAGCTCCGAAAATGATGAATAAAATGATAAACGAGGCCGATACTGCGATTGCATCACCGAATATTCCTTCCGTCGTCACGTACATGTAGTTGGCGATATCACTGAATGTGTAGCCGCGATGACCGAAATCTCCCGGCAAATAAGGCCCCAAATAGGCATAGGCCACGAAAATTCCCGCCATCGCCGTCAATTCCCACCCGGTTACGCGCCGGGAAGCTTCCAACACTAGCACACAAGTAATGACCGCAAAAACAACATCCAGCGTGGAAGGGATGCCGCCCCGATTCACGATTTCCAGGTAATAGATAAAAATATAGCCCGCCGTGCCCAAGGCTGCGAGGGCCAAAATCCCATCCAACAGGGACAAGGTTTTGCGTGATGCCTTTTTCCAGCCTGGATACAGCAAAAAAATAAGACACAGAATGATCGCGACATGCAAGGAACGGTGCTTTAGCGTCACAAGTGGAATCGCATACGCTGCATACATGTGATACAGGGCGAAAGCCACCGCAATCAATGTAATGAGCAGACTCATCCCTTTTTTGGAAAATCTGCGATAGCCGGCCTCCAAGTCGTATTCCTGCAAAACTTCCTGGGCTTTGCTTTCATTCACACGGATCTCTTCTTCATTAGGCATTTTGATTTCTTGGCTCAACCTTGTGTCACTCCTCTCTCGTTTAATCCGGCAGCAAAACGGTACCACCAGGGATACCAGCCCACCGACAGCCCCAGTGAAGACCCCAACGGCACTACATCAGCCAGTTTCCAGGTTCTCCCGCCGGCTCGCAGCAGGTAATCGTCTCGTGTAATCAGGTAAAGCACCTGGTCGCGTTTCTCATGCAGGCCAGTGACCGTGATCCATCCGTCCTGCACCTTGACCTGAACTCCTTGCTGGTCTTGAAAATGAACCGGGACCCCTGCGCCATAGGATTGGAAAGAAGTCGCTGCCAGCTCCATCCCTGAAAATCCGGCGACCTTGTAGGTTTCGCGCCAAGGGGTGAGCTCGACCGAGTGAATCCATTCAATTTGAAATTGGTCTTGTATCTGCAACGGCACGACGCCAAGCAATTTCTGCCGATGGAAATCATGGAGCTCCAAATAGGGATGGGGCCCGATCAAGACAAGCCCCACCATCAAGAGAAGGAAAAAGACAGAAAGCCGTTTGCGCATGATTGTATCTCCTTCCTCCCCCTGCACAGTCTTCCAAGTCTTGCTTACACTAGTTCAAAGCCCCGACTTCCTTGTAGTACTTCTCTGCACCCGGATGCAGCGGCACGACCAGGTCCTTGCCCGCTTCCTTCACATCAATCTCTTTGGCTGCACTATGGGCTGCTTGCAGGGCAGGCAATTCCTCAAAAAAGGTTTTCGTCAAATTGTACGCCTGCTCTTCCGACAAATCGGCGCTCAGCAAAAGAATGTTGCGAATGGCTGCCGTTTGCACTGCTTCGTCATTCTTATATACCCCGGAAGGAATCTCGGCTGAGACAAAGAACGGGAATTTTTCGGCCATTTTCTCCACGTCCTCTTTTTTAATCGGAACGATTTCTACATCTTTGGTCGTCACCAGATCAATCACCGACGCATTCGGCAAGCCCGATGTGACGAAGGCCGCATCAATCGTATTGTTTTTCAGCTGCTCAATCGCTTCCGCATAAGAGAGATAGTCCGCCTTGATGTCGTCATAGGTAATGCCATGACCAGCCAGCACCATGCGTGCATTCACTTCTACACCCGAGTTGGGCGCACCGACACCGACGCGTTTTCCTTTCAGGTCATGCACCGATTTGATATTGCGGTCTTTCAGGGTGACGATCTGCACGTAGTTGAGGTACAACCCCGCCATGGCGCGCAATTCTTTAATGGCTCCGCTCTCCTTGAAATTCTCTTCCCCCTGATAGGCAAACGTCGTTACATCAGACATGACGAAAGCCAAGTCTGCCTTTTTGCTTTTGATCAAATTGATATTTTCCACTGATGCGCCTGTCGACTGGACAGAAGCGTTGTAGCCCAGCTTGTCCTTGTAAACCTTCGCCATTGCCCCTCCGATGGTGTAGTACGGACCGGAGCTGCCGCCTGTCGCGATCGTCAGGAATTTCTGTTCTGCACCGCCGCTTGGAGCTGCAGCCCCTCCAGCATTGGCATCTCCCTGCGCGGGTGCCGACGACTGTCCCCCACAGGCCGTAACAGTCAATGCCAGCAATGCAGATGACAGGATGGCAATCACTTTTTTCTGAAACATGATAAATCCCCCTCTATTTATGAAATCGCTTTCATTCTTCTAAACAATTGCAATCCCCATGCCAATCCCCAAAATCGGCATTTTATTCAGATCACAACGCCAACCCGCACGAAAAACGGCAAAAAACTCCCTTGCCCAGCGGAATTTTTTGCCGTTTTTGCGGATTCACATGATCTCTTGATATTGTTTCAGCTTCTGTCTCAAGCCGCGCTCACTGATTCCCAATTGTTCAGCCGTCTTTTTCCGATGTCCTCCGTGCAATTCCAGCGCATGCATAATAATCCGACGCTCCGCCTCCTCCAGGGTTACGCCTGACGGAATTACAATGCCCTCCTGGTCACCACGGACTCGCCGCTGGCTTCCCATTCGTTCCATCAGAGCCGGGGGCAGCTCATCCAACGTAATCACTTCCCCCTGCGACAGGGCGACTGCGTATTCCACAATGTTCGCCAATTCCCTCACGTTCCCCGGATAAGCATAGCTGTACAGCCATTTTTTGGATTCGGCGGAGAAGGTTTTTGTGCCTTTTCCCAACGTGACGGCCGACTGACACAGAAAATGCTCCAGCAGTAGGGGAATATCCTCTCTTCGTTCCCTTAAAGAAGGAGTGCGGATCGGAATGACGTTCAAGCGGTAAAACAAATCCTCCCGAAATCGCCCGCGTGCCACTTCTTCTTCAAGCTGTCGATTGGTTGCCGCAATGATGCGAATATCTACTTCCTTCGTTTCGTAGCTTCCCAGCGGCGTCACCACCTTTTCCTGGATGACCCGCAGCAGCTTCGCTTGCAGCGCGATCGGCATTTCTCCAATTTCGTCGAGAAAGACCGTACCTCCCTGGGAACGCTCGAACAACCCTTGCTTGCTTTGGTACGCACCTGTAAATGTGCCTTTTTCATGTCCGAACAATTCACTTTCCAGCAGCGCTTCCGGTATTGCGGCACAATTGATGACGGAAAAAGGCGCGTCCCTGCGATTTCCTTCAAAATGGATCGCCCGCGCTACCAATTCCTTTCCTGTCCCGCTCTCGCCTGTGATCAAAATGCTGGAGGAGATGTCCTTCACCTTTTCGATCAATTGAAAAACCTTCTGGATGGCGGGTCCCTTTCCGACAATCCCCGCGTAGGATTGCTGCTGTCGAACCGCTTCGCTCAATGCTTGTACTCGCCTGTGAAGATTCCGGTAATCCAACGCCTTGTGCAAAAGCAGCTTGACTTCGTCCATGTGCAACGGTTTTGCTAAATAATGGTAAGCCCCTGCTTTGATGGCCTGCACCGAAGATTCGATCGTTCCGTATGCCGTCATCATGATCACGGTCATCTCCGGCTTGATCTGTTTGAAGGTTGCCAGCAGTTCCAGACCACTGTATGGGCCCAGACTTAGATCCAACAGCACGCAGTCTATTTCCTTGGTCCGAACGATTTCCAGAGCTTCCTGCGGATCCGTAGCAGTCCACACCGTGTACTCATCCTCCAGAGCAAATGAAAGGGAAACGCAAATCGAGGGCTCGTCATCCACGATCAACAAGTGCGGCATGTTTTTCCTCCTTTCCGCAAGTGGGCTCATTGGCACTAGCAAGCCGCATGGTAAAGGTCGTTCCTTTTCCAGCGGTACTACTTCCTGTCAGCAAGGTTCCATGCTCCCACATGATTTTTTGACTGATGTACAGGCCGAGTCCGACTCCCTGGGACTTGGTTGTATAGAAAGGCTCAAAAAGCCTGTTCCACTGCTCTTCCTGCATTCCTTCACCCGTATCCGTTACAGACACCCACACCTCGCCTGCCTTTTCTTCTGCACTGATGGTCAGTTCCTTGTCCGGGCAGGATGCCATTGCCTCCATCGCGTTCATCACAAGGTTGATCAAAACCTGCTTGATTCTGCCTCTGTCCACCAGCACGAACAGCTCGTCTTCCGCTTGGACCTTCACCTGGATGCGTTCGGCCTCAAACCGCCTGGCAAAAAGCACAAGAACCGATTGAATGATTTCTTTCACGCGAGTCGGCTGCAATTGGATCGGTCGCGACCGAGAATAGTCCAGCAAATCCTCCACGATTCGATTCAAACGCTCCATCTCTTCCGGTACATAGCGAAGCAATTCGGAGCGAAAGCGCGGATCGTCGATTTTTTTCGGCAGCATCTCCACGAATGCCTTGATTGCAGTCAATGGATTTCGCATCTCATGGGCGATCCCTGCGATTAACTGGCCCAAAGCCCGCATTTTCTCCTGGGCAATCAAACGCGTCTGCATGCGCTTTTGATCGGTTCGCTCCGCCAGAGTGACGATCCAGCCGACATGCTCCTTGGCAGCATTGGCGAATGGCGCCATGTAGTAATGAAAGTCTCGCTGCCACTCCTCTCCCCGCTGGAACTCCCCTTCATACTGGTGCGTCGGCTTTCTGAACGCCTCTTCGATGGGCAATTCGGGCAACAACGTGACGATATGCCTGCCCAAAGCCTCTTCCCCAATCTCCAGCAGGCGGCACCCTACCTGATTGATCAAGGTAATCCGTCCTGATACGTCCAGAGAGAGAATCGCGCTTTCCGTGTGATCCAGCACTTTACGCTGAAATGCCAGTACATCCGCCAGAACCGCCGTCTGTCTTCTCACTTCTGCTTGCAGCCGCTTGTTCCAGGCAAAAAAGAGAGCGAGCGAAATAATCCCCAGCGCCAGCACAAACAGCAGACCAATGACCAGCTTGCGCCACCAGTCCGTCAGATGCGGGGAATACGGTTCAAAATATTCGCTGTAGAGGCGTGAATAGGTGCCGTCCCGATATAATTGGTTCAAGCCTTCGTTCAGCTTGAGCAGGAGCTCCGTATGACCATCCCGAACGGCGAATGCGTAATCGGTCGGATTAATCAGACCCGAGCGCATTTCGTACTCTTCCGGCCGATTTTCCTGACGCAGCACATACTCCGCTGTCCAGCGATTCCCAATGAAAGCGTCCGCCCGTCCTCGCAGGAGATTTTCCAAGGCTTCCTTTTGACTGAAGGAGACGTTCATTTTGACTCTTCGCACGCTCTCCAAAAGCTCCATACTGCTGTGCGAGCGCTGGATGGCCACTACTTTTTCGCTGAGCTGATTCAATGTATAAATGGATTCGTCCTCTCGCGGAACAAGCAGCACCTCTGACATGGTAAAAAAAGCTTCGCTAAAATCAAAAATCTCGTCGTAGCGACTGGTGTATTTCATCCCGACCACTACATCGACGGCTCCCGTCTGCAAGGCGTTAACGGCGTCCTCCCAGTCGAGCGGCACATACTCCAGTCTCCAGTCATGTTGAGTAGCTATGGCCTGGATCAAGTCGATGTTGAAGCCTTCGATGTGATGTCCGTTCTCATCCGCTGAGGAAAAAGGAGGTAAGGCTCTATCAAATGCTACACGCAGCACCCTTTCTTCCGCTTCGACGGGCATGGATAACATGCCGCTCAACATGAGAATGATCAGCAAGATAGGCCAAATCCGCTGTGCAGTCACCACTTTCCTCCTCTTCCTATTGCAGGAAATACAGAATTGTCTGTTATTTTTTCAATAGTATCAAAAAAGCCATCCTCTGGAAAGAGAATGGCTTCGGCTTCAACGGCGTCGTTCCAATTCCGACAATACTTCTTCCAATGGCAGTTTTTGCTCGCGGAGCAAGACCAGCAGATGGAAGATCAGGTCGGATGCTTCATATCGCAACTCTTGGGGATCGCGGTTTTTCGCCGCAATGATGACTTCCGCTGCTTCCTCCCCTACCTTTTTCAATATCTTGTCGACCCCTTTTTCAAACAGGTAGGTGGTATAGGAGCCTTCCGGGCGTTCTGCCTCGCGCTCGGCGATCAGCTGCTCCAGTTCCCCCAGGATGGCGTAGCGGTCAGATCCGCTCTTCTCTGTGCTTTCCTCGACTGGCAGCATTTCGCCGGCAAAGCAGCTGTATGCTCCCGTATGGCAGGCAGGACCGTTTGGCACGACCTGAACAACCAAAGAATCTCCGTCACAATCAGCCTTCATAGAAACGATCCGCTGCGTATTCCCGGAGGTTGCTCCTTTATGCCACAGCTCTTGACGGGAACGGCTCCAAAACCAGGTTTCCTTCGTTTCCAGCGACTTTTGCAGCGATTCCCGATTCATATACGCCAGAGTCAATACTGTTTTGCTCACGGCATCCTGCACGATCGCGGGGATCAGGCCATTTTCGTCAAATTTCAGTTGCTCCCAGTTCCATTCTGTTGTCATGGCCTTACTACAACTCCTTTGGATTGCAGATACTCTTTTACGGCTTGTATCGAGGTTTCGTCATAGTGAAAGATAGAAGCTGCCAACGCTGCGTCCGCTTTCCCTTCCGTCAGTACATCGTAAAAATGCTCGCGTGACCCTGCTCCGCCCGAAGCGATGACAGGGATGCCGACTGCTTCCGATACACGGCGGGTCAGCTCGATGCCAAAGCCCTTTTTCTCCCCATCGTCATCCATGCTGGTCAACAACAGTTCTCCTGCTCCCAGCTCCTCCACTTCCCGGGCCCATTCGACGACATCTCGGCCGGTCGCATTTCTGCCTCCATGCGTATACACTTCCCAACGCCCGTCGCCGACCTTTCTCGCATCGATGGCCACTACGATGCACTGGGAGCCAAAAACAGTCGCCCCCTCGCGAACCAGCTCCGGCCGCAATACGGCTGCCGTATTGAGCGAGATCTTGTCTGCTCCGGCACGCAGGATTCGTTTCATATCCTCGACGCTGTTGATCCCGCCGCCAACGGTGAACGGAATCGTGATATTGGCTGCCGTGCGCTCGATGACATCCACCATTGTTTTACGTCCTTCATGAGAAGCGGAGATGTCCAAAAAGACGAGCTCGTCTGCGCCTTCCTCGCTGTATTTCTTCGCCAGCTCCACCGGGTCGCCGGCATCGCGCAGCCCGACGAATTGCACACCTTTTACGACACGTCCGTCCTTTACGTCCAGACAGGGAATGATTCGCTTTGCCAACATCCTACTCACGCTCCCCCATCCGGCGCAGTGCCTCGTCTAAGGTGAACGCATTCGTATACAGCGCCTTGCCCACGATGGCACCGGACACCCCGTCAGCCGCATGTGCCGAAAGCGTCAGCAGGTCATCCAGCTTGCTGACTCCGCCGGACGCGATTACGGACTTGCCCGTCGCGACAGCCAGCCCCGCGATCTCTTCCACATTGGGTCCAGTCAAGGTGCCGTCGCGTGCAATATCGGTATAGATAAACGTCTCTGCCCCATAGGAGACGAGCTTTTGAGCCAGCTCTGTCGCCTTCACATCGGTAGTCTCCAGCCAGCCGCGAGTAGCCACGAGACCATTGCGGCAGTCAAGGCCGATCGCGATCTTGTCGCCGTGAGCCGCAAGAATTTTTTTGGTAAAAGGCTCGTCCTCGATAGCTGCAGTACCGACGATGACGCGAGCCACTCCCGCTTGCAGGTAATCAGCAATCTGCTCCTCTGTGCGAATGCCCCCGCCTACCTGGACGGGAACGGAAATGGTACGAGCGATTTCCTTGATCAATTCGGCGTTTGCAGGCTTCCCTTCCTTCGCCCCGTCCAGATCAACCAAATGGACCCATTCTGCTCCTTGAGCTACCCAACGCTTCGCCATTTCCACCGGAGAGTCCGCATAGACGGTCTCCTGCGCATAATCGCCCTGGAACAGCCGAACACATTTGCCGCCTCGAATATCAATAGCCGGATAGATGATAAAACTCATGCCAAGCCCCCCTCGCACTGTACCGCGAAATTACGCAAGAGACGCATGCCCGTGTCCCCGCTTTTTTCTGGATGAAACTGCATGCCGTACACATTTCCCTGCCCTGCGATCGCCGTGACGTCCTGGTAGTAATCGGTCGTCGCCAGCAAGATGTCCTTCGCCTTAACCCGGACGTGGTACGAGTGCACGAAGTAGACATAATCGCCTGTCTGCACGCCGTCCAGCAGCGGCAGCTTTCTGGCGCCATTTCCTTTGATCTCCAGCTGATTCCAGCCCATATGGGGAACCTTGTATTCCCCTTGAAAACGTACGACCTCTCCTGCGAGCAAGGACAAGCCCTGGTGCTCGCCATGCTCCTCGCTTTTGTCAAACAAAAGCTGCATCCCCAGGCAGATCCCGAGAATCGGTCGGCCAGAAGCGGCATAGTCCCGGATTCCTTCCACCAGGCCCAGCTCCCTGATGTTGGCGATAGCATCCCCAAACGCACCGACTCCTGGCAGGATCAGCCCCGTATACTCCTTCAGCCGCTCCGGTCGGGAGACGAATTCATAGGTGTACCCCAACCGCTCCAAAGCCTTGCTCAAACTGTACAAATTCCCCATGCCGTAGTCGATGATGCCGATCATTTTACAAAACCCCTTTGGTAGACGGAACGCCTTTGACGCGCGGATCGATCATTGTCGCTTCATCAAGTGCGCGGCCCAATGCCTTGAAAATCGCTTCGATCATATGATGCGTATTGTGACCATAGTGGAGAATCACGTGCAGGTTGATGCGCGCCTCCAAAGCAAATTTCCACAAAAACTCGTGAACCAACTCAGTAGGAAACTGTCCCACCATCGGCGTCTGGTACGTCGCCCGGTATTCAAGATGCGGGCGGTTGCTGATGTCGATCACGACCTGTGCCAAAGCGTCATCCATCGGCACGAAGGCGTTGCCGTAGCGCTTGATCCCCTTCTTATCGCCCAATGCCTCCCGTACAGCATTGCCCAGGCAGATCCCAATGTCCTCGACTGTATGGTGATAGTCGATCTCGATATCTCCCTTGGCCTGCACCTGTAGATCGAAAAAGCCATGGCGGGTAAACGCGTCCAGCATGTGATCAAAAAAAGGCACGCCTGAATCCAGCTTGCTCTCGCCCGTGCCGTCTATCCCGAAGGTGAGGGCGATTTGTGTTTCTTTTGTATTGCGCTCAATCTGCGCTGTACGCTTTTGCTGCTCGCTCATCCGTTGTCACGCTCCTGCTCTTCACTTGTAAAGTCACGAAGCCTCTCTGATATGGCACGGCCGTGTGCAGCCAGCCCCTCTTGTTCGGCAAGGGTCACGATTTTATGTCCATTCTCCTCCAAATCACGTCTGCTGTAGGAGACCACACTCGATTTTTTGATGAAGTCATCCACCGATAAAGGCGAGGAAAAACGCGCGGTGCCGTTCGTCGGGATCACGTGATTGGAGCCTGCAAAATAATCGCCGACAGGTTCAGAGCTGTATGGCCCGAGGAAAATAGCCCCGGCATTCTCTACCTTGCCCAGATGCGCAAACGGATCTGCCGTCATGATCTCCAGATGCTCCGGTGCGATCTCATTGATCACGGCAAAGCCTGCGTCCAGATCGTTTACCAGAATAATCGCGCCATGGTTGCGAATCGAAGCCTCCGCGATCGACTTGCGCGGCAAATCAGCCAACTGGCGTTCGACCTCCTGCGCTACAGCCTGTGCCAAAGCTGTCGATGGAGTCACCAGCACCGCTGCAGACATCGGATCATGCTCGGCCTGAGACAGCAGGTCCGCTGCCACATAACGCGGATTGGCGGTATCGTCAGCCAGTACGGCGATTTCGCTCGGACCCGCTACCATATCGATGCTGACCAGACCAAACACTTCTCTTTTCGCCAGCGCAACGTACATATTGCCCGGTCCGACGATTTTATCCACCGCTTTGATCTGCTCCGTACCGTAGGTGAGGGCCGCTATCGCCTGCGCTCCTCCTACCTTGTAGATCTCGGTCACACCCGCGATTTTGGCAGCGAAGAGAATCGCCGGATTTACTTTTCCATCCGCTCCAGGCGGCGTCGTGATCACCACTTCCGATACTCCGGCAATCTTCGCAGGGACGGCATTCATCAAGACACTGGACGGGTATGCGGCTGTTCCCCCGGGTACGTACAATCCCACTCGTTTTAATGGACGGATGATCTGGCCGAGGATCGTTCCGCTCTCTTTGGTGGAAAACCAGGATTGGCGAACCTGCCGTTCATGGAAGTCGCGAATGTTGGTGGCTGCTTCTTTCAATGCCTCTTGCACATCCTTGGAAACAAGCGACTCCGCCTCTGCGAACTCCGCTTCACTCACGCGAAAATCGGCTAATGCCACTCGGTCGAACTTCTCTGTATAGGAACGGAGCGCCTGATCCCCCCGTTCTTTGACTTCGGCGAGGATCGCTTTGACCGTTTCTTGCTGCTCTTTCGTCCCCGAATCGACAGAGCGTTTGGCTTGGTATTGCTCGGCTGGGATGATTCTCAGCATGTTGCTCACCCTTTTCTATCTGATTGAACGAGGGATAACCTCCATAAACTTCTGTGCAATATCGTCTACCGCCCCACTTTTCATCCGGTAGCTTGCGCGGTTGGCGATCAGCCTTGTCGTGATTTCACAGATATGCTCCAGCTCGATCAGCCCATTTTCCTTCAAGGTACGGCCCGTGGAGACGATGTCGACGATGCGATCCGCCAGCCCGATCATCGGGGCCAGCTCGACCGATCCATTCAGCTTGATGACCTCCACCTGCTGCCCCTGCTCGCGAAAATAGCGAGAAGCGATTTTCGGATACTTCGTGGCGACACGCGGCGCCTCTGTCGGCTTCCAATCCGGCATGCCGGCCACCATCATTCGGCAGTAGCCAATTTGCAGATCCAGCAGCTCGTATACGTCGCGCTCTTCTTCCAGCAGTACATCCTTGCCTACCACCCCGACATCCGCTACGCCGTACTCCACATAGGTCGGCACATCTGTCGGCTTTGCCAGGATAAATTCCAACTGCGCGTTTTCCACCGGAATGACCAGCTTGCGTGAGTCTTGCAATTCTGCCGTAACCTGCAAGCCTGCCTGCTGCAAAAAGTGGACGGCTTCCTCAAAGATGCGCCCTTTCGGCATCGCAATGGTCAGTTTTTGTGAACGGTCCAATGAGCTCATCTCCTACTCCTCCTTTTGCGTCATGCAGATTATTTTGGCGTACACAGCCTTGTCGCTGTCCGTTACATCGGATTCTTGTTCGATCAGCCTCGTCACGACCACCAGACCATCCTCGCGCAGCAATTGCGCCTCCGCCAACGCTTCACGTCGTCGCTGCGCGGTATAGCACAGCAGGACTCGAGCAGGCGGGGGGCCATCCATCTCTGGCGTGACCAGCAAGAGGCGATCCATTTTGATCGCAAAGCCTGTAGCTGGCGCCGGGCGTCCAAACTGGGCTGCCAGATGATCGTAGCGTCCTCCGCCAAGCAGCGGCGAGCCCAGATCTGCCGCGTATCCTTCAAAGACAACACCTGTGTAGTAATTCAAATTGCTGATCAGGTTGAAGTCGAGCAAAAGATCGTCCGTCACCCCATACGCTTCCAGCGCATCCCAGAGAGAAGCGACTGTATCGACCGCTCTGCGCGCCTTTCCATTCACCGTCAATTCTCTGGCCTCGTCGATCTTTCCCTTGCCGCCGCGCAGACGGAGCAGGGACTCCAATCGATGCTTCGACTCCCCCGGCAGTTCCAGGGATGACAGCAGCTGGCGGTATCCGACGAAATCCCGCTCATACAGGAAGGTGCGGAATTGGCTTTTCACCTCTTCATCGGCAATCTCTTCCTCCAGCAGACCCTCGACGAAATCGACATGACCGATAGCGATTCGGAACGTCGCTACACCTGCCGCCCGCAGGCAGAAGACTGCCAGGGCAATCGCTTCGGCATCCGCATCCTCCGACGCATCGCCAATGAGCTCAATCCCCGTCTGAAAAAACTCCGCATTGCGTCCCGCTTCCTTTTCCTGGGCTCGAAACACATTCGCTTGGTAAAACAGACGGATTGGCAACGGCACATCTTTATATAAGGAAGAAACCACCCGTGCGATCGGCGTCGTCATATCTGGCCGCAAAACGACGGTATGTCCTTGTTTGTCCAACAGGCGAAACATTCGATCGGTTACAATTGCGCTGGCAACCCCGACTGTATCGTAATACTCCAGGGAGGGCGTGGAAATTTCCTCGTATCCCCAGGGTTCAATGCACTTCCGCAGCGCTCTTTCCAAATGCCGTTGTTTGACCAGCGAATCTGGCAATATATCCCGCATTCCCAACGGCTTTTCAAATCCCAACGGCTTTGTCATCGTGATACCCTCCTGCGCCTCGTTGCTTCACTCTGCTAATATGGTAGCAAACTAAAGTGTTATGTAGAAGAGTATCACGGAATGTATGGATGGTCAACAGCGATACGAATAGTCAGAAAAGAACAAAAAAGGGGAGACACTAATGCGTGTCCCCCCGCTTTCACAATCATTCCGTTTCCTTGCTTGCTGTACCTTCCCGGATAACCTGCATCGGATTGCCCCCGACAAAAGCGCCTGGCGCAACATCCTTGTGCACGACGGTTCCTGCAGCTACAATGGCCCCGTCCCCGATCGTCACACCGGGAAGAATCGTCGTATTGGCCCCGATCAGTACGTTATCGCCAATCCTCACCTCTCCGAGACGGTATTCATCCACAAGGTATTCATGCGCCAGGATCGTCGTATTGTATCCGATGACGCTATTTCGTCCAATCTTGATCAATTCCGGAAACATGGTGTCCATCATGACCATCAACGCAATGGCGGTATGCTCCCCGACCTCCATCCGCAAAAAGGTGCGATACAGCCAGTTCTTCCAGGACAAGAAGGGAGTGTATCTGGCCAGTTGAATCACAGCAAAGCTTTTCATCACCTTCCAGAAGCTCACGGTCTTGTACATCTGCCACAACGGATTGGCACCGTGAACGGGATAACGCGTGGTGTTTCTCATATCGGCTTGTCCCCTTCTTCTTCATTAGAGATCGGCTTCGGCATCCTCCAGAATCGCGTCGGATTGTTTGCGCGAGAAGTGAACCGCTGCATTGTAGCCCATCCGCTTCAAACGGAAGTTCATCGCCGCTACCTCAATGATGACGGCGAGGTTTCGACCAGGTCGTACCGGAACGGTGATGATCGGAATCTCCATATCCATGATCTTGACTGTCTCTTCATCCAAGCCAAGCCGCTCGTACATCTTGTGCGGCTCCCACAGCTCCAGCTGCACGACCATCTCAATATTTTTCACATTTCGCACTGCCCCGGCTCCAAACATCGTCATGACATTGATGATGCCTACGCCGCGGATTTCCAGCAAATGCTGAATCAACTCCGGCGCGCTGCCGCTCAACTGTCCGCCTTGGGTCTGCCGAATCTCTACCGCATCGTCTGCCACCAGGCGATGGCCGCGTTTGACCAATTCCAGGGCCGCTTCACTTTTTCCGATCCCGCTTGCGCCCATGATCAGGACACCGACCCCGTAGATATCCGTCAACACCCCGTGGATCGTGGTCGTGGGAGCCAAGCGGTTCTCCAAGTAGTTGGTCACTTTCCCTACCAGCGTTGTTGTCGCCAGCGGGGATTGCAGCACCGGAACATTGTACGTGTTCGATACCTCGATCATCTCATCCGGCACAGGCAAATTGCGGGTTACGCAAAAACAAGGCGTCTGCCCCTGCATGAGAAAATTCATTCGTTCCAGCCGCTCTTCCCGCGACAAGGTTTTGTAAAAGGTAACCTCTGTCAATCCAAAGAGTTGTATCCGCTCTTCTGCATAATAGGAATAGTAACCGGCTAATTGCAGCCCAGGACGACTGAGATCCGTCACGGTTATTTCTCTTCCTAGTCCTTCTTCGCCGCTTAAAATATTCATGTTGAAATGATGGGCAAGATGACCCACATTTGTCTTGCGCATGAGGCTTCCCCCTAACACAAGGATTTTCATCCCCGTTCTTCCCTCTATTGTATCGAAAGGTGTGTAGCGGCGACAACCGTTCTCCCTGCTTCTTCTTGCAACACTTTGTTGTATCATTTACATTTTTCTTCTTATTTCATAAGATAGAAATGTTGTTACCTATTGTTTCATAGATTTGCCACATGTATTTACCATAGATCAGTCTTTTGAATCTCGGACTGAAAGGAGGCATCATCTTGGATCTTATACTGCGATTCGTTCTTGTGGACGTACCGGAAGCCTTCTTATTGTTGACCATTGGTCTGGCGATGTTTAACCGTTCGATATTCGAGCATAAGAAGAAAGCTTTGCTGTTCGCTGTTCTCTTGTCCGTATGTGGCGAGCTTTTAGCCTTGTATGAAGTATCTTATCAACCCAAAGTATTAACCATGTTCCTTTGCATGACCTTGATTTTCTACTTTTTGTATCAGCCCGGTCTTCTCAGGGCGGTCTTTATGTCTACCGCGAGCTTGGGCTCCATGATTCTGGCAGAATTTATCCTGCTGATCATTTACAACAGTCAACAGATTTACTGGCTGGATATCCTCTCGACAAACATGCTGATGGTGGTGGTACGGCTTCTCTATCTGGGGCTTTTGCTGATCTGTGCGGTGATCCTGCGGCAGATGAAATTTGATATACGCCGCCTGTTTCCGAGGAATCGATATAATCGTTATCTTTTTCTGCTGATTTTGGTAGGAAGCATCGAATTTTTGCTGATTCTCTTTATGAATACGTCCTTCTTTCTCAGAGAGAACAATTCGACTCTGGCACAGCTTTACACCCCGCAATTTCAGATGCTCTTTCAAATATTGATCCTGGTCTTATTTATTCTGATCGTCTTCTTGTTCCGAGTATACCTGACCTTGACCATTCATCGCGTCGAAGAAGAGACGGGGACCCCTTATCTGAAAAGCATTCACGATATGCTGACTGCCATACGTTCGATCAAGCATGACTCCCTAAACCATTACACTGCTATTAACGGCTTTTTGAAAAAGGGTTTGTATGATCTTGCGAAAGAGTACGTAGAGCAGCTATTGCAAGAAATCCTGATCACAGAGAAGACGGTAGATTCCAGCTCCCATGTGCTGGGAGGAATCAAGAATCCCGCAGTCTCCTCCTTGCTTCAGTCCAAAATGGCCTTATGTCTGGCAGAGCGTATTCCTTTGACCATGAATGTAACCACTGGAAATCAATTTGCTCATATCAAAACCTATGATTTAATCAAAATATTGGGAAATCTATTGGATAATGCCATTCGTGCCACTTCTTACGAGCTTGAGGAAAATCGGTATATCCGGCTGGATTGGGGTCAATCCGAGCGTGAACTCTTTCTTATCATTGAAAATAGCGGCCCCTGCATCCCCGAGGATAAGCTGAACGAAGTCTTTTCCATCGGATATACAACGAAGACAAACGGGCAAGGAGGTCTGGGTCTTTCGATCGTCAAATCTGTAACCGAGCGTTACGGAGGCAAAGTCACTGTCTGTTCTGAAAATGGCATAACCCGTTTCCATGTTTCCTTTGCAAATCGATCGGATCGCGATTAGGAGGGATCATGATATGACATGGTCAGAGAAGATATCTTTACAACTCGCCAAAAAGATCAAGACGGAGGATTCTCCTTACTCGATTGGCCAGCTCGCTCACGGCATCGAGATCGTCCTGCTAAATATCATCAACGGCCTTGCCTTGCTCATCGTATCGGCATTGTTTGGAATCATCGCAGAAGTATTTCTCGTCACTTTCCTGTTTTTTGTGTATCGCATGATTACCGGGGGCGTACATCTGCGAAATCCTTGGACCTGCGCGGTCGCTACCTTCTCTCTCATGAACGCCGGCGGATATATTCTGAAGCATCTGCCGGCGGTTCCTACCCCTTACATATATCTCCTAATTTTGGGAGCAATGGGTCTTGCATTTCTGGTCAACTTCCGATATGCACCCGCAAAACATACATACGTTCCTGATCATCCTGAAATCCAGAAAAGAAATAGGAAGATTGTACTTTTTTTGCTTGCAACCAGTTGTACCTTGTCCCTCCTTTTGGTAGAATATGCTTATAGTCTAATTATTGCGAACATCATCGCTGCTTTGATGCAATCTGCTCTTTTGTTGCCTGGCTCGTTCCAACTTGTTTCCCGCATGGAAAATTTCTTTGAGAGGGTGGTTGAAAAATGAAAAAGGTACAAACGTTGTCCAATCATTTCTTTGCCCGTATTTCTTCTCTAAATCTATCGGGAGTCCTGAAGGTTGGCCTGATTTACGAACCAGTTCCTCCTCAAGTCCGAGATAAGCAGCTATCTGAAGAGATGAAAAAATAGTGAAGATAAACTTGAAAATCCCGCGTATCCCCTCCGATGAGGGACAAGCGGGATTTTTTTATGATCTCTTTTTCTTTCCGAGAATCAAATCAATCAGCCATCCAAAAAAGCTCATCAAGGCCGCAGCGACAATCACGGTGCCGAGATTGCCGGGCCATGGTCCCAACTCAAAGCCATCAATAAAAAAGGCTGTCAGGGCGAATGTAGCGGCATTGATAACGAACCAGAACAGGCCCAAGGTCAGGATATGCAGCGGGAAGGTAAGCAACATGAGCACCGGTCGGACCAATGTATTCACGATCCCCAGCACCAAAGCCGCCCAAACCGCCACAGACAAATTCGCAATGGTAATCGAATCGAACCACGAACTGATGTAAAAAAGAGCTGCACCATTCAGGAACAGCATGACTAACCATCGGAACATCAGCTTCCCTCCTCTCTTTGCAAGCGTGTTAGCGTATGCCTCGCACTTCTTCTTCCCACTGTTCAAAAAACTGTGTCATAAAGCGATGCCTTTCTTCGGCGATCTGCCGGGCTGTAGAGGTGTACAGCTTGTCTTTAATGCGCGACAGCTTCCATTCGAACTCTTTTTGCGGTGTATGCTGCCCGGGGTCCTTGGTGTCAATCGGCTGTCCCAACACGCCGGAATAAGCAAAAGCTCGGGCTACCCCAATCGCACCGATGGAATCCAATTTGTCCGCATCAAAGAGTATTTTCTCTTCCAGCGTAACGGGCGGGCGCTCTTTGCGAAAGCGGTGAGCGAGGATCGCGGCTTGAATCTGCTCGATCTGCCCTGATTCCAGCCCCTCCCTCTGCAAAAGCTCCTGGGCGTGGCGCGCGCTGATCTCGGCATGGCACTCCCCTGTTCTTCGCTCCTCTGCCCGTCCGATGTCGTGCAGCAGAGCAGCTAAGCGCAGAACCGTCATTTGTGCCCCTTCTACCCGTCCGATGCGCTCACACATGCCGATCACCCGCAGATTATGCTCCCAGTCATGTGCGGGGTCTTGGCCGTCGAAGAGATTCTTCGCCGTTTGTACCAGATGTGCTGGCAGATGTGACAACGCTTCCACTGCGTAGTCCATGCGAGTGACCTCCTTATACCATTTTAGATGGACGGGAAAAAAGATATGACCGCTTGTGAATCACAAACGGCCATTCCAATTACCCATTATTTGGAGATTAATTGCTCCATCCTTGCCTTGGTCCGTTCCCGATCACGTTCCAAAATCGGCTTCAGGTAGGTTCCTGTATAAGAGCCTTGCAGTTCGGACACTTGCTCCGGTGTGCCGGTTCCCACGATTTGGCCGCCGCGGGTTCCTCCCTCAGGTCCCAGATCGATGATGTAGTCAACCGTTTTGATTACATCCAGATTATGCTCGATCACCAGTACGGTATCACCATTTTCGACCAATCGCTGCAATACCTTGAGCAGGCGGTCAATATCATCGGTGTGCAAACCAGTCGTCGGCTCATCGAGAATGTACAACGTACGCCCCGTACTGCGGCGATACAGCTCCGAAGCCAGCTTGACACGCTGCGCCTCCCCGCCGGACAGGGTCGTCGCAGGCTGCCCCAGCTTCATGTAGCCAAGCCCGACATCGATGATCGTCTGCAGCTTCCGCTCAATTTTCGGCAGATTGCGGAAAAACTCCACCGCATCCTCAATGGTCATCTCCAGTACGTCCGCAATGCTTTTTCCCTTGTATTTCACGTCGAGCGTTTCTCGATTGTAGCGCTTGCCATGACATACCTCGCACGGAACGTAGACGTCCGGCAAGAAGTGCATCTCGATTTTGATAATCCCGTCCCCGCTGCACGCTTCACAACGCCCGCCTTTGACATTGAAGCTGAAACGGCCCTTTTTATACCCGCGCACCTTGGCCTCATTCGTAGAGGCAAACAGATCGCGAATGTCATCGAACACGCCGGTATACGTGGCAGGATTGGAACGCGGCGTACGGCCGATTGGAGACTGGTCGATATTGACCACCTTGTCCAGATGCTCCAGTCCGGTAATGCGGCGATGCTCACCCGGCTTCACCTTGGCTCCATTCAGATCGCGCGCCAGGGTTTTCTGTAAAATCTCGTTGATTAAGGTACTTTTTCCGGACCCGGAAACACCTGTGACCGCGACGAACAGCCCAAGCGGTATTTTTGCCGTCACATTTTTCAGGTTGTTTTCCTTGGCTCCCTCGATTTTGACCCACTTGTCGCTCGGCTTACGGCGCTCCATCGGCACAGGAATGAACTTGCGCCCGCTCAAATAAGCGCCTGTAAGGGATGCCTCGCTCTGCATCAATTCCTCTGGAGTCCCAGCCGCCACCACTTTTCCACCGTGGATTCCTGCACCGGGTCCGATGTCGATGATGTAGTCGCTGGCCATCATGGTGTCCTCGTCATGCTCGACTACGATCAAGGTATTGCCCAGCTTGGTCATATGCTCCAGCGTCTTGATCAGCCGCGCATTGTCTCTTTGATGCAGACCGATGCTCGGCTCATCCAGAATGTAGAGAACACCCATCAGGCTGGAACCAATCTGCGTAGCGAGGCGAATCCGCTGGGCTTCTCCGCCTGAAAGCGTCCCGGTGGCGCGGCTCAAGGTCAGATAATCAAGACCCACGTCAATCAAAAAGTGAAGACGCGCCCGGATTTCCTTGACGATCAGGTTGGCGATCTTCTCTTCCTTTTCAGTGAGTTCCAGGCCTTCCACGAAGGAATAGGTATCTGCGATGGACAAATCGGTCAGCTCGGAAATGCTGCGGCCCCCGATCTTGACTGCCAGGCTTTCCTGACGGAGTCGATGCCCTTTGCAGACCGGACAAGGCTTCTGGCTCATGTAGCCCTCGATCTGCTCGCGAATATAGTCAGAGCTGGTCTCCAGATGGCGGCGTTGGAGGTTCGGGATAACCCCTTCAAATGCAACCGTCGCCTCGCGCACCTGTCCAAACTCATTCTCATAGCGGAATTGGATCTTTTCACCCTGGCTGCCATACAGAACAATTTTCACATGCTCCTCAGGCAGCTCCTCGAAGGGAACATCCATGCGAATTCCGAAATGGCGGCAGGCTGATTCCAACAGCTGCGGATAATAGGTGGAGGACTTCGGCTCCCAGGCCGCCACTGCCCCTTCGGCCAGCGAAATGGTCACATCAGGCACGACCATGTCCGGGTCTACCTCCAGCTTCACACCAAGTCCATCACACTCCGGGCAGGCGCCAAACGGACTGTTGAAGGAGAAGATGCGCGGTTCCAGCTCCCCGATGGAGAAGCCGCAGATCGGGCAAGCGTGATGCTCGCTGAACAAAAGCTCCTCCTGCTCCATCACGTCGACGATTACCTTTCCTTCCGACAAACGGAGCGCTGTCTCGAAAGAATCCGCCAGCCTCGCCTGCACGTCTGGTTTGACCACGATCCGGTCGACGACGACCTCGATGCTGTGCTTCTTGTTTTTTTCCAGTTTGATTTCTTCCGACAGGTCGATGATTTCTCCATTCACGCGGACGCGGACAAAGCCTTGCTTGCGGATGTCATCGAGCAGCTTGACGTGTTCACCCTTGCGTCCCTGCACCATCGGAGCGAGGATTTGCAGCCTGGTCCGTTCGGGATATTCCATGACCCGATCTACCATCTGTTCTATCGTCTGGGACTGGATCTCGATCCCGTGCTCAGGGCAAATGGCTCTCCCAACACGGGCATAAAAAAGACGCAGGTAATCGTAGATCTCTGTGACCGTACCCACTGTCGAGCGCGGGTTGCGGCTGGTTGTCTTCTGATCGATGGAAATCGCCGGAGACAGCCCTTCAATCGAATCCACATCCGGCTTGTCCATCTGCCCGAGGAATTGACGGGCGTACGCAGAGAGGGACTCCACATAACGGCGCTGCCCCTCTGCGTAAATCGTGTCAAAAGCAAGCGAAGACTTCCCCGATCCGGACAAGCCCGTCAGAACGACGAATTTGTCCCTCGGGATCACAACATCAATATTTTTCAGGTTGTGGGCGCGCGCGCCCTTCACCACGATATGTTCCAATGGCATGAAATAAACCTCTCCTTAGAGTTCAGCCTTCAGCTCCAGAATCAAGTCACGCAATTCGGCAGCGCGTTCAAACATCAGATTGCGCGCCGCTTCCTTCATCTCTTCTTCCATCCGCTCAATGACAGCCAGTCGATCCTTCTTCGGCATCTTCTTGAAGTCAGCATGCGGCAGATAATCCGCCTTCTCCTCTGCCACCTTGGTTGCTTCGATGACCTCGCGCACTGCTTTCTTGATCGTTTGCGGCGTGATGCCGTGCTTTTCATTATACGCCATCTGAATCTGGCGGCGGCGCTCCGTCTCGCGGATGGCTGCCGTCATCGAATCCGTCATCTTGTCAGCATACATGATGACGCGCCCTTCCGCATTGCGAGCCGCCCGGCCGATCGTCTGAATCAACGAGCGCTCGTTGCGCAGGAAGCCTTCCTTGTCCGCATCGAGGATCGCTACCAGCGATACCTCCGGCAGATCCAGTCCTTCCCGCAAAAGATTGATCCCGACCAGGACGTCGAACTCGCCCAGGCGCAGCGAACGGAGGATCTGCATCCTCTCAATCGTCTTGATGTCAGAGTGCAGATAGCGCACCTTGATCCCGATATCCTTCAGATAGTCGGTCAGATCCTCCGACATTTTCTTCGTCAGCGTCGTGACCAAGACCCGTTCGTCCTTGGCGATGGTTGCCTGAATCTCGCCGATCAGGTCATCAATTTGTCCTTTGATCGGCCGGACAGAAATCGTCGGATCGACCAGTCCGGTCGGGCGAATTACTTGCTCTACCACTACTGGACAATGCTCCAGCTCATACGGTCCAGGCGTCGCAGAGATGTAAATCGCCTGCGGCACTTTCGCTTCAAATTCATCGAACTTCAACGGGCGGTTGTCCCTCGCGGATGGCAGACGGAAGCCATGCTCCACCAGGACGTCCTTGCGCGCCCGGTCGCCGTTGTACATCCCGCGCACCTGCGGCAGGCTGATGTGCGACTCGTCAATCAGCACGAGGTAGTCCTCCGGAAAGTAATCCATCAGCGTGTATGGCGCATGCCCAGGCGGAAGTCCTGTCAGATGGCGCGAGTAGTTTTCAATCCCGGAGCAAAAGCCCATCTCCATCATCATCTCGATGTCATAGCGCGTACGCTGCTCCAACCGCTGCGCCTCCAGCAGCTTTCCTGCCTCACGCAGTTCGGCAAGCCGTTCTGCCAGCTCTGCCTCGATGCTTTGTATGGCCAGCTTCATTTTTTCTTCGCGCGTAACGTAGTGGGAGGCCGGGAAAATCGCGACGTGCTCCCGTTGGCCCAGAATCTCGCCGGTCAGGACGTCAATCGAAGTAATTCGTTCGATCTCATCGCCAAAAAATTCAACGCGAATCGCCTGCTCGCCATGTGAAGCAGGGAAGATTTCCACCACGTCGCCCCGCACGCGAAACGTCCCGCGAACAAAATTGATGTCGTTGCGCGTGTACTGGATGTCTACCAGCCGATGCAAGACCTCGTCGCGTCCCTTTTCCATGCCGACTCGCAAGGACAGAAGCAGCTCCCTGTACTCTTCGGGAGAACCCAAGCCGTAAATGCAGGAAACAGAAGCGACGATAATCACATCGCGCCGCTCAAACAGCGAGCTGGTCGCCGAGTGGCGCAGCTTGTCGATTTCTTCGTTCACACTGGAGTCTTTTTCAATGTAAGTATCTGATTGGGGAATGTACGCTTCTGGTTGATAGTAATCGTAGTAGCTGACGAAATATTCCACAGCGTTGTTGGGAAAAAACTCCTTGAACTCCGCGCACAGCTGGGCAGCCAAGGTCTTGTTGTGAGCCATGACCAGCGTCGGCTTGTTTACCTGGGCGATCACCTGCGCAGCCGTGAACGTTTTGCCCGTCCCCGTCGCGCCCAGCAAGGTCTGATGCCGCTTGCCCGCTTTCACACCCGCGACCAGCTCGGCAATGGCTGCAGGCTGGTCACCGGATGGTTGGAACTCCGATACCAATTCAAAACGATCCATTCCCTCGTTCATCTCCTCGTTGCCTATCTCTTCTATCCATTATAACACAATTCTGGTGAAGTTAAGCCGGAAATTCGAACAAACGTTTGTCTTTACACTTTTGTCTTTTTTTCCGATATGTATGATAGCATATCCGCTACTTTCAGGGAGGTTCGTCATGTCGGACAACACCGTTAAAAATAACCCTTATATACAACCCCATATGAGCTACAAAGGCAAAAAGGAGTTCTCTACCGAGCTGGACCAGAATGCCTTCATGAAGCTTTTGCTCGAGCAGCTGAAACATCAGGACCCGATGTCCCCGATGGACAACTCCCAATTCATCCAGCAGACCAGCATGATGACCATGGTGGAGAAAATCAGCAAGATGGCTGCATTGATGGAGCAATCCAACAACAGCATGCTTACGTTGGAGAAATACGAATCACTGGTGGGTCGCACCGCAACCTACACGCTGACGACCACCGATCCCGTGACCCAAGAAAACTCCATCGAAACCAAGAAAGGCAATATCGAAGCTGTATACATGGACAACAACAAGATCTACTTCCGCATTTCCGGCGAGTCCACTCCGATTCCACTCAACGACATACAAGGCCTGGAATCCAAGGGGATGACCGGCAACGCGCTGGATAGCAGCCTGAAGCACATGGAGATGATCGGCAGCGAGATCACCTACAAGACCACTACCCAGGTAGAGGGACAAGAGCCTATAGAAGAGGTAAAAAATGGCGTTATCACCGGGTTTGCCATGAAGAACGGAGTAACCCAATTCCAGTTGGACAACGGCGACAGCGTCAAGCTGGATGAGATTCAGGGCATGACCAAGCAGCCGGAGAGCCAGGCAATGAGCAACTCGCTGCAATACGCGCAGATGATCGGTTTTACTGTCACTTATCACGAATCGACCACCAACTCAGACGGCACCACTTCCACCGCCGAGCAGTCCGGAGTCATCCAGGCTGTCAGCATGAAAAACGGCAAGGTCGAGTTTGTCTTGGACAATGGCAAACGAGTTTCCCTGCAGCAAATCACGGGCTACGAAGCCCAACTGTAGCTTCCAAACCAAAATCCGCACTTCATCCAGTCTGGACAAGTGCGGATTTTCTTTTCTCTGTATTCGATTATTCCTTCACCGTGACTTTTCCGCTGAAAGCATCTACCTGGACTGTGGTATCCACCTTCTCCCCTGGGCCGCAGAAGCAATGGGCACGAGCTTGACGGAACGAAAGGTCATATGCCAGTTTCCAGGTGACAGCGCCCGTTTCCGGATTGGTCAGATGGACGTACGAGAGCTCTAGAGGCAAGGCCTTGAGCAAATGCTGGGCAGCCGCTTGCTGCGCGATGGCCTTGGAGGCCTGCGGGAAGACGAGATCGTCTGAACGGTTCAGAATCACTTCCTCCAACGCCCCTCCACGGTACAGCAGCGAGTACATGCCCTCTGCTGCGGTCTGCCCTTCGCGATAGACAGGGATACCGTTGACGACTGGATCCGCGTTGATCAGTACCGTTTTATCCTCTCCTCCTGACCCCTCGTTGCTCACCCGCAGAGGAGTCGGACCCGACGGCAACAAGCGCTTCAGGGTTGCTTCAGCCGCATTCCATACCTGCTTGCCGTCTCCCGCTTGGATTTTCGCCTGGTCATTCTTGCTGACATAACGGAGCAATTCTCCTGTCTTGGCGTCAGTCACCAGCATGATATGCTTTTTCTCCGAAGAGCCTGCTGCATCCGGGTACAGACCCAGCTCATACATTTTATCTTCGTTCTTGGCATCAGGACGGAAATGACCCCAGATAAAATAGCGAAGAACTTGCCCGTCCTCTAAAGTCTGATCAAAAGATACGAGAGGCAGTTTTCCCGGCTCGTTTTTAAACAGCGCTCTCACCACATTCGCTGCTTGGCCTGCGGTAAGGGCCGACCAGTTTTCACCCGTTCCATTGATCGTAACCGCTTGAGCGGCTGTTTTCGAGGTTTGTGGCGCAGCTGATTCCAGCAGACGTTTGCCATTCACCGCATCAAAAGCTCCCCCGGTATGACTCTGCTTGATGACACCATCCTTGATCACGTAGACCAGGCGCGCTTCCTGTCTTTGTCCGCTCATTCCCTTCTCCGGCAACAGGTAGACAAGCTCCAAAGGCTGGCTGTTCATAAAAAGCTGTGCGGCCTGCGGAGCGGAAATGACCCGCTGGGCAGACGGGAATGTAGCAGGTATCAGCTTTTCATGCGACTTTCCGTTGAAATTGCGAAAGCCAACCAATCTCCCGGTCGAGTCAAAAGTCACGAAGGAATCATAAGCGTCATCCAACAGCACATGATTGATCTTGCGGACCAGCCGTACGGTAGTCAATCCATCCTTGACCGTGATTTCGTAAGCCTGATACGTATTCCCATTTTCCAGGGATGTGACAAACGCCAAAGCCCTCGTGCTCGCTTGTTGATCGGTTAGAGCCGGCTTTTCTGCTTTTTTTGGAGCCAATTCCAGAACCAGCAGGCCCCCTGTCACCGGGTCAAAAATAGCGCGATTGCTTTGCGTATCCGGATCAGAAGCCGACTTAGCAAAGGCAACAGCCACCCCGCTCACACCCGGTCCATCTACTTCCCCCACATATGCCACATGAGTTTTTGCCAACTCCGGGACCAGCTTCACTACCTGTTGAATCCCCTTGGACACCTGCAAGGGAACTGGTGTCACGGTTGCAGCCGCCTGTACCTTTTTGCCTGCAAAAGCACTTGCTTCCATCAACGGGCTCACACACAGGCTCCCCGCTGCCAATACACCCGCAAGCACCAGGATGCCAGGCTTTCTAGCACCTTTCATGAATGAATCCTCTCCCTCGTTTTTTACCTACCTACTCTGACGCTTGAAGCTTGTATTTGTTTCCAAAAAAGCCTTTTCCCTAAAATAAAATAGAATAAACTAACGGAAAGACAGGAAAAAGGGAGAGCATACGCCAAGCTTCCGTATTCTCTCCCCTTCATCATGCACCGATATTCAATTTCTCCAGTTTTTGCCTGATCAACTGTATGACGCTGGACCGGCTCAAATCAACATATACGCTTGTGGTGGCATCGGGTACCACGATAATCCCCAGCTGATGGTGATTGCCCGCATACACTGCGCACTGAACGAACTTGATCTCACCGCTGTAGGTGAGCACTTCCATTTTGCAAAAAGCGGAATTGGCTTGCAACGCCGGATACAAATCTTCCTTGTGGCGGACGGGTATGCCGTTCACCTTGACAATGATTTCTCCAGGCAAAATTCCGATCTCCTCGGCACGGGTGCCAGGTATGGCTGCCATGACCTTGACCCCCCGCGAAGATTGGATAAAAAAGGGAGAGCGCTGTCTTTCCTGATACTGGCTCCAGAAGAACATGCCCTCATGTCCGATGATGGCAAACAAGGCAGCCAGCAGAATAAGCGGATACAGCCAGGCAGACAGAGCAGTCAGCGCAAGCAGAGCCACGGCGTAGAGAGTAAGCTGTTTCGCGATTTGTACAGCTTTTTTATAAGGGATTGTCGTCTGCGTCATATCGGAAAACCCCGTTACAGAAGGCAGAAGCATCAAGCCAAACGAAGTGGCTTCCGGCCAGAAGAACGGCCATCCTGGATACAATGCCCCCTGTATGGCGCCTGGCTCCATCTGCACGAACAGAAACAACGGCGTCAGCCAGAAGGAATGGAGCAGATAGGAGCCTACGATCCGTCCGCGTTTTCCTTCGACGAACAGCGGCGACGCATCCCTGCCGCCGTTCCACCGTACCAGCATGGCTTCGATCAGATGCATGATGGCGACCAGCGCCAGCAGCGGGAGCGGTTTCGCCTGTCCCACCATCGTCCACAGCTCGCCTAGCCAGCCGCTTCCCTCCGACGCCACAGGCGTGATCAGGGCGATGCCATGCAACAGTGTCAACGAGCCGACTGCATAGGCGAAGCACAAAAAGCGCAGGCGAAACAATGCCAGAATAAGCGCTAAAGCCCAGACCAGATACAGGTCCTGTGCCTGAATGACGACTCCCAGACCGGCCGCCAGAACAGAGATCAGCACGCCTCCTGCCAGCCCCATCCCGACAGAACGAAGCGTCTGCAGGATCGGTGTCTGTATACGGGCTGCAAACAATTGCCGCTCCAGATTCATCTGCTTTCGATAATGCAGGTAGATGAGCAACAGAAACAGGTAGAACACCGGATTTAGGAAAAGCAAGGGAATTCCGTATAAAATCGAGAGCACATCTCCCTGAATCGCCATTGGTCTCACCTCTAGATAGAAAAAGAAAAACCACGGCTTGTGATTTGCCGTGGTTACCACTTCTACGAAAGGCCGGAATTTCCCTTCCCTGCTCGAATGGTTTATTTTCCCGATACTACATCCAGCGCTTTTTGCAGCTGCAGATCATTCTCTGGCTTGCGCATGACTTCACGCAGGCTTTCTTCCAAAGCAGTGCGCGTCGCTGCATCTACCTTCCCGGTGACAGGCAATTTTTTCGAAGTCTGGAACTGCTTGATCGCCTGCTCCGTCTTCTGGTCGAAATACCCGTCGTCTCTGCCCGGGGAAAGATTCAATCCCGTCAGGATCAACTGCAGGTTCTTCACATCGGCGCCGGTCATGTCGCGTGCCAGCTCCTTGTCAGTCGGAAGCTGCGTAGCGTTGAAGTAAGCAGGCTGCTTGACCTCATAATCAGGAACGATGCCTTTCTCATGGATCCAATCTCCATTTGGAGTCAGCCACTTGGCGATGGTCAGCTTCAGTTGGCTCTTGTCTTCCATCTCCATCGTGCTTTGCACAGTTCCTTTACCGAAGCTCTTCTCGCCGACCAGCTTGTAATTGCCGCTGTCGCGCAACGCGCCTGCGAGAATCTCCGATGCACTTGCGCTTCCGCCGTTGATCAGAACGGTGATCGGATACGGTTTGGCAGCATCTGCCTTGGAATGATACTCTTCCTTTTGTTTGCCGCCATTGCCGTATTCGATCTGGACGATCAGTCCTTGGTTCGGCACAAGAAGCTCGCCAATTTCCTTCACAGCCAAGAGGTAGCCGCCAGGGTTGCCGCGAACGTCGATGACCAGTCCCTGGATTCCCTTTTTCTCCATATCCTCCAGCTGATCCTTGAAATGCTTGGACGTCTCTGTGGAGAATTGCGTCAGGGCGATGACACCGACCTTCACACCGTTTTTCTCCATGATCTGGCTGTTCACAGTCTCGATCGGAATATCGTCGCGCACACAGACGATCGTCAGCGGTTCCGCCACTCCTTGGCGCACGACTGTCAGAACGGCTTTGGTGCCTTTGGGACCGCGAATTTTGGTTACTGCCTGATGCAGATCCAATCCTTCCAACGATTCCCCGTTCACGCTGATAATCTGGTCATTGGGCCGCAGTCCCGCTTTTTCCGCAGGCGAGCCTTTGAACGGCGAAACGACCGTGACACGACCGTTTTGCATCGTAACCTCTGTGCCAATTCCCTGAAACGTCGAATGCAGGGTAGAGGTAAAGTCTGCTGCAGTCTTGGGGTCCATATAATCGCTGTATGGATCCTGGAGCGAGCCGACCATGCCGCCAATTGCCCCGTCTACCAACTGCTGAGTGGTGACATTCTCGATATACTCTTTCTTGATCGCGGAAAAAGCCTCATACAGCTTCTTGAACTCCTCCGGGTACCCTTGGGAATTTCCAGGAGTCAGCTTATTCGTTGAAGCTGTAAGTGCCGCGTTTGGAGTAGCACTTGCAGATGGCCGCAGCAGCGCCATTGTAAAAAAGCTGCTCGCAATCATCGAGACGATTACTAGGCCTAGTACGGTACGTCCATTCCATTTCACTTACACGTCACCATCCTTTTTGCTGCCGGCAAAAGATTCCTGTTAGTCTATGCGAAAGCCGGCAGCAATATTTGTCTGGGATCGGACCCTACTTCAAGTAAGGCAACGGATTGACTGCCTCGTCATTTTTATACACGGTAAAATGCAAGTGATTCCCCGTCGAACGTCCCGTCGAGCCTACCTCGGCAATTTTTTGCCCTACCGTAACTCTTTGTCCGACTGATACCTTGATTCCGCCCTCGCGAATATGGCCATAGAGGGTGGTGATTTCATCACTATGCTTGATCATGACCGTGTTGCCAAATCCGTTGGAGTAACCTGCATAGGTCACAATTCCGGAAGCAGCCGCCATAATGGTAGTCCCTTTTGGCGCTGCCATGTCTACACCATTATGCCCAGCAGATTTTCCTGTAAACGGGTCTTTGCGCACTCCGAAGCCGGAAGAGAAGCGAAACGCTCCATCTGCGATCGGCAAAGCAAGTCTGCCGCCTTTGTAGCCGCTGCTGCTGGCACTCATCGCCCGCACTTGCTCCGCGTATTTGGCAGATTCCTGACGGGTGATATCCAGGAGCCTGCGGCCCTCTTCCTCCAGGTCCGCCGCCATTTGTTTCTCCTGCTTGTCCAACTCGGCCTTGACGACCTGGCTCTTCTGATACTGCCTGTCCAGTTCGGCCTTCAGGTCTTCTGCTTCTTCAAACATACCGGCGTAGACCGTCAGCTGATGATCGATTTCTTTTTTCTTTGCCTCGATCGTTTCCTTGTCTCGCAAGTTGTCTTCAAGAATACGCGTATCCTGCGCCAAAATCAACTGCAGGCCTTCCATCCGGGTAAGAAAATCCCCGAAATCAGAGGAGCCGAGCAGCACGTCCAAATACGAGACGGTGCCGCGCTCATACATCGATTTGACGCGCGTCTTCAACAGGACTTCGCGCTTGGCGACGCGATCTTTTGCTTCATCCAGCTCATCCTGAGCCTGAGCCGCTTTTAGCGTCGTTTCTTCCATCTGCGCTTCCAGCTTGTCCAATTTGGCCTGTGCTTCATTGCGGCGCAGATCGATTTGCATCAGCTCTGTGTTTAAATCCTTGATCTGCTTTTTCACCGCAGCGATACTTTGCTCCGTCTTTTGGATCTGCTGTTTTTGCTCTCTCTTCTTTCTCTGAATCTCTGCTAGCTCCCGATTGATCTTGTCCAAGGATTGCTGGCTCGCTGCATGACTCACTTGAGTAGGAATGGAAGATCCGGCCAGCAGACCGGTTATCAATAGGGATAGTAGGATCTTCTTTTTCATGATTCTCCTCCCGTACTCTCTCATTTTACACCCGCAGGAACCTGCGGACAGACACCAAACTTCCCCAAATTCCGATGAACGCGCCGATGGCCAGGAGAGCCAGGGCAACCTGGTTGACCAATGGGAAGAGCGGCAACAGCTTGAAGAGTTGTGAAGCTTCAAAGCTGGAGTGGATTGCATCCAGCAGATAGTAGTAGCCGACAGCCAGCATAATCGTCGGAATCAGAGCCCCGGCGATCCCCATCAACAAGCCTTCAACGAAAAATGGCCAACGGATGAACCAGTTTGTAGCCCCCACCAGCTTCATGATTTCGATTTCCCGGCGTCGAGCGACAATCGTCAGCTTGATTGTGTTGGCAATCAGGAACATCGCCGTAAATCCAAGTCCGATGATAAAGGCGATACCGACATTTCGAACGGCTCCTGTGACGGCGAAAAGCTTTTCTACAGTACCTTCGCCGTAATTCAGATTGTTGACAAATTCCAATTTTTTGATCTGTGCGGCAACTGCCGACGTATCCTGGGGCTGTGTCGTCTTCACGACGAATGCATCGGGGAGCGGATTATCTTTTTCCAACCCCTCGAACAAATAGGCCTTTTCTCCCAGGCTTTCCTTGAACTGCTTCAATCCCTCGTCTTTGGGGATAAACGTGACGCTTGCCACTTTGGGAATGGCTTTTATGTTCTCTTCAACCTGCTGAACGTTCTCCTTGGTAGCCAAAACATCCAGGAAGACTCGAATCTCTACCTGCTTTTCGACGGATTGGGCGAAGTAATTGACGTTCATCGCCAGGATGAAGAAAACTCCTAGTATTAACAGGGTGATGGCTACGGCGCTAATCGAAGCGAACGACATCCAGCCGTTCCGGCCGAGGTTTTTTACCCCTTCACGGACATGGCGTCCCAGCGTTCTAATCTTCATAGCCGTACTCCCCTCTCTGTTCGTCACGGGCAATCGTACCCGCTTCAATCGCGACGACTCGTTTTCTCATGGTGTTGACGATCTCTCGGTTATGCGTCGCCATGACGACCGTGGTGCCCCTCTGGTTGATCTCTTCGAACAGCTTCATAATCTCCCAAGAGGTCTCCGGATCGAGGTTCCCCGTCGGTTCATCCGCGATGATGATGCCCGGGTTGTTCACTAACGCCCGCGCCAGCGCCACCCGCTGCTGTTCACCGCCGGACAGCTCGCTAGGAAGCATTTTCGCCTTGTGCTTCAGCTTGACCAGCCCCAGCACGTCCAGCACGCGCGGCTTGATCTGCTTCGGGTTGGCCTCGATGACCTCCATCGCGAATGCGACGTTTTCAAACACGGTCAGCGTCGGCAGAAGCTTGAAGTCCTGGAATACGACGCCGATGCTTCGTCGCACCAAGGGTATCTGCCTTTCCTTGATTCGGCTGACATTGAAGCCGCCCAGGAATATCTGCCCTTTTGTTGGCTTTTCCTCGCGATACATCAACTTGATAAACGTGGATTTGCCCGCACCGCTCGGCCCTACCACGTAGACAAACTCGCCTTTTTCAATCTTAATGTTCACGCCTTTCAGCGCATTGGTTCCGTTTGGATACGTTTTCCATACATCAAACATCTCGATCATGCCCATCACATCCTATGTTGTCAGATCGTTCTCTATCTTTCGATCGTAAATATCGACAAAAGACCCCATTCATTTCCCGTATGCCGCTGCCATTCGTTGGAAATCGGCGGGAAACTTCATCTTATCTATTATAACACCCTGTTTCGCGTATGGTATCCACTAAATCTCTCATTTCTTGTCGAAAACGTCTCTCTTTCAGGTGGTTCCGACATGATTTTGCCTGCATTTTCTTCTGAACACCCACAAACTGGCTTGACGATCTTCCATTCGATACAATAGAAAAGGGAACCCCACACTAATAAGGAGGTACGGATCAATGAACAACTTTGTGTACCGGAATCCTACAGAACTGATTTTTGGGCGGGGACAGCTCGCCGTTCTGGAGGAAAAAGCCAAACAGCTTGGGTCTACAGTCCTTCTCGTCTACGGGGGAGGCAGCATCAAACGTTCGGGCCTGTACGACAAAGTGATTTCCCTGCTGCTTTCCGCAGGCTGCCGAGTCCTGGAGTTGCCTGGCGTGGAGCCGAATCCGCGCTTGAGTACAGTAAAAAAAGGCATTGAGCTATGCCGTCAGGAAGGCGTAAACTGGATTCTTGCAGTCGGCGGCGGAAGCGTCATCGATGCCTCGAAGGCCATTGCGGTCGGTGTGCCATACGACGGGGATGTCTGGGACTTTTATACGCAGAAAGCGACAGCCCAGGACGCCCTTCCGCTCGGTACCGTCCTTACGTTAGCCGCTACCGGATCGGAAATGAATCGCGGCAGTGTGATCACCAATTGGGAAACGCAGGAGAAGTTCGGCGGATCCACTACCTTCCCGACATTCTCGATTCTTGATCCTGAACATACATTCTCGGTCCCGCGTGACCAAACCATTTACGGCATTTGCGATATCATGTCGCATGTGTTCGAGCAGTATTTCAGCCACACAACGGAAATTCCGCTGCAAAGCCGCTTTGCCGAATCTATCTTGAAAACCGTCATCGAAAATGCTGAACGCGTCCTCGCAAACCCGGAGGATTATGATGCTCGGGCGAACATCCTCTACTGCGGAACCATGGCGTTGAACGGAACGCTGCCTGTCGGAGTCGAGACGGATTGGGCCACCCACTCGATCGAGCATGCCGTGAGTGCAGTTTACGACATTCCGCACGGCGGCGGTCTGGCGATCATCTTCCCGAAATGGATGCGCTATGTGTATCGAGAAAACGTCCAACGCTTCAAGCGATACGCGACGGAAGTATGGGGCATCGATCCGGCAGGGAAATCAGATGATGAGATTGCCCTCGCCGGGATTGAGGCGACAGAGGCATTTTTCGCCCGCATCGGGGCACCTACCCGTCTCGCTGACTATCAGATCGGCGACGAAAAGCTGCAGGTGATGGCGGAAAAGGCTACTCCATACGGGCCGATCGGTCGGTTTAAAAAGCTGGCGAGCACGGATGTGGCCGAGATTTTGCGAATGTGCCTGTAGCTATTCAAGGACAAAAAAGAGGATAGGAGCCGTTTGGGGCTTCTATCCTTTCTTCATTGCCATCCATTCCGTTACTTGAGAGGCAGGTCCACGCTCCACTGCACATCCGCATACCTTTTGGTCACGGCTGACAAGGAGAGTGTCAATTGTTGCGGAATTTGCTCCATTTCCTCCACATTCAGGGTCATTCGTACGATCTTTCTGCCTTGGGAATCCTCACCGACACTATCAAAAGCAGCTCCGTTAATCGGGTAAGACTTCCCGCTCTGATCGGTGATCTCCCACCATACGTGTTCGATCGCTGAAATGTCCCGGAATGCCATTTCCAATTCGAGGGCAGTACTCTGCGATGTCTGGCCCTGTTGTTTCTGCAAGCTTTTCACAGTAATACCATTTCCCTCGTACTCGACCCTTTTCGGTTCCGTTAACAGCTTCTCCGGATGGAAATCAATTGTCAATGCAGCAGGTTCTGCAACGTGTACTGCATCCAGTACAAACGTAAACGGCCCGCTTCCCTCAAATGGTACGTAGGCAGTATTCCAGATGAAATGCCCGTATTGGTCACGGGAAACCCGCCCCTCCTTCAATACGCCTTGCTCAAGAAACTTGTCTTTTTGCTGGTAGGCGGCAACATCTCTCCCGTCCTTGTCCAATATGCGATACTCCAGTTGATACTGCTGATATGGAACGAATGGGGCGTAATCATGATTTTGTGTTTTTCCGGTCATATCCCTGGAATATTGAGCAAGCCGCTTTTTAGCCGCCTCATCCCACTTGGTTTCCAAGCGCAGGACTGTGGCCGAGGGAGCTTCCGTTACCGTACGGAGCGCGATTTGCAGGCCTTGGGGGGTCGTGTACTCCTTTTCAACCTGGGATATGCGGGTAGCTGCCATCGCCTCTTTTACAGAAAACGGCACCTCCAGCTTCCAGTTGCCTTCTACCTCTCCCATTTTGTTCACATCGATCAACAGCTTCATTCGCTCGGGTACTGGCCCCTGTTCTTCCTCTACTGAAAATTGGAGGTAGCCGATCATGTTCTTCTCATCCCACCCCCCACCGTGTCCATTGGTCAACCGCTGATTTGTATCATCGGTCAGTGCGATAACCTTGTCCAAAGTCTTCCTTATCAGTTTGGGATCAAGAAGGCTCCCATCCTCTTTTTTGATTTGATAGGATACGAAAACCCTTGTAGGATCTGCCAGGATCGCTATTACTTCCAACGTAATACCTTGATCAGTCACCGAGGCGTTGATTTTTTGTGCATATCCTCGCATCGCCCTCTCGATCCCACGATCCACATTCCCCATTCCAAACAACGCTTGTATTGTCTCTTTTGATGACTGCGCATTCGAGGAGGGGTTTTCCTTGTGTGAATTTGCACCCTGTGCTGTCTGTCCGGTCCATGACCTCACCTGAGCGGCAAAATCCGGGGACACATACGTGCCTACTCCCGCTGCAAACAAAACCGCCCCCGCTGTAGCGATAGATAGGGAGGACCAGCGATACCAATGCCGCTTGCCCCGGCGAGGCTTTGGCGCACTCGCGGCTGTTGGCATCACAAAATCCGGAATTTCCTCCCGCTCAGCCAGACGATGCAATACGGCAGAAATCTCTTGATCACGATCAGTCATTTGTACTCACTCCTACTTTTGACAAATGGGGTGTGTCATCGTGCTTACGCAGCTCGGTGCCAATCAGCTTCCGAGCATGATGCAGCCGGGATTTTACAGTCCCCTCGAAAACTCCCAGCATCTCGGCAATTTCCGCGACGCTAAAATCTCCATAGTAAAACAGGATCACGACCGTGCGATGCTTCACCTTCATCCCGCAGATTGCTTTCCAGATCTGCTGCTGCTCTTCTCTGTCGATGACGCTGTTTAGGGGATTGGCTGATTCATCCGGCCACTCCTGGTATTCATCTACTGGCTTGAACCTGCGTACGGCATTAAGGGCGCGATGGGTAACAATCTTGGCAAACCACGCTCGAAACGATTTCCCTCTTTCCGGATCAAACCGTTCCAGGGACTGATACACCTCAAACAATGCCTCCTGTACCGCGTCCTGGGCAAATTGCCGATCACGGATAATCAGGCATGCTGTGCGATAAGCCATCGCGAGGTGCGGTCGTACCAGCTGCTCAAAGCTGGCGCTGTCTATTTTTCCGCTCGTGATGGACAATTCCACTTCTTTTCCTTCCTTCACATCTCGTCCTCCTTGCAAGGTCTTTGCTCTCTATTCACCGTTCACCTGGATTTGGTTCAAAAAATGACATCTTTTCACAATTTAGCCGAATATTCCTCATCACCTATTGTATCCGTCTCTCCTCTGACATCCAGTCATACAAAAAACCTCCAGGTGCCGCTAATGAAGCGGACTTGGAGGTTTGTCTATTTCTGATTACGCTGGCGACCCTACATCAATTAGTGATTCAATCATAACCTTCTGACTGTTTTTATCTACCCAAGCATGCGTGTCTACGAGCAGCTTGCGGTACACCTGGATCTGCTCTTCGACTTGATTGCGAGCTGTGCCGCCGAGGACATTGCGGGCATTGACCACAGTCTCCACCGCCAAAGCCTCGTACACATCTTCGCCAATCACGCCGGAAAAGCTCTGGAATTCAGCCAAGGACATGTCCAGCAAGTATTTGTTGTTTTCGATGCAATACAGAACCGTCTTGCCCACGACTTCGTGCGCCTGGCGGAACGGCATGTTTTTGCGGACGAGATAATCGGCCAGATCGGTCGCATTGGAGAAGTCCTGCGTGACTGCCTGACGCATCCGGTCGGAACGCACCTGCATCGTCTTGATCATCGGCGTCAGCAAAGCCAGCGCCCCGTGCAGCGTCGCTACCGTATCGAACATGCCTTCCTTGTCTTCCTGCATGTCTTTGTTGTAGGCGAGCGGCAAGCCTTTCAAGACAGTCAGCAGGCCAATGAGATTGCCGTACACACGTCCTGTCTTTCCGCGAACCAGCTCTGCCACGTCCGGGTTTTTCTTTTGCGGCATGATGCTCGATCCGGTGCAGAACTCATCATCCAGCTCGACAAAGGAGAACTCCTGGCTGCTCCAGATCACCAGCTCCTCGCACAGACGGGAGAGATGTGTCATGACCAGCGAGGAATCCGCCAAAAACTCCACGATAAAATCCCGGTCGCTCACGGCATCCATGCTGTTTTGGTAAACACCGTCAAATTGCAGCAGCTCCGCTACAAATTTGCGATCGATCGGGAAGGTCGTTCCCGCCAACGCGCCCGCTCCCAACGGAAGGACATTCACCCGCTTCCAGGTCTCTGTCATGCGCTCGATGTCGCGCTGCAGCATGGAGACATATGCCATCAGATGGTAGCCGAACAGAACCGGCTGCGCGCGCTGCAGATGCGTATAGCCCGGCATGACCGTATCGAGATGCTCGCTGGCTTTTTCAATCAGCGCTTCCTGCAGATACATCGCAAGCTGAATGATCTCCATCAGCTTTTCTCTGAGGTACAGGTGCATATCCGTTGCTACCTGATCGTTGCGGCTGCGGCCGGTGTGGAGCTTGCCCCCCACCGGACCGATTTCCTCGATCAGCATTTTTTCTATATTCATGTGGACATCTTCGTGGGCGACAAGAAATTGCGCC
This sequence comes from Brevibacillus panacihumi, assembly GCF_003710985.1. Lineage (GTDB taxonomy): Bacteria > Bacillota > Bacilli > Brevibacillales > Brevibacillaceae > Brevibacillus > Brevibacillus panacihumi. The sequence goes on from NZ_RHHT01000064.1 coordinate 37,841, forward strand.
TGCCCACGCTCGATTTTGTCCTTTACCTTTTTCAAGCCGGCGATAATCTGTCTGACTTCTTCCATTGGCAGGATGCCGCACTTGCCCAGCATGGCTACATGTGCCAGGCTACCGACGATATCCTGACGCCACATCTGCTGGTCGAAAGAGATGGAAGCTGTATACTCTTCTACGAGCTGATTCGTCGGCTTCGTGAAGCGTCCTCCCCACAATTTCATTGCTTGATCGCATCCTTTTCGTCCAAAATCTTGATGGCTGTATTCACGTTCTCATGCAGAACGCCTTCATTCACTTCTGCATACACCTTGGTCGGCAAGCCCCACAGCTTGATGAAGCCAAGCGCTGCTTTGTGGTCAAACTGGTCGCCGGCATTGTAGGTTGCCAGCTCGTGGCTGTAGAGAGAGGAAGCGGATTTGCGCCCTACCACGATCGCATGACCTTTATGCAGCTTCACGCGAACTACACCAGTCACATGTTTTTGCGTTTCCTCGATGAAGGCTTGCACCGCGTTGCGGATTGGGGAATACCAGAGGCCTTCATAGATTACTTGCGCCATTTTTTGCTCGATGATCGGTTTGAACGATGCGACCTCACGCGGCTGAGTCAAGAACTCCAACTCGCGGTGAGCCAGAATCAATGTCGTTGCAGCAGGTGTTTCGTATACTTCACGCGATTTGATGCCGACCAGGCGGTTCTCTACGTGGTCGATGCGGCCCACGCCATGGTTGCCCGCGATCTTGTTCAGCTTCAGAATCAACTCGGAGAGCGGCAGTTCTTCGCCGTTCAGAGCTGTCGGCACGCCTTTTACAAACGTGATCTCGATTTCTTCTGCTTCGTCCGGAGCATCTGCGATAGATTTGGTCAGATCATACGCACCTTCCGGAGGAGCTGCCCAAGGATCTTCCAGCACGCCGCACTCGCAGCTTCTGCCCCAGAGGTTTTGGTCGATGCTGTATGGATTGTCCAGGTCGATCGGGATCGGGATATTGTGTTTTTTGGCATATTCGATCTCTTCATCGCGCGTCCAGCCCCATTCCCGAACAGGAGCCACGATTTTGATGTTCGGGTTCAGCGCTGTGAAGGACACGTCAAAGCGAACCTGGTCGTTTCCTTTACCGGTGCAGCCATGGGCTACGGCTACTGCTCCTTCTTTCTCTGCGATTTCCACCAGTACGCGAGAAATCAGGTAACGGGACAGAGCAGATACCAGCGGATATTTCCCTTCATACATTGCATTTGCCTGCAAAGCCGGCAGAACGAATTCCTGTGCGAAAGCCTCTTTGGCATCCACAACGATGGATTTGAGGGCACCGACCTGCAGCGCTTTTTTCTGCACGAAGTCCAAGTCTTTTCCTTCGCCTACGTCCAGTGCCACCGCAATTACGTCGTAGTTGTATGTTTCTTGCAGCCATTTAATCGCTACTGATGTATCTAAACCGCCCGAATAGGCCAAAACGATTTTTTCTTTAGACATCTTTCTTCTCTCCTTAGTGCCGAAGTTTTTCTTATGTGAGTAATTATACAAAGTAACTTATAAAAATACAACCTCTTTTCTCGAAACATCTCCCCTTTTCCACAGCCAAATAAAAACTGCCGAAATCAGACTCATCTCATTCGGCAGTTCTGCGGACGTTCCTATTCGGTTAGGTAGGATACTTGGGGAACATAGGCTGCTCCCTTCTTTTTGCCGATCCAGTCCCGCTCGGCGATCGCCAGCAGCTCAAAATTCTCGGCGATATGAATATCTCCCTGGGAGCGCCAATCGGCAATGACCGGGTACATTTTGTCATAGAATCCATTAATGTACCACATGTCAAAAAGAAGGTCCGGATGTATAAGACCGTTTTTATGCAGTACGCCCACCATTTCAAAAAATCCGTACAAGGTGACAAAATGGGTAAAGCCCTCGCTTCCTCGCGGGAACTTCTCCCAAAATGCAGCAGGATTCACCCTTGCTGGTCCGTTCAGCTCCTGGGCAAACCAAGCTTTGGCCGCTCTCATCCGCTCCGACTCATACTGATTGTACAGCTTGAGAATCATTTCTCCATCTTGATAGGTAGGAATCATAGTCCCCGACTCTCCCCTTTCCATAATCAGGTAGACACTTTTATTATTGCGAGTCTCGTCCTCTTATGCAAGCGGCTTTCCACGTAGCTGTACTATAGAAAAATAGAAAAAACCGTTTGCCAGGATACGCTTCCTTTCTAATGGAATGCATCCTGAAACGGTTTGTGTTCTTGCCCATTCTGCCTGATGATTTTTTCTAGCTCTTCCCGCGGCAAACTGTTGATTACCACGATGAAATGGCTTGCCAGCTCTTCGTCAAACTGTGTCCCTGCTCCGCGTCGAATCTCTTGCAAGGCTTGATCGATTGGCAATCCTTTGCGATAAGGCCGATCTGCCACCATGGCATCGAACGCATCTGAGACAGCCAGAATACGTGCGATGAGCGGTATCTCGTTTCCTACCAAGCCGTCCGGGTATCCTTTTCCGTCAACCCGTTCATGATGGGAACGAATAGCAGGCAACAGCTCATGAAACATCCCAGCCTGCTTGATAATCTCATATCCGATCACCGTATGCTGTTTGATCTTATCGTATTCCTCCGGTGTTAATCTCCCTTTTTTATTCAGAATCTCATCTTCAATCCCGATCTTCCCAATGTCGTGCAGAATGCCGCCAAAATACACTTCATCGACTTTTTCCGAAGAAAGGCCGATCTGCTTGGCGATTTCTCTGCCCCAGTAAGCGACTCGCAGAGAGTGTCCGCTTGTGTAGCGATCGCGCGCATCTATGGAGGCCGCCATCGTCGTCAGGAAGTTGTGGTTGAAACGCTTGACTTCCTCCACTTTTTGCTGGAGTTTTACAACATTGTCGTAATAATGGTGGAAGACGAAGCTGATCGTTAAGAAGGCAATCACCATAGGCACCAGGGCAATGACTCCATAGTACTCCACGAGGCGAGACCCAACTCCAGCCAAGATCAGCAGCAATAAATAGGTTGAAGTAAATCCTTTGGATATCGCTATTACCGTACGAACCCAGCCCTTGTTTTGAAAATAGGAAATAGCCAGGCCTACCAAGACTAAATTAACGAACCAGTATACGACTGTCAGTATCAAATCTGAAATAAGCGGTGATAGAAAGTCCACACTTTTAAGCAAAGTGTTTAGATAAGCAACCGTCCATATGGTCATGAGCAACTGACCAATATTCATAAGTGCCTTTAATGGATTAATACGAACGAGCGTTGCAATAATAATGGCCTCAATAACTGCTGTCCAAACACCGACCCAAACTCCATAGAGAAGAATGCCTGAAAATATGACTGCATTGTTCACGGTCATAATTGTGTTTGCGTTTCTTACAGGAGTAAAACATGAAAAAATGGTAAGGAGAGTATAAATAAATAATACTCCCCAATGTTCTCTTGGCTCCCATTGAGACAAAGATGAATAGAAAATACTGATTGCAGCTACAACGAAACCAATCTGGACTATAATCCCCTTAATATAGAATCCAATTTTATTTTTTTGCCGCATAGCTCTTACCTTCTCGAAGTCGTATTAAGGAGATTGGTTTATTCATCAGGCGTTGGACAAGCAAAAACGCTCCCAGCATGATAAAGATATCCCCGATACTAATCACTCGTGGAATGATGGAAGGCATGTAGATCACATCTGTTAGAAAGGGGAGATTGGTGCTTTCCGTCAAAACGCTATGCTTGAAATTGGTTCCGTTCACTACCTCTTCAAAATTATAGGGCAATTTTCTCGCCTGCACGGGATCAATCGGCATTTTGCCACCATTTGTCCAGATTGCAAGCGAATTCAAAAACCAACCAACCATGAAAATTCTGATGTCTTCAAACTCTCGATTGAAAACAAGGAATGCCAGGATGAACAAATAAGCAATTGATATGAATATTCCACCGATTAACGGGAAGAATACGGCACATACCTGTAAGCCAATCGTGATAACCAAGAGATAAATTTTTTGGAACTTCGGAAACTCTTTTATTCTCCCACCCCGTATTAAGGCCACGAGGAAAGAAAAACAAATGACGTCCAGTAGCATGTCATTTTCCTCCAGGTTTAAGAAAAAACACCACTTGAAACAAGCGGTGTTTCTTCATTACGGTTAATTAGCCAATATGGTAGTTTGCCGATGTAGCAGCTACGATTGCTACCACCATCATAATTGCTGCGAACCATTTTTTCATCTTCATTCCCCCTCCTCGTCACAATAGTGGAGAAAGCTGGTTTCGCTACTTGTTCAAGGTAGAAGCCAAGCGACCATATACAGCTTCTGCCTCCCTTCCTCTCAAAAAGAGAGGGCGGATTCGCTACTCGCTCCGTACAGACCAAGCGACCAAATAAAGTCTGCACTTCCTCGCGCTTTCTTACCCATATTTTACATGTTCGTGACAAATTTCGGCAATGCCCGTTTTCTATTCTAGCAGTTTTTTTGCAAATTGATTCTATAGAACTAGATGAACTAGATCGAACCTCATACTAAAGCTGCAAGAATTGCCTTTTGGGCATGGAGTCTGTTCTCTGCCTGATCGAAAATGAAAGAACGGGGGCCATCGATGACACCTGCTGTCACTTCTTCGCCGCGATGGGCCGGCAGACAGTGCAAAAAGAGATAGTCGTGGTCCGCATGCGCTACCAGCTTTTCATTTACCTGGTAGTCGGCAAATGCTTTCAGACGAACCTCATTCTCCGCCTCAAAGCCCATGCTGGTCCATACGTCGGTATACACCGCATCCGCTCCCGCTACCGCCTCGACGACATCATGCGTCAGCAACAGCTTGCCGCCGCTTGCCGCCGCGTACTCCTTCGCCTTTTGCACAATCGCGCTGTCCATTTCATAGCCGACTGGCGTTGCCACACGCATATCCAGGCCAAGCAGTACGGCTGCCAGCACCAAGGAGTTGGCGACATTGTTTCCATCGCCAATGTACGCCAGCTTGACGCCCTGCAGCTTCCCTTTATGCTCCCAGATCGTCAGCATGTCTGCCAATGCCTGGCACGGGTGGTAGAGATCCGTCAGACCGTTGATGATCGGGATCGAGGCATGGTGAGCCAGCTCCTCCACGTACTCATGAGAGAAGGTGCGGATCATGACGGCATCTACATAACGGGAGAGGACCTTGGCGGTATCGCTGATTGGTTCTCCGCGCCCTAATTGCAGTTCTTTTCCACTCAAAAACATGCCCATGCCGCCGAGCTGATACATCCCTACCTCAAAGGAGACGCGAGTACGCGTAGAAGCCTTGTCAAAAATCATCCCGAGCGTCTTGCCCTGCAAAGGTTGGAATGGCTGTCCATGCTTCTGAAGCTGTTTGATATGAGCAGCCAGCTGCAGCAGCTCCATTAGTTCTTCACCGTTGAACTCGTCGATGCGCAAGAGGTCTTTTCCTTTATGCTTGCTGAGCGGCAAGTTGGGTAAGTGTTCCAATATCTTCACTGGCTGCATGAGAGCCACCTCTTTTCTTCAAAATGGACTGCACGTACAACTCAAACGTCTCGACTGCGGAAAACAGCGGCACACCTTGCTGGACCAAACGGCTGCGCAGTGCAAATCCAAGACGTCCATGACGATTTCCTTTGGTTGCCGTCACCAGGGCAAAGGCAGCCTTTTCTTGCTGCAGCAGGGAGACCAGCTGGGCATCCTGTTCGAGCACATGAGCCACTTCAATCTGGTGCTCGGCGAGCCAAGCTGCCGTGCCTGCCGTAGCTGCGAACACCGCTCCCTCTTCTTTCATCTGCGCCAAGGTTGCCGCTACTCCAGCTTGCTTGTCGCTGTCTGTCAGGGAGACAATCACGAGGCTGCCTGCTTGCCAATCGCCATACATATTGTCCTTGAAAGCAAATGCCTTGCCTGCCGCCTCTGCGAACGATCGTCCCAAGCCGAGCACTTCCCCGGTCGATTTCATCTCGGGACCCAATGCCGGGTCGACTCCATTGAGCTTGACCGTTGAAAAGACAGGGGCTTTCACTACCGCAAACGGAATTTCCGGCAGCAATCCGGTTCCAAAATTCATGTCCTGTAGCTTCTCACCCAATTGCGCCCGTACCGCCAACTGGACCATCGGGATGCCGGTTACTTTGCTGGTAATCGGAACAGTACGCGAAGCGCGCGGATTCACTTCCAAAACGTAAACAGTCGAACCGTCGATGACAAATTGAATATTGATCAGGCCGACTGCACCCATTTCACGGGCAATCGCTTCAGTATAGCTTTCGATTTTTTGCTTCACTTCTGCGGACAGCTCGGGGGCCGGGAAGAGGGCCACACTGTCGCCAGAGTGTATGCCGGCTTTTTCTACATGCTGGAAAATGCCCGGGATCAGCACCTGCTCGCCGTCGCAGACAGCGTCTACCTCCGCCTCACGCCCCGGTACATATTTGTCGACCAACAGCGGGAAGAAGGAGCTGCTGTCGGGATGATTCAGCCAATCGTTGATCGTGGCAGTCAGCTCGGTGACGTCATGGACGACCGCCATTCCCTGTCCGCCGATGACATACGACGGACGCATCAATACGGGATAACCGATCTCCTCGGCAATCGCCGCTGCGTCCTCCTGAGAGGAGACGCCTTTTCCGGGGATGTGCGGTATGTCCAGCTTGCGCAGCATGTCGTAGAACAGCTCGCGATCCTCCGCCCGCTCGATTGCTTCCAAGGAAGTGCCCAAGATCTTCAGACCGGCTCTTTCCAGCTTGGCAGCCAGATTGATCGCAGTTTGACCGCCGAACTGCACCATGACGCCTTCCACTTGCTCGTGTTCTGCAATGTGCAGAACATCTTCAACATGCAAGGGCTCGAAGTACAGGTGGTCAGCCGTCTCGTAGTCAGTACTGACCGTCTCCGGGTTGTTGTTCACCACAACTGCCTTGATCCCGCTCGCCTGCAGCGATTTCGCCGCATGTACGGAGCAGTAGTCGAACTCGATTCCCTGACCGATCCGGATGGGGCCGGAACCAAGCACCAGCACTTTGCGTCCTTCCAATGCTTCTACTTCATCCGTTCCCTGCCAATCGGAATAGTAATAAGGAGTTTGCGCATCAAACTCAGCCGCGCATGTATCGACGATTTTATACGTTGGCGCAATGCCAGCCTCTTTGCGGGCTGCTTTTATCTGAGCGGAAGTCGAGCCCGTCAAGGAAGCGATCGTCTCGTCAGCAAAACCGCGTTTTTTCGCTGTCCGCAACAGGTCTGTCGGCAAATCACGGCCCGCGCAGGAAGCCAGCTCTGCTTCCAAATCCACAATCTTGCGAACACTGCGCAAGAAAAACGGATCCACACCAGTCAGGCTGTGCAGTTCTTCTTCAGTGAAGCCTTTGCGGATCGCCTCTGCCAGGACAAACAAGCGAATGTCTGTCGCCTCCTGCAAGGCAACGCTCAATTGCTCGCGAGTCCATGCTGCCAGCTCAGGCCGAACGAGATGCGTGCAGCCCTGTTCCAGCGAGCGCACAGCTTTCAGCAAGCCAGCCTCCAGGTTGCGTGCGATGGACATGACTTCCCCTGTCGCCTTCATCTGGGTTCCCAGCTTCCGGTCCGCCAACGGGAATTTGTCAAATGGGAAGCGAGGAATTTTTACGACAACATAATCCAAAGATGGCTCGAAGCTGGCATAGGTGTACCCCGTGATCGGATTCGTCACCTCATCCAGTCCGAAGCCCAAAGCCAGCTTGGCAGCGATTCGGGCGATCGGGTATCCCGTCGCTTTGGACGCCAAGGCACTGGAGCGGCTTACACGCGGGTTTACCTCAATCAGTACATACTGATCGGACAATGGGTCGAGAGCGAACTGGATATTGCAGCCGCCGACGACGCCCAAGGAACGGATTACTTTGGTGGAGACGCTGCGCAGCATCTGATACTGTCGATCCGTCAAGGTCTGGGACGGCGCTACGACGATGCTGTCGCCTGTATGGATCCCGACCGGGTCCAGATTCTCCATATTGCACACGATGATGCAGGTGTCATTGGCATCACGCATGACTTCGTACTCGATTTCCTTCCAGCCTTTGACGCTGCGTTCGATCAGCACCTGTCCGATCGGGCTTGCCGCGATGCCTCCAGCCGCCACCTTGCGCAACGACGGTTCATCTGCTGCAATGCCTCCCCCTGCGCCTCCCAACGTATAGGCCGGACGCACAATGACGGGATAGCCGATCGAATTGGCAAACGCAATCGCTTCCTCGACGGATTCCACCGTGTCGCTCTCAGGCACCGGCTCTCCGATCTGCTGCATCAGTTGTTTAAACAGTTCGCGATCCTCGCCGTTCTGAATCGCCGCCAAAGGCGTTCCCAGCAGCTCTACGTTGTACTTTTGCAGCACGCCTGCCTCAGACAGCGCTACAGCCAGATTCAAGCCAGTCTGGCCGCCCAATGTGGGCAGAAGGCCATCCGGCCGCTCCTTGGCGATAATTTCCGTGACGGATTCCAGTGTCAATGGCTCCAGGTATACTTTGTCGGCCAGCTGCTCATCGGTCATGATCGTAGCCGGATTGTTGTTCACCAGGATGACCTGCACGCCCTCCTCCTTCAGAGAAAGGCACGCCTGTGCCCCTGCATAGTCAAATTCCGCTGCCTGACCGATGACAATCGGGCCAGAACCAATAACCAGTACTTTGTGTATGTGTGGCAATTTAGGCATATCTGTTCGCTCCTACTACGCGCATCGATTGCAAGAATTGGTGAAACAAATGAGAGGTGTCGCTCGGTCCGGGATGTGCCTCCGGATGGAATTGGACACTGAAAACGGGGAGGCTCAGGTGGCGGAGTCCTTCGACTGAACCGTCGTTGACGTTGCGATACGAGACCATCAGCTGGCGTTTGTCCAGCGATTCCTCTTTCACCACATACCCGTGATTTTGCGAGGTCATATATACTTTGCCGGTCTGCAGCTCCTTGACGGGATGATTTCCGCCGCGGTGACCGTATTTCAGCTTTTCTGTCTTCGCTCCATACATCAAGGCCAACACTTGATGCCCCAGGCATATGCCAAGCGTCGGATACTGCTCCACGAGCTTGCGCCATTCGCTGCAATAGGCGAGGAGATGCTCAGGATCTCCAGGACCATTGGAAAAGAGCAAGCCATCCGGCTGCAGTTCTTTGATCTGGGAGATGGGGGTGTCGAATGGCACCACGGTCACCTGGCATTCCAGCTCAAGCAGAGCGTGAAGTATGGAGGTTTTCATTCCCAAATCCACGAGCACGATATGTTCTCCGCTGCCTGCATAGCGGACGATCTGCTGTGTGGAGACATCCGCTACCAGCGATTTTTTTGCATGCTTGTTTCGCAGGGAGACGACTTCCTCCGCAGTCAAGATACGGTCCGAAATCACACCGAACAAAGGGCCGTCTTGCCGTACGCGTTTGGTAATCGTCCGGGTATCGATTCCAGCGAGGATCGGAAAGCCGTATTGGTCCGCGACCTCCGCCAGCGTTTTTTGGGATTGGTAATGGCTCGGCTCGTTGCACAATTCGCTGACGACCATTCCCGTGAGAGCTGGCTTTGCTGCTTCAAAATCCTGCTCGTTAATGCCGTAATTTCCGATCAGGGGGTACGTAAAGGTGACGATTTGACCTGCAAAAGAAGGATCGCTCATCACTTCCTGATATCCTGTCATGCCTGTATGAAAAACCACTTCGCCGACTCCGCCAATCAATGCACCGTATAGCGTTCCGGTAAACACCTCTCCGCTCTCCAGCGTGAGGTATCCTGTTCCATGACCTGTATTCTCTCTATTCATCTATGAAAGCCACTCCTCTCCAAAGGACACTCGCTAGCAAAAATATATGCAACCATGTGTATTAATATACATTTCATTTAATAAAAATGCAACGAGTTTTTTGAATCTCGTGACTCGTTGCAATTGCCAAACCATGGTTTTTTCTATTGCAAAGCTTCGTTCAGGACAGCCATCACCTGTTCGATTTCTTCCTGCGTCGTAATAAAGGAAGGGAGCAACCGTAATACATGGACCCCTGCTGACAGCAGCAAAACACCTTTTTCACGCGCATAGGCAATCACATCTCCGGCCGGAACGGCAAGCTCTACCCCCATCAGCAGGCCTTTGCCCCGCACAGCGATGATTTTATCCGGATGTGCTGCCTGCAGTTTCAGCAGTTCATCCATAAGCCTATTGTGAATCGCAGCGACCTTGTCGAGGATCTGTTCGTCCTCCATCGTCTCCAAGGTAGCGATCCCGGCCGTGGCAGCAAGCGGATTGCCGCCAAAGGTCGTTCCGTGAGTACCAGGAGTGAACGCCTGCGCTACCTCCTCCGTTGCGACAATCGCTCCGATCGGGAAGCCGCTGCCCAAGCCTTTTGCCAGAGAGATCGCATCGGGTTGAATCCCGTATTGCTGGAAAGCAAACCAGGTGCCAGTGCGTGCAATCCCGGTCTGAATTTCATCAATCAACAACAATAACCCGTACTCGTCGCACAATTTCCGCAATGCCTTGACCCATGCCTCATCTGCAGGATTCACGCCACCCTCGCCTTGCACCAGTTCCAGCATAATTGCGCAAGTCTTGTCAGTGATCACTGCCTTCACCGCAGACAGATCGTTGTAGGGGACAGTGACAAATCCGATCGGCAATGGTGCAAATCCGTCTTTGACCTTATCTTGCCCGGTGGCAGTCAAAGTGGCCAATGTCCGACCGTGAAAGGATTGGGCGAAGGTAATCACTTCATACTGATCCGTTCCCTTTATCTTTTGGGCGTATCTGCGGGCAATTTTGATCATAGCTTCGTTGGCTTCGGCCCCGCTGTTGCAAAAAAAGGCCCGATCCAGACCGGACAAGCGGGTCAGTTTCTCCGCCAGCACCTCTTGTTGCGGGATGTGATATAAATTGGAGCAATGCCATAAGGTATCCAATTGTTCATGCAGCTTCGCAGTCACCTTCGGCGGGACATGGCCTAGCGAGGTAACTGCGATGCCCGACGTAAAATCGAGATACGCTTTGCCTTGATCGTCCCAGACCTGGTTGCCCTGCCCTTTTACGAGGCTGATCGGCCATCTTGCATAGTTATTCATGAGATTCGTAAAAGCTGTTGCTGTACTCATTGATATACCCCTCCCCTAGTACGGACGGTTGTCCCTGCCTCTTTTCCTGCGCATACAGCCAGCAGATCTTCGGCCGTTCCTTTACAGATCACGACCTGTTCGACCCCTTGGCCGAGAGCGTCCAGCGCCGCCTGCACTTTCGGGATCATGCCGCCTGTAATCACTTCATCGGCAATCATCGCAGCGATCTCCTGAGCGTTGGTCTCCTGAACCAATGCCTTGCTGCCATCTAGAATCCCGGGCACATCGGTCACCATCACGAGTCTCTTTGCACCAAGCGCTGCGGACACAGCACCTGCTGCTACGTCTGCGTTGACGTTATAGGTATTGCCGCCATCCGCGCTGACAGACAATGGTGCGATGACTGGCAAATAACCTTGCGTGAGGATCGCGTGGGGAATCGCAGCATTCACCTGTCGGATCTCTCCTACCCAGCCGAGCGGCTTGCCCGTTTTCTCAGCGACAATCGTCTGTCCATCGATTCCGCTCATACCCCACGCTTTCGCTCCTGCCTGCGTCAAACGCCGTACCAATGCCTTATTGATGCTTCCGCACAAAACCATTTCCACGACACCAAGCGTATCTTCGCAGGTAACACGCTGTCCGTCGACAAATTGCGGTGTAATCTGAACCCGGTCCAGCATCGCGTTGATCGCCGGTCCCCCGCCATGCACAATCACCAGCTTTTTCCCATCCTGCTGCAGGCTAGCAATCGCCTGAAAAAAGCTGTCCGGCAATTGATCCATCGTACTCCCGCCGCATTTGATGACCACAATCTCTTCCATCTGTCTTCCTCCTCTACGGGAATACGGGGACCAGCGGCAATCCCATGGTTTCGGGCAATTCAAACATTACGTTCATATTGTGAATCGCTTGACCCGCTGCGCCTTTCACCACATTGTCGATCACAGACAAGAGAATGACTCTTCCGGTGCGTTCATCCACATGTACAGCAATATCGCAATAGTTGGAACCGTACACTTCTTTCGTCCGCGGATGGCTGCCAGCGGGACGAATCCGAACGAAAGGCTGGTCTGCATACGTAGCAAAGAACAGCTCCTGAATCTGCGCCTGACTTACTTGCTTGGTCAATTTGCCGTAAGCCGTCGCCAATATCCCCCGAGTCATTGGCACCAAATGCGGAGTAAACTGGATCAATGTCTCTACCCCGCTTTGCCGCGTCATCTCTTGTTCTATCTCCGGAGTATGCTGATGGCTTCCGACCTTATAGGCATGAATGCTCTCATTGATCTCACTGTAATGGACACCGAGAGACACCCCGCGTCCCGCTCCCGATACCCCTGACTTGGCGTCTACGATCCAACCGTCTGCTGCCACCCATCCGGATTTCGCCAGCGGCAGCAAAGCGAGCAGGGCAGCCGTCGGATAGCATCCCGGATTGGCGATCAAGCTGGCCCCTGCCACCTGTTCCTTATTCCACTCCGTCAAACCGTAGACAGCACGCTTGATCCACTCTTCTGGTGCCGCATCCTTTTTATACCACTCCTGATAGACAGTCGGATTTTCCAGACGGAAATCTCCAGATAAGTCAATCACTTTTCCTCCGAGCTCGACTACTTGCGGGGACAGCTTCGCACTTACTCCTGCAGGTGTCGCAAAAAAGACCACATCATTTTCCTTGCTGAGATGCTCGGCATCAATCGCTGACAATGCAGGCAAACCGAGATTATACACATGCGGAAATACCTGATCCAGCGGTTCTCCTTGCGATGAACTGGAATACAAATTTGCGATGCGCACTTGGGGATGTCCTGCCAACAACCGAATCAATTCCGCTCCCCCGTAGCCAGTCGCCCCTACAATTCCGACCCGAATCATGGTTTCTTCCCTCTCTTTATTCTGTATTTTTATACATGAATGATAATAAAAATTCAAAATGAATACAACCCTTTTTCATAGAAAAAACGCCCGAATGTAGCTCGGGCGCTTTCTTGTGGAGGGATATTTACTTTTTGTCAGCCAGCCAAGCAGCCAAGGTCTCAGCATCATTGCCTTTTACCAACCCAGGTGGCATCTGGCCTTTTCCATTCTTAAGTACGTCAAGAATTTGATCCTTGCTCATTGTTCCGCCGATTTTTTGCAGATTGGGTCCTACTGCTCCTTCAAGCGTTTGGCCGTGGCAACCGGCACAAGTATTTTTAAACAATGCTTCTGCCGTTGCCGCATCATAGCCGCCAGATGGCGCAGTGCCTCCCGTTCCTTGTTCAGGGGCCGGCGTCTGTGTCCCCGGCTGGTTGTTGTTGTTGGGTGTTGCCTGATTGTTTCCTCCACCGCAAGCACTTAGCGCGAACACGAGTACAGCCGCTACCAATGAGAGCGAAAAACGTTTCATGGGCTGTTCCCTCCTTTTCTCGATATTCTTCGCTAAGTATGCCCTGCGCGGTGTATTTCATTCCTGAAAATGACGTTTACTTCAGCGGCAGCTCCAATGGATTCCACTCACGCAATTCCAGCGTTCTGGCTCCTTCCACCACGACCGGGTCTGCTTCTGCCAAAAGACGAGCCTCTTCCATGCTGTCGGCTTTGTAAATGACCAACCCGCCCTGCTTGTCCGTGAACGGTCCCGCCATGAAGACCTTTCCCTTTTGGTACAAATCATTGATGTACTCCAGATGTGCTGGTCTGATCTGTGTATTTTTTTCCTGATCGATAATCGGTAAAAATGCAACGTACAACATGTCCCTACTCTCCTTTTTATACAGAATGTTTGTCTGCCATTATACCATGTGAAAATCAGAAAAACGCGCAAAAATGATGGTGGTCTACAAGCTGTAGTGCCGGGGAGGAAAAAGCTGAAAAACAGGGAGACCCTAAAGGATCCCCCAAACTTAAACTCAGTCAAAATAAAAACGGCAGTGCTCACCTCACTGCCGTCAACTTCACTCGATTTCGTTATCGATTGATTTGGGAACGCAAATACGCATCGATGAATACGTCGATCTCGCCATCCATGACAGCTTGCACGTTTCCAACCTCCACGTTGGTTCGATGGTCCTTGACCATGCTGTACGGATGAAAGACATAGGAGCGAATCTGGCTGCCCCAGGCGATATCTTTTTGCTCACCCTGGATGGAGGCCAATGTTTTCTCCTGTTCTTCTCTCTGGCGTTCAAAGAGACGTGCCATCAGCATTTTCATGGCGCGTTCGCGGTTTTTGATCTGAGATCTTTCGGTCTGACAGGTGACGACGATTCCTGTCGGCAAATGCGTAATCCGGACAGCGGAGTCAGTCGTGTTGATATGCTGACCACCTGCACCGCTGGAGCGATAGGTGTCCACCTTGAGGTCTTCCGAGCGAATTTGCACCTCATTGTCGTTCTCGATCTCCGGCAATACATTGCAGGAAACAAACGACGTATGGCGACGGCCTGAAGAGTCAAATGGCGAAATGCGCACGAGACGATGAACCCCTTTTTCTGATTTGAGGTACCCGTATGCATTGTATCCCTTGATCAACAGGGTTACGCTTTTGACACCCGCTTCATCCCCTGGCAAGTAATCGAGCGTCTCTACTTTGAAGCCTTTGGCATCTCCCCAGCGCGTATACATACGCAAAAGCATGGACGCCCAATCCTGCGACTCGGTTCCACCCGCTCCAGGGTGAAGCTCCAAGATCGCATTGCTTTTGTCGTACTGGTCGCTTAGGAGCAGCTCGAGCTCAAAGCTCTCAAATGCTTTTCGCAGTCCTTGGGTGCTGTCGTACAAATCCTGGATGAGAGAGCTGTCCCCCTCTTCGATCACCAGCTCCAGCATCAACTGCAGGTCTTCGTATTGTCCATCCAGCTTGCCCATCGTCTCCGTCAGGCTCTTGACGGCGTTCAGCTCGCTGATGGTTTTCTGCGCGGCATCGTTGTCATCCCAAAAGTCAGGAGCAAGCATCCGCTCCTCCAACTCACCGATCCGCTCTTCTTTTGCAGGAAGGTCAAAGAGACCCCCTGATATCTGCTAAACGTTTAGCCATACTAGACATCTCTTGTTTGATGTCCGCAATATCGATTAATGCCATGTTGCGAATCACCTTCTCTTCTCTAAGCTATCCTTTTATTGTATCGCAAATTGCCAGATGCGCAAACCTGACAACTTGCCCTCATAAGAGAAGTTGCGATCTTCAAGCAAGCATGGCTCTCTCGGCTCGCTTCCGTGGAGGGGAGAGTGAGGAGTTCACGTCACGCTGCTTGTTTCTCCTCTCGCCTGTTTCTTGCGGAAAGAGTACCACTGCCGAGGATTGTCTTATGCGTGCTTCCTTCGCTCTTATTTTTTGCCGATTCAGTTGTTTTTCTTCTATACGTCCATGATCACGGAATCCTGATTCGCGGTTTCCCGGATCAAACCATCCCTTGAAATACAGGATCTGCCCGTTATTCTTCCATGGGGTCGGAGGAATCTCCGCCAAACGCTCTTCTTGAAAGACGGGACCCTGTGCGGTAAAGAGGCAGGGAATCTTTTCCGTCTCCTCGATCATCTGAACCTGTCTGTTTTCTTTCCCTCCACGCATGACTGCCTTCAAGGTAGCCCCGATGCGCTGCAGCGTTTCCTCTGCTTGTATGCCTAGCACGTTGACTGTCGTATTCATATTCATGACCCCCGTCCCCGTGAATTTGAAAAAGTGTTGTACTTACGATTCTATGGATTTCCCTGGCAAATACCAGCAGATTCGTTCGATCCCTTTTTCCAGTGTTAGACAAATCGACGCGATCGGCACAACGAGGAAGAAAGACTGGGGACGAATGCTGTCTACCTGATAGGAAACAACAAGAAAAAAACCTTCCCCGACCAACTTGGCCGCATGGGAAGGTTTCGTTATATAGCAATTCGATTGGAATTTATTGGTTTTTCTTGTTTTGACGACGGCGCTCTTGCTCCTGCTGGCGGCGCTGGGCACGGTTCTGTCCCTTCGGATCGGCATCGCCAGAGGTGGAGCTGGTTGGACGACTGTCTGGTCCAGAGGTTTGCAGCTGGGACGGGTCCATGCCCTGCCCGCGGATGACATCCTCACGCTCCAGGTTTTGGCTTACTTCGGCCTTCATGATGTACATCGCCACTTCTTCTTCGACGGCAGCCACCATGGATTGGAACATCTCGTAGCCTTCAAACTGGTATTCGCGCAGCGGATCGTTTTGACCGTATGCACGCAGGTGAATCCCTTGACGCAGTTGGTCCATCGCGTCGATATGATCCATCCACTTGCTGTCTACTGCACGCAAGATGACGACCTTCTCGAACTCGCGAATCATCTCGCCGATCTCGGCTTCACGCTGCTCGTACTGCTTCAGCACTTCGGCTTTCAGCAGTTCGGTGATCTCTTCGGCTTCTTTGCCCTTGAGCATCTGCGCCGTGATGACCTCGTCATGCAGGAAGGTACTGTTGGCAGCGTCTGCCAGAGCTTGCAGATCCCAATCCTCCGGCACCTCTTCTTTCGGACAATGCGCAGCCACATTTCTTTCCAACACGCTGTACAGCATGCCGAGAGCCACGTCTTTCAGATCTTCTTTTTCCAAAATGTCGCGGCGTTGCTTGTAAATCACGGTACGCTGCTGGTTCATGACGTCATCGTATTGAAGAACGACTTTACGGGCATCGAAGTTGGAGCCCTCCACCCGTTTTTGTGCGGATTCTACCGCGCGTGTAACCAGACGGCTTTCGATCGGCATGTCCTCTTCCATGCCCATGCGATCCATCATTGCCATGATGTTGTCTGCACCGAAGCGACGCATCAGCTCATCCTGCATCGAGAGGAAGAACTGGGATGAACCTGGGTCCCCTTGACGTCCGGCACGACCGCGCAGCTGGTTGTCAATGCGGCGGCTTTCGTGACGCTCGGTACCGATGATATGCAGACCGCCAATTTCGGCGACGCCCTCGCCAAGCTGAATATCCGTACCACGTCCGGCCATGTTGGTCGCGATCGTCACTGCACCGTATTGACCAGCGCGAGCGATAATCTCTGCTTCCCGCTCATGCTGCTTCGCGTTGAGTACGTTATGCGGAACGCCTTTTTGCTTCAACATTTGGGAAAGCCGCTCCGAGTTCTCGATCGAGATCGTCCCCACGAGAATCGGCTGGCCTTTTTTGTGGCGCTCTACGATGTCATTAACTACAGCACGGTATTTGGCTGCTTCCGTCTTGAACACCAGATCGGAGTAATCCGTACGCTGTACAGGTCGATTCGTCGGGATGACGACGACATCCAGCCCGTAGATTTTCTTGAACTCTTCTTCTTCTGTTTTGGCGGTACCAGTCATACCGGCCAGCTTTTGATACATACGGAAGTAGTTTTGCAGCGTAATCGTCGCCAGCGTCATGCTTTCGCTTTGCACGCGCAGGCCTTCCTTGGCCTCGATCGCCTGGTGCAAGCCCTCGCTGTAACGGCGTCCCACCATCAGACGTCCGGTAAATTCGTCGACGATTACCACTTCGCCGTCCTGAACGACGTAATCGACGTCACGCTTGAACAATACTTGCGCCTTCAGCGCAGCCGTAATGTGGTGATTCAGCGTCATATGCGCCGTATCGTACAAGTTCTCGATATTGAACGCTTTCTCGATCTTCGCTACCCCTTCATCGGTTAGCGAAACGATTTTCAGCTTTTCATCAATCGTAAAGTCTTTTTCCTGCTCCAGACGTTTTACAAAATGGGAGCAGATGTAATACAACTCAGTCGAACGGTTCGCCGACCCGGAAATAATCAGCGGCGTACGCGCTTCGTCGATCAGGATGCTGTCGACCTCGTCAATGATCGCATAGAACAGCGGACGCTGCACCATTTGTTCCTTGTACAGCACCATGTTGTCGCGCAGGTAGTCGAAACCGAACTCGTTGTTGGTCCCGTACGTGATATCACAAGCGTAGGCTTCGCGCTTTTCCTCCGCGCTCAGTCCATTCTTGTTCAAGCCTACTGTCATTCCTAGGAAATTGTAGAGCTGGCCCATGATCTTGGAATCGCGTTCTGCCAGATATTCGTTGACCGTGACGACATGGACGCCTTTTCCTTGCAGCGCGTTCAGATAGGTCGCCAGCGTAGCAACCAGCGTCTTCCCTTCCCCGGTTTTCATCTCGGCAATCCGGCCTTCCTGCAGGACCATACCACCGATCAACTGAACATCGAAGTGGCGCATGCCGAGAACGCGCTTGGATGCTTCGCGCACCACCGCAAACGCTTCATTGAGGATGTTGTCCAGTTTTTCGCCTTTTTCCAGACGAGCCTTGAACTCCTCTGTCTTAGCACGAAGTTGATCATCAGAGAGCGCGGAGACACTGGATTCAAGCGCGTTAATCGCTTCCACGCGCTTGAACATCTTTTTGACTTCGCGCTCATTGCTATCGCCAAAAATCTTTTTTACGAGTCCTAACATGAGGACACCCCTTCCATACGCTCCTAACAAGCTGATCATCATTGCCTGTGCAGGAGAGTTGCCCATTGAATTTCTACCGAATAAATACTCTCTCAAAAAGCTATTTTAGCAAATGAGTGCTCATATATACAAGTAAAGGGAGTTGCCAATAGCAACTCCCCTGTTATACGAATCATAGGATAAAAGGTTGCGTTATTTGGGCTCGATTAACCCGTAACGCCCATCGTTGCGACGGTAGACGACATTGACGTCGTTGGTATCACTGTTTTGGAAGACGAAGAAGTTGTGTCCCAGCATATCCATCTGCATGACTGCTTCGTGAGCGTCCATCGGCTTCAGATCGAATCGCTTGGTACGGACGATATCGATCTCGATGTCTTCCTCATCCTGACCCGCCGTCAGGACAGCTACTGGCTGGGCGTGGATCATCCTGCTGTTGCTCTCCACCCTCAGTTTTCGCATCAGCTTGGTTTTGTGCTTGCGAATCTGGCGTTCCAGCTTCTCTACCACCAGGTCGATGGCGGCGTACATATCATCATGCGTTTCCTCTGCTCGGATAATTACTCCGTTCAACGGAATCGTTACCTCGATCGTGCCTTCTCCGCGTTGAACATGCAAGGTGACTTGCACTTCTGCCGGAAATGGCTCTTCAAAATATTTGGTAAGACGGCCGACTTTCTTTTCCACATAGTCACGAAGTGCTGCAGTGATCTGAATGTTTTCTCCACGAATGTTAAATTTCATGGTTCCAACCTCCTTCCGTCTATATGTAAAGATATTCGGCGTTATTGTAAATAATCCTGCTGGAAACTTTAAATTATCTTTACAATTCCTGTGCGTTCCTCACTCTTTTTCAATTAAATTTTTCCAATACTTACTAGGCTGCTATGCTATAATAATACCTATATCCCAATAAGTCGCGGTTATCGATCGCACAGGAGGACCTCATCATGATAGAGGTGAAACCTTCCCGCTCTATCATTGGCAAAACGGTGGCAAAAGACATCTACAATGAGTATGGACTCCTGCTCTTGCCGGCGGGTGTCGTCCTACATCAAAGTGATATTCGCTTGCTTCGTTCTCACCAGATATCAGCGGTATTCGTAGCAGAATCAGACGCAGTACCGGAATTACCAATGCCCTTCCCGCTGCTGATCCAAAGTGATGCAGAGGGAGCACGCCAGTATCTCCTCGCGACGAAACGAATGGAGCTCCTGTTCGAGCAGGTAGCGAGTGGAGCGGTTCCTCCTATTCAGCATTTTCATCAAGCCTTTACTCCATTGTTGGAGCATGTTTTGCCGAATTCAAGCTTCCTTCGTTTTGTGTACAGTCAAGGCGGAACGCAAAACTACCTTGCTCGCCACTCCCTTCATGTAGGGATGCTGTCCGCTCTTATCGGCAAATTGCTGGGAAAAAATGATGAGGACGTCATGATGCTCGGGCATGCGGGCCTTTTGCACGACATCGGAAAATTGCAGGTCCCTGACGAATTGCTCGCAAAGCCGGGGAGATTGGAACCCACCGAGTATGAGGTCATCAAACAACACTCTCTGTACGGCTCCCAAATCATACGCCAGATGGACGGTGCGGAAGAAACGATCGCCTTGTGCGCCCTGATGCATCATGAACGTCTGGACGGCAGCGGCTATCCGCATCAGCTGACCAAAGAAGCCATCCCTCTGGAATGCCAGATCGTCAGCGTGGCCGACTTTTTCGATGCCATGTGCACCGATCGCGTCTATAGGTTGGGCATATCCCCTTTTGAAGCCGCCAACATCCTGTGGGAGCAGGCTTGTGCCTTGAAGCTGCAAGCTTCCATCGTGTCTTTATTTATTCATTATATCGCTCAATTGTATGTCGGGACCGAGGGCGTCCTAAACAACGGAGATACCGTTGAAATTGTCATGGTACATCAGGATGAACCGACTCGTCCACTGGTGCGACGGGGAGAAGAATTCCTCGATTTGCGCCAATACCGCTCGCTTCGCATTATGAAAATGATCGGATAACATACTAATCCCCCTGCACCTATCAACAGGCCAGGGGGATTTCATTTTGCCTACAATTTTACGACGTTGGCTGCCTGCGGACCACGATCGCCTTCCACAATGTCGAATTCGACCTCTTGTCCTTCTTCCAACGTACGGAAACCATCCGATTGGATCGCGGAGAAGTGAACGAATACGTCGTCGCCGCCTTCGCGCTCGATAAAACCAAACCCTTTTTCTGCGTTAAACCATTTCACTTTGCCTTGCATGAAAAAGCACAACCCTTTCTTATTTACCGTTTTGTAAGAAACTGGGACATTCTCCCGTGTCTGACTATATCATTCCCAATTTGGACAGTCAAATCCCCTGTTTTCCATCAACGCGTCGAATATTTTTTCTCCAATCCCCGCACGACCACACGCGAGAGGAACAGCGTCAAGACCAGATACACCGCTGCTTCC
This sequence comes from Brevibacillus panacihumi, assembly GCF_003710985.1. GTDB lineage: Bacteria > Bacillota > Bacilli > Brevibacillales > Brevibacillaceae > Brevibacillus > Brevibacillus panacihumi. The sequence goes on from NZ_RHHT01000064.1 coordinate 58,749, forward strand.
GTCAAATACGGCGGATAGCGTTCAAAGGTGCTTTTCGCGACGTTCATCGCCGCATAGTTCAGGTCAGGAGTAGCAATAACCGCTGTCAGGGAAGAGTCCTTTAAAAGAGAAATGAATTCATTTCCAAATGCAGGAAGCATGCGAGTAAACGCCTGCGGCAGAATAATCGTGCGCATCGCCATTCCTTTGGTCATCCCCAAGGAACGCGCTGCCTCCATCTGACCGGGGTCGATCGATTGGATTCCTGCCCGGAAGATCTCCGCTATATACGCCGCCGCATTGAGCGACAACGCGACAAAACCGGAATAGATCGCTTCCGGACTGTTCTCCCCAGGAAACAAAAGTCCCCAAATCGAGGGAATGATAGCAAAGTGGATCAACAAGATCTGCACAAGCATCGGCGTCCCGCGGAACAACTCCACGTAGATAGAGCAGATCCAGCGCAGGATCCGAATGCCCGACATCTTCCCAAGACTGATGAACAATCCCAGGATGGTTCCACAGACCGTAGCAACTACGGTGAGCAGAATCGTGACCATAACGCCTTTGTAAAAAAGCTCCCGGTAATCATAAATGACGCTCCAGTCCAAACGTCCCTTCCTCCTTTACGCACGCTGTCAACGTTTCGGCTGTTGCTGTCAGGCTGCGGGTGCGCCCCATTCTGACGCACCCGACCTGTTCTGTGTGCTTTATTGGTTGCCGAAGTATTGGTTGTAGATTTCCTGGAGCTTGCCGTTTTCCTTGATCTTTTTCAGACCGTCATTGATTTTGTTCAAGATCTCGGTATTGCCCTTTTTCACCATGATGCCGTAGTATTCTTTTTCAAAGGATTGGTCATCGACAAGCTTGAATTTCTTGCCCGGGTTTTTCTTCGCGTAGAACGCAATGACCCCGTTGTCTCCTACTACTGCATCGACACGGCCATTAAAGAAATCGTCGACGGAAGAAGGCATGTCGTCATAACCCTTTAATCCCGCGTACGTATCGCCAAACGCTTTTTTCACCACTTCTTCTCCCGTAGTCGCTGCTTGGACACCGATGTTCTTTCCTTCGAGGTCCGCCAGTTTCGTCACTGGGGAATCCTCGGGCACCAGGATCAACTGATTGGCCACGAAGTAGGAGTCAGAGAAATCGTACTTTTCTTTGCGCTTGTCGGTGATGGTAATCGAGGAGATCCCGATGTCTACCGTCCCTTTGTCCAACCCGTCAAAGAGCGGGTCCCATCCTGTATTGCGCCATTCGATCTTGAAGCCTCCCGCTTCCGCAACGGCATTCATCACATCGATGTCATGGCCCGTGATCTTGCCATCAGCCTCCAGTACCTGGAACGGCGGATAGGCCGCGTCCGTCCCGACCACGTACACCTTCTCACCGGATCCACCCGACGATCCGCTGCTTGGCGCCGCGCCCGATCCACAGCCCGCTGCCACCATCCCGAAACCAATCGTCAGCGCAAGAGTTGCCAGCCACTTCTTTCCAAGTTTCATGTCATAACCCCCTAGATCTGTCTGATTCATTTTTGTCCCCAACCATGTCCACAAGAAAATCACGCGTTTTTGGCATTCTCCACAGAGTTATCCACATTATCCACATGACGTTGTGCACAAGCTGGGTATAACCTTCTGCTCGCAAATGGGCAAGCAAGGCAGAAGATTCAAAAAACTACGGCAAAAAGGACTCCCGCCAGATATACTTCTATCTGATATAAGGGAATCCTGCTACTTATGTCCTGTAAATTGAGGAAATCGTCAAATTATTCTTCCTTGTCTGCTAAAATCATGATTTCTACGCGACGATTGCGAGCCCGATTCTCTTCATTGGAGTTGTCCACCAGCGGCTTGTGCTCTCCCCATCCAGCTACGGTAAATCGGGGAGCCGGCAGCTCGTGCACGTCGACCATCTCACGCATTACCGCGATGGCACGTGCCGAGGAAAGCTCCCAATTGGACTTGTAGGCACTGCGCCCGATCGGCACATCGTCCGTATATCCCTCGATGCGCACCAAATGGGGGTATTGCTGCAGGACGCCAGCTACTATCGCGACGACCTCTTTGCCCTTTTCCTGCAAATCGGCGGAGCCGCTCCGAAATAGAATCGTCTCCGGCAGGCGAATCCGCAATCCTTCCGCTGTCTCCTCGAAGTCGAGATTCAATTCGTTCAAGGCTGAGGAAAGCTGGGTCCTCACCTTCTCCATGTCCCGCTCTCCCGTCTCCTGGGAACCCAGTGGCGGCTGCGGTACAGGCGGTGCTTCTCCCTGGCTCTCCAGGGCGCCGTCCTCTGACAAGGTCTTTTTCCGTGCCTCCAGCTGATGCACTTCGCGTTGCAATTCCAGCTTTTGCAGGTTCAACAAGTCCAGGCTCTCGTGCACCTGGTGAAGATTTTCCTGCTGCTTGGCCACTTCCTTTTTCGCCTCTTCCCGCTCAGTCCGGATTGCCGTCGAGGAGGAAGCCGCGATAATCACCACAATGATGAACAGCAGCGTAATCAGGTCACTGTAGCTGAGCAGCCAGCTTTTCTCCAGCTCCTTCTCGTCGTACAGCCGATCGTCATGCATAGTGACCCTGCCTTTCAATCGTTCCCCTCATGCTGCCAGGCTCTCTGACCAAAACCAGCTTCTGGTCTTCCGGCAGAAACGAATTCAGTTTTTCAAACAGCAGACGCGGCGTCTCCATCCGTTGCAAGCCGACACAACCTTCGATGTAGAGCCTTTTTTCAAACATCTCCTGGTCATAGATATCCATCAGACGGTAATAGCACGGCAGGGCCAGCATATTGGCCAGCAAGGCACCGTACAAGGTCGCTACGACCGCTGTACTCAGGCTCAGACCTGTTTGCGACAGATCCTCCAGGCTTCCCAGAACCCCTGTCATCCCGAGCAGCGTCCCCACCAGCCCCATGCCGGGAGCAAGCAAGCTGATCAGGCGAAAAAAGCCACCGGCCTGCTGGTAGCGATACTGCTCTCCTTTTAACTCATTCTCCAGCACCAGGCGCAGCTCTTCCTCTGTCACGCCTTCGATCGCCAAGAGGCTGCCGCGTTGGACGAAGGTATCGCGCTCTTGCTGCAGCTCCTTCTCCAGTGTGAGCTGGCCTTGCTCTTTTTGCACAAGCGCGTAGTAGTAGAAACGCTTGATGGTCTCCTCGACGTTCCCCTGGCGGCCGTGGATCAAGAGTCGGATCATGCTGCGCAGCTTAACGTGCTTGCGCTTGATCGCGTAGGAGATCAGGATGGCCAGGGCGACCATTTCGAGGGCGGCGAGGTTGAGGAGGTCGGAGAGATTGCCGTTGAGGTAGACGGCGTGTATGAAGACGAGGAGGACGGTACAAATGAGGAGTATGGAGCGGCGTTTTGTTGACAAAGGTGTCACCTTCCTGCAAGAATGTTCTCTTCATTTTATCGGACATCATCTATTTGATTGTAACAGTAGAGACTTTCCAAACCGATAAAAAGAGAAGAGGTTTAAGAATAAGGAGGGGAATATCTATGAATATGAACTCTATTATGGGTGCGCAGCTCAATCAACTTCAGCATACTGTCAATCTCAGCATGCTTAAGATGATTCAAAACACTCAAGCAGCAGCAGCTACAACTATGATACAAGATTTTACACAAGCCCAGCAAAGTATACAGCAGGCTACTCAAGCTGCTCCTCATCCGTCACTCGGTAAAGTGATTGATATGAAAGTCTAAGTGTACCAGTTCTGCCGCGACCTATTGATGTCGCGCATCTGAATTTTAGCATTAGATGTCTCATTTTTCCATTCGATTTCCGAGGCGAACTCCTTTAATTTGCCGTGCGAGCAATACTCGCATTAAGAACTCTCCACCCTCTCTATGAGGAAATTCCAGATGGTGTGCTTGCTGTTGTATCAAAGAAATAAAGAGGGGATTGAGATAAATCACCATGAATAAATACGATGAAAGATATGAAATACGGCTCGCAAAACATTCGGACATTGAAAATATAATGAGTTTCCTTGATACCTATTGGCGCGAGGGGCATATAATGGCTCGCGACAGAGAACTATTTGAGTATGAGTATGTTAATGGCGACACTGTTAACTTTGTCCTTGCTATTGATAAAGGAACGCAGTTAATCGAAGGTATCTTTGGCTTTTTAAATTGTTCTCAAACTCCAGATTCAACTAAAAAAGACATATGGGGAAGTATGTGGAAGGTTGTGGACACTCACGACAATATTCCGTTTTTAGGGGTGGAGCTTGCCCGAAGAGTGTTTGCCTTGACTGGATGTCGCACGCAAATTGGCAATGGTGCAAATCCTAATACAACCATTCCATTGAGAAGGATGTTTTTTGGAGATAAAGTTGCAAGGATGCAACAATACTACTTATTGAACAATGAAATCGACGAATACAAAATCGCGATCATTCAAAATAAGGATAGTGCGGATTATGAAGTCACTGATAATGGGACATTTTTAGTTGAATTCAATTCTATCGATGATGTAAAAAGAAATTTTGATATAGACCGTGTTGAATCAATCCCGTATAAGGATTATTGGTATATAAATAAAAGATTTTTTAACCATCCGTACTATAAATATAATGTTTACGGTCTTCAAGATGCAAATCGGAAGACCGGTGCGCTTATGATGACGAGAACTATCGAGTGTAATGGCAGTAAGATAATGAGAATTGTTGACTACATAGGTGATCAACAACTTTTCGCAAGTTTAGGGAAAAACTTCGCTAGCTTATTAAAGGAACACGAATACGAATACATTGATTTTTACACACTCGGCTTCAATGAAAAACATATTTTAAGTGCTGGATTCAAGCTTCGAACGGATCATGATCCTAATGTAATCCCGAACTACTTTGAACCTTTTGTACGTAAAAATGCAGATATTTGGGCCCATTACAAATTTGATGGTACTTTATTCTTCAAAGCCGATGGTGATCAGGACAGACCGAACCAGTTAAAGAAAAATCCATAAAGAAAACGAACATCAAAGGAGCGAGCTATGGATTATGAATAACTATAATGACTTTAGATCTAAATTATTAAAAGAAGACCTTTTCCGTATTAATGTAGAGAAGTATATAGAAAAAGTAAAAAAAGTAGGCTCTATCATAATTTGGGGGAGTGCCTCGACTGGCCAATTAGTATATGACCTTCTGTTGAAATTTGGCATTAGTGAAAAAGTTACCTATTTTGCAGATAATAAAAGAGAAAAATGGGGGACAAAGCATAATCATTTGATGGTTTTATCTCCAGAGGAAGTAGTATCAAAAGTAAAGGAAGACCCTCATACGAAGATAATTATTGCAGCTCTACATTTAGCAGATATTAATAAACAATTGCTTTCACTTGGAATCGAAGAAAGCGCTATTGATTTCAGAGGTTTCGGACTTGCCAAGGATTATTGGACTTTTCAAAAGGAAACCCCTTTTTCTATTATCCATTCACACATCGATGATTATGAAAAAGTATACTCTTTGCTAGCTGATGAACGTTCAAAATCTGTCTATCTAGGTATTTTAAATTCGAAAATCTCACTGGATAACACATACCTGGCTGGCATTGCTTCCCCAGCCGAAGAGCAATATTTTGAAAAAGAGCCATTCCTGTAATGAATG
>NZ_RHHT01000065.1 GCF_003710985.1 Brevibacillus panacihumi
CTCTACTCTACACCCTGAATCTCTTCTTCGAAGTCGGCTGCTTTTGGCCGCGGTTCCGCCTTTGGAGTGTAGCCGGCCAGGGATGACCTCCTGGGAAGATCCAACTATCCTGAAGCGTTTTCCCCTTTTTCCTCGCCTCCACTACAGCTTGAAGAGAGGGACATCAAAGCTCTCATCGCTAGAATGATCAACCGCGATCCCGTATTTCTTGATGCGCCGCATGAGCAGAGATTGGGTAATGCCCAATGCTGCTGCCGTCTTGCGGGTGGTTTTGTGCTGTTTCAAGGCTTGGGTGATGATCTCCAGCTCGATCTTTTCCAGCCTCTCATTCAACGAGAGATGGCCGCCGATCGTGAGCAGATGATCTTCATTTTCCCCCATATTGCGCAATTCCTCCGGCAAATCAGTGATCAAAATCTCGTCCAGCTTCGAGGTGATGACGATCCGCTCCACAAGATTCTCCAACTCACGTACGTTCCCGGGCCACTCGTAGTGGTGCAAGCGGTCTAGCACCTCAGCAGAGAAACGCCGCTTCTGATTATGCTTGGCGTTAAATTTTTTCAAATTGTGGTGAAGCAGCGGGAAAATATCTTCCTTCCGCTCACGGAGTGCCGGAACATTGATTGGCAGAATATTGAGACGATAATAAAGATCATGTCGGAATTTCCCTTGACGTACCAGATCCAGCAAATTGGCGTTGGTGGCGGCAATGATCCGTATATCGGCGGTGTACGTTTTGGTCCCGCCAATCGGCATGAAGGTTTTATTTTGCAGAAGCAATAGCAATTTGGACTGAAGGTGGTAGGGAAGATCGCTGATTTCATCGAGAAACAGGGTGCCTTTGTCAGCCATTTTCACAAGCCCCAGCTTGCCTGAATGATTGGCTCCGGTAAATGCGCCTTTTTGGTAGCCAAACAGTTCAGACTCCAGCAGTGTTTCGGGGATGGCGCTGCAGTTTACGTGGATGAATGGAGCGGCACAGCGTTCGCTAAGCTGGTGAATTTGTTCGGCGAGATAGCTTTTGCCCACACCAGTCTCTCCGGTAATCAGGGCGGTTGTGTCTGCGACAGCTGCCTTTTTGATCAGGTCGAGCAAGGCAAGATAGGCCCGACTGTTCCCAATTACCGTCCGGGAAAGGTTCTGGTTCGCTTCCCGTTTCATGAGTTGGATTTCCTCGCTGTATCGTTTCAGAAGCGCGACGGTTTCCTCCAGCTGCGAACTGGCGCGTGCTGCCTCTGTAATGTCGCGAGAGTGGGAGACGATCAGGTCCGGGTTTCCTGACTCGTCAGGAATAATGTGGCCTGTGACGAGGAATTTGCCCTTGTTGTTGACGAGTTGAATCGTCGTGGTCGTTTTTCCGCTTTCCATGACAAGTCTCGTGACGGACGGATTGAAGATCCCCATCGCTTCCAGGTCAGCCACATTTTGTCCGATGAGCTGTGATTTGGGCAAGCCGCACAGGTTTTCACTGGCGTTGTTAAGCCAGATGGTGGTTCCCTGCGCATCCGAGATGTAAATCCCGTCTGCCAAGGCATTAAAGATGTCGATGAAACGGCTGGTTTGAAACATGGCGAAGATTTCTGCATCTTTCTCCATTTTGAAAACCTCCAACTCATCGAGGATATGTCCATCAAAATTGTAAACTGAATCGATTTTGAAAACAAGTGAATCGGAATCGATTCGACTGAAAAGATTGCATTATCTGAAAAGTAAAATCCTGTTTGAGTCGATTTCAACTCAACGCGAATTCCACGAAAGACTGACAGGCCCGGTATAAGCGTTTTTTCTCGGTTGGCATAGAGATTGCTTGTAAAGCTAGGACATGAGGTGCCCTTACAAACGATAACGAATGATAAGGAATGGAACCATGGTCTCAAAACTAATCTCGATAGAAGAAGCCGTAGATCAAGTTCGAGACGGCATCCGTTTAATGGTCGGAGGGTTCGGAGGGATTGGTACGCCTGTCAGTCTGATTGACATGATCCTGCAAAAAGGAATGCAGGATCTCACGTTGATTGGCAATGATGCCGGATTTGCTGATCAGGGAGTTGGCAGGCTCATTTCCCACGAGAGAGTGAAGCGGCTGCTCACGACCCACATCGGCTCCAATCCAGACGCTGGACGACAGATGATGGAAGGGAAGCTGGAGGTCCTATTTTATCCGCAGGGAATTCTGGCTGAAAAGATCCGAGCGGGCGGAGTCGGGCTCCCTGCCATTCTCGTCGAGCCGGACGTAGGAATTGGCCCAAGCCAACAGGAGCAGCTTGTCCGGTATGGAGGGAAAAACTATGTCATCGAGCCTGCCCTGACCGCAGATGTAGGAATCGTGTATGCCAAGCAGGCGGATACCTACGGAAATCTCATCTATGAGAAGGCTGCCCGCAATATCAATCCATTGGTTGCCATGGCGGGAAAGATCACGATCGCAGAGGTGGAGGAGATCCTGCCGGCGGGGGAGCTGAATCCGGAGCACATTGTCACACCCGGCATTTTCGTAAACTATATCGTGCGGACAAGCGGAGGGATGGGAGCATGGGGCTTCTGATCGATCAGCGAAACATGATTGCTCGCCGGGCAGCACGCGAGATACTTCCAGGAATGACAGTGAATCTGGGTATCGGCATCCCTGAACTGGTAGCCGACTTTCTTCCGAGTGAATGGAATGTGATGTTTCACTCGGTCAACGGGATCTTGGGAGTAGGGCCGTTCCCCGTTCAAGGCGAGGAAAACGCGCATCTCTCAAACGCAGGAGGGACGCCTGTCACGCTTCACTCCGGTGCTTCCTTCTTCGACAGCTCTATTGCGTATGGCATGGTGCGCAGCGGGAGAGTAGATGTGGCATTTTTAGGAGCTTTGCAGGTTAGTCAGCGGGGGGATTTGGCGAACTGGATCGTGCCAGGCAAACGCGTCTACGGAATCGGTGGTGGACCGGAATTGGCCCGTTACGCGAAAAAGGTGATTGTGTTGATGAGTCACCTCAACGAAAGGAATGAACCGAAAATCCTCAGGGAGTGCGAGCTGCCCTTGTCAGCGAAAAGCTGTGTCGACATGATCATCACCGAAAGGGCTGTGATTGAGGTGACGAAGCAGGGCTTGTGTCTGACAGAGGTCATGTACCCCTATTCCTTGGAAGAGGTCGTCACGAAAACCGGGGCGCCGCTGATTATATCAGAATATTTGCAAATGGTTGACTAGCGAATCTGCTTCAAAGGAGGTGTGCCTGAATGTAGGAAGTGCTGGAGACAGGCAGCTTGCGACGTTTCATGCTCAAACAAACGATACAGGGGGAAAGAAACATGAAAAAAACAATCAATGGTATTTCCGTTATGCTGCTCTCAATGACTTTGCTGATCGCCGGATGTGGTCAGTCTCCGGCACCGGCAGGCGGCGACGGGGGACAAGCTCCTGCAGCTGCTGCCGGTGGCTCTTCCATGACCAAGGAAGCGGGTGTGTTCACGTACGCGGCGTCAGGTGAGTATCAGCCGTTCAGCTACTTCAAGGACGGCCAACTGACCGGTTTTGACATCGAGATCGGGGATGAAATCGCCAAGAGACTGGGCCTGGAACCAAAAGCCGTCACGTCTCCTTTCTCCGGGATCATCGCCGGGGTGAAAGAAGGGCGCTATGATGCAGCGATTGCCAGCCATGCGATTACGGATGAACGCAAGCAGCAGGTCGATTTTGCCGATCCGTACTACCTCTCAGGTGGTCAGCTTTTCACGCGTCCGGACAGTGATGTAAGCACCTTGGAAGCTCTGAAAGGAAAAGAGGTCGCTGTTGCCCTCGGCACGACGCATGAGAAGATGGCCCGCGAGTACACGGACAACATCAAGACCTATGACAGTGATGTGACCGCTATGCGCGCATTGGAACAAGGCAAGCACGATGTCGTCATTACAGACAGCGTCGTGGGCGAAATTGCCATTCAACAAGGTCTGAAGATCAAAAAGAGCGGTGCAGCCCTTACCGAGGTCCAACATGGGATCGCGGTACGCAAGGGCAATGAGGAACTGCTGAATAAAATCAACGAAGCACTCAAACAGATGCACGAAGACGGCACGTACTTGAAGCTGAGCGAAAAGTACTTCCAACGTGATATCAGCAAAAAAGACTGATCAGCCTCAGTAGCCATTACGCCTGCCAAATGCCTCCGCAGGGTTTGGCAGGTTCATTCCATGACAAGCGAGGGGTGGAAAGGTGCCTAGTATCTCACATTTGATCGAAGAGTTTATCCGCACATTCCCGTTTTTTCTGAAGCCGTTGCTGTTGACGTTTGAATTGACGTTCGCCTCTGTTGTTGTAGGGACGGTAATCGGCCTGTTCGTCGCCCTGCTAAAAATCTCCAAGTTTCCGATCGGTCCCATTATCGCCAATGTCTACATCACCGTCATTCGCGGTACGCCGCTGATCGTTCAGATTTTCGTCCTCTATTTCGGCTTTTACAAGGTTGTGGATCTGGGCCAATTCTGGTCGGCTGCGCTGGCTCTGGCTGTACACAGCGGTGCGTATATCGCGGAAATTTTCCGCGGCGCCATTCAGTCGATTGACAAAGGACAGCTGGAGGCCGGGCTTTCACTGGGGATGTCGCCTGCACAAACCATGCGGCGCATCATCCTGCCGCAGGCTTTAAAGCGATCCATCCCGCCATTGGGCAATCAATTCATCCTTTCATTGAAAGAATCCTCTCTCGCTGCTTTCATCGCGATGGACGAGTTGTTCGCGATGGCTCGCCGCTTGTCCGCTGAGACATTTGATGAGATGACGTTCTTCTTGATCGTCGCCGTGTACTACCTGGTGATTGTGATGCTCTTCACCTATTTGGTCAATAAAATGGAAAAGCGTCTGGCAAAAGGGGACTCGTAGGAGGGATACCATGAGCGAGAAACAAGCAATGATCCGCGTGCAAAACCTGAAGAAAAGCTTCGGAGCCGTTGAAGTGTTGAAGGACATTAATCTGGAGGTGAAAAAAGGGGAGGTCGTCGTGCTGATCGGAGCCAGTGGCTCGGGAAAAAGCACGTTGATTCGCTGCATCAATTTTCTGGAAATCAAGAACGGGGGAGACATCTTCATTGAGGGCAAAAGCATTGATCCGAAGAAGGATGATCTCTCGAAGGTGCGCCAAAAGGTAGGGATGGTCTTTCAACACTTCAACCTGTTTCCGCACAAAACGGTTCTGGAAAACGTCATCGAAGCACCGCTGATCGTCCGCAAAATAAACAAGGAGGAAGCGAAGAAGGAAGCCATGCAGCTGTTGAAAAAAGTCGGTCTGGAAGAGAAGGCGGACGTCTATCCTTCTGCGTTGTCCGGAGGTCAAAAGCAGCGTGTGGCGATCGCGCGCTCGCTTGCGATGAAGCCGGAAATCATGCTGTTTGATGAGCCTACTTCAGCACTTGATCCCGAATTGGTTGGTGAAGTGCTGGAGACGATGAAACAGCTTGCCCGCGAAGGGATGACCATGATTATTGTCACGCATGAGATGGGCTTCGCCAAGGATGTAGCGGATTGGGTCGCTTTTATGGATAAAGGAAAAATCCTGGAGCTTGCAGCGCCACATGAGATTTTTAACCATCCGAAAGAAGAGCGGACAAGGGAATTTTTGACGCGTGTCTTGTAAAACAGGCCAACAGCAAAGAAAAGCGGTGGTTTCGCCTATCGCTTTTTTTCTTTGCCTGCTTGACCAATTCCGTACTCCCTTATGATAATGGTAAGTGATGGCAGTTTGCGGAAAAAGTGGGAGGAAGCCGATGAATTTTGACTTGATGGTTCCCTTGGCAGAACGGACTGCCGTATTGATTGTGGCCGCATTGTTATTTACGCGTGTTCGCGCTTTTCGGAGTATTTTGAATCAGAGGGCGACTCGCAAAGAAAATGCCATTATGGTTTTGATCTTTTCCGCCATCTCGATCATGGGCACCTACAACGGCATCTGGTATCAGGATGCCATTGCCAACTCGCGCGTCATCGGCACGGTTGTAGCCGGACTTTTGGCGGGGCCTTGGGTCGGGCTCTTGACCGGGCTGATAGCAGGGATTCATCGCTATACCTTGGGCGGTTTTACGGATCTGGCTTGTGCGGTTTCGACGATCAGCGAAGGGGTAATCGCGGGATTGGTGTACCAGTATCGCAGAAGCCGCAACCAGGAGATCGGCTGGACGACAGCTTTGGTCGTGGGCTTTATCGCGGAGTGGATGCAGATGGGCATCATCCTGCTGCTGGCACGGCCGTACGCAGAGGCTTGGGCATTGGTCAAGTCTATAAGCATCCCGATGTCGGTCGTCAACTCCGTAGGGATCGCCATCCTGATCATCATCATCGACCTGGCAAAAAAAGAAGAGGATCGCGTCGGTGCCTTGCAAGCTCAAAGGACCATGCAGGTGGCGGACAAGACGCTCTCCTATCTGCGTCAGGGGCTGACATTCGAATCCGCGCAGAAGGTAGCAGAGGAAATTTTGCGGACAACACGGGTTGCCGCTGTCGCCATCACGGATACCAAGACCGTTCTGGCCCATGTCGGAGCGGGAGCCTCCCATCATGTAGTCGGTCAGGGGATCAACACAAAAGCGACGCGGGAGGTGCTGGACACCAAGCAGGTGATGATCGCGCGCAACAAAGAGGAAATCGGCTGCAAGGAGCAGAACTGCTCGCTTCGCTCCGCCATCCTGGTGCCGCTGTTGCGCAAGCGGGAGACGGTAGGGGTGCTCAAGCTCTATCAGGACCGATCCCGCAAGCTGTCAGCCGTCGACCTGGAGCTGGTTCGCGGACTGGGCAATCTGATTTCGACCCAATTGGAGCTGGCCGAGCTGGAGAGGCAGTCGCGACTTTTGGCAGACGCGGAAATCAAGGCATTGCACGCACAGATCAACCCGCATTTTTTATTCAACGCTCTCAATACGATCGTTTCATTCATCCGTTTTCGTCCCGAACAGGCGCGTGAACTGCTGATCCATCTCAGCGAGTATTTTCGCCGGAATCTGCACGATTCAGGAGGTTTCGTCACCTTGTCCGAGGAGCTGGAGCACATCGAGGCGTATCTGGCGATCGAGCGCGCCCGCTTTGGCGAGAAGCTGAAGGTAGATTACCACATCGAGCAAGGGGTGGAACGGTTTGTGGTGCCTGGATTGATCCTGCAGCCCCTGGTAGAAAATGCGGTCAAACACGGGCTGCTGCCCAAAAAAGAAGGCGGGGTTGTGACCATATCAGCAAGACGCCTGGATAAGCAGGTGCTGGAGTTGACCGTTTCGGACAACGGAGTAGGGATGGATGTGGACGAGGTCCCGACGCCGCAGCCACAAAAGGACGGAAAGAGACGCTTGTCCGGGATCGGCCTTGCCAATGTAAAGGGGCGGATCCAGTCCATCTATGGGCCACCGTATGGAATTGTCATTTCGAGCATACCGAGTGAAGGAACGACCTGCACCATACAACTTCCGATTGGAGTGAATCTGCGTGCTGCAAGTATTCATCGTGGATGACGAAGCGCCTGCAAGAGCAGAGCTTCGCTATTTGCTGGAGCAATTTGCCGACGTACAGGTCATCGGAGAGGCGGGCAGCGGGGAGGAAGCGGTCGAACAGGTTCTTGGACTGGAGCCTGACGCCGTATTTTTGGATATTCATCTGCAGGATCGGGACGGTGTCGACCTGGGACAAGAGCTGCTGGAATCCATGGTCAAGCCGCCAGTCATCATTTTTGCCAGTGCCTACGAGATTCATGCTGTGCGCGCCTTTGAGACGGAGGCTGTCGATTACATCGTCAAACCGTTTAGCGAAAGCCGCCTGGAAAAGACCATGAATCGCGTGCGAAAATGGATGCACCGCAAAGAAAGTGCAAGACCGCTCTTGAAGGCAGAGCCGTCTCCTGCCGAAAATCTGGAGGAGCGCTTGCACAGCCTGCTTCAAAATGTGCTGACGGAACAATCGCCACGACGCGTTCCGGTGGAAAAAAACGGAAAAATCATGCTGATCGATCCCAATGAAATCGTGTATGCGACCTTGGAGGGGAGATATGCCAGCATTTACACCAGATTTGAGCAATACGCCAGCTCCTTTACGCTTCAGGAATTGGAGAATCGTCTGTCCCCGCACCAGTTTTTTCGCACGCATCGGGCCTATATCGTCAATCTGAACAAGACTGCAGAGCTTGTCCCCTGGTTCAAAGGGGCGATTCATCTCGTCATGCAGGATCAGCGGAAAACGGAGGTGCCGGTAAGCCGCAACGTAGTGAAGGAGCTGAAGCGCAGGTTGGGCTTTTAAGGGCAGATCTCTTAAAAAAGGAGTAGAGAACATGCTAAAATCCTTGATCATCGGCTGTCTGCTGCAAGCAGTGATCTGGCTCGTCAGCTTTTTTGTGGGGGATATCGGTTTGGCTGATACGTTGTCCTTTTATCTAGTAGGGGCATGTGTTCTTTTCGCGGCGATGCTCAGCATCACTTCATTGGGGCCTGATACCTCTATTGCGTACTTTCATGACCAGAACAACGCGCGAAGAGAAAGCAAAAGCAGATTCCGCTGGACGAGGAACCTCATTCTGCTGGCACTGCCAAGCCTTGTTGTCTACATCATCATGGCGTACGTATAACGCTGACTTTTTTGTATTCGCTTTCATCCATGTCCCATCTTCTACGATTCGTGTCCCCTTTTCTACCGTTCAGCCAATTTCTATATGGCTCGTTCCCTCCCTGTGGTACCTTCAATTCAGGTTCATTGCCTGAATATTGAAACGAGGAGGAGAACGGATGAAAAAATGGCTTCTCTCCATCCTGATCTGGGGTGGGATCGCCGCGCTGGGTGCCATCGGTTTCGGCGTGCTGGCATTGTCGCGCGGGGAGTCTGTCAACTCGTTCTGGATGTTGACTGCCGCAATCTGCACTTATGCTGTTGCATATCGTTTTTACAGCCGTTTTATCGCGAAGAAGATCATGGGCCTGGATGACAATCGGGCCACGCCTGCAGAGGTGAACAACGACGGCAAGGATTTCGTGCCGACGAACAAATGGGTTCTGTTCGGGCACCATTTCGCCGCGATTGCCGGTGCGGGGCCGCTTGTAGGACCTACATTGGCCGCTCAAATGGGGTATTTGCCAGGGACGATCTGGATTATTGTCGGGGTCGTCATCGGCGGGGCCGTGCAGGACTTCGTCATTTTGTTTGGCTCGATGCGCCGCAATGGAAAAACATTGGGCCAGATCGCCAAGGAAGAGATTGGTCCTTTTGGCGGTGCTTTAGCGTTGATCGGCATTATTGCGATTATGATCATTCTGATCGCCGTCTTGGCGATGGTTGTGGTCAACGCTCTTGCAGAGTCGCCTTGGGCTACATTTACGATCTTTATGACATTGCCGATCGCGATCCTGATGGGATTGTACATGCGCTACATCCGTCCCGGACGGGTAGTGGAAGGCTCGCTCATCGGACTGGCGCTCTTGTTCCTCTCCCTCTGGTGGGGACAGGCAGTTGCAGCTTCGCCGGTATGGGGACCTGCCTTCACATTTACAAAGGTGCAACTGGCCTGGATGATTATCGTCTACGGTTTTGTCGCATCGGTACTGCCGGTCTGGCTCTTGCTGGCTCCGCGTGATTACCTCAGCTCCTTCCTGAAAGTGGGGACGATTGCGGTACTGGCTGTGGGGATTATCCTGACATTGCCGCCGATGCAGATGCCTGCCTTGACCAAGTTTATCGATGGAACAGGTCCGGTATTTGCGGGCAACCTCTTCCCGTTCCTCTTTATTACGATTGCCTGCGGGGCAGTATCGGGCTTCCACGCCCTCGTCTCCTCGGGTACGACACCGAAGATGATCGCCAAAGAATCGCATGCTCCGCTGATCGGCTATGCAGGAATGCTGATGGAATCCGGAGTAGCAGTCATGGCGATGATCGCGGCATGTGTCTTGACGCCAGGGATCTACTTCGCCATCAACTCGCCGGGCGCTGTGATCGGGGCTGATGCTGTCGCGGCAGCGCAGACGATTTCCAGCTGGGGGTATACGATTACCCCGGATATGATTACGACATTGGCTGATGATATTCAGGAAAAAACCATCTTATCCCGCACCGGGGGCGCTCCTTCGCTTGCGATCGGGATGGCCACCATTTTCTCCGGCATTCTCGGAGGAAAAGCCTTGATGGCCTTCTGGTACCATTTTGCGATCCTCTTTGAAGCCGTTTTCATCCTGACGACTATCGATGCGGGAACCCGCGTCGGACGCTTCATGGTGCAGGATATGCTGGGGAACGTCATTCCGAAAATGAAAGAGGTAAACTGGCTGCCCGGCAACCTGATCGGGTCTGCCATCATCTCGATCGGGTGGGGCTATTTCCTCCTGCAGGGTGTCATGGACCCGCTCGGCGGCATCTACACACTGTGGCCGCTCTTCGGAATCGCCAACCAGATGCTGGCAGCAATCGCCTTTACCGTAGGTACGACGATCATCTTCAAAATGGGCAAGGCGCGCTACTCCTGGGTGACGCTGGTGCCAATGGCCTGGCTCACCTCGGCAACATTGACAGCAGGCTGGCAAAAGCTGTTCCACGCAGATCCGAAAATCGGCTTCCTGGCGCATGCGGAGGTATTCCAAAAAGCATTGGATGCAGGTACATTGCCTGCCGGGGCAAAAACGGTAGAGGCTGCGCAAAAGATGATTCTCAACGACCAGATCGACGCCGTGGTCTGCGCGATCTTCATGGTCATCACAATCGGCATCATTCTGGACGGCATCCGGCTTTGGATCAATATCCTTCGCGGCAAGCAGTACCAATTGCATGAGTCCCCCTACGTCAAATCCAAAGGGGACATCCTGGACGGTACAGGTCACGTCGCATGAGGAAAAAGTGGAGAACGATCCGAAAGTCCTTGCGCCGTGTAAGCTCTGCGATCAAGACGATTTTCGGGATGCCGGACTACGATCGTTATCTGCAGCACTGGTATGTCACGCATGCGTCCCCGGGGATTTTTCCGATGACCGAGCGCGAATACTACATCTACGCCCTGCGCGAACGTTATGAAAAAGGCGGCATCACGCGCTGCTGTTAATGGGGTCACTTTCAGGAGGTCCGGACGAGAACGGACCTCCTCTCCTTTTGCACTTGGCCGACCAGCGGGGTGTAACAGGAGGTAAAGTATGGTACACTAGAAGCAAAGTCTTGTTTGGGTGGCGATACGAGTGCAAACATCATCACTGGCGGCGCTAAAGGAGCATGCTCTGCATTGTGCCCGCTCTGCGGGAAAGCTGAGCCTGGCCCGCATGAGAGAGCCGTTTACTGTAGAATACAAGACATCTGCCTCCGATCTGGTTACGGCTGTCGATAAAGAAGTAGAAAAACACGTCATCGATTTGATCCTGGCAAAGTACCCTGACCATGGGATATTGGGCGAGGAGCGGACCTTTGCCGGGGATCCGAGTCAATTCGATACGCTCTGGGTGATTGATCCCATCGATGGGACGACCAATTTCGTTCATCAGCAGATCAATTTTTCTGTCTCGATCGCGGTTTACCATAAGGGAGAGGGATTGGTCGGAGCAGTATACGATCCTTCGCGCGACGAGCTTTTTTACGCGGTCAGAGGGGAAGGGGCCTTTCTGAATGATCGCCCGCTGCGCCTTGAACGGCATGTCCGTCTGGAGGAAGCTTTGCTGTGTACCAGCGTGTTCTGGAACGAGCGAGCAGAGCAGATGGGGATCGATCAAATTGTCAAAAAGCTGGCTGGAAAGGTACGCGGCATGCGCCTGCTGGGCAGTGCTGCTCTGGAGATGGCGTATGTAGCCGCAGGCAGATTGGACGGTTACGTCAGCCTTTCACTGAACGCATGGGATTTCGGCGCAGGCCGCATTATCGTCGAGGAAGCGGGAGGCCGCGTCACGTCTATGGCGGGAACGCCTTTGCCTTTTGATCAAAAAAGCAGTGTCATGGCCTGCAATCCAGCCTTTTACGAGGAATTGCAGCATTATTTGAACCTCTCCGAGAGCAATGGATGAAGTAGAGCTTGAGGAGCAACATTCCGAGAGACGTGCAAAAAGACGTGCCAGCCAGCACGTCTTTTTTCGTTGCTATGTGATTTTTTATTGCGTTACGCCTTCTGCCAACGTTTTTTCCTTCCATACGAACGTAATGCCAAGGCCAATGACCATAATGACAGCAGCAAACAAATACGGATAGTTGATATTGACGTCAAACAGGATTCCGCCCATCGCTGGTCCGACGATATTTCCCAAGCTGGTGTAGGTGGAGTTCATGCCAGCCACGAATCCCTGCTCTTTTCCGGCTGCTCTCGAGAGAAATGTTGTCAATGCTGGACGGAGCAAGTCAAAGGCGAGGAAGATCAAGCATGTTACAGCCAACACGGTAAAATAGCTGGATATCATGGTGGACGCGACTGCCAGCAGGGCACCTACGAACAAGCATATCTGGATCAGCTTCTTTTCGCCGAGCAGATCAACCATTTTTCCAAATAGAAATATTTGCACGACCACGCCGAAAATGGAGCTAATGGTAATAATGCCGGCAATATCCTTCGGGGTGAAGCCGAATTTATGGTCGGAGAAAAGGCTAAAAACTGTTTCATAAGCTGACAAACCGAAAGCGAGTACAAATACAATGATAAACGCGGTAAAATACAGCGGATCTACAGATCTTCTTAGGTCTTTGACGAAATTTGTCTGGGTTGTATGAGCCGATATTTCTGCAAGCTGCTCCTTGGTAAGCGGCTCTTTTAAAATAAAGGACGAGGAGATGCATGCCAGAAAAGCAGCGGCTGCCGCAAAGAAAAAGGGCATCCGTATTCCATATTCGGCAATAAACCCTCCAATGCCAGGCCCGATGATAAAGCCGGTGCTAATGGCGGCAGAGATATAGCCCATCGCTTTTGGGCGTTCCTGAACAGAGGTAATATCTGCAACGTAGGCTGTAACACCCGGCATGATAAAGGCGGCACTAATTCCCCCCAGGATCCTCGATAAATAGAGAACGTACACATTCGTCCCTATCCCAAAGATCAGCTCAGAAACACCAAAAAGAAACAAGCCGATGATGATGATTTTTTTTCTGCCATACTTGTCAACCCAGCGGCCGGCGATTGGTGACATGAGCAGTTGTGCCACCGCAAATACGGCGACAAGATAGCCCATTGTTTTTCCTGATAAATGCATGATGTTCATAAAGGATGGCATCACTGGGATGACGAGGCCAATTCCCAGAAATGCAATGAATATATTGCTTAGAAGGATTGTTAATACCCATTTTTGTTGTTTGATGGTTTTCCCCATGGTATCAACCCCCCCTTTCTGAAAAATCATGAATGTGAAATTCCTCTCCAAAATACGGACCAACAAGCTTCTAATTTATCCTTCAGCCGCTTTTCATCATTGACGTATACAAGCTCGATCAGAATGGAGTCGACTACCCCCACGAAGGCCAGGGTCGGCGTTTTCGCTATATCATGAACGATGACTTTTGCATCAATCCAATCCTGAAATTTCCCCTCCAGGACCGACTGTACCTTCTCTTCGATATCGGCTACTTCTTCGCCGATTTCATTCCGAAGATGAGCCGGCGGGAAAAAAGTCATGCGCAGCCAAAACCTTAGCAGCTCATTTTTTTGGAATAAATCAATCACCAATTGCAGGAATCCGTATAAATCTTTTTCGGGATTTTGTGAATCGACCTTGCTGAAATAGTGGAGCTTGGAAGACAGCTCAGCCTCTTTCGCGTCCCGTAAAACCTGCAGAAAGAGATCATCTTTCCCCTTGAAATGGGCATATATGGATTGCTTCTTCAAGCCGACTTCTTCCGCTATTTGGGAAAGCGATGCTCCCTCATAGCCGTGGATCGTGAAATATTTGAGCGCTGCTTCCTTAATTTCATTGCTTTTCAATGACCTCACCTCCAACTTAACGAACGTTCGTCAGTTAGCATAGCAAAGAAAAAATACATTAGCAAGCGGAAAATGGATCAGGCGCCTGCCAAAAGGGATGCATGTGGAATAAAAAAGCCCTCCCGACAAATCCTAAAACAAGCGATGAGAGGAGGAAAGTGGATGGATGCATCCGTAAAAGGGCAGCAGGGGAGACAAAAACACCCTCCGGGACTGTACCTGTTATTTCTGACTGAGATGTGGGAGCGCTTCAGCTACTACGGGATGCGAGCGCTGTTAACCTTGTATTTGACGACGGCCCTCGTCAGTGGCGGTCTTGGATTTGAGAAAACGACGGCGATGAGTTTGTACGGCTTTTTTACAGGAGCGGTCTACTTTACTCCGCTTGCAGGGGGCTATCTGTCTGACCGCTTTCTGGGCAGAAGATATGCGATTACACTGGGCGGGATTGCGATGGCATTGGGCAACTTCATGCTGTTTGCCCAGCACAACCAGTTTGGTCTCTATACTGGCTTAGCCCTTCTGATCATTGGCAACGGCTTTTTCAAACCGAATATCTCGACGCTCGTGGGCGAGCTGTATACCGACAACGACAAGCGCAAGGATGCTGCTTTTACCATTTTTTATATGGGCATTAACGTAGGTGCATTCTTTGCTCCACTCATCTGCGGCTATTTGGCGGAGGATCTGTTCAAGACGACCGCAAATGGCGTCGTGCAATACGGCTATCGCTACGGATTCCTGGCGGCCGCGATCGGCATGGTCATCGGACAGATCCTCTTCAATGCCCTGGGAGACCGCTATTTGGGCGACATCGGCAAAAGGCCGGTCGGGAAGTCGGAGGACCCGGTGGCAGCCGCAGCAGCCCAAGCGCCATTGACGAAAAAAGACAAGCAGCGTACGGCAGTCATCATTATCATCACCTGCTTCGTCGTTTTTTTCTGGGCTGGATTTGAGCAGGCAGGCAGTTCCTTGACGCTGTATACCGATATTTTTGTGGACAAGCATTTGTTTGGCTGGGAGGTGCCGACCTCCTGGTTTCAGTCGCTCAACCCGCTGTTTATCGTGATCTTCGCCCCGATTCTATCCGCGTTTTGGGTCAAGCTGGCTTCCTCGAAAAGAGGGGATTTGAGTGCCCCGACGAAAATGGGGCTGGGTATGGTGATGCTTGGGATCGGTTATGTGATCCTGATTCTGGCGGTGATGCAGACGGGAAGCGATGAAAATCATATCGTCACCAAAGCGAATCTGCTGTTTATCGTATTGACGTATTTCATGCACACGCTGGGGGAGCTTTTTCTCTCTCCCGTGGGGCTGTCGATGGTGAGCAAGCTGGCCCCGGTCAAGCTGGCATCGCTTTTGATGGGCGTGTGGCTGGCCAGCTCCGGTGTCGCCAACATCCTCGGAGGCAAGCTGGCAGCCTTTACCCAGTCACTGGGGTACCTGGAAGTTTTCAGTCTGATCGGTGCAGTATCCATGTTCATGGGCTTGCTTCTGCTTCTGGTCTCCCGCATGCTCGTCAGAATGATGGATTGACCTTTTGTAATCAGGGCCTGTTTTGATAAAAGCTTGATCAAATCAGGCTCTGTACATAGGCAGCGAGATTGTTCAGCGTGGACCGTAAACCTACGTCGTGATCTTCTGGCCGGATTCCCTCAGGTACGTTTTCGCAAACAATCGTAACTTTGGTGCCCTCCGGGACAGTGTCCAGATTCCAGGTCATGATCATTTCGCCCGCAAACGCCGGATCCTCGGACTCGAATGTAATCTGCTGCACGATTCTCTTGCCTTCTTCCAGCTTGAGAAATGTCCCTCGTACGACGTCGGTGTCCTCTGAAGTTTTCCCGGGTTGGGATCGATCGTGGGTGATGTAGACGAGGGATATTTGATAGGCTCCGCCTTCACGCGGGTCGAAAAAATCGACACGGCCTTTCATCCCATCTGGTGGAAGCCATGAAATGAGCGCCTTTGGGTCCATGAACGCCTGATAGATGGTTTGCGGTGATGCCAGTATCACTTTTGAGGCAGTGTCCGTTCTTTTCTTGTCAGACGCATTCGTCATGATCCAATCCTCCTTATGTATGATTGTTATTGTCATAAGTCAGGTTTTTCTTTAGTTTATCTCAACCAAGTGACAGAGATTTCTTTTTGATTGCGAAAGTCCCCTTTACCGATCAGCCTCGGGAGAATATTCCCGGGGTTTTTTCACTTGATTTGCCAGTGGATTCACGTTAATATATGAAAATGATAACCATTATCATGTTCGTGGACAATCAACGAAGAGGTGAATGATGTGTCAATTGCTTCTATTATTCGGGGCAGGCGCTCCATTAAAAACGGATACAAACCGGACGCAGTGCCGGAAAAGCTGATTCTCGAGCTTTTGAACGATGCGGTGTATGCACCCAACCACGGGCTGCGTGAGCCCTGGCGTTTTCTGTTTATCCCAACCGAGAAGAAGGAAGAATTTATTGAGCGGATGATGCCGGTTTATCCAGCGGATCAACAAGAAAAGCGGCGGGCTTTGTTTAGCGAACCGGCAGCCTTTTTGATTGTAATCATGAAGGAAGATCCGCGGCAAAAGCAGTGGGAGGAAGACTTCAGCGCCACGAGTGCGTTGATCCAAAACTTCCAATTGCTCGCTTGGGAAAAAGGTCTCGGTGTCGTATGGAAAACCAACCCGCACAACCTCGACCCCAAGGCACACAAGGTGCTGGGTGTGCAGCCGGGTGAAAAAATCATCGGCTTTTTGCATCTCGGCTTTTTCGATCCGGACAAGACTCCGCAAGCTGCGCCAAGAACTCCCGCCGAAGAAAAATTCACACGATTTGAGTAACGGGGAAGACCAACTGGATCAAAAAAACCGCCCGTCATACATAAGGGGGCGGTACGGGCGGCGAAAACGGGGACATGATGTCCATCGTTTCACTGACAGGTTCTATTCTAGCTTCCAGATGTGAAGCGAACGTAGAGTTGGTTTAAAGAGATTGTAAATGTTTGCCTGCCGTCATTCACCCGTTTTCGTTTTTTCCTAGACAGGCATCCATGCGGACGGGGCCATCCTGTCATAGATTGAAAAATGAAACGCTGTTTTCACAATAAGCAGCCTCTTTCAATCTGGACAGGAAGGGGGAGAGTGCGGATGGGAAACCGTGGGTTTGGCGGCGGCAACTTTTGGTGGATCATCTTGATTATCCTGTTGATTTTTGCCTTGTTCGATGACTAAGCGTTCTATAAGATCGATGAAAAAGAAAGACTCTGTGTCCTGGCTCGGAACACAGAGTCTTTTTGTTTGCGAAGGCAGGGAAGGGAGTGCCGGTCAGTCTCGCACCTGCAAATGCTGGAGGAACTGGCGCGTACGCTCCTCGCGAGACTTGCGGAAAATCTGCTCGGGAGGACCCTGCTCGACGATGACGCCCTGGTCCATGAAGATCACTTCATCTGCCACATCGCGGGCGAAGCTCATCTCATGCGTAACGACGATCATCGTCATGCCCTCCTGCGCCAATTCCTTCATCACTTTCAATACCTCGCCGACCAATTCGGGATCGAGGGCGGAGGTAGGCTCGTCAAAGAGCATCACCTGCGGGTCCATGGCCAATGCCCGAGCAATGCCTACCCGCTGCTGCTGCCCGCCAGACAACTGGGCAGGGTAATGATCCAGCTTGTCTGCGAGTCCTACCTTTGCCAAAATGGCAGAAGCCTTTGTTTGGACTTTGCGGGGATCTTCCTTTTTTACCGTGACAGGTCCCTCCATCACGTTTTGCAGCGCTGTCATATGGGGGAACAGGTTGTAGCTTTGAAACACCATACCAGTCTGCCTGCGCAAAAGCGGGATGCGGGAACGATCCGGTTTTTGCGAGAAGTCCAGCTTGACATCTCCGATCTGGACCGTGCCGCTCGTCGGCACCTCCAGGGCGTTCAGACAGCGAAGCAAGGTGGTTTTGCCAGAACCGGAAGGACCGATTACGACTACAACCTTCCCTTTTTCCACGGTGAGGGAGATTCCTTTTAATACCTGGAGGGAATGAAACTGCTTATGCAAATCTCGAACCTGAATCATCGTTGGTATTCACCTGCTTCTTAGACATAGCGGTCCAGTCTGATTTCGATGCGATCCTGCAGGATGGAGAGCAGGAAACAGATTACCCAGTAGATCAGGGCAGCTTCGATATAGAGCAGCATGGGCTCATAGGTAGACGCGACGATCTCTTGGGCCTTGCGAAACATCTCCGGTACAGTGATGGCAGCAGCCAACGACGTGTCCTTGACCAGACTGATAAAGGAGTTGGACAAGGGAGGAATGCTCACTCGCGTAGCCTGCGGGAGTATCACCCGTCTGAGAGCCTGCGTGTAGCTCATCCCGATGGAGTAGGCAGCTTCCCATTGTCCTTTGGGGATGGACAGGATCGCAGCCCGTATGACCTCCGATGAGTAAGCGCCCACACTCAGCGAAAACCCGATGATAGCGGATGGGATGGGATCGATCCGCAGCCCGAGGCTGGGCAAGCCGTAAAAGATGATAAACAATTGAACCAATAGCGGAGTCCCGCGAATGATCGAGACGTAGATGCGGGCGATAAGGACGAGTGGACGAATGCCGGAAATACGGGCTAGGGCGGTAAGCACCGCAATGATCAGACCGACGGCAAAAGACACGAGAGCAATGGTAATAGAATAGAGCAAGGCTCCCTTCACCAAAGGGAGAAAGGAGCTTTGCGCGATGTCGATGAGACGGTTCAGCCTATCCGGATTCTCAAACAGGTTATTTGGAAACATCTTCGTTAAACCACTTCTCGGAGATTTTTTTCAGCGTGCCGTCCTGGCTCATTTCATCCAATGCCTTGTTGAAGGCATCGACCAGATCAGTGCTGCCTTTGCGGAAAAGGAAACCGTTCTTCGCGACATCCGGATGCTTGGCGACAATTTTGATCGGCACATCAGGTTTTTGTTTCATGAAATCGAGCAGGGAGATACCGTCATTGATGGTTATGTCCACACGCTTGGAGACAAGGAGGTCAATCGCTTGGTTGAAGCCTTCGACACCGACAATTTCCGCGCCGTTTTCTTTCGCGATGTCAGTGAGATTGCTCGTCAGCGTTTGGGCTGCTTTCAGCCCTTTAATATCTGCGAAGCCTGTCACGCTTGTATTGTCTTTATGTGTGACGAGAACGGCTGTCGATACCGTGTATGGGTTGGAGAAATCATATTTTTCCTGGCGATCGGGGCGAATTCCGACCTGGTTGGCTACCACGTCAAAACGCTCGGAGTCCAGTCCGGCAAACATCGCATCCCATTGGGTCTCCTGAAATACGGGCTCGACGCCGATCCGTTTGGCCACTTCGGTTACTACGTCAATATCATAGCCGGTCAATTTTCCCGATTGGTCGTGGAAGGTGAAGGGAGCATAGGTTCCTTCTGTACCGATCAGGAGCTTGCCGTCCGCCTTGACTTTTTCCAGCAGAGATGCGTTCGCCGAAGGAGCTGGAGCCGCGTTGTTTTGTTCAGAAGGAGCAGCGGGGCCAGAAGTGCCGCATCCGGTCAGCCCGACGAGCAGACCTGCAAATAAGAGGGAGGAAAGAATTTTCTTCACGATGGAAAACCCCTTTAAATTGATCTGATTTAATGAATATATGGTATGGCTTCACTGGGTGTTTGTCAATGATAAAACGCTAATTCCTATTCACTTACTTGGTTATGCAGATTCCCCGTCCTTCCTATAGTGTACGCGTGAACGCTTCCGGGTATGTCCAAGCACTGGGAGAAACGTGTTTGACAGTTGAGCAGCCTGCCAAAGAAGCGTACAATAGGAACGAATACGCATAGGTATTACAGCCGATAAAGGAGTTAGCGATATGTTGAACGATTGGCGTGTCTATATGGACGGCACGGGAGAAGAACAAAAGCACGTAGCCTGGCATGAGGTTTTGAAGGGGATTGCAGAGCTGAACGGAAAGACCCATACACTCGTCCACGCTGCTTACGGGGACCACGTCGATCTGGTAGTGGCAGGCGGAAACCAGGGAAAGGTCCTGGTGCAATGGAAGGAGCATGAGCCTCGCGAGCGGCATTATGTGCTCGCATCGGACAAGCAGTCTGCTGTGATGGCAACCCTTGTCATCGAGGGAGAAGAAATCGCTTTTCCGGCGAGCTGGTGCGTCCCTGTCGAGAAGGTCATCCCGATATGCGGGGATTTGCTGCGCACCTGTGAAAAAGGCAAGCCAGAGGAGCTGAGCTGGCTGGAAGTAGAGCAATAAGCGGGGGGATCGTTCTTGGATATTTCTACCTTGCTGCAATCGATCCTGATTATGGCTGTCATCATCGGTATTGGCGGATTGATCGGTTATCGACAGCCCTTGACGGATGATTCGCGGCAACTCGTCATTACCATCATCGTAAATGTGGCGATGCCCTGCATTATCCTCGACGGTATCTTCCAAACGCCAATCAACAATGCCCTGTGGACGCAAATCCTGGCGACGCTTGCGCTTTCCATAGGCCTCAACTGCCTTGGAATTTGGATGGGGTGGCTGGGCGCTCGGGCCATGACGGTCAGCGTTCAAAAAAGAAGAGAGATTGCGATTTTATCAGGGTTGGGGAACACCGGATTCATCGGCTTGCCTCTCTGTGCTGCATTGTTTGGTCCCAAAGGGGCATTGCTGGCAGCCATTTTCGATGCAGGGGTTGATGTTGTGCTCTGGACCGTCGGCGTCATGATGCTGCAAGGAAAGGGCTCTTTTTCCCTCAAGGGGCTAAAATCGCTGATCAATATTCCGATGGTAGCGATCATCGGAGGATTAGGTGCGGCACTGCTCGGATTTGTCCCTCCTGAACCCGTAAAGCCGGTGTTCGGGACATTGTCCAAGCTGGCTACTCCAATGGCTATGCTCTATATCGGGATGCTGCTTCCTCATTTCCTAAAAGGAAAACGCTTCGTCTCCGTCAAACTGCTCAGTGTGCCCATTACCTTCAAGCTGCTCTTGTTTCCTTTGCTGTCCGCAACTCTGCTCTCCATTTTTCCCATGGACAGCGAGATCTCCCGCGTCGCATTGATCCAGGTAGCCATGCCGACACTGACACTCGCCTCAATTTTGTTTGGCCGCTATGCGGCGGACGAGGAGATGGGCGCGATGACGACGCTCTTTTCTACGCTGCTGGCGATGCTGAGCATCCCGGTCGTCGTGTATATGGGCAGCTTGCTATAAAGAAAGACAGAATAGCCGAATCCTTCTGAAGGGATTCGGTTTTTTGCTATATCTGAACACCCTCCATGAGAAACCCAAAAATGAAGGAATGCAGGAGGAAAACAAAGGCTGGCTGAGGAAAAAAGGAGAAAAAAGCGAAGGCATTTGGGATCTTGACCCAGGCGCAATGGAAAAAGGCGGGACACGCTCTTAGCGGCCAACCCTGAACCACTTCTTCGAAGCCGGCTGCTTTTGGCCGCGGTTCCGCCTTTTGGAATGGAGCCGACCAGGAATGACCCCCAGCGAAGATCCCAACCCGCCTGGAGCGTTTTCTCCTTTTTCCTTCCCAGCACTGCAGCCCGACAAATACCAGCCTAAGATGGTACTTTTGTAACGTTTTACCAGCGTAAAATGAGGGTAGAGTAAATGAAACGAATCGATCCCAACACGAGTCTTACAGGATAGCACTGGCAAAGAGGATCAGAATGAATGGAGGTTGGCGTTATGTATGGCAAGAGTGTAGTTGCGGTTGTCCTAGGCTTGCAAATCGGCTTCTCCGCCTTTCTTTCAGCGGAAGCCTCCGCACAAGACATCACCGCTTCCCCCCCAGAACCTGCATCACTGATGGTGAATGGTCAGTTGACCCATCTCGTGAAGGAACCGATTCTTATACAGGAAAAAACCTACATCTCTGCTCAGGACGCGGCCATGATTTTGCAAGCCGAGTGGGCAATAGAGGGCAAGACTGGCACCCTGCAGATCGGGGACAGCCGTTCGCTGGCATTCCAATGGGACACCGGGAAGGTCGCGGTAAACGGCGTATGGCAGGCGCAAGGTGAGCAAGCGATTGTACGGGGGCAGGATATCTACCTGCCGCTGCGCTGGATCGTAGAACAGGCCGGTCACCAGATCGCCTGGAACGAACAGGAGCATCAGGTTCAGATCACGACGACGCTCAAAGAGGGCGGACTGACATTGCTGAATACGGATCAACTGACTGCAGATGAACAAAAATTCGTCGAGTCGGTCAAGAAAAACCGCGGCATTCATAAACAAGGCGATTTGTTCGTGATCGCACGGGGAGAATCCCCGAATCCGGGCTACGGCCTGAAGGTGACGGGCACCCAATGGACATGGGAACAGCTCATCGTCTACGTCAAGCAAACTTCCCCAGAGCCGGATCGAATGTATCCGCAAGTCATTACCTATCCCGTAATCGTGGCAAAGGCGGAGCTGCCTCCGTATACCACGGTCGTCTTCCTCGATGCCGATACGAAGAAAGAGCTATTCGTCCAAGAACCAAATCCACAGTAATAGGTTGAGATCTTCCAGCAGATATTGTATATTCGTTTCAGATTCCATTTTTCTCTTTTTGGAAAGGGAGGTGCAGGTACGTGGTTGAAGCCGTTCACGTATGGTTTGTGGTAGAAACTTCCAGTATGACACATGATTTTACCGTCAACGGGATCAGTCTGCCCATTTTTGCCCATACAACTGAACGGAACATTCAAAGGCGTACCAACCATCAAGCGGGAATCGCATGGTAAGCGATCACGAGAAGTAGAATGGATAAGCATGATGAGTGCTTGGACAGATACTTTTTTCACGAATGATGCTGCGGGTGCATGCCTGCAGCTTTTTTGTGTTCTCCCCCCGCTTGGTGCGGTGATGTGCCCCATTTCAAGGAGGAAAATCATGATTATTGTAGCTACGAAACAATTACAAAAAGCATATGGCGCAGATCCTGTCCTGCAGGATGTGACGCTTGAAATAAAAGCTGGAGATCGCGTCGGTATCGTAGGGCCAAATGGCGCGGGCAAAACCACCTTGTGCAAGCTGCTCGCAGGTGTAGAGACTCCTGACAGCGGAGAGCTGTACCGGGCGAAGGGGACAGTCTGGGCGTATCTGCCGCAGACGCCGCAGTACAATCCCTCATGGTCGGCAAAAGACGTGATCGCGGAGGCTTTCGCGCAGATCAGAGCCTTGCAGCAGCAGATGCGCGCACTGGAAGAACAGATGGGAGAAGCAGCCGAATCCGCGCAAGACCTGGAACGGCTCATGAATCGCTATCAGAAGCTGCAAGAGGATTTCGAGCAGCTGGATGGCTATCAGTGGGAGACGCGCATGGCGCAAGTGACAGAAGGGCTCGGTATGTCAGAAGAATTCCTGAATACGCCATTCGCTCAGTTAAGCGGTGGCGAGAAGACCAAGACAGGGCTGGCCAGGCTGCTGTGTCAGCAAAGTGACGTCCTTCTGCTGGATGAGCCGACGAACCATCTGGATGTCGAATCCATGGAATGGCTGGAAACCTTTCTAAAAAGCTATCCCGGGACTGTGCTGATCATCTCTCACGACCGCTATTTCCTCGATGCCGTCGTCACATCGATCTATCATGTGGACGGCGGGGAAGCCGACTATTATATCGGGAATTACTCGGCTTTTGTCAAGGAGCGGGAGGAGAGACTCCTGCGCCAATTTGCCGCTTATCAGGAGCAGCAAAAAAAGATCAAAAAGATGAAGGAAACCATCAAACGCCTCAAAGAATGGGGCAACCGCTCCAATCCCCCGAACGAAGCGTTCCACCGCAGGGCGAAAAGCATGGAAAAAGCGCTGGCGCGAATCGAGCGCATCGACAAGCCGCGACTGGAAGCAGAGCGGATGGGGCTGCAATTTCAGAAGACGGAGCGCAGCGGACAGGATGTGTTGAAAGCGGAGGGTGTGCATAAAGCTTTCGGAGCCAAGACATTGTTTGCTGATGCGAGCTTTTTGCTGCGGTACGGAGAGCGCAAGGCATTGCTCGGACCCAATGGCTGCGGCAAATCGACATGGATCAAAATGCTGCTCGGAGAAGTCGTGCCGGATCAGGGCACCGTCACCATCGGCAGCAGTGTGAAGGTAGGCTATCTGTCCCAGCAAGCGTTGGAAGGAGATCAAACACGCCGGGTCATCGAGGTGTTCCGGGAGGTGGCCGCCGTCACTGAAGCAGAAGCGCGGCATCTGCTCGCCCGCTTTCTCTTTTACGGTGAACAGGTCTTCAAGCAGCTGAGCCAACTAAGCGGTGGAGAGAGGATGCGACTGCGCCTCGCCCAGATGATGCATCAGGAGATCAATCTGTTGATTCTCGATGAACCGACGAACCATCTGGACATCGAAGCGAGGGAGACGCTGGAGGAGGCATTGGCGGATTTCCGCGGCTCGCTTTTTATCGTCTCCCATGACCGCTATTTTCTGCAAAAGATGGTGGATGGCGTGTTTTGGGTGGAGAATGGGCGGCTTTGGCATGATGTCGGCAGCTATGAGGAGGCGAGGGAAAAGCGGAAGCAACGGATGATGATCGCCACGCTGCCGGTAAAGGAAGAAACGCCCAAGCCGATTGCGGCCAAGGCAAGCGCGCCGAAGACAGATGCAGAGATAGGCGTCCATGCGACTTCTGCAAAGCGCACCAACCTATACAAGCTGCAAGAACTGGAGCGGGAGATCTCTATGCTGGAGACAAAGCGGGATGAAGTAACGAAGCTTTTGTCGGCCAGCGAAGAGAGTTATCCGCGATTGCTGGAATGGCAGCAAGAGCTGGATCAGATTCAGACGAGGCTCGATGCCTCCTTCCAGCAGTGGATGGCGATGCAGGAAAACGAGTGATTGAAGGCGAGGCAGTCTTGGCACCACCAGCCTCTATGACGGAGCTGGTGGTTATTTTTCTTTATTAATGTATATAAACGGAATATTTTGATAAATCATAATAAAATCTATCGCAGATCTGTTCATTCCCCTTTTCTCCTGCGCTATAGTAAGGGCAATTGGAAAAATAAGGGGGATCTTGCATGAAAAAAATCATGTCCGCCATAGCCACATTGATCCTGGTGACAGGAGTATTGGCAGGTTGTACAGGGCAGGCACCTTCTGCTACGGAGTCTGGCGCAACGAATCCATCAGGCGGCACGAGCAGTCCAGCCCCGTCTGCTGGCGACAAAGTGTTCCGGATCAACATCGGCTCCGAGCCTTCCACAGCAGACCCCGGCTTGGCAGATGACAGCACCTCGATTCTGGTCGTCTCCTCCCTTTTCGATGGCTTGACGAGAAGAGGCGTGGACGACAAAATCCACAATGCCGTCGCCGAAAAGATCGACATCTCTGAGGACGGTTTGGTCTATACCTTTCATTTGCGGGATTCCAAATGGAGCAACGGCGATCCGGTGACAGCGCATGACTTCGAGTTTGCGTGGAAACGCGCGCTTGATCCCGCATTTGCTTCCAGCTACGCCTACAATTTCTTTTACATCAAGAACGGAGAAGCATACAACGCAGGCAATGCCACGGCTGATGACGTCGGCGTAAAAGCACTCGACGACCATACCCTTGAAGTCCATCTGGAAAATCAGACGCCGTTTTTCCTGGAGCTTACCGCATTTGCCACCTATTATCCGGTCCATCAGAAGACGGTCAAGGATAATCCCGAATGGGCGATGGAAGCCAGTACCCACATCGGCAACGGGCCGTACACGCTGGCAAAATGGGAGCATAAAAGCGCCATGCAGTTCACGAAGAACGGCCACTATTGGGATAAGGACAACGTCAAGGTCGATAAAGTAGACGCCACGATGATCGAAGACAACAACACGTCTTTCTCCATGTTTGAGAATGGGGAGCTGGACTGGGCGGGTGCCCCGATGGTCACTTTGCCTACCGATGCTATTCCTGTGCTAAAGGACTCTGGCAAACTGCAAGGTAAGCCAGTCGCATCAACTTATTTCTACTCCTTCAACATTGAGCAGCCCCCTTTCAATAATGTGAAAATCCGCAAAGCGTTCAGCTATGCGATCAATCGAAAAGAGATTGTCGAGAATATCTTGCAGACAGGACAGATCCCTGCACTTGGCTTTTTGCCCCCGACCATGTCTGTCAAACCGGAGGGCTACTTCCAGGATCACGACACCCAACGTGCCAAGCAGCTGCTGGAGGAAGGCATGAGGGAGCTTGGGATCAGCCAGCTGCCGCCAATCTCGGTGATCTTCAATACAAGCGACGCGCATAAAAAAATTGCCGAAGCAATCCAGGATCAATGGCGGCAAACGCTCGGCGTCGATGTGAAAGTGACCAATTTGGAGTTCAAGGTATTCCTGGATACGGTGGACGAAACGAATTATCAAATAGCTCGGCGCGGATGGGCGGGGGATTTTAACGATCCAATCACCTTCATGGAGATTTTCCGGGAGAAAAAAGGAAACAACAGCACGAACTGGATCAATGACAAGTACAATCAACTGTTGGTCCAAATCAGCAAGGAAACAGATCCCCAAAAACGCCAGCAGCTTTTTGGCGAGGCGGAGCAAATTCTGATGGACGAAATGCCGATTGCCCCGATCTATTTCTATAAGGACAGTTGGCTGCAAGGAGAGAATGTGGCCAAAGGCATATACGTCGATGTGCTTGGCAACGGCGATCTGAAGTATGTCGAGATGAAGTAGCACTCAATCAAAAAGGCTGGAGAAGCGATCGAATGCTTCTCCAGCCTTTCTTTTAAGCTTCCAAGCTTGGCTCAGGCAGCCTCTGATGACGCAGACGGAACCAGATCAGGACGATGACCATCAGGACCCCGCCCAAGATGAAAGGTCCACTTGCGGTGAACTGGTAGACCGCTCCTCCCGCCAGGGGACCGAGGATTCTCCCCAGGCTGTCCATCGAGCTGATCGCGCCAGTGGTGACTCCTTGTCCGATCGTGGTGCGCTGTGTGATCATGGCATTGGCCGTAGCGCGAATCATGCCTTGTCCAGCGCCAAACAATGCGAGGATCAAGGAAAAGGCCCAGAAGTTCCCGAATACCGGAATCGTGAAAAAGCCAATGCCGTACAGGCACATCCCAATGGTCAACACGGTTGCTTCCCCCCAGCGTTTCACCATCTTGCCGATCATGCCTCCCTGTACGAATGCCGCGATAATCCCCATGACCAAAAACATATAGCCGAGATCACGCGAATCAAATCCGTACAAATCGCTGATGTAGAGGGCAAAAGTCGTTTCGAGCCCGGAAAAGGCAAACGATACGATGAACAGAATGGCATACAGCAAGGACAGCGAACCGAACAAGGCGCCAAACGGATTGGCTCCCTTGCGTTTTCCGGAGGAGCTGCGTTTTTCTTTCGGAAGACTTTCCGGCAAGGCAAATAATATGACAAAAAAAGTAAGCAACGCTACGCCGCCCGAGACAAAGAAGGGTACGGCCACGCCATAACTGCTCAGCAGTCCGCCGATCACAGGACCAAAGACAAAGCTGAGTCCGATCCCAGCGCCGACGATACCCATTCCTTTTGCGCGGTCCTTGGGAGGGAACAGGTCAGCGACCATCGCGTGTACCGTAGGCAGGGCTGCAGCGGAGACGATTCCGCCAAGGATGCGGTAGATTAACATTTCTGTATAACTGTCCGCCAATCCAAACAGGATAAACGTGATGGCAAATCCAAACAAGCCAAAGGAGACGAGCGGCTTGCGTCCGATCCGATCCGAAAGGGTACCCCAAAGCGGGGCAAAAATGAATTGCATGATATTGAAACTGGCAAACAGGACACCGAGGTCAAAGGAGGAGGCTCCCAGTTTTTCTGCAAAAAATGGCAGTATGGGAATAATAATTCCAAAGCCCAGCATGGTGAGAAACGCAATCAAGAATAAGAGGGCGAGATGTTTCTTATTCACAGAAAATACCTCTTTCCACACGAAATTAGCTGTTTTTACCTTACGTGAAGGTGTCAGTGAAGTCAAGCAAGGGAATGGGCATGTTCCGAGCTACGTGCTATAATGAATGTGAAAATTACCATATACTTTACTATGGAAATTATCTATTTCTGAGGAGTTTGTAAACCATGTCTACTGCGATGATGTACTACCTGGCCTGGCATGAAGATGATTGGCTGGACGAGATGCTGGATCGTTTCCCTGAAGTAAACGCGGTTGTCCCTACAGCCAAGACGTTCGCCATGCTGGCAGAACAGCGAAAGTCCGGTGAAGTGGAGCGTGCGGTGCTCGTTCTGAATGCGGCCCAGGAACAGGAGAGATGTCATGCGTTTCTGCAACAATGCATGGCGGACCCGCTCATATCCGCTGATCCGTTGTACATCGTCGGATTGCGACCAGAAGAGGAGAAGGCGTGGCAAGAAACGTATCCGCACGCGAAGATCGTCGTGATTACCGGCTTTGCTGTCGAGTTTGACTACGATGCCGTCCTCGCTAGGATGGAGATCGATCTGGAGGGATCACATTGAGAAGGAGCCCGAACGACTTCGATTTGAACGCGTTTCTGCAGCGTTACTCATTATTTGTGTATACAGGAGATCCATTAGGGGATCTTCTGCTGATCGAAGATGAGATTCGTGAACTGTACGAGCTGAACGTCATCGACAAGGAAGAGTTCATTGAGGCGTTGGCGGCGGTCAAAAACAGAAGAAGCGGGCTGCGGTCCTGACGAAACGCCCATATAAAAACAACCGTAGAGGCTGACCCTACGGTTGTTTGGCGTGCACTTGATCTGCGGCTTCCCTCCAGCCAAAACTGTCGAACCACTTGCCGTCCCGATAGTTCGTAATAGCTTGCCGAACATAGGGAATCATATTCTCAGGCAAACGCTGCATGTCCACCCAGATCAGCTCGTCGCATTTGTCCGGCTCGTTGTTGGTGATATCGCCGCCCCAGCGTGATGCGGCGAGAAAAAAATCAATCCGCTCGTCACTAGAACGGCGATGCATCACGCCTGCTACCTGCAGATCTTCTTCCGTGATGTCGATTCCGCATTCTTCACGCGCTTCCCGGATTGCGGCGTGCTTGACCTGTTCGTTCCCGTCCATATGTCCGGCAGGAACGCTGTATTTCCCGTCTTCATAGCCTGTGTTGTATCTTCGCAGAAGGAGGACTTCATTTCCCCTCAACAAGAAAAGATGGACGGCTACAGGCATGGTAAACCGTTTTTTATCGCTCATCCGTTTCGGCTCCTCAAGGATCTATTGTCATGACGGGCGATTCTCTTTTTCTGCCCGTTTTTTTCGCAATTTTTCCCGATTTTTCTTAAACATAGGCGAGCTGGAAAAGGCAAAGATCAACATCCCAAATCCAGCTAACGCCAGGACAATACCGATGGTCAAGGATAACGCAGGAGACAAGTTGGTTTCCCCTCCTTTTTCAATTGCTGGCATGATTGTAAAAAGGAACTGTGCTATAATTGGACAGTCATGTTATTACCCGAATATTACAAGTACAGACAGGGAGGATCGTGTAAGATGACTCAGCAATCTACTGTTGATCAGCTTTCCATTAATACAATCCGCACGCTGGCCATAGATGCCATCGAGAAGGCCAATTCCGGACATCCGGGCATGCCGATGGGGGCAGCTCCCATGGCCCATGTGTTGTGGAGCCGCTTCATGAAAGTAAACCCCAGCAATCCGAGCTGGATCGATCGGGACCGTTTCGTTCTCTCGGCTGGACATGGCTCTATGCTATTATACTCGATGTTGCATTTGATGAAATACGATGTTTCGATGGAAGACTTACATAACTTCCGCCAATGGGGAAGCAAGACGCCAGGGCACCCCGAGTTCGGACACACGCCGGGCGTCGATGCGACGACAGGGCCGCTCGGCCAAGGGATTGCGATGGCAGTCGGAATGGCGATGGCAGAAAAACATTTGGCCGCTACCTATAATCGGGACGGCTTTGATCTGGTCGACCACTATACCTATGTCATCTGCGGCGACGGAGACTTGATGGAGGGCGTGTCCAGCGAGGCGTCTTCCCTGGCTGCTCACCTGAAACTGGGCAAAATGATCGTTCTCTATGATTCCAACGACATCTCGCTCGATGGCGAACTGTCCCGCTCCTTCTCGGAAAATGTGGCGCAGCGCTACCAGGCGTACGGCTGGCAATACCTGCGCGTTGAAGATGGCAACGATCTCGCTGCTATCGAAGCGGCTATCGCAGAAGCGAAGAAGGACCTGGATCGCCCGACGCTGATCGAAGTGAAAACAGTCATCGGCTACGGAAGCCCGAACAAAGGCGGCTCCAGTGCTTCTCACGGGGCACCACTGGGCAAGGACGAAGTGAAGCTGACGAAAGCGCACTACGAATGGACTCATGAAAACGAATT
The DNA here is from genome assembly GCF_003710985.1 of Brevibacillus panacihumi. Taxonomy (GTDB): domain Bacteria; phylum Bacillota; class Bacilli; order Brevibacillales; family Brevibacillaceae; genus Brevibacillus; species Brevibacillus panacihumi. The sequence continues at coordinate 30,179 of NZ_RHHT01000065.1, forward strand.
CCATGTACCGGAAGAAGTATCCGCATTCTACAGCGAGCTGGCCGCCAACGGGAAAAAAGCGGAAGCTGCCTGGAATGAGCAATTCGCAGCCTATGCAAAAGCGCATCCTGAATTGGCTGAGCAGTTTAAGCTGGCAGTAGACGGCAAGCTGCCTGCGGGCTGGGAACAACAGCTGCCAGCCTACGAGGCGGGAGCAAAGCTGGCGACCCGTGCGGCCTCCGGCAACGCCATCAACGCATTGGCAAAAGGCATCCCGTTCTTCCTGGGCGGCTCCGCTGACCTGGCTTCCTCCAATAACACGCTGATTAAAGAAGGAGGCAATTTCCTCCCAGGTACTTACGAAGGCCGCAACATCTGGTTCGGGGTCCGCGAATTCGCGATGGGGGCAGCGCTGAACGGAATGGCTCTGCATGGCGGAGTAAAAGTGTACGGCGGTACATTCTTTGTCTTCTCTGACTACCTGCGTCCGGCGATTCGTTTGTCTGCACTGATGAAACAGCCAGTGGTCTACGTCTTTACTCATGACTCGATCGCTGTTGGTGAAGACGGACCGACGCATGAACCGGTTGAACAATTGGCTTCCCTGCGCGCGATGCCAGGCCTGACCATCCTGCGTCCGGCTGATGCCGTGGAGACGAATGAAGCGTGGAAATACGCAATTTCCCGCACAGATGAACCGGTTGTTCTCGTATTGACACGTCAAAATCTGCCTGTTCTGCCAGAAACGATGGAGAAAGCAGCTGAAGGCGTTGACAAAGGGGCCTATGTACTGGCTGACGCACCAAGCGGCAAGCCTGCACTCATCCTGATCGCAACTGGTTCCGAGGTTTCCCTGGTGATGCAAGCCCGTGCAGCATTGCTGGAACGCGGAATCGAAGCACGCGTGGTCTCCATGCCAAGCTGGAATCTGTTTGAGCGCCAGCCGCAGGAATATCGTGAAGCAGTCCTGCCGTCTGATGTAAAAGCGCGCCTTGCCGTTGAAATGGGATCGCCGATGGGCTGGGAACGCTATGCAGGCGACAGCGGAAAAGTCATTGCGATCAACCAATTCGGCGCATCCGCGCCAGGTGAGCGAATCATGAAGGAGTACGGTTTCACCGTGGAGAACGTCGTTGCCGAAGCGGAAAAACTGTTGAAAAAATAGCATTTCGATAGGAGAAAGCCTACCTTCTGCCATGAACTGCACCCCGTCAAG
>NZ_RHHT01000066.1 GCF_003710985.1 Brevibacillus panacihumi
CAAGGAAAGAAGAACATCGGAAAGCCGTATGAGGGAGAACCTCACGTACGGTTTGATGAGGGGGAACTGATAGGAGTAAGGCGACCAAACGGTCGCCAGAAAGCGTCAGTTCTCTACTCTACACCCTGAATTACTCCCTGGATTCGGCTGCTTTTGGCCGCGGTTCCCCCTTTGGAATGGAGTCGGCCAGGAATGACCCCCATCGAAGATCCCAACCCGCCGAAGCGTTTTCCCCTTTTTCCTCCCCCACAGCTGGCTGGCGTACATAAAAAAAAGGCATCTATCACGAGGCGGAAAGCCGCTGGTGTCAGATACCGAACTGGGGGTTATTTATCACTGAAAGCACATGCTTACTTTTCTAAATATAGCAGGTAAAAATAAAGAAACCGTAAAATAAACATAAAGTGAAATAAAATTAAGTTGTATAGAACGGAATGGTGAAAGAAAAGCTGCTTCCCACACCCAATTCGCTCGTCACCATGATTTCCCCGCCGTGGCGACGGACGATGCTTTGGCATATATTCAGGCCAAGGCCAGTGCCGCCGTTGTCCCGATTGCGCGATTTTTCCACACGATAAAATTTGGTGAAGATCTTCGTCTGGTCCTCGGGCGATATCCCTTCTCCCTTGTCGATGACGGAAAAAAGGACATGGCCTTCCCGCTGGTCGCACGTAATCAGGATGGAGCCGCCTGGCTTGTTGTAGGTCATCGCGTTGTTGATCAGATTTTCCATCACCCGGCGCAGCTTAGCTTCGTCTGCCTCGATGTAAAGCTCGTTGGAGACACGCAGCTTCCATTGGAAGGACAGCCCTGCATCCTTGATCCGAACCAGGTAGTCCTCGATGATTCCTTTCATGAACTGCTTGACGTGGATACGGCTTATATTGAGGCGGACCTCCGTGCTTTGCGTGCTGTAATCCTGCAATTCATCGAGGAGCTTCTCCAGGTCGGACGTCTTTTGTTCGATTTTGCCCATCTGTTTCTGAATTCGTTCGAGATCAGTGACACGACCGGTGCCGATATAGGAGGCATAGCCTTTGATCGTGGTCAGCGGTGTGCGGAAATCATGGGCGATAGCTGAGATCAGCTCGGACTGGCGCTCCTCGGACACACGCAATTCGTCCACCATATCGCCGAAATACTGGAATAGCTGGCCGAATTCGTCGTGCGTGCGATAGGAGAAGGAGACGAGCCGTTTGCCATCGCGAATCTCCTGTGTAACACGGGTAAGCTCGTTGACAGGACGCAAGATCCAGCGGACATACAGGGCCATCAAGACCAGTCCGACAAGCGTGATGCTGCCGTAAATAAACCAGAGCATCATCGAGACCCCTTTGGAAGCCATGATGTCGTATTCGTCCGTGTAAAAGTAAATGACGGTCTCGCCTTCCTTGGGAGGCTCCTGCTGGAAATGATACTCGCCGACGATTTTCAGACTGCTTTTTTTCTCCGAATTTCGCTGCGAGGGTGGGGGCTGTTTCAGCTTGTAGGCTTCGGAGTCCTTGGAAAAGATGACATTGCCCCTTGCATCCTTCACGATTATGCGGTACATCAAGTCTTCCGGAAGATTATAGTCCAGCTCCAGCCGCTCGGTAGGGTCTTTGAAATTGTAGGAACGCAGCAGCTGCATCAGCTGTACTTTTTCCGCTGTTTCCTTCTCGTACTGGTATTGAGTGTGTCGGTCATTCTTTAATTGTTCGACGATAATGTCTTCAAAGACAAATTTGAACAGCAGGATGTTGAGGACCATCAGGGCGATAAAGGAAAGAAAGAGTTTGTTGCGCAAGCTCATCTAGAGCTTCTCCCCGATAAAGACATAGCCCGTTCCCCACTGTGTTTTGATGAACTGGCGATCTTCCTCCAGTTTTTCACGCAGGTTTTTGATATGGACGGTGACAGTGTTGAGCGAGCCGTACCCATATCCCCAGACGCGGTCGTAGATTTGTTCGCGGGTAAAGACAATGCCGGCATTCTCAGCCAGGAAGGTGAGCAGTTGAAATTCCTTGGTGGAGAGCTCGATTTTTTGCTCATTTACATAGACGGAGTACGTCTCCTTGTGAATTTCCAGGCCCCTGAATTTCAGGATGGTGATGGACGAAGAGGACGCTTCTTTTACCGGCTGTTCTTCCGAGTGCTTGCGGATGCGCTCGTATCTGCGCAGATGGGCGCGGATGCGGGCGAGCAGTTCTTCGGTATCAAAAGGCTTGGTAATGTAATCGTCTGCTCCAATCTCGAAGCCGACTACCTTGTCTACCGCTTTGCCTTTGGCGCTTAAGAATAAAATCGGCAGGTCCCACTCCCGGCGAATCTGGGAGCAAAGCTCGTAGCCGCTCATATTGGGCATCATAATATCGAGCAGGATCAGGTTGGGAATCTCGCCGCGTTTTAATTTCATCAAGGCCTCCGCTCCATTTTCTGCAGAGGAGACCTGAAATCCCTCGTTCTCCAGGATGTCTTCCAACAACTCTATGATTTCAAGATTGTCGTCGACGATCAGAATATGGTCATGCACCAACATTACCCCCAGTATCTTCTATCTTCCTCATTGAACCAATGATACCTAAGCATATCTGTCTAACTATCATACCATGCCTGGAACGGTGGGAGGGAAAAAGAAAGCATCTTCTGACAAATAGGCGATTGCTGTAGTCTCGTCCTGACACCTGGTCCTAATTTCCGTCAGAAAAAGCCAGAGATTCGATATCCCTGGCTTCCATGATGCAAATGGATGTTTACTTTTGTGGCAGTGATGCAGCTTGCACCGCCTGTTCCTTGTCTGGAGCGGCAGGTGCTTCCTGTACCGTTTCTTCTGGAGCTGTTGGCGCTTCTTCCGCTGCCTTCTCTTCCAGTGCTGGTACATGGACGCGTTTGGCGCCTACATAGCGCTTGCTCCAGTAGTACGGATCGTTCAACTTGGTATTGACGACGCCGCGGCCTGATTCGGAGTGGACAAATGTTCCGTCTCCGATGTAGATGCCGACATGCGAAATGCTGCGTCCGTTGGTTTTGAAGAAGACCAGATCACCTGGCTGCAGATCCTTCTTGTCCACGGCAGTGCCCACTTGGTATTGGGCGGCAGAACTCGCTGGCAATTCTACACCTAGTTCTTCAAAGACGTAGTGTGTGAAACCGGAGCAGTCAAATCCTTTTTTGGTCTTGCCTGCAGTTTTGTATGGGACGCCATAAAGATCACTGACAACATCGTGAAGCTTTGTTGCCTTTTCTTCCGCATGTGCAGCGCCAGCTCCCATCGCAAGCATACCTACAATCAGTAATGAAGCGAACACCTTGCGCAAAAGAACTGCTCCTCTCGTGAGCCTACGAGGTTAGCTGAAGGGTTCGGTCGAAAGGACGCCCTAGACTGCCACATGGACAGCCATTCACCCCAAAAACTTGGTTCCCCCGTTTCCGATCTGCGGAACTCGGCTTTTTCGATCTTTTTTTACAAGAACACCTCCTACGTATTCCATCTCGATCCGAGATTTCCTTTTTTTCGCCTATTTGTTCACGATTTGTTCACATTTTTCTGTCAAAACGTGTAACGAAATCGGATCGACGGCGTCGGCCTGTATTCGTCACCGGATTCGTCCGATTGCGGCAGGAAACGGTATCCGTCCAAGGGCGGAGACAAAAACCAACCGCTCGCCCGTTATGGAGGAAAGGGTGCGGGGGCTAGAATAAAGCCATGAGATTCACATCTGCATCACGGGGTGTAGAGAGGAGGGAAGGGCTAGGATGGGTGAACGGTCAGGAAAGATTCTGCTCGGGCTGGTTCTGCTGCTCATTGGTGGGATGGTTTTGCTCGATCAGATCGGCATCGACAGCGGAGAGATGATTGGGGTGCTGATATCCGGCGTGCTGATGTTTTACGGGGCTCGCAAGATCATGGGGCCGACCGGGTCTCGCTTCTGGGGCATTCTGATTTTTCTGTTCGGCTTCCTGATGCTGATTGGCAAATTGAATCTGCTGTTTACCAGTCTCTTGGCGATCGGGATCATCTACCTGGGGTATCGGCTGATTCGCCGTCAGGATGCCCCCAAGGAAGCGCCGCCTGAATGGGAGCGCCAATGGGCTCGCAAAGTACTGCAGGAAGACTCTTTGGATCGCTGGGAAAAAAGGTAAGCAGCATTGAACGAACTATTTTGGATGGACAATCTGATGTGATATGATGAGGAGGATAAGAAAATGAGTATTTTTAAACGATTGCGTGACCTGACTGTAGCTTCGGTGAATGATGCCCTGGATTCGATGGAAGATCCAGTTGTGATGCTGAATCAATACATGAGAGACATGGAAGTGGAGATCGGCCAGGTCGAGGTGGCCGTAGCCCGTCAAGTAGCGCTTGAAAAGAAATTCAGACAGCAATGGGAAGAAGCGACCGCTCTGGTAGAGAAAAGAGATCGCCAGGTCAAGCTGGCACTCGTGGAGCAAGAGGATGAGCTGGCCCGCCGCGCGCTGATGGACAAGAAGCAGTTTGAAGCTCGTGCGCAGGAATACGAGGAGCTGTACCGCACTGCTTCCGAAGCCGCTGCCCAAATGCGGGAAAAGCTGACTGAACTGAAGGAAGAATTCTACAAAATGCGAGCGAAACGCTTTACGCTGATGGCACGTGCACAGGTAGCCCGTACGCAAAAGCAAGTGAATCAAGCTGTGACAGGCATCGGGACACAGACAGCCGGACGCGGATTTGCCCGCATGGAAGAAAAGGTAATCCGCATGGAAGCGGAAGCACAACTGAGCGGAAAATGGCGTCAACCAAGCGTCGGTCTGGAAGATGCGCTCCTCGCTCTGGAAAAAGATGACCTGGATGCTGAATTGGCTGCAATCAAGGCAGCAATGGAGCAAAAAGGGGATAAGATAGAAAAAACAGGCGAGACAGCGAAGGCAGAAAAAGCCTGATCGAGCTTGACACTTGAATAGATCGTGGTAGTAAGGCAGCCTGTCCTACAGGCTGCTTTTCCCCTAGGAGGTACAGTTACTTGGCAGACTTTTTGGCCTTTTTACGTCGTTTTATAGCAGAGCCCGGACAGGTTGGGAGCGTCATCCCCAGCTCCCGTTTTCTTTGTCAGAACATGCTTAGTTCTATTGATTGGTCCAAGACAGATGTGATTTTTGAGCTCGGACCCGGTACGGGGCCATTTACTCAGGCCATCTCGAAATATAAAAAACCGGATGCCTACTATTTGTTGGTGGAACGAGACCCGCAGTTTCGCAACCTGCTTCATTCCCGCTTTCCCGACCTGACGATTCGGGAGGAAGCGACACAGCTTCGCACCTATCTGGAGGAATTGCATCTGGACAAAGTGGATGTCATCGTATCGGGGCTGCCCTTCGCGAATTTCCCTGCCCAGCAGCGAGCAGCCATTCTCGACCAGGTTCAATCCGTTTTGGCGCCGGACGGCATATTTGTCACGTTTCAATATTCCTTGCAGCTTAAAGCTGAGCTCCAAGCGCGGTTTTCCTGGGTCGAGACTGATTTCACCCTGTTCAATATTCCCCCGGCATTTATTTATACCTGTCGCAACCAAGTACGTGAAGACAACCTGCATGGGGCGTAAGAGAGGAGACTTCCGTGAAATTGTCCCGCTTGCACAAAATGATGGCTGGTGTCCTGATTCTTTTGACGGGCATCGGGCTGTTGTTAGACAGCTTTGGTATCATTTCATTCGGCCTGTTTGATCTCTGGCCGCTGGCGCTCGTCTATTTCGGCGTTCGCCTCTGGAGCGACAATAAAAAAATCAGCGGCGGCATTCTGGCCACATTGGGCATCGTGATCTCGCTGGAGATGTGGCTCGGCATCGGAATCGAAGACCTGTTTAAAATCGGCGTGCCCCTGCTGTTTATCTACTTTGGTTATCGTTTGATTCGCGGCAAGAGTGTACGAACCTTCAAGAAAAAAGAGTCCCCCTCGCTGGATGATGATTTTTTTGCGGCAGAGGAGACGGCTTCTCCCCGGCAGGAACGGGAGCCGGAGGAAGAAAAGCGCTATCGCTGGAGGGGGAGACGTGAGACGGGACCTGCTTCGGAATCCGCGAGGGCGCAATCCGGCGGGATCTTGCTGCCGATGGAAACGCGCAGCTCCTTGATCGGCGATTTTCACTTGACCTCGGGGCGGTTTGAACTGAACCACTTGCATGTCTGGCATGGAATTGGTGATGTAGTGATCGATTTGTCCAGGGCGGTGCTGATGCACGAAGAAGCGATGCTGTCTGTCGATGGCTGGATCGGAGACGTTACGATCTACGTGCCGATCGATCTGGCGGCGTCGGTATCTGCTGAGGTGAGCGTCGGCGATCTGGAGGTTTTTGGTCATCGGCAAGGCGGCATCAGCCGTTGCATCGTGGTGCGTTCCGATCACTACGACACGGCTGCCAACAAGGTACTTCTACGAATCTCGCTGCTCGTCGGCGATATTAAAGTCAAGTACATCTAGGGGGTACTGGCGAATGCGACGACAGAGATTAGCGAGTTTGCAATGGCAAAGTGTTCGGCACGGCCTCATGATGACAGTGAGCGTCATCATGGTTTCGTTTGCTTGTTTTTTCAGCTTGTATTTTGTGGGGATGAATGACCCGCAGATCCAACAATGGTACGTTGCCTGGGTCCATGATCCGACGGTGACGGAATTTATGGAGAATTACATGCCGTTCCAATTGCCACAGGAACCGGATTGGCTGGTGATGGTCGTCGCTTTTGCGGTCTCCCTGCCTGCAGGTGCTGTGATCGGTCTGTTCGGTTCCTATATCTACGGCAATCTGCTGAAAAAGCGGATGAATGTGCTTTGGGAGGCGGCGATGAATTTGGGACGAGGCATCTTGTCCTACCGCGTGCCGGAGCTTGGGACGGATGAAGTCGGCGAGTTAGGGTGGCAATTGAACCGGCTGGCGTCCCAGTGGGAGGAGCAGGTTGCTTCTCTGCAGCGCTTGTCCAACCACAACGCAGCATTAGCCGAGCAGTTGAAGCACACGGCCGTTACAGAAGAGCGGCAGCGTTTGGCCAGAGAGCTGCACGATGCGGTCAGTCAGCAGTTGTTTGCGATTGCGATGACGACTGCTGCACTCAAGCGGATCGTGGAAAAAAATCCGCAGCGGGCCGCCCAGCAAATCGAGCTGGTGGAGGAAATGGCTGCTGCTGCACAGGCTGAGATGAGGGCTTTATTGCTTCATCTGCGGCCGGCGACACTGCAAAACAAAAGCCTCAAGGAAGCGGTGCTGGATCTTTTGGAGGAGCTCACGCGAAAGAACAGCATGGGCATCCATTGGGAAATCGAGGATGTCGAAGGGCTGCCAAGCGGCATAGAGGACCACCTCTTCCGGATTCTTCAGGAGTCGCTGTCCAATACGCTGCGGCATGCCAAAGCAAATCAGATTGTCATCAAGCTGTTTACGCTGCAGGGACAAGTCCGGATGCGCATTGTCGATGACGGGGTGGGTTTTGACCCCGATGGCGAAAAGCTGACCTCTTACGGTCTGCAAAGCATGCGTGAGCGGGTGGCAGAGGTGGGCGGTTCGATGGAGATCTATTCGGCGATAGGAAAGGGAACCCAAATCGAAGTGCGGATTCCCTTGGTTTCACAATCGGAACGTGAAGGAGTTGAGGGTGATTCGTGATTCGGGTGTTACTGGTAGATGACCATGAGATGGTGAGAATGGGCTTGGCTGCCTATCTGTCGACAGAGGATGATATCGAGGTAGTGGCAGAGGCGGGAAGCGGCGAAGAAGGAGTGCGGCTGACTGTCGAGCTGAAGCCGGATGTGGTCCTGATGGATCTGGTCATGGAAGGCATAGGCGGAGTAGAGGCGACGCGGCGGATTCGCGAAAAATGCCCGGCGAGCAAGGTTATCGTGCTGACCAGCTTTATCGACGATGAAAAGGTGTATCCCGTCATTGAGGCGGGTGCATTCAGCTATTTGCTCAAAACATCGCGAGCTTCGGAGATCGCCAAGGCAATTCGCTCCGCCGCTGCTGGCGAGCCCGTCCTGGAATCCAGGGTGGCAGGGAAGATCATGGCCCGTTTTCGCCATGGTCAGGAAGCGAAGCCGCATGAGCAGCTCACCCCGCGGGAGCTGGAGGTGCTCAAGCTGATTGGAAAGGGAAAATCCAATCAGGAAATAGCCGACGAATTGATCATCGGGATCAAAACAGTCAAAACTCATGTGAGCAATATCCTGGCGAAGCTGGATGTAGAGGACCGGACGCAGGCCGCGATCTACGTCCATACCCACAACCTTGGTTGACAGCACTACCGGACTCACCCGAGAATAGAGGGGTGAGTTTTTTTTGCAGATGTGGTAAAGATAGTAAGTAATCGTATTGGAAGGGAGGAGCGGATCGTGAGACATAAACCACAGACGCGTTCCAAGATCCTCAATGCAGATCAGGGAGTGGATTTTGTAGGCGATGTGCATGGCTGTCACGAGGAGTTTCTCGAGCTTCTGGGCCTCCTGGGCTATGAGCGCGGACGGGACGGGACTTACCGCCATCCCGGGGGACGAAAGCTCTTGTCGCTTGGCGATATCACAAGCCGTGGGCCTGCTTCGATCGCGATGCTGCAATTTTTTATCCGTCATATCAATGCAGGCTTGGCCGAGATGGTAGACAGCAATCACGGATGGAAGATCGCCCGTTGGCTCGATGGCAGACCCGTCACCTTGGCGCACGGAGACGAAAAAGTGGATGAGGAGTTTCGGCAGTTCCAGATGGAATTCGGGCCGAAAAAAACGTCCTTGCTCAAGGAGCAGAGCCGTCGCCTGCTGTTTTCATCCCCCTCGCACATGATGATTCGGCAAAAGGACAAGCTGGTCGCCGTCGCTGTCCACGCCGGGATTCGGGACGATTATATCGGCATGGAATCGCCTGCTGTACATACATTTTGCCGCTATGGAGACGTCGCCGGGATCGGGCCGGATGGACGGCCGATACGCAAGGACTGGGCGCAGGAACGAAAAACGAATCAGCCTTTGATCGTCTGGGGCCACGATCCGCGTCCGAAGCCGGAACGGTTGAACGGCACACTCAACATCGACCAGGGATGCGTATTTGGCGGCATGTTGACCGCGTACCGCTTTCCCGAGGACGAGCTTTTGAGTGTGCCGGCCAAGAAAAACTACTCTGGACTCGAGGAGACGCCCCTCACTCGCTATCGGAGGGAGCATCAGGACTGACGCCTATTGCCCTTGCTTGCTCAGTTTCTCGTACAAGCGTTTGAGGATCAGGGCTTCCGCCCACAGAGGCAATGGCTGGTCCATTTGCTGGCGCCAGATTTCATCAGTCAAGAAACCTTGCTCATACAGCCAGTTGATCGCTTCATGCTTCCATTCAGGCACTGGTTTGCCACCTCCGCTTTCAGGTTTCGTCGGACCGGGTGTCGGCTTCGTTTCTGGCGGCGGGGGAGAAGGCGGTCGATAATTTTGCTTGGCGTAGATGCAAAAGGCGCGAACGACCGCTTCCGCAAGTCCCTCCCAGTCGGAGGCGAGCTTATTCGCATCCTGCGCGTTGTCCGCGAAGCCGTATTCCACGATGACAGTCTCTACGCTTCCTGTCTCGCGATGCATGTAGTAGTAGTCGAGCTTGGAATTGTTGGGCAAGGTGCGAGTAAAGATACGGCGATTGGGCATGCCCGCTGCTTTCAGCTCTTCGGCGATGATGCGCGAAAAGGTAGGCGTGCTGTAGATCGAGTAAATCGCTTCGGACCCGCGTCCTCCGCCGGAATTGATGTGATTGGAAATGCAGTAGCGAGCCCCGCTTTCACGCACTTTTGCCGTTCGTGCTTCTGCTGTCAGGGTAATATCTGTGGTTCGTGTGATCGCAACAGGTATATTCAATTCCTGGAATCGCCGATATTGGTAAAGGGAGATCTTCAGGTTCATATCCTTTTCTGTAAATTGCGCATTGTTTCCTCCGCCAGGGTCAATCCCGCCATGCCCGGCGTCAATGATCAGGATAGGAGCCATGGATTTCATCACCTCTATTCTTAGCATATGAAAAAAAGGGAGAACATGCGTGAGGCAGTAACACCATTTTCGTTCCCGCCATGTACAGGGAATCGAACTATGGTACAATAAAAGAGCTCATTATTTTATTTAAGAGGATGGTAATGCATAGATGGCATGGTACAACTGGGTAATCCCCATCGTTACACTGCTCGTTGGCCTCGCAGGAGGCTTCTACGGAGCCACCTATTACTTGAAAAAGCAAATGGCTAACATGCAGATGGATGAGAAGCAACTGCAAGCGATGGCTCGTTCAATGGGAATGAATTTAAATCAAAAACAATTAAAGCAAATGAGCCGTACGATGAAAAATATGAAAATGCCCAACAAGTTAGGGAAGTAGGATGACTGGAGGGATGTCGGAATGGGTCCGACCCGTCTTCGTTACACGATGCTCGGCTTTATACTCGGCGTCTTTGTCGTGTACTTGAAAGAGTTGCCTTTGTCGGAGGGAATTCGGTTCGCAGCACCTTTTTACGGAGCGGGCATCGGCCTGCTGCTTGACGGCATCATGCTTCGGATCAAACAGCAAAAGGGAAGCAAGGAATAGAGAGAGCTTGGCATATGCCAGGCTTTTTTTCGTGGACGATTTGCACGATTTGGAAGGATAGCCGGGTCGCTTTATCGAAAAAAGGAGGGATAGCCAGTATATCATGTGAGAGGAGCCAATATGCGATATAGAACCATTCTCCTGATCGGATTCTCAACAATGATGGTGCTGTTGTTTTCTCTCTTGGCCATTTCGACGAGCATTCATGCCGGCTTGATCGAAAACGTCACGGAAATCGTGGATGATCGCTTCCACAAGGTACAAGTAGCGAGTGATGTGGAAAATCAGGTGAATCGCATGAGCGGCCTGTTGAACAATATCGTCCTTGAGGAATCCTACGAAAGTGTTCTCAAAGCAAGGGAAAAGTATACAAAATCATCCAATGAGGCCAATCTTGCGCTGAACTCTCTGCAAAATCTCGTCACGACAGAGGAAGCGCAAAAATACCTGGCGGACTCCATCAAGCTGTTCTCCTCCTTTGAGAGCAAGGCGCAAAGCGTCATCGAGAGCGCGGAGGCGGGACAAAGAGCCGAAGCCAAGCAAATGATCGTACAGGAAGCGGCCGTGGTACGCGACAAATTATTGCAAAGTATTGAAAAGTTAAAAAACGTTCAGGAAGGCCTGCTCGCGGAAGCCTATGTGAGAGCCAATGAACAATATCTCTTCATAGACAGGATCAGCAAGATATTTATTGTGTTCGGACTCGTCGTCGGAGGCCTGGTAGCCGCCTGGACGATCCGCAACATTGCGAATAACCTGAGGCGCATCAGCTCGGTCATCACCATGGCGACATATCGTTCCGAGGAAAACTACCCCCGCATTCAAATCAACACGCGGGATGAAATCGGCGAAATCGCGCGGGCATTCAATATGATGGCAGAGACTTTGGAGCTGCACGCCGAGCAAGAGAAAGAGTACAAGCGGGCGATCATGGATCACAGTTGGCTGAAGACACAAGTTCATGAGGTCACCTCCAGCAGCCAAGGGATTCAGGATGTGACCAAGCTGGCCCAATCCATTGTGAACAAGATTACCCCGATCGTCGAAGCCTCGTACGCGGTTCTTTTTGTACGCGACGGGCACGTAGATGCTCAAAGGCTCGTCAAGGCGGGAACGTATGGCTTTGATGCTCAGGATTTGCAAGTAAAGGCCATCGAATTCGGAGAAGGGCTCGCGGGTCAGGCTGCCTTGGAGAACAAGCCGATCGAACGGGTGGATCTCCCGGATGACTATATTCAGGTAGGGTCAGGTCTTGGCAGCACTCGTCCGGTTGCGATCATGATTTTGCCGATTTCCTATGAAGGGCATGTGCTCGGGGTGCTGGAACTCGCTTCGTTGCAACGCTTTACGCCGCTGCAAAAGGATTTTCTGCAGGAGATTATCCACGATATCGGGACCATTATGAACAGCATTTACATCCATATGCAGGTCCGCAACCTGTTGAAGGAATCCCAGACCTTGACCGAGGAGCTGCAAAGCCAATCCGAAGAACTGCAGCTCCAGCAGGAGGAGTTGCGCAGCATCAATGAAAAGCTGGAGGAACAGTATAAAAATGCGGAACAGAAAGCCAGGGAACTGGAGAAGGCAAAGGAAGAGCTGGAGAGAAACGCCGTTGAAATCGAGCTGGCATCCCGCTACAAGTCCGAGTTTCTGGCCAACATGTCCCATGAGCTGCGAACTCCGTTGAACAGCCTGTTGATCCTGGCGCAAATCCTCGCTGACAACAAGGAGCGCAATCTCACACCGCGCCAGGTGGAGTTCGCCGCGACGATCCATAGATCGGGCAATAATTTGCTCCGTCTGATCAACGATATCCTGGACCTCTCAAAAATCGAGTCTGGCAAAATGGACATTCTGATCTCCAAGGTTCCGATACGCGAGATCGTGTCCTATATCGAACAGAACATCCAGCCTCTCGCCGCCCAAAAAGGACTGCATTTTACGATTTCACTGGGGCCGGGCTTGCCGGAAATCATTGAGACGGACCAACAGCGCGTCCAGCAAATTATCACCAACCTGCTCTCCAATGCATGCAAGTTTACCGCCAGAGGCAGCGTCAGCCTGGACATTTCCATGCTGCCGTCCGAGTTGGGCCAAAGAATTGCGTTTGCTGTGAGAGATACGGGGATCGGCATTCCGTCAACAAAACAGCAGATGATCTTCGATGCGTTCCAGCAGGCTGACGGGACGACGAGCCGCAAGTTCGGCGGGACGGGCTTAGGTCTGTCGATCAGCAGAGAGCTGGCGAATCTCTTGGGAGGCTCCATTCTGGTAGAGAGCGAGGAAGGGCGGGGAAGCACCTTTACCCTCGTCCTGCCGCTGGAGCAAGGAGAAATCGTTCAGCCGGAAGTGTTGGCATTGCAGGAAGCGGCAGCGTCCTTGGCTGCAGGTGCAGAGCCGGCCGATACGACAGACTGGGATGAAGGATTGAAAGGGAAGAAAGTGCTGATCGTCGATGATGATATGCGCAACATCTTTGCCCTGACAGCAGCCATGGAAGAACGGCATATGCAGGTCATTTTTGCCGAGAACGGCAGAGAAGGCCTGCAGATGCTGGAGGAACATCAGGATGTCGACATTGTGCTGATGGACATCATGATGCCGGAGATGGATGGGTACGAGGCGATTGAAAAAATACGCAGTGATCCGGAATTCCATAAATTGCCGATCATTGCTTTAACGGCGAAGGCCATGAAGCATGATAGAGAAAAATGTATCGAAGCGGGGGCTTCGGATTACATTAGCAAACCGGTAAACATGGAGCAGCTCATCTCGCTGATGCGGGTATGGCTGTACGGATAGGAGTGAGGAAATATTTACGAGAACAACGAAGAAGCGGGGGAGCGCGAGGACCAGCTTGAGCATGATCTGGAGCGAATTGAGATCGCTCTCCTCCTAGAGGGGATCTACAACCAATACGGGCATGATTTTCGCAACTACACCTACTCCTCTATTCGGCGCCGAATCTGGCATCGAATACGGATCGAAAAGCTGCAAACCATCTCCGGCCTGCAGGAAAAAGTCTTGCATGAACCCAAGATGATGGAAAAACTCTTCTCCGACTTCTCCATCAATGTAACCGAGATGTTTCGCGACCCGCACTTCTTTTTGACATTTCGCAAATCCATCGTCCCCCATTTGCGAAAGATTCCGTTCATCCGCATCTGGCATGCGGGCTGCTCGACCGGGCAGGAGGTTTTTTCGATGGCCATCCTGCTCCATGAGGAAGGGCTGCTGCACAAGAGCAGACTCTACGGGACGGATATGAATGAGCATGTCCTCAAGAAAGCGAAGATGGGCAGCTTTCCGATCGAAAAAATGCAGCTGTACACCAAAAACTACATGCAGGCTGGCGGTACGCGAGCCTTTTCGGAATACTATACGGTCAAAAATGGAGTGGTCCAGTTCGAGCCTTTTTTAAAGGACAATATGGTTTTTGCCCAGCACAATCTGGTTACAGACGGCTCCTTTAACGAATTTCAGGTCATCATTTGCCGCAATGTCATGATTTATTTCAATGAACCACTGCAGAATCACGTGCACCAGCTGATTTATGAAAGCTTGTGCACGGACGGTTATCTTGGACTCGGCAACAAGGAAGGAGTTGTATTCACAACCCATGCAAGCTGTTATGAAGAAGTGGACGGAACCGAAAAATTCTACCGAAAAGTCAAATGATGCAGGGCTGAATTGGGTGAAGGACTCTGAACATCAGGAGAATTGGGCATGGAATAAAAAGGTAAATATTCTTCTGGTAGATGATCGAAAGGAAAATCTGCTTTCTTTACAGGCCGTGCTGGATTCCCCACGTTATCGGCTCGTCTCTGTACAGTCGGGAGAAGAAGCCTTGCGCCAGGTCTTGAAAGAAGAATTTGCCCTCATTCTCTTGGACGTCCAGATGCCCGGCCTCAATGGATTTGAGACAGCCAAGCTCATCAAGCAGCGAGAGAAATCAAGAAACATTCCGATCATTTTCGTGACGGCGATCAGCAAAGCCACCGAACACGTCCTGGAAGGCTACAAAGCCGGCGCTATTGATTATATCTTCAAGCCTTTTCATCCCGATACATTGGTGATGAAGGTCGAGGGCTTCGTGCAGCTCTATCTGCAACAGCAGCAGATCGCATTTCAAAGGGAGATGCTTCACTCCCGCACCATGGAGTTGGAGGAGGCCAATGACCGGTATTTGCGGACGCTGCAGGAATTGATCAAAAGCGAGGCACTGTCGCGAACGATCGTAGACACCTCCGTCGATACCATCATCACATTTGACGAAAATCGCCTGATTCTTTCGCTGAATCCAGTAGTGTGGCCCATGTTCGGCTACAGACCCCATGAGGTGTTGAACAAGCCCATCAATCAACTGCTTGCCTTGCCGTTTCACTCGGATGATTACGTGTTGGACAAAATTGTGGAAACGGTAGCGGTGCGCAAGGATCAAAGCAGCTTTCCGGTCGAAATCCAGCTTGGCAAAACGACGATCGAGCAGCGGGATATCTACGTCTGTTCGGTTCGTGATATTAGCGAGCGAAAGCAGTTGGAGATTGAACGCAAGCATCAATACGACCGGCTGGAGGTGCTGGTAAGGGAACGCACGAAGCAGTTGGCTGCGTCGCAGGAGCAATTTCAGAAGATTTTCCAATCCAGCCCGTGCATGATCGCGATCCGTTCCTGTGAGGATGGCGCCTATATCGACGTCAACCAAAGCTGGATCGACATCATGCAATATACATACGAGGAAGTGAAGGACTCTACAGAGGACAAGCTGATCCTGGCCAGGGAATACAGCTGGCAAAAGCGCCCCCTCGATCTGGAGGAAGCGGTGCGCAATGAAAAGATTCAATACTTGACCAAATCCAACGAGCTGCGCGAAGGCTTGCTGTCTACGGAAATCATCTACATCCAAGACAAGCGAAGCATTCTAAGCGTCATCACGGATATTACCGAACGAGTCTATCTGGAGAAAGAAATGGCTCGCCTGGACCGTTTGCACCTGATTGGGGAGATGGCAGCGGGAATTGCTCACGAGATCCGCAATCCAATGACGACGGTACGAGGCTTTTTGCAATTAGCCAAAAATTCCAGGGACAGCTCAGCGCTTCAGTTCGTCGATCTGATGCTGGCAGAGCTGGATCGGGCCAATGTCATCATCACCGAGTTTTTGACGCTGGCGAAGAACAAGACGAATGAAATGACGAGGCAGCATCTGGAGGATGCGCTGGAAACCCTCCTGCCATTGATTCAGGCAGAAGCAGTATTAAGCGGGAAAAATGTGCATATTGATTGGAAAAAGTGCCCGGAGGTATATCTGGATGGCAAAGAAATTCGCCAGCTGTTTTTGAACCTCGCATTGAATGGCCTGGAAGCCATGCCGCCTGGAAAGACCTTGACCATCAAAATCTACGAGCAGGATGGGGAGGTCGTCCTCGAGGTGACTGACGAAGGGACGGGCATCCAGGAGGAGCTGCTGGAAAAGATATGGACGCCGTTTTTCACGACCAAAGAAAAGGGAACTGGCCTGGGGCTGGCTGTCTGCTACAGTGTCGCCAATCGCCATCGAGCCAAAATTGAAGTGAAAAGCAGCAGTTCAGGCACCTCATTTTTTGTACGCTTCAAGAGCTGCGATACCATTTGCGAAATCAATTGACAAGAGAGAATAGCGAATGGTAAAGTATTCCCATCGTTCCATAAAATGAGACGTGATACAGCAGGCGACGGCTGCGTTCAACGGGCCTTTTCGCTTTTCTATATCGAACATGTGAACAGGCATATTGCTTACAAGCGGTATGCCTTTTTCGCTTCGCACACCAGGGAGGACAGCGCTTCACGTTGGGAACGAGAGAGGAGTGAGTGGATGTTTTCGATTTTTCTGAAAATGGGTTGGTTTTTTAAAGAAAATTGGCAGCGATATACCTTGGCGATACTCCTGCTGATGGTCGGCAGCCTCATGGAAATACTGCCGCCCAAGATCATCGGGATGTCCATCGACGAGATGTATCTGGGTACCTTGACAACAGATAGACTTATCGGCATATTGCTCTTCTTTACCGCGCTTTCCTTCGCGATCTACGCGATCACCTACATTTGGGTATCCAGGCTGTTCGGGGGAGCCTATCTGGCGGAGCGTACGCTGCGTGCCATGCTGATGAGACATTTTCTGAGGATGACCCCCACCTTTTTTCAACGAAATCGTACGGGGGATTTGATGGCACGCGCGACCAATGATTTGAAAGCCGTCTCCATGACCACAGGCTTCGGGGTCATGACGATTGTGGAGACCATCAGCTATACGGCGATGATCCTGCTGACGATGTTTGTCTTCATCAGCTGGGAGCTTACTCTGATGGCTATACTGCCGCTGCCAATCATGGCCTACGCGATCAACCGCTATGGCCGCAAAATCCACGCCCGTTTCTCTCTTGCACAGAATGCCTTCGGGGCGTTGAATGATCAAGTCCTGGAATCGGTCTCGGGTGTTCGCGTGATTCGCGCCTATGTGCAGGAAACAGCTGATCAACGACGCTTTCAGGAAATGACGGATGACGTCTATCAGAAAAATATTGCGGTAGGGAGGGTTGATTCCTTGATCGAACCGACTGTGAAGCTTTTGATCGGGATCAGCTATATGATCGGAATCTTGTACGGTGGTTATCTGGTTTTTCAGCAAAAGCTGACCTTGGGAGAGCTGGTTTCCTTCAATGTCTACCTGGGGATGCTGATCTGGCCGATGTTCGGGATTGGCGAATTGATCAACGTCTTGCAGCGAGGCAACGCATCGCTGGACCGCGTCAATGAAACCCTCGGCTATCAACCAGATGTGCAGGACGCACAGGATGCAATTGCTATCGAGGTGCCGACTGAGATCTGTTATGACCGTGTGACCTTTCGCTATCCTTCCGCCCGTGGCGAACAGTTGAAAGACGTATCCTTCACCTTGCAGCGCGGACAGACGCTGGGGATCGTGGGACGCACGGGCAGCGGCAAGACTACCTTGCTCCGACAGCTATTGCGGGAGTTTCCTCTGGGTGAAGGAAGGATTACCATCTCCGGCCAGCCGCTGGAGAAAATCGCGCTGGACAACGTCAAACGCTGGATCGGGTATGTGCCGCAGGAACAGATTCTCTTTTCGAAAACGGTCCGCGAGAATGTGCTATTCGGAAGACGGGACGGGACACAGGAAGAATTGCTGCATACCCTGCAGCTCGCCTCCTTTGACCAGGATGTGCAGAGGCTTCCTGATGGGCTGGAGACCTTGGTGGGGGAAAAGGGAGTAGCCTTATCCGGAGGACAAAAGCAACGGGTCTCGATTGCGCGCGCGTTGATGATCGATCCGGAGATCCTGATCCTAGACGATGCGATGTCTGCCGTAGACGGGAAGACAGAAGCAGAGATGCTCACAAGCATCCGGCGGGAGCGGGCAGGAAAGACGACGCTGATCGCCACACATCGGATGTTTGCCGTCCAGCATGCTGACTGGATTCTGGTACTGGATGAAGGGCGAGTCGTGCAGGAAGGAACGCATGAGCAGCTTATGGAGCAGGGCGGCTGGTACAAAGAGCAATATGAACGGCAGCAGGCAGAAGAGCTGTTGAACGAAGGGCAGGTGAAGCCATGAGTACAGGCAAAAGATTGTTCCATATCGCGCTCCAGTTTAAAAAGACGATCCTGTTGGCGCTGCTGATGCTCTCCGTCGCGGTGGCTGCGGAACTGACGGGGCCCTTTTTGGCGAAGAAGATGATTGACACCCACATCATGGGAATTGAACTGCCTTGGTATGAGACGGCAGAGCAGCCATTTGCCGTACCGTATCAGGATCGGTGGTATACACGTCAGGATCACGTACAGGAGGAGGGCGGCCAGCCCGGAAAAGAGGTTCGCATCCTGCAGGTGGGGCGTTCCTACTATTTTGTCGATCAGCCGATCTCCTTTGACGGCGAGCGTACGGCGACAGATCGCGAGCTGACGATCATCAAGGGCAGCGAGCAGGCAGTCTATCCGGCTGTAAAGCTGAGTGTCCCGGAGCTGTTTGCCTTCTTTCGCCCGGAGACGAAGGGCTTGCTGGTCTTGGCTGCATTCTACGGCGGCTTGCTGGTGATAGCGTCTGTGCTGCATTACGGGCAAAAATTTATGCTGCAAAAAGCGGCCAACCTGGTGATCCGAAAGCTGCGCATCGATGTCTTCGCCCATATCCAGCGTCTGCCTGTCACCTATTTCGACCATTTGCCGGCGGGGAAGGTGGTGGCCCGCGTCACCAATGACACGGAAGCGATCCGTGAGCTGTTTGCGAATGTGCTGGCTTCTTTTTTTACCAGCGCCATCTACCTGGTCGGCATCTTTACGGCGTTGTTCCTGCTGGACACGCGGCTAGCGCTGGTCTGCCTGCTCATCCTGCCGGTCATGTTCGTCTGGATCGCGGTGTACCGCAAGTTTGCCACCCGTTTTAACTTCGTGATCCGCACACTCATCAGCGACATCAACGGCATGATCAACGAGTCGATCCAGGGGATACCGATCATTCGGGCGTTTCGCAAAGAAAAGGAAGCAATGAGCGAGTTCGCGGAGCTTAACGATAATCTTTTCGCCTATCAGAATAAGATGCTGCGGCTCAATGCGACAGTCTCGTTCAATCTGGTCATGCTGCTCAGCAATCTGAGCTTTGTCTGTTTCATTTGGTACACGGGCTGGGCTTCCTTGACGGGGGGCAATTTGTTTACGCTCGGAGTCATGTACGCATTCGTCGATTATTTGACCCGCTTGTTCCAGCCGATCAGGCAGATCATGAATCAGTTGGCCAATTTTGAGCAGGCGCGCGTGGCTGCCCACCGGGTCTTTGAGCTGCTCGATGAGCCGGGGGCGGACGTGGAGACGGGGAACGTGCCGCGTTTTACGGGGAAGGTCAGCTTCGAAAACGTCACCTTTGCCTATCAAAAGGACCAGGCCGTGCTGAAGGACATCTCGTTTGAAGCCATGCCGGGCGAGACGGTGGCGCTGGTAGGGCATACGGGATCTGGCAAAAGCTCGATTATCAATCTGCTGTTCCGCTTTTACGAGATCGACCAGGGAACGATTCGCATAGACGGTCAGGACATCAGCCGGCTGTCCAAACAGCATCTGCGCCAGCATATGGCGATTGTGCTGCAGGACCCGTTTCTTTTTACCGGCACGATTGCATCCAATGTAAGCCTGAATCATCCCGACATCTCCCGGGAGCGAGTAGAGCAAGCCTTGCATGCCGTCGGAGCGGATCAGCTTTTGCATACTCTTCCCAAAGGCTTTGACGAGCCCGTGCTGGAAAAGGGAAGCACCTTGTCGGCAGGACAACGACAGCTTATTTCCTTTGCCAGAGCGCTTGCCTTCGATCCCGCGATCCTGGTTCTGGATGAAGCGACAGCGAGCATCGATACGCAGACGGAAAGCGTCATCCAGCAGGCTCTGGAGGTGCTGAAAAAAGGGAGGACCACCTTCATCATCGCGCATCGGTTGTCGACCATCAAAAATGCCGACCGCATCCTCGTCCTGGACCGCGGCAGGATCGTAGAGCGCGGACGGCACGAAGAGCTGATGGAATTGGGCGGGAAGTATCACCAGATGTATCAGTTGCAGCAGCGTAAGTCATCTGTCGCTTCGATCGGCTGAGCGCAGCCCTCAAAAGAAGGTTGGGAGACCAGAAAAAGCTGGTCCAGGAAAAAGGGGGAAAAAGCGAAGGCATTTGGGATCTTGACCAAGCCGGAACGGAAAAGGTGGAACACGGTTTTAGCGGCCAACCCTGAATCAACTTCTGGGGAACGGCTGCTTTTGGCCGCGGTTCCGCCTTTGGAGTGGGAGGCGGCCAGGGATGACCCCCAGCAAAGATCCCAACCCGCTGGAGCGTTTCCCCCTTTTTCCTCTCCACCGCTAAAGCTTGAGCACAACCAACCAAAAAATGCGGGGTCACTTCATTCAAATGGAAGTGACCCCGCGTCTTTCTTACTAACTAAGGCATGAGTACCAATTCATACACCATCTTGCTGATCAGCGCAACGGAGACGATCAAAAAGAGCGGGCGGACAAAGCGGACGCCTGTTTTGATCGCCACCCGAGCCCCGAGGGATGCGCCGAGCAGCATCGCAACACCCATCACGAGACCAGTCAGGAAGATAACCTTCCCTTCGACGATAAAAACGGTAAGTGCTGCTATATTGCTCGCCAGATTCAGAATCCGCCCATTGCCTGCCGCGATGACAAAATCATAGCCGAACAACAACACCATCAGGAAAACGAAGAACGAGCCCGTACCAGGGCCAAAAAAGCCGTCATAGAAGCCGATGAGAAAAGTAAGAGGAATCCCCAGACCGAGAGTAAAACGAGTCAGCCCCTTGAATTGGGTGTCCTGGCCAAACCGTTTATTGAACAGGGTGTAGACAAAAATCAGTCCCATCATCACGATGACCAGAACTTTTAGCAGCTCCTGCGGGACGAAGAGGACGACCTTTGCTCCTATAAAGGCACCGACCAGGGAGACGGGAAAGAGGATCAGCATCAGCTTTTTGTCAAACTTGCCGCTGCGGATAAAAGTGACGGAGCTGGTCGCGGAAGAGATCGTGCCCGCCAGCTTATTCGTACCCAACGCCAGATAAGGAGGCATGCCCAAGCCGAGCAAGGCCGGCAGGGAGATGAGTCCGCCGCCTCCGACCGTGCTGTCGATAAAGGCGGCGATAAACCCAAAAATTGCGAGAATGAGAACCGTAGATAAGTCCATTTCCATTGTTTTATCACCTGATTTTCTGAGGAGTAAAAGGAATACTCCAAGTCTAGCACTCTCATTTCTGATTGCAAGATGGAAAATATTCATCGAACTTGCTAGATTACGATACTTTGCATACCGATTTGTTGTAAAAGTGTATCTCTTGAACTATAATAAGGGTGTGGCTTGAACCATACATAATTTGAAGGAGGAATGTTACAATGGCACATCAACTTCCTGCATTGCCATACGCGCACGACGCGCTGGAACCACACATCGACAAGCAAACTATGGAGATCCACCACGGACGTCACCATGCGACATACGTGAACAATCTCAACGCAGCTCTGGAAGGACATGCAGACCTGCAAGGCAAAAGCGTAGAAGAGCTGATCAGCAACCTCGATGCTTTACCAGAAGGCATCCGCACAGCAGTTCGCAACAACGGCGGCGGACATGCCAACCACACTCTGTTCTGGGAAGTTATGTCTCCAAATGGCGGCGGCGCGCCAACAGGCGAACTGGCTGACGCGATCAACGCAGCATTCGGCAGCTTCGACAACTTCAAAGCTGAATTCGCGAAAGCAGCGACTGGCCGCTTCGGTTCCGGTTGGGCTTGGCTGATCGCTGATGGCGGCAAAGTAGCCATCACTTCCACTCCAAACCAAGACAGCCCAATCATGGAAGGCAAAACGCCAATCCTGGGTCTGGACGTATGGGAGCACGCATACTACCTGAACTACCAAAACAAACGCCCTGATTACATCGCTGCTTTCTGGAACGTTGTAAACTGGGATGAAGTAAGCAAGCGTTTCGCTGCTGCGAAATAATAGCTTTCTTCTAATAGAAAAGGCTTGTCGCCTCAAAAAGCGACAAGCCTTTTTTGTGTCATTTTGAATTCCCTGGATCGATATTGACATATCGAAAATTAACGATATAATAATGCGTATGAAACCAATGGATATTTTTAAAGCACTGTCCAACGAATCTAGACTGCAAATCCTGCAATGGCTGAAAGAACCAGAACGTCACTTTATTCCTCACGAAGGGATAGATATGAACGAAATTGGGGTATGTGTGAGCCAAATCACGGATAAGTTGAACATGACGCAATCAACGGCTTCACAATACCTCTCCATCCTTCAACGAGCCGGACTAATCAAAACGAAGCGTATCGGCAAATTTACTTATTATCAAAGAGATGAGGAGGCTATTCGCGCCATAGCTCATTTTTTTCAGGAAGAGCTGTAAGGAGAGGAAACTGAATTCCTTTACAGGGGTTCGGTTTCGTTTTCACCAAACGAATCGACAATTTGCGAATTGTTTTTTTGTTTATCATATCGACATATCGCGATATGTGTTTATATAAAAGCAAGAGTAGGAGAGATGAATATGGAGAACACATGGAAAGTATACCTTTTGGCCATCGTCAGCTTTTTAGTCGGAACATCAGAGTACATCATATCCGGGATTTTGGATAAGATTGCTCAATCATTTGGAATTACGTTGGCTGCAGCAGGTCAGCTCATTACTATTTTTTCGCTTGTATATGCGATTGGAACCCCCATTCTGATGACTCTCACGGCAAGTATGGATAGACGCAAATTGATGGTTTACGCTCTTGGTTTGTTCGTTCTGGGAAACATTCTTTCGTTTGCACTTCCCGGGTATGGATGGTTTGTTTTTGCTCGCATGATCATGGCGCTAGGCGCTGGTATGGTTGTTGTTTCCGCACTGAACATTGCGGCAAAAATCGCTCCTTCCGGCAAGCAGGCTAGCTCCATCGCAACCGTTATCATGGGATTCACCGCTTCATTAATTGTCGGTGTTCCTTTGGGAAGAATGATGGCAGAATCATTCGGGTGGAAATCTGTCTTTGGTGGAATCGCTTTGTTCGGAATCATTGCCATGATTGTAATCTTTATCGCGATACCGCGTACAAAAGGGGACGAGTCCGTACCTTTGCTTCAACAACTTGCCCTTCTGAAAAAGAAAAAAGTAGCCATTGGATTATCCATTACCTTCTTCTGGTTAGGCGGGTATTCGATTGCATATACGTATTTGACTCCTTATCTGCTCACCGTTTCCGGGATCAGCAGTGATCTCCTCAGCACAGCTTTGCTGATTTTTGGGATCGCCAGCCTCGTTGGTTCCAAGTTTGGCGGCTATAGCACGGATCGATGGGGAGTAGCTGTTACATTGATCGGGGGAATGGCGCTTCACATCATGATGCTGATATTCCTATCTGTAGTAACGAATTCAACAGCCGCAGTATTCGCTATTCTTATCCTGTGGTCATTCGCTGCTTGGTCATCCGGACCAACCCAACAATATCATTTGGCGACGCTCGAACCGAAATCCTCAGGAGTTTTGCTTGGCCTTAATCAATCCATGATGCAATTGTCCATGGCAGCTGGTGCGGGAATTGGCGGTATTGCCGTAGAAAAAATATCGCTCGCTTCGGTGACCTGGATGGGAGCATTGGGGGTTGCAGTGGCAATTGCAGCAATCCTGGCCCTTCCCCGTTCAAGGTCAAATCAGAAGGAAGTAAATGCTGTTCACAGTTAAATTTATCTTTTTGTACGGGGATGGTTCTTCTGATATACAACATGCGGATTACATCGCTGCTTTCTGGAACGTTGTAAACGGGGATGAAGTAAGCAAGCGTTTCGCTGCTGCGAAATAATAGCTTTCTTCTAATAGAAAAGGCTTGTCCCTTATTGAGGCGACAAGCCTTTTTTACCAATAGGAACTGGCTAGAATTTGCCCCCAGAGATCCTTCCCTACACTTATTTTACATATTTGAATTGAGGTTCTTTCACCTGCACGTCATTGCCGATGTGGAAAGACATCAAATCCTCGCCGACTACCACATTGCCGTTGAATACCTTGCTCGTTCTCACAGCGAGGTTGGCATTCGCATCTGTCAAGCCGCCGAGCAGGACGATATGCGAGTAGACGGCCAGCTTCGGTTGTACCTGGCTGAATACTTTTCCCGCTTCCTCAGGGGTGGTATGAATGTCCAAGATCTTTTGGATCGCCGGCGATTTCTCATCCGGTTTGGCCGCCGCTACCTCGTGGATGATCAAATCCGTTCCCTTCGCGTATTGAATCAAATTCTCGTTGTAGCGCGTATCACCGGAGATGACAACGGAGTGCCCTTTGTAATTCACCCGGTAGCCATAGCTTGGCTCCATGGGGCCGTGATCGACGAGAAAAGCAACGACTTGAACGCCGTTGTGCTCATAGACGACCCCTTCCTCGATATCGTGTCCAATTGCATCCAAACCTTTCAGAACTTCATTTTGGTTTTCCTTTCTGACGGCTACATCTTCCTCGTAGGCTTTTGCCAAGTTGACCATCATCTCTTTGGTGCCCTGGGGACCCCATACCTGGAATTCAGTCGCCCTTTTTCCTGCTGTAGGCAGAGAACCTGTCAGCCAGACATCGGGGATGCCAATCGTATGGTCGGAATGCAAGTGAGTGAGGAACAGCTTGTCTATTTCCCCCGGCATGATGGAAAGTTGGCTGAGTCGAAGTGCCGCACCGCGCCCTGCGTCGAACAGCAAACGTTCCCCGCCAGCCTCCACGAGGGTAGAAGGACCGAAACGCTCCATGCTGAGAAGTGGAGAGCCAGTTCCCAAAAGAGTAACAGTGATAGCAGGTGCTTGATTGGCTTGCGCCGCAGTTGCTTGAGCGTATGCTTTGCCGTCTCCGAAAGACGGCATCGGCAAGAATAAAGAACAGGCGACGAGTGCAGCAGACATCGGGACCGACAGCAAACAGGTGAAATGGTTGGTTTTCATAGAAGCAACTCCTCACTTTGTTTTTAACTAGAAAACATTGTTTTGCAAATTATACAGTCCCTCGTCAAAGACAGTCAATGAATTGATAGAATTTAGTGTATGTTGTTTATTTTCAGATAAGTGAATATGCATATCCCAATCATTTTTTCTGGAAAGGATAGTAATGGTGCTCGTTTTCCGATATAATAATACTTACTAAAAGTAACTAGGTTAATAAAAGAAAGGATTTGTTGACACATGATGCCATCCTTTTTTATCGCACACGGTGCCCCTTTGCTCGCGATTGAAGATAACAGCTATACGCAAGCCTTGAATCAGCTCTCTGGACGTTTGCCGCGTCGCCCTCGGGCCATTGTCATTTTCTCGGCACACTGGGAGTCTTCGTTGCAGGAGGTAGGCTCGATGGATGTCTACCCGACGATTCACGACTTTGGCGGTTTTCCCCGCGAACTCTATGAGATTCAGTATCCTGCCAAGGGAGATCGGGAAATCGCAGAGGAGACGTATCAGCTTCTGCAGCGTGCAGGTGTGCCCGTCCGAATGAATGAGGAGCGGGGATTGGACCACGGTCACTGGGTCGTGCTCCGCATGATCTATCCCGATGCTGATGTGCCCGTTATCTCTTTGTCGGTAAATCCGCAGCTGACCGTGGAGCAGCAATATGCGATCGGTCGTGCCCTGGTCCCCTTGCGTGCCAAGGATGTCCTGATTCTGGGCAGCGGCGGCACGGTCCACAATTTTTCCTATATCAACATGCGTGAGAACTCCGGAGCAGCTTATGAGTGGGCGGTGGAGTTCGAGGACTGGCTCAAGGATACGCTGGCATCTTGGAATGTGGAAGACCTCGCGAACTACCGCTCCTTGGCGCCGCATGCGGAGAAGGCGGTTCCGGTATATGGAAGCGAGCATTTTGTTCCGCTCATCTATGCGATGGGAGCTGCGGACGATGTGCGTACGGCGGAGCGCTTGCATATCAGTTTTCGCTACAACAGCCTGAGCCATACGATCTGGCAGTTTGGTTCCGCGCAATGATGAGCATGCAGATGGAGGATGTGTACCGCGAGTACAAACCATTGTTGTTTTCCATCGCGTATCGCATGCTGGGAACCGTAAGCGAAGTGGAGGATATTGTGCAGGAGACTTTTCTTACCTTGGCACGAGACGACATCGGAGACATTCACCATATGAAAAGCTATCTGTGCAAGGTGCTGACCAATCGCTGCCTGGATTTCTTGAAATCGGCGCGCAGAAAACGGGAGCATTACGTCGGCGAGTGGCTGCCGGAGCCGTTGCCTGATGTGGACGGCAACGGCGATCCCTTGCATGCGTTGATCCAAGAGGAGGCCATCTCGTATGGGCTCCTCGTTTTGATGGAAAACCTGTCGCCGTCCGAGCGTGCCGTCTATGTGCTGAGATCGGCGCTGGGGTATGAATATCGTGAGATCGCTCAAATGCTGGAACGGGCAGAACCGGCTTGCCGCAAGCTGTACAGCCGTGCGCAGCAAAAGATTCAAGCCGCTCAGATGCGGGTAGACGTCCAGCCCGAGCACGCCCAAAGGCTGGTGGAGCAGTTTGTCGATGCGATTCAAAAAGAGGATGCTGCAGCCTTGATCCGCTTGTTGAGCCAGGACGCTGTTCTCATTTCGGATGGCGGCGGCAAGACCCGGGCAGCTATTCGCCCGATCAGTCCCGACAAGCATGTCGTGGCATTTTTGCTGGGGGTTTCCCGAAACTGGAGCGGTATCCAGCAAATTTGCTCGCTCAATGGCCAGCCGGGGATTCTGATGTATGGAGCGGAGATGCGGCCGACAGCGATCAGTTTCGTCCTGGACGAAGACCTGGAGCGAATCAAACGAATCTACATTTTGCTCAATCCCGATAAAGTGAAACATCTTTTCTAAATGCGGTCACAAAACCGCGGGGCTTCTCGTCTATGAGTACGGCAACATATTTTTAGACGGGAAGGGATGGATTTTCATGAAAGCCAGAATGAATCACAGAGTAGCAAATCCGGAAGCATATCAAACCATGCGCCAGCTGGAGAAGTTTGTGAGCGAGAGCGGTCTTGAGCCCAAGTGGCTCGAATTGATCAAAATACGAGCCTCCCAGATCAACGGATGCGCCTTTTGTTTGGATATGCATACGAAGGACGCAAGAAAGCTCGGGGAAACCGAGCAGCGTATCTATTTGCTGAACGCGTGGCGGGAAGCAGATGTATACAGCGAGGAGGAGCGGGCCATCCTCGCTTTGACAGAGGCTGTGACTCTCATCGCAGAACGCGGCGTCTCCGAGGACGTATATGCGCAAGTGAGGGAACATTTTGAAGAGAAGCAGATCGTCTCGCTAATTATGGCGATAAACGTCATCAACTGCTGGAACAGACTGGCCATTACGACGGGGATGACAGCTCCGGCAAATTTGTAATGTTTCTCGAAAAAGGAAAAAGACACGCCTGTTCATCACGGAATAGGCGTGTCTTTTCATGCTTTTACGCGAGCTACACATCCTGCTCTACTTTCCGGCCGTGAAAAAACTTCTTTTCGTCGCCAGCCAGATTTCCTTTGGCACTGATGGTATCGGGTGTGATCCGAAACACGGCGGTGGCACTCCCCATGCTGGAACGATACTTCAACACATGCTGCAATGGCAAAGGCTCTGAGAAATATCCGGGCACGTATTTGTCCAGCATCGCTTGCATGGCTTCGCGCATTTCCTCCGGTTCTTCCACGCGCTCGATCGTGCCAGACAAGAAAACGCTCATATAAGCGGTATCGACATGGGCTGGGACGGGATCGGCGATGGTCCCGTATTCTTCACAAACACTGAAGCAGACCCGGTTGTTGGCTTGAATCATCTCGATTTTGCGTCCGGAATCCGCTCCGTGAAAGTAGAGCTTGCCCGCCAGCCAGCAGAAGTTCAAGGGGATGATGTACGGTTCGATGCCGTTCGTCATGCCCAGATGTCCGGTTTTGGCCTGTGACAGGAACTGATCGATTTGTTCTTTGTCAGTAATCGTTCGTTTGGCGTAGCGAATGGGAATCATGGGATCATTCTCCTTCATGCAAAAGATGGGATAGCAACATCGTATCTCCTGCCTGACTTGGTTAAAAGGTGCAAATCTTATCAGTTGATGCAGGTCAGATACCACAAGAAAAAACCCGCATGTATAGAAACTGCGGGCATCACATTCATGTTTAATTGAGTTGTTTGTCAGGATCGAGCTTTTTGTTCAACTGTTCTTCACCGCGGTGAATCCAGCCGACGAATGAATCGAGAATATTCAATTCATAGTCGAGGTAGACGACCGCGACGAACATGTAATGGCTTTTTCCCTGGTAGCGGGAGCGATAGCGCAGATCGATCCACTTCACCTCATAGCCGAAGTCGCGCTCTTTGGTCTCTACATGTACATGATGCGTAAAAGCGAGGAAGGATTTGACGCGAAACGATTCCTTGGCGGCGGCGATGATTTCATTTTCCGATTTGATCTTGAAGGTGTCCAGCACGATGACTTCACCGGCATTGACTTCCCCTACATACCAGGTCTGCTCGGTACGCGCGACGAAGGTCCAGTGTGTCCATGACATGGTCGGGATGATGGTGTACGTCCCGGAGCGTCCGATTTTTTGCCGGACCAACTCGGTGGTGCGCTTCTGCACCTGAAATCGCCAATAGTAATAGCAGGCGATCAGCAGGTAGATCGCGAGGAACACCTTGCCGGGATCAAGGCCTGATGCCCAGAGCATAAAACCCAACAGATGAGCGGAAAAAATCAAAGGGTCAAAGATAAAGATCGTGTTGAATGCAATCCACTTGTCCCGAAACGGATACAAGCCCTTGGTGCCATAGGAGTTGAAGAGGTCTACAAAAACGTGGAGACAGACAGCGAAAAAGATCCAGCCTAGCAGATGAAGCCAATTGGTTTGGGGCATGAACAATTGAATGAAGGCAAAAATGGCTCCTGTCCACAGAAAGATTGCGGGCACAGAGTGGGAGATGCCCCGGTGATTGCGTATATAGGCAGCGCTGCCGCGGATGCGGACCAGGCCGTCCAGATCAGGTGCCTGTGAGCCGATGACAGTGCCTAGCATGACAGCTTCCATCAGTCCTGGTGTCGATGCCACGATTGGGTCCAGATGCGCGAGTCCCGCCAGTCCAAAACCCATGGCAAAGTGAGTAGCAGTGTCCATGAACCTCTTGTTTTCCTCCTTCCAGGCCTTGGCCTCCTGTTTGTATTTATTATAACGTTCCGGCGATAAGATTTTCCTTACGAAATTGAAAAAAATTGTCCGCTTGTTCCCTATTAACCTGGATTGTATGATGAAGTGGAGTTGTCTTGCAAGGGAGGAATCGACCAGATGATAACGGTATTTATCGAATACAAGCTCATTTTGGAAAAGCGCGGGGAGACACTTGCCCTTCTGGCCGAAAGAGAGTCTGTGTCATGCGGGCTGGGGGCGCGTCAGTACCGCTGTCTGGAGGGATGCGATCAGCCGGGCCTGTTCGTGGAAACCTTCGAGGTGGACAGTTTGGAGCAGTACGAACAGATCAAGCAGTGGCGCTTGGAAGATGAAGCATTCTGTGCCTGCATCGCAGGCGGAGCCAATAAATTGAACATCTGGGCATTTGCTCCTGTTCGACCGTAAACAAAAGGAGATCAGCATGCGTTATACATTACCGGAAGAATTTCATGTGTTTGGTTTTTCGAGCGATTTGCTCGCCTGGTACGATTCCCAGAAAAGGGACTTGCCCTGGCGAATCAATCGGGATCCTTACCGGGTCTGGGTATCGGAGATTATGCTGCAGCAGACGCGTGTCGAGACCGTAAAGCCGTACTACCTGAACTTTATGGAGAAGTTTCCGACGGTTCAGGCACTGGCGGAAGCACCCGAGGACGAAGTGCTGAAGGCGTGGGAGGGCTTGGGCTATTATTCGCGGGTGCGCAATTTGCAGACAGCCGCACGGGAAGTGCAGGCGAACTACGGCGGAATCGTGCCTGACACCCCGGAAGAAATTCGCACGCTAAAAGGCGTGGGCCCCTATACAGCCGGGGCGATTCTGAGCATCGCCTACGAAAAGCCGGAGCCTGCGGTAGACGGCAATGTCATGCGCGTCTTTTCCAGACTTCTCTACCTGACCGATGACATCGCCAAGCCAGCCACTCGGATCAAAATCGAGCATCTGGTCCGCCAGGTGATTCCCGAAGGCAGAGCTGGAGACTTCAATCAGGCGTTGATGGAGCTTGGCGCGATGGTCTGCACCCCGCGTTCTCCGCAATGCCTCACCTGTCCGGTCTTCGATTACTGCATCGCCCGCCGGGAAGGTGTCCAGGAAGAGCTGCCGAACAAGGGCAAGGCGAAGCCGCCGCGTCCCGTTTATCTCCAGGTAGCCTTGATTGTGCGCGACGGAGCCGTCCTGATCAACAAGCGTCCGGAACAGGGACTGCTGGCGGGCATGTGGGAATTCCCTATGGTGGAGACGGAAGTGGATCGAGAGGCAGCCAAAAAAGACCTGCTGACCCAGCAAATGCAGGAGCGATTTGGCGTAGAGGTGGAGGTTCGCGAGATGCAGGGAGAAGTGCAGCATACCTTTTCCCATCTGCAATGGAATATGCAAGTATGGCTCTGCGACTGGATCGAGGGAGAGGAGCTTCCTCCGACAGCTCGCTTTGCCGCCGTCGAGGAATTGGATGCCTACACCTTTCCTGTAGCGCATCACAAAATCAAGGCGATGCTTCACGGATAAACAAATAACTACACGAAAAGGCATGTTATCGGCAGCGATCGAGCATGTCTTTTTGTTTTGAATCAACGAAATGGGTGGAATATATGTTAAAATATGGTATGGGGGGGTGGGGGCATGTATAAACAAATGATCCTGTTGTGCATGGCGGTACTGGCGCTGTTTGGCTGTTCAAGTCCTGATGCAGATGAGGAAGCCCGTAAGTTGGCAGATGCATTTAAAAACGTTCAGTACCAGATCGAGATCAAGGATGCCGGGACAGAAGCAGATATAGACCAGGTATTGGAGGATTTTATCAATCAGAGAAATCAGCAGATAAAGGAATACGCGACAGAAAAGGTATACCAGGATTATATGAAGAATCGCGAGGCTTTTTTTGCTTACCAAGTCGCTGTCCAAGAGAAGGCAAATATGCAGGTGGCGATCACTGAGTTTAACAAGATCCGGGAAAATGAGGACGGCTCGGTCACGTATCACTATAAAATGGAGATTCGTCTGGAATATTTGGATGGCGCTCCCGCACTGATCATTCCCGCCGATGGGCAAATGGATGTGATCCGAGTCGATGGAGCGTTGAAAGTAGCGCGGGATTGGGATGGCTGGCCGATCATTCATCTGTGGAAGCCGCAGCCAATAAACAAAGCAAACTAATAAGGAAAAGGAGGCTATCCCGATGCCAACAGACGATGGGATAGCCTCCTTCGATTACCGTGCCTTATTCAAGCCGTTTCCTTAGCGAATACAGTATTCAGGAAACTGCGTGTAGATCTGGTGCTTCTGATCTTCCCACTGAGCAATGGCTTGTTCTTGCTGGTATCTGGCCCATTTTTGCTCAGGAGTCACTTTCCGCCGTTCGATCGTAATGGTGAAAAAAATCATGGGAATGTACATCCTATATACGCCTCCCTTCCGTACAATTCCGGTGCAGTCAGAGCCCCTCTATCGATTTGACTCCTGTCAATCTCATCATCTGACGTCTACGTTTGTTGTTCATACAAAATCCCTCCTCATGAATTCAAAAATGATTGCCGTGATTAGATGCGCGCATTCAATTGAGCTGCTTCCAGAGCGTGCGCTTCTGCGCGTTTTTCCAGGTAGCTTTCTTGTTGAACCTTTGCGAGTCGCTGTTCGACGCTTTCCTTTTTGCGCTCGATCTTGACCTGGAAATAGAGAAAGTTCAGTACCATACGAATCACCTCCTTTCAAAAATTTGGAAACCAAAAAAACCGCGGGCAAAGCTCTGCGGTCTTTTCATCACGAAAAAGGGAACGAAAAGACCACAAGCACACGCCTGCGGTCTGGTATCTGACGAGTAAGGAATAAGGAAGACACGTATTGTGTCTAAACTACAATTCGTCGGTCCAGGAGGCGCTGCCATATGAAGTTGGAGCAACAAGAAGATCCCATGTACGATCAGTCATAGTAAGCATAGTGGTCATCATGTTGTCGCAGCCTCCTTTCCTTCTTTGTAGTGTGTGAATCTTACAAATAGGATATGGTATTTTTTTCATGATGTAAAGCAATTTTTGCCTGTTTTAAAAAAGAAAGTTTATTCTGATAATGATGCGCGATAGCAGGCGGGCAAACCGCCAGCTTTCTACCAGAACATGTAGATCAAACCGATCATGGCCAGCACGCTGAATGCTACAACCCCGACAATGGTCCAGACTTGGCTGGAATTGGATTTCGTCGTCATTTGCTCGCCTCCTTTGCGGATCCGCCTGGTCTAATCAAAGATGGGGGCAGAGGAGTGGTCCCATCCGCCGCTGTCTCCGCCTACCGGACCTCGGTCTTCCAGCTCCCGGATCATTTTCGTGTGCAGGGAAGCTCCTTCTGCACTGAGATAGGGAGCCAATTGGGAACACACATGATGAAAGTACAGCAGCTCTGTCGTCTCCCAGTCCTTCATGGAGATCATCGTTAGTTCCGACAAATCCCTTCCTATGTACATGTCATGAGTCTCCTTTCCATGTGGCAATGCGTCTTATCTGTTCGGGTCTGCGACCATTTGCATGTTTAGTATGGCTTGGAATTTGAATTGCAGTCATCCTGCACGAATGCATCTGGTGGCAAAACAGAATAGAGAGAGGTATAATAATGAAGTGATTTTTAGAATTTAGTACCAGATACTAATAGTTGGTGTGATAGGAGGCATTTCATTTGAATACGGGGAATAAAGTAGCACTGGTAACAGGTGGAACACGCGGGATTGGCAGAGCAATCGCCCTGCAGCTGGCAGAGCAAGGCTATGATCTCGTGTTGAATTATTTGCGCAATCGAAGCGCAGCGAGAGAGACGGCAGCTGAGCTGGAAGCAAAAGGAGCCCGTGTGCATCTCGTCAAAGCAAATGTCGGCGATGTTGCCAAAATCAAGGAATTGTTTGTGGAGATCGACCGGGAATTTGGCCGGTTGGATGTGCTGGTCAACAATGCGGCGTCCGGCGTATTGCGTCCTTTGATGGAGCTGGAAGAGAGCCATTGGGACTGGACCATGGAAATTAACAGCAAGGCACTGTTGTTTTGTGCGCAAGAAGCGGCAAAACTAATGATCAAGGGCGGAAACGGCGGGAAGATCGTCTCTTTGTCCAGTCTGGGTTCCATCCGTGTATTGGAAAACTATACAGCAGTCGGGGTGTCCAAAGCTGCGGTAGAAGCAATCACTCGCTATCTGGCAGTCGAATTGGCCCAGCATAATATCGTGGTCAACGCAGTTTCCGGCGGAGCAGTGGATACGGATGCGCTGCGTCATTTTCCCAACCGCGAAGAATTATTGGGCAGCTCGGCAGCACGTACGCCAGCAGGCCGCATCGTCGAGCCGGAGGATTTGGCAAACGCAGTCATGTTTCTGCTTTCGGACAAGGCATGGATGGTTCGCGGACAAACACTGATTGTCGACGGGGGCATCTCTTTGTTAACCTAAGTGGTACCAGGTAGGGGATCGAAGCAGATTTTGGGTCGTTCACAGGCAAGACAAAGTTGTCCATCTGGTGTACAATAGGTGAAGAAGGCTACGAAGGAGGCATAACATGCTGATTCGTCCGTTTCGACTCGGTGATTACTCGGCGATTACAAGTATCTGGCAAGAAACCGGCTTGGACCAAACGGAAACGGAGTCGTTAAACGATTTGGCTCAACAGCTAGCGTGGGACAGCGATTTGGTGATGGTAGCAGAACAGGAAGGCAAGGTTGTCGGCGTGGTAGTAGGGACGATTGATGGTGCTCGTGCCTATTTCCACCGCCTGGCTGTATTACCCAGCATGCAGGGGAGCGGGATTGGCCGCAAACTGGTGGAAGCGATTGAAAAGCGTTTTAAACAAAGAGGCGTCAATCGCGTTCTGATCATGGTCAACCAGAACAATCCCGGAGTGCTTCCTTTTTACCACTCGCTTGGTTATGAAGTGCAAAAATATGTTACACTTTCCAAAAAGCTCTCTTCTTGAAGGAGGCTTGTCCCCAATCAGATAGAGAAGAGAAGAAAGGGGAGAGTCAATGTCGCCAACTCCAGGCTCCAATATCCGCATTGAAAGTTATAAACATGACCATTCGTTGCACCGCATATGGGACAAAACGACGTTGATTCATACCAGTGACGCAGTAGTGATTGGAGGCAACGATCGGGTCAAGGTGACAGAGGCAGACGGGCGGGAGTGGCGTACGCGCGAGCCGGCCATTTGTACATTCGGTCGCGGTCAGTGGTTTAACACGATCGCGATGATCCGCGACGACGGAATTTACTATTACTGTAATATTGGTTCGCCATTCAGCATGAAAGGTCAACTTCTCAGCTACATAGACTATGATCTGGATGTGAAGGTATATCCAGATATGACGTATTCCATCCTGGATGAAGAGGAATTCCTTTTGCACAGCAAACAGATGAATTACCCTCCATTTGTGGTGGAGCGCGTACAGTCTGCGTTGCGTGAGGTTGTAGAATGGGTGCGTGCCCGACGCGGACCGTTTCAAAGTGGCTTTGTTCAGCGTTGGTACGACCGTTACCAATTGGTACGAGATGATGAGGAATAATCCCTTTCCCGAGGTACGGGGGAGGGATTTCCTTGTTTGCGAAGGAGGGACTTTTGCTTGAGCATCCGGCGTTATATGAGCTATGTGAAGCCGTACTGGAAGCAGATCGCCGGCACCATTTTGATTGGCATTGTCAAATTTACGATCCCTCTCTTGCTTCCGCTTTTAATCAAATACGTGATTGACGATCTTTTACCCAGTCCGCTGCCGCAAGGGGAGAAGCTGCGTCAATTATTCTGGCTGATGCTCGGGGCATTTTTGCTGTTTACGGTGGTTCGCGCCCCTGTGGAATACATCCGCCAGTATTACGCCCAGTGGGTCTCCAGCCGCATTTTATACGACATCCGCAATCAGCTTTTTGGCCATCTGCAACGCCTCTCCATGCGCTATTACAACAACCACAAGACAGGCGAAGTGATTTCACGGGTCATCAATGACGTGGAGTCGACCAAAAACTTTATCGAGACCGGACTGATGAATCTCTGGCTCGACTTAATCACCATTGCTCTTACGCTCGGCGTCATGTTTTACATGGATGTGGAGCTGACGATTGTGGCCATTATCGTTTTTCCGTTATACAGTTTTGCAGTCAAATATTTTTACAAGCGGCTGCGTCAATTGACCAAGGACCGTTCGGCAGCGCTGGCCCATCTGCAAGGGCATTTGCATGAGCGGGTCGGCGGCATGTCCCTGATTCGCAGCTTTGCACTGGAAAAGCACGAGAGCAAGATTTTTGCCAAGGAGAACAATCACTTTTTGCAAAAGGCCTTGGCGCATACCCGCTGGAATGCGAAAACCTTTTCCGTGATCAATACCGTGACGGACATCGCGCCGTTGCTCGTCATCGCCTATGCGGGCTACCAGGTGGTAACCGGCGGGCTGAGCGTAGGGACATTGGTCGCCTTCTACGTGTATTTGGACCGTTTGTATACGCCGTTGCGCCGGTTGGTCAACTCGTCTACCGTCTTGACCCAATCGATCGCCTCGATGGACCGGATGTTTGAGTTCCTTGACGAAGCGTATGATATTACCGACAAGCCGAATGCGAAGGAAATGCCGCTCGATCCCGATACAGGACGCATTCGCGGAGAGATCCGGTTTGAAAATGTCTCGTTTCGCTACCGGGAGGAAGGACCTCTCGTGCTGGACGGCATCAATCTGACGATCAACCCGGGAGAAACTGTGGCGGTGGTCGGGATGTCGGGGGGAGGAAAATCTTCGCTGATCAGTCTGCTGCCTCGCTTTTGGGACGTGACAGAGGGAAGAATCACGATCGACGGCATCGACATTCGCGATGTGAAGCAGCGCAATCTGCGACATCATATCGGGATGGTGCTGCAGGATAACATTTTGTTCAGTGAATCGGCAAAAATGAACATCATGATGGGTGATCCGGATGCGGACCAGGAAGCAGTCGAACGTGCCGCTGTAGCCGCCAATGCACATGATTTCATCATGGAGCTGCCGGAAGGGTACGAGACGGAGCTGGGCGAGCGTGGCGTAAAGCTGTCTGGCGGACAGAAACAGCGCATCGCCATAGCACGTGTCTTTTTGCGTGATCCCGGCATTCTGATCCTGGACGAAGCGACTTCAGCCCTCGATCTGGAATCGGAGCATATGATCCAGGAGTCTTTGGCTCGTCTCACCAAAGGAAGAACCACCATCATCGTCGCGCATCGCCTGTCGACCATCACCCACGCGGACAAAATCGTCGTGATGAAGGAAGGCAAGATCGTCGAACAGGGCAGGCATGAAGAACTGCTTTCGCAAAAAGGCGTGTATCACACCTTGTGGCATGTACAAGATCTGGGGGCTGCGCCCGAACTGCAGTAGGAGGCAAGCTAGAACTTCTAGGTCAGGCAGTGGAACGGAGGAGATATGGGTGGAAACATGGCGGCGCAATTTATACGTTTTATGTGGATGCCTGTTTTTCGTCATGGTCGCAATGAGCATGGTCATGCCTTTTTTGCCCCTTTATATCCAGCAGGATTTTGGGATTGAGGACCCGCATGAGGTCACGATGTGGGCAGGTATTATTTTTGGAGCGAACTTTTTAACGGCGGGTCTCGTCTCTCCGATTTGGGGAAACCTGGCTGACAAACACGGGCGCAAGATCATGATCCTGCGCTCCGGTTATTTTATGTCCATTACTGTAGCCTTGACGGGCTTTGCAGGAAGTTTATGGCAATTATTGGCTTTGCGTCTGGTCAACGGGCTGGTGGGCGGCATCATCCCTGCCAGTACGGCACTGGTGGCTTCTTCCGTGCCGAAAGAGAAAATCGGTTGGGCACAAGGGCTGCTCCAATCATTCATCACAGCCGGTACGATTATGGGGCCGCTATTTGGCGGACTTTTGGCTGATTATATCGGCTTTCGGATGATCTTCGTCTTTACCGGCTGTATTTTGTTTCTCGCTACTTTGGTTATTACGTTTACCGTTCATGAGAAGTTTACGCCGCCGGAAAAACGCAACCAGTCGAGTTTGCGCCAGGATTTTGACATGATTTTTTCCTCGAAAAAACTGCCTGCACTCTTTTTCGTGACGGTGATGATCCAGTTCGCACTGTTCAGCATTGTTCCGGTATTGCCGATCTACATATCCCAATTGCTTGGGCCCGAGGGAACGAAGGTGGCATTGTGGGCAGGGATTGTGCAGGCTGCGATGGGAATTGCCAACGTAGCAGCGTCCCCGCGTCTAGGCCAGCTCGGTGACCGCTACGGCTCGCAAAAGGTTCTTTTGGGATCGCTGATTATGGCAGGCGTGCTGTTTATCCCGCAAGGCTTCGTCAATGCTGTATGGCAATTGGTGCTGCTGCGCTTTCTCTTGGGCCTGTCGCTCGGTGGCTTGCTGCCTTCTGTGAATGCCTTGCTGCGCAGGGCTACGCCTACGCATATGATCAGCCGCGTCTACGGGTACAACAACAGTTTCGTCAGCATCGGCAGCATGCTGGGACCGATGATCGGGGGATTCGTAGCGGGGTATATCAGCATCAGCGGCGTATTCTGGATGACCAGCGCTTTCTTGCTGATCAATGCAGGCTGGGTGTACTACAGCTTTTTTGGCAAACGCGCTGTACAGGAATCGGAACCTGGAATATAATGGGGCTACTTGAAAGAAAATGAGGTGCATCTCCATTGTAAGAAGATGTCGGTCAGGAAATGAGATTTCCTTTGCAACAGAACAAAAATGGAGTTCTGAACCGACAGGGGGTTGCATGGCATGTGGAATAAACGTTTTCTATTCCTCTGGGCGGGTCAGTCATTGGCCAATCAGGGGGATGTTTTTTATATTGTGGCAGTGATTACCGTCATCTACACGGCGACGGATTCGATCTTTTTTACCTCGATGGTGCCGGTAGTGAATGTTACGATGAGATCGGCTGGGAGTTTGACGGCTCCCTTGCTGTTTCGCCGTTTTTCCCTGCAGCGCATCCTGTTTGCTTCGCAGGCTGTAAAAACCGCATTGCTTGTCATCGCTGCGGCAGCGACTGAGGAAGGGAGATTGCTGCTATTCGTTCTGATTGCCTTGATTGCGTATCTGGACGGCTGGGCTA
Organism: Brevibacillus panacihumi; assembly: GCF_003710985.1. Taxonomy (GTDB): domain Bacteria; phylum Bacillota; class Bacilli; order Brevibacillales; family Brevibacillaceae; genus Brevibacillus; species Brevibacillus panacihumi. The sequence goes on from NZ_RHHT01000066.1 coordinate 38,392, forward strand.
CACCTGCACGTAATGCGCTGGTGCCAAGGCTGGTCCCCCGCGAGGCTCTGCTTCGGGCCAACGGATTGCTTGCCGCCTCTGATCAGACGGTCTACTTCGCTGGCTGGGCTGCTGGCGGCATCGCGGTTGTCATGCTGGGTGCAGACAACGTGCTGTGGGGAACGGTTGGCGCGTATGGTCTGGCTGCATGGGCCATGCTGGGAATCGGATATGTCCCGCGCTCCGGGATGGAAGAGCAGACGGAAAAAACAGACTGGATGACGGGCTGGAAGTGGATACGTAGGGAAAGCAGGCTGCGCCTGATCGTCGTGATGGATGTATTGATTGGCTTGTCGAGCGGAGTGTGGATCGCTGCCATCATCCTGCCGTTTGTTCTGAAGGTTCTGGGACAAGGCGAGGAGTGGTGGGGGTATATCAATGCGGGGTACATGCTTGGCTCGATTATCGGCGTTTCCGTTTTGATGGCGGCTGCCCAGCGGTTGCAGCAGCATTTGACCCGCTGGATTCTTTTGGGTACGATCGGCGCAAGCATCCTTACCTTTTTATTTGCTGGCAGCAGCGACCAGTTTGCAGCTTTGCTGTTCTCCCTTTTGCTCGGACCGGTTTTTCAAATGCAGCTGATCGCGAAGCAGACGGTGCTGCAACAAGCGGCACCGGAATCGACACTACCGTACGTCATGTCGGCCAAAGACACGATTGATTCGCTCAGCTTTGGTCTGTCTGCGCTCTTGATGGGGGCTTTTGCAGAGTGGCAGGGACCGCGGGCAGTCTATTATTTGTCTGCCGTATTGCTGGCAGGAGCTGTTTTCCTTTCGCTGCGCATTCATCAGGCTCGTTCTGCAAAATCTGTTAACGTATCGAGTTGAGAAACAGGGGGAGTGCAGGATGAACATTCTGGTTTTGCAAGGAAGCTCTCGCGACCATGGCAATACAGAGGAATTGACCAACCTGGCTTTGGCCGGGATTCCGCATACGTCGATTCGTCTTCGGGAAAAGCACATCAGGCCCATTTTGGATCAAAGGCACGAACCAGGGGGCTTCGTGGATGTGGAAGATGATTATGATGGAGTGACTGAGGCCGTGCTGGCCCATGATTTCCTGATTTTTGCCACACCGATTTACTGGTACGGCATGTCGGGTCATATGAAAAACTTCGTCGATCGCTGGTCCCAGAGCTTGCGAGACAAGCGCTATGCCTTCAAGGAATCGCTGGGACAAAAACAAGCGTATGTGATCGCGACAGGCGGGGATCAGCCCCATATCAAAGGCTTGCCCCTCATTTTGCAGTTCCAGTACATTTTTGAGTTCGTCGGGATGCCCTTCGCGGGCTACATCATCGGGGAAGGGAACAAGCCCGGGGATATTTTGCAGGATCAGCGGGCATTGTCCGCCGCCAAGCTGCTCAATGAACGGCTGAAAGCACAACTCACGTAAAAAAGCAGGAGAGCATGCCAGAGGATACACTGGATGCTCTCCTTTTTTTCTACTTGTTGCTATCCAAATGGCGCAGGATCGCCATCAGATCAAGATCTCCCAACCCTTCCTCCAATGCGTGGCGGTAAGTGGCTGCTGCCGATTCCGCCAAAGGAGTGGAAACACCTGCTTCGCGCGCGAGGCGCAAATCCTTCGTCATATGCTTCAAGGCGAAAGCGGCAGGATAGTCGTCAGCCAAAATCGATGCGGCTTTTCCGCGGATCAAGGGAGTGCCGACAGCGCTTTCCGAGATGATTTGCAGCATCTGCTCCGTGCCGATCCCGAGCGAGCGGGCAAAGAGCAGGGTTTCGGAAACGCCCTGAACCGTAATGCCCAGCAAGAGGTTAATCGCCAGCTTGGCGGATGTTCCAGCCCCGTTCGGACCCATATGCAAAGCGATCTTGCCCAGCTTGTCCAGCATCGGCTTGGCTTCTTCATAGTCCGTTTGTTCGCCGCCAACCATGATGACGAGAGTCGCTTCTTTGGCTGGCCCGACACTACCTGAGACTGGCGCGTCGAGGAAACGCAGACCGGCTTGTTTGGCTTGCTCTGCGATGGTCCGGGAGGTATCCGGTGAGATGGTGCTCATATCGACAGCCAGTTTGCCGCGAACAGCAGAAGAAGCGAGGATCCCGTCCGTACCGGTGTAGATTTCCTTTACGGCTGCATCATCACTTACCATCGTAAACAGTACATCGCAAGTCTCTACCAATTGCTCCAGCGAGTCAGCGCGTTTGGCCCTGTTTTCGCACAACACCGCCGTTTTTTCCGGAGTGCGGTTCCAGACATACAATTCGTAGCCTGCTTGCAGCAGATTGCTTGCCATCGGTACTCCCATGTTTCCCAAACCTATCCAACCGATTTTCATATCATCTAGTCTCCTTTTTCTTGATTGTTTGCAGCCTGCTGTTTAACCCGCTCTTTGAGCAGCGCATGCTTGGACTCGGTCATGTCAAACAGCTCGTCGAATCCGGCAGGCAGTCTTTTTTCCAGCACGCGAAGTCCTTCTTCGGTGATGCCCCCCTTGGTGGCCACCCGCTCGATCAGCTGGTCAAAGCCAAGCTGTTCGGATTGCAGCAGCTGGGCAGTACCCAGCATCGTTTCCACCAGCATCTTTCTCGCCGTATCGAGGGGAAGTCCCGGCGACTTGCGTACAGCAGCCTGGGCAAAGGACTCCATGATTCCTGCCAACAGTCCCGGTCCGCTGCTGGTCAGAATCGTCGCCGTCTCGATTTCCTGCTCGGAAACCTCTTGCGCTGTCCCAATCGATGAGAGCAGGGAGGCGAACTGTTTTTGCTGTTCTCCAGTCAGTCTGCTGCTGCATGTATACAAAGAAACTCCCCGCAATTCCTGTGATGTGACTGTGGGAATGACTTTGCTCACGGGGCCTGTATGTACGGCTTCAAGATCTTCTATGCTGACACCAGCCGCTACGGATACGAGATGAACCTGAGAGGGGAGGGACAGCTCTTTCACGAGCGGGAGCAGATCCAATGGCTTGGTGCAGACAAAGAGCAAGTCAGCGCTATGTCCGACTTCCTGAGCGGAAGAAGCGACTGTCACGCCATAGGTCTCTTGCATTCTGTCCGCTTTTTCACGCGTTCGGTTGTACACGAGCAGATCCTTAGGGGACACTGCTTTGCTTTTGCAAAAGGCCGTGACCAGCATCTGGCCCATGCTGCCAAGTCCGATTATTCCGATTTTCATAGTCACACCTCCTTAAAATATTGTAGCGCAGCACAAGAAAAAAAGGTACAGTCCCCCAGCAGGAGGAATCTGTACCTTGTTCGTCATTCTATCGATTATTCGTCTGAACTGCGGAAGATCATGATGTACTTCACCAGTTCGAGGACGGAGATCAGGGCTGCGGCTACGTAAGTGAGCGCTGCGGCACCGAGTACCCTGCTTGCGCCGCCTTCCTCCGTATTGCGGATGAAGCCCATTTTGACCATCTGCTGTTTCGCACGGCTGCTGGCGTTAAACTCGACTGGCAAGGTTACCAGTTGGAAAGCGACTGCAGCGGAGAAGAAGATGATCCCCAGGAGCAGCAGTCCCGACATTTTAAAGAAGAATCCGGCCAGCAAGAGCAGAGGCGCAGAGCCAGACACCAGGTTGACTACAGGGAACATCTTGTGACGCGCGACCAGCATTGGATAGGATACCTTGTGCTGGATGGCGTGGCCGACCTCGTGGCAAGCGACAGAGAGTGCTGCGATCGAATTGCCGAAGTAGACCGGATCAGACAGGCGCACTACACGTGACGTCGGATCGTAGTGGTCCGTCAGTGTGCCAGGGATGTGCTCGACGGCGACATTGGTCAGTCCGTTGGCATCCAGCATGCGGCGGGCGGCTTCAACACCGGTCATGCCGGAGGAAGCAGGGACTTCCGCAAATTTGTTAAAGGTACCTTTAACGCGGAACTGGGCCCATAAAGACAGACCAAAAGCGATAAAGATCAGAAAGTCCATCGGGTGAAACAGGATCACGCAAAATCACTCCTTCGTGTATGTCAACTTCTTGAATGCATCGATATAGATGGTGTTCCTAATCAAGTTTACGAAAAAACAGCATACCAGTTTCATCTTTTATTGTACAATCCCTGACCAACTTTGACAATATAAACGGTGGCTTATATGTAAAAAACCTTTTTGGGGTTGGTGGTCCACCAGCTATCGTGGAGGGGAGGAAAAAAGGAAGAACGCTCAGGTGAGGTGGGATCTTCTCTGTAGGTCAATCCTGGCCGCCTCCATTCCAAAGGCGGAACCGCGGCCAAAAGCAGCCGATTCCAGGGAGTGATTCAGGGTTGGCCGCTGGTAGCGTGTTCCGCCTTTTCCATTGCGGCTGGGTCAAGATCCCAAATACCTTCGCTTTTCTTCCTTTTTTCCTCGGCCAGCTTTTTGGTGGGCGTCCGGGAAGTTTTTGTTCTATACCTTAGTTCACAGAAGAAGATAAAAAGTCTTGAATGGTTACTTCAAATTTGAAGGTCTTTAGGATGTCATAGTTTTTCATTGAGATGTTAATTCCGTATTCGGGTTTGCTTGTTTGTCCGGGCTTGTCATAATTTCGGTCTACAAAAACCTCGTTAGGGACTTCCCACGCTTGGGAAGGGATTAAGAAGATTTCTGGCAATTGCCCCTCTTTGAAAATCAGTAGAGCCATGTACAGGTTGGGGTTGCTAATATTGAATTTACTCTTTTGGGCAAAAACGTAACCAGATCCCCGTAAGGATTTGACTTGGATTTCAGAGAAACGTCCTTTTGTATCTTTTACAATGAAATCAATTCCCCGGTCATCGACCTCCGATGAAAATACCTCAAGTCCATAAGAGGCGAATTCCATCTTGGCGAAATATTCAGCGTATTTACCGAGTTGCAATGAGTTAAGCACAGCCCAATTCATATTTGGCATTCGTATCACCTTTTTCGTTGATGTTAGAAATTTTTTACTGTGATGCCGATAGCTTTCGCAATATTGTACCATCATCCGTGACTAACTTCCTTAGTCAGTCATATTTCTCGACTAAAAGACGGCAAAGCATAATCGTATTCACTGCAAATAACTGGTAATCTAAAAAAGTGGGGCTGAAAGGTAGCTATCAAGTCGGATCAACAGGAGGCATTCATGATTCTGAAAAAATTAGCAGCGGTAGGAGTCTCCTTTTTTGTGACCATGATTTGCTTCGCTTTGTTCAAATGGATTGCACATGCGGAAACTGATATGAAAAAGATTTACTATGGATTGGGCATGATCATGACCACGTACGCGTTGCCGTTTATGATTTTCGGAGCGCTTTTAACCTGTCTGGTGGATGCATTCCGATTCTCGCGCAACCTGCATAGATTTTTCGGCTGCTTACTGGCTGCTACGATTACTGCAGGGGTCGTCATTTCAGGACTTCTCCGGTTTCCGGATTTGGCGATTTTCGTAGCAATTACTTGTCTCGTAAATACTTTTGTGTTTTTCTTTGTCCACACTCTGGTAATCCGCAGATCAATCCAGATTTTGCTTGCGGCCATTCCCTTGATCTATCTGATAGCACTTGACATGACCACATAGAAGGAGGATGCAATAACAAGTAGCAGTTTGGGAACATGGAACATCCATTCGAAGCTGCCACTTTTTATAACCTATTCATCCCCGCAAGCTTGCAAAGCTTTACCATAATCAGATTTGACCATTCCATAAAGCTCTATATCCTCAAAGCTTCCCCACTTCCATACATGCTGGGGAAAAGTGCCCTCGTGTTTCATCCCAATTTTCTTCATCACCTTGCTAGAACCTGGGTTTTTGGTCATCGCCGCTGCGAAAATGCGGTTTAGTCCCAAATCTTCAAATCCAAATGCAACCATTCTCTTGGCAGCTTCTGTGGCAAAGCCTTGTCCCCAAAACGGATGACCCAGCCAATAGCCCAGCTCGGCACGCAGATGATTTTTTGTAACATCCAGGAGCATACATCCAATTAACTCTTGATCCTCTTTTTTTACTAAAGCAAAAGTATAGCTGTCTCCTTTTTCGACGGATAGATGAGTGCTCTCAATCCATTTCTCTGCCGCTCCATCGGGGTAAGGATGCGGAATGGAGAGGGTTGTCCGTGCTACTTTTTCGTCCCCAGCTAACACTTGAACCACTTTGGCATCGGATTGTTCGAAGAGTCGAATCAATAATCGATCTGTTTCAAATCTCAGGACCATCTTCTGTCCTCCTTTTGAATCTATGCGACTTTATATGAATATATGGAGATGCCTTTTCTACATGATAATCAACAAAGAAAGGTATTTGACTTCGAGTATAAAATCTATTGCCATTCCTTATAGTAAGCGAGGAAAGGAATGGTGAAAATGCACGCGGTAGCGCAAAAAGAAGCGAAAACAAGCGAGGATTGGCACGATGCCATGACAAGGAATGTCGCCCAGCATTTCGTACAGCAGCTTACACTCTGGGGAGTGGAGCGGGTGTACGGTGTGATTGGAGATGCAAATCTTTACTTGCTCGATGAATTGGGAAAACAGCAAAAGATTACATATATCGCATGCCGTCATGAGACGAACGCAGCGCTGATGGCGTCCGCAGAAGCGAAGCTGACCGGGAAGCTGGCGGTCTGCACCTGCACGAGCGGCCCCGGCTTGGCCTCGATCATCAATGGATTGGCTGATGCCTGGGCGGATCGCGTACCTGTACTGGTGATTAGCGGACAAGTGCAAAGTACAGAAATAGGTTTGGGCGGCGTGCAGGATATTGATCAGCAGCTTTTCATTCAACCGCTTGCTGGTTTCAGTTCATTGGTTGCCGATAGTCATGGTTTTCCAAAGCTGCTGAACAAAGCAGTGAAGACAGCGCTGAATAAAGGCGGTGTAGCCCATCTGTCCATACCAAAGGAGATTTGGCAGCTTCCGGTATCAGGAGGCTTCTTTCCTTTGCCGGTAAAAGCCGGGCCACCCATGCCCAGCCCTGAACAAATACAAAAGGCGGCCCAACTGATAGACAAGGCGAAACGTCCGGTGATTTTAGCAGGGCGCGGCATCGAAAAAGCGCAGTACTACGCCATTCAATTTGCGGAGAAGATACAGGCGCCGCTGATGGCAACCATGCCGGCGAAAAGCTTTGTTCCCAATGATCATTCGCTGTTTGTGGGTGGTCTTGGCCATGCGGGTACGGAAATATCGCGGGAGCTATTGGAAAAGGCAGATCTTTGCATTGTACTCGGGGCAACCTGGTGGCCTGCGGATTATGTGCCACAGACGATTCAAATGGTTCAAATCGACGCTAAGGCCGAAAATATCGGTTCTAGCTGTCCGGTAGCAGCGCCTGTGGTCGGAGAGATGACAACGGCTTTATCTCAGCTTATCCCGATCGTGCAGCAAAAGCGAAACGAGCAGTATCTGGCGGAGATCGCGGAGAAAAAAGTGGAGTGGAACAAAAGGATCCAGCAAGAGTCGCAAGTGGTGTCCCCGACTGACGCCTTATCTCCGGCTTACGCTGTCTCTATCGTGCAGAAATGTGTCGCCGCTGATGCGATCATCTCCATTGATGTAGGGGACCACACTGTCTGGTTTGAACGGATTTTTCAATATAAGCACCAGAAGCTGATCATCTCAGGGACGTGGCGGACACTTGGCTTTGGCTTGCCAGCGGGAATCGCATGCCAGCTGGCTATGCCGGACCGACAGGTGGTAAGCGTGGCTGGTGATGGAGGAGTGGCATACTCCATCATCGAGCTGATCACCGCAGTTGCCTATAATCTGCCGCTCACATTGATCATCATGAATAACCAGTCCTATGCGATGGAAAAAAACAGAATGATGGTAGAAGGATTACACACGCTTGGTTCCCAAATTCCCAATCCGGATTATGCGGCTCTGGCGAAAGCGTGTGGGGCACAATCCGTTCGGGTGAGCAAGCCTGAAGAACTGGAACAAAGCATTCGCGACGCACTGTCTTCGCGAACAACCTCGGTGGTGGAAATCATGTGCACGGCTCCCATTTTGCCTCACACCAAAATTCTTAAAGGCATGGACACATTCAACTCCTAGGAATCGGTAAAACCCTTGATTCCAGGAGAGAGCAAGCAAAAACAGCGGCAGTCCAGGACACTTTTCACGTCCTAGTCCACCGCTGTTTTCTTTTATCCTGTTCTTACTCAGTCGACACAGACGGATCAGCCTGTTCTTTCTTCGGCGTGATCATGATGAAGTGGGACGCAGCATCGTCAATCCATTGCTGGACGCGGCGTGCAGTCTCGTACTGTTCTGTGGCGAGGAGCTCTTCCTTGTAAGCGCCGAGCAGTTCTGCCACATCGTTTTGACCCTGCTCATCCAGCTGGTAGAGGAATACCTTTGCGCCTTTTGCGATGCGGCGCTCCAAAGCAGCCTTATCAAAGCCCATTTCCGGGTTCAGCTTGACGTAGACCACTCCGCCAGTCATCCCTGCGCAAATCCACGGGCCTGGATCACCTAGCACGACAGCCCGGCCATTGGTCATGTACTCGAAGGCAAAGCCTTTCAGGTTGGCGCGAGCTCCGATGCCGCCGAGCTCGTCACGAATCGGCTGGGTGATTTCGCCGCCGAATACCACATCGGCGCCGGAGAGACGGATGCAGGCGCGGGAATCGGCATTTCCCTGTACGATGAACAAGCCTTTTTGCGCACCGTAGCAGAAGCTTTTCCCGACGGACCCGTTGACGTAGGTTCCGTTTGCGCCTTTCGCTTTCAGGATGGAGACCCGACCGCCGAAGCTGGTTTTGCCGACGCCATCCTGCGCTCCGCCTTCGACGCGGATATTGACGCCTGCGACGTTATAGGCTGCCAGCCCATTGCCTGGGACACTTCCTGCCACGAAGTCTAGGGATACCTCCGGCAAGCTGGAATAGCTGCCGTCCAGGTGATTTTCCACGCGCGCCCCAGCCCAGCGGCTGCCGAGTACACGCTCTCCCGACAGGATGCTGGTAAAGGTCTGCTTGATCGGGCGATCTGGACTGAAGTAGCGGGAGTCGCTTACGGCGGTTGCCGAACCGGCGGCTACCAGAACACGCTCCTCTGCTGCTTCTGTCGCTGTGGAGACGCTGCCTGCCTTGTACAGAGGGTGTACGGCCAGCAGGGAAGTCAGATCGATTTTTTCCTGCAAACGGGTCTGCACTAAAAGATCGGAGCGTCCGACCAGATCCTGCGTGCGGGTAAAGCCCAGCTCTGCCGTGATGCGGCGCACTTCTTCGCCAAACAGGGTGAAGAAGGTTTTCAGGCCGGATACAGCCAGGTCCGTCTGGCGGGGGACAAAGCGTCGCAAGCCTTTTTCATGCGCTTCCTCCAACGAATCGATCTGCGTGGCGATCCCTACATGGCAGGTGTCCAGATGGCAGCCGCGGCAGGTCGTGCAACCTACGGCGATCATCGCCAGGGTGCCGAAACCGATTCGGTTGGCTCCTAACAGCATCAATTTCACCACATCAGCAGCACTTCTCACGCCGCCGTCCGCCCACAGCTCCACCTTGTCGCGCAAGCCTGCTTCCAGGAGGGCGTTATGAGCCGCTTTCACTCCGATCTCCGCAGGCAAACCGACGTGCTGCAAGGCATGGACACGGGCGGCACCCGTACCGCCGTCAAAGCCGGAAAGCGTAATGTAATCAGCGCCTGCCTTGGCGACACCGACTGCGATGGTTCCGATATTGGGCACGATTGGCACCTTGACGCAAATTTTCGCCTTATCATTCGCAGTCTTGAGCTCGGTAATCATCTGAGCCAAGTCTTCAATCGAATAAATATCGTGGTTGTTGGATGGCGAAATCAAGTCTGAGCCGACTGTTGCATTACGGGCAGCCGCAATTTTGGCTGTTACCTTGGAGCCTGGGAGGTGACCGCCTTCGCCCGGCTTCGCGCCTTGCCCGATCTTGATCTCCAGAAGATAGGCGGCGTTGGCCAGCTCTACATTGATTCCAAAGCGTCCCGACGCGACCTGGATTCCGCGTGTATGGCGGTAACGGCCCAGCATATCCTTGATCTCTCCGCCTTCTCCGTTCATGCAGATCATGTTGAGTTGATCTGCCGCTTCCGGATAGGCGCGGAATGCCGTCTCGTTCTGCGAGCCAAACGACATCGAGGAGATGAGGAACGGCAGGGAGTGATTGCCTACGCTCAAGTCTACCTGCTGCGGGTCGGCTTTTTTCTGCGCCTGATCAAAAGCAAAATCGGCGACGTGGCGAATCGAGATCGGATTCTCACGCTCGTTCTCCTCTACCTTCAGCGCGTAGTCGGAGTACGGAATATCTCCTGCCGCCATCTGCCCGATCGCTTTCCAAAGCCGCGGGAAAATGTGGAAGGTTCTGGATTCGCGTGCCGACTCGCTGCTGTAATCCTGATAGCGCTGCAGGCTGTCCGTCTCGAGATCCTGAAAGGAAAGGCCGGCTTCCGCAGAACCGCAGAAATTGACGATCCCCAATGATTGAGCGACATCCTGGCGCAGTCCGATCGAGGAGAACAGCTTGCCGTAGCCGCGCAGCTCGTGAATGCCGATGGTCGAGGTCACTTTTTCCAGCCCTTTGTTCAGCGCGGAGTAGAGATTGACGGCCGATACCTCTCCGTCTTTGGCGAATGCAGTCGCAAACATCAGATAAGGGGAGACAGCGTCTGCACCAGAGCCGATGGAGAGAGCCAGATCATGCAGGGAGCGAATGGCTCCGCTGCGCAACACAATGCTCGCCTTGCGTCTTAGGCTGCTGCCTTGCTCGTCATATGCCGCTTTCAGCCCTTGGTCTACAGTGCTTATGGCAAGCAATGGGTCGAACCAGTATTTTCCTTCGCGATGGGTCTCCGTATCATCCAAAATCAGCAGAATAGCACCGTTCTTCACTGCGTGTAAAGCCGATTCGCGCAGCCTGTCCAGACCTGCCTGAAGGCCGTCTTCTTCTGTAAAATGCGTGGACAGAATCGCGATGCTTTGCGGATGGTTGTGGAAATAGTGAATGACTTGCTCCAGCGAATGCGTTCCCTGCTTTTTCGCGGCTTCCTGCAAGGATTTGCCCTCCATGAGCAGCGGGGAAGGAAGCTCCATGCGCTTGCCGCTCGCGTCACGGCTGGCCAAAGGCACGCGAGAACCGATCACGACGCGAGTAGAGAAATGCTCCATCTCACGGTCCCGGTCGATGGCCGGATTGGTTACGACGGCAACGCTTTCTTTCATGTAGTCAGCCAGGTTTTGCCGCTCTTTGGAAAGGGCGCCAAGCGGTCCGTCATGACCCAGTGAGCGGATTGGCTCGGCTCCGTTGGAAGCCATCTGTTCTACCAATTGCACCTGCTCGCGATCCCAGCCGAATGCACTGTAGATGGAGGAAGTAGGAGCTGCCGCATCAGGCTCGGGAGCAAGAGATTCGAGCTGGTAGGAGAAATGCAGATGCTGACTGGCTCCTTCCGGCTGAATTTTCTGTGCAAAACGCTCGTAAACCAACTGTTGAAGCTGATGATGCGGGATGATTTCCACATCCTGACCCTTGCGCAGCCGCACCCCTACTTTTTCCCCCGGGGCAAGAGATTTGGGCTCACTCGCCATTTCATTTGCCAAAATGACGCCTTGCTCAGAAGAGAAGTAGAGGGAGGTCGGCCCTTCCACCATCCAGAGCGGACGCAGACCGAGCGCATCGACGCTGAAGACGCACTCGTCAGCATGACGGGAGACGATACCCGCAGGACCCTGGGCAAAATGACCCCAAGCCTGACGCAGATAGACATAGAGATCCTGCAGATGTGCAGGGAGATGCTTCATTTCATGATGAATCGGCGGGAACACCACTTCCATCGCTTCAAACAGGCTGAGGCCATAACGGTGGATAAAGGTTTCGATCGTCCGGTTCAGGTTCTGCGAATCACTCCCGCCATCGACGAGCGGCACGCCCAGCATCTGGGCTTCTTCCTCCAGCTTGCTGATCGTATTGATCTCTCCATTGTGTCCGAGCAATGAAAACGGTTGAACGCGGAAAAAGTTGGACAAGGTATTGGTGGAGTAGCGGTTGTGGCCAATCGTTACTGCGGAGAGGAAGCGTTCATCTGCCAAATCACGGAAGTAAAGAGGCAATATATTGGCTGCACCCATCACTTTGTAGGCGCTTGTATACGGACTCAAGGAAGCCACGTGGACATGATAAGCCGATTCGATCGACGTATGAACCTCAAACAGGCGGCTGGCATAGTCGGCATCCGTCAATCCCTCTGGAGCCAAAAGGGCAAGCTGCCAGAAGATCGGCTCATCTCGTTTGCCGTTATTGCCCAATACCTGCGAATCTACACAATTTTCACGCTCCAGCAGGATGGCAATGTCGTTTTGGGCAAAAAGAGTGCGTATCTGCTGCTGCACCTGCTGGGGATCGTGTCCGTTGCGAGGGACGAACAAATGGGCAACCGCAAAGCGCGGATCCACGCTCAAGGCGCTGTCCAGACCTGCTTCTTGCAAATAGTCGGCCCAGAGTGCACGCGGGATGTCGGTCAGGATACCGCATCCGTCACCTTCGCCATCGATAAAACCAGAGCGGTGTTCCATCTGGATCAAAGAGCGAATAGTCTCGTTGAGGTTGTGGCGCGTCGGCGTACCGCTTTTTTCGACGATACAGATGATGCCGCAGCTATCGTGTTCAATATGGTGGAAATTGCGAAAGGTTTCCATGGTTTCTTTTTTTTCTCTGTTTAGCATGATTTCGGTCAGTCGAAGCTGACCATCCACCTCCTACAAAAAGAATTCTGAAACTTCTAAATAATGTAGGAATCCAGAATAACACGAACAAGGAATCTGCACAAGAAAGTGAAACGGCAATTTTGTGACTGAAAGCGCTTCCCTTTTAATAAAATGTTTTTTGTCGATCAGGACACTTGAATAATCAATAAAAAAAGAGGACGTATCCCACCATTTACCAGATGGTGAGTACGTCCGTCTTTGCGGTTTAGCGGTCGTGATTTTGTGTTTTGTGATGTTCGGTTTTTCGCGGATTCTGGAAGCCCACGACCTCCATCATTTTGGAACTCATCTTGGGATCCATCGTTTTTTCAGGTGCTTTTGGATAGGTGTTTTCGCCTTTAGACATAAAGCTCCCCCTCGGAACCGCAATTATGGAAAACGAACATTCCTAGTATGTCCGCAACAGCAGCTCTCCGACCGGCGAAATCTTTTCCAGATGACTACAAGGCAGCAAAGCAGCGTTCGACTGCCGCAATCGTGTCTGCGATGTCCTGTTCGGTATGAGCGGTCGTGATAAACCATGCTTCATACTTCGATGGTGCAATGCAGATGCCTTCGTCGAGCAGAAGGCGGAAGAAGCGGGCGAATACTTCGCTGTCCGCTTTTTGAGCGGTGTCGTAGTCGTAGACTGGCTGATCCGTAAAGTATACAGCCATAGCGCCTTTGACGCGGTTGAGCTGAATCTGCGCGCCGTGTTTTTCGGCTGCGGCGCGGATGCCTTGTTCCAGCATGGCTCCGAGGCGTTCAAACTCCTCGTAGACGCCAGGCTGCGCCAGAACCTCCAGGCAAGCGATTCCCGCACGGATCGAGGCTGGATTGCCTGCCATGGTCCCGGCCTGGTAAGCAGGGCCGAGTGGGGCTACCTGCTCCATGATCTCCCGGCGTCCGCCGTAGGCACCGATCGGCAGACCGCCGCCAATGATTTTTCCCAAAGCTGTCAAATCCGGCTCGACGCCAAGCAGGTTTTGTGCGCCGCCGTAGCAGAAGCGGAAAGCGGTAATGACTTCGTCGTACACAACCAATGCCCCGGCTTGATGGGTAAGGCGGTTTACTTCCTCCAGAAAACCGGGATTTGGCTCAACAATCCCGAAATTGCCGACGATAGGCTCCACGAGGACGCATGCTGTCTCGCTGCCCCATTTTTCGATCGCTGCTGCGAAGGCGTCGATATCATTGAACGGAACGGTAATCACTTCATTGGCGATGCTTTGCGGGATGCCGGCACTGTCCGGGATACCCAGCGTGGACGGACCAGAGCCCGCCGCTACCAGAACCAGATCAGAGTGACCGTGGTAGCAGCCCGCGAATTTGATGACTTTTACGCGATTGGTATAGGCACGAGCGACGCGAATGCAGGTCATTACGGCCTCGGTTCCTGAGTTGTTGAAGCGGATGCGCTCCATCGAGGGAATCGCTTCGCGGATCATCGTCGCGAACTTGATTTCCCAAGGGGTAGGCGTGCCGTACAGCGTGCCGTTCGCCGCGGCTTCGGTAATGGCCTGGGTCACATGCGGATGTGCGTGACCCGTGATGATCGGTCCGTATGCCGCCAGATAGTCTATGTATCGATTGCCGTCTACATCCCAGAAGTAAGCGCCCTGTGCACGCTCCATGGAGACCGGAGCGCCGCCGCCGACAGCCTTGAAGGAACGGGACGGGCTGTTGACGCCGCCCAGAATGACATCCATGGCCTGTTCATGCAGTTGTGCAGATCGTTCACGATTTTTCATCGTTTTCCCTCTTTTCTGTTCCCAAAAGTCAACCCTATCTTACCACAACTGTGAAAAGTCATGCCCTGTCAATGTCTCGATAAGGGGGAGGTTGACATCAATTGACTACACATGTAATACTGTACTACGAACGTAATCAAATAGAATGGGAAGGTGATGACGAAAGCTGTTTCCTGTAAGTACAACATCAAAGAAAGAGGTTATCCAACATGAAAATTTTTACACAAAAAATAAAATTAGCGATGCCATTGCTGTTACTCTCCCTGTATCCGCTAGCGGGGTGCTCGGGTTCTCCGGATACAAATGCCCAGTCCGCAGCCACGGTGGTGCAGGAGGCTTCAGAAGTGGATGCAGACCAACAGTTGGGCCAATTGGAAAAGGAGTATGACGCCCGACTAGGTATTTACGCCATCGATACGGAGACAGGGCGAACCGTTTCCTATCGACCAGACGAGAGGTTCGCCTACACATCTACATTCAAGCCTTTAGCCGCAGGTGCGTTGCTTCTTAAAAAGCCGCTCGACGGACTGGATAAAGTGATCACATACAAGAAGGAAGATCTGGTCACCTATTCCCCGGTAACCGAAAAACATGTGGAAAAAGGAATGACCCTTCGGGAAATCAGCGACGCTGCGATTCGCTACAGCGATAACACGGCCGGGAATCTCTTGCTGAAGGAATTAGGCGGTCCCGCTGGCTTGGAGACGGTACTGCAAGAGGTTGGGGATCACATTACAAAGCCGGAGCGATACGAGACCGATCTCAACGAAGCTGTCCCTGGAGATATCCGTGACACCAGCACGCCAAAAGCACTGGCTACAACACTCAAGGCTTTTACCGTGGATGGGGTGCTCCCTGCAGAGAAGCAAGACGTTCTCATCGATTGGCTGAAACGGAATACGACGGGTGATGAGCTGATTCGAGCAGCCGTCCCAGAAGGCTGGACGGTCGGCGACAAGACTGGAGCTGGAAGCTACGGGACGAGGAACGATATCGCCGTTATTTGGCCGCCAAATCAGGCTCCGATTGTCATGGCTGTGTTGTCCAGCCGAACGGAGCAGGATGCAACCTACGATAATGCGTTGATTGCCAAGGCCGCCAAGGTTGTGCTCGACTCACTCGAGCTGCAGCAGGAAAAATAGTCGGCATTAGGAGAGGAATAGATGCCAAAAACAGTTTGGTTCGGACTATGCATGCTACTCTCACTTTTGACAGGATGTATGGGACAGTCAAGTAATCCTGAAGACACTATGAATCGCTATCTGGATGCCTGGCGCAAGGCACAGTACGAAGAAATGTACGATATGCTGCTGGTTTCCAGCGCAAAGGAAGTGACTAAAGAGGATTTTGTGAATCGTTTTCGCAAAATTTATGAAGGAATAGAGGCCCGCAATATCGTGATTACTCCTTTATCCGTACCGGAGGAAAGCGACGACAAAAAGACGGATAGCACCAGGCTCTACCCATACGAGATCAAGATGGATACGATTGCCGGAATGATTCAGGCAAAAGGAAAGATTCAGCTGGAAAAGGATGAAGGCGGGGAGTGGAGAGTACATCTGACTCCATCCTATATCTTTCCCGGCATGCAAGATGGCGACACGGTAAGGGTGCAAACCTTGCAAGCGTCCCGCGGTGAGATCAAATGGTCAGGGAATTGCGATTAACGGCTTCGTGGAAATGATCGGAATAGTCCCAGGCAAGCTCGGGGAGGATGCTGAGAAAACAAAAGCAGCTCTTGCCGAGCGGCTGGGGATTACCCAGGAAGCGATAAACCGAAAATTGCAGGCTTCCTGGGTCAAAGATGATCTATTCGTTCCCATCGCCTACCTGGGTAAAAATCAAGCGAACATTGACTATAGCGATTTGCCGGGTGTCCTGAGAAAGCAGGAAAAAGCCCGTGTCTATCCTTTGGGTGAGGCAGCAGCCCATCTTAGCGGGTACATCCGGGAAGCAACTGCGGAGGAAATAGCGGGCAGATCGGACCACCTGTACGGACCAGGCGACTTGATAGGCAGAGCAGGATCAGAACAGGTATATGAGGATGTTCTGCGAGGGCGGGACGGCAAGCGGATCTCAATCGTTGATGCGACGGGCAAGACGCGGGAAATATTAGCCGAATCCGCACCGGTCAACGGGCGTGACGTTCGTTTGACAATAGACGCGGATTTGCAAATATCGTTATACGAAGCGATTCGTGAAGATGCCGGCACAGCAGTTGCGCTTCAGCCGAAGACAGGGGAAATTCTGGCGTTGGTGAGCAGTCCGGCATACGATCCGAATGCATTCATCACAGGTATGTCAGATGAACAGTGGGATGCATGGAATCTGAATCCCGATAAACCCTTTCTGAATCGATTCACCAAGTTGTACTCTCCCGGCTCTGCCTTTAAACCGATTACAGCAGCAGCCGGTCTGGAGCTTGGTGTCAGCTATGCTGAAAAAACTAGAGAAATCAAAGGCTTGCGATGGAGTAAAGACAGCAGCTGGGGGAGCTATTATGTAACACGTGTAAAGGACAGTCCCAAGGTCAATCTGAGGGAAGCCCTTCTCTATTCGGACAATATCTACTTCGCCCAGGAAGCGCTGGAGATCGGCGCCGATGCTTTTTTGAAAGAAACGGGCAAGTTTCTCAGCAACGTGAATCCGAATATGACATACCCTTTTCCCAAAGCAAGCTTGAGCAATCACGGCATCAAGAATGAGATCCAGCTGGCTGACTCTGGGTATGGACAGGGCGAGGTCGTCATGACCCCCTTGCATCTTGCTCTGGCATACACCCCATTTCTCAATGATGGGGTTCTGATTCCTCCCGTATTGGACTATCAAGAAGGGGACGCTGTCGGATCTTCCGGAATCAGCGTCATCTCAGCAGACACGGCCAAGCTCATCCAAAGCATGCTGGCAGATGTCGTAAACAATCCGGGTGGTACTGGTTACGGAGCAAAAATAAAAGGAATCGAACTAGCAGGCAAAACAGGGACAGCAGAACTAAAAAACAAAAAGGAGCAAAAGGGGCAAGAAAATGGCTGGTTGGTCACTTTCGATACCGCGGAGTCAAAACTCTTGATTGCCATCATGGTGGAAGGTGTAGAAGGACGCGGGGGCAGCGGATACGTGGTGAAAAAAGCCAGACCCGTATTGGAAGAGTATTACAGCAAATAAAATGGTTTCGATCATGACGAGAAGGAAAGGGAATTCTTCCTGCTACATCCGACTGTTGGAGTTGTCAAATATGTCCGGATGCAGGGGGGATTCCTCTTTTTGGCAGGTGTGCCGTTGCGTTGCCAAACAGTAATGCAGTCGCTATAATTGGTTATTACATTTGTAATTCATGTGTCTTGAAGGAAGGTCAGGCGAAGGGGGAAGAATAACATGTTTCATCAATTTCTTATAAGCATGCTGGTGTCTTCTCTCACGATTGCCGTGATCATGCTGATCAAAAAGGTGTTCCGCAAACAGCTTTCGGCAAAATGGCAGCATCGCATATGGATATTTTTACCAATATCACTTTTGCTTCCTTTCATACCCCGCCAGTTTGCTGATTTCGATATCCCCTACCATTTGTCCAGCAACCAGCTCGTGGAAAATGTCAATCCGTCTATGGAAACCCGATCACGTATGAGCGAAAATAACAATTGGCTTCAGGACCTGACTATTTCCATCCAAGACTCTACGCCACCCTATCTGGATACGTTGGTCGGCAGTATTTGGATTGGCGGGATGGCCGTGCTGACAATTTTCATGATCATGGCTTGGTACCGGACAAAACGATTGCAAAACAATACGCGAAAGCTGAAAAATCAAGAGGTTCTCCAATTATTTGAACAGTGTAAACAAAAATTGCATATATCGAGAAAGATTCACGTAGGGGAGTCCCCGCGGATCGCGACCCCCATGATGTGCGGCCTGTTTAAGCCTTGCGTCGTGCTTCCGCCGCGGCTTGACGCATGGCTGTCTCTGAAGGAAATCCAATTTATCTTCCTGCACGAGCTGTATCACTTCAAAAATAAAGACAATTGGATCAACTATCTGATGGCGTTTTTCCAGGTATTGTACTGGTTTAATCCCCTGATCTGGATCGCCGTTCGAGAAATGCGGCTTGATCGGGAGATAGCCTGCGACCATGCGGTTCTGCAATGTCTGGATGAGCAGAGTCAGACGGAGTACGGGAATACCATTATTCATTTTGTTGAAAGAGAGATGCGAATAAGGAACTTCCGGTTTTCCAGCCAACTCAATGGTTCCAAGGCTCACATCAAAAAATGAATCGAAAAAATTGCCTCCTTTCCAACAGATGCCCGGATGTCCAAATGGAATCAAATGGTTATTATGATGCTTGCGGGCATGCTTGTTGTTTGTCAGCTGCCACTCGTATCCGTGCTGGCTGATGACAATCAGCGCTATCATTTTCAGGCTGAACGAACCCTGTACGAGGATTTCAGTGAATATTTTATAGGCTATGAAGGAAGCTTTGTCCTCTACGACATGAAGGCAGATCAATTTCAGATCTATAATAAAGAAAAAAGCATCCAAAGGGTTTCACCAGACTCTACGTTCAAGATCTTTTTATCATTGTTCGCGTTGAATGCGAATGCGATTGACCTGAACCATTCCACGATCAAATGGGATGGAATTCGCTACCCGTATGAATCCTGGAATATGGATCAGAATTTGAAAACGGCAATGAAAAGTTCAGTGAATTGGTACTTTCAGGAGCTTGATCGCAGAATCCCTCCTGACCAACGGCAAGCCTATCTGAAGCAGATCGGGTACGGGAACGCCAAGCTGACGGGTGGAACAACCCCTTATTGGCTGGAATCATCCTTGAAAATCTCTCCCGTAGAACAAGTCCAATTGTTAAAAGCCATGTATACAAATGAATGGGAATTTGAAGAAACTCATGTTCAAGCAGTCAAAGATGCGATTCAAGTAGGCGAGAACGATGGCAAGCTGCTTTTCGGGAAGACAGGTACAGGCACAGTGAACAACGAAAATCAAAACGGTTGGTTCATCGGATATGTCGAACACAAGGAAAACACGTATTTCTTTGCAACCAATATTCAAGAGGGAGATAACAGCAATGGCAGTACGGCTGCCAAAATCACGCTGGCTATCTTGAAGGAGAAAGGAATCTATTAAGGATGCATCCACGTCATTTCGGAAGGAGGATAAAATGTCGATGATGATGCCAAATATCTCAGAAGCTGAATGGGAAGTCATGAATGTTCTGTGGGAAACATCTCCGATTACCGCCAACGAGGTGATTGCCGCCCTGCAGGAGAAAACGGATTGGAAGCCCAAAACCATTCGCACTCTGCTGGATCGTTTGGTCCAGAAAAAAGCAGTCGGTGTTCATCAAAATCAGCGGGTGTATACGTTTTATCCGCTGTATTCGCGGGAGGAATGCCGACGCGCCGAAACAGAGTCCTTTTTGAAGCGGATTTACGGCGGAGCCTTGAAGACGATGCTGGTTCAATTCATACAGGAGGAATCATTGTCTGAGGACGATATTAAGGAATTGCGCTCGATATTGGACAAGAAACCGAAATCCCGATAACAGCAGGCACTTATATCGCTGATACAGTTTCCAGCACATTGAGTTTTGCACAAATGGTGAGCCTCGTATACACTTACAGTTGGAATCCAACGATGACGAAAAAAGGAAGGTATTTGATGATAGAAGTTAACCATTTGCAAAAGGAATTTCGCATCCACCAAGCTAGAGCCGGACTTGGTGGTGCTTTTCGTGATTTGTTCAGCCGGGAGTACAAGACGGTGAAAGCAGTGGATGATCTTTCGTTCCAGGTCGAAGAGGGTGAGATGTTCGCTCTGATAGGGGAGAATGGCGCGGGCAAGTCGACGACGATCAAGATGCTGACGGGCATTTTGACGCCGAGTGACGGGGATATTCGCATTAACGGCTATGTCCCTTTCAAGCAGCGGGAAGAGTACGTCCGGTCGATCGGAGTCGTCTTTGGTCAGCGCTCGCAGCTTTGGTGGGACTTGTCCCCGCTGGAGTCGTTTCGCCTGCTGAAAAGCGTCTACAAGGTGGATGAAATCGAGGGTGAGAAATGGCTGCAGCGGTTGATCGAGGAGCTGGATATCACCTCCTTCGTCAGCCAGCCTGTACGCAAGCTCAGTCTGGGCCAACGGATGCGGTGTGAGATCGCGGCGTCGCTGATCCACAAGCCTCGCCTGCTGTTTCTCGATGAGCCGACGGTCGGACTGGATGTTCTGGTGAAGCAGAAGATTCGCGAATTTCTGCTCAATCTCAATGAAACGGAAAATACGACGATTCTCTTGACCACGCATGACGTGACGGATATCGAAGCACTTTGCAAGCGTGTGCTGGTCATGGATAAAGGCAAGCTGATTTTTGACGGGCTGCTCAGCGATCTGAAGGACAGATGGGGCAACGGGACAGAGATCTCCTTCCAGATGAAAAAGCGCACCCGTGCCGAACAGCTTCGTCAGGCATTGGGCGAGATGCCCTGTGAGATCGAGCAGGTCAATGACTACATGCTGCGCGTCAAGGTGGCGCACAGCGAAGAAATGCTGCCATTTGTCCTGTCCACAGTCATGTCTACGTTTGAAGTAAGCGATGTGAAAATTCTCGAGGCGAGTACCGAGGACATCGTACGCAACATTTATTCGACGGACAGAGAGGTAGTCAGCCATGCGTAAGCTGTACATGGAATTGATCCGCATGCGGTTTTTGACCATGCTGGCTTATCGGGTTAACTACTACAGCGGCATCATTATTTACGGGATCAACATCGGGGCTTACTTTTTCCTGTGGTCCGCAATCTACGGCAGCGAGCAGCAGCTGGGCGGGCTTACGGTCGAGCAGATGACGTCCTATGTGGCGATTGCCTGGATGTCGCGGGCGTTTTACTTCAACAATATCGACATGGAGATTGCCCAGGATGTGCGGGACGGGAAGGTCGCCATCGAGATGATTCGCCCCTACAACTATCTGTCGGTAAAGACAGCACAGGCTTTTGGGGAAGGGATTTTCCGTTTTCTCTTTTTCGCGGGTCCGGGTATTTTCCTGATCAGCCTGGTCATCCCGTTTCATTTTCCGTCAAGCGGGGAGGCTTGGGGACTGTATCTGATCAGTTTGATGTTTGCCTTCCTGATCAACACGCAGATCAATCTGGTGACAGGCTTGCTCACGTTCTTTTTGCTGCGCAACGACGGGATGATGCGGGCGAAGCGGGTCGTAGTCGATCTCTTGTCCGGTCTCGTGCTGCCGATCAGCTTTTTCCCCGGTTGGGCGCAGACAGCCATGGGTTTTCTGCCGTTCCAGGCGGTCAACTATTATCCCAGCCTGATCTTCACGGGAGCGATTACGACAGGCCGAGCCTGGGAGCTGATCGGATTTCAGGTGGCGTGGATGCTGATACTTTTGATGCCAATCCTGTTTATGTGGAAAAAAGCCCGAAACAGGCTGGTCGTACAGGGAGGGTAGGACATGCAAAGCATACAAAACGCCAAACATATCTTCGGAATCTTTGCTGACTACCTGGGTCAGTACTTCAAGACCCGTCTGGCCTATCGGGCAGATTTTCTCGGCGATCTGGTGTCTAATCTGATCTCGGAATTGATCAATCTGGTCTTCATCGTGGTCGTGTTTTCCCATGTACCCTTGATGAAAGACTGGACGCGTGACGAAATCATCTTCATCTACGGGTTTTTCCTGGTCCCGTATGCGTTGTTCT
Source organism: Brevibacillus panacihumi (assembly GCF_003710985.1). Lineage (GTDB taxonomy): Bacteria > Bacillota > Bacilli > Brevibacillales > Brevibacillaceae > Brevibacillus > Brevibacillus panacihumi. The sequence continues at coordinate 60,530 of NZ_RHHT01000066.1, forward strand.
CCATGTTTTTCGGCTTTTGGGACTTTAACGAACGTTATATCATTCGCGGCGAGATGGACCGCATCCTGACCCGGCCGATTCACAATCTGGCGCAGGTCTGCCTGGAGTCAATCGCTCCCGACCGCATTTTCGGCGTGATTTCCGGCTTGATCATCATGGGCTATGCCGCGTTTCAACTGGATCTTAGCTTTACCTGGTATGATCCGTTTTTGTTCGTGGGGCTGTCGGTCAGCGCTGCGCTCATCTACGGCGGGGTGTATACGGCGATTTCGGCCATCAGCTTTTTCTCAGATTCACGGACAGGGATTACGCCGATGATCTACAACATCCAGCAGTACGGCCGCTATCCGGTCGACGTCTACAACAAAGTGATTCGCTTTGTTCTTACCTACATTTTGCCCTTCGCTTTCGTAGGGGTCTATCCGGCAGCTTATTTCTTGCGCAAGGAGACTTGGTATGGCTACGCTGCGATGACGCCTGTCATGGGTGTGATTTTCTTCACAATCGGTGTGTTGGTTTGGAACTTCGGAGTCAGCAAGTATAGAGGAGCGGGGTCATGATCCCGCTCTTTTTTATTTCCATGTATCATCATTTGTCCCGTTGTAGAAGCCGCGCCCCTTTTCCTCACCCAGCTTTTGCTTGTCCCCTCATTTCGAAATCATCCCCCAATCTAAAAACTGTCACACTCCTTCCCCTTCACCTGTCTTATTTATGACAGACTCAAAAGAGGTGAAGCAGCATGCATAGGACGTTCGATGTCGTGATCGTCGGCGGGGGTATTGCTGGATTGACAGCGGCCCTGTACTTGGCGAGAGGCGGTAAACGTGTCGCCGTATTAGAAAGTCAGCAAAGGATGGGCGGCAGAGCCATAACGAATCAGAAAGAGGGAGTGCGATTTAATTTAGGCTCTCACGCACTGTATGAAGGTGATGCACGCCGGGTTTTCCAGGAACTGGGTTTAAACCCGGACCTGTTCCGAAAGGTCGATGAGTTTAAACCATTCGGAATATGGAAGGAGCAGGTTCACCTTTTCCCCGCAAGCATGAGCTTCTTGCTAAAAAGCTCAATGCTTACCATTTCAGAGAAAGTCATGTTTGCCGGACTGCTTATGCGTATTCTCAAGATGGATGTCGAGGCAATTCCCCGGATCAGTCTGCGAGCCTGGATGGAACAGAACGTTCGAAGTCCTATGCTTCGCCACATGCTATATGTCATGGCCCGGGGAGGAACTTATGTTCAGGCTCCGGATTTGCAAGAAGCAGGCCCTCTCTTCAGGCAGATGCAGCGGTCGATTGCCGGCGTGTATTACGTAAAGCGCGGGTGGGGCGCACTGATTGAGCACCTCTGCGAGGAAGCACAGCGACTGGGCGTGGCCTTGCTAACAGGGCGCAAAGTGACTGCTGTCGGACACGAAGACGGATGCGTCCGACATATCTTGTGTGCGGACGGTGAAACAATTGAAGCAGCGTACGTCATTCTGGCGACGCCGCCTGGGATAGCACGAAATCTCGTACCCAATTCGGATGCGACGTCGCTGAAGACATGGGACGAACAAGCGATCCCGGTGACAGCCGCTTGTCTGGACATCGGACTGCGACGCCTGCCGGTTCCCGATCGTCAATTCGTGTATGGAATTGACCAGCCGATCATGATGGTCAATGCTTCCCGTATTCATGGACTTGATATGAGCGATGACGGTGACGTGCAAGTGTTTCAAATGATTAAATTTCAGAATCAGGATGGAGATGCAGGGGAAGATCGGAGACAGCTGGAAGCAGCACTTGATCTCATTCATCCCGGCTGGAAACGGGAAGTCGTAACGGAGCAGTACTTGCCAAGGATGACTGTCGTTCACGATTTTATGCATTTGAAGCGAAAACAAAACCTTGGTCCCGCCGTTCCGGAAATCAAAGGGCTATATGTCGCGGGAGATTGGGCTACGCACGGAGAATACCTGGTAAACGGAGCAGCCGCCAGTGCCAAGCGGGCCGCAGAACATATTCTTGCGCAGTAAACGTATTCGCGCAGAAAAGGAGTGTCTATGGAAACGGAAAGAATGTATCGAACCTACCGGGCAATCATGTTCTCGCTTGCGTACCGGATGATGGGCAGCGTCTCGGATGCGGAAGATATCGTGCAGGAAGCATTCGTTGCAGTCAAACAGCTTCCGCCGCATACACAGATCCACAATGAAAAGTCGTATTTATGCAAGATCGTTGCAAACCGCTGCCTGAATCTGCTTCAGCATTCTGTAAAGCAGCGTGAAGTATACGTTGGAACTTGGCTCCCGGAGCCACTTGTGTCCTATGCAAATGATAAAGACCTGGATCCGTCCGAGATCTACCAGCAGAAAGAATCGCTCTCGACTGCTTATCTGCTGCTCTTGCAGCAGCTCAGCGCGACAGAACGGATTGTCTTCCTGCTGCGTGAAGTATTCGAATACTCGTATGACGAGATTGCAGATGTCGTCGGGAAAAGCAGCTTCAACTGCCGGCAAATTTTCCATCGGGCGAAGAAAAGCATGCACCGCAACCCGCAAAATCGTCTGAAGTGGAAACTGTCACGGAATCGCAGGTACAGCAGTTTATACAAGCATTGATTGATGGCGATTCGAGCAGCCTGTTGCGACTGCTGGCGAATGATGCCGTCCATTACACGGATGGGGGCGGCAAAGCGCAGGCGGTTCCATATCCCGTGGTTGGCATCGCCAATGTAGTCCAGTTTTATGAAGTCCTGATCCGCTGGTTTCGTGATACGGACATGAGTTATTCCTACCAGATCGCGCAAGTTAACGGAAATCCCGGCCTTGTATTGATGATTGAAGGTAAGCCAGCCTATGTATATGCGTTTGAAGCCGAGAACCATAAAATCCGTTCGATCTATACCGTAGCGAATCCGGAAAAACTTCAGCACTTGGCTAATCTGTGAGGATCGGTTTTTATCAAATGTCAGGGGTGATCAGCTTGAAAATGATTGAATTGGAACTTAAAACGATAAACATAACGGAGATGCAACGATTTTATGTAGACACACTAGGTCTTGTATTGGTTGAGCAATCGGAGGATGGTTTCACGGTACAGGCTGGTGCTACCAGGCTCACATTTATCCGTGAGCAAGATGAATCCGTTCCCTACTATCACTTCGCCATGAACATCCCTGAGAACCAGATCGCGGATGCGAAAAACTGGCTGCTAAATAGAGGCTGTTCCGTTCTGCAGGCCGAACCGATTGACTTCTTGAATATCCATGCTGAGGCTGATATTGCCTATTTCCATGGGACGGATGCACATGCCGTTTATTTCGAAGATCCGGCAGGAAACCTCGTCGAATTTATCGCGAGACATCGATTGGGAAACCCCTCGAACGAGACTTTTGGAAGCTCATCCATTCTCAACATCAGCGAGATCGGATTCCCGCTTAGGGGAAATACGCCAGAGACGATCGATTTCTTGAGCGCGAGGATTCCTTTGGCGCCTTTCATCGGCGACGGCAGGTCGTTCCAGATGCTCGGGGACGATCACGGCATGTTTATTCTTGGCGATCATGAGATTGGATGGTACCCAACCAGAAAAATACCAGAGATTCACCCGATCCGTATGACCGTACTGGCTGAACAGCCCAATGAGTTCCAACTCGATGGTTATCCTTACTTGATTCGTACCGTTCCTGGTACGGCAACTGAGTGCTAGGAGGCGATTCGTCCATGAACGCAAAACCAGTAATGATACCGAAATTAGCAGTACCGGCAGCCATCCGATACGCGCGAATCGGATTTGCGCTGCTGGCTGGAGTGTTAGCTATTGTCGTTGCCGCTCAAGTATTTTTGGCTGGCCTTGCCGTATTCTACGATCCAACTCGCTGGGTAACGCACTCCAGTTTGGGTTCTATGGCGGGTGTAATTCCCATATTCCTTCTTATCCTGTCCTTTCTGGGACGGCTTCCCAGGAAAACGAAGATCAAATGTGCCCTACTCATCTTGTTGATTATCGTGAACTTTTCAACAGTGATCTTTGCAAAAGAACTAGGTTATTGGGCCGCCATTCATCCAGTAGCTGCATTGGGATTGTTTTTAAACAGTTTTCTTGTCTTACGCGATAGTCTCATGAAGCAGCTTCCCTCAGATTCGGTAGGAGAGTAAAGTCTGCTATCTCCCCCATCATCAAACAAAGAGACCAAAGGAGTAGCTTCCTGAGGTCTCTTTGTTTGATTTTCGGGTAATCATGCCCCCGCTCTTTTTTGTTTCCGTAAATTCCAAAATAGGTTGAAAAAGAAAACGACAAGCAGTTGGACGATAAAGACTGCATGATCATTTGTCCCGTCATAGAAGAAGCGGAAAAACAGGATACTCGATAATGCAAAAGTAGCCAGGAAGACAAGTGTAGTTCGTAGGAAGCCAAAGAGGTCGTTGACGAGGTTCCACATATGGTACACACTCCTGTTCTAATTTTGAAACGGTTCGTTTTGCTTATTATATCAGACCTGGAAAAGGTGAGATCGCGTTTCTTTCTTGGGTTTTTTTAATTATGACAAACAAGCTGTCATAATTACTGCGGTATCTTTCTCCTATACCCAATCGAAAGGAGAATGACTATGATTACCACTCAAATTCACCCCTTCCGCATCCAGGTGTCGCAGGGGGAGCTCGAAGATCTGAAGGAACGACTGGACCGCAGCCGCTTTCCTGTATTACCGGATACCGGGTGGGATCGCGGCGTGCCGTTGTCGTACCTGAAGGAATTGAAGGAGTACTGGCAGCACGAATACGATTGGCGCAGACATGAGAGTGACTTAAACAATATTCCGCAATCTATCACAACGATCAGCGGGCAGAACATTCATTTTCTCCACATCCGGTCTGCCGAGCCGGACGCCAGGCCATTGATGCTTATTCACGGCTGGCCGGGATCGTTTGTGGAATTCCTAGATGTCATCGGGCCGCTATCGGATCCTCGCGCTCACGGAGGCGATCCGCATCACGCGTATCACCTGGTCATCCCATCCATTCCTGGGTTTGGCTACTCCGTCCCTTTGAATGAAACGGGCTGGACTCCTGCTCGGATTGCCGAGGCCTTTCTTGAACTCATGGATCGGCTGGGGTATGCACGCTTTTGCGTACAAGGCGGCGATACCGGTGCTTTCATCGCTCCGGAGATAGGGAGGCAAGCACCGGAACGCGTGATCGGCATTCACATGAACGCACTGCTTACCTTTCCATCAGGCGAGGAAGGAGAACGGGAAGCTTTGACAGAGGAAGAACAGAAGCGCTTGGAGCGGATGGAGAATTTCAATGATGGGTATTTGCAAATTCAATCCAAGAGCCCTTATACCCTCGCATACAGCTTGCATGATTCGCCTGTCGGCCAGTTGGCATGGATCGTTGAACACTTCAAGAAGCTGACTGATCCAGAGGAAGCCTTGCCCGAAGCCGCGATTGATCGAGACCGTATGCTGACGAATATCAGCTTGTACTGGTTTAGTGGAACCGCAGGATCATCGGCACAAATTTATTACGAAGCCATGAACGATCCGATGGCGTGGATGCCGAAAGATCGAGGGACAGTTCCGACCGGTGTGCTGGTATCCTGCAGTCATGACACGTCGGTCAGACGCATAGCTGAAAGGGAGCATTATATCACGCACTGGACGGAAGCATGGGAGGGGGGCCATTTTTTCGCGATGGAACAGCCGTCGCGTTTCGTGGAGGATGTTCGTCAATTTTTCAGCCGTCTAACCTGATTATGCCGATTGAATTTGCTGATTCAGGCGCCTCTCCTATTTCGTCGTAGTGACTCACGACGCGCGGTTTCGACGCATTCGACAGCATCTGATATGCTGATGGGAGACTGTCTGAATGTTTCGTAGTGGGGTGAGAGAATGAAACTGGACCGCATGCTGGCGATAACCTTGGAGCTTATGGCGAAAAAACGCGTACGGGCTTCCGATCTGGCAGCACGCTTTGAGGTTTCCACCCGAACCATCTATCGGGAGATCGAGCTAATCAACCAGGCTGGGATACCGGTCGTTTCATTTACCGGCGCAGATGGCGGGTTTGAGCTTATGGATGGCTTTTTTCTGACCAAGCAGCACTTTACGGTCAGTGATTTTTCCGCCATTTATCAGCTGCTTCGAGGTGTAGAGGGAGCAGTCGGTGACAGATTCACTCTCTTGAAGGATAAGCTCGAAACCCTGCATCCGAAGCTGTCCAATCATGACTCGGAAGACCTTCTGTTGGATCTCGGTTCGTCGACGCGGGAAGAAAAGGAGATCGTTCGGGTCGTCTATCGCGCGATCCAACAGAAACAGGTCATTGCGTTCACCTATCGAAGCGCGTCCGGCACGGTGACAGACAGGAGAGTGGAGCCGAATCGGCTGTTATGGGAACGCGGCGTCTGGTATCTGGAAGGATATTGCTTGTCCCGCCTTGCGATTCGCTTGTTCTGCGTTTCACGGATGACTTCCCTTCACTTGTCGGGGGAGAAGTTTCAGCCGAGGGAGCTTGTACCCACACATCCTGAAGATGACCCCATCGGGATTCATGCCCATCTGCGTTTCGACAAGACTGCAGAACCGCGCGTCTCCGAGCAGTTTGCAGGCCAGTGCCGCTATGCGGGCGAACACATCGAAGTGGAGACAGTGTTTTATACCAAGGATTACGCCCTGTCCGTCGTTCTCAGCTACGGAGCGAAAGTCGTCGTCGTATCGCCGCCAGAGCTTAAGGAAGCGGTAATTGAGGCGATCGAGGAGATCCGGAGGCGGTATCCGGAGTTGGGTAAGAAAAACAGGTGATTCATAAGGGGAATTTCATTAACTTGTCTCAAGATGAAAGTAAGGAAAAATACAGAAGGGTTCTAATAGAATCATTTCATGAATGAACCGGACTATCGTTGATCGCGATATTCCGGTTATTTGCTTACTATTTATTCTTCATCCAAACGGAAAAGCGGGCTGAGGAAAAAGAGGAGAAAAGCGAAGGCATTTGGGATCTTGACCAAGCCGCAATGGAAAAGGCGGAACACGCATTCAGCGGCCAA
>NZ_RHHT01000067.1 GCF_003710985.1 Brevibacillus panacihumi
TCCTCGACAGATCCAATTTCCTTGCGATGGCTGCCACCTTAAATCCTTGCTCTTTTAATTGATGAACCTGAAGATACAACAGTAATTTTTCCACCTTTCCCATCCCCCAGCCAAGCTATGTTGAACAAGTAATCATAGCTTAACTGGGTTACCAAGTGAAAGAAAAAAGTGTTCATTTCTATTTGGCGGATACTGTTGAATTTAGTTTAGCAGTTACATCATGCTACTTCTGACATTGATATTGGGATCTATTATGATGAAGCGGCAGGCTTTGAAGTCAGTGAAGTCAGTAAGATCGCTACAAAGTTAGATGATGAACATCGGGAAAATATCATCACATCTTTAGGAGAATGGGGTCCATGGGTAAATGGTGGGGGTTGGCTCATTGTTCAAGGATATCATGTGGATTTTTTATTCCGTGATGTAAAACGTGTATCACAGGTAATGGATGACTGTTTGATGGGAAAGGTTTCTCCCCATTATCAGACTGGACACCCCCATGCTTATATCAATGTTATGTATATGGGTGAAATCTCAATTTGCAAAGTATTATCTGACCCCACCAATCAAATCGCTGAACTGAAAGCGAAAACCATGCCGTATCCAAAACCATTACAAGATGCAGTGATTGGATATTTTATGTTTGAATCATCCTTCTCCTTACTGCTTGCCGAGAAAAATTTGGATAAGGATGACATTTCGTACATCGCAGGCCATGCCTTCCGCTCTATTTCATGTCTAAACCAAGTGATATTTGCATTAAATGGGGAATATTGTATCAATGAGAAAAAGGCAGTTCGGATGATTGAAGGCTTTCATACAAAACCCAATGATTATAAGAAAAAGATAGACCAAATTATTACTTTGATTTCCTCAAATCAAGACCGTACAAAGGAAGGTATAGAAATACTTCAAGCACTCATTTCAGAAACAGAAAGATTATTAAATAAATAGTCATTCATAAGTACAGGAAGAAGTTTCGTACATGTGCTTTGAGTTTTACACAAGTAATCTAAATCTTGCCTTAGCCGCCCCGTAGTGAAGAACTCTCATCCTTTGCTTACGGTTTGTACTCCCTGTCACCTCGTCACATGTATGAAATTCGGATGATCTATTGGCGGAATTAGAAAAGAGGGGCTGCGGAGAACACCCCTCTTTTTTGTTGCCTACACATTACTCCAATTCTCTTCGTCCCCGACCCACCAAAATGTTGCATTCACTTTTGCTGTTATTAACTGGTACAGCTCGCCAAGCAAAGGCTGTCTCCATGTTGGAAACTCCTTGGCCATTGTATCAAACTTCATTTACAACTATAATTACTTTCTTCAACACATATGTCATTTCATAAAAACCAATTGGAAAGACAGGTTCAGTCATTCACTAAATAAATCGAAAGCTGAAAGAAAAAAGAAGGGAGTATGAACCTATGAATGTAGAAACGGTTATGCAGGAGCTTGAAGCTTTGGGCAAGGAACGAACAAAGAAAATATACGTTTCCAATGGAGCGCACGAACCGCTTTTTGGGGTGGCTACTGGACAGATGAAGCCTATCGCCAAAAAAATAAAAATAAATCAACCTCTGGCTGAGCAGCTTTACGCCACAGGGAACTATGACGCCATGTACTTTGCCGGCATCATTGCAGACCCAAAAGCAATGACCGCGGCCGATTTTGAGCGTTGGATGGATGCAGCTTATTTTTATATGCTGTCCGATTATGTGGTTGCCGTAACCTTGGCCGAGACAGATATTGCTCAAGAGGTAGCCGATAGATGGATCGCAAGCGGCGAAGAGCTGAGAATGTCAGCTGGCTGGAGCTGTTACTGCTGGCTTTTGGGAAATCGTCCAGATAGTGAATTCTCCGAAGACAAAATTGCCGGTATGCTTGATCTGGTGGAACGCACGATTCACGATGCTCCCGAACGAGCGAAATACGCGATGAATCAGTTTATTTATACCGTGGGGGTATCCTATTTGCCGCTCCATGATAAGGCTGTCGAGACCGCTAAGGCAGTAGGCCCGGTAGAAGTCAAACGGGACAAGACCAAAAGCAAGCACATACACGCCCTCGAAAATATTCAAAAGGCAGTAGAGAAAAACCAGCTTGGTTTCAAACGCAAGTATGTAAGGTGTTAAACGATTGGTAGAGTGTTGCTCACTGTTGGTTGGCGGAATAAGTAAAGAGGGGCATGTAGCCCCTCTTTTTCATATGGTCCAAGTTCTTATTCCGTGCCATCCGTGCATTCTTGTCTATATTAAATGAGATTCCCCTACGGTTTTATTTCCCTTTGATAAAAGTCATATAATTGATTAATAGAAGAACTTGATAGGAGATGACTGGCTCGTTCAATTTTCTTACGTTCCCAATCGAACCAACGCATTTCCTTTAACTTTTCGATTTCTGTGTCTGTGAAGCGTTTCCTTATCTCTTTAGCAGGGTTGCCGCCTACTATCGTATACGGTGGAACATCTTTTACAACAACCGATCCTGCCGCAACAATGGCACCTTCACCTATTTTCACACCGGGCATAATCATTGCATTCATGCCAATCCAGGAATCACTTTCGATGATTGTATCCCCTTTTGGTTCATAAGAGGTTTCAATCTGCTCCACAAACGGATAAACGGTAATCCATTCAGGATGATGATTGTGATTTCCACCCATTAAAATAATGACACCACTCGCAATGCATACGTAATTTCCTATAATCAATTTATCTAAAACCCAACCATAGTCTTCGGTGGGGTTAAATAACTTTCTTGATTTTTCATCTCCCCAAAGGTATCTAACACACCCATCCTCAAAATCATGACCATCGTAATAACCAGAGTAGTAGGAGTATTCCCCTACTTCAATCATTGGGTTCGTGACAATATCCTTTAGATACTTGATTTCCGACCAGTGGTTAAACCGATGCTGTTTCATTTTTACCCCTCGCTTCTAAGTAATCTATTTTTTTACTTAGAAGCTTCATGCAGTAGCAACATTCTTAAACCGTTTCAAACGACGAACCATCGTTCTCATCCTTTTCCTATTTGATCAGGACATTGTAACAAACGAATCTTTTGTTGGTCAAATCTGTTGTTTACCGCAGGAATGCCCCCAGAGCAGAAAATCAGCTAACTTTGAGGGGCTTTTCCTTTTGCAAAGGTTGGCTATCCTTCGAAGTCAATGCCACTAATACAATCATCCCGATGATACAGGCAGTACCCACCCATTGAAAAATACCAAAAGGTTCTTTTAACCAAAATACGGTTGTTAAAACAGCCGCTAGCGGTTCTAAACTTCCTAAAAGGCTTGTTTCTTTTGGTGAAAGATTTTGTAAGCTTTCGATATAAAACCAAAATGCAACCATTGTACCGAATACGATAACGAATCCTACGTATAAATAGGCTGCGATCGTCATGCTTGAGAAGTCCATTTGCCAAGGTGGATGAATGAAACTTAATGCAAAGCCACCGATGATCATTGCCCAGCCAACGATCACCAGGGAATCGTATTGCTTCAAAAGAGGGACTGCATATAGGGTATAAAACGCTATCGCGATGCCTGATAAAATACCCCAAACGATTGCAGGGGTCGGAACGGATAGTTGAGAGACGGAGCCGTTCGTTAACAGGGAAAAACAACCAACTAAAGCAAGGAAAACTGTTATCAAATCTTGTCGTGTTAAGGCAGTTTGTTTCCGCATGATTAAATAGATGATAATCATCACAGGGGCTAAATATTGTAATAGTGTTGCAACAGCAGCATTCCCATGTTTGATCGATGCCAAATACGTGTATTGAACGGCAAGCATACCAAGCAATCCGAAAACAATCAGGTGAACCGCTGTCCTTCTCTTTTTCCATACACCGATTATTTGTGAACGGTCTTTTGCAAAAAATTGAACGATTAAGAGTAAAAACCCAGCAATGAGCAAACGCGTCGTGACTAACCAATTTACATCGATTGCGTATTGTTGAAAGAGCTTTTTTGAAACGGTGCCACCAATTCCCCAAAGTATCGCTCCTATTATGACAAGAAATATTCCTTTTCTTCTAGCAAGTCTATCCATATAGTGATTCTCCACCTTGAAATATAATAATATTGTTATGATAGGTGGAAAAACAGATAAATAATACTCATATATGATCGAAAAGTATAAGAATATTGAGGTGCGGCATTTTGCAAATAAAAAATTTCAAGATTGACCAAAACTTAAAAGAGATGACTGAGCATCGCACAGTTGTGTTGCCGCTTGCATGCTACCAAACGACGATCAACCAGAATATCCATGGATATATACCGCTTCATTGGCATGATGAAATTCAATTTGTCCTGGTTGTAAAAGGGGAAGCCATCTTCCAGATCAATGAAGAAAGAGTGGTAGTACAAGAAGGCGATGGCCTATTTATTAATAGCGGCTGCTTGCACATGGCAGAGGAACTGAATCACTCGGGCTGTGTCTATATTTGTTTGAACGTTTCCCCCCATTTCGTTTTATCGCAAGAACTATATGCAACCTATGTACTTCCCTATGTCCAAGCAACGAACTTATCTTATCGATGTATATATGCAAATGAGCCTTGGGGAAAAAACATTTTAGATGCCCTAGTAAACATTCATCAATGGATTCAACAAGAATCTCCATACTTTGAAATCGACATCTCCGCGCAGCTAGCACTCATGTGGAAAAACCTCATCATGAATGGCTTTCAACTAGAGTACGACCAAACGAAAATAGTAAAGAGTCATCGAATGAAGCAAATGTTAGCTTGGATACATCTGCATTATGCTGAAAAAATCACATTAGATGATATTGCAAGAGCTGGTCAGTTAAGCCGGTCTGAGTGCTGTAGATATTTCAAGCGAATTCTGCATACTGTTTTTGGCAAGTAAGAAA
>NZ_RHHT01000068.1 GCF_003710985.1 Brevibacillus panacihumi
ACTTGACGGGGTGCAGTTCAGAGTGGGAAGGCTGTTTCTTTTTTGCCCAGGTATATGTTCATGGCGATTCCGCCTAGCAAGAGAATCGCCGCGGAAATGATGAACAGCATAGCTCCGCCGTAATGGAGCAGGACGAGACTTCCGAAAAACGGACCGCACATCCGGGAGATGTCCCAGTGCGTTCCCGTGATGGCGTAATAGCGTCCGCGCATGGACGGGGGCGCGATCCGGGAGACGAAGGTCAACAGATGGGTAAGCCCGATGCTCTCTCCCAATACGAGCAGCATTTGCAGCGCGAGCAAGGACGGCACATGGTCGAGAAACGCGTATCCGAGCCCGACGCCGGCAAAACAAAAGTACGACCCGGTGATCAAGAGCCGTGGGGGCAGGTTTCTTGTCCAACGAATGAGCAAAAATTCAAAGAGCAGCAGCAATACCCCTTTTACCGTAGCCAGCAAAGCCAGTGTCTGCAGGTAGTTCGGAAGCATCTCTTTGAAGTGAAGCTGCAGATTGGTTTCGGTCTGGGCGTAGAACAGACTGATCGGCAGCGCGAGCAGCATAATGGCGAAGGCAGGGCGATAGGCGTCCAGACGAAGCGATGCGCTCGGTGTTTGCAGCGTTTTTGCGGTGTCAGCGGGCTGATCAGAATGCGGGATTTTCCACCAGACGGCCAAAGCGTAAAGGAACAAGGATATAGCCGTAAAAAGAAAAGCAAGCGCCGGGTCCTGCTGATAGATAAGCACCCCGACGAGCGGACCGATTGCAGCGCCGATACTGCTCGCTGTATTCAGCAACGCAAAGGCAGATGAGAGCTGTTTGGGTTCAATCGCATCCGCCAGCATAGCTCGGCTGGCCGGTATAAACAAAGAGCGTCCTGCGCCATTTGCGACATAGGAGAGGGCAAACAGCAGCATGGAGTCCGAGATGGCCATTCCAAGCATCGCGACTCCCTGTATCAGCAGGGAGATCAGCATGACGGTTTTGCGGCGATAGCGATCCGTCACCCCGCCGGCAAAGAGAGTCAGCAGAATTTCGCTGAATGGCTGCAGACCGATGACGAGCATGGTCATGATGACCGAGCTGCCGATGTTTTCGCTGAGATACAGCACGAGAAACGGGGCAATCATCGTATTGGATAAGGTGGTCAAGGTCTCGCCAAACAAGCGAACCCACAACAGGGGCGGATAGGCCGCTGTCAGGCGTTTGAATGAGTGGGGCAAATGGTTCATGGCAGTTTGTCCTTTCTTTGCAGCGTGAAAGTATACGAGCTTTTTAGCATTGTAAGCTGGAAGATCTGTTGGAAAAAGCGTACGATTAGGCGAGTTTCGATTTCATCTTTTTTATCAGGCGAAGGAGGTGGGCGGGATGCTGGTGCTGGAACAATACATCCGTTTGTGCAATGGCTGTCAGGGGCTGGTCATCGGCCAACCTCACGTCATCACTTTGGCTGAAGTGGCACAGATTCTCTTTTGTACGCCGCGCAATGCGACGTTGACGTTGAATAAAATGCAAAAGTACGGCTGGCTAAGCTGGCAGCCCGGCAGAGGAAGGGGAAATCGCTCGATTCTGCTCTGTGTGATACGCCCTGACGATCTGGTGCTGTCCACTGCAAAGGAATGGGTGCAAAAAGGAGAAATTCGCCCTGCTGAAGCCGTCATTGCTGAATATAAAGCAACTATGCCTGGGCTATGGGAGGACTATGCTCGCTGGATGAGCAGTCATTTTGGCGTCCATCGAGCGGAAGAGACGGGAACAGTCGACATCTTGCGTCTTTCTGTGGACAGGCCCTTCGCGAACCTCGATCCGATCCAGGTCTTGTTGCGTTCGCAGACCCATCTGGTTAAGCACCTCTTCGATCCTTTGGTCCGGTATGACGAAGTGACGAAAACGGTGAAGCCTCATCTCGTCTACGACTGGGAGCGCGATGAATCGGGAAGCCGGTGGACCTTTACGCTGCGAAAAGGCGTGCTGTTCCATCATGGACGCAAGCTTGTGGCGGATGATGTCTGTTACTCGATCCAAAGACTGATGCGAGGTCCTACTCCCCATAGATGGCTGGTCTCTTCTGTCGAAGCTGTCGAGGCGATCGGGGATTTCGTCGTACAGTTCCGACTGAAGGAGCCGAATGAACTGTTTTTGCAGCTGTTAAGCAAGGAGTATTTGTCTGTCGTTCCGCGCGATTACGTTGAACAGATGGGAGCGTCTTTTGCACAGATGCCGGTGGGGACAGGGGCTTTTCGGCTTTTGCGCAATGATGATTCGATGCTGGTTCTGGAAGCATTCGAGCCGTATTTTGCGGGAAGGCCGTTTCTCGATCGTGTGGAAATCTGGTGCGTGCCGCAGCTGGAGGGAGCCGGGATGGAAGACGGGACTCCATGGCTCAAGTCTGCCAACGACGAACGCAATCAGGGGAGGGAAGGCGGATCAGCGTGGCAGGAAATCGCGCGACTGGAGAGATGCTTTCAATACGTCAGCTTCAATGCCGCCAAGGAAGGGCCGCTGCGTTCAGAAGCTTTTCGCCGATACCTTGCAGGCTTGATCGATCCCGTGCAGATGCGGGCGGATTTAGGCGGGACGAGAGATGGAATGGAAGGATGGCTGGACATGCCCTTTCCATCGACTGTTGAAGAGCATGCGGGCGTGACATTATCGTTGTACACCTATCCGGATGAGGATCACGTAGAGGACGCGGAGTGGATTCGCGAACGCTGCGCACAGGCAGGCATCCGTATCGAGATCGTGTACGCGACACCCGAGGACCTGGCTCGGCCGGAAGTCATTCAGAAGGCTGATCTGGTGGTCGATAGTGCCAATGTGGATGAGCGAGAGGAAGTCTCCTTGCTGGAGTTTTTGCAGGCGGATGCGTTGAGCATGAAGCATCATCTTCCGCTGGCTGCAAAGGCACGGCTAGCAAAAGAGGTGGCTGCCATGCAGCAGGCGAAAACGGATCGGCAGAGAAAGCGGATTACGGCAAAAATGATGCGGGAGTTGCTGGAAGACAGCGTGTTCGTCCCGCTTTACCAAAACCGCATCAACATGCTGGCGCATCCGCGTCTTGCCCATGTACAACTGGATGCACATGGATGGATTGACTTTTCGAGGCTCATTTTTCGCATGGAAACATAAAAAAGACATATATTCTAATGAAACCGCTTTCTCGTTTTCACGTATAATAGGGTAGAAGGTATTTTACCTGTTGAAACAGAATAGATGATGGTATGAGCAGGTGTCCGGGGAGGAAGATTACGGTGTATACCAAAACGGAAAAAGATAAACATATATCCTTTGCGTCCATTCGCTTGATGATTTGTGTTGGTCATGCGGATGGGTACATTGGCAATAAAGAGATGAGCCGGATTCAAGAGCTGGTGAATACCGAGCACTTCACATTAAAGGAACGTCAAATCCTGATGGATGACATGGACTATCCCAAAAGGCCAGAGGTCATCCTGGAAGACATGGTGGATTTGACCCCGGTAGAAAAGCTGACGATGATGCGCAAGCTCTATCATATGGCTCTGCTCGACCAGAAGCTGTCCATGCCGGAGTCGGATGCGATACGACGGATCGCCTGCATGCTGGGCATTCCGGCAGAAAAACAGCGCCAGGTGGAAGAATGGGTCAAGGAAGGCATCAGATGGCGTGAAAGCTGGAAGGAAATCGTAGAGGAATAGGGAGGGCCCCGTCTGACGCGGGGTCCTTTCTTCATTTTCTATCCGTTTTCCAAGGAAGTTGGGACAAGAAGGCAAACGGTGGGAGACACTATGGTACAATAAGGAGAAATTGGGCTGAAGGGCTTTTTGACCAGAGGAGGAATTCCATGTTGCGGATCTTGATTACAAACGATGATGGCATTGATGCATTGGGGATTAAAAAATTGGCAGAAGCGGCTTTGACCCTGGAGGGCGCGGAGATTTATGTTGTGGCTCCAGCGGAAGAGAAAAGCGGGGTTGGACACGGTCTTACGTATCGCAGTGCCTTGTCTCCCGAGGAACGGGATTTCTACGGAATGCCCGTCAAAGCCTGGGCGATCAACGGAAACCCGGCAGATTGCGTGAAGGCAGCCTATCATCTGCTGTTTGAAGAAAACAAGAAGCCGGATATTGTCCTGTCCGGGATCAATGTGGGGACGAATCTGGGACGAGATATATACTATTCCGGCACATGCAGCGGTGCACGTGAAGCTGTGATTCTGGGCATGCCCGGGGTGGCGCTCTCCTATGACAACTGGGAGGATCAGGAGAATTACGGGAATGTCGCAGAGATGATCCGTCCGTTGATTCAATCCTTTTGCGAGAAGGCAAAGAAGGACACGCTGCCGCCGGAAGTTTTCTGGAATGTGAACATCCCGCATCTGCCGTTGAAGGAGGTAAAGGGAATTCTGCCTGCCTCGCTCTCTCTTCATCACTATGAGGACCGCTACCACCAGGAAGCGGAGGGGTACTTTTTGACCAGGACCTATCCGGATGGCATCCCGCTTGCAGAACCGCAGGACTACCATTTGCTCAAGCATGGCTACATCGCGGTGACGCCTGTTCATATTGATGCGACAGACAAGTCCTTGCTGCGCGAGATGGAAGAATGGCCGTTGATGAAAGCTTGGGGAGAGAGAGGGTAAGCCGATGGAGGAGAGGCAGGATGATTTTTTTCCGCAGATCAGCCCGGATGCTGCTGTCGCCTCGCCAGATGCACTGACGCAGGGAGAGGTCCTCGAACGGGAGCGTTTTCCCCACTTGTACGAGCTGTCAGAAGCGCAGGGTCTTCCTTATTTTGCCAGGTTGGATGCGGATGGGAATGTCGAGCTGTTCCTCGTCTTTGAAAGCGTAGAAGCGTTCAGCGAGCAGACGAGGGATGCGGTCTCGCTGGAGTTTAAAACATACCGGGGAAAGCTGCTCGCCGTCATCTGGACGTTGTCCGACCCGATGCAGCCGCTTGGATTCCCGCTGTCCTTCGACATACAGAAGGCGGAAGAGCGCTACATGGCTTTGAAAATGCTGGAGCAGCCGTCTACGCCGCTCCACTATCTCGCCTATGAAGAAGGGGTCCTGACGCATATCTACACGGAGGAGATTGATCTGTCTGCAGCAGAAGGGACACGGGTGCAGCAGATGATTCGCTCCTTGTATGAGGGCAAGCACGATGATCTGCCCGAAGATGCGGAAGTCACTGAGGAAGAGGCGAAGACGATTCCGGCGATCTGCCTGCCGGATGCGGTACTGGCGGAACCGGGCATCGCGTATGTGTTCGCGCATGATCATATGGTGAAGTCGCGCGGCGAGGAAGCGGCTCACCATCTCTTGATGAGTACGGTACAGCAGGCCGTGTGGGTGATGAGACGCCATTCTCGCAGTGAGGTGCGCGAATGCTCGTTTACCATCTGGGCGGCGGAGACGGGAGATTTGCTGTACCTGGTCGTGACGCCTTCGCTTGCCCAGCTTTTCGAGGTTGTGCATCATTCAGAAGAGGAACTCAATCCGTTCGCCCGCTTTTTGTTGACCTTGCCCGAATTTCTGCACAGTGAAGAGGCAGCTCCGCTTGCTCTCGGGGCTTTCCCGATCTTGCGCTATGAAGGCGGCAGACTCTACCACCTTGAGATCGATGGCCACACCCAGGAGCATCTGGCCCGACTGTTCGCGCAGACGGGACGTGAAGGAAGAAATCCGTACACGGCAGTGGGGTCATAAGGCGAAGCGATTTTGGGAATAACAGGATCAAGCAGGCTCTCCATCAGACTGGAGAGCCTTTTTCATCGTAGTACTGACAGCATCAGGATCGAAAAATCAAAGGAGGGGAGAAGCGATGCGTTTATTCGTAGCCTTGGATATACCGGAAGAAGCAGCTTCCTATTTGGAGCAAGTGCAGAGCAGCCTGCGACAGGAGATAAACGCAGACCGCTGGCAATCTCTTCACAATCTGCATCTGACCCTGCACTTTCTCGGAGAGGTGAAGGAAGCGTTGATTCCGGCGATTCAAGAGGACATGGATATCGTGAGCGCCATTACCAAGCCGTTTCGGCTGCGGATGGGCAATCTCGGGGCATTTCCGAATGAACATCGCCCTCGCGTCCTTTGGTTGGGTCTGCGGGGGCATACCGAAGCGTTGAAGCAGCTTCACTTGCTGCTCGGCAGACGCTTCGAGCTGCATCCGGGTCTTTCCTTTGATCGCAGGGAGTACAGCCCGCATATCACCTTGGCGCGGGGACCAAAAAGCGGAGGAGAAGGGCTGCCGCTAGCCGACTGGGACGAGCGGCTGCTGCAAAAAGAACCGCCGCATTGGCAGGTGAACCACATCCATCTGTACCAATCCGAGCTAAAGCGGGAAGGGGCGGTACATACGATTATCCATACCAGCACGTTTGAGAAAGATCACAGCAAAAAACAAGCGGTTCTTGAATAGACTGGGAAGAGGGATTAGGGATAGCCTTCCAAAAGGCGGTGGAAAACGGATGGGTGAGTTTACAACCGGCATTCTTTATCCACGCAAATACGAACCGAAAGTACGAAACGCCCTGTCCAGGACAGAGCAGCCGTACTTCCACAGAAACGTGAACAGTGAATGGAATGCATTTTTCCTGGAAGACGAATGGCTGGAAACCTCGAAGACATTGTCGTTCTTGCTGCAGCTCTCCATGCAGCCGCTGCCTTTGCTTTGGTTTCACGACGCGGAGGATAGCGGCTGGGGATTTCGCTTGTTTGATGCAGGCTGCGAGGTGTCTTCAGGGACGATCAGCTACTCGCTCGATGAGGAGATGGCCGAAGAGGAATTTGCCCGCCTATACCCCCAGGTGGATTTGCAGGAAGAAATCCTGACCAGTGACGACGTGCGCAAAAAATACGAGGAAATCCTGGATCGGGTGGTACGCTCGGAGTTGTATCGGCGAGAGGTGGGCAAAGGCATCACCCGGATCAAACCGCAATGCTTCAACCGGATCGTGGGTCCCAAGCAAGTCCAGCAGCTCAGGTCGCTGTTTGATTTGCATCTGCTCACGGATGTGGACGACGAGACAGGGGCCTCCCTTTTATACGACTCTGTCGACCTGTTCAAGGAGATTCTGGGGATTGAGGAAATGGTTTGGGTCAATTACACCTATTTGGCGAGTGGAGGACGTGAGTAGCAAACAGGCAAAAACGGGCGGTGCCGAACCGCCCGTTTTTGTTGTCAAGGCTTCTTCCATTGTCCAAAAATTTCATCGATATCGAGCAGCATAATCAGCTTGTCGTCCAAGCGGGCGATTCCCTGCAGGTATTTGCCCTCTACACCCGCGATAATCGGTGGTGCGGGCTCGATCAGTTTTTGCGGGATGTGCATCACTTCCGATACCGCATCCACGACAATTCCGAGATTCAATCCGTCCAATTGCAAATCGACAAAGCGCGTGTCCTCTGTAATCTCCAGCGGATCCAGCCCGAACATTTTGCGCAAATTGATAATCGGCAAAATCTTGCCGCGCAAATCGATTACGCCTTCTACGAAAATGGGCGATTTGGGAAAACGGGTCACGGGCAAGGGCTTGATAATTTCGCGCACCAGTGAGATGGAGAGCCCGTAGTATTCTTCCCCCATCTTGAACAGGATGTTCTGTACGCTTGATTGGCCGTTCTCCCAGTCCATCACGAGTGTCTGATTGGTTGTTTCCATGACAAATGTCCCTCCCCGAAAGCACTACACCATCTTTACCCATATTGTAGCATGGACAAACCATTCGAGGTGGGGAATATTTTTAAAGGATGCCTACGGATACGAGAACGACAAGTCCCAGACTAACGCCGAAGCTGAGAAAGACGTTTTTGCTGAACGCCATCACCAACAAACAGACGGCGCTGGCGACGAGCGGGACCGGCTGAAAGACCCACTGCTGCTCGGAGGCAAACAAAGAGGGAAAGATCAGTGCCGCGAAGATTCCGACCGGGATATAGCTCAGACCGCTTCGCATGCGCGGGGACAGCCAATGGTCCGGAAGACTTAAAAATGCACGTCGGGATACATACGTCAGTATGCTCATCAGAACATACAGCCAGAACAGGTTCATGCGCTTTCGACCCCCTTTGCCGCAGCGTCAGCAGTCTGAGGAGGGATGCTTATTTTGGGGTCAGGCAGCAAATAACCGACGCCGAATGCGACCAACCCGGCGATCAGCAAATGCAAGCCATTCGGCAGCAGCAAGGAAAGGTAGACGGCCAACACGCCGCACATGACAAAAGTCAAGATGCGAAGCCAGGAGGTCAATTGGTAGTAGGCCAGAGCTAAAAACATTGCTGTAAAACTAAAACCGAGCCCGAGCGCGGCAGGATCCGGAATCCACTGCCCAGCCACAGTCCCAATCCAGGTGCCGCAGATCCAGGCCGTGTGCAAAGAGAGACTTACGCCCAAAATGTAAGGCAATTGGCTTGGATAATGGCGAAAGCGGTTCAGTGTTACAGCGTATTGCTCATCTGTCAAATAAAAGGCAAGCCCAGTCACCTGCCCAAAAGAAAAGCGTTGATAGTAGGGAGACAGGGAGAGTCCCATCAAAAAATGGCGTGTATTGAGCAAGACGGTCGTGATGAGTATCGCCCACATGCCGGCATGGTCTGCCAGCATGGAAATGGCGCTAAACTGGGCCGCGCCCGAATAGACGAAAATAGACATGGCGACACTCTCCCACGACGTAAGCCCCGCCTGCAAGGCCATCATGCCAAAGATAGCGCCAAACAGGATATAGCTGGCTGCGATCGGGAGCGCGTCCCACAAGCCGACACGAAATAAGGAAAGAGATGATTGGGCCCGATTCATCGGGAGACCTCCTTTTGATGAGAGAGGATGCGCGTCAAAATGGACATCCCCGCATCAATCTGATCGATGTTTTCATGGGTGTAGCATAGACGGATATAGGGCTGTTCGGCCTCGCGAAGCAAGAACATGTCCCCGGAGGTAATGGACACGCCTGCCTCATGGCAGATCTGCATCAGCGACCGAACCTTCATGCCTTCAGGCAAGGATATCCAGAAGTAAAATCCGCCGTCCGGTTTTTCGTAGTCGAGACCCAAAGCACGCAACGGACGCAGATGGGCTTCCATCCGCTCAGCCTGTTTTGCGTATTGCCTTGTGACTCGATCCAGATGCGGACGCAAGGCACCGTCTTGCAGAAAGCTGGCCAAGGCGAACTGGTTGAGTGTAGAGGTGGAGATGGTCAACTCGCGCAACCGCGCCATTCTTTGGATAAACGGCCTGCTGGCGGCGACCCATCCAATGCGCAAGCCGGGAAACAGCATTTTGGAGAAGGTGTTCAGATAAATGACATTCCCGTAAATGTCCATTTCCTTGAGCGCAGGCGGCACTTCTTTTTCCAGGTGGAGGTGGCGATAGGCGTCGTCCTCGACGATCGGGATGCCGTATTTTTCACTGATTGAGAGAAGCTGCTTGCGCCGGACAAGGGACAAAGTGCTGCCTGTCGGGTTGTGAAAAGTAGGGACTGTATAGATAAAGCGCGGACGGGAGCGGGCCAGGATGCCCTCCAGTACGTCTATTCGCATGCCATCCCGATCCAACGGGACAGGGATGATCTGCATCCCCAGCGATTGAAAGAGTTGCAGCGAGCCAAAATACGTCGGCATCTCGGTGATGATGCAATCGCCCTGACGCGCCAAAAGGGTGGTGATGAGGTAAAGTCCCTCCTGGGAGCCGCTGGTTATACATACCTGATCCGGGGATGAGATCTGCGCGAACCCCATCCACTTGATGAGATGCTCCCGCAGCTCCGGCAGACCTTGTACAGAGGTGAAAAAATAGGAGGGGGATCGCTCGGCAGCCCGTTTTACATGCTCGATCAAACCGGACTCGAAAATCGTGTGGCGGCCGCCGTCGCCATGTGCGAAATTGATCGTGTCCGGGTAACGGTCGGTAATGGACAAAAGCTCTTCCATATGAGAGGGGGAAGAATGAAGATACTCGTAGCGTTGACTTCCCCAATCCACACGGGAAAAGGCAGTCAGGGGCGGCAAGGGCTCCACATAACGGCCGCTGCCCATTTTGCCGGCAATCAATCCTTCTGCCTCCAGCTCGGTATAGGCCCTGACGACCGTATTGCGGCTTACTCCTAGCTGAACAGCCAGTTTGCGCTCCGGGGGCAAAAGGGAGCCAATTGGCAGATCACCGCTTAAAATTTTGTAGCGCAATTCATTGTACACCTTTGTGTAGATCGGATTTCTCCCCATGAAATAACATCCTTTGCGGAATCATTATTTTCCCAATATACAGATAATGGTGAAGGAATAAAAGAGCCAATTCATCAAGACAAAAAAGCCACCTTTGCAAGATGGCATGAAAAAACAGACTTCCCTCATCGGTCGGTCTGTTCTCATTTGAAACAATGGGTCTGATGCTCTAAGGCTCCTGAAGCTCTTTCAAGGATATTCCCTGCTCCAGGGCAAACTCGAAATCTTCCACATCATAAAATTGAACGGGTACGACATATTCCAATATCCGATCCTGAAAGTCCGGCTGATCCGTGATCATCGGCACCTCAAAACGAATGGATGTAAGCAGAAGCTGTGTCTCGACAGGATCAAAAATTTCTCCCCACATGGCGTTGTCTTCTCCGTTTACAATCGTCAGGGTTACACCGTTTGGAAAGGTAAAGGGCACTTTGGACCAAGGGGCGATCAGGCCTTTTTCCAAACGCTTGCGATTGAACGGATCGGAGAAGAACTTGCTCATTTCCTGCATTACCTTACGTACGTATTCATCGTCTCCAGCGAGTGGCATGATCGGTTCCGGGCTTTGGATGAACTCGTCCAATTCATAGATTGTCGATGCGGGTATCAAGTATTCTACCGGTTGCGACGGTGCCATCAATTCCCCGTAGATGGCGAGCATGATCGCTTCGATAACGAATGGTTTCGACATTCGACAACCCTCCTCGTAACCATCATACTGAAATTATGATGGGACAACAACCCCGCAGACGTCCTAATAGCCGAGGCAAGTGCCTCGGCATGTAGGTTTCCTATTTTGTTTGGACTTGTTCAGTCCAGCCGATATTAATGTTCTGCAGCCTGGTTGGAACGTGAAAACCAGCGGAACGGATTGAGTGACCAGCGCGGCTGGTGCTTGGCAAAGCGTTCCTTGCGGCGAGTGAGGCGCTGCTGCATCAAGTCCATTTCAAACGTCACCCGGCGCATTTCCAATCGCAAAAACTCCTGCTTCTCCTCGATCTCTGCAATCTTTTCCAAAATGGTGGTCTGCATCTGGTTCATGGAGCGAAGCTGCGTCAGCTCGTGCTGGAACGAAACCAGCGCCTCCTGGAAGGCAAATTCCACGTCACGCTGGGGTCTTGTGGACTCCAGACTGGCGGATGCCGCAGCGACGGCGACTTCTTCCGTGCCGTTCAACTCAGAGGCGAGAAGCATCTCTTCTTGAATCAAGCCTTCCTCGATCATCTGGCGCTGAATTTCCCGCAGGGAGCTGTTGCCGTTATCTTTTCTTTCCTTCACTTCCTTCAACAATGCAAAACCGGCTTCACTGATCAGGTAGTGACCCTGCGGGTTTTTCAGCCGCTCATTTGCCGGTACGAACAGGTCCAACCAGTTGCGCAAGGTACGAACGTGTACATCCAGGCGGTCAGCCACTTCTTTTGAAGCCATCCATACTTGTATATCCATCCGAATCACTCCCGTTTTTTCCTCTCGTATTCCCGGTGCGCTCATTATAGCACCATTTTTTACCGGGAAAGAGGAAATCGACAAAGGTTCTAAAAACTAGTGTCCGTTCGCGGCTTTTGGACAGAGGCGCACTTTTTGTCAAAACGGGGAGTCCACTCATAATGACCGGGACAGGCGCGTAGGATGGAAGGAATGGAGGAGTCAGGAGCAGGTGAGGTGAGGGCTGGCGATGCCATCGATGATCTGGATTGTCCTGTTGTCTGCGGCAGCAGCCAGCAGTATCGGCGGGCTTTTGTTATGTCTGAGAGACTGGTCCAAGCAGGCAATGCTGGTGATGATCAGCGCAGGGGCAGGCTTGCTTTTGGCGATAACCTTTCTCGATTTGATGCCGCATGTATGGCGGGAAAAAGGCGAGCAGATGATGCCGTTTGTCTTGGTCGGCTTTGCATTGGTCTACGTGCTGGAGATGTTTTCGCCCACCGGGAAAGAACGGGGAACGCCAGGCATGGTGGGGATCATGACGGGGTTTTTGCTTCACGCCTTTATCGAGGGAGTATCGCTGATCACGAGCTTTCGCCTTGATGCAGAGGTAGGCTTTTCGATCTTGTTTGCGCTTCTGCTGCACAAAATTCCGGACGGGATTGCAGTGGCTTCTCTCGTGTTGGCAGCCACCCGTTCCCGGCGCAAGGCTGTCTGGGGAGCGGCTTCGCTCGGCATTGCCACTTGGGTTGGGGCCATGAGCATGGGGGCAGTCGGAGATATCTTTCCCGCCAATTGGTCTGCGGTCATGCTGGCGATCACGACGGGAATTTTTCTCTATCTATCCGCCAGTCATTTGGTACCCTATATTCAGAAGGCACGCAGCATGCAGCTCGGGATCACCTTCTTTGCTGCCATCATCGCCTATTTATTGCTGTCACTTTATCTCCACGGGTCACATACACATGTATAATCCTTCCTTTCGCTTGCCAATCTAATCATGAGAAAAAGCAGGCGAGTCCTGAGCAGAAAAGGAGAAGTGGCCGCAATGAAAAATCGTGAGGAATCGCGCCTGGCGGATGATGGCTTGCAGTCGCAGGCTGAGTTTCCCGCCGTCGGCACGCCGGCAAATCCATTGGCAGACGGCTGGATGTTTGCTGGCGGAGAGCTTTTATCCGATCCGAGTGACAGTGAATAATCCGTATCTTGTGAATTCCCTATCCAGTTCTCTCTCGAAACCGCGGACAAGATCAGGTATAATGGCGGGAGATTGCTGGAAAGGGGCGCATACATAATGAATTCATTGTTACAAGGAAAAAATATCGTAGTCATGGGTGTAGCCAACCACCGAAGCATCGCCTGGGGCATCGCGCAGTCGCTGCACAAAGCTGGAGCGAATCTGATCTTTACCTACCAAGGCGAGCGTTTGCGTGAGAATGTAGCCGAGCTGGCTGCCAAGCTGGGAGGCGAATCTCTCCTGGTCAGTTGCGATGTAACGAAGGATGAGGATGTGGAAGCGGCGTTTGGCGTGATCCGCGAGAAAGTCGGCGTCATTCACGGCCTGGCTCACTGCATCGCTTTTGCCAAAACAGAAGAACTGGAAGGCGAATTCATCAATACTTCTCGCGACGGTTATGCGCTGGCGCAGGACATCAGTGCCTTCTCGCTCGTGGCAATCGCTCGTGCGGCACGTCCGCTGATGACAGAAGGCGGCAGCATCGTCACCATGACATACCTGGGCGGCGAGCGCGTCATCCCGAACTACAACGTCATGGGCGTCGCCAAAGCAGCCTTGGATGCTTCTGTACGCTATCTGGCGAGCGATCTGGGCAAGGAGAACATCCGCGTCAACGCGATTTCTGCAGGCCCGATCCGGACGCTGGCAGCGAAGGGAATCAAAAATTTCAACTCCGTGCTGAAGGAGATCGAAGAAAAAGCGCCTCTGCGCCGTACCATCGATCAATCCGAAGTAGGAGATACCGCGCTGTTCCTGATGAGCCACCTGTCCAGAGGCATCACCGGAGAGATTTTGCACGTGGATGCAGGCTACAGCATCATGGGAAGCTAAAAAATGAATGAAAAACCCCCTTTCTGCGCACACTAGGGAAAATGTGCGAGGAAGGGGGTCTTTTCATGTATCTGCCATTTATTGCCAATATGGAAGAGTTCATGATCTACATGGGAAGCGGCTTTCACTATCTACCGTCCCATTTCAGCGATGAAGCGGGAGGGGCGGGTCTTGCGCCCGAAGCGCTCCCGGGGGATGCCGATGCTCAAGCTGAGCCGGGCACGGGTAATCGCCACGTATAACAGCCTGCGTTCTTCTTCAAGTGCGGCTTGTCCGCCTTTGCGCAGCTCGTCCAAGGTGTATTCGTGAGGCAATGCGCCTTCGACGAGATCGGGCAGGAAGACGTGGTCATATTCCAGCCCTTTTGCCCGATGAATACTCAGAATCGAAACAGCTTCATCCGGGAGTGGACGATTTGTGCGCCACTCTTTTTCCTGTTGGCTCATTTTATCGATATAATGCAGAAAATCCGAGATGGTTGCGTGCCGCTTGGCTGCACTCACTAACTGCTGCAGTTCATCGCTCCAGCGTTCCCGGCCATTTTCCCGATCTTTCGCCCGCTTTCGCAAATAATCGCGCAGCTTTCCATCCTCGTAGATCAGCTCGAGCGCTTGGGCAGGGGTAGCGTGGCGGCAGCCTGCCAGGATGTCGGCAATCGCCTGCAGATGCTTGCGCTGGTACGGCTTTAGCTGCGGCAGGCGGGGAAGAATATGCAGAATCGGCTCATCCTCCAGAATCGCCTGACTCCTGACCACATTCCACAGGTCTGCCGAGATGTAAAGAGTGGGCAAAATCTCCTTGAGGGCGTCCGTATCATCCGGATTCAGGGCGAGACGCAGGTAGTGGAGCGTCCAGCGAACGGTCTGTCGCTGGTAGAAGGACTCTTCCTCCTGCGAGTAGTGAAACGGGATGCCTGCCTCGCTCATCCGCTCCAGAATCGGACGTGCCGACTCATTGGTGCGAAACAGGATCGCACAATCACCCAGCGAGACGCCCTGCTCCTTGCGATGGAGAATCTCGTCAACGATGCGAGAAGCCTGTTCTTCTTCATCTTCGGTCTCGAACAGATAGGTCTCTCCCTCTTCATGATGGAAGGTGAGGCACTCCTTTTCCCAGCGGGATCGATTGTGCCCGATCAAGGAGTAGCTGAGCCCGACGATCGATGTGTGCGAGCGGTAATTGACTTCCAGCGTGATGGATTTTGCCTGCGGGAAATCCTTGGTGAAGCCCAGAATGTAGTGCGGGTCGCTGCCGCGAAATCCGTAGATGGACTGGTCATCGTCGCCAATCACGCACAGATTGTTTTGCGGAGCGGCCAGCAGTTTGACCATCTCGTACTGAATCTTGTTGATATCCTGAAACTCGTCGATCATCACATGGGTGAGGCGCTGCTGGTAGCGTGCGAGCAGCTCTGGCTGTTCCCGCATCATTTCGTAACAGCCGATCAGCATATCGTCGAAATCAAACCAGTTATGCTTCTGCTTGGCAGCCTCATAGAGCGGATAAAGCTGCCGCGTAAGCCGCTCGTCATCGCTGGCTCCTTCTCGGGTGCTTGCTTCGTGCGGAAGGATGTATTCATTTTTCCAGCGACTGATGATGGACAAAGCTTCCAGCATCTCATTCTCTTTTAAAGCCAGCAGGTCATCGTGGCCCAAAAGGATGCCTGACTCGCGCAGCAATCGCCATTTCTGCCAGTCTTTTTTCAACAGGCGCTGCGGATTCCAGCGCTCAGGCTGATGATGCAGCAGCATGCGGTAAAAGATGCTGTGAAAGGTGCCTGCCACCAGCTCGCGGGCTTGTCTGGCAGGAAGCTCTCGAGCGATGCGCTGCCGGATCTCATCGGCTGCCTTGGTCGTAAAGGTGACGACCATGATCTGGCGCGGGTCTACTCCATGATCCTGGATCAGGTGAATCGTTCGTGCCGTCATCACCCGAGTCTTTCCACTTCCTGCTCCAGCGAGAATGAGCACAGGCCCGTCCGTCGTGTGGACGGCCTTTTCCTGGTTGGGATGCAGACGGACGTCCTGGCGGCTTCGTGCCATCTGCTGGATTGTTTTTTTCGGTGTCAGCCGTTTGCGGTAAACTGGCGGCTTGGGAGCAGAAGGAGGGGGTGTCACACTGCCTCCGATCGTACGTTTCTTGGGCAAGCGGAAGGAACCAACCGTCTTCTCCTCATCCTCAGCAGGCGTTGACTGCACCGTTTCCTCCAAAGCAATGGCTGCAGCCGTCTGTTCGACAGCGGGAAGCCATTCGGCGGCCGAATCAGCGGATTCTGCCGGGCAGTCGACCCCAGGCGGATGGGCAAAGAAGGGTTCAAAGCTGATTCCTGCCTTCAGGGCTAATGCGGAGGAGCAGGCTGGACATCTCACCTTCCCCTGCTGGGCGGCAATGCGCCAGCCCGGGATGCGATGATAGTTCTCGGGCTGCAACAGGATCAGGTGGTTGTCGAGTAAGGCGTGTTTCATCATGACAGATCCGCTGGGCCTCCTTTTATGTACATGATCAAGTGCCTCCAGATGCTGGAGGCACTTGCCAGGTGCGATAACTCCATCAACTGATTGTAAAGCCATCTGGCGGCGGTGTCTACCTCGTCAGACAAGACTTCGCTGTCGAGGTGCCTCTGTTTTTGGGGAATAGATCCCGGTTTCGGACCGTTCATATGGGTCGAATTCGTCTTGAATTTCTCCCACGAGTTCTTCGAGGATGTCTTCCATCGTCAACAGGCCGCAGGTCCCGCCGTGCTCGTCGATGACAATCGCCATTTGGCTGCGCTTTTTTTGCATCAGACGCAGGATATGGCTGATTTCCATCGTCTCGGGCACTGTCAGCAGCGGGCGAAGAATAGGCTGCAGACCATGCTGATTTTTCGACATTGCCTGCAGATAAAAATCTGATGCGTGAACGAAGCCAATCAAACCATTCTTGTCTTTGTGTGCCACGGGAAAGCGGGAATGGCGATAGGTGCGGACGACCTGCAAATTTTTTTCATAGGGGTCCTGATCGCAGAGGCAGATCATATCGTGGTGCGGAACCATGATTTCCCGGGCAAGACGTTCTGAAAAAGAAAAAATGTTATCCACAAGGGCCAGCTCTGTCTGGTCAATGTGACCACTCTGGTGGCTTTGGCTGATGAGCTGCCGAATTTCTTCTTCCGTGTGAGCGGACTCATGCTTGGTCACAGGCTCGATCCCGGCCAGACGCAGAAGGAGGGAGGCGGCACCGTTCAAGAGGCGGATGACAGGTGAAGCCAGCGTGTATACCCAAATCAACGGCGCTGCCACCGACATGGAGGTGTGTTCCGCCTTCTGGATCGCAATAGTTTTCGGGGCGATTTCTCCAAAGACGATATGCACATACGCAATCAAGGCAAAGGCGAGTACCAGGGAGATGGGCTCTGTGAAGTGAAGCGGCATCTGCAGCCATGCCAGGATGGGCTGGATGAAGGAGGATATGACAGGTTCGCCCATCCAGCCCAATCCGAGCGAAGCGATGGTAATGCCAAGCTGGCAGGCGGACAAGTAGGCGTCCAATTGCCGTGTCACTTTTTGCGCGTTTTGGGCCTGCTTGTTTTTTCCTTCTTTAACGAGTTGCGTGAGACGTGTTTGGCGGACTTTGACCAATGCGTATTCTGCCGCGACAAAAAAAGCGTTGAGAAGCACAAGGAAGATGACAAGCAGCAGATACAGGGCAAATTCCCCGATCGGACTCTCCAAGACCAGCTCCAGCTTCCGTCTTGGGAAGCGTGGAGATCTCACCTCCGTGAGCAGGAATGTACTTTCATTTATACGTTCTGATGCACAAAACATTCGACAACGGTGATTCAAGCAGGAGATATGCCACTCGAGAAAACTTCCTGAGGACTACCTGTTTCCATCGAATCATACACATAGAGGAGGACGTTTCGGGGAGGGGAGGATATGTATTGGCTGCCTAAAACATCAGCGATCTTGACTGGCAGTCTGCTGGTCGCACTCGGAGTCAATCTCTTTCTCGTCCCCCACAGGCTTTTGGAAGGCGGAATGATCGGGATTGGCTTATTGGCGACGTACTATCTGCAGATTCCTGCAGGTATGGTGATCATCGGGGCAAGCATCCCGGTTTTTGTCCTCGTATTTGTTTTTGATCGACGACTCTTTTATCACAGCTTTCTTGGCATGCTCATCTCGTCCTGGTTTATTGATGTTTTTTCGTTTCTGAGACCCTACAACGTCTGGTCGACCGCCAGTTCTGCAGTGATCGGAGGAAGCCTGATCGGCACGGGTGTGGGTCTCATGCTCGCTTACGAGACGAACACCGGAGGGACCGATCTCTTGGCGCAATTTTTTGCCCGACGGTACAAGCTCCCGGTAGCGTTGCTAATACTCGGGATCGACGGCATCATCGTAGGCAGCTCGCTGCAGGCCGTCGGCGTAGAGCGGATGGTCTATTCCTTTTTTACGATCTTGGCCGTCGCAGCGACGACGCATCGATTCAGCAGGATTCGCCGCCCGCATGCGCCCTATACGATCATTGGCCCGCTTCATTCCGTCCGGGCCAAGCGAACCCTCTGCTCGATTGCCCCGACAGAACGCGACGCGCTCGATCCGAATTCGAGGAAGTCAAATCTGAGAGCGGAAAAGGGATGGGGCAAAAAGTGGAGAAACTAAATAGGAAAAGCGAGGAAAGAAGGACGACAAAATGGCAACCCATACCCCTGTCATGGTGCGGGATCGAGTCGGGTATTTTCCCGGTCATGTCAATATTGGGCTGGTTCTTGGAAAAAGCGGCGCGATCCTGATCGATTCCGGTCTGGATACCCAGACGGCCAAGAAAATCAAAAAAGGGCTGGAGACTATCGCCCAGCCCTTGTACGCGATCCTGCAAACACATGCCCATGCCGATCATTTCGGCGGCAATGCCTACCTGCTCAGTTGTTGGCCTGAGGCAAAAGTGTACGCTCCGCCTTTGGAAGAGGCGGTCATTCGTTACCCCATACTCGAACCGATATATTTGAGCATGGGGGCTGAACCACTCGACGTGCTGCGCAATAAATTTCTTCTCGCTCCTGCTTCGCGGGTGGATCACCTCCTTCCCATAGAGGGTGAAGTGGAGATTGACGGTGTCGGAATGACCATCCTTTCTCTGCCGGGGCATAGCTGGCAGCAGGTCGGTGTGGTGTGCGACGAGATTTGCTTTGCCGCCGACAGTTATTTGGGTGAATCCGTATTGGAAAAACATAAGCTTCCGTTTCTCGTAGACGTGCATGAGACGATGCTCAGCCTGGCCAAGCTGGAGCAGACCCGATATGCCGGGTACTTGCCGGGTCACGGACCCTATACCACCTCCGCCCAAGAGATTCAGGATGTGCTGAGAAAAAACAAGGAGTGGCACGGGCGAATCTGCAGCGTTCTCGAAGGAATTTTGACAGAGGAGCGCACACTTGAGGATGCCTTGGCTGCTTTGTGCGAGCACCTGGAGATCCGCATCGAAAACGCTTCCAACTATGTGTTGTTGCGAACTGCCTTAATGGGTTATTTGG
This sequence comes from Brevibacillus panacihumi, assembly GCF_003710985.1. GTDB lineage: Bacteria > Bacillota > Bacilli > Brevibacillales > Brevibacillaceae > Brevibacillus > Brevibacillus panacihumi. The sequence goes on from NZ_RHHT01000068.1 coordinate 19,205, forward strand.
TCGGGTTGTTCCGTGAAGAAAGGGTAACGTACCGAATCGCAGAAAACAGGTGGTTATGGGGCAAAAAAGACTTGCTTCAGACGGATGCAGAGGGAGACGACAAATAATCGGCGATCTCAGCAAGTTTGTGCTCTGCAGCTTCTCGGACTGATTTTGGAATAAAGAAAAATTCCTCGGTCTCGATGCTCATCATGAACTCTGCTTCCAGATAGGGATGACCCAATTTGACAGTCTGCTCTCCTTTGCCTGTGTCTTGACTGGAGAAGTTCGTGGGAATGCGGAGAAAATAGGTGCTGCTGCTTGCGGAGTCGTAAATGACGACATCATACGTGGGCATACTGTCGCCCCCTGATCGTTGAAAGCCCTGCTGCCTCAACATCTTGTCGACATAGGAGAGTGGCTGCACGACACCGGTCAGGGTTTTGTTTTTTAACCGCATGGTCATCCTCCTTGACTTTCCCTTATCAAACGGGTTTGCTACCATCCTATGTAGGGGCTTCATGATTCAGACTTGAGAAAAAGAAAAGAAGGAGTGGACGAAAACATGCAGCAAAACGCGGATCTGCATACCCATACGACAGCGTCAGACGGCACATGTGATCCGAGGGAAAATGTGCGGATCGCCAAGGAAGCGGGGCTGGCTGCGCTCGCGATCACGGATCATGACACTGTGGCCGGCATCGCCGAGGCGAAGGAAGCCGGAGCTGCGCTTGGAATCGAAGTGATACCGGGAGTGGAGATCAGCTCCGTGGCTCGGGGGCAGGATATTCATGTGCTTGGCTTTTTTGTACCGTATGAGGATGCTTCGTTCCAGGAAAAACTGGTCGGCTTGCGCGAGACGCGGCACGAGCGGAACAAGCTGCTGATCAACAAGCTTCAAGAGCTGGGTATCGCGATCAAGCTGGAGGATGTGTACAAGCGCAAAGAGGGAACGGATAAGAACATCGGGCGTCCGCATATCGCAGAAGAGCTAATGGAGCTGGGGGTCGTCAGCTCGATCGAGGAAGCATTCGACAAGTACTTGGGCAAAGGCGGGGCTGCCTATGTGAATCCGCCGCGCATCACCCCCCAGGAGGCGATCACGCTGATTCGGGAAGCGGGAGGAGTGGCCGTGCTGGCTCATCCCGGACTCTACGACGATGATGAGCTGGTCAAGGAGTTGATCGAATTCGGGCTGGACGGGATTGAGGTATTCCATCCGGACAATTCGCAGAATCAACGTGAGGTGTACCGAAAATGGGCAGAGGAGTTTGATCTGCTCGTAACCGGAGGGTCGGATTTTCACGGTTGGCGTGGAGAAGAGCCTTTTCACGCCATGCTGGGATCGCATACTGTGCATGCAGCTGTCGTGGAAAGCATGCGGGAGATTGCAAATCAGCGCCGCAAATAGCGTTGTCTTTCAGTAGAAAATGGAATCCCCGTCGCCAGGGATCACGGCAGCGACGGGGATTTTTTGTGCAGGAATTAGGCCTACAATGATTTCACCATAGCGATATGCTCAATGCCGGCTTCGTCAAACACATCTCCATGGGGCTCATAGCCAAGCTTTTCATAAAAGCGTTGGGCATGTGTCTGCGCATTGAGCTTGAGGGTCTGGAAGCCTTGTTTTTTTGCGGTTTCTTCCATGGCCAACATGATTTGTCGGCCCAAGCCTGTCCCGCGTTCTGTTTTGCTGACGGCGACACGCTCTACTTTTCCGACTCCGGGGGCATATGGACGAAGGCGGCTGGCTCCTACGGGCTCCTCCCCCCGATAAGCGACAAAATGGATCGTACCGCTGCCTGGCGTATCGTGCTCGTCGATCTCAAGATTTTCCGGTACTTCCTGTTCCTCGATGAAGACGATTTTGCGGACGGACATGGCGTCCGCCATTTCTTTTTCAGATTGTACGGTTTGGATCTGGTAGAGAGAATTCATGTAAATAACACGTCCTTTATGCGATCAAGAGCCCCTCCCTGCGTGGACTGCGAGGAGGGGCAGTTGCGGGATCCACTTATTTTTTCAGAAGGAAGGTCTGGTAAACGCTCCAAATACCATCTTCGAGCTGGTAGACCAGGTGGAAGCGATCCACTTCTGCGGTCAGATCGAACTTGACCATGCTCAATTGCCCCGTTACGTCACGCAGCTCATCGTCGGACAGATCGCGCCCGATGGTCAGATGCGGAACGAATGCATAGGTTTCTTTTTCATCGACATTTTTCACGATCTTTTGGTGCAGCTCGGTGAAAGGCTCCTTGTTTTGCACCGCTAGAAAGATGACATTATTCGTCGGGTGGAAGGTAGAGACACGGTGGAATTGAGCGGTAAAGGGATGGGTAGATGCGGCTACCTGCTCCAGGTGTTCAACCAGCAAGGGCAGCTTGGATTCGTCCAACTCGAAGGCTTCTTTCAGGCGAATATATGGCGGTATCAAAGAATACGCGGGGTCGTAACGTTTCCGGTATGAGTTGGCTACTTCCTGAACTTTGCTGGATGGGAAAACGACAATACTGTATTTCATCAGAACCACTCCTCCTTTGCTCTCTTATGAGCGTCTAGCATGCCTGTATTTTAACAGAAAATTCTTCATTTGTGTAATGTTACGCTCGGGTCCGTATAGAATGCGGTCGGCAGGAGAGACTGAGAAGGTAAGGAGGTGGCGTTCGTTTTGCATGTAGCCATGATGATCACTTTCATTTTTCTCGTCCTGCTCCTGTTGTCTGTACTTACCTTCACCATCTTGTCCATTATTCGCAAGGTAGAATTCGAAGAGGCTCTTGTCACACCCGTCAAAGAGAAAAGCCCGCAAGAAGAACAGACACGGTAAGTTTACCCCAAAAGCGTCTGCAGCATACGGGGGAGATGGGCTTGCCAGTGGCCCCAAGTGTGGTCGCCCTCAAAGGTCTCATAGACCAGGGTGACCATTTTTGTTTGCAAAATAGCGTAAAGCTCCTCATTGGAAGCGACCAGGTCCAGCGGTCCTCTCGAGCTTTCTACTGCGGTCTCGTCGTTGCCGATCTGCAAATACAGGGAGAGTGGAACGGACAGGTCGGTTTGGGACACGCGGTGGTTCAAATTTGGGTCCATGGCAATGGATTGGCTGGCTACCTGCCCAAACGTATGGGGATACGCCAGGGCGGTAAATAGGGAAACGACACCCCCGAGGGAAGCCCCGACCAATGTCCTGCCATTCCCAAGCGGATGCGTCGAGTAGCGGCTGTCGATGTATCGGACGACTTCTTCAGCCAAAAAGCGGCGGTAGGCAATATGTTCGGCACCGTCGGGATGGTAGCGGGAAGTTCGTTTTTCTTTTGTTACTGGCAAAAAGACCGCGATGAGATCGGGCAGTTCTTTTTGCAAAATTAGTTCGTCCAGCATGGTGGCCATTTTGCCCAAAGAAAGGTAATCAGCCCCATCCTGGACGTAGAGGACGGGATAGGAGTAGAGCGGCGAATAGCGCTGCGGTGTATAGACGATCAGGGTCTCCGGCGTTCCCAGATGCCGGCTGTCCAAGATAATTTCCTCAAGCGGCAAGATGATGTCCTCCCTTCGGGATGTTTCTGCTTTTGGTGCTTATTATACAGGAGCAATCAGCGTTTCCATACCTTTTGTATGGAGTCCCCTTAAGAGTTGGGGACGTCTGGAGATGGGAGGGGGGAGGTGCGGAGATGATTTGTTCAAATTTGTCGCAATTTTACTATCGTATGATAATATGGTAAAGAACGACTTCACAAGTATGGTTTTGGAAGGGGTTGTCCCGTCATGAAAAAACAAGTACACAGTATAGAAGTTCGAAACGCTGCCCTCGCTCGTCTGGAGGAGAGGGGAGTGACCATAAAGGATATAGCTGAGATTGTATATGAGATGCAAGCGCCGTATCACCCTGAGCTGACGCTGGAACCGTGCATCGAGAGCGTGAAGGCCGTATTGGAAAAACGGGAGATGCAGCATGCCATTCTCGTCGGTATCGAGTTGGATACGTTGGCGGAGAAGGGAATGCTGTCCGAGCCGCTTCAGTCGATTATCGCGCAGGATGAAGGATTGTTTGGGTGTGACGAGACGCTTGCGATCGGGTCGGTGTTTGCCTATGGAAGTATTGCGGTGACGACCTTCGGTCATTTGGATAAGCATAAGATCGGGGTTATTAATAAGCTGGATACGACGCTGGCCGAGGATGGTCAGGTGCATACCTTTTTAGATGATTTGGTGGCGAGTGTCGCGGCGAATGCTTCTAGTCGGATGGCGCATCGGATGAGGGATGAGCAGGAGGCTGCGGCGGCTAGGGCTGAGGCCGAAGCGTTGGCGGAGATTCGTGTGGAAGGGAAGAAGGGTGATGGGGAGGAGCAGGCTGGGTAGGGGGAGTAGGTAACGACAGCACTTGCGTGCTTTGTTAGTAGGGAAAGAAGATAAGAGGGAGTTATTTCGCAAGGGGCTTCATTCGGAGCATCTCTTAGGTGGTGGTTCGGGATGGGGAGACTTGCAAGATGGCTCCTTTTTGCTGCACTTGCGTGCAGTTTTCTAGGGAAAAAGGAAGGTGGAAAGCCGTTCTTTTGGTGGGAGTGAAAAAATTTACAAAAAATCGTTTTTTCCTCTTGAAATCGTTTTTGGGATCATGTATAGTAATACATGTGATCGACGTCCGGTGCGATTCGGGCCCTTAGCTCAGTTGGTCAGAGCGGTCGGCTCATAACCGATTGGTCGTAGGTTCGAGTCCTACAGGGCCCACCATTTAAACGAGTACATAATGGTTAATGATCACATCATATCCCATGATCCGGTAGCTCAGTTGGGAGAGCACCATCTTGACAGGGTGGGGGTCGCTGGTTCGAACCCAGTCCGGATCACCATAACAGAAACGCCAAAAGCCTTGAAAATCAAGGCTTTTTTTGTTGTAATAACCGCCTGAAAAAGACTAATACAGGCGTCAAAACTCATAATTGGGGACGGGCTGGGGACGAATTTTTTGGCCGTTGTGACCATCAGGCCTTTTTACTTTTCGGCTGACTGTCGAAGAGAGATTCAAAATGTTTAGCAGCCTCCTGGTCAGCAGATCGTAAAGCGTGACCATAAATGTTCATGGTCGTAAGGATGTTAGCATGTCCGAGACGTTCTGAAATGATCTTGGCATGGACACCTTTGTTAATAAGAAGAGTGGCCGAAGTATGTCGCAAATCGTGAAAACGGATGTACTTCAGCTTGTGCCGCTTCGTAAAACGTGACCACCAAGTCTTTACGCTGGAAGGGTAAAGTGGTTTTCCGTTCCAGGAGGAAAAGACGAAGAATCGATCGCCACCTTCCCATAGTTCCTCTGATTGCATCCGTTCCTTGCTAGTCTGAACTTTCAACGCCTTCAGATCATGATATAAACTTGGGGGAATGGACACGATCCGGACCGAATTTTTTGTCTTTGGTTCCTTTACAACGTAGCCGATCCCCTTCACGTAAGTAAGCGATTGGCGGACATCAATGGTACCGGCCTCCAGGTCAACATTTTTCCACTCCAATCCAAGAAGTTCTCCTCTTCTCAGGCCAGTTGTCAGTGCCAAGGCAATCATGACTCTCCACATCAGCTTTTCACGTTCCAATGCCAAGAACAGTTGGTGAGCTTCGGCTTCGTCATATACGCTCATTTCGGCCTGTTCAACTTTCGGCTTCTTTATCCCGTCCATAGGGCTTGTTTTAATTACCTTCCACTCAACAGCACGGTTAAATATATTTTTCAAGACGCGGTGGATATATTCGATCATCCCAGACGATAACTTTCCCTCCTTGCCGTCTTTCCGGGAGCCTTCTTCTTCAAGTTTTTTTATAAAGGTGACGATGTGGAGAGGTTTGATCTGATCGAGACGCATGTGGCCGAATTCAGGAATAATCCGGTTATTAATTTGGATCAGATAGTTCTCTAATGTTTTAGCACTTAGTTCTCGTTTGGCATACTTTTCTCTCCATTCGTCAACAAACCCAGCCAATGTCATCTTTTCGGGGGAAATATACTCACCGGCCTCAACCTCCATCTTGAATTTAAGCCACTCACTTTCCAGATATTCTCTGAGCTTCTTCGTTGTTTTCAATAACGCCTGATCTTCAACCTTGATGACTTTTCTTTCGCGCAACCGTTCTCCATTAGGTCCATACCCCAATTCAACGGTTAAACGCCAAGAATTAGCGCCGCGTTTTTCAATGCTTGCCATGTTTGGTTCACCTCCATGGATTCATCTGCAGGATTTCTTCGAGATCTGCCACCTGCAGCATCAGAAATTCGGCATCCCAATAATCTAGCATGTTTTCCGTCGCGCGCCTACGGAGAGGGTCAAGCCGAATCCCGAACTTCCCTGGTTTATCTTCGCTCACGGTCAGATCTGCAAGCGTCACCGTTATCCCCATGCTGTCCGACGAGAAATCTTCCGCTCCCTGTCGTTGGAAGGGAGCAGCTATGGGGATATAGGCTATATCTTTGTTCCAATCAAGTTCCCCCTTCCGAAAATTGATGACGTACCAGAGCGGGGCCAGCTCCCCCTCGAAATAATCGTAAAAAACTGCAATTTTCATCGTATTACAACTCCTTGTCCTTTTTGAAATTTTCTTTTTATTGCAGTCAGAAAGAGCCTTTTTGTTTCGTCTGACCAGTTTGTGGGATCTGCTTTGCTGTACTGACTCTGAAGATAGGTAGCAATCCTCTGACTGTATTCTTCCTGGCTGATACGGCCTCTTATCTGATTGAATCGACGGGTCGCCAGAGAAACGGGAACATTGAACGTATGAGCCAAATACAAAGGAATTTCATTCTCGTAGACCGGCAAAACAAGTTCCTGGACCATGAAGAAGGGAATTGCTGCATACTGCTGGAACAGGGAGGCTTGCATCTCCTGTAGGTCCCGGAAAGTCTTGGGGAGAGTCCTCTGATCACCTACGTGACGGAGTGGATGGCATAACTCATGAAAAAATTCACTCCGCAAAGAAGGCTCGTCCAAACGAGAGTCGAGAATGATCATGAAATCATTAAAGCCATCGTCAATCCAACGGGCATGAGATTTTGTCGGGAGATAGGAAATTTCACCCCCAAAAATGTTTGCAATCCGGTGAATATCAAGGTCTTCTGGCGTGAAGATGGAATGTGCGAGGTATTTTTCAGCAATCCATTCCTCAAGTGGTGTCATTTTGTAGAGTGTTAGATTCATTGAATACCCCTCCTGACAAAACGTATGTTCGTATATATAGGTGAAAATAATAGCCCAAAGGGCTATGAAGGCTAAACTAGAATAAAGGATTATTTTTCCCGTTCCTTCGCTCTTCTTTCTTTCATCCTACGGAACAGTTCCAAGCTTTCTTTCAAATACTCGGCTTCCTCTTCGGTAAGATCTTCCCCGCCAGTAATAAAGGCAAGGCCCATGCGTGCCTCTTTATCGTCCTTTTTGTCGGAAGAGGAGGGGGAGTCTATTCGTTCTGGGTTGTCAGTCACACCAAGAAGCCAATCAACCGAACAGTTGTACACTTTAGCTATTCTCGTCAGCGTCTCTTTGTCAGGAGATCTATAATCCCGTTCGTAATTGGATACAACTTGAGATGATATGCCAAGTCTCTCAGCTGCTTGGGATTGCGTCCAACCTCGCTGTACCCTTGCAGGTAACCGCGTACGTGAAGAGTTTGACGGACGGCCAATTTATCCAGTCTTCCCCCATGTGGCAAGGTCTCAAAGTCAATCTGGGAACTTCCGCAAGACTGCAGGTGGGCAATGTGGATGTGATCGTTGCTTCCGTCAGATCGCAGACGTTCGATGAACAGGTCTTTCTGCTTCATGGAATCGATGTGACAAAATATAAAATTGTTGCATTAAAATCAAGTCAGCATTTCCGCGCTGCTTTTCAGTCCATTGCCAAGGAAATTCTAACCGTCGATTCACCCGGATTAAGCACGTGTGATTTCTCGTCATTTGCATACAAGCGTATCGCTCGACCTGTGTTTCCTTTGGATTCCGTGCCTGATTTTGCGTAAGAAACGTGCAGGAGAGGGGTTCGAATGATGAAGCGAACAGAACGGTTATTTGCGAGGCTGGAAGAAATCTATCCGGATTTGGTCCAGTTTCGAAGGGATCTTCACATGTACCCGGAGCTATCGTTTCAGGAAGTGAACACGCCCAGGAAAATTGCCGACACCTTACGCGCACTTGGTTTGGAGGTAAAGACCGGTGTGGGAGGAAACGGGGTTGTCGGATTGTTGCGAGGCGGGAAGCCCGGCAAAACGGTGGCATTGCGAGCGGATTTTGATGCACTACCGATTCAAGACGAGAAAGAAGTCGCGTACAAGTCCAGAATTCCCGGGGTCATGCATGCGTGTGGCCACGATGTCCATACGGCAGCCTTGCTGGGAGTTGCCAGAGTGCTTGGCGAAGTGAAAGAAGAATTGGAAGGAAATGTCGTCTTTATCCATCAGTTCGCCGAAGAAAAGCTACCCGGAGGTGCCATGTCCATGATTGAAGACGGATGTCTGGACGGGGTCGATGTGATTTATGGAGCCCATGTATGGTCGACGGACCCGATTGGAACCGTGGGTGTGGGAGAAGGGCCTCTGATGGCGGCCTCGGACTTTTTTGAAATTGAAATTTTTGGAAAAGGCGGACACGGAGCGTATCCTCATCTTGCTGTCGATCCTCTTGTCGTAGGAAGCCAGCTGGTTTTGAATTTGCAGCAGATCGTAAGCCGTCGCGTCAATCCGTTGAAACCTGCAGTGGTGACGGTCGGTTCCATTCACGGTGGCCAGGCTGCCAATGTCATCCCGCATTCCGTTACCATCACGGGAACCGTCCGCAGTTTCGATGAGGATGTGCGTGATTTGATTGAAGAATCGATTCGGCAAATCACCTTATCCACCTGCGAGGGGGCAGGAGCCACCTCAAGGCTGGAATACACCAGAGGCTATCCGGCACTCGTCAACCATGCCAAGGAAACGAAAAAAATCGAAGAACTGGCAAAAACACTTGTTGGCGAGGAGAATGTAAAACGGATGGAGCCTGTCATGGGAGGAGAAGATTTTTCCTACTACCTGCAGAAGGTGCCGGGAACCTTTTTCTTCGTCGGTGGCCAAAATCAAGAGATTGGAGCGAGCTATCCGCATCACCATCCCAAATTTGATGTGGATGAGCGTTCGATGCTGACAATCGGGAAATTGTTTATTTCCGCCGTTTTGCAATCCTAAGAGATAGCGAACACGAAAGAATGAGGGCAAATCAGCCCTCATTCTTTCGTGTTCAGATGAATGTTGCGCGAAGGGGAAGATCACGCTTACATAAAAATGGAAAAACATGCCGGGAAAATATTTCAACATGTCATGTCATGACGGGGCGTCTGGATCGCAGTTGGAGCTTGTCTTGTTTTGCGAGATCGGAATATTAAGTTTATGCATTCGATTGTACAACGTCTTGCGGGAGATCCCCAGTCTTTTCGCGGCCGCTTGTTTGTTTCCGTTCTCCAACTCCAGCGCGTGCTGGATCACGTTTCGGTCGTGTTGATCCCGCTCCTCCCGCAGCTGCAGCAAGTCCGAGCCCAACAGAGCCGGATTTGTTTTGGGTTGTGTGGCAGGTGAAAACGGCAGGTACTCTTCGTTGATCATCCCGTCTGTAGCAAAAACCACCATCCGCTCCACCGTGTTGCGCAGTTCCCGGATATTGCCCGGCCAGTGGTAATCCAGCAGATGATGCATCAGGTTGGGAGAGATGGCTTGAATCGGGCGGTTGTATTGCATGGAAAATTCGTACAAAAAGAACTGAAACAGTTCAATGATGTCTTCTTTTCGTTCCCGGAGCGGCGGGATGGTCAGACTGAACACGTTTAATCGATAGTACAAATCCTCGCGAAACTTTCCTTCGGCGATGAGCGATGCCAAATCTCGATTGGTAGCGGCGACCACCCGAAAATCTGCTTCCATTTTTTTCGTGCCGCCAACGGGATAATAGGCTTTTTCTTGCAGGACACGCAGCAGCTTGACCTGCATATCGAGGGGCATTTCGCCGATC
>NZ_RHHT01000069.1 GCF_003710985.1 Brevibacillus panacihumi
CCCGAGGAAAAAGGGGAAAAAAGCGAAGGCATTTGGGATCTTGACCAAGCCGGAACGGAAAAGGCGGAACACGCTTTTAGCGGCCAGCGCGCCCAGCAAGCCGTTAATTGCTAGTTGGTGAAAGTCCAACCGAGGTAAGAGCCAAGTCGCCTCGTAGCTGACAGGCAACTGGTGGAGAGATCCTAAGGTTGAAGCCCTGTGACAAAGTATCCCGTAAGGGAGCGAGCAAATCAGCGGACCGTAACATAAAGTGAATCCTGCCGCTTCGTTAAAGGGACCATCAGTGGATGGACAAGGAGGAGACGAGCCCGGTGGCCGCAGGCGAAGTCCATGGACGATGTGTAGAACTTGGAGACAGCATCAAGGAACCTCCCGGAGTATGGGGAGCGGTACGCTGAGAAAGTAGTTAACGGAACTGGGGAGACCCTACTCTGCACACCCCGTTGGGGTGTAAAGCGAAAGCCTATAAGCACATGCGAAAGGGTGGACGGCAGAGAGGGAGTCGGAGGGGTTTATAGTACCGTTGAACATAAGGACAACACAACCTTGTGGAGGGAAGGAACCCTGCTTTGTTCTTGGGTTGAAAGGAGGTAAGAGTGAGTGAATGCAAGTAAACTTGCTAACTACACCAATGTAAAAGCTCGACAACTTTGGACAACCCTATATCTTTGTGCCAAGGAAAATCCAAAACGGCGATTTCATGCTCTGTATGACAAAGTGTACCGGCCAGATATTCTTGCGGAAGCGTGGCGTAGAGTTCGAGCCAATAAAGGTAGCGGCGGGATAGATGGACAGACAATTGAAAGAATCGTTCAGGAGTATGGGGAAAGTAAATTTCTCAACGAAATTTATCTCGACCTGAAGGGTAAGCAATATCATCCATCTCCTGTGCGGCGCACGTACATCCCGAAAGCGGATGGGAAACAAAGACCGCTTGGTATCCCGACCATCCGAGATCGTGTTGTTCAGATGGCAACCAAGATGGTTATTGAGCCTATCTTTGAAGCCGATTTCAAAGATTGCTCATACGGATTCCGTCCCAAACGAAATGCCCACCAGGCGATTACACAAATCAAGAAAACCAGCAGGACGGCCTCCTGGGTAGTCGATGTAGACATCAAAGGATACTTTGACAACATTAATCAGGAAAAGCTCATGAAGCTAGTAGAAAAAAGGATTTCTGATCGCAGGATACTAAAGCTGATTCGGAACTGGCTCCGTGCGGGCGTCATGGAAGATGTACAGTTTCATGAAACCGAATGGGGCACTCCGCAAGGAGGGGTAATCTCTCCACTGTTGGCAAATATTTATTTGGACTACATGGACACGATTTGGGAGAAGCAATTCACTCATCTTGGGAAGCTGATCCGATATGCGGATGATTTTGTAATCATGTGTAGATCGAAACAAGACGCTTTGGAAAGTATACAAGTCATAAAAGCGGTACTAAACAAACTGGACCTTACACTTAGTAAAGAAAAGTCTCGACTGGTTAATATCTGGGACAATACGACGGGCTTTGACTTCCTTGGTTTACACCATCGAAAATTTCCCATTCTTCTCAAGGGTGGAAAGAAAATGTACGTCATGTCACACATTCCGAGCAAGAAGGCTATGAAGGAAATGAGAAGGAAAATCAAAGAGTATACCAAACCGCGCAACAAGTTGTACTGGTCACTAGACGAGCTGATACAAGGGCTGAATCGAAAACTTCAAGGTTTCAAGAATTATTACTCACTTTCACCCATAGCAGCTAAGTGGTTATGTCGCATCGACTGGTATGTTCTGACAAGACTTGTGCTCTTTAACAACAAGAAAAGGAATAAACAAGCGAGACATGCGCGGATGAGAGAGATAGCAAAAGCTACAAGAGGAATTCTTGTGAAGCTTGCCGTACGCGATAACCGAATGCCAAGGAAAGAAGAACATCGGAAAGCCGTATGAGGGAGAACCTCACGTACGGTTTGATGAGGGGGAACTGATAGGAGTAAGGCGACCAAACGGTCGCCAGAAAGCGTCAGTTCTCTACTCTACAGTCGCAGTAGCGGCAGTCGTTATGAACCGTCTGCAATCCAATCTGTTCCCCAATACGGTAAAAAGCATTATCTTCGAGCCGCGTGCTTTTACAGCGATCGATGATGGCCA
>NZ_RHHT01000007.1 GCF_003710985.1 Brevibacillus panacihumi
CTTTTATTTTGCCAAACACACGATAAGGATAGATTTAAAGCTTCTATTGAAAGACATCAACTCACAGAGTTTAAGATACTTGAGACACAAGAGGGGGAAAATGGGGTAGTATCCGTCAAAGTTCAGTACAAAATTCAGGGAGCCAAAGGTGTGGAAATACCAAATGAATTAACCTTATCCCTAGAAAAAAAAGGTGATAAATGGGGAATTATTTTTAGTAATGATAGTTCTTCTGACAACCAAATAACGATTAAATGAGTTTGAAATTCCCTTAAGAGCTGAAAGATCTTTTACATCCTTAACCAAGCGGACTACCTCAGTGTTGTCCGCTTGGTTTTTACTTGTTCCGTTTTTTGGCAGTTGGAAAATTCCCGTTTCAGCATGCAGAACGCTTGGCGATTTACAAACCAGGATCCTCCCAGCAGCATCGCTTCAAACCACATAGCATGTTCATGCACAATGGATGGGCCCTCCGCGTATACCTAGTAGGCAACGGGAAAGAGGTGACCATATATGAGCGGATGGCTATCACTCCTGCTCGTTTCCCTGGCCATCAGCATGGACAGTGTCAGTGTTGGCTTGACGTATGGGCTGCGAAAGATGAAAATGCCATTTCTGTCTCTGATCGTGGTGTCTGGATGTTCGTTTGCTGTGGTGTACGGTGTCATGATGGTAGGCTCCTCGCTTACCTACTGGTTAACTCCCGAGGTCGGTCAGCGGGTGGGGGCTGCTGTCCTGATCGCGATGGGCTTGTTTACGTTTTGGCGGCTTGTCTCATCACCTCCACAAGCTGAATCAAGTCAGGAGGAGCTTCCCCCTCCTGTCGATGCTGCTGGACAGAGAGAGCCAGAGCCAGAACGTACGGTGTTGTCGCAGTTTCGCATGTTTGGATTGATGATTCAGATTCTGCGTGATCCGTCCCAAGCGGATGCGGACCGCTCGGGGCATATCATGGGCTGGGAAGCTGTCATACTGGGGCTTGCCCTGTCTTTGGATGCCTTTGGAGCGGGAATCAGCTTGACGTTTCTGGGCTACTCGCCCCTGCTAGTCTCCCTTTGCATCGCGGCGATGAGCGCCTTGCTGCTGTGGACAGGGTTGGCGTTGGGACGCGGGATTGGGCAGCATAAATGGCTGTCTGGACTCACCTGGCTTCCGCCTATCTTATTGATCTGCATTGGCGTGGCGAAAATCTTCTGATCATATGCTTCCTGCCAGACCCGTCCTTTCAAGAGGACGGGTTGTTTTATTTTCCAGCTCGTCTGCATACACATGAGAAAGAGTGAGAAGTGGATGGAGGAGATGAAGGTGGAATCACAGCAACCCATTCGAAAATGGTACACGTTGGCAGCAACCGAAGTGATCGAAGCCCTTCAGAGCAATTCGTCGCAGGGACTGGCTCAACAGGAGGCAGAGCGGAGGCTGGCAAAACAAGGCGCCAACAAGTTGGCTGAGAGCAAGAAAAAGCCTCTCTATACGGTCTTTCTCGATCAGTTCAAGGATTTTATGGTGGTCATTCTGTTCATTGCCACGTTGATCTCGTACTTTCTCGGAGAGTATCTGGATGCGATCACCATTATCGCCATCATCCTGATCAATGGCGTACTGGGCTTCATCCAGGAAGCGCGGGCGGAGCGATCCTTGCAAGCGTTGAAGGATCTTGCCTCCCCGATGGCGAGGGTGATGCGGGATGGGCACCTCTCGATGATCCCCGCCTCCCAACTCGTGCCGGGAGATCTGGTCTTGCTGGAGGCAGGAGATCGCGTGCCAGCGGATCTGCGTCTCGTCTCGGCCAATCGCCTGGAGATTGAGGAATCGGCATTGACGGGAGAATCCTTGCCTGTCAGCAAGACGGCCCGCAAGCTGGAACATACGAACGGAGCACAGGTTCCGCTCGGGGACCAGAAAAACCTCGGCTTCATGGGAACGATGGTCACCGGAGGGACTGGTAGCGGCATTGTCGTCGAGACAGGAATGAACACCGAGATCGGGAAAATCGCGCATCTGATGAACACAGCGGAGGAAGCCGAGACGCCGTTGCAGGTCAGACTGGAGCAAATGGGCAAGCTGCTGGTCGTCGTCGCCGTCTTGCTGACCATTGTGGTGATCGTGGCGGGGATCTGGCATGGCCATGAGCTGTTTACCATGTTCCTGGCAGGTGTGAGCTTGGCAGTCGCAGCCATACCGGAAGGCCTTCCTGCTATCGTGACGGTCGCGCTTGCCTTGGGCGTGCAGCGCATGATTCGGCGCAACGCGATCGTTCGCAAGCTGCCGTCGGTGGAGACGTTGGGATGCGCCTCTGTCATTTGCTCAGACAAGACCGGAACGTTGACGCAAAACAAGATGACCGTCACCCATGTGTGGCACAGCGACACCATGTACGAGGTGAGCGGCAGAGGATATGAGCCGCAGGGAGCTTTTCACCTCTATGGAAAAACGGTGTCGCCAGCCAGAGATGGTGCCTTGAACCAGATTCTGCGCATTGCGGACCGCTGCAACAATGCCACGTTGACCAGCGAGGAGCAGAGCGCTCGCAAGCTGCTGGGCATGGGCAAGACGACTCGCACCTGGCACGTCATGGGAGATCCGACAGAGGGAGCCTTGAAAGTCTTGGCGGCAAAAGGACAAGGCACAGGCTCTGATCGCAGCAAAAACGGGCAGTCCGTTCGGGTGGAGGAGTACCCCTTTGACTCAGAGCGTAAAATGATGTCTGTCGTGGAAAAAGGAACAGACGGGACCTATACCTTGTTGACAAAAGGGGCGGCTGAGGCCGTACTGGCGCGCTCTACGCATATTCTCTGGAAGGGTGAGCTGCAGCCGCTTTCCGCCACTCTGCGCCATCAAGTCCTGGATCAGACCGAAAAGATGGCGGCGCGCGCCCTTCGCGTACTCGCCTTTGGTTATCGTCAACTGCAGGGGTATCGTTCCGGACAGCCCCACACATCGATGGAAAACCACCTCGTGTTTGTCGGACTCGTCGGGATGATCGATCCGCCGCGAGAAGAGGTACGCCCCGCCATCGCCCTGTGTCATCAGGCAGGAATCAAGACGGTTATGATTACCGGGGATCACAAGGTGACGGCAGAAGCCATCGCCCGCCAGATCGGGATGACGCGCGGATACGGGGAAGTGTTGGAGGGCCGGGAGCTTGACAATATGTCGGACGACCAACTGGCGGAGTACGCCGAGCGCGTCTCCGTCTACGCTCGGGTCTCGCCAGAGCATAAGCTGCGGATTGTGCGCGCCCTGCAGAGCAGAGGGCATGTCGTGGCGATGACGGGTGACGGGGTCAACGATGCGCCGGCGATCAAATCCTCCGATATTGGCATTGCGATGGGCATCACCGGGACGGATGTGACCAAGGAAGCCGCCGATCTCGTATTGCGTGACGACAACTTCGCCACCATCGTCGCCGCGGTGGAGGAAGGACGCAACATCTACGACAATATTCGCAAGTTCATCCGTTATCTGTTGGCCTCCAACGTCGGAGAAATCCTCGTCATGTTTTTCGCCATGCTGCTGGGCTTGCCGCTGCCGCTGGTGCCGATCCAGATTTTATGGGTGAATCTGGTGACCGATGGCCTGCCGGCGATGGCGCTGGGGGTCGATCCGGCGGAGCGGGATACGATGTATCAAAAGCCGCGCAGCAAAAATGAAAACATCTTCAGCCGCGGTCTCGGCTGGAAAATCATCAGCCGCGGATTTTTGATTGGAGCGATGACCTTGATGGCATTCTGGCTCACGCTCCACGAAAACCCGGACGATCTGGTTCATGCTCAGACCGTTGCCTTCGTTACCCTGGTAATGGCGCAGTTGATCCACGTCTTTGACTGCCGCAGCCAGTACAGCGTCTTTCACCGCAATATTTTTGAAAACAAATACCTGGTCTGGGCGGTCGTCTCTTCTCTGGTGCTGGTATTGGGTGTGGTGTACATCGATGCCTTGCAGCCGATCTTCAAAACTACTGACCTGAACTTCCGGGATTGGGCCTTGATCCTTGTCACCTCGGGGATTCCAACCTTTGTAGCGGGGATTGGGGGCGTATTGTATGGCGGACGTTCTAAAGAAAAGAAAGCAGCACCCAAAAAGAAAAGCTCGTCCATGCGTACGGTTCGTCCATAGATAAACCAGGCCGATCGGCATCGTCAGGCAGGGAAGGGGATCGCAAGTGCGCTTTCAGAGAAGACGGCGGGGCAGGCGAGGAAAACGAATCATAGCCGGTACCCTGATTACCATAGCCATTCTGATCTTGTTGTTCGTGATCGCGGAGCGCAGGCTGCAGCCCACGCTGATGCTGATCGCGCAAGCCAAGGCAGAGCAGATTGCCAAGCTTGCCATCATGGATGCAGTCACCAAGCGGATCAGCCAGCAAGGAGTGGACTTCAATCAGATCGTATTGATGGAAAAGGACCAGGACGGCGTGATTCGAGCCGTAAATTTCAACTTCAAAGAGTATTCCCGGATCGTGGGGGAGACGACTTCCCGCATTCAAAATCGCCTCCAGGAGTTCGAGCGGGAGGATGTGCAAACATCGATCCCGCTTGGGGTGGCGACCAAAAACGTCTTCCTCGAACACATCGGGCCGGATGTTCCCATTTCGTTTGCCCCCATCGGCGCAGTCAAGACGCGTCTGGAAACAGACATGAAACAAGCGGGGATCAACATGGTGCTGGTGACGGTCTATATCCACGTTGATGTAACGTTGCGGATCATCATCCCGTTCGCGACCGATGAGCAATTGGTCACGACCAAAATCCCCATTACGGAAGCCTTGATCGTCGGCAAGGTTCCGCAGTATCTCTACAACAATCCGACAGGAAAGCCGGACGTGCCGATGCCGCGAAATGCCTATTCGCCAGACAATCCGGAACAACCATGAAACGTTTCATGAATGGCTTCGTCTCATTTGATGACAGACTAAGTACATGAACAGATGATAATGGAGGCGAAGCAACATGAAAAAAATCCGTACTGGTATGATGACATTGGCGGCAATGGCCGTTTTGGGAACCAATATGGCAACGGCAGCACCCTTGCAGGGCAAAGAGCTTTCCGTTCTGGTAAATGGAAATAAAATAGAGCAAATGGCGATTCAGAACCAGCAAACGGTACTGGTGCCCCTGCGGACTGTAGCGGAATCGCTCGGATTCCAGGTAGCCTGGAATCCGCAAACAAAAGCGGCAGAAGTGAAGAAAGGCGAGATCTCGGGGCAGGTTGCACTGGATCAGGATCAGAACACCCTTTACAACGGCACTACATATGTGCCTGTAGCCTTTGTCGAGAACGTTTTGCAGGCAGAAGTAAACGTAACAGAGGACACGGTCAAAGTGGAAGAAGAAAAAGAGGCGGCTCCTCCTGTCACCGGGAACGTCACCAAAGTAATGAAAAATGAAAAAGGCAATTACTCGATCCTGCTGAATGGATACGAGACCGGGATCATCTTGCATCTCAACGAAGACACCAAAATCACGTCCGCAGATGGCAAGGAATTAAAGCCGGAAGATTTGAAAATGGGTATGGAAGTAGAAGCGACGCATGCTAAATTCATGGCAATGAGCATGCCGCCGCAGACCGGTGTCTTTACCATCGTGGTGAAAAGCAGTCTGGAGTCCTCGGACGTGCTGGGTACAGGAGGCCGTCTGGTCAGCGTGGAGAAGGGGCAGGATGGCTCGTATCGAGTGAATGTAGAAGGCGAGGCCCTGTCTGAAGGATCCCAAGAGCATGTAGTCTTGACGATTACGGAAGAAACCGTGATCGTCAATGCCCGCGACCAAAAGGCAATGAAGCCGGAAGATCTGAAACCGGAAATGAGAGTATATGCCTTCTATGGTCCAAAACTGACCCGCAGCCTGCCGCCGCAAGGAGTAGCGGAAAAGCTTGTAGTCGAAATTCCGGCAGAAAATTAATTACAAACGAAAGTGGTCCGGTTCAGGCCGGGCCGCTTCTTTTTTTACGGGCGTTCCGCGCACACTGGAGAAACCGGCAAGCAAGGCAATCACGGCACTTAAAGAGACGATGCTGACAAAACCGCCAACCTCATAGAGCATGCCGCCCAGATAGGAGCCTATCGTCATGCCCACATACATGCCGGTGATGTTCCAGGCCATGATCAATCCCAGATGAGAGGGATATTCTGAGGCGAGTCTCGATTGATAGGCAGGCACAAAAGCATAGCCGACGATCGACCAGGAAAAAAGCACAAGGTACAGCCAGGGCATCTCCCGGTAAAAGAGTCCAACGGCAACCAGCATGACAAAAAGACCAAACAAGCTGGTCGAAGAGATAGCTTTTGCTCCCCATCGATCAGCCAGCTTTCCGCCAGAAAGACTGCCAAGCATGGCGCCAAGCCCATAGGCAATCAGCGTGGAAGCAAGCTGGGAGGAGGACAATCCCGTCTCCTGGATAAAGGTTGTCCCGAGGTAGGTGTACACCGCATAGATCGCAATAGCCCAATAGACGGTGACGAGGACGGATCGCAGCATGGAAACGACGGGAGCTGGCCCTGCCGTTTTGGCAGGAGGGTGGCTTCTTTTGGTTTTGGGCCAGATGGCGAGGTTCATCCAGGCAAGGGCAAAGCTGATAGCGGCGATGAGCCAAAAAGGGGAGCGCCAGCCGCCATGGTCGGCAAGTAAAGTGCCAAGCGGAGTACCGACCCACAAACCTGTCAGATTGCCCGATACAATGAAAGATAGCCAGGCGGCGCGTTTACCGGGAGGAGCGAGGTCGCTGACATAAGCGTATACACAAGGAGCGATGGCAGCGAGCGAAAGACCCGCTACTGCACGACTGCAAAGCAGCATCAGAAAGGAGGAGGACAATCCCGTCCAGATATTTGCCAGGCAAAATCCAATCAATCCTCCCCATAAAATGAAACTGCGCTTGGCGTGTAGTTGATCAAACAGGGACCCCATAAAGGGGGAGCCGCAGGCGTACATGATCGACATGATCGTAACGAGCCATCCTGCCTGGGCAGGAGTTAAAACAAATTCATCGGCAATGGAGGGCAGAAGCGGAGACATGATAAAGACATCAGTCCCAACGACAAACAAAGTGGTTGCCCCGGTCAACAACCAGGCCCGTTCACTTTTCATCAAGATCCATCACTCCATCTTTTCCAGATCATGGCTCAATATAGGTATATGTAGTCTGCAGGAACCAGGCAACAAACCGGCAATGGAACATTGTTAAGGGAATTCCCTGATACACTTTCGCGCTTGTTCCCACTACAATAGCGTTAAGAATACAGGTGATCGAAGGAGGAGCGCATGGATACGTTGCCTACCGAGCAAGTGCAGTCAGGGGAAGATGTCTTTCTGTTGGAATCCATCTTTGCCAACGTAAGTGATGCGATCCTGGTTGTAGACGATGCAGGGTGGATCATAACGGTAAACACAGCCCTGGAACAGATGACGGGCTGGACCAAGGAAGAACTGATCGGGAAGAAGCATATCTGTGAACTGTGCCTGGGCATGGCGACATGCATGGAGGACTCCACTTGTGCGGACTGCTTTTTCAAGCAAGTCCAGATGCCTTCCTTTGAAATGCGATTGCGATCCAAGGACGGACGTGAACACCCGGTAGCCGCCAGTTCCGCACAGCTTCCGGCAGAATCAAAAGGCAAGCTGGTCATGATCATCCGCGACATGTCTGTCCAGCAAAAGACGGAGAAGGAGCGGCACCAGTACAAGCTGACCCAGTTTGCCATCCAGGCGCAGGAGGAAGAGCGCAAGCGGATCGCCCGCGAACTGCATGATGGCGTCGGTCAGGCGCTCTACAGCATTCTGGTCGGGCTCAATGTCATCGGGCAGGACAATCTGACCGATCCGATCAAACAGCACGTCCATGAACTGTTGCAAATGACAGCCAAAGCGATGGAGGAGGTAAAGCGCATGGCCCTGGAGCTTCGCCCCTCTGCGCTGGATGATTTGGGGCTGCTCCCTGCATTGCGGTCGCTGATGAAGCGGGTAGAGAAAAGCTTCCATATCCAGGTGGAGCTGCATGTGCAAGGGGAGCGGCGTCGTTATTCGGCGGCGGTCGAGACGGCGCTGTACCGGATCGTACAGGAAGCGATGACCAACACAGCGAAGTATGCGCAGGCAACCAAGCTGGGGATTGTATTTGAAGATCGGGAAAAAGAAATCGTGTTGACCATTGTGGACGACGGAATCGGCTTCTACGTCGGGCAAGCCATGAAAGAAGGGAAAGGTTTGGGATTGTTCGGCATGAAGGAACGGGCCCAGCTTTTGGGAGGTACGGTCGATATTCGCTCTGCACCTGAAGACGGCACCACGCTGATCGTCAGGATTCCACTGCCAAAGGAGGGGACAGAAGATGGCTATTCGCGTGCTGATCGCTGACGACCATGCGATTGTCAGGTCGGGCCTGGGGATGCTGCTTGAAGCCCATGGGGATATGCAGGTAGTCGGCTACGCCGCTGACGGGAAGGAAGCTTGTGAAAAGGCGCTGGAGCTGAACCCCGATGTCGTGCTGATGGATTTGAGCATGCCGCCAGGAGAGAACGGGCTGACCGCTACTGCCAGGCTGAAGGAAACAGCCCCGCAGATTCAGGTGCTGGTGCTCACGATGCACGACGACGAGGAGTATTTGTTCCGGGTGCTCCAGGCGGGAGCAGCGGGATACATTTTAAAAAGCGCCCCGGATCTGGATTTGATTCACGCGATTCGTACAGTGAATCAGGGATTGGCGTATCTCTATCCCTCGGCCACCAAATCGCTCATCGAAGAGTTTTTGCACATGGTAAAAAATGGGGAAGAGCAAGCGAAGTATGAGATTCTGACGGACCGTGAAAAAGAAGTGCTGGTTCTGATCGCCAAAGGCTTCAGCAATAAGGAAATCGCAGAGCAATTGGTGGTTTCGGTCAAAACGGTGGAGTCGCACAAAGCGCATATCATGGAGAAGCTGCATCTTCGCACGCGCCCTGATCTGGTTCGCTATGCGATCAAAAAAGGGTGGCTTGATTTCGAATAAAAGGCAGTATATGCCATCGTATTTATGACGACCTGATCAGGGTCGTTTTTTCATTTTGACCAGATTGTGACAAAAAACAGGGAATATCAGGAGGATTCTGTCTCATAATAGGGGATTTCCCTGAAATACTTCTGGCTCGCACCAAAGGTAGAATGAAGGCGTAACAGGAACGATCGCTTAGTCAGGAAAGGAGAGTAAGAGCGATGGAGACACAAAGAAACACCCAGACCGAGACGAAAAAGTCCCCGCAGACACAGCCGCACCAGGAAAATCTCAAAGGGACGTTTGCTGCCGTCATCATAGTTGGACTCATTATTCTTTTAAGCTGGTTCGGCATCTTCGGACTTTTCCTGGAACGGGCGTAAGAGAGGATGTAAGGGAGGTTATGGATCATGCATTTACACCGTTATGAAAAAATTTGGCTGATTTTGGGTGCTGGCGGACTAGCGCTGTTCATCCTCTTGTTGTGCATCAATGCCTTCGCGATGGGGATGGCACCGCCCAGCAATATGACGATGATCGATCCGACCAAGGTGACGGAAACGCCGCCGTTTGACAACCCTGGTCTGACTAAAGTGGGCGATCAGGAGTATGACGCCTATATGACAGCTTTTGCTTTCGGGTTTGCTCCCAACAAGATGGAGGTGCCGCTTGGGGCCAAGGTTAATTTTCATGTGACCAGCCCGGACGTCATCCACGGCTTCCAGATTCCCGGGACCAACGTCAACTTCATGGTTTTGCCAGGACATATCAGTTCCGCGACCTACACATTTGACGAACCCGGCGAATATTTGATTCTTTGCAATGAATACTGCGGGGCCGGCCATCAGGTGATGGCGACTACGATTATTGTGAAATAAAGGCAGGTGACGAAGATGAATATCTTGCAAAAGGATCAAACCAAGGCGGCAGCCGTTGACAGATCCGCTGCCCGGCTCAGCCTGGCGTACGTCTGGGTGGCGTACATCGCATTCGGTGTCGCAGCTATCGCGGGTATGCTGCAGGGCATGGTGCGCGGAGGAATCATCGAGCTGCCGAGCTGGATGAACTACTACCAGATTTTGACCGCGCATGGCGTATTGATGGCCTTGATTTTTACCACGTTCTTCATCATCGGGTTCCTCTACTCGGGGGTAGCCAAGACGACAGGCGGAACTTTGCACGGCTCCGCGCTGGGCTGGGGATGGTCTGGGTGGATTCTGATGGTCGTCGGTACCGCGATGGCGGGAACCATGATTATCCTCAATGAAGCCTCCGTCCTGTATACGTTTTATGCGCCGCTCAAGGCTTCGCCGATCTTTTATATCGGAACGGCGCTGGTTGTCGTCGGCAGTTGGCTGGCAGGTTTCGGGATTTTCTCGCGCTATCGCAAATGGAGACGCTTGAACAAAGGGCAAAACTCTCCGCTGTTCCTGTACATGTCTGTGACCACCTATATCCTGTGGATGGTGGCTACGATTCCCGTGGCGGTCGAAGTAGTATTCCAGCTGATTCCCTGGTCGCTCGGCTGGACGCCCACGATCAATATCATGCTCAGCCGCACCTTGTTCTGGTTTTTCGGGCACCCATTGGTCTACTTCTGGCTGCTGCCGGCCTACATTGCCTGGTATGTCTGCGTGCCGCGCGTAATTGGCGGCCATATATTCAGTGACTCGCTGAGCCGATTGGCTTTCATCTGTCTCTTGCTTTTCTCGATTCCGGTCGGTTTTCACCACCAGCTAATGGAGCCAGGTATTTCCGAAGGTTGGAAAATGATTCACGTCATCCTGACGCTGATAGTCGTCATTCCTTCCTTGATGACCGCATTCTCCATGTTTGCGATCTTTGAGACAACGGGACGCAAAAAAGGTGGAGTTGGTCTCTTCGGATGGTTCAAAAAACTGCCTTGGACTGATGTGCGCTTCTTCGCACCATTTATGGGGATGCTGTTCTTTATCCCTGGCGGTGCAGGGGGGATCATCAATGCAAGTAATCAGTTAAACGCCGTGGTCCATAATACGATCTGGGTAACGGGTCACTTTCATATTACGATTGGAGGGGCTGTCGCCCTTACGTTCTTCGGAGTCAGCTTTTGGCTCGTACCCGCTTTGACTGGCCGCAAATTGACACCGACTGCCAACCGGATGGGGATGGTGCAAACCGTTTTCTGGTCGGTAGGGATGTTCCTCATGTCGGCAGCGATGCACGCGATGGGGCTGCAAGGCGCTCCTCGCCGTACGGATTACACGACCTACATGGATCACCCGTTGGCGCTCAGCTGGATGGATTACCAACGCGTGATGGCGTTTGGCGGCGGTCTGCTTTTCGTAGCGGCTGTGCTGTTGATCCTGATTCTGTTTTATCTCACCTTTATGGCGCCAAAAGGCCATGAGGAATATCCGATTGCCGAGACGGAGGAAGCTCAGCCTGTACCGCGCATTTTGGAGCGTTGGACCGTCTGGGTGGGCGTTCTCGCAGTGCTGATCGTGCTGGCATACGGATATCCAATCATGGAGCAAATCCAGCATCAGGCGCCTGGGTCGCCGCCGTTCCGCACTTGGTAATAAACAAGAGGCTGTCCTCATGGGCAGCCTCTTCGTATGGATACAGATAAGTTTTCTTTAAATGTGCGTGGTATCCAGAATCATCACCACGAACACGATCATCAGGTAGTTGATCGAGATGATAAAGTTGACCTTTGCCCATCTGTCATCATCCTTTGTGCGGAAGCCCAGCAGCGTGTGGACAAGCCAGATCAGCGCCAAAGCGAGGGAGAGGATGAGAAAATAAATGCCGACATAACCGTAGGTATACATCAGGACAGATGCAGGCAAAAGCAGCAAGATATAAGGAAGCATCTGTTTTTTGGTACGGAGAATCCCTTTTACGACAGGCAGAAGCGGAAAGCCTGCTGCCCGGTATTCTTCTACACGGCGTATAGCCAGGGACCAGAAGTGAGCGGGTTGCCAAAGGAACAGCAGGGCAAACAATATCCATGCTCCTGCATCGATTTCGCCCGTCACTGCACAATAGCCGATAACCGGCGGCATCGCGCCGGAGATGCCGCCGACAGAGGTGCTCCAGGTCGAATTTCGCTTCAACCACATGGTGTAGATGACAACGTAGACAAATATTCCCAACAGACCGAGCCATCCGGTCAAAGCATTGACCAGCCCGAACAACACGGCCAAACCGGCGATGCCGAGGATAATCGCGTAGATAAGCACGCTTTGCGGCTGCATCCTTCCTTGGGGCAAGGCGCGGTCGCGGGTACGCGCCATTTTTTTGTCAAAATCACGATCCAGGAAGTTGTTGAACACACAGGCGGATGCCATCGTCAACGCGGAGCCGAGGAGCATCCACAAAAAGGTCCAACCATCGATATTCCATTTGGAAGCGACCCAATAACCGCCAAATGCCGCAATCGCATTCAAGCGAATGATGCGCGGCTTTGTCAGGGCCACAAGATCTTTTAGCACAGTGCACCTCCTAAGGTTTGTCTGAAGTTTGTTTGCGGGCGCTCTCTGGAACAATATGTAGCTTGAGGGGGACAGCTTCTGCCGTGCTTCGCGCTGCTGTTCCGTGCAAAAAAACCGAGACCGCCATGCGATGTAGCTCAGCCGAGGCTGCCAGGGGTTCATGGCGAGCAGTGTTCAAGCCCGCAAAGACGGCATACAGAATCTGAGCGAGCTGGTCCGGGTCATGTCGGCGGTCGATCACGCCTTCGTCAATGGCCTCCTGCAGAACAGAGTGAAAAATCTTGCGTTGCCGCTGTACAGCCAGCAAGATTTGCTCGCTGACGGCGGGCGCAGCAGCCTCGCTCGCACGGAATTCATCGGCTGCACGGATGAGCGGATTCTGAAAATCCTCGGCCACGTGATCTGCAAGTCCATATAGTTTTTCTGCAGCAGTGCCGAACTGCTTCTCTTTGGCAGACCACTGCTCGATCCACTCATCTACCTGTTCCTCCAGCAAAAAAAGAAACAATTCTTCCTTGCTTTTAAAGTGGTAGTAGAGATTGCCTTTGCTGCTTCCAGAGGCAGCGATGATATCCTCAATCGAAGTTCCGAGATAGCCCTTTAGCGAAAACAGGTCTTTGGATACGAGTGCTATTCGTTGCTTTGTTTCTGTATTGCCACGCGAACGCGAACCTTTTGTACGAATAGACCATCATTTCCTTCCATTTCATTTAAACAGAACGTTCGGTCTAGAATACGATACCATAACTTCCTAGTGGGGACAAGCATAGAAGGCGTGACGAAAAAGGGGAATCTAATGCCGATGAAAAGAAGAAGGGCGCCCCGCACCTGCTATGGTATTCGGGACTCCCTTGGATGGCTATCGGTTCAATACAAAAGCTCTTGCCATGCGAGAATAGCCAGGATCAAAAACCCGATCGCAAGCAGCCATAAAGCGATCACCTTCAGGTCTTCCTCTTCAAATGGCATAGGACTCCTCCTTTATTCTGTATTACCCATAGGGTATTCATGGAGGAGGGGAATGGTTTGGCTGATTACGGAACGTAGATCATCTTGCGTGTCATCCCGCCGTCGATGATGAGCTCTGCGCCGGTGATGAAGTCATTTTCCTTTTGTGTCAGGAACAGGCAGGCGCGGGCAATGTCATCTGGACGACCGACGCGGCCAGCGGGATGCTGGGCATGATCCTCATCTCGCAGTTCGGCGTAATCACCTGTTTCAATCCAGCCGGGAGAGATCGCGTTCACCGTGATGCGGTCAGGGGAAAGGGAAACCGCGAGCGCATGGGTCAAAGCAAGGATGCCGCCCTTGGATGCGGCGTAAGCCTCTGTGTTGGGTTCGGATTGATGGGCGCGGGTGGAAGAGAGGTTGATGATCGCTCCGCCGTCGTTTCGCCGCATAATTCGTGCCGCTTCCCTCGAGGCGAGGAATACGCTGCGCAGATTGGTGTTGAGGATCCGATCCCAAGCCTCTACAGACAGGTCGTAGGGAGATTCCCAGGCGCTGATTCCAGCATTGTTTACCAATACATCCAGACGACCCCAGCGTTCATCTGCCATGCTCATCAGGTCTTCGATCTGCTTTGGCTGGCTGACATCGACGGGGTAAAAAGAGGCACTGCCCCCTGTACCGGCATGCGCTTTCTGGATAGCATTGGCGGCCGCTTCTCCTGTCTGCGGGTCCCGCTCGGCAATCACGACATGGGCTCCGTGGGCAGCATACATCGCTGCGACAGCACGGCCAATCCCTTGACCGCCGCCTGTGACGATAACAACATGATCGAGTAGTTGCATATGTTTTCCTCCAGTGCTGCTATAAATATACAATAAATAGTTGCAAACAAAAAGTAAGTACATTACAATTAGGAACTAATCAGAAACAAAACAAATTAGGAGGCTGAATGTTATGTTGCAGACCGAATTGCTGACATTGGAGCAAGTGATCGAAGCTCGTCATAGTGTGCGTAAATACGATCCTCAAGCCGTCATACCCAAGGAAGATTTGCAGGAGATCCTGCGCTTGGCAGCCCAGGCACCGTCTTCCTGGAACCTGCAGCACTGGCGTTTTCTCGTGGTGACGGATCAGGCTGTCAAAGAAAAACTGCTGCCGATTGCCAATGGACAGCAACAGGTGGTAGACGCTTATGCCACCATTATCATACTGGGAGATTTGGAGGCAGACAAGTCCGCTCGTCCTGTCTATGAAGGGGCTGTCGCCAAAGGTGCGATGAGCCAGCAGGTAGCAGATACCCTGATCGGGCAGATTGAGGGGGCCTATGCATCGAATCCCGCCCTGGCCCGTGATGAAGCGATCCGCAATGCGTCTTTTGCGGCGATGCAGCTCATGCTCGCGGCGAAAGCCAAAGGGTACGATACCTGCCCGATGGGGGGCTTTAACCGCGACGCTTTGATTGAAGCGCTGAATATCCCGGCTCGCTATTTGCCGACGTTGATGATTACGTTGGGCAAGGCCAGCGCGGCCGCTCATCCAAGCGATCGCTTCGATCTGACTCAATTGGTGATTGAAAACCAGTTTACATCCTAATGACAAAAAGGGCAGGGGACCTATGGGTTTCCTACCCTTTTTTCGTGGACGGGGCCAACGGAAGTTCGACCGTAATCGTCGTACCCTTGCCCAGTATGCTGGAGACAGCAAAACGTCCCGTATGCAACTGTACAATCTCCTTGCAAATCGCGAGTCCCAGACCGCTGCCGGAGAGCTTGGAACGGCCTTTGTAGAACTTCCCTGTGACATATGCAAGGTCCTCTGGGGCGATTCCCTCCCCCGTGTCAGAGACAAGGATGGTCAGACGTCCGTTTTGATCGGATGCAGACACAGAGATTTTCCCGCTTGGCGGCGTGAATTTCAGAGCATTGTCCAGCAGGTTGACGAATACCTGCTTGAGACGATTGGGATCGCCCATCACGGTCAAGGGATTATCCGGCAGCTCCAATCGCAGAGCGATCTGTTTTTCCTGGGCGGGAATCGTAAATTGCACGTACAAATCCTCCAGCAATTCGCGCATGTCCATTCGTTCTTGACACAGCTTTATCTCCGCAGACTGAAACTTGGAAAAGTCCAGCAAATCCTCCACGAGGCCGATCAGCCGATCGGTCTCTTTGGAGATGACCTCCAGACCGAGCATGGTTTCTTCCTGGTCTTTCAGCCCGCCTGAGATCAGAGTTTCCCCCCATCCCTTGATAGACGTCAAGGGAGTGCGCAGCTCATGGGAAACGGAGGAGATAAAGTCGTTTTTCAGTTTCTCGTTTTTTCCGATTTCTGCGGCCATGTAATTGAAGGTGTCTGCCAGCGTCCCGACCTCGTCGTCAAAGCGCTTGGCCGCCCGTACCGAGTAGTTCCCTTTTGCCATCTGGATCGCGGCTTTGGTCAGATCCTCGATCGGGTCTACGATGCGCTTGGCAATGATCAAGCTAAGCATCATCGCCAGCAGAATGACGACGATGCCTACTCCCGCGCCGTAGAGGGCAATCCGATTGACCGCGTGATAAAGCGGCTCAGCCGAGATGGAGTAGCGCAGCACGCCTACGTAGTCGCCTGCATGGGTGAGTGTATCGGATACGGCGATCACGCGCTCCCGGGATTGCGGAGTTTTCCCGATGTACAGGCCGGTTTTCCCCAGCAAAGCTTCCTCTACGTCAGGGGTCCTGATGATCTCGCCGGTCTGGAAGCCATACGAGTTGAGAATCAGCTTCCCGTTTACGTCCAGGACCTCGATCTTGGCGTATTCATCCGGTTGGATGCTCTCCAGGATGTAGCGGGTCTTTCGCTTGAGATTGTAATCTGCCGTGTACTTGTTGATAAAGGTGGTAAAGGTCTCCGTTCGGGTCACCAGAGCTTCCGTCGCTGTCCCGAAATAGTAGGTGTGAACCGCCCAGTAAAACAAGCCCTCGAGAAGCAGGACGATCAAGAGGAGGATCAGTCCGAAATGGATGATCATGCGGCTTCTAATTCCTCGCATCGGTGTGATCCTTTCGCCAAAGATAGCCATAGCCCCATACAGTTTCCAGGTAGACGGGGTGAGCAGGATCAAGCTCGATTTTTTGTCGGATGCGGCGGATATTGACATCGACTACCTTCAAGTCTCCGACGAAAAATTGCCCCCATACATTCGACAGAATTTCATCGCGGCTGATCGCTTTATTGGCGTTTTCACCGAGCAGCTTGATAATGGCAAATTCCTTGGGTGTCAGTATGAATTCTTGATCCTTTTTGATCAGCCGGCGTTCGTCCAGCAGCAGGGTAAAGGGAGAGAGGTCAATGATATTTTTCTCTTCCGGTACTGGTGCGGCTGCGGGGGAGAGCCGGCGATGCAAAGCCTTGACGCGGGCGATCAGCTCAGCCGGGCTGAACGGTTTGCTCATATAGTCGTCCGCACCGTATCCCAGCCCCATGACCTTGTCGGCTTCCTGGCTCTTGGCAGTCAGCATGATAATGCCCAGCCGCGGGTATTTTTCGCGCAATCGCCCGCATACCTCGAAGCCGTCGATGCCGGGCAGCATGACATCGAGGATCGCGATCTCGACGTCGGGTTGGCTGTCGGCCAGCTCAAGCGCCTCCTCACCGGTCGCGGCTTCTATGACATCGTAGTTTTCGCGACGCAGATTGATCCTGACGAAATCGCGAATCGATTTTTCATCTTCCAGCAGTAAGACTTTCATCCGGTCATTCTCCTTGTCTATTGAATCTGTACTCGGCCTGACCGCTATAGAGGCATCTGCAATGGGCGGTAGAACTGGCGAATCTCTTCCGTTGACAGCAGCATGGAGGAATAGGCCTCCCGGGTGGAAGCACTCATCTTGGAAGGCATTTCTGGTTGAATTGCCACATGTACCGTTTTTCCGCCCTCTTTTAATATGACGTAGGAACGCTGCTGTTGTTCCCATTTCTCAGCTGCTTTACTCCATTCCTGCTGCGGTACAGCCTGCAAAGTAAGGAGAGGCAGCTTTTCGCCTGTCGCTTCCAGGTAATAGTAAAAAGTCGTCATCTGCGGTTCGTTTTGCGGCTCTGTCGCTACTGTGAATTTGCCTGCCCATTTGTCGGGAATGCGAAAATCCAGTCCGTAATCGTAATTCTGGTAGTGGTCTTCTACGTGTGCCAATCCGTCTTTTCCATCCCACTGAAAATAGGAGGCGATCCAGGGGATGGCGTACATCGGCAAGTCTTCGGTTCCAGGAGGCTGGGTATGAATGCCGATCTCAATCAGACCGTCCTGGTTGATATCTTCACTAAACAAGGGGTATGGCTTAAATGTCAATTCCATCTCGTTATTGATCTTGGCGAGTGGATTGCGAAGCTTGCCGTCCTCCCAGATCCACAGGTCAGTCGATGCTGAGTGGGCACCAAGCCCTGCTTCAATAAAAAGTCCGTTCTTATCAGGGGACGCCTTGCCGATCACGGCCTGATCGTAGCCATTTACATGTCCGTCCAATGTCTGTTCGGCCAGCTTGGCTATTTTTTGATCGACTGCCCCGTACAAATGCAGGGTGGAGACAAGCTTGTCGTGATCATGTACGATGACAGCCAATTCAGCTTTCCCATCCTGATCCAAATCACCGACTGCCAGGACTGAATAGGGCAGTTTCATCTGCTCTTGAAGACGTCCTTGTACCAGCGAGTAGATGGAAAGCTCCTTGTTGAGATCGTCGCCACCCCCCAATCCGATCAGGATCTCCAGCTGGCTGTCGCCGGTAAGGTCGACGAATTGGACAAAATCCAGCCTGTTCCCGATGTTGCTGAAGGAGGTCAGCTTTTCCCAGTGCCCTTTGTTCTGGGTCAGGATCAAGACACCGATCTCGTAATCATTCTTTTCCGTTTTATAAAAGGCGACGGCCTCCGGGATGCCATCTGCGTCCAGATCCCTCAGTGAGACGGCGCTTGATTCGTCAGGGTTCAGGGGAACGGTCAGCTGCGAGCCCGCCGGCAAATACTGCATGATCGCCTGATTGATGCTCTTCTGGTCGCTATCGGAGGAAGGAGCCCGCATCAATTCGTTGGGGGTCTCGACCAGTCCGCACCCGCTGGTCAAGAGAGCAAAAAGAATGGCCGATCTGAGCCAGGATTTGTTCATGTGTAAGGTTCCTTTCTGTGGCTGAATCCATTTGATTCTATTGTAGCTTGTCCTGATTCAAAAGTTGTTGCAAATCGGTAAAAATGAGATAAAACGTAATTATTACGATTTGTATTGACGCGATTGGGAGTGATCGGGTAGGATGTTGTTAAATCGTATTCACTACGATTTATAAGAACATTATCGGGAGGGGCGTGCTTGCCATGCACGATACACGAATACCTGTCACCGTATTGAGCGGTTATCTGGGAGCGGGGAAAACCACTTTGCTCAATCATGTGCTGAACAATCGGGAAGGCCTGCGCGTCGCAGTCATCGTCAACGATTTGAGCGAGCTTAATATTGATGCAGACTTGATTGCACAAGGCGGCGGGCTGTCCCGCGTCGAGGAAAAAGTCGTCGAGCTTTCCAATGGCTGCATCTGCTGCACGTTGCGGGAGGATTTGCTGACAGAAGTGGAGCGCCTGGCGATGGAAGGCTGCTATGACTACATATTGATCGAATCGACCGGCATCGGAGAGCCTGTTCCGGTCGCCCAGACCTTTACGTACGTCGATGAAGCGAACGGGATCAACCTCTCAAATACATGTCGTTTGGATACGATGGTCACGGTCGTGGATGCCTATCGCTTCTGGCATGACTTCTCCTCCGGGGAAAGTCTGTTGGAACGCAATCAGGCAGTAGGGGAAGACGATACCCGTGAGGTCGTCGATCTGCTGATCAGTCAGATCGAGTTCTGTGACGTGCTGATTCTCAACAAATGCGATCAGGTGGCCCCGGATGAACTGGCACAGCTGGAGAGCGTGCTACGCAAGCTGCAGCCGCAGGCGCGTCTGATCCGTGCGAGCAGAGGACAGGTGGAGCCGCATGAAATCTTGAACACAGGCCTGTTCGACTTCGAGCGGGCCAGTCAATCTGCGGGCTGGATATGGGAATTGGAAAAGGAAGAGCATGTCCCCGAGACGGATGAGTACGGCATATCTTCCTTTGTCTACAGAGCCAGGAGGCCGTTCCATCCGGAAAGGCTGCAGCAATGGCTGATCGGGTGGCCGGAGGAGGTCGTGCGGGCCAAAGGCTTTTTCTGGCTGGCGACACGCAATGATTGGGCGATGACCTTGAGTCAGGCGGGTCCTTCCATCGAGATCGGGACGGCGGGACATTGGACGGCCGCTTTGCCCCCGGAAGAGCAACAGGTTCTGCGGGCAGAAGATCCGGAGTGGGCGGCTTCCTGGGATCCCGAGCATGGGGACCGCGTGACGGAGCTAGTTTTCATCGGAATCGGGCTGGACCAGGAAGCGATTGTGAAGCAGCTAGACGCCTGCCTGTTGACGGATGAGGAGTACGCCGCAGATTGGAGCCGTCTGCCAGATCCGCTGCCGACGTCTCATGTCGTGGTAGAGACAGTAGTGGAAGTATAAGAAAGGAGGCCTCTAAATGAGAGTAATCGTAACTCTGCAATGTACGGAATCGGGTGACCGCAACTATATTACGTCCAAGAACAAACGGAATCATCCCGAACGCCTGGAGCTGAAAAAATATTCGCCGCGTCTCAAACGCTATACCTTGCATCGGGAAACCAAATAACAGCGCAAAAAACAGGCTCTCCCTTCGCAGCTGGAAAGGAGAGCTTGTTTTTTGTTTATGTTTATAGTCAATTACGCATTCTTTTTCAAAGCAACGGCATCTCCATCGTCTTTGAGACGGGAGAAGAAGAACTTCATCAATGGCGGAGTTACGATGGTGGTAACGAGTACCACTACGATCAGTACCGCGAACAAGTCGGCGGAGAGCAGCTTGTTCTCCAGTCCGATAGCAGCGATGATCAGGGCCACCTCGCCGCGAGAAATCATCGCTGCTCCGACAGCCATCGAGTTCTTCCATTTGAATCCGGAGATTCTTGCACCGATTGCACCGCCGACCAGCTTGGTCACGATGGCGATGAGGCTCAAGACTACAATCAGTCCCAGATTTTGCACAATGCCCGAGAACTCAGCGCTCACCCCGATCGAGGTGAAGAAGACAGGGACGAACAGGGAGTAGCTGATGGTTTCCGCTTTGTGTGAAACCTCGTCTCTGAACTTCGTCATGCTGATGGCAATACCCGCGATATACGCGCCGATGATGGCGGCTACACCCGTGTATTCAGCGAAGTACGCAAAGGAAAAGCAAATGATCAAACCGGCTGCAAAGACTGTCTCGGTGACTTGCAGCGGAGCAAATCGTTTCAGGAACCAAGGAACGACCTTCCAGGAAATCAAAATGATCGCACCGAAGAAGATCACTTTTTTCAGGACAACCATCCCGAGATTGACGTCTCCGCCCGCAAAGCTCATCAGGAATGCCAGGCCGAGAATGACCAGCACGTCATCGATGACAGCGGCTCCCATGATGGCAGAGCCTTCCTTGGACTTCAACTGATCCAACTCTTTTAGGGTTTGTACGGAAATACTTACGCTTGTGGCAGACAGCAAGAGCCCCAGGAAGATGGATTCAAAAGCGTGCATGCCCATGAACATTCCTGCTACATAGCCGAGACCAAGAGGTGCGAGAATTCCGGCTACCCCTACGTTGGTAGCGGCCTTTGCCGAGCGTTTGAATTCGTTTACATCTGTTTCCAAGCCAGCGACAAACATGAGCAGGATAACCCCGATGTTGCTGATCTCTTTCAGGATATCCGAGTTCGTTACAACCCCTAGAACAGTCGGACCTAAGATGATCCCAACAAGTAGTTTGCCCAATACGGACGGTTGCCCAAGCCTGACACTGAGGTCACCGGCAATCTTGGAAGCAAACAAGATGATTGCCAACTGCAAAATAAGAAGCATATGGATCCCCCTTCACGAAAATGGATAAGAAAAAAGGAACCTGTCTGTAAGGTTCCTTGTATCCGCGAAAAAAGACAAAAAGAACCCTATGGTGACAGGCTCCTCCAGTAGTGAAAACAATATTCATTTCCTGCTACTTTTTTAATACTAACATGCCTATAACAGAATGTAAATAAAAAGTCGAAAAACAGCGAATCATTATTCTTTTAGACCCGCAACGAGTGGGTCATGAAACCAGGTCTGTGTTATTATGGGAGAAAAACATGGGGGACCATGGGATAGGAGGAGAGGCAGATGTACGAATTTGGTTATCCCGGGGGCTTCGGCTTTTCACTCTTTGGTTTGATGTCCACCGTCATTCCATTGGTTGTAATAGGGGGAATTCTGTTTATTGTCATCCGAGGCTTGAGCACCTGGATGAGCAATAACGCTGCTGAGCTGCGTCAGGATGAAGTGACGGTCATCAGCAAGCGCATGAAGGTGTGGGGCGGCTCCAATAATTCGAGTGCTCACACTTCGTATTACATCACATTCGAACTGTCGTCAGGGGAACGGGTGGAGTTTGGTGTAAGCGGAACTCAATACGGGTCGTGCAGAGAAGGAGAGACGGGACTGCTGGCTTACCAGGGCAGCCGCTTTAAAGGCTTCCAGCCGCGGGCGACGGCAGCTGCAGCCCCGTCAGTCGCCGAGCGACCGCAGGAGCGGCCAGTCCAGCCAGTCCAATCGATGCCGCGCCAGGAGCCGTTTCGCCCGCAAAAGATCAGCAAAAAAAGCGCGGAGCATTACAATTGGGGCGCATCATGCGACGGCTGGCATTTGGTCCAGAGCGGCGATTTGAGCGTCATCCATGAGCGGATGCCAGGCAAAACGGAGGAAGTGCGCCATTACCATACGAGAGCCCGGCAATTCTTTTTCGTATTATCTGGCGAGGCAAGTCTGGAGGTTGACGGGGTTCGTCTTGTCCTTCGCGAGCAGGAAGGCGCGGAGGTGCCTCCAGGAGTCTGGCATCAGATGAAGAATGAACGTTTTGACGATGTGGAATTTCTCGTTATTTCGACTCCGCCTACGCGAGGGGACCGGATCGAGACCGAATAACAGACTGATAGTGGACACAGAAAAAGCCTGACCCCATGAGGTCAGGCTTTTGTAGTAGGCTGAAAATTTTATTTCCAGTTGATAAACTCGGACATTTGAACAAAAGCGTCAGCCAATGCGTGCAGTCCCTCTACTGTCTGATAAGCAAAAATGGGGAGCCCGACAAGATAAAGCAACGCTTCTCCGATATATGTGGCGATCATACAATCAACCTCCTTTTGGTTTTCCGTTCAGAGAATCAAGCCAAAAGGATCGCGTATGTATCAGAATCGCCGTCAAAACGCTGCGTGCGCCGGAACATTCGGAAGTGCAGCGCCTGCCTTGCCTCCATCGGATAGGCCTCCACCGTTTCGGGGTGGATGGATGGTTGATAATCAACTCTTGCGTTCGAGAAGCAGGCGGGATGTTTTCGCGGAGAGACATGTCGCTGCAAATAGAACGCAGATGCCAACCCTCCCACCAAAATGGCAAGCAAGGCGAAGAAATCGTCTACTGAAAACAAGAATAACAATTCTTCCATGACGATTGTCTCACCTCCTCGGTATCCTACATTGTACACCTGTTTTCCTCTGCGAGCAATTGAAAAAGTTTGGGCTCATCCATCATTTGACAAATGAAAACTCACGTAATAAACTGTTTTTACGTAAATGATTAATGTCATGAGGTGTTGATGTGGAGCAAGCTCAGCTGGAAACGTATGTAGTCGAGACGCCGGAGCAAGCGATGGCGCTGTTGAATCCGCTACGGGCGGAGATATTGAGCCGCCTCGCTGAACCAGCTTCTGCGTCAGAAGTGGCACGCAGCATCCAAGAGATCCCGCAGCGAATCAACTATCATCTGAAGGCCCTGGAAAAAGTGGGCTTGGTCCGCAGAGTCGGCAGCCGGCAGGTGCGCAATCTGGTCGAAGTGCTGTATATGGCGATTGCCCGGACGTACGTCTTGTCGGAAGGGCTGAATTGGGCAGGCAACACGGTACAGCAGATAAAGGATCAAGGCTCGCTGGCGCATCTGGTTCATACGGCTGAGCGGATCAAGCGGGATGCCCTCAAGCTGATGGAACGCTCGGATCAGGAAGAGGAGATACCGAGCGCTACCCTGGACGCGCAGATTCAGCTTGCCAGCGCCGAGGCGCGCAGCGCTTTTGTCGAAGAGTACATGCAATTGGTGAAGCAACTGGTAAGCAAATATCAGACAGCCGCAAAAGGACAGGAAACCTACCAGGTGATCCTGGCCGTGTACCCCAATGAAGGAGGCGAGGAAAAATGAAGGCAGAAGCACCAGCCCCAAGCAAGTCCCAACCCGTCATCGTCTGGGAGGGGAAAAACGAGCAAACAGGTCAAGTCATCCCTTTTCCCGCAGGCCGTGAAAGGCACGGGCAGGCTGCGCAGGAAGCGACCGTGAGCAGATGGGAAATCGGCCCTGCACAAAATCCTGTCATTGTGACGCAAGTGTCCTCAGGCTTCACCCGGGCGACGCGTTCCGCCGCATCGCCTCAGGCTCTGTTCATGCGGATGGCCGCTTAATCGGAGTGGCAATGAAAAGATCCCAAAGGAGGATTGGCCTGTGAACCTTATCCCCATGGTCGTAGAGCAAACCAGTTATGGCGAGCGTTCGTACGATATTTACTCACGATTGCTCAAAGACAGAATCATTTTTGTCGGCAGTGCCATTGATGATCAGGTAGCCAACGCGGTAGTGGCGCAGCTTCTCTTTTTGACAGCGGAGGACCCCAAGAAGGATATACACCTCTATATCAATTCTCCGGGAGGGTCCATCACAGCGGGAATGGCGGTTATCGACACGATGAATTTCATTGGGCCAGACGTATCCACGATTTGCACCGGTATGGCTGCTTCGATGGGAGCGATGCTGTTGCTGTCAGGTGCGCCTGGAAAACGTTTTGCTCTCCCAAATGCCGAGGTGATGCTGCATCAGCCTTCGGGAGGCAGCCAGGGGCAGGCGAGCGATATGAAGATCGCTGCGGAGCGAATCATCAAAACGAGACAAATGATCAATCGGATCATTGCCGAGCGTACAGGAAAAAGCATCGAGCAGATCGAGCGCGACTCGGATCGGGACTTCTTCCTCTCTGCCGAAGAAGCGCTTGCCTATGGCTTGATCGACAAAATTATCGAGAAGCGATAAGCAATCCGGCGCTCCTTGCCCGTTTTTGGGTGGGGGGCGTTTTTTTGTACCCCTGGCGGCAACATTCTATAGATGAAGGTTTAAGGAAGAAAAGAACCGGGTAAAAGGGGGAAATGAGCAATGTATCCATAACGGTAGAAGGTTCAGACATCATGTGAGGGGGCTTCTTTGTGAAACTAAGGACCAAATTTTTGTTGGCATTTGGCGTGCTTTTACTTGTGGTAATCAGTTCTTCCGTGTACATCTTCATCCAAAATGACAAAGTTGCCAAATCGTATCAGAAGATGGTAGAGGATACTCGAGCTTTGTCGGATTTGCGCGAGATTCAATTTGTCATGACGGGGAGAAACAATGATGAACGCGGCTACCTGCTTACTGGAGAATCTCAGTACGTGGAGAAAATGATAGCCAAAGCAGAACGCCTGGAGGCTCTGTTTCAAAAATTGAACGATTTGGAGAGCTTTAGCAACAATAAGAAAGAAGCCCTGCAAAACATCGAAACATTGTATCGCACGTATATGGACCAAAGCGCGTTAATGATAAAACACTGGGAGCGCGGTGAACAAAAAGAAGCCCAAATGCTTCATTTTGGAGATGAACGTCTGGCGAGACTGGAACTGGACGAGGGCGTTGCGGCTTTGATGGAGGAGGCCATGGCTGCTCTCGACGCCAGTGAGATCGAGCAAGCCAAGCAAGTGGAGATGGCAAACCAAGTCCAGCTCATCAGCGGTGTTGTCAGCATTCTGTTTTCAATCATGGTTGGCGTGTATTTGGTTCGCTCCATCGTCATCCCGCTGCATCGAGTCAATAAGCAAATGCGCGACATCGCCGAGGGCGAGGGGGATCTAACCCGTGAATTGAAGGTGTCTTCCAAGGATGAAATCGGCATGTTGGCGGCTTCGTTTAACCAGATGCTGCGCAATTTGCGCGAGTTGATCCTGCAGATCCGGGGAAATGCCCAGCAGGTCGCTGCAGCAGCGGAACAGCTCTCGGCCAGCTCCGAACAAACCAGCCGGGCGACCGAGCAAATCTCGACCACCATGCAAAGCCTAGCGGAAGGCACGGAAATTCAAACGCAAAATGTACAAACAAGCCACACCGAGGTTGACCAGATGACGGCGGGGATCAGCCAGATTGCGACGCGGGCGGAGCAAGTGACCAGTACGGCGGTCCAGACATCGGAGCTGGCAGCCGACGGGAATTTGACGATACAGCAAGCGGTTACTCAGATGAGCCATATCGGAGAGACGATGACACATCTGTCTAGGTTGGTGGGAAGATTGGGAGATCGTTCCCAGCAAATCGGTCAAATTGTCCATGTCATCACGGAAATTGCCGCCCAGACCAATCTTTTGGCGCTGAATGCAGCGATTGAAGCCGCGCGAGCTGGAGAGCATGGCAGAGGCTTTGCGGTTGTGGCGGATGAAGTCCGCAAGCTGGCGGAACAATCCTCCGATTCGGCACGGGAAATTACGCAGCTTGTTGAGATGATTCGAAATGAGACAGTAGAAGCAGTCACTACCATGAATTCCGGGCAAGAAGAGGTGACGACTGGGATTCAGGGTGTGACACGGGCAGGGAAAGTGTTCTCGAGCATTCGCGAGGCGGTCGATGGCGTCGCGTCACAAGTGCAGGATGTATCCGCGGCTTCCCGTTCCTTGACGGACAGTACGGACAAGGTATCACAAGCCATGTACACGATGGCAGAAGTGACCCAAAACGCTGTCTCCCGCACCCTCGATGTCTCGGCAGCGGCCCAGGAGCAGCTTGCTTCGATGGAGGAGATCTACACTTCTGCCGCTTCGCTGACCCGTCTGGCAGAAGAACTGGAAAAAGGAATTGGGCGTTTCAAGGTCTAATAGGGAGAGAGGCAATTACCATTTAGAGATGGGGGAGTCACGTATGAAACGATTCCGTTTTGACCAGCAGGCGGGACATGTGATCAACCAATATGATTCGATCAACGCTGCGATCTCCCGCATTGTGAGGACGCAGGGACCCGTGGCGATCGGATGCATCCGCCTCGGGCCGAAAGGCGTCCTGGGCTACCATCCGGCAGTCGTCAATCAGCTTTTCCTCGTCGTTGAGGGGGAGGGCTGGGTCAGGGGAAAAGACGATTCGGAGCCTGTCCCCATCAGAGCCGGTCAAGCTGCCTTTTGGGAAGCGGGCGAGGGGCACGAGTCCGGCAGTGAAGAAGGCATGGTTGCCATGGTGATCGAAGGAGAGGGACTGAACCCGGAATCCTATATGCCTCTGCTTGGCTGAGGTACACAAAAAGGACACGGGAACAAATCCCCGCGTCCTTTTTCCATGTAACATGCTTATGGCATCATAAATTCTTGTACCAGCTCAGCATTTTCCTGCATGAATTTTTGCAGGGAGACTTCTACTTCCTGCTGGATTTCCATCATCTGCATATCATTCATTTTTGCCAGGTTGACGCCGTTGCTCTCATTTACTTGAGGGATTTCCAGCGGCTTACCGTATTCTTCCGTCGCTTTCAGCTTCATGCTGATGCTGCGCGGCATATCCGGCTCGGTTTGGTCAAAGTTGATGGTGAAGTCAGCATTCGATTCGCGACCTGTATCTGTCTTGGTCATGCTGGAGGTGATTTTTCCAGACAGGGTGATGTTTTCCATGATTTCTTCATCCAAGACGGTAATGTTGAAATCATAGGTGCCGTCTTCTTTCTTATCTTGCTTTGTGGTCTCGAAAGTGGTTTTTAAATCCACGACAGGTGTGGCATCATCTTTGACAAAGAAGCTCACAGCACCGTTTGTTTTTCCTTTTTCTTCTTTTCCTTTGTAGGAGACAGTCAATTCGGTTTCATCCGGATTTTCCGGATTGATCAGGCTGTACAGATTGTAGGTATCTGCACCGTTCTGGTAAGAAATACTTTTCCAGAAGAGGCTTTCTTTTTGATCTTTCTCGTTGGCCACCAGGACCTTGCGAGAGATGATTTGATGGTCTGCGTCGATTTGGACGATCATTTTCAATGTTTCATCCGTTTGTTTGCCGTCTACTTTGACTTCTTCGATCATGTCTGTGAAGGTTTGGTCAAACGATTTCTTGAATTCTTCGCGAGACATCACGCCCTCCAATTGGTAGCCGGAGTCGTTCAGCAAGGTCGTCACGTTATTGTAACGGGAGTAGATCAGGTCGAACAGCTTTTCGTCCTTTTGCGCTTTTTCCGCAATTTGCGTCAGCAGGCTGGAAGCTTCCTCCGGTGTGAAGGTAACGGTCACTTCACTTACATTTGTCTGGAAGCCTTCCTCGTTGAAGGCCACATCTTTCTTCAGGCTGATTTGGCTATCTTTCAAGCTGTCGGCATACAGCAAGGCATAAGGAGTGAGAATGCTTTTTACCTCATCTTCCTTTACCTGTACGGCTTGGTACAGATCGCTATAGGTGAGGAAACGCTTCGGCAGCTCTTCGCCGAACTGCTGCTTGATCACATCGCGGTCCTTCAGATCCATATAGCCGTATTTGCTGTAAAACTCAGGCAATCGGAAGCCGAACAGCGTATCATTCAGGAAGTACTCAACAGTAGCCAGCTTTTTCGATTTCAGATGAAGCTCGACATTGCCGGACTGCTGCTTTTTCTGCTCGTCAACATTGCTGTTAATGACGAATTTGGCGCTTTTGATCAGGTCAAGAGCCTTGCCGGTTTCTAGGTCTGGAATGTCTGCATCGATGGTGATGTCGCTGACCTCGGTTGTCGTATGAACAGGTTGTTCCATATATGGCTTCATATAAGCTTCATACTCGGCATACTTCTGTGAAACCTCGCTGGAAAACTTGGCCATTGTTGTCGCCTCAGATTGCAAATAAATCGTCTTGGCGCTTTTGAAAAAATCGAATTTGGCGAAGGCTGTTCCTAATCCTCCGAGGACCACTACAACTGCCGCCCCCACGATCAGCATGGTTTTCTTAGAGCTTTTTCGCGGTGTTTGGACGTTTGGTGTCGTCTC
Organism: Brevibacillus panacihumi; assembly: GCF_003710985.1. Taxonomy (GTDB): domain Bacteria; phylum Bacillota; class Bacilli; order Brevibacillales; family Brevibacillaceae; genus Brevibacillus; species Brevibacillus panacihumi. Next base: position 28,568 of record NZ_RHHT01000007.1, read on the forward strand.
CATCACTTTCTCCCCTTTTACTTTCTATCTGCTGTAGAATAAACGGTGCGCAGTCACCTCATGATTGACGCACTCAGTTTCGTATTGTAACACATGGAAATGCGAAGAAAATGATTTTCCAATCAATTCCTTACGAAAATAGGAAAAAAGTGCCTTTTTACCCGGTCATGGAGTCCTGCTTTTGCCGAAAAAACTCGAACAGTGTCAAGAAAGCATGGTTCTGCCGATATAGGAATGAGCCATTATTGATTGGAAAAAGCACCGCTTTGCATCTCATGGCAGGAGGAGGAGATAATATGGATTTCCGTGTGCTGCAGACATTTCTGGTAGCGGCAACGACTGAAAATTTCCATCAGGCCGCGGAGGCTCTTTTTATCGCCCAGCCGACCGTCAGTCAGCATATTCGGCAGCTGGAAAAAGAACTGGGCATATCGCTGTTTGAGCGGGTAGGCAAGCGCGTTCGATTGACAGCAGCAGGCAGGCGTTATTTGCCCCATGCCAAAGGATTGCTGGAGCAATGGCATCACAGCATGGAAGATTTGCAAGCTTGGAGACAGGGATACCGGGAAAAGCTGCAAATTGCCGTCTCGCCGATCATCGCCAGGGCGCGGTTGTCTCATCTGTTGCATCGGTTCACCAAGTTGTATCCGGATGTGGACTTGTCCATTCGGATTGCAGAATCGGTCGATATCGGTCCATTGGTGCAGAGCGGGCAGGCCGACCTGGGACTGAGCCGTATCGTGCCGGGGGAGTTTCATCTGACGACTTATCTGTTGTACGAGGACCCCATCGTGTTTGCGGTTCCTCATAATGGAGGAGATATGGAAGCGCCTCTTCCCGATTGGGAGCAAGAATTGCAAACCAAGCGGCTTCTTACCCACAATCATCCGGGGTACTGGGATGACCTGCTGCTGCTGTTGCGCCAGCGCGGATTTAGCCTGCGGACGATGACGGTATCGCAAGTCGACATTACCAAGCGATTTATTGAGGATGGATTGGGCGTATCGTTTTTGCCTCGTTCGGCAGTGAGCCGGGATCTGTTTGAAAATCGCTTTATTGAATTGCCAACGCCAGGTTTGGCATTACCCAACGTCGCTTCCTACCTGGTGGTGCCCAAGGGAGGCGGATCTGCCCCTGTACAGGATTTCAAGGAGATTTTGCAAGGACTGTATCCCCCTATGCCGCCAGTCGTTAACGGAGGAAGGAATTAAATATCGATTGTGAATGGTAATCAAAACTCTGTAATTATTTTATTTCATATCGTGAAACGTAATCGATATACTAAAGGAAAAGAGAAGATGCAGCGTAAAGGAGTGGCGATTCATGAGTAAACAATTCCAGTTGGCCATCGGGCTGGATGGCATCGCGGTGGCAGAATCAGACCTGAGTCTGGTAGACGGGTTGAACGGATTATTGGTTTATCGAGGGTATTGGGCACGCGATCTGGCGATTCATCATACCTTCGAGGAAGTTGCCCACTTGCTGTGGTACGGACATCTCCCCAATGAGCAGGAATTGTCTGCGCTCAAGAATCAGCTCAAACAGCATCGTGAACTGCCCGAGCACGTAAAAGGAATGCTTCGCTTGATCCCTGCAGATGTCGATATGATGAGTGTGCTGCGCACTGGGGTGTCGGCACTCGGAAATGCTTCTTACGGCTGGCCGCCGACATTGGAGCAGGTTATTTCGGTAACAGCCAAGATGCCGACCATCGTGGCCTTCCGCTACGCCTGTCTGCAGGGACGCGAACCGCTTGATCCACATCCGGAGCTGGATCACACCGCCAACTACCTGTACATGTTAAAAGGAACGGAACCGAGCCATGCGCATGTCCGCGCACTGGATGCCTACCTGATTCTGACACAGGAGCATGGGATGAATGCCTCTACTTTTGCTGGCCGCGTGGTCACCTCGACAGAATCGGACCTGATCTCGGCGATTGCCGGAGCGATCGGAACGTTGAAAGGGCCTTTGCATGGCGGCGCGCCATCCGAGGTGACGGAAATGATCGAAGCGATCGGCACCAAGGAAAACGCGGAACCATGGCTGCGCAACAAGCTGGAGAGCGGCGGGCGTCTGATGGGCTTTGGCCATCGCGTCTACAAAACCATTGATCCACGGGCGACCGCTTTGCGTGTAGTGGCGGAACAACTGTCGGGGGACGATCCCTGGTTTGATCTGGCGACGCATGTCGAGCAGGTGGGCTTAAGACTGCTGGCCGAGTACAAGCCTGGGCGCAAGCTGAATACCAATGTAGAATTTTTTGCCGCTGCTGTGATGCGCGCAGTGGGATTGGAAGATGATCTGTTCACACCTACCTTTGCAGTCAGCCGGGTCGTCGGCTGGAGCGCGCATATTTTGGAGCAGGCGAGCAGCAACCGGATTATTCGTCCGCAGTTGAACTATACAGGAACGATGCCGGAGTAAGGCGGAGATAGAAGACGGGAGCTATCCTATTGGGTAGCTCCCGTTTGTTGTATCAAGATAGGGTTGTTGAATATATGGGAATATTTGACAATCAATTGCCGTCTTTGGTATCCTTGATTTGTCCTTGATTACGGTGAGATGAGCGCAAATATGATGAAAAATTATAAACTGGGAGGCAACAAGCGATGAGTCTAATACTGGCTCATCGCTTGTTGCTGGTGTGCCCTTAATGGTTTATAGAGAAGATGAAAGGAAAGGATATAGGATGAGATCGATATTATACATGCTCGTTGTGGCTGTGCTTCTTGGGGGATGCAGTAATTCGGATTCGATGACAGAAGCGGCTCCTTCGGTTGCCAATCCAGGCGAACATTCAGGCTTAACAAAGGAAGAGCAACTTGCTGCGATAGCGGAAAGGTACAAATTGGATAGGCCGGAGGAAGACACGATAATGAATGACTTCCCATTTGCGGCATCAGAAGTTCGATTCGACGGCAAATCGATCGAAGACCAATTGGAGGCAGTGGTGAACGAACTCTTTGGAGAGCCTGCAGAAACGAAAAGTGGGGAATGGTTACAGCTGTCAGGAACCAAAACCCCCTATATCCACAATGTATACGTAACGGATATAGGGCAGATTGATGTCATGTTTATCGACGGGAAGGCAACCAGGATTGCTTTGAAACCCAAGGAAGAATAGTACCGTCGCTACGATCAAGGCGATGCGGGCTATTGTCTGCCCTTTGACAAGTGTCGGGCAAGTGCAGCTTGGGATTGCGCAACCACGAACGTTTTGGCATGATGAAGAAAAAAAGAAGGAGTGGGACAGATGGCGTTGTTAGCTTCTGCGTTTTCGTACAAAGGTCTTACGCTAAAAAATCGCGTGGTCATGCCGCCGATGTGCCAATACTCGGTGGATGCTCAGGATGGAACTCCAAATGACTGGCATTTTGTTCACTACGTCTCCCGGGCAGTAGGCGGGGCTGGTCTGATCATCATGGAAATGACCGATGTCGAGCCGGATGGCCGCATTTCCAACAGAGATTTGGGCTTATGGTCAGATGAACAGATCCCAGCATATGCCCGCATCGTGAACGAAGTACATAAGTACGGGGCAAAAATCGGTATTCAGATCGCACACGCAGGCCGCAAAGCCGAGGATGCGGAGGTTCCCGTATCTTCTTCGCCGATTCGTTTTCAAGGTGACGTGTACAAAACACCGCGCGCTTTGACGACGGAAGAGGTGCAGCAGATGGTCGTCAAGTTTGCCGAGTCTGCGCGGCGCGCGGTAGAAGCAGGGGTGGACACGATCGAGATTCATGGAGCCCACGGCTACCTGATCCACCAGTTCCAATCCCCATTGACCAACAAGCGCGACGATCAGTACGGACAAGACTTGGCATTGTTCGGTGTAGAGGTCGTTTCGGCGATCAAAAAGGTCATTCCAGCCGACATGCCGCTGATCATGCGGATCTCTGCAGTAGAGTACGTCGATGGAGGCTACGGTCTGGAGCATAGTATTGAGCTTTGCCGCCGTTATAAGGAAGCAGGGGTTGACATCTTCCACGTATCGAGCGGCGGAGAAGGACCGATCGGCTCTCGCGGTCGTCCGGGTATTCATCCAGGATACCAGGTGCCATTTGCTCGTGCGATCCGCCAAGCTCTCGAGGTTCCTGTCATAGCAGTGGGCAAACTGGACGATGCCCGCGTGGCGGAAGCGACACTGGGGAATGGCGATGCAGATCTGATCGCAGTGGGCCGCGGAATGCTGCACGATCCGTATTGGGCGATTCATGCCATCCGCGAGCTGTCGGGCGAGGTCGAGATTCCCAAGCAGTACGAACCCGGTTTTCCCAAACGATAAATCGAACATAGGGGCGATCCCGAAAGGTCATCCACATGACCAGGGGATCGGCCCCTTTTTTATAAACCCCGTCAGTCGGATGACGGGGCTTTTTTGATGAGGGTCGACGGAACAATAGAAATTTTTGAAGGATTCCATAAATGTCTTCTATTTTACGAAAGGAGTGCAATCAAGTAGGTTTAACATAACCCCAAGGCAAGACAAGTTGAAAACGTTTCCAAGAAAAGGAAGCGCGGTCGGAATCAGAAGACAGCGATGGAGGTATAACGTGAATCAAATGAAAGAAAACATCTACACGACAGTTGAACAAATCCGGGACATGATCATTGGAATCAATGATTTTATCCATGAAAATCCTGAACTTGGGCATCAGGAATTCAAAGCGGCAGAGCTGCTTACCCGTACATTGGCTGAGCACGGCTTTCAAGTGGAGAAGGGAGTCGCGGGGTTGCCCACCGCTTTCAAGGCGACCTATACGAGCAAGCCGGGCGGTCCTGTCATTGGCTTGTTATGTGAATACGATGCGTTGGAAGGACTGGGACATGGGTGTGGTCACAACCTGCAGGCTTCGTCCATCACCGGCGCGGCGATCGCGCTTCGCAACAATTTGGGTGATTTGCCAGCTACGATCATCGTGTTCGGGACTCCGGCAGAAGAGACGACCAGCGGCAAGGTGCCGATGGCAGAGGCTGGCCTATTCGACGGTCTGGATGCGGCCCTGATGATGCATGGCGGAGACCGAACCACTGTCGATGGCAAATCGCTCGCCATCAACTCCGTGGACTTTGTCTTCACAGGAAAGGCGGCCCATGCTGCCGTCTCGCCAGAGCAGGGAATTAGCGCCTTGGATGCGGTCCTTCTTACTTTTAATGGAATTGAATACTTGCGGGAGCACGTTCGATCCGATGTAAAAATCCATGGTACAATTACCGATGGAGGAACAGCACCCAATATCGTGCCGGAGCGGGCTGCGGCCAAATTTCTCATCAGAGCTGCTGATCGTGAATATCTGAACACGGTAGTGGAGCGTGTATTCAACGTAGCTCGCGGAGCTGCTCTGGCTACGGGAGCGAAATTGACCATCCACGAAGGAAAGGCGCTGGACAACAAGCTGAATGTACAGCGTTTGAATGATCTGCTGCTGGAAAATGCCCGTCAGGTTGGGGCCAGAGAAATTACACCCCCGCGCCAAAGCACCGGCTCAACGGATTTCAGCACCGTTACGCACCGCGTCCCAGGCGCATGCCTGAGGGTCTCGTTTGTTCCGTTCGGCGTCTCCAATCATACGAGAGAATGGGTGGAGGCTGGCAAAAGCGCAGATGGCCATGCGGCAGTCATTACGGCAGCAAAAGCCATTGCCGGGACAGTCTATGATCTGATTACCATGCCTGACGTACTGCAGGAGATCCAAGAGGAGTTCAAGGCGGCCAAAAGCAACAAGCTGCCATAGACAAATATAAACAGGGGGAGATTTGTTTGAAAAGACTGATTTCACTTACTATTGCTTCACTCATGCTGCTTCTCTCAGCTTGTGGAAACAACGCTTCCAGCGGAGAGCAGCCTGCTGCGGAAGGTCCCAAGGATCTGGTAGTCGCATTAGGCTCTGAACCGATCAGCCTGGATCCTCAAGACGCATCAGACGGAATTTCTCTGCATGCGACCGAACTGATCTACGACAAGCTCGTCACGTTTGACAAGGATATGAACATCATCCCGGAACTGGCCAAGGAATGGAGCATGTCGGAAGACGGAAAAAGCTGGACCTTCACTCTGCAGGAAGGAGCCAAGTTCCAAGACGGAGAGCCTGTAAACGCCGAAGCCGTCAAAGCGAGCTTCGATCGAATTCTGGATAAAAACAACAAACTGAAAAGACGATCTCTTTTTGCTGACTTTATCGAATCCGTATCCGTAGAGAGCGAATACAAAGTGACGTTCCAGTTGAAATTCCAGTACGCTCCGCTCTTGGCTACGCTGGCGCATCCGAACGGTGGAATCCACAGTCCGAAGAATACCGCAGAAAAAGGGAAGAGCGTAGGGAAGTCGCCAGTGGGTTCAGGGCCATATCAATTCAAGGAGTGGATTTCAGGCGAGAAGCTGGTTCTGGAAGCCAATCCGAACTACTGGGGCGAGAAGCCGAAAGTAAAATCGATCACGTTCAAGCCGGTAGTCGAGAATGCGGCGCGCAGCCTGATGCTGGAAACAGGCGAAGCTGATGTGATTCTTCCGATTCCCGCCACTGATATCGATCGTCTGAAAAACAACGACCAGGTAAAAGTCGAACTGTACCCGAGCAACCGCAATCTGTACATGGGGATGAACACGCAAAAAGCTCCATTCGACAATGTGAAGGTTCGCCAAGCACTGAACTATGCCGTAGACAAAGAAACCATCGTAAACAAGATCATGATGGGCAACGCCAAGCCGGCAGAAGCAGCGATTTCAGGGCTGACATGGGGCTATTCGCCAGTCGGAACGTATCCGTACGATCCGGAAAAGGCCAAGCAGCTGTTGGCGGAGGCAGGAGTCAAGCCAGGCACGACCATCAAGCTTTGGACGCCGGAAGGGCGCTATCTGATGGATCGCCAGCTGTCCGAGTTTGTACAGGCCAATTTGCAGGCTGTCGGCTTTAACGTAGAGTTCCGCAAATGGGAGTGGGGCGCTTATCAGGAAGCCATTGACGATCCGAATTCCGGCTACGATCTCTTCCTCCTGAGCTGGGCTGTGCCGACGAATGATGCCGACTGGGGATTGCGTCCGAACTTCTCCACGGAAGGAAGCAATAACCGCACGCTCTTTTCCAACGCAGAGCTGGATGCATTGATCGATCAAGGGATGAAGACAACGAATGAGGAGGAGCGCAAACAAATCTATGCTAAAGCGCTGCAAATCATCAAAGATGAAGCTCCTTGGATCTTCCTGGTTGAAATGAAACAACCGATCGGTGTCCGCAAAAATGTAGAGGGTGTGTACGGTTCCAATACAGAGCGGCTGATTCTGCGCGACGCCGATAAAAAATAACGAATGGATGAGGCGGGGGATGGATGACCATCCTCCTCCTCTTAAGTGAGGAGGCATCCAGTTGTTTGCATACATTGTGAAGCGACTGCTTCAAGTCATTCCGACCCTGATCGGGGTTTCCATCCTGACCTTTTTCTTGATCCATGCCGTACCCGGCGACCCTGCCCGCATGATTGCAGGGCCTGAAGCGTCTGCGGAGGAGGTAGCGGAAGTCCGGGAGCATCTGGGACTTGACCAACCCTTGTACGTGCAGTACGGAAAGTACGTCTCCAATCTGCTGAAGGGCGACCTCGGCGTGTCTTTGCGTTCAGAGCGGCCGGTCCTGGATGAGATCATGGGCCGCTTTCCCTCGACAATCACTCTGACCGTCATGGCAATTGCCGTTATGGTCGTGATTGGCCTTTTTGCCGGTATTTTTTCCGCGACGCGTCCCAACAGCCTGATCGACAATGTAACCATGATGGTGTCCTTGTTCGGAATCTCCTTGCCGGTTTTCTGGCTGGGCCTGATGCTCATTCTTCTCTTTTCCTATTACTTGAACCTGCTTCCGTCCGGTGGCAATGACGGTTTCAGCCACTTTATTCTGCCGGCTTTGGCATTGGGCTTGTCCTCTTCCGCCATCCTTGCGCGCTTGACGCGCTCCAGCATGCTGGAAGTGATCAACCAGGATTTTGTACGTACGGCGAGAGCCAAAGGAGTCAAAGAAAAGCTGGTCGTGTACAAGCACACCTTGAAAAATGCCCTGATTCCCATCGTTACGATCATCGGGCTGGAGTTCGGGACGCTCTTGGGTGGAGCGGTATTGACCGAGACGGTTTTTTCCATTAACGGGCTCGGCCGCTTTATCATCCAGTCCATTCAGTTCCGAGACTATCCTTCCATTCAAGGAAGCATATTGTTTGTCGCTGCCATCTTCGTGATCGTCAATCTGCTTGTGGACCTGTGCTACGGATTGGTTGATCCGCGAGTGAAATACGAGTAGAAAGGAGCACACCATGAGTCAGATAGATTTGGCACTTCAACAGGACGAGAGCACGTCGGAGCATGCCTATGCCAGTCGGTCGCAATGGAAGATGATGGTCAGCCGCTTCAAGAAAAACAAGCGGGCGATGGTCGGCTTCTGGATGGTGGTATTCTGTGTGACAGTCGCATTGTTGGCCCCATGGGTGGCCCCTTATGATCCGATCGAGCAAAACATGCAAATCATGCTGGAGGGACCGAGCCTGAGCCACCCCTTCGGTACAGATGAATTTGGTCGGGATATTCTGTCGCGCATTATCCACGGAACACAAATCTCCTTGATGACAGGAATTGTCGGGGTGCTGATCGCCGTCATTTTGGGTGTGGCATTGGGTACCATCTCCGGCTATTTCGGAGGGCTTGCCGATACACTGATCATGCGTATCATGGATATTTTTATGGCTTTTCCAAGCTTCTTGCTGGCGCTTGCCATAGTCAGTGTGCTGGGGCCGGGAATGATCAACGTCATGATCGCGATCGGGATTTTTTCCGTACCGACGTTTGCCCGGTTATCCCGCAGCTCTGTCATTTCCATCAAGGACAAAGAGTACATCGAAGCAGTTAAGGCGATGGGCGGAAGCAACTTGCACATCATCATCAAGCACGTGATTCCGAACAGCATCGCACCGATCATCGTCCTGTCTTCCATGCGGATCGCTACGGCGATCATTACAGCGGCAGGATTGAGCTTTCTCGGAATGGGAGCGCAGCCTCCTACGCCAGAATGGGGAGCTATGCTCAGTACAGGGAGAGAATACTTGAGGGTTGCCCCCCATGTCAGTACCATGCCAGGGTTGGCCATTATGTTTCTGGTTCTGGGCTTCAATATGCTTGGGGACGGATTACGTGATGCGCTCGACCCCAAAATGAAGCTGTAATATCGCAGGAGCATCTGTGTATCCGTCTAGGGGGGAGAGCGTTGAAACCAAAATTATTGGAAATCAAAGGGTTGAAGACTTATTTTCAAACAGAAGAAGGGGTTGTCCCGGCAGTAGACGGGGTAGACATCGTGGTATATGAGGGAGAGACGGTTGGCATCGTAGGGGAATCAGGCTGCGGAAAAAGCGTTACGTCCTTGACCACGATGCGGTTGACGCCGGGGAAGGTAGTGGCAGGCTCAATCTCGTTTCAGGAGCGTGATCTGCTTGCCTTGTCTGATGAAGAGATGAGGAAAGTGCGCGGAAACGAAATGGCGATGATTTTCCAGGAGCCAATGACTTCTCTCAATCCCGTTTTTACCATTGGGCAGCAGATCGGTGAAGCGATCGAGATTCACATGCAATACAGCAAACAACAAGCCAGAGCCAGGGCCATCGATATGCTGAAGCTGGTCGGCATTCCTCGGGCTGAACAGATTGTGGATGAATATCCCCACCAGTTGTCAGGCGGGATGCGGCAGCGGGTCATGATTGCGATGGCCATGTCATGCAATCCCAAGCTGCTGATCGCCGATGAGCCGACAACAGCCTTGGATGTGACTATTCAAGCGCAGATTCTGGACTTGATGCGGGAATTGAAGGAGAAGCACAATACGGCAATCATGATGATTACCCATGATCTGGGTGTCGTGGCGGAGATGTGCGACCGGGTTATCGTCATGTATGCTGGAAAAGTAGTCGAAGAGGCTGATGTCGTCACCTTGTTCACCAATCCCAAGCATCCGTATACACAGGGTTTGATGAAGTCAATTCCACGCTTGAACGGAACGGATGAGCGTCTGTATTCGATCAAAGGAAGCGTTCCGATACCGGGTACGCTGCGAAAAGGGTGTACGTTTGCTCCCCGCTGTGAATATGCGACGGACATCTGCAGGCAGGAGATTCCAGAACTGAATGAAATCGAAGACAATCACTCCTGCAGATGCTGGCTCTACGAGGCAAAGGGGGAACAGGCATGAGCATGAGACAAACGCCGTTGGTCGAAATCAGAAACTTGAAAAAGTACTATCCGATCACGAAAGGGCTGCTCAAGCGGACAGTCAACCATGTAAAGGCCGTAGACGGATTGGATTTTACCATTTATAAAGGGGAAACACTGGGGTTGGTAGGCGAGAGCGGCTGCGGCAAATCCACCACAGGGCGGACCATTCTGCAACTGCTGCAGCCAACCGAGGGAGAAGTCATCTATGAGGGAAAAAATCTGGTAGGGATGAAACCGAGAGAACTGCGCAAATTGCGCAAGAACATGCAAATGGTCTTTCAGGATCCGTACGCGTCGCTGGACCCTCGTTTGACAGTGGGCGAGATCATTGCCGAACCGATGGAGATTCATCGGCTATACGCCGGCAAGGAAAAAGACAAGCGTGTGGATGAGCTGCTGGAAGTCGTCGGATTGAGCAGCTACCATGCGAAGCGACATCCGCATGAATTCAGCGGCGGACAGCGACAGCGCATCGGGATTGCCCGGGCATTGGCTTTGGAGCCGCAATTGATTGTGGCGGATGAACCGGTCTCCGCACTCGACGTCTCGATCCAGTCGCAAGTGATCAATCTTTTGCAGGATTTGCAGGGGCAGTTTGGTTTGACCTACTTGTTTATCGCACATGACTTGAGCGTGGTGAAGCATATCAGTGACAGAATCGGTGTGATGTATCTGGGGAGAATGGTGGAGCTGGCGGACAAACATGATTTGTACGATACGCCTCTGCACCCCTACACGCAGGCACTCTTGTCTGCTGTTCCCGTTCCCGACCCGTTGGCCAAAAGAGAGCGTATTGTGCTGCAGGGAGATGTCCCTAGCCCGGCCAATCCGCCCCAGGGATGTACGTTTCACCCCCGCTGCCAGGCGTGCATGGAAATTTGCAAGACGCAAAGACCAAAGTGGACAGAAGTAGACGGGCGATATGTCGCCTGTCACCTCTATGAATAGCGAGTAGTCGGAGATAAGAAAAGATCGAGCAGGCCAAGAGAAGGGCTACTCGATCTTTTTTTCGTATTGGGTCTGCACGTAATGGACAAAACGATCTACAGCGGACAGTCCCAAAGAAGACTCCCGATACAGCATCCAGGTTCTACGCATGAGGGCTTCGCCGTTCGTATAGTGCAGGTCGATGGAATAAAACGCATCCCGGTCACGGTCAACCAATGCCCCGCGGGGGATGATCGAATAGCCCAAACCGTTGAAAACCATTTCTTTGCAGGTCTCTACCTTGTCCACGTTCATGATGATCAGAGGGGGACCGTCGAACCGTTCGAGCCACCAATTATCAATGATTTTGGAGATCAACGGATTCGTAGGATTAAATCGGCTCTTTGCGGGAACATAATTGATCCGCGGCAGCTTTGGCAGGTCGTCCAAATCGATGGGCTGTTTGGAAATGATACAGAGAGGCTCTTCCGTGATCACCGATTTTTTTTCGAGCCACTTGTAATCTCCCGTGACGATTCCGACATGAACATCCTCGTTCTGCAGCAATTTCATCACTTCGGAGCTCCAACCGGTATTCACATTCACTTCTACCTTTGGATACAAAACAAGAAACTGCTTGATCAAGGATGGCAGTTTATACAAGGCGAAGTTGCTTGAACAGCCGATCCGCAGCGAGCCTTGCACATGCTTGCTCATGCTGAGGACAGCATCCTTTGTTTTCCGGCGTTCCAGCAGCATCCTTTTGGCGTATTTGACGAGGTATTCTCCCTCGGGGGTAAAGCTGATCTTTTTATTGCTTCTATAAATGACCTTTACGCCAAATTCCTGCTCGATCTGCTGAATGCGATACGTCAGCGCAGGTTGGGAAATATACAGTTTTTCGGCTGCTCTGGTCAGATTCTTTTCGTCGTAGATCGCTTCTAGCAAGGACCAGTCCTGGTCATTCACAGCTTGTCCCCCCCTTACCCGTTAGGGCTATTCTACATGAGGGAGGCCAAGTTGAAAAGTTTACAGCCACCACTTTTCCTGCGGCAGCAAGACCACGCGCAGGGAGGTGCTCTGTTCAAACCAGCGCTTCATCTGCGTTTTCATCACCAGGTATTCCGATGCCGAATGAGAGACGCCGATCAAGGACATGGTCGTTTCCGCGACGTACTCCATCATCTGGGCGAAGCGTTGTTTTCCGTAGGGGTTGTCAATGTGGCAATGGATTTCTCCGGTGATGTACGCTTGCGCCCCCAGCGCCCGCCAGCATAAAGCCATTGAAGCGCTGCACGAAATCAGCTTCAAAAAAGTGAGCCCAATCGAAACGGAGCGGCTCATAAACCATGGGAATGAAGCGGCGAAATGCTGGGTCAGCTTCCCATTCGTCTAAGCAAAACAGTCGATCAAGCCTTGCTCCGATGGCACGGCGTGATTCCATGTCGGCATTCATCTCCTTGTTTATGCTTTATCGAAAAATGAGAGGAGGTACGAAATCACACCCGCAAAAAGAGGACCGATAATCAAGAAACCCAGGAAGATGGCGACCAGCTTCATCGGTGTGGACAGTCTCTTGGATTCCTGCAGCCGATCCAGTTTTTCATTCATCTTTCTCAGTTCTTCGAGAACTTGCCGATTGATGTCGTCTGACATTTTCTTTCCCCCATTAAAAGAAGATCGCCTTTTGTCTGAAAAATCCAAGTTGTTCCTCCATCCTATCACAAAAAACCACCCCATTACGAACGGGGTGGTGAGGTCTCCAAAAGCTTGCGCACTGCTTCCTGCATCGCCGCCAAATCCGGTTCAGACAAGGAGTGCTCCTGGTAGCGGTACTGCTCATAAAAGCGTGTAATGCTCTCCGCCAGCTCGATCTGAACGGGATCAGGCAGCTGAGTGCGCAGTCTCTGCAAGAATTCCTGCGTAGTCTCATAGCGATGGATCGGGATGCTTTGTGCCGCCATATGCTGCAAGAACTGGTAATAAGCGTAGCGAACGGGCTCTTCTGATGGACCTTTTCGGTTTTTGAAAAAGGTATTCAGATCGAGCAGTGGTTGCCCCGGCTCTGACTCCGATGGCTCCAGGTCGGAGATCGTCGTTTGCAAGACAGGCAAGGATGGTGCTTCCTCGCCAGCCTTCGGTGCATGTCGGCGCTTCCAGATAAAGCGCGCCAGCAGGACGGCCGCCAGCAAGACTAGCCCTGCGATCAGGTAAGGCTCCAATGCCGTAAAGAGCGGTTCTCCGGCACCTTCCAGTTCTTCGTACGGCTGATCCTTGCCCATCTCTTGATTATTTTTGATTTCCTCCATCTGCCTGTTGGCGAATAGCCCAGCCGTCCAACTCGACAACATCTGAAGGAGCGGGTCGAACAAATTGTACAACAGTTCCCAGAATGGCTCTTTCAGCCAGGCCCAAAGAACGTGGAGGAGCCAAAGCAGGGAATAGCCGCCCAAGAGATACCCGCTCAGGAGCATAATTCGCGTCAACAGCCATTGGGCCGATAGGGTCAGCCGGATGCGGACAGGCGGACGACCATGCGGGATTTGCACATGTGACATGTACAGGCAGGCATTCAGCACCAGATAACTGGCGAGGATCACCGCGAGCATCCCGTAAAAGGCGTGCGGATCAAAAGGAGCCCTCGCATTAGCGGGAAGAAACAGGGCAGCCAAAGTCAGATGCGTCAGACAGATGGCATTGGCGAATATAAAACGTCTTAGCAAATTGTCAACGTGGAAGATGTCCTGAGACAGTTCATGGATGCGCCAATAAAGCCCGCCTGCCAGCAGCAACGCGATCAGCCAGGAATCAAACCAGTAGAAGCCAAGTAAGGCTGCACCCGCAAGCAACGGATAGAGCAAGAGATGCAGGAGGGTGTTTTGTCCGCCTGCCCGGTAGAGCCAGCCCCCGATGAGGAAGGGGAAGGATACTGCAATCGCGAAGACCAGCATTTCGGTCTCTCCTGCCGCGAGATAGCCGAAGAGCATCAAAGCGCTTGCTGCCAGCAATGCCTCCAGCCAAAAGCTTACTCCCAGTCGGCCCAAAAACGAGAAGCTCATCGTGCCACCACCTTTCTCCGGCGATCGGCTGCTGCCTCATACCGACGGAGGACAGGCTCTTCCTCCGAGACATCCAGTACGGCAACCTTGTGGCCACGCCGCTGCAGCCGTTCGATGGAAGCGGCGGTCTGTTCGTCCAGACGCGGCGTGATGAGCAGAATGGCTTCCTTCGAGGAGCTTTCCTCCAAGCGGCGCAGCAGAGAGGCCAATGGCGTCGTGAAAAAGTGGTGGAGCTGGGCGAGGTGGGTCATGATCTGGAGATGATGGGTTTTACCGCTCCCCGCAGGCACATGGTACATCTCCCGACCGCGCTGCTTGACAGTGAGAAACAGCTCGTAGCCGAGCGAGCGCTTGCGACAGTAGATGGATAGCGCCGCCAAAAAAGAGATGGTGCGCTCGTTTTCGGCATCATTATGCTTTTGCAGCTTCGGTTCGTACGATGGCAGAATATGACCTACGAGACGCCAGTTGGAACGGGCGGTATGCTCGAACAAGCGCGTTTGCAGCGCGTTCGTCTTGGCTGTGGCCTTCCAGTGGATCTGTTTCATCCGGTCGCCTGGGGAATAGGGTCTGACCCCGCGCAAAAATGTCGGATCTTCCTGCCGTCTTTGCCGGGAAAGGCTATTGCCGTCTGGCTCTGTCTCCTCAAAAGCGATGGGGGGCAGCGGCAATGGCGACGGGTAGACCAGCAGGGAAAAAGAGAGCGGCAACAGCACCGGAGTTGCTTCTCCGGCAAACAATGGCATCGTCTGCGTCTGCACATCTGTCAGCCAAATGGTGCCGCGCTTGTGAGGAGTCAGTACGAGCGCGCGTGCCGCACTTCTTCGGGCAGGCACATCCAGGCGCAGATGGACGATCATCCGTTGGTTGTGAACACTGCTCTCATCCGCCCCGTCTACGGTGACGTGATCGGGCAAGGTGATCCGCAGCCAGGTAGCAGGGAGCGGAAGCCACGAACGATTATGAAGCTTGATCGTGACATGTACCGGTGTTCCCGGCATGACCCGGCTTTGGTCAGCGGACCACTCCACTCGCAGCCAGCGTCCAAGCCGTGCTTGCCACCAATCCTGTGCAGCCGGGAGGAAAAAGAACAGCCCGCCGAAAAGCCATAGGAACCAGCTTCCGGAGAAAAGCGCGCCGAACAGCAAGAGAAAGCCGATTAATTGAAAGGGCTGTTTCGCATTCATCGCCTACACACTTTCTTCGACCGGGGTCGGGACTGTTTTCAGAATTTCCGCGATGACTTCCTCCTCCGTGACATGAAGCTCTGCCTCCATCGAGAGACGGATGCGGTGCGTAGCCAGGCTCGGGAAGACGTGCTTCACATCATCGGGCAAAACAAAGCTGCGTCCATCCAGGAAAGCAGACGCCTGCGCGCAACGGACCAGCGCGAGCATGGCGCGGGGGCTGATGCCTACCTCGATCGAGCGATTGTCGCGCGTCGCTTCGGTCAGGTCGATCACATACTCTTCCACCGTAGAGCTGACGTGCACCTTGGTTACTTCCTGCTGCAAGGCGACGATCTCGTCGACCGAGATGACAGGCTGTATCGCCTCGAGCGGGGATTGACTGCGGAAGCGGCGCAAGATCTCGCGGGAATCCTCGCGATTGCCGTATCCCAGGGAGATTTTGAATAAAAACCGGTCCAGTTGCGCTTCAGGCAATGGGTAGGTGCCTTCTGATTCGATCGGGTTTTGTGTCGCGATGACCAGCATGGCAGGAGAGAGCGGCAGCGTCACGCCTTCGATGGACACCTGGCGTTCCTCCATGCATTCCAACAGGCCGGATTGTGTGCGCGGGGTCGCGCGGTTGATCTCGTCGGCCAGCAGAATGTCAGCGAACACGGGTCCTTTGCGCAATTCAAAGTCGTTGCTGCGCTGGTTGAACACATGCAGACCGACAATATCGGATGGCAGCAGGTCGGCAGTGAATTGTACGCGGTTGTACGTACCGCCGATGGACTGAGCCAATGTTTTCGCAAGCACCGTTTTCCCCATGCCGGGAAGATCCTCCAGCAAGACATGGCCGCGGGCGAGAAGGGCAGTAACCAGCAGTCGAATCTGTTTGTCTTTTCCGACAATGACGCGGTTAACGGTATCCAGCAGAGTGTGTAAAGAAGACTGGGGCATAAAAACGCTCCTTTTATTTTCAGAATCTAGGGGATCACCCGACCTTCATTATACAGTACGAGGGAATTCCTTTTGCCAAATTTTAGAATTTTTTATCAATGTGATAAGACTGTTGCATAGCGCGAAAATAAGGCAGGAACAAGCCGAGCAAGGCGATGGCGACAATCAATAGGCCCATGCCGATATACAGTGAGCGAATCCCGAGGGACTCTCCTAACTGACCGCCCAGCCAGACCCCTAGCGGCATGGTCAGGCGCATGATCAAAAGCCTGACGGATAAGACGCGCCCCATCAGATCAGGCGGGACTGAGCGCTGATACAGACTGGTGCTGTGTACGTGGAAAAAGGGGGCGGCAATCCCGGCGATAACCTCGATTGCGATGGCGACCCAGACGTGCTGGACGAGGCCAAGTGCGACAAAGGTTGCGCCTCCGATGGCGATAGAGCCCAGCATAAGGACATGCTTTTGCGCGTATCGGGCAGAGAATGGCGGTACGAGCAGAGCTCCGAGCAAATACCCAAGCGGAAAACCGGCCTGGAACAACCCTACATGCAGCGAAGTGCCGGACAGCTCGTCGACCACGTAGGGGATGGTCAAGACCAGAGTGATCCCCACAGCAAATTGGACGACAGCCAGAAAAACACCCAGCCACAGCAATAGCGGCTGTTCCCGAAACACGTGCAGGCCGGCGAGAAACATCGTGACCCACGGCTGCTTCTCCACCTTTTTCTCCCCTGCTTGGATGGGGCTGTACAGCAAAAGAAGTCCGCTGATCCAAAAGCTCATTGCGACCATTGCCAATACCCAGGTGCCCTCCAAAGCGACGACAATCGCGCCCCCCAATACGGGTCCGCCGATCATCGCCATGCGCAGCACACCGTCCAGGGTGGCATTGGCGCTGACCAGCTCCTCTTTCTTCACGATGGAAGGCAGCAGGGACTGACTGGCCGGTACATAGAGTGGCTGGATCAGTCCATTGACCAGAGAAGTGAGATAAAACGGCCATTGTACCTCAGGCCACAGAAACAGAACGGCGAAGGAGAGGCAAAAGGCCCCGCCGCGCATCCACTGGCAAAATACGAGGACGCGTTTTTTCTCCCAGCGGTCCAGGTAAGGACCTGCAACCAACTGCAGCGCCAGAGAAGGCAAAAAGTAGAGCAGCCACAGTCCGCCGACTGCCGTATAGGAGCCAGTCGCTTGAAAGATCAGCCAGCTTGTAGCCAAAGTCCCCAGCGTGGCCCCCAGCTCGGAGACGAGTTGTCCCAGCAGGATCGATAGAAAAGGGCGTTGGCGCAGAAGAGGCGGAGTCGTCAAGTGTGTTCTTCCCCCGATCCGGCGCTATCTATGAAATGTTCCAACTGTAGAGGTAGCCTGTCCAGAGCGGGTTTTCGCAATCTGTATTTTGTGCCGGCCGTTTCTACGAGATGTGCGGAGCGCAGCATGGACAGATGATGGTGTACCGTTGATTTGCCGAGCTGTAGCTGCTCCGTCAATTCCTGCAGGCTCTTTTCCTGCCCGGCAAGGATTTTGACCAGACGAAGCCGATGCTCGTCACCCAGCGCCTTCATCATTTGTACGAGCGATTGCGGTGGACGATAGGGATCAGCCTGCTCGAACAGATGCTGCTCGGCTACCGGGTAATAGAAGATCTTTGTAGTTTCCTTGTCGGCTTGCACGGTCCAGGGGCGGTAGATGGCTTGAGGGATGAGCAATACGCGAGTCACGGCAGGCTCCGGAGGATAATCGCCGTCTGTAGCATAAGCGACAAGCTCTTCTGCCGACCATTTTCCCAACAAGGACTCTTTTTGTGCCCGGTCGCGCTCGAGCATGCGCGTAATCTCCGCCTCGCACGGTTTTACATGAGTCAGATACCAGCCATTCATCAGCACGCTCAAATGCTTGCGCAGTTCTTCCGGATCTGCCGCGGTTACGTGCGAGATGTAGGCAGGGAAAAAGAGATGCCCCTGACAAGCCTGGATCAAGGCGAAGATATCCTCTTCGCTGCCTGCCGCTGCTCTGCGTCGAGCAGACTGAAGCTCGTCCCCGAGAAAAGGCAAGGCCAGATAGCGCAACTCCTCTGCGCTTAGCTGTTGGAGAAAATCCAGAAACGCTTCCAGATCGGCAAAATGTTGCGCGTGCAGCAGTTGCAGCAGGGTTTTCCAAGTGTTGTACTCTTTTGCATAGGAAGCTTCCGACCTGACATCAGGGGGGAGATCGGCCAACATCTGCTGCCAGTAGGCAGGCGGCTGATTCAAAGTGGAATGGATGTCGTCATAGGTTGCGGCTGCGATTCCCAGCGCTGCTTCAAAAAGTGGAGAATGATGCAGCTCTACTTGATACGTCGTACGGCTTCTGCCCATGTTCAAGCGTTTCATCGAATCACTCTTTTCGTAAGGATAGATCTGATTGTTCTAAAATAATCGAATAAAATATTCTGTGTTTATCGAACAAAATCCTCTTTTAGATCCACGCCTATTTCCTGTCCACACAAATACAAGTTGAAACATTTGAAACGGGGCATCGTATGAACAGATACAAAGTGCGGGAAATCCAGGGAGGGAGCTGCAACGGATGGAATCGAGAGAGACGTTGCTACAGGCATTGAAGGAAGTGGAGGCTTGGGAGCGCGATCAGAACGATTTGTGGTTCTGGGAGAAGCTCGGGAGGCTTCCATTTGTCCTTTTGGATCGCATCACGCCCGCCTTCGTGAGAGAAAAGCTAGGGACAGCAGTGGATGAGATGACCGCTTTTCTGGAGACGGGCGGAACCTACCTGGTACAGGCGGAGCCTATCTATCAAAGGTTTCGCCAGCGGCTGCATCCTAAGAAGCCCGCTGACATCGGGGGAGAGGAGATTGCGGCAGCACCGCTTGCGATGATGAACGAGGTGGCGATGGAGCTGCGAGAGTCGAGAGCAACCTTCGCAGCCGTGCAAGGAGCGACGACTGGGATTGGCGGTATTTTTACGCTGGCTCTGGACATCCCTTTGCTGCTCGGGACCTCGCTCAAAATCCTGCAAGAGATTGCGCTTTGCTACGGGTATCGTCCGCACGAGAAGAAGGAGCGGCTGTTTGTGGTGAAATGCCTGCAGTTTGCCTCGTCTGATATCGTAGGGAAGAAAGCCATTTTAGCGGAGCTGTCCCGCTTTGACGAGCCCAACGCGCAAAAAGACGTGATCGCGCAGTTGCAGGGCTGGCGGGAGGTAGTCGTGACGTACACGGAAAACTTCGGTTGGAAAAAATTGTTCCAGATGGTGCCGATAGCCGGAATCCTGTTCGGGGCCTATCTGAATCGTTCTACTGTGCAGGATGTGGCAGAGGCGGGGATGATGCTGTACCGCAAGCGGCGCATTCTGGAGCGGTTGAGGGAACAGAATCATTTCGCAGGGCAATAAAAAGGGGCTTTTCCGCAAGTGTTTTGCTTGCAGAAAAGCCCTTTTCTTTGTCAATTGTATATGATTACACAGCGCGGATCGCGACAGCTTTTTGCAGCGCTTGCTCCAAATCGCCGATGATGTCCTCGATCGCTTCGGTTCCGACAGACAAGCGAACCATTCCCGGGGAGACGCCGGCTGCGATTTGCTCGGCTTCATTCAATTGCTGGTGCGTCGTGCTGGCAGGGTGAATGATCAGCGACTTGGAATCGCCCACGTTGGCGAGGTGGGAGAAGAGCTTCACGGATTCAATCAGCTTCTGCCCTTCCTTCACGCCGCCGCGAATGCCGAAGGTGAGGATGGCGCCAGCGCCTTTTGGCAGGTATTTCTTGGCCAGCTCGTACTCGGAGTTGGTTTCCAGCCCCGGGTAGTTGACCCACTCCACTTCTGGATGGTTTTCCAGGAAGCGGGCGACAGCCAACGCGTTTTGGCTGTGGCGCTCCATGCGCAGATGCAGCGTCTCCAGTCCCTGCAGGAACAAAAAGGAGTTGAATGGCGCGACTGCCGCTCCGATATCGCGCTGCAGCTGCACGCGTGCTTTGAGGATGTAAGCCAATGGACCGAGTGCTTCGGTGTACACTACGCCGTGATAGCTCGGATCCGGCGTCGTCAGTCCCGGGAATTTGCCGTTGTCCCAGTTGAATTTGCCGGAATCGACGATGATGCCGCCAATTGCAGTCCCGTGTCCGCCGATGAATTTGGTCGTGGAGTGGACGACGATATCGGCACCGTGGTCGAAAGGACGGCAGAGGATCGGCGAGGCGAACGTGTTGTCTACGATCAGCGGAATGCCGTTTTCATGAGCTACTGCGGAGATCGCTTCGAGATCTGCCACGTTGATGCGCGGATTGCCGATCGTCTCGACGAAGACGGCTTTGGTCTTTTCATTGATAGCAGCGCGGAAGTTCTCCGGATTGGATTGATCCACGAAGTGCACCTTGATCCCCAGACGCGGCAAGGTATGGGCGAACAGATTGTACGTCCCGCCGTAAAGGCTGCTGGAGGCGACGATTTCATCCCCGGCCTGGGCGATATTGAGAATAGAGAAGGTGATCGCTGCCTGACCGGATGAGGTAGCCAGTGCCCCTACGCCGCCTTCCAACAGGGCGACGCGCTTCTCGAAAGCATCTTGCGTCGGGTTCATGATCCGGGTGTAGATGTTCCCCAGCTCCTTGAGCGCGAACAGGTTTGCGGCATGCTCCGTATCGCGGAATACGTACGAGCTGGTCTGGTAGATCGGGACGGCTCGGGAGCCTGTCGCGGGGTCTACCTCCTGTCCCCCGTGAATCGCGAGGGTTTCTGGTTTCCACTGTTGTTGATCGGACATGATTATCTCTCCTTTTTTCTGTGAGTAGATGAAATAAAAACGGAGCCTTCTCCTGGGAAGAAGAAGGCTCCGGACATGCCGTATGCGTACATTCATCTCCCAGAATCAACAGATTGGATTCTGCAGGAATTGGCACCTCGCATCTGACATGCAGGTTGCCGGGTTTCATCGGGCCTGTCCCTCCACCACTCTTGATGAAAACATCTTTTTCTGATTGTTATCACAATTGTATGGAATTGCTATTCTTCTGTCAATGGCGGAAATGTAAGTTATCAGAGTGGCTTTTGGGGATTTTTGCGAAAGTGATTGCCCGACAGGCATGAAAAAAGAGGAGAGCAGTTGATCTGCAATCCTCTTTTTGTTTTTTCGCTTAGTCCTTTTTGATGGTCGCGTGTGTTCCGTCGCAATTTCCTTCTGCGTTTTTGGTTTGACCGCATCTACAAGTACCCATTTTCGTCCCTCCTATCCCCATTTCTAACTTGATTATAAATAACTTACTTTTAAAAAACAAGTTAATTACTAATCGTAATTCAGGATTTACATAGCACTCATGTCGAGAGAGCTTTGCCTTCAATTTGTAACCCTTTAGCCTCCCCGCGTTCACAAACACTTTGCTGACATGAAGGGTTTTCCATCTTGCTTGTGATACGCTTCACATAAGTAGTGATTACAAGCAAGGAGCCTGAGGGAGGAGAGCGCAATGGAACTGGATAACACGATGTTGGCCCGTCTTTTAACCTCGCTGACACTCGGCTTTCATATTATCTTTGCAGCAATGGGGGTAGGGATTCCCGTCATCATTTCTGTTGCAGAATGGCTGGGCATCCGCAAAAAAGACCCGATGTACACCCTGATGGCGAAGCGGTGGGTGAAGGGCTTTACCGTGACGGTCGCTGTCGGTGTCGTGACCGGTACTTGTATTGGTTTGCAACTTAGTTTGCTCTGGCCCAGCTTTATGAAAGTGGCAGGAGAAGCGATTGCACTGCCGCTCTTTCTGGAGACGTTTGCCTTCTTCTTCGAGGCGATCTTTCTGGGGATTTATCTATATACTTGGGATCGTTTCAAAAATCCGTATATTCACTGGTTGTTTTCGCTTCCCGTGATTCTAGGGTCAACAGCTTCCGCTTTTTTCATCATGACGGTTAATGCTTTCATGAACACCCCGCAAGGCTTCACGCTGGAGAATGGATCGATCGTCGATATTCAACCTCTGGCGGCCATGTTTAACCCGGCTACGCCATCCAAAGCAGGGCATATGATCCTGTCGGCCTATACGGTCTCTGCGTTTATCCTGGCGGCGATTGCGGCGTGGAAAATTCTCAAGGGCAACAAGCATGTCTATTATAAAAAAGCATTGAACTTCACCATGGTTCTCAGTCTGATCTTTGCGATCGGAACAGCAGTGTGGGGAGATATTGCGGGGAAATTCCTCGCGCAGTACCAACCAGCCAAGCTCGCCGCAGCGGAATGGCATTTTGAGACGAAGACGGAGGCAGAGCTGATTCTTGGAGGCGTGTTGGACCCGGTTACGAATGAGGTAAAATACGGCCTGAAAATCCCGTATGCGCTGAGCATCCTGGCTACCAATTCACCGATCGGGGAAGTGATCGGGCTGGATCAGATCCCAAGAGAGCTGTGGCCGCCGCTCTTTATTCACTACCTGTTCGATGGCATGGTCGTCATCGGGATGTATTTACTGGTCGTCCCGCTTGTCTACTTTGCATGCAAGCGATGGAAAAAAGGCGAGCTGCCGCGCTACCTGATGCACCTGATCATCTGGGGAGCGCCGCTGTCCATGCTGGCGATTGAGCTGGGCTGGATTTTCTCCGAAGTGGGAAGGCAACCCTGGATTCTGGTCGGCTACATGAAGACGTCCAATGCCGCGACGACAGCAGACAACGTCGGGGAAATGCTGATCTTGTTCTCCTTGCTGTACACATTCCTGGCGGTCGTCTGCACTCTCGTCCTGAAGCGGATGTTCAAGAACAAACCAGCAGAGGCAGAGCTGTAAAAGCGATCAAAGGAGGGAGCTTTGCATGCCACTGGAAACGCTGGCCATCACCGTGTTGTGGATCTTTTTGTACGGGTATTTGATCGTCGCGTCGATTGATTTTGGCGCAGGATTTTTTGCCTACTACTGCAACCTGACGGGACGCGACCATATCGTCAATGGAATCATTTCGCGCTATTTGTCCCCCGTGTGGGAAGTGACCAACGTCTTTCTGATCTTCTTTATGATCGGATTGATCGGATTTTTCCCCGACACGGCCTATTACTATGGCACAGCTCTCTTGGTGCCTGGTAGCATTTTTCTGGTGCTTCAATCGCTGCGCGGCTCCTTTTATGCCTTCGCGCATTACGGAGCCCGCAACAGTAAGGCGTATCAGTTCGTGTACGGAGTCACTGGCCTTTTTATTCCCGCCTCATTGGCGACGGTCTTGACGATTTCCGAAGGAGGCTTTCTCGAAAAAACGGGGGATGAGATTGTACTGCTGACGGGGAAGCTCTTCACCAGCCCTTACTCCTGGGCGGTCGTTTTTCTTGCGATTGTCAGTGTGCTGTTTATCAGCGCGAGCTTTCTGACGTACTATGCAGATCGCGCCAAAGATACGGCAGCTATCAAATTGCTGCGCTCGTACGCGGTGGCATGGAGCCTGCCGACGATCTTTGCCAGTTTTCTAGTCTTTCTTTCCATCCATCAGCACAATCCGGAGCATTTTGCCAACATGATGGATGTGAGCTGGATGTTCCTGCTCTCCTTCGCGTGCTTTTGCGGAGCGCTAGCTCTCCTGTTAAAGAAGCGCAACTACGGCTGGGCTTTTATCCTAGTGATGCTGCAATTCGCCTTTGCGTTCTTCGGATACGGGCAGTCTCACTTGCCTTATCTGCTGTATCCCTATATCACCATCGCGGACAGCATCGCTAGTCCGGCCATGAGCCAGGCGCTGGTGATCGGCTTGATCGCAGGTCTGTTCCTGTTGATCCCTTCCCTGATTTTGCTGATGCGCTTATTCTTGTTTGACGCACGTTATGTAGAGGGCCGTCCCGTTAGAAAATGAAGGGAGCATATGATATGATGATGGGGAAAAAAGACCTTGAATCAATCATATATAGGAGGGTCCACATGAGCGACCAAGTAAAAGAGATTACACCTGAGGAATTGGAGAAAAAACTGGAGGCAGGTGAACCGGTGCAAGTGATTGACGTGCGCGAAGTGGATGAGTGGAACGCTGGTCATATCAAACAGGCCAAGCTGATCCCGCTCGGCTTTTTGCCGCACCGCGTCGATGAGCTGGACAAGAGCACACCAGTCGTGATGGTATGCCGCAGCGGTGCCCGCAGCCATCGTGCGACGGAGTACCTGCAGGAGATGGGGTTTGATGTAGCCAACATGGTCGGCGGAATGCTCGCTTGGCCAGGAGAAAAAGAGGAATCCTAGATCGGGCATCCCGAAGGTTTGGGAACGGGAGAAGAGAAGCCCGGGGAATAGTATGGGGAGGAAGTTCGTGTGAGTGAAGGAAAGCAACAGGAAGCATCGGTGAAAAAGCACTGGTTTCCCGTATTGGCAGGCATTTTGGTTCTGGCGATCATCGTTGTGATCGGGTATCCGTACATGCAAAAATCCCAGATCCCGGTCATCAAGGCTTTGAATGATTTTACGCTGGACAATATTGACGGCACGAAATATACCTTCTCGGAAAGTACGGGAAAAGTGCGTCTGGTCGAGTTCATCTTTACCAATTGCCCGGATATTTGTCCGGCCACGACCTACAATATGTCCCAACTGCAAGAGCAGCTCAAGGAAAAGAATCTGTTCGGCGACAAGGTAGAGTTCGTCACCATCACGTTCGATCCGGAGTTCGATACTGCGGAAGTGCTGCAGGCGTACGCCGAGAAATTCCATGCAGACCAGAGCGGCTGGAAGTTCCTGCGCGGCGACGACAAGGCGATCGAGGCGGTCACCAAAGATTTCGGCATGGGTGTCATGAAGCTCCCGGACGAGAATTCACCGACTGGCTATTCGATTACCCATACAGCCCGCATGTTCCTCGTCGATGCAGACGGCAACATGCGCCAGGCATACGGCATGGCAGCGGATATGGATATGGATTTGATGATGAAAGAGATGGCCATCTTGGCAAAATAACAAAGCGCCCACTTGCGATTGCTTGGTGAAGCGAGAGCATGAGGGCGTTTTTTTAATCATTTTAAAGGTAAGGTTGGGGAGACGTGGAGCTGGCTGAGGAAAAAGAAGAAAAAAGCGCAAGGCTTTTGGGATCTTGACTCAGCCGGAACGGAAAAGGCGGAACACGCTTTTAGCGGACAACCTTGAAACCGCTTCTTCGAATCGGCTGCTTTTGGCCGCGGTTCCGCCTTTGGAGTGGGAGGCGGCCAGGAATGACCCCCAGCAAAGATCCCAACCGGCCTGGAGTGTTTTCTTCTTTTTCCTCCTCTCCACCACAGTTCGATCAACAACCACACAAAAAAAGCCCAAACCAAAGGTAGGGAATCGCCAACGATTGGCAAAGCTAGATGAAACGAATGACGTCCGTTGTGATACAATAGAAATGGCATGCTTGGTTCGGGTTCCCAAAATCATGCACGATGATGCTAGGAGGAAAGAGTTTGAGTGACGTTAAGATTTTTGCGATGGGCGGACTCGGCGAGATCGGAAAAAACATGTATTGCGTCGAGTACGAGGATGAAATCATCATCATTGACTGTGGAGTAAAATTTCCGGAGAACGAGATGTTCGGGATCGATCTGGTCATTCCCGACGTCTCCTATCTGGTTTCCAATCAGCATAAAATCAAAGCCTTGCTGCTGACGCATGGACATGAGGATCACATTGGGGCGATTCCTTATGTCATGAAGCAAATCAAGGTGCCGATCTACGGCGGTCGTCTTACCCTGGGCTTGGTCAAGGCGAAGCTGGAAGAGCACCGCATGCAAAACGACGTGACGCTGATTCCGATTTCGGAAGACACCGAGATTCCTTTTGGTAAACTGAAGGCGTCTTTCTTCCGCACCAATCACAGCATCCCGGATTCGTTCGGTATTGTCTTGCATACGCCGGAGGGCATGGTCATCCATACGGGAGACTTCAAGTTCGACATGACGCCTGTCGGACATACGACCGAGTACGGCAAAATTGCCCGCATCGGTGCAAGCGGGGACGTATTGGCGCTGCTTTCGGATAGTACCAACAGCGAGCGTCCTGGTTTTACCGCATCTGAACGCACCGTAGGCGAAGGCATCCTGGAAGTCGTGCAAAAAGCGCGTGGACGAATCATTTTGGCTACCTTTGCTTCCAACGTACATCGTCTGCAACAGGTCGTCGATGCTGCGCAGGAATGCAATCGCAAGGTAGCGGTAATCGGCCGCAGCATGGAAAAGGTTTTTTTGATTGGACAAGAGCTGGGCTATATCCAGATGCCGGAGGGCATGCTGATCGATATCAAGCATATCGACAATTACGCCGACAATCAGGTTTTGATCATTTGCACCGGCAGTCAGGGAGAGCCGATGGCAGCTCTGACGCGGATCGCTTCGGGCTCGCACCGGACGGTCTCCATCTATCCAGAGGATACAGTGATCATCTCCGCGTCCCCGATTCCGGGGAATACGGTCAATGTGAGCCGGACGATTGACAAGCTGTACCGTGCAGGAGCCAATGTCATCTTGAGCCATGTCTTTGACATTCACGCATCGGGCCATGGCAGCAGCGAAGAGCTGAAGCTGATGCTCAACTTCATCCGTCCGCGTTACTTTATCCCGATCCACGGGGAGTACCGCATGCTCAAGACCCACTCCAAGCTGGCACAGCAGGTGGGCATCGACGAGAGCAATATTTTCATCATGGACAATGGAGATGTGCTGAACTGCAGCCGGGAGAAGGCGTGGCTCAGCAAGGTGTCGGCTGGCATCGTTCTGATTGACGGTAGCGGCATTGGGGATGTCGGGAATATCGTTCTTCGCGACCGCAAGCATTTGGCAGAGGATGGCCTGATGGTGGTCGTCGTCAGCCTCGACATGAAGAACTTCAAGATCCTGACTGGTCCCGATATCGTCAGCCGCGGCTTCGTCTACGTGCGCGGCTCCGAATCGCTGATCCAGGAAGCGACGGCCTTGGTTCGCCAACGCTTGCAGGAAGCATTGGAGAAGAAGATCAAGGAATGGTCCGAGCTGAAGTCGCAGATCAACGAAGTGATCAAGCCGTTCATCTATGAAAAAACGGGCCGCAACCCGATGATTCTTACCATTTTGATGGAAGTGTAGCGCAACACACTTCCTCATTCTCCAATGGGAATGAAGGGGTTATAATAGGAATAACGGAAATGAGAATAAAGGAGAGACTGCCCGATGATGTCTTATGAAGCATACATGAGCCAAGTAATCCAGCCGATGCGTGATGAACTGACTCACAACGGTTTTCAAGAGCTTCGCACAGCAGAAGAAGTAGAACAAACCTTGCCAAACCAAAAAGGTCTGACCCTGGTCGTCGTGAACTCCGTCTGTGGCTGTGCCGCAGGTCTGGCTCGACCAGCCGTGGTTCATTCGCTGAACCACCCGAAAAAACCAGTTCACCTCTATACCGTTTTTGCCGGACAAGACAAGGAAGCGACAGCGAAGGCCCGCGAGTATTTTGAAGGCTATGCACCGTCTTCCCCATCCTTTGCTATCATGAAAGACGGCAAAATCATGACGATGATCGAACGCCATCAGATCGAAAACAACGATCTGCAATCGATCGCCAATTTGCTGACCAGCGCGTACGACAAGTACAGCGAATAAGATCAGGGAAATAAGAAAGGCGCTCTTCCTAGGAAGGGCGCCTTTTTGTATGGAAAAAGCCGTTATGGCAGCGAGATTGAGAACAATTTCTTTGCCAGCTCCGAGAAGCTTTCACTCTCGACGTCTTCTTTTGTCATGCTTCCATTTTCCCATCGTGTAAACGAATGGTTGGTCAAGGTGAGGCTGCCTGTCTCTGTCAATTTGGTGATGAGCGGCGTTTTGTTAAAGGGAGATTCAGGATGCTCGGCAATGATCTTCTGAATCAGATTGCAGGCAGACAAATCGGGCAGCTCGATCCGGGAATCAAATGCGTAGCCGATTCTCCAATCCGCATCCTTGTGCTTCAGCTTCAGCTCAAGTACATGGTCGCCGTGCGCGCTCTTTTCTTTTCTGACCCGGAATTCTCCATTGAAGGAGCTGATTGTTTCACCGGTTAAAGGGACAGGCTTTAATGGCAGATTTCCTCCGAAGCCTGTATCGAGCAAATAGGTGCTGCCCGCATGACGCAGCAGGATGGCGACATGGGTTCTTCCCAGCCTTTGATATTCCTGTGTTTCATTCTGGTACACAACTCCGTTTGTCAGCGCAACATCAAGCCCGTTTTCCTTTAGGAACAGATACAGCAGCGGGTTTAACTCATAGCACAGCCCGCCTTGGTTTTGCTGCAGGATCTTGGCGATGAGTCGGTCTTCGGAGATGCCAGCACCGTTTTGTTGGATGACGCTCAGGTTTTCAAAAGGGATGGTCACTGCTGTTCGTTCCAGGACTTCATCCAAATTCTCAAAGGTGACAGGGCTGTTTTCTGGCAGGCCAATTCGCTTGCGAAACAAGGCATTCAGTTCGCTCATTTTTCATCCCTCCACGATTATAATAATACCTGATCAATGATGTTCTCATGACCTCAACAAATAGGGGTATCTCGTTTGCCCAAAAAAGGTTGAACGGAACTTTTTTTACTTCCATAATATACTAAATAGTTTAAAAAGTATACTAAAGTGGTGCGGTTACTTGGGGAAGAGGAAACTGGCGGTGGTAACGGGTGTTATACGCGAATTGGGCCGAGCAATGCTGGATCGGTTTCACGAACTCGATTGGATGGTAGCGGGTTGCGGGCGCTCAGTGGAAGCTGTGGAGGAACTGCGCCGGCAATTTGGTGAAGCACATCATTTTTCGGTTGTGGATGTAGCAGATCAGCAAGAAGTGGGCGGAGGAAGTGGTCCAGCGCCTTGGTCCCAAGGAGAATGGAAGGTCGCTTACTTGTCCCAGAGTTAACTAGACTTTCGAGACAACGTTTCCGTTATGGAGACGGTATTTTCCCGTTTGCCTATGCAAGAGGGGGCAGAAGAACCATTAGCATATAGCTTCTGTTTAGACTGAATCGCTCACCCCGCGTTGGGAGTGAGCGATCTTTTTTTATGAGCAATCTTAGCACTAACTATTGTGAATGGCTCATCAGCTTCTGCCGATCCCGCTGCAAATACGCGTGAAGCATGCAGAGAAGAACCGCAGCAAACGATACTACGGTAGAAATCAACAAGCTCGACTCGACCCCGCCTTGATCGTACACATATCCCAAGGCAAGCGGTCCCAGCAAGCGCCCCACTGCCGTAATCGAGCCGACCACCCCGAGGTAAAAGGGAGCCATCTCTCCCGTCCGCTCCGAAATAAAAGTAGGGATCGTGGGGGCGATCAGCATTTCGCCGAAGGTCGTAATGACCATACCAGTAACAAAGGCAGCATAGCTATCGTGCAAGAAGAGCATAAAGGCAAAGCCGCAGCCGTACGCAACTGCGCTGGCGACGAGCTGTGCGGACAAATTTTGCCGCATCAGGCGTTTGACCCAGGAAATCAGAGGCTGACCGGCAAAAATAATAATCCCGTTTACGGTCCACAGCCAGCTGTAAGCAGACAACGGCATGCCTTGGCTGGTCAGATAAGGCGCGACCCCCGTATTCCACACTGTAGTGGAAAAGAAAATAAAGCCTCCGCCAAGCGCCATAAACAAATATACACGGTAATTGAGCAGCAGCTGCAAGGTTTCGGCACCAGTTCGCCTGGCTGCTTGCTCGTGATCCTTGCCGACGAGATCTTTATGGGAAATATGCTTCATGATCAGGAAGAAGAACAGGCCGAACAGCAAGGTGCTGACGCCATTGATAAAAAAGGTCAACTGAAACGAAAATGTCGCGATCAAGCCTGCCAACGCCGTTCCGATCGCCATGCCCATATTGTTTCCTACATAGACGATATTAAAGATCTCTCGCCGCTGTTCTTTCCAGCGGAAACCGATAAATGCCTGAATCGCGGGCGCAGACAGATTATACGTAAAGCCCAGGCACATCATGATTCCCAGATACACAGGCCAGCTCTGTGTAAGCGGGATGGAAAGCTGAAAAAGACCTTGCAGGAACAAGGCTCCGACGATGAGACGCTTGGCTCCCAGACGGTGAAAAAGCGAACCGCCGACAAACTGGCCGAAGATTCCGGCAATGGATTGAAGCATGAGTACAAAACCGGCTTCTGTCATTGTGCGCCCGAGTATCGTATGCACGTACAAGGTAGTCAAAGGCCACATGAATGCACTGCCTGCCGCATTGATAAAGCTGGCAGTGAGAAATAGCATCGCCTCTCGAGGATAGCGTTGCAAAAGAGAAAACGGCGGTATCATCTCTATTCACCTTCTCTGGTAAGATAATGTAAGTATAGAATATTTTTGAAACTTTGTAAACAAAAAAGTTTGTTATATGCTTGGCCGTACCCAAATATAGGCTGCTCCACATTAATCTGATTCGAGTATACTAAACAAAGGACGAAAGTGAGCAATGGAGCAAAGGTGGAGTCTTTTTGAAACGAATCGGGAAACGAATACTTGTCCTGTTGTTGTTTTGTTTAGTAGTAGCGACCGGCTATTATGGATATGCCTTTTATCAATTTTCGCAGGGAATTCAGCAGCCTAATCTGGTCGAGCCGAATCCAGCCCCTTCTGCAGGGAGCAGTGAGTGGACGAAAGCCGCAGAGCTTCCTCGCTGGGATGGCAAAGACCGCGTCAACATCCTCCTTATGGGGGTAGACCGCAGGGGGAATCGCAATAGCGGGTTGCCGCGGTCAGACTCGATGATGCTCGTCAGTCTGGACCCGGAACACAAGCGTTTTGATCTCTTTTCCATTCTACGGGATACCTACGTGGAGATTCCCGGCTACGGCGAATCGCGAATCAATGCTGCCGTGGTGAATGGCGGACCGGAACTGGCGATGAAAACAGTGAGCAAATTTACCGGATTGCCGGTTGATCGCTATGTCATAACGGATTTTGAGGGCTTCAAGGCGTTGATTGATACGATCGGCGGCGTTGAATTGGATGTGGAGAAGAACATGTACTACCACGATCCGACCGATAAGGGCCGTTACGACATCAATCTGAAAAAAGGGCTTCAGAAGCTTGATGGCGATAAAGCTTTGCAATACGTCCGCTTCCGTCACGATGCAACCTCGGACTATACGCGGACTGAGCGGCAGCGCAAACTTTTTGCGGCCGTAGCGAAGCAGATGAGGCAGGGAACGACGTTGATTCAGTTGCCGACGATTCTGAAGGAAGTGACACCCTATATTCAGACCAATATCAGCTCGATGGATATGCTCAAGCTTTCCGCTCTTGGTCTGCAGCTTGACACAGACCATCCGGGCAACTACCAGCTTCCTCCTATGGGAATGTTCCGTGAGTCGCATCGTGCAGGTTCCGTGCTCGTGCCCGATGTTGCCCAGGTGCAGAACTTTATGAAGGAAATACTCGAATCACCAGAAACGAAGGAAAAAGCAGCAACAAGTACAAGTACAGACGAATAGGGAAGCTCAGGCTGCCGGGAGGATCTCGGCGGCCTTTTTCTTTTTGTGAAAAAATATAATTAATTGTTAAACATTTGACGATATAAAAGTAGGTTGTATATTTCGCATATAGCGGAGGGGACATCGATGAAAAAACTGATTTCAACCAGCCTGATTCTTGCTTTATTGGCTGTAGCACCGATCGCAGGTGTACACGCGGGCGATAAAGGAAAAGAATCGGAACGAGCAAAGCAGGAAAGCAAGGCCAATGAGAAGGCTGAGAAAGAAAAAGAAAAGGCTAAAGAGAAGGAAGAAAAGGAAAAAGAGAAAGCCGAGAAGGAAAAGGAAGAGGCAAAAGAAAAGGCTGAGAAAGAGAAAGAAAAAGCTGAGAAAGAGGCCGAGAAGGCCAAAGAGAAGGCTGAGAAAGAAGCCGAAAAGGCGAAGGAAAAAGTTGAGAAGGTATTAGAAAAAGCGGAGAAGGAAGCAGAAAAAGCGAAAGAGAACGCCGAAAAAGAGGCCAAAAAAGCAAAAGAGGAATTAGAGAAAGCGGCTAAAAAGGCGGAAGAAGATAAAAAGAAAGCCGAAGAAAAGGCTCAGAAAGAAATCGAGAAGCTTCAGGTAGAAGCCAAAGCCAATGCAAATGCCAATGTTGACTACGAGGCCAAAAAAGCAGCCATTCAACAAGCTGTACAAGCGAAAAAAGAGCTGATTGACCTTCGGATACAGTTGAAGAAAAACCCGGTGGTAACGGATGAGCTGAAAGCAAAATACGAAGAGCTGACCAGCCGCCTGGAGCAATTGTCCGAGCTGCAGCAAGCGCTGGAGGTTCAAAAGGAACTTCTGGACCGTTTCTACAAGCCAGGTGACAAGAAAAGCTTTGAGAAACTGGGTGAGTTGTACCAAAAAACAGGGGCAAGCGGGCTGAAAGCCTTCGTAAACGGGAAAGAAGTGGTAATGGACGTAGCTCCGTTCCGGGAAAAAGGCCGTGCTCTGGTACCTGTGCGTGCAGTAAGTGCCTCCCTGAATGCTGAAGTGGAGTGGAAAGCGGAGACCCGTGTCGTTGAAGTGGTGCGCGGAGACAAAAAGATCGTGCTTTACCTCGATTCTGGAGAAGCGGAAGTCAACGGTCAAAAAGTAACGCTGGAGACCAAGCCAGTCCTGAAAAACGGACGCGTGTTCCTGCCGCTCCGTTTTATCGGGGAAGCGCTGAACACCAAAGTCGACTATGAGGAAAAAGGTGAAATCATCATCATAGAGGATGAAGAAGCCGTTGATCCAGTTGTAGAAGAAGAAGCGGAAGCAGATGCGGATGTTGAAGCAGACGCAGAAGCAGAAGCGGAAGCAGATGCGGATGTTGAAGCAGACGCAGAAGCAGAAGCAGAAGCAGAAGCAAATGCAGAAGCTGGTACAGAAGCAGACGCGGAAGCTGCTGCTGCAGAATAATCATTTTCATAAAGAGCGATAGGCCCGGACGTTTTCCGGGTCTTTTTCTTTTACTCATAAACAAATAATCCTGATAAATCCTCTTTTCTAGGAGCTTCATTCCCGCCAAAACGCTCATCTGACCAAGCCGTTCTTTATATTTATTCATAGTTATATTAATATTCATAAAATTTAATGAAATCTATCCAAAACCCATTCCCAAAGGATATCCGCTCAAGTATATTTTGGTGGAAAAAGATTTCAGATAAAGGGGGATTTTTGGAATGAAGAAAAAGATTTCCATGCTGGCAGGTCTTACTTTGCTGGTGGGAACCATCCTGGCAGGCTGCTCGGGAGGCGGAGGCCAAACGACTGCACCTGTCCAGCCGGGAGAGATCAAACAAGAGACGCCGGCTGCACCGAGCGATGTAGAACAGCTTTTCCGTGCCAACCTGACGAGTGAGCCTTCCACGGCCGATCCGGGACTGGCGAAGGATGCGACATCCGGAGCGGTTGTACGTGCTACCTTTGACGGTTTGACACGTCTGGATGCCAATTCCAAGCCGATGAACTCTGTAGCCTCCGATGTGAAGCTCTCCGATGACAATCTCGTATACACCTTCACACTTCGTGAATCCAAATGGAGCAATGGAGACCCTGTGACCGCACACGACTTCGAATTTGCTTGGAAACGCGTGTTGGATCCCCAGTTTGGTGCCGAGTATGCGTATCAACTGTACTACATCAAAAACGCGGAGAAAGTTCATAAAGGCGAGGTTTCTGCTGACGAGCTGGGCGTAAAAGCGCTTGACGACCATACCCTTGAAGTCACATTGGAGAACCCGACGCCCTTTTTCCTCCAGTTGACAGCTTTCTATACGTACTTCCCTGTGAACAAAAAGGTAGCGGAAGCCGATCCCAAATGGGCGATGGAAGCAGCTACCCATGTGAGCAATGGTCCATTCAAGATGACAGCTTGGGAGCACAAAAGCAAAATTATCCTGGAAAAGAACGAAAACTATTGGGATAAAGACGTCGTGAAGCTGGATAAAATTGAGTTCGCCATGATCGAAGACGACAATACCGCCTTGTCGATGTTTGAAAACGGCGAGCTGGATTGGGCCGGCCAACCGCTCGGTGGGCTGCCAGTCGATGCGGTGCCTGCATTGAAAGAATCCGGCAAGCTGGTCATCCATCCGAAAGCGACCATGTACTGGTACAAAATCAACACCACCAAAGGTCCTTTGGCGAATGTGAAGATCCGGAAAGCGCTCTCTCTCGCTGTCAATCGCCAAGAGATCGTAGACAACATCACGCAGGTAGGGCAGGTTCCAACGATGGGGATGCTGCCGCAATCCATGATTCTCAAAAAAGAAGGCTATTTCAAAGACAACGATGTGGAAACCGCGAAGCAATTGCTGGCAGAGGGCCTGCAAGAACTGAATCTGAGCCAATTGCCAACCATTACGCTGTCCTATAATACGACTGACCGCCACAAGAAGATTGCAGAAGCGATTCAAGACCAGTGGAAAAAATCGCTGGGGATCGATGTCAAATTGATGAACAAAGAGTTCAAGGTACATCTGGACGACATGCACCAGCTGAACTATGAAATTGCCCGGATCGGCTGGAACGCTGACTTTAATGATCCGATCAACTATCTGGAGATGTTCCGCGACCAGAATACAGGCAACAACGACACAGGCTGGGAAAACGAGCGCTACAAAGAATTGCTGAAACAATCCGCTTTGGAGAACGATCCGGAAAAACGCAATCAGATCCTGGCGGAAGCAGAAGCCATTTTCATGGAAGATATGCCGCTCATTCCTCTCTTCACCGACGTAGACATCTGGGTCCAAAACGACAAGGTAAAAGGCGTTCAAGTAGACGGTCTCGGCTTCATCGACCTGAAGTGGGCAGAAATCACACAATAAAAACATCCGAAAAATACATGAAACGCAAATAAATAGCAGAAGCTGTAGGAGATATCCTGCAGCTTCTTTTTTTATTGGTTGTTAGTGGGGTAATAATTTTTTACAATTGCGCAATAAATCTTAATGAATAAATAAAAATTTATTAAATCACTCTAAAACATGTTTAAAAATAATATAAATGGATGTATATTGATAAAAGATTTAGAAAAGGGGGATTTAGTTGAATGAAAAAGAATGTCTTCTTGGCAATGAGTTCGATCCTCGTATTGGGCGCAGCACTTGCAGGCTGTGGCGGCGGCAATCAAGCAGCGGCACCAGCAGATAATCAAGGCAGCAACGCTGAAGCGCCAGCATCTACTGACCCTAAAGTATTGAAAGTGAATTTGCATTCGGAACCACCTACAGCTGACCCAGGCATCGCAGAGGATTCTACGTCCGGTACGATTATTCGCGCTACCTTTGAAGGTCTGACTCGTACAGGTGAAGATGGAAAAGTACATGAAGCTGCTGCGGAAAGCTATGAAGTATCCGAAGACGGCACAAAATATACATTTAAACTGCGCGACGCAAAATGGAGCAACGGTGATCCTGTAACCGCGCACGATTTTGAATTCGCTTGGAAACGCGCGCTGGATCCAAAAACGGCTTCCAACTATGCATACCAGCTCTACTACATCAAAAACGGTGAAGCGTTCAACAAAGGCGAAGCCAAAATGGACGATGTCGGCGTAAAAGCACTCGACGACAAGACCCTGGAAGTTACTCTGCAAAACCCAACTCCATTCTTTACAGAGCTGACAGCGTTCTATACCTACTACCCAGTAAACAAAAAAGTAGTAGAAGCCAATGAAAAATGGGCGGCTGACGCTGCTACTCACGTGGGTAACGGTCCGTTCAAATTGACCACTTGGGAACATAAAAACAAACTGATTGTAGAGAAAAACGACAACTACTGGGATAAAGACTCCGTAAAACTTGACAAGATCGAATTCTCCATGGTAGAGGACGAGAATACAGAGCTGTCCATGTTTGACAACGGTGAACTCGACTGGGCAGGTGCTCCAACAAGCGCACTTCCAACAGATGCGATTCCGGCTTTGAAAGATTCCGGAAAAATGAAAACCCAGCCTACTGCAGGTACGTACTGGTACAAATTCAATACGGAAAAACCACCGTTTAACAACGTGAAAATCCGTAAAGCATTTGCTTACTCGATCGATCGTCAATCCCTGATTGACAACGTACTGCAAGCAGGTCAATTGCCAGCGACAGGTGCGGTGCCACCATCCATGGCGCTGAACAAAGATGGCTACTTCAAGGACAATGATATTGAAACAGCGAAAAAACTGCTGGAAGAGGGTTTGAAGGAAGAGGGACTCACTTCTCTGCCGACCGTCACACTATCCTACAATACATCCGAAGGTCACAAAAAGATTGCCGAGGCAATCCAAGACCAATGGAAGAAAAACCTGGGCGTCGATGTAAAACTGGAAAACAAAGAGTGGAAAGTGTACATCGAAGACCTGCATCAAGGAAACTACCAAATCGGTCGTATGGGCTGGTTGGGTGACTTCAACGATCCAATCAACTTCCTGGAGCTGTACAAGGATAAAAAGGGTGGCAACAACGACACCAACTGGGAAAATCCACAGTACAAAGAACTGCTGAACCAATCTTCTCTGGAAATGGATCCGGCAAAACGCGCAGCTATTCTGGCTGACGCTGAAAAAATCCTGATGGAAGATATGCCAATCATGCCAATCTACTTCTACACGCAATCTTGGGTTCAAAATGACAAGGTTACCGGTGTAATCGTAGACGGCTTGGGTAACGTTGACTACAAACTGGCTGATAAAGCGCAATAAGATTTACGGAACAGACGAGGGCTGCGAGAAGCAGCCCTCGTTTTTTTGCGTGTTTATGGACAGATGACCAATCCATTCCGCTGCTCCTGACATAAAGTGAAAGGAACATACTGGACCAGGGGGGATCGCTGTGGATTTGGGCAAGTTGCTCAGTATCATAAAGTCGATACCGAAAGAGAAATTGAAGACAGATGCCGGGTTGAAGGAAGTCATCCGTGATCTCGGGAAAAAGTCGGGAAAGAATTTTACAGATCAGGAATTAACCCGCTATGTCGCCCAGTTCCGGACCATGTACAAGAATGAAGATGTAGGAAGTCTGTTGAACAAGCTCGCGAAAAAAGGAATTACTCCCAACGACGTGCAGGCCTTTAAAAAGAAATTTAAATAGTTGGTTTGGAAAAGAGAAGGGGGGAGGTGGGCATTATCGCTGCAAGGACAAAATCCAAGCCAAAGCAAAAAACGAAGAGCAGCTCTTCTCAGGCGAAAATGGCGGAAGCGATCGAGCGAATTGCAGAGGTGCATTCTTCGGGGAATGAGCAAGTGATGCGCGAAATGCATCAAATGCGTCAGGAAATTCAGATGATGAAGGAAAAATTGAACCGTATGAAAACGAGTCAACCTCCTCAGAGGCGAAGGGGAGGGCTTCTGTTTGGGAGACGGCGTCCTGACCCTGTTGAAGTAGAACCTCCCAAACCAAAGCTCGCACTGCCGCTGGAGGAGCTGCTGCCGCTGTTGCCGCAATTGGGCAGCGTAATTCCCCAATTGAAAAATCCCAAGGTGGCCGATTCGATCAAGGTTCTGTCCAATCCGGCAGTCATCGGAATGATTCAACAGTTTTTGACAAGCGGTGGGCTAAAAGGAGGAGCGGCAGCATCCGAAACTCGTCGGGAAAGAAGAGATTGGAGATAAGAAAAGAGGCGTTCGGCCTAAGAACGCCTTCTTTTTTTCGGGAAACAGGCTTGTCCAGCTGTCGGACGTTGCCTGAAATTGCCTGATGATTCGGACTATTAATTTCTGATATATGCCTTGATAATGAACTTGATTCCAATATTTCACATGCCAGGAGGAGAATTATGTTGAAACGTAAGATGAAGCTGATTCCCATTGCTTTGATTGCGAGTTTGGCATTCAGTCTTCCCGTTTACGCAAAACCGAATCCGTCTGACAGTGCGTTTGACAACAAGATCGTAAAGCGAATCAAGGTAGACAATATTTATGACACGATTGACTACCTCTCACAGGAGCCTCGGGTAGCCGGGACCAAAGCGGAGCATGATGCTGCCAAATACCTGGAAAAGCAATTCAAATCTTACGGCTATGACACAGAACTGCAGGCTTTTGAATTTACCAGCTACAAGGCGCCGGACTACATGTCATTGTCCGTCAGCGGCATGGAAGATGTAGATTGGGATCTGGGCAATTTTTCGTACGGTGTGAGTGGACAAGCCTCCGGGGAATTGGTTTATGTCGGTTTGGGCCGTGAGAGCGATTTGGAAGACGTCGATTTGACAGGCAAAATCGCCCTCGTCAAGCGCGGCGAGATCAGTTTTGGAGAAAAGGTGCTCAATGCGGCGAGGGCTGGAGCGGAGGCCGTGCTCCTGTTTAACAATACCTCCGGGGTGATTAACGGTACGCTGGGAGAGCCGAACGATGACTATGTTCCCGCACTGGCACTGACAAGAGATCAGGGTGAGGAACTATTGGCCTTGCTGGAGGCAGGGGAAACCCTGATTGCCGACGTAGAGATTGAAGGTTCTGAAATGAAGGAGAGCACCTCCTACAATGTAATCGCCACGAAGAAGCCTGATAAGAAGAAAAGCACCGGTCAGATCGTCATCGTAGGAGCGCATCACGACTCCGTGGAGGGGGCTCCTGGAGCAAATGATGATGCCTCCGGTACAGCTACCGTATTGGAGCTGGCACGCGTCATGTCGAATATGCCGATCGATACAGAACTCCGTTTTGTCACATTCGGAGCAGAAGAGAACGGGCTGCTCGGTTCCTACGCCTACGTAGATTCCTTGTCTGAAGAAGAGATTGAAAACACAGTCGGCATGTTCCAGATGGATATGGTCGGCAGCCGCGATGCCGGCAAGCTGATCATGTATACCGTCGATGGGGAGAAAAATATTGTGACTGATCTGGGAGCGGCAGCAGGCTCGCGTCTGTCAGAGACCGTCAATTACGGCCGTGAAGGACGCAGCGACCATGTTCCTTTTGCGGAAGCAGGCATCCCGGCAGCTCTCTTTATCCATGCGCCCGTTGAGCCATGGTACCATTCGCCGGAAGATACGATCGACAAGATCAGCAAGGACAAGCTGCAGGAAGTGGCGGAAATTGTAGGGGCAGCGGTTTACCAGATTGCTCGCCCAGACACGCCAGCCCTTAAGAATGCCAAGGTGGCTCCGAAGAAGGTAGAGTATGAATACGAGGAAAGAGAACTGGAGTAAGAGCAGTTCTGCAGTTCGCTTAGAACAGAAAGTGCCGAATTTCGGCACTTTCTTTATTTTTCCAGTGAATTTGGTTCCATTATACTACAAACTTTGCAGATGGTAATGCGTCTAACCTTACGGGACAATTCATTCGCTCGGCTTCTTCGCCAGACGAAAAAACAACATGAAGGAGGTCAGGATGAAAAGACGTTTGTTACCGTTGTTTGTACTATTGTTATTGCTCAGCCTCCCAGGTTGGGCAGCCGCTGCAGACCAATCCGTTCATCTGATGATCGGGGGACAAGCCGTACAGCCGGAAGTACCGCCTATGATTGATAAAGGGCGTACGCTGGTTCCGGTCCGGGTCATCGCAGAGGGGCTCGGGGCTTCCGTAGATTGGGATCAGCCCACACGAACAGCCTTGATTGCGCGAGGCCAACAAAAATTGCAACTGACGGTCGGATCAAAACAGGCTCTGCTCAACGGAAAAAAGGTGCAGCTGGATGCGCCGCCAGTCATGAAAAACCAGAGAATGCTGTTGCCGCTTCGCTTTGTCGGTGAATCACTCGGAGTGACGGTGGGCTGGGAAGAAAGCACCCGTACCGTGATCGCCAACGAAACGCCGCAGGTCGAGCTGAATGGCCAAAAAGCTCCAGATGCCTGGAAGTTTTATCAGGCGGACGATACGTACTATGTATCCGCACAGGCAGTAGCGGATCAGTTCGGACTCAAGAATCATGCTTGGAAACGGCCGGAGCGAGGCCGCACTATTGATGGCCAGCTTACCTTGCCGCTCTCGCAGCTGGAAGCGGAGCTTGACGGTACATTTGCCTGGAATCAAAAGAAGAACCAGGTAGAGATCGAACGTCTCAGCTATCTGAAGGATGTAGTCGCGGACGGGGAGTACGTACATATCGAGACAACACTGCCAGTCGGTGCGGAGGCAATCGTTTTGAACGGACCGCATCGCATCGTGCTCGACCTGCCGCATACGGTTCTGGATGAGGAGCTGATACCGCAAAGCTACGGTTATCAAGGCCCGACTGACCAAGAAGAAAAGGCGAATTCCGACGCAGATTCGAAAGCAGCCGAGGATGATAGCGACGAATCGGACGAGCCTGCTGACGATGAAAGCTCGGACGACGAAGCAGACGTGAAGGCAGAATCGGCAAAAGCAGAGAATGCTCTCATTGCCGATTTGCGCTTCAGCCAGTTCCAAAGCTCGCCGAATACCGTTCGCGTCGTCATTGAATTGAATCAAAAGAGCAAGTACACCCTGTCCTATACCGAGGACGGTATTGAGGTTAAGCTGATCCCGCAACCTCGAAAAACCGGTTATCTGATCGTAGTCGACGCCGGACATGGCGGCAAGGACCCAGGGGCATTGGGCGTAACTGGAAATCACGAGAAGGATTACACTCTCGCGGTAGCCAATAAAGTAGTAGAGCTGTTGAAGCAGTACCCTGAGTTCCAGGTCGTGCCGACCCGCAGTACAGACGTATTTTTGGAGCTGTCCGAGCGTGTTGCCATTGCCAACGACTGGGATGCAGACCTGTTTCTGTCCATCCATGCCAATTCCTTCTCCAACCCGAACAGTGGCGGTACGGAAAGCTTCTATTACAATGCCAACAGCAAGGAGTTTGCTCAGCTTGTCCACAAGCATCTCCAGGGAGCTACACAATTCCAAGATCGTGGTGTGAAGCCATCAGGCTTTTACGTCATCAAGCATACGAAAATGCCGGCTGTTCTGACAGAGACAGGGTTCCTCAGCAATCCCAAGGAAAACAGCAAGCTGACTTCTCCTGAATTCCAGGAGAAAATTGCGAAAGCGCTTGTAGCTGCCATTCGGGAGTATTACCAATCCTATCAATAAGGCAGCTCGCAGTAAGGAGGAAAAGATGAACTACAGACGTCGCCTGATTGGACTCGGCTTATTCGCGCTGCTTCTTTTGGCTGCCGGCTGCGGCCAACAAAATGCTGCTCCCGCTCCGGTGCCGGAGCCAGCGCCGCCTCAGACGGGCGCCCCAGCAGAACCGCCTTCCAATTCCAGCTTGACCAAACAAACCATTTCCGTGTTTTATTCCGACAACGACCTGCTCGCTTTGCAGGAGGAAAAACAGGAGATTGCCTTTGCGGATGATCTGGAGAAATACAAGAAGGCGGTCGCGCTTCTGGAGGCTCCGCAAGAAAAGGAGAAGCATTTCCCCTTGTGGGTCGATTTCAAGTA
The DNA here is from genome assembly GCF_003710985.1 of Brevibacillus panacihumi. Classification (GTDB taxonomy): domain Bacteria; phylum Bacillota; class Bacilli; order Brevibacillales; family Brevibacillaceae; genus Brevibacillus; species Brevibacillus panacihumi. The sequence continues at coordinate 70,189 of NZ_RHHT01000007.1, forward strand.
CCACTCGCTTACCTTTGAAGAAGGCAAATTGACCATTGACGCGGACAGCCATAATGTCTACAACCTCGGCTCCAGCGGTGAAGTCATGGCCCTGGATGCGTTGAAAAAGACCCTCTTTCAATTTCCCGAGGTAAAAAGCATCGTGATTTTGGAGGATGGGAAACCGGCAGAATCGCTGATGGGGCACGTTGATATAGTAGAGCCACTGACGCGAGATGAGGTTGCGCAATAACCGATACCACAAAAAGCACGTCCCGGACTGAAGCGGGGCGTGCTTTTTCATTGGTGGAACTACGATCCATTCTCCGTATCGGGTTGCTCGCGGCGGCCGAAGAGAAATTTGATCGAATAGACGCCGGCCAAGCCGACAAGCGTGTAGAGAATCCGGCATACAATCGATTCAGTCTCCCCGAAAAGAGTCGAGATCAGGTCGTATTGAAAGAAACCGACCAATCCCCAATTCAAGGCTCCGGCAATTATGAGAAACAAGGCTAATTGATCCATGTTCGATCAACCCCCTTGGGCAAAGAGTGTCCTCAGTATTCCCCGCTTCTCCACGAAACATCCCGAATCGTGATGATCTTTAAGAAAGCTTTACAATCCCAACACAATAGAACAACATTCCCCCTGTAAACTTTGTAAGTGAAAAGACCAAAAATAATTACCTTACAAAACGGGGAGGATTTTCATCCAATGAAAAAACTCAGCAAAATGTTTATGGCTCTAACAGTTGTGGGTGCATTGCTCGCAGGTTGTGGAAGCAACGCGGCAACTCCATCTCAACCACAGCAACAATCCGGCGAGACACAGACACCAGCACCGGAATCCAATTCTGGCAATACAGGCGCTGAGACAAAAAGCAACGAACCGATTACAGCAGTAGGCTCTACAGCGATGCAGCCACTGGTCGAGCAAGTGGCCAAAGATTTCATGGCGAAAAATCCAGGCTTGCAAATCCAAGTGCAAGGCGGGGGTAGCGGTACCGGCTTGAGCCAGGTATCCAGCGGAGCTGCAACAATCGGGAACTCTGATATTTTCGCAGAAGAGAAGAAAGACATCCCCGCAAACGAATTGGTAGACCACAAAGTTGCAGTAGTTGGCATGGCAGCTGTCGTAAATCCGCAAATCGGCATCGACAACCTGAGCAAGCAGCAACTGATTGATATTTTCAGCGGTAAAATCACCAACTGGAAAGAGGTTGGCGGTCCTGACACAAAAGTGACCTTGGTTAACCGTCCGAAGTCTTCGGGTACTCGCGCCACCTTCAGCAAATTCGCTCTGGATGGCACAGAGGAAGCGGAAGGCATCACAGAGGATTCCTCGGGTACTGTTCGCAAAATCATCGCAGAAACACCAGGAGCAATCGGTTATCTGGCACTGTCCTACATCAATGATTCTGTCAAAGCATTGAAGCTGGACGGCGTGGAAGCAAACGGCGAGAACATCGCCACCAATCAATATCCGGTGTGGGCGTATCAGCACATGTATACAAAAGGCGAGCCGACTGGCAGCGCCAAAGCGTTCCTCGAATATATCCTGACTGACGAAGTGCAAAAAACAGCCGTGAAGGATCTGGGCTTCCTGCCGATCACAGAGATGAAAGTAGATCGTGCAGCAGACGGAACCATCAAACAAAAATAACCTAGCAAATAGACAGTTTTGGCAAAATGAGGGGTGAGGGGGCGCTTCCCCCTTATTTTGCTTGCTGTCCCTTTTCCAAGGAGGGGAATCATGACCCATCGTACTGACACTCCATCACAATCAGGAATTGCTCGGAAAATGTTGACCAGCAACAAACGCCAATGGACGGAGAATGTGACCGGCAGGCTCATCGCTACCGTTTGTGCGGCATTGTTGATCATCGTAGTCTTGTCGATCACGTATTTTATCGCTTCCAAAGGTTTGTCCACTTTTTTTGTGAACGGAATCAGCATCACGGAATTTTTGAGCCAGGTCAAATGGGACCCTGAGGGCGAACCTGCCGTATACGGCGTCTTTCCCTTCATTCTCGGCTCCTTTCTGGTGACGACATTGGCGGCTTTGATAGCAGCTCCTCTCGGCATTGGCGCTGCCATTTTCATGATTGAGCTGTACCCGAACTTCGGCAAGAAAGTATTGAAACCTGTCATTGAATTGCTGGTGGGAATCCCGTCAGTTGTCTACGGGTATGTCGGACTTACCTTGCTCGTGCCGTTTATACGCGAACAGTTTGATGTGCTGGGCTTCAGTCTATTGGCGGGTGGACTGGTTCTCGCTTTGATGATTCTCCCGACGATTACCAGCGTGGCGGCTGATGCGATTTCGGCAGTACCGCAGGATTTGCGAAATGCGTCCTTGGCTTTGGGGGCGACCCGTTGGCAAACCATCTGGAATGTCGTCCTGCACTCTTCCTTGCCGGGCTGTCTCACCGCCATTGTTTTGGGGATGGCGCGTGCCTTCGGGGAAGCGCTGGCGGTCCAGATGGTGATTGGAAACACCACTAAGCTCCCGGGCAGCCTGCTCGATCCAATCAGCACGTTGACCAGCGGAATCACCCTGAACATGGGGAACACGATTCAGGGAACTCCTTACAATAATGCGCTGTGGTCGATGGCCTTGCTGCTTTTGTTGATGTCCTTCGTCTTCATCATGATCTTGCGCATCATCGGCAGAAAAGGACTGGTGAACAAATGAGAGCCAAAATCATGGACCGCGCGGCGACAGTTATTTTGACCCTGATTGCGGTGCTGATCATCGGCACCTTGGTCGGTTTGCTCGGATTTATCCTGACGCAGGGCTGGCATAAGCTGAACCTGGATTTTCTCACTTCCCCGCCTGATATTGTGAAGGCAGGCGGCGGGATTGGACCTCAGTTGTTCAACTCCTTGTATCTGCTCGTTTTGACGATGGTGATCGCCTTGCCGCTTGGGCTTGGCGCAGGCATTTACATGGCGGAATACGCGCCGGACAACAAATTTACGCAGTTTATCCGCATGAGCATCGAAGTGTTGTCCTCGCTGCCGTCTATCGTCGTAGGTCTGTTCGGACTTTTGGTCTTCGTCAACATGACGGGATGGGGATACACGCTGTTTTCCGGTGCCTTGGCCCTGACCGTCTTCAATCTGCCTCTCCTGGTGCGTGTCACGGAGGATGCGATTCGCAACGTGCCGCGCAGCCAAAAAGAGGCGAGTCTCGCATTGGGCATCACCAAATGGCGGACGATTGTCTCCGTAATTTTGCCTGCAGCTTTGCCAGGGATTCTGACCGGAACGATTCTAGCCTCGGGACGTGTCTTCGGGGAAGCGGCTGCGCTCTTGTTTACTGCTGGAATGTCGTCGCCTGATCTGGACTTTAGCCAATTTTCTCTAAGCGGTCCGACCTCTCCGCTCAACCCGTTCCGACCGGCGGAGACTCTGGCGGTACACATCTGGAAGGTAAACAGCGAAGGCTTGGCTCCGGATGCGCGCGATGTGGCTGATGGCGCCGCTGCGGTGCTGATTATTGCCGTGCTGCTGTTCAACCTATCGGCACGCTGGTTTGGCGCATGGATCTACAAAAAGATGACATCAGGGGCCAATTAGGAAAGGGTGGAAGCGATGAGTGTGATGACCTTGGAAAAAACGATCATTCGGGCGCGAGATGTGTCGGTTTACTATGGTGAGAAGCGGGCAGTGTCCAATATTCACATGGATATTGAGCGAAATTCCGTCACCGCTTTTATCGGTCCTTCCGGCTGCGGAAAATCGACCTTGTTGCGCAGCATGAACCGGATGAATGATCTGGTGCCCTCCTGCCGTGTGACGGGATCGATCGAAGTGGACGGGACGGATATCAACAGTGCGGACGTCAACATTGAGGGATTGCGCCAGGTAATCGGAATGGTCTTTCAGCGAGCCAACCCGTTTTTTAAATCCATCTATGAAAACATTGCGTTTGCTCCGCGTTTTCACGGCCTTACAGACAAGCGAAAGCTGGACGAGGTTGTAGAAGAGAGTCTGCGCAAGGCTGCGCTTTGGGATGAAGTGAAAGACCGCCTGCGCGAGTCGGCGCTCTCGCTCTCTGGCGGCCAGCAACAGCGTCTTTGCATCGCGAGGGCGATCGCCATGCAGCCGACCATTCTGCTTTTGGATGAACCGGCTTCGGCTCTCGACCCCATCTCGACGATGAAAATCGAAGAATTGGTGATGAGCTTGAAGGAGGAGTACACGATTGTGATCGTGACCCACAATTTGCATCAGGCAGCCCGCATCTCGGACAAAACCGCCTTCTTTCTGATGGGCGAGCTGATTGAATACAACGATACCTCCAAACTTTTCACAACCCCCGAAAACGAAAAGACGGAAGCCTATATCAGCGGCCGATTTGGCTGATGGCGGCAAGCAAATGCAAACAAAGAAGAAGCCCTCTACGCGGAGGGCTTCTCTGTTGTTGTCTGGAAAAAGCGGATTTCCTGCTCCAAATCTTCGACGACATCGGTCAGCCTGGCGGCGTCGCTCAGGAATTGCTGGGAGTAGCCCAGGCTTTCCTGATTGGAGGCTACAGCCTGCTGCATACCGTCCAACACCTCGACAGCGGAAGCCGACAGTGCATGTACGCGCTCCAGGATGAACTGGCTATGCTGTCGGATGGAAGCGGAGAGCTGCTGGATCGCCGCGAACTGAGCGTTGAACGTATCGCTGAGCTCGACCGTTTGTGCAAACGTATCGGTTGCCTGACCGAGGGTATGAATCGCCTCCAGGGTGGCTGTATCTGTCGTTTGCATGCAGCGGGAGACGTGTTCCATGCGCTGCTCCCCTTCTGCGATCACTTGCTGGATGCGAGAGGTAGCTGACTCGGTCTGCGCGCTGAGCTGCCCGATCTCGTCAGCCACGACGCCAAAACCAAGGCCGGCCTCTCCGGCGCGGGACGCTTCGATACGAGCGTTCAAGGACAAGAGTTTGGTGCGCTTGGAAATATCCATGATCATACCGGAGATGTCGTGGATGTCATTCATGCTTTCCCTCATGGCGGATACCGCTTGCAGCGAAGTGCGCATATCTTCGGAGATCTTCTTCATTTCCGTTTGCAATTGCTCGATGGAATAAGAAGTGCTCGCTGTTTGCTTGCTTGATTTCTGATTCTGTTCGAGAGCATTTTGAAGCAGGGTAGTGATCCGGTTCATTTCCTGCGAGATGCTGTCCACGTGGCCGTGGATGTCTGCAATCTGCTGGTGCTGGGCATCCATCTCGTGCGACAGCCGTTCCGTGACGTGCGTGACTCCGCTTTGCACCGCATGGGAGCGTTTGGAGCCGCTTTCGACATGGAGGGCAATCTGCTTCACATCGGATATGGCGTGCTGGATCTTGCGTATGATCCCGTTTAGTTGTCCGCTCATGCGATTGAAGCCCTCCGCCAACTGCCGAAGCTCGTCTTGGGTTTTCACATGCATCACCAAGCTGAGATTGCCCTCGCTGAAGGCGGTCATTTTTTGCTGCGCTTCCTTGATGGGCGCGACAATTTTGCGGACGTATCCGTACAGCAGCACGGACAAAGCCCCCAAACCGATCAGCGAGATGGCGAGGATGGTCCATTGCAGGCGTTGAACCTCCTGTTCCAGCTCGGCTACTCCCTGCAAAACGATGATTCCCCAGCGAAGCCAGGGGTCGTATTGAAAGGCAGCCAGATAGTCTGCCTGGTCGAGATGGACGGTCTGGACACCTGCGTTGCCTGCCATAACCTCATTCACGACGGGAAGCTGCTCCAAGGATGGGCGAGTCAATGCGTAATTCGCATCGGGATGGGCGACCAGCTTGCCATGTTGATCTACAATCATGGCATAACCGGAGCGGCCGATCTGAATGCCGCCGATAAACTCGCTCAGCTTGGGGACGGAAACAAAGGCAACGACAACCCCGGCGGTCTGTCCGTCATCCTTTTGGAGAGGAAGCGAGACAGCGATCTTGGGAAACTCGGTTTGGGAAAATTGAAAGACATCCGATATGTATGCCGGTTGATCTTGCAAGCGGAGTGCCTGGCTGTACCAATCTGTCGCCCTCGGATCGTACGCATCGACGGGTGAACCGGGAAACGTAAGGTACTTCCCGTCTGTGGTTGCCAGCTGTATCTCTGATATCGTCGGGTGTTGCGCCGCCAGATCGGAAAAGATGTCGAATACCTGGCTGTTGGTCACTTTTCCCGTTTCGTAAGCGGATGCAAATGATTGCAGGGTGGCTACGATCGCCTTCACGCGATGACTCGCCTCCGTCAAGGTGGTGAGCGAGGCCTGCCTCAATTGTTGCCGGGTTTTCTCCTCTAGCATCGCTTCTGACTGATAGCTGATAAAGAACCCCGCCGTCACCATCATGGCGACGACCATTGCCAAAATTCCGAAGAACAGCCTGGTGAAAATTGTCCGAGAATGAATGGATAAAATGCGAAAATTCATGAATGATGGGGACATCATCAGCTCTCCCTTTTTCGTGGCAACGTTCTCAGCCCTAATTGTAGGAGCAGCTTTGGGGATCGTCGATAGATCAGGAAAAAACTTTACCTGATCTTTACCTTCCTTCAAAAATTAATGAAAACTTCATCATATCTATACGGAAACACCATATTTCATCGGTATAGTGAGAAAGCGAGAATAAAACTGTGCAACAATGAAGGAGCGAGAACCGTATGCGTGTCATTTCGGTGCGAGAGCTGAATCTCTTTTACGGTAAGCAACAGGCTCTCCATGACATCAACCTGGATGTCGACTCCCATGCCATCACTGCCTTGATCGGTCCGTCTGGATGTGGGAAATCAACATTTTTACGGACTTTGAATCGAATGAACGACTCGATTGCCCATACAAAAATTACCGGCTCGGTAAAAGTTTTTGACGAGGACATCTACAGTCCGCAAGTGGATGTAGAAGGCCTGCGCAAAAGGATCGGAATGGTGTTTCAGCATCCGAATCCGTTTCCCAAGAGCATTTATGACAATATCACCTACGGCCCCAAGCTGCATGGCATGACTGATCGCGACAAGCTGGACGAGATCGTGGAGAACAGCCTGAAGGCAGCAGCGCTTTGGGAGGAAGTGAAGGATGTTCTGAAAAAGCCGGCGACAGGCCTTTCCGGCGGACAGCAGCAGCGGCTTTGCATTGCTCGCGCCTTGGCAGTCCAGCCGCAAATCCTCCTCATGGACGAGCCGACATCCGCACTCGACCCGATCTCTACTGCGAAAATCGAGGAGCTGCTTGAGACCTTGAAAGCTACGTATACGATCGTGATCGTCACGCACAATATGCAGCAAGCAGCCCGCATCTCGGATAAGACGGCGTTTTTCCTCAATGGCGTGCTGGTTGAGGTAGATGAGACGTCGACCATTTTTCAAAATCCTGCGGACAAGCGAACCGAAGACTATATTACTGGACGTTTTGGATAAATCCAAAGAGGGGGCTATACAAAAAGACCCTAAAAAAGCAAAGTGTTATAACCAAGCCGCTCGGTCTGTAAAAGGATCGGGCGGCTTCTTTGCAGTTGAAGGATCATTCTTCCTTTTTATGCAAGTATAGGACTCCCGGCACGCGGAGAAAATAGGCGCATCGCACCATAAAAGGAGGATGTTTCCATGTGGCATGGCTGGCCGATTGAACGCGTGCTGATCCTGTTTGCAGGGCTTGCTTTTGTCTTGCTTGCTGTTCAGGTCACCTTATTTCATTCCAGACAAAATTTTCGGCACTGGGCGATGTGGATTCCCGTCATAGAGCTGCCTTTGTTTGCGGTTACGGCGATTGTTTTGTCTTTTTATAACGCAGGATGGCTGCGCTGGGTATTTACCGTATGGATGGTGTTGGGGTTGTTTGGGGGCGTATACGGCGCTTATCTCCATACGGCTGGCATCGGACAGCGTGTAGGCGGGTATGGGGAGAGCCAGAATTTTCTCGTCGGTCCCCCGATTATCCTTCCGTTGTTCATGACGGCACTCTCGGGGCTGGGGCTTATCGCCCTGTTTTGGGGGTGACAGGACATGAGCAAACACAGCCGCTATCCCGGTTACGATGTATGGGAGGAGCATCCGCATTGGGATGACCACACGAAAAAGATCGTAGGTTCCCGGCGGACACCACAGGTATCGTATTCGTTTTTCTCCCAGGGCGAAGCGTTGCTGATGCAGACCGTTGTCAGTGTTTTGGTGAACGACCATCGCCTGGAGGTGCTCACCTATGTGACTCAGCATCTGGATGAATCATTGGCTAGCCCGATCGGGGAGGCGCAGCGCAAGGTAGGTGTGCTTCCGAAAAAGCAATTGTACAGGAAGGGCTTGGCCGGGGTGGATGCGGAGAGCCATGCCCGGTATGGAGTCGATTACGTCGTCTTGAAAAAAGAGGAGCAGCAGGCAGTGCTGCAGGCACTCGCAGAGGGGGAGACGAAAGCGGCAGATGCCTGGTCTGAGGTGGATTCCGTTACCTTTTTCAAGCGTGTCCTACGCGAAGCTGTCGATGCTTATTACTCCCATCCCTTGGTTTGGTCGGATATTGGATATGGCGGTCCTGCCTATCCGCGCGGGTACGTGCGCGTGGAAAAAGGACTGACGGATCCCTGGGAGGCGAAAGCGAGTGAAACATGAAGGCGGAGTAACCCATCACAGTGTTCATTATGCAGGGCATCGTTCCAATGACATGAATCAGCGAAAGTACGCAGACGAGGTGGATGTATGCATCGTCGGCGCCGGTGCGGCAGGGGGCGTGCTTGCGTATGACTTGGCGAAAGCAGGCCTGAAGGTCGTCGTAATCGAGGCGGGGCCATTCTGGGACCCGCAGCATGACTTTGCCAGCGATGAGTTGTCCATGCGCAAGCTGGGCTGGCAAGAGACCCGTCTGGTAGATGGGCAGGATCCCTTGCGATTGGGTCACAATAACTCGGGGCGAGGCGTGGGAGGAGGCACCGTTCACTTCACCGGCGTTTTCCTGCGTTTTCACGAGAGTGACTTTATGACCCGGACGCTGGATGGCGTCGGGGAGGATTGGCCGATCCGCTATCAGGATTTGGCTCCCTATTATGACCGGATTGAGCGGGAAATTGCCGTCTCCGGCCCGGACCACTTTCCTTGGGGGGCTTTTCATGGCCCGTACCCGTACCCAGTACGGGAGCCGATCAGCGCAAATGCCCAGCTGTTTCGCGAAGCATGCGCTAAATTGGGAATGGAGAGCGTCGTCGCTCCCTTGGCAATCCTGTCCGGACCTTTTGACGGTCGTCCGCCCTGCATCAACCGCGGCTTCTGCAACCAGGGTTGCATGCCCAACGCCAAATACAGCGGGCTGATCCATCACATCCCGAAAGCGATCCAGGAAGGTGCCGAGGTGCTCTCTGACTGCATGGTCACCGAGATTTTGTCCGAAGGCAACAGGGTGACCGGGGTCGTTTTTTCACACGATGGACAGACATATCGGCAGCGCGCACGCGTCGTAATTCTCGCAGGATTTGTCGTGGAAACGCCGCGATTGCTCCTCCATTCCGCTACCCCGCATTTTCCCGATGGTCTTGCCAACTCCAGCGGTTGGGTAGGGAAGGCGATCATGCCTCACTCCAGCCATGATGTCTATGGAAGATTGCCGGAAGAGGTTCGTTTGTACAAAGGCACCCCGGTGCTTTCTTTGTCTCAGCATTTTTATGAGACGGACCCGGACCGCGGCTTTGCCAGAGGATATACGCTGATTGCACACGGATCACGGCCAGTGGCGATGGCAGGCGCGATTGCAGCCGATCGGGAAGACGGATCCTTTTTGTGGGGGCAAAAGCTCCGCGAGACGATGCTGGATTACAACCTGTATGCGCGGATCACCCTGGTCGGAGAGGTTTTGCCCCATCCGGACAACGCGGTGACACTGAGCGGATTGAAGGATGAATACGGTATGCCTGTGCCCAAAGTGACCTTCAGCTACCAGGAGAATGACAAAAAATTGTACAAGCATGCCATCGGACAAATGAATCGGCTGATCGAGGCGATGGGAGGAGTTCCGGAGCATGTCGTGTCGGACACGGCTCACCTGATGGGGGGCTGTCGCATGGGATCGGATCCGCAGACCTCTGTCGTGAACGAGTACGGACAGTCGCATGATATACCAAATCTTTTCATTGCAGGAGCTTCCACGTTCGTCACTTCCGGCGGTGCAAACCCGACAAATACAGTAATGGCGCTGGCTGCGCGCACTGCCGACAAGCTGATTGAGGCGATGAAGCGAAGGGATGTATGACTTGCAAAAAGGAAGTTTTCGTGAACCCATCTTCCCCAACTTATATGGCGTATAGTATACTGATGTTCAGAATTATGTTACGCGAGGCAAAGGTGGGTTCATATGGAAACGGATTTCATGCAGGTATTGCTTTTGGCGGAGATATACAAGCTGCTTGGCGACAAGACTCGCTTGACGATCATGGCTCTCTTGCAAGTACAGTCACTCTGTGTCCGTGATCTTGTGGAGATTCTGCAGACGTCCCAGCCATCTGTCTCCCAGCACCTGGCTAAGTTAAAGACACATGGATTGGTAAAGGAACGGCGGAAAGGACCTTGGGTGTACTACTCCGTCAACTCCGAGTGCTCTCCTCAAGTAAAACAAATTTTATCGAATTTGCCCGATATGTCGACGGTCGTCAAACCAAACTCAGCCGAAAGGGCTCCGTCTTTCGGCTGAGTCAGGAGCGTTGGATTACAGATCCAGCGCTTTTTTTATTTGTTCTTTGTCAAAGCCGTGGATGACGATTTGTTCGCCATCTTCTTTTTCGATCAGGGTTACCGGCGTCATGCTTGCTCCGATGTTGATCGCCTCTTGGAAGTAGCTTTCGTTCTTGCGGATGTCTCGGTCTTCAAACGGGATGTTCTGCTGGGTCAACCACATTTTTTCCTCTTGGCAAGGACCGCAGGTGGTTTGCGTGTAGACAATGACTTTCGTGGACATGTTTATTCTCCTTTCAGATGTCAGCCATCAGAGGTATTGTATTCGGTCTTTTCCCGTAAAATCCTCTGGTATTCCCACATTAGGATGCCCCCTGCACTAACTCTCCCTTCGTGAAGTCGGTCCCAATAAATGGCGGCATACGAAGCTCGGCGCAAGTGCAAATTATATGCAGTGACGTCGAGGAGGTGAATCGAGACAATGGCTAAGCAAAACAAACAAGCGATCAAACAGGCTGCTGCGCAGCAACAAGCTCAGAACGCTGCTGCTACTGAATTTGCAAGTGAAACCAATGTGTCGGAAGTTCGTCGTCAAAACCAGCAATCTGCTGCGAAGTCTGCACAACAATCCGGACAGCCTACTGAATAGTGATGGAAGTGACAAGCCCCCGTCTTTGCGGGGGTTTTTTATGTTTCGCTTGTCAATGCTGAATGAGGATGATACGTTGACAGCATAGCTGGAGAGACAGGAGCGTTGCAATCATGATCGTGGGAATCGGACTGGATTTGGTCGAAATCGAGCGGATCGCCAAATGGCTTGAGCGGCAGCCCCATGCAGTTGACCGTTTTTTGACTGAGAAAGAGAAAGACCTGTATGCGAGCAAATCCTTGCATCGGCAAGCGGAGTTCGCAGCGGGCCGTTTTGCTGCCAAAGAAGCGGGAGCGAAAGCCTTGGGGACAGGGATCGGTGCGACGGTAGGCTTTTTGGATATGGAGGTTTTGCCGGACAAGCTGGGAAAACCAGAGCTCCATATCTCAGCAGGTGTGTTTGAAAAGCTTGGGCTGGATCATAGCCGCATCCGTGTACATATCAGCATTTCCCATAGCCAGACATATGCGATGGCACAGGTAATTGTAGAAAGTCAGTAAACTTGTCTGCATAACGGGACGAGGATGGACATAGATTTATATCGCGTAGATCAGGAGGGACTACCTGCTCTGGTGACAGAGAAAGTCTTTTGCCGATTGATGCGATATCGCGTCCGCCAAGGCCGGATATAAACAGACACGATGTTCGCCTTCGTCGAGAAAGGACTGACAGATTTCCCAGGAAATAGACAGGGGTGCCCTTCTTTGTCGAAAAATTTGACAAGGAGGAATTCATTCAATGAAACGAGCAGCTTTTCCACTGGTGTTATTGATGATCTTCACTCTGCTGCTCGGCGGCTGCTTTGGTCAAAAGACACCAGAAGATGTGGTGGGTGACTTGAGTGGTACGCTGGACAAGATGGAAGGCTACAAGTCACAAGCGGTATTGACCATGGAAACCGGTACCACCCCGATGGAGTATGATGTACAGGTTTGGTACGAAAAACCGACCAATTATCGAGTGGCCCTCACTTCCAAGCAGCGCGGCATTACCCAGATCATCCTGCGAAATGACGAAGGAGTTTTCGTCCTCACGCCACATCTGAAAAAAAGCTTCCGATTCCAGAGCGGCTGGCCGGAAAACAATGGCCCACTTTATCTGTATGAGACCTTGGCCCGCAGCATCATAGATGATTCGGAGCGTCAAATGAAGATGGATGACAAGCAGTATGTATTTGAAGTAAAGGCAAATTACAGCGGCAATCGATCGCTGACCAAGCAAAAAATCTGGTTGACAGAAGATTTCAAACCGACACAAGCGGAAATCATGGATTCCAGCATGAACCCGCTGGTGAAGATTAATTTTACAGAGTTCGTCTTCAATCCGACGTTTGAAAAGAACGCATTCGACAAAGACCACAACATGAACACGACCTCCTTGCCGTCCGTTCCTACGATGGGCAAGGCTACAGGCGAAGGAGTGCAGGAACAGCCTTCCAGCCAATTCGGCGTAATTGTTCCGACTTATATGCCAGAAGGCGTACAGCAAGGCGACATCGAGCCGGTGACGCGCGATGGGGAACGCGTGGTCGTCCTGAAATACAAGGGAGCCTACAACTACAATTTGCACGAATCCCGTCCGACTGCTGCCAGTGTTTCCTATGAGCAGGGCATGCCGGTGAACCTCGGCTTTACCATTGGCGTCTTGGCCCAGACAGGCGAAAATCAAAGACAACTGACCTGGGAACTGGATGGGGTGGAGTTTACGCTGACTGGAGACCTGCCGGAGGAAGAAATGGTGAATGTGGCACAATCCACCTATGGAGTAGGCGGAAAATAATGAGGGAGAGGGGACGGTCCAGCGCCGTCCTTTTTCGTTTTTCCCACAACGGTTCCGTATGATTCCCTCCAGATTTCCATCTTTCTCAAACGTGAATCTAAGAATCGTCCACTACACTAAGACTTGTACCGAAGAGGTGCGAGACTGGAATGGAAAGGATGATGGCAACATGTTGAGCAAAGCGAAAATGGGATTGCTGTTTGGATCGATGGCTACGGTGCTGAGTCTGGGAGTGCTGGGGAGCGCGTATGCAGCTGACGCGGACCAAGCAAAAACCAACTATACAGTGGAAGGAAAACAAAACTTTGGCAAGGTGAAAATGGGAGGACATGCGGGCTTTTTCGACGGTGCAGCGTTGAAAGATAACAAAGCTCTGCTTGAACTTCTCGGACTGGAGGCCGAAGAGCTGAAAGAAGCTCAAAAAGCTGGCAAGTCGCTGGCTGAGATCGCTGAAGCGCAAGGCGTCGACAAGCAGGATGTCATTGATCTGCTGGTCCAAGAACAGGCAAATCGGGTTGAGGAAGCTGTGAAAGCGGGGAAACTGACACAAGAGCAAGCAGACAAACTGAGCGAAAATGCGGTTGAGCGCATAACCAAACAGGTTGAGAGCGTGAAGCCAGCAGGTGACATGGGATGGGGCAGAGGTTTTGGCGGCCTGGGACAAAGCGAAGCGCTGCTAAAGCTCCTCGGACTGGAAGCCGAAGAGCTGAAAGAAGCCCAAAAAGCCGGCAAGTCGCTGGCTGAGATCGCTGAAGCGCAAGGCGTCGACAAGCAGGATGTAATTGATCTTCTGGTCCAAGAACAGGCAAATCGGGTTGCGGAAGCTGTCAAAGCGGGGAAACTGACACAAGAGCAAGCAGACAAACTGAGCGAAAATGCCCGCGAACGGGTTGAAGAACAGGTATCAAACCCGCATCCAGGCAAAGCAAGAGGAATGGGCAAAGGATTCTTCGGTTTTGGGCAAAACGAGGATTTGCTGGCTTTGCTCAAACTGGACGCTGCCCAACTGCAGGAGGCGCTGAAGGCAGGCAAGTCGCTGGCTGAAGTGGCGAAAGAGCAGGGTGTAGACCAAGAAGAGGTCATTGCGCTGCTGCAAAAAGCGCATGAGGATCTGCTGGCCAAGGCTGTGGAGGAAGGCAAACTGACACAGGAGCAAGCAGACCAGCAATTGGACAAGGCAAAAGAACAGGCTGCCAAAATGGTAGAAGGGACTTTCAAGAAGGTCCGTTCGTCTGAGGCGGCAAAGGAATAACCATACATGTATCAACAGGAGATCCCTGATCGGTTTCTGGCCGAAGGGGATCTTTTTGTTCAACATTCCCTTCATTGACACCAGACAGGGAAAAGCGATACATTCAAGATAACTTATTTGATGAGGTGGCATGCGTTTCATGAAAAAACCGATGTCAGATGTATTGTATCAAGAGGAATCATCCTACAAGGACATGCTTCTGCGAAAAAGCATGAAAATGCGAATCATGGAAACAGTGGCATTTGTCTTTGGAATGATGATTCTGGCACAGTTTTTTCCCAGCGATGCGACGGAGTTCAAGGTGCTCGCTTTTGCGATCGCGATTGCCGTAGTAGGGTTATCGCCGTTCTTGTACAAAGCCATCCTGCGTCCCATGTACAAACTGACAAAAACACATCTGATCATCTCGCTGTCCGGTCAGGAAAAGAGTTATCCGCTGAACGAGGTGGAACCGATTTACGAAGGACGCCATGTCTATCGCTTGAGTGGCAAAAGGGAGTCCTTGATGGTTTCCCGGCAGTTTCTGTCCCACTTGAACGAGCGACTGTTTTACTACCAAAAAGGAAATAAGAAGAGGAGATAAGGATGAAACCGTTTTGTCGTGACACCTGGGTTGAAGTAGATTTGGATGCCATTCGCGCCAATGTCGAGACGTTCCGCCGGCATATTCCCGAGAAGACGGAGATCATGGCAGTGGTCAAAGCGGATGGTTACGGTCACGGAGCTGTACAAGTAGGCAAGGAAGCGCTGGACGCCGGGGCTGATTCACTGGCGGTCGCGATGCTTGACGAGGCCATCGTCCTGCGGGATGCGGGGATCGCAGCGCCGATTCTGGTACTGGGATATACTCCGCCTGAATCTGTACAGATCGCCAGCAAACGGCAAGTCGAGCTGACCGCCTACAGCGAAGCATGGATACAGGAAGCAGACAGGCTTCTGCGGCAAGACCAGCTTGAGCCTGTCGGCATACATGTCAAAGCGGATACAGGGATGGGCCGTCTGGGAGTGCGTACAGCAGATGAACTGCTGGGGGTAGTCGGGGCGCTGGAAGAGAGCGAAAAGCTCCGCTGGTCTGGCCTGTTTACCCATTTTGCCTGCGCGGATGAGCCTGACGATACCCATGTGCGACGACAGCACGAGAAGTTTCAAGCCTTTTTGCAAGCCCTGCTGACTTCGGGCAGAAAACTGCCTAAAGTTCATTGCTGCAATACGGCTGCCGCCATTGCCCATCCGGAATGGGGGTATGATACGATTCGTTTGGGCATAGGTTTATACGGACTATATCCTTCTCCGTACATGAAAGAGCGCGCGGATGTCTCACTGGTTCCCGCCCTTTCGCTGAAAACGAGAATTGCCCATGTCAAAGTGGCGGATGAACCCATCACTGTAAGCTATGGCGCCACGTACACGACAGAACCGAATGAGCAGGTGGCGACGCTGCCGATCGGCTACGCGGACGGCTATTCCAGGCTGCTGTCCAATCGCGGCGCGGTGCTGTTCGAGGGTTCGCGTGCTCCGATCATCGGCCGGGTCTGCATGGATCAGTCGATGGTGCGGATCGAGAGCGGCGTGGCTAAGGTCGGGGACGAGGTGGTCTTGTACGGCAAGCAGGGAGAAGAAGAGATTTCTTTGGATGAAGTGGCCGCGCTGATCGGTACGATCAATTACGAGGTGCCCTGCATGTTGAACTACCGGATTCCCAAGGTATACATGCGCCAAGGGAAGGAATGCGGAGTCTTTCATCCCCTTTTCAAATAGCAGCACCTATTTGGCATATGGGAAAAACTGTCTGTCCGAACACAGCAGGATTTTATGTGCATAACGCGAATTATAGCTAAGCGCAAACAATGCGCGGCGCAATATTTGCGACACCCAGATAAGCAGCAGGTATATTTTTGCAATGGTTTCGACATAATGGTATTGTTCATACTGGCGCCAGTCAGTATCTAACAAGCATAACGGATGGAAGTTACGGTCATGGTTGGAGGTGGATTTGTCTTGTCGAAGTCTAACACGAAACGCATCATGATCAGTTTGCCACATCACTTGCTCCAGGAAGTGGATGGCGTGATTGAAAAGGAAAAATCCAATCGCAGCGAGTTTATTCGCCAGGCGATGCACCTTTATCTGAAGGAGCGCAAAAAACGCACAATCCGTGAAACGATGCAAAAAGGGTATATGGAGATGGCGAAGATCAATCTAAAAATGGCATCGGAGGCATTTGGCGCTGAAGAAGAGGCTGACCATACTCTTGTCCGCTTAGTTAGCGGGGTGTGACCAGTGATTGTCAAACGTGGCGATGTGTTTTTCGCGGACCTGTCACCGGTCGTTGGCTCTGAGCAAGGAGGCGTGCGGCCTGTTTTAGTCATTCAGAACGACATTGGAAATCGATTCAGTCCGACGGTCATCGTCGCCGCCATCACGGCGCAGATTCAAAAGGCAAAATTGCCGACGCATGTAGAGATTGACGCAAAATTATATGGATTTGATCGTGACTCCGTCATTCTGTTGGAACAAATTCGAACCATTGACAAACAACGACTGACCGACAAGATTACCCATCTTGATGATGAGATGATGGATCGAGTCAATGAATCCCTGCAAATCAGTCTGGGACTCATTGATTTTTAAGGATAAATCAGTCGCGCGTGTAGAAAAACCACTTGGATGCGTGCGGATCGAGTGGTTTTTTGGCGTGCCTTTCAAATGCTCAGCATATCAGAAAGAGATCATTTCCTCATTGGGGGAGGAAAATTCCCCGTCTGTAGCGAATCTGTCTGATAGTGAATATTAGACAAAAAGTGACATGATTTGCTAATCATTCCGCGAATCAGAAAAGAAATCGGGAAGAAGCGGAAGGGGTTCGTGGTTGTGGCAGCGTCTAATCCTGAAACAATCCGTATTGAGAGAGAGAACGATATTGTAACCGCCAGACACATCGGACGAAATATGTCAAAAGAGCTGGGATTTGGCGCGATCATGCAATCGCGTATCGCTACATCCATTTCGGAACTGGCACGCAACATCTTCTTGTACGCAGGATCAGGCACCATCACGATTGCGATCGTTGAGCGAGAAGGAAAAAAGGGCTTGCAAATCACAGCGATCGATGAAGGGCCGGGCATTCCTGACATCAGAAAAGCTTTGGAAGACGGCTATACCACATCGGGCGCACTTGGAGCCGGATTGCCAGGTGTGCGGCGAATGATGGACTGTTTTGATATAGAGAGCGCACCCGGAAAAGGGACTCGCGTAGACGTGGTCAAGTGGTTTGAGCAGTAGCGGGAGAGGTGGAACGCAGGTATGACCCGGAGGTTGGAAGCTGAATATGTTCAAATCCTCCGGGATTACTTGAACAGCCAAGAAGAAGACGAGCTGTACGGAGCGCAGAAACTGGGGAAGTGGCTGCTGCTCAAGGATATTTCCCCTGAGGAACTGGTAGATTTGCATAGCAGGGCTTTGGAGAGCGTCGAAGAAGTGCCGGAATTCGTCCGCGCATCCTTTCGCATGTTGACAGAAGTCATGATCGAATACGGGAATGCGCATCGTTCCCTGCAAAGCTGGAGAAACAAGCATGCGCAACTGCAGTCGGAAGTGGAAATCGCATCCGCCATGCAGCAAAGCCTGTTGCCCCAGAACATTCCGACGTACCCTGGCGTGGAGATTGGCGTCGTCAGCGTCGCAGCGAATGGGATGTCGGGCGATTATTATGATTTCATGCACTTCAGCAGAAATCGCTTCAGCCTGACAATTGGAGATATTACAGGAAAAGGCATTCCTGCTGCCATGTGCATGTCCATGCTGAAATACGCGGTCGACAGTTTGGGCGAAATCCAGCTTGGGCCGGATCAAATGCTTCGCCACCTCAATCGGGTCGTAGAGCGGAACATCGATCCCAGCATGTTTGTGACGATGCTGTTTGGCTGCTACGATACGAACCATCACTGCTTCCGCTATGCCGTAGCCGGACACGAACCAGGTTTTCTCTACCGAGCGCGGGAGGGGCAGTTTCACGATCTGGCGGGAAGCGGCATCGCGCTGGGAATTTCCGCTGACAGCACCTATATGGAGCATGAGGTTGCCCTGCAGACCGGGGACGTCTTGATTCTTTTGACAGATGGCGTGACGGAGAGTAAAAAAGGGCGCTCCTACCTGGTGCGTGAAGAATTGGTCGGCTTTTTGCAGAAAGAGGTGGACAAGCCGGCTCAACTCATGGCGGATGAGATCTACCGCAGGCTCATGATGCTTGCTCAGTTTGAGCAGAGGGACGATTACACGATGATTGTTCTGCGCAGAATCTGAGTACAGACAGGGAGGAATTTCAGATGGATCTGACTATCCAGACAATCAGCGAAGAGACGGAGCATCAGGTAATTCTGGGGGGAGAGATCGATGCCTACACCTGCCCGGAGGTAAAGGAGAGATTATTATCTCTGCTCGAGGCGGGAGCGACGAGGCTTACGGTCGATTTGAAAGCAGTCGAATATATGGACAGCACGGGGATTGGCATGTTTGTCGCCTTGATGAAGGCATGCAAGCGTTCCGGTTGTTCTCTTTTTGTGGAGAACCTGTCCGCTCGGGTGGAACGGTTGTTCCGCATCACAGGTTTCTATGACCTCATTGCCATTCGCAAAGGGGAGGAAGCGTAATGGCATCCAATCAACCTGCTGTTGACGTGATTTCACTAACCTTGCCGAATCGGGTGGAATATTTGGGGGTAGCCCGCTTGCTCGTGTCGGGGGTTGCCAATCGGATGGGCTTCACCTACGAGGAGATCGAGGATATCAAATTGGCGGTAGGGGAGGCGTGCACCAATGCAGTAGAGCACGCTTACGAATCCGAGGACGGCACCAACTCGCTTCACCTCGTCTGCCATGTATACGAGGATCGACTCTGGATCGAGGTGGCCGATCAGGGGAAGGGCTTCTCTGTAGAGGATGCAGAGCAGCAGAGGAAGGCACCCCTTTTAAACGGGATGGAAGAGGATGAGCTCGAAGAGGGGGGACTGGGCTTGTTCTTGATACAAGCTTTGATGGACGAGGTTGTTTTCCATACAGGTGCAGGCGTCTCGGTCTCCATGACGAAGTATCTACGGCGAGATGGGGTGGCTGGTGATGACCGGACAATCTCGAAAAATCAAATATAGCCGCGAGGAAGGGAAGGAGCTCCTGCTGCGGTATCAACAAACAGGAGATCCTGATTTGCAGGAACAGCTTGTCGAGATCTATACGCCGATGGTCGAGACACTCGCAAAAAAGTTCCTGCGCAGTCAAATCATGTACGAAGATCTGGTCCAGGTAGGCATGATTGGTTTGCTGTCCTCTTTCCGCCGTTATGATTCCTCCTTTGAAAGAAGCTTTGAGAGCTTCGCAATACCGACGATTGTAGGGGAAATCAAACGCTTCATCCGGGACAAGACCTGGAGTGTGCACGTGCCTCGAAGAGTAAAGGAGTTAAGTCCCAAGATCAAACGGGTGGTAGACGAGCTGACCGTCCAGATGCAATGCTCTCCACAGATCGCAGATATTGCCCGGTATCTGGGTGTGTCCGAGGAAGATGTGCTGGAAACCTTGGAGATGGGCCGCAGTTACCACGCCCTTTCTATGGACAGCGAGCTGGAGGCGGACAGCGAGGGGAATACCATTTCCCTTTTTGACCTGGTAGGGGAGCAGGAAGAGGGGTACGGTCGCGTCGAACGGCATTTGACGATTGATCATGCTCTTTATGTATTGGATCCCCGGGAAAGAGAAATCATTCAATTGACTTTTTACCAAAATCTCAGCCAGAAGCAAGCAGGGGATCTGCTAGGCATGTCGCAGATGCACGTCTCCCGGCTCCAGCGCAGGGCGTTAGGCAAGCTGCGGGAAGCCTTGAAATGGGATCAGACGCAGCCAATATCAGCGAGAACCAGGTAGGGTGTCAGCAGGCACCTTTTTTTGTTTTCCCCCCTTTTCTGGAGAGATGGGCAAGTATGGTACAATAACGAAAAGAGTGACAAAACGGTCTTGTTTGCAGGAGGAATGTATGGAGCTAACGTTGCTGATTCAGACAATTGCCCGGGATACGGGTGTCAAACCTCATCAGGCAGAGCGCACCATCGCTTTGCTGGACGAGGGCAATACGGTGCCGTTTATCGCACGTTACCGCAAAGAGATGACGGGCCAATTGGATGAAACGCAGATCCGGGCGATTGAAGAGCGGCTTCGCTATCTGCGCAATTTGTCTGTGCGCAAGGAAGAGGTCCTGCGGCTGATCGAGGAGCAGGGGAAACTGACGGATGAACTGAAGGCGGCGATCGAACGAGCGGTGAAGCTGCAGGAAGTGGAGGATCTGTACCGTCCCTACAAGCAAAAGCGCCGTACACGTGCGACGATGGCCAAGGAAAAGGGACTGGAGCCGCTTGCCCAGTATCTGTTGGCGCTGCCGAAGTCGGGCGAGCCGGAGCGGGAAGCGTCTCGCTATATCGATCCCGAGAAAGGTGTCCAGTCGGCAGAGGACGCGCTCCAAGGCGCAATGGACATCGTGGCTGAGCACATTGCTGACGACCCGGATATCAGGCAGTGGATTCGCAAGCAGACACTGCAAAAAGGCCAGCTGCTGTCTGAGCAGAAGGCAGAAGAGGCCGATGAGAAAAACGTCTATCAAATGTATTATTCCTATAGTGAACCGGTGAAAAAAGTGGTGCCGCATCGCGTCCTGGCGATCAACCGCGGTGAGAGCGAAGGCGTTTTAAAAGTGACGGTGGAAGCGCCGGTGGCGGATATTCTGGCATGGGTGGAGCGAAGAGTCATCCGGCAGGAGACAGTCGCCCGCGCTTTGCTGCAGCGTACGATCGAGGATGCATACAAACGGCTGATCGCCCCTTCCGTGGAGCGGGAAGTGCGCACAGAACTGACCGAGGCGGCAGAAGAGCAGGCGATTCACATATTTTCCGAAAATCTGCGCAATCTGCTGCTGCAGCCGCCTGTTAAGGGAAAAGTGGTCCTGGGAGTCGACCCGGCCTATCGTACGGGCTGCAAGCTGGCCGTCGTGGATGAGACAGGCAAGCTGTTGGAGGTGGCGGTCATCTACCCGACGCCGCCAGCGAACAAGGTGGCGGAAGCCTCTGCCAAGGTGAAGCAGCTCATCGCGGCTTACGGAGTGACGTTGATCGCGATTGGCAATGGAACCGCTTCACGCGAAACCGAGCAGTTCATCGCTTCTGTGCTCAAGGAATTGAAGCAGCCGATCCATTATCTGATCGTCAACGAAGCGGGGGCCTCTGTCTATTCAGCGTCCCAACTGGCGAAGGAGGAATTCCCTGATCTGGACGTGGCGGAGCGCAGTGCAGCCTCGATTGCGCGCCGATTGCAGGATCCGCTGGCAGAGCTGGTAAAAATCGACCCTAAATCTGTAGGCGTCGGTCAATATCAGCACGATGTCTCCCAATCCCGTCTGGAGGATAGCCTCCAATTCGTCGTAGAATCGGCGGTCAACCACGTCGGGGTGGATGTCAATACGGCTTCCGCATCGCTTCTCCAGTACGTCTCCGGCATCAGCCGCCAGGTAGCCGGAAACATCGTGAAAAAGCGGGAGGAAATCGGGAAATTCACGTCACGCACACAACTGAAGGAAGTACCGCGCCTGGGAGCCAAAACATATGAGCAGTGTATCGGCTTTTTGCGGATCGCGGATGGCAGCAATCCGTTGGACAAGACGCCGATTCACCCAGAGTCCTACGATGCTACGTACAAGCTGCTCGACATGCTGGGAATCGCGCCGCAGGAAATCGGCAGCGAGGCATGCCGGAATCGGCTGCAAGCCCTCGATATAGCCAAGACTGCCGAAAAGCTGGGCATCGGGGAGCCTACCTTGCAGGATATGGTGGAAAGCTTGCTGCGTCCTGGACGAGATCCGCGTGACGAGCTGCCTAAACCGCTGTTGCGCAGCGATGTCTTGCAGCTGTCTGACCTGAGTGCCGGGTTGAAGCTGCAAGGGACGGTGCGCAATGTCGTAGACTTTGGAGCCTTTGTCGACATCGGGTTGAAAAACGACGGGCTAGTTCACATCTCCCGGTTGAAAAAAGGCTTCGTCAAGCATCCGCTGGATGTCGTCACTGTCGGGGACATTGTGGATGTCTGGGTCGTGGAAATCGACGAGAAACGGCAGCGTGTGGGCCTGACGATGATCGCGCCGGATGAGGCAGGCAAATAAAAAAGGCGGCGTCCCGTCATTGCGGACGACCACCATGTTTTTCCCAGTATAAGAACCAACAGCTGTTCAGCAGGCGAATCTGGCGAATGTCCTTCCCGATGAAGGCACGTTGCAGCTGCCTGCGCATCCATTGTGGCATGAAGGTACCTCCTGGAGATATTCGTCTATTGGCAATGTATGCGCCGGACGAACAGGAGGTACCTATTATTTCGTAAAAGCGTAAATCCGACCTCGCCTGCAAAGGCACGGAACTCGACAAGGCGATGAGCAGGTATAAATACGATTCGGGCAGGCAACGTATGGCGGCCCGGTGTGGGAAGGCTGGGACGAGAGATGACCGATCAGGAACTGCAAAAATTGGTGGAGGAGATCTCCAGCCGCTTTTTCGGCGTGGCTTTTCGCCATCAGGCTCGCTTCAATGGACGGCTGCGTACCACAGGGGGACGTTATCTGCTGCGCACGCATGACATCGAGATCAATCCGCGGCATCTGCACGAGCATGGGGAAGAAGAACTGGTGGGGATCATCAAGCATGAGCTTTGTCATTACCACCTGCATCTTGCCAAGAGAGGCTATCGCCATGCGGATCGGGATTTTCAGCAATTGCTGCAGCAAGTCGGGGGGAGCAGGTATTGTCAGCAGGTGGGGAATGGCAGAACGCAGCTCCCGTATCGCTATGAGCTTCGCTGCCAATCCTGCGGCATGAGCTACAAGCGCAAAAGAAAGATGAATCCCACCCGCTATCGCTGCGGGCGCTGCAGCGGCAAACTGACTCTTCGCGAGCTGCAGCCTGCCAAGCCGAATTAGCGCAGCCCTGTGCTCTGGTTTCTTGCGTCTCTTTGGAAGGCAACGTTATAATGAACTGACTATGCAGCAAAGGAGAGCTGGAAGGTGGCACATGATGAATTTTCCTTGATCCGGCAATGGACGAGCCGTTCGAACGGACAAGAAGGTGACGGCCTGACTGTCGGGATCGGAGATGATGCTGCCGTTTTTAGCCCCACGCCAGAGATGGAAGTCGTGGCATGCTGTGATGCGATGGTAGAGACGGTCCATTTTTTAAGAGAGACCATGAAGCCGGCTGACATCGGCTACAAGGCGGTGATCAGCAACATTAGCGACATCGCTGCCATGGGCGGGATAGCCCGGTACGCCCTGGTCAGCATTGCGGTTTCGCCTAGTTATACAGATGAAGAGTACAGGCAAATATACGATGGCATCTACGAGGCATGCGAGCAGTATGGCGTTCGCGTGATTGGCGGAGATACGGTCTCTTCTCCTCGGTCCTTGCATCTGTCCGTCACCGTGCTGGGCGAGGTTGAAGCGGGGCGCGCGATTCGCCGTTCCCAGGCTAGGCCGGGGCAGCTTGTATTCGTGACCGGGCATGTCGGCAGTTCTGCTGCCGGACTGCACCTGCTGCTGGCGAAAAACGAGCCGGAAGCGAAGTGGCTGCCTCTAGTGGAGGCGCATCAACGTCCCGCTGCTCAAATTCAGGCTGGGCGACTGCTCCAGGCTTCAGGAGTGTGTGGAGCATTGAACGATGTCAGCGACGGGCTGGCATCCGAGCTGTGGGAGATCGCCGAGGCGAGCGACGTGACGATCCGCATCGCTGCAGAATCCATCCCGATTCGAGAGGAAGTTCTCGCCTATGCCCGGGTTTCTCGCAAGGAACCGCTGGACTGGGCTTTGTACGGTGGGGAAGACTATCAATTGGTTGGAACTGTATCAGAGGACGGTCTTGCCGCCCTCTCGCAGCAGTTTGCCGAAAAAGGCATTCCGTTTACGGTGATCGGCCGCGTGGAAGGAAATGGAAAAAATGTTCTGGTCACACGTGATGGCCAGCAGATGACGCTGAACAAGGCGGGTTTCAATCACTTTGTCCACGTGGAAGAGAAGAAAGGATGACGGCAATGGCGTACAAGTGGACGCTCGCAGGAGTAGAGCAGACCCAGAATTTTGCCGCACGGCTTGCTGATCTTTTGCAGCCTGCCGATCTGTTGGCGCTGGAGGGCGATCTGGGAGCGGGCAAAACAACGTTCACGCAAGGGCTGGCGCGAGGCTTGGGAGTGCGGAATGTGGTGAACAGTCCGACCTTTACGATCATAAAAGAGTATCAGGGGCGCTTGCCGTTGTATCATATGGACGTGTACCGGGTGGGCGGCGATGTCGATTCACTCGGCTTGGACGATTATTTCTTTGGAGAAGGCGTCTGCGTTGTGGAGTGGGCATCCTTGATCGAGGAAGTCTTGCCGCCGGACCGTTTGACGATTTTCCTGCGTGCGGTTGGCGACGGACAGCGGCTGGTCGAGCTGGTGCCGCGAGGAGATCGCTACGTGAGATTGTGTGAGGAGTTTGATTTTGATGCGCGTACTGGCGATTGATACATCCAATCTGGTCTTAAGTGTAGCCGTCGTGGAGGATGAACGCGTCCTGGCAGAGACGACGACCAATCAGCAGAAAAACCATTCCGTTCGCATGATGGATGCGATCAGCGAGCTTTTGGACGCCACCAATACCTCTCCGGAAGAATTGAGCGGCATCGGAGTCGCTATCGGACCCGGGTCGTATACTGGCGTGCGAATCGGGGTTGCTTCTGCGAAAAGCATCGCCTGGTCCTTGAACTTGCCAGTCGTAGGCGTCAGCAGTCTTCAGGCAGTCGCCATGAATGCGCTCGGCTTCGCGGATTTGATCGTGCCCTTGTTTGATGCCAGACGCGGGCAGGTCTACACGGGCTCCTATACCTCCAGAGGTCTGGATAGCCTAGACGTATTGGAAAAAGAGCGGATTATCCTTTTGCAAGAGTGGTTGCCGCTTATGCGCGATCGTGCTGGCGGGAGGTCGATTCTCTTCCTGGGCGAAGATGTGCGGATGCACCGGCAGACAATCGAGCAGGTCTTGGGGGAGCAGGCCCTTTTTGCCTCCCCGGCGTTCAACCATCCGCGGGCGGCGCATATTGGCTACCTGGCGATGCAAAGGCTGCAGGAGAGTGGAGATGCCCATGCGCTGGTACCGGAATATCTCCAGTTGGCAGAGGCAGAAGCGAAATGGCTGGCGCAAAAGCAGGAGGGTTCGGTAAAGGAGTGATCGCATGGATCAACCGATAGAGTTGGGATTCCGTTTTATGACACTGGCGGACGTCGGAGCCGTCACCGAGCTGGAACGCTTGTCGTTTACCACTCCTTGGCCGCACGATGCCTTTGTCAATGAATTGACGAAAAATCCGAACGCGCGTTATGTGGTAGCCCTGCATCAGAACAAGGTCATTGCCTACTGCGGGATGTGGATTATCATTGATGAGGCTCACATCACCAACGTGGCCGTCCACCCCTCGTATCGGGGCAGGAATATCGGGATTCGGCTGATGCAAAAAATGATGGGAGTCGCGATGATGTTTGGCGCGAAAAGCATGACGCTGGAGGTGCGGCCTTCGAACACGGTCGCTCGCAGCATGTACGTCAAGCTGGGTTTTACGGAACAAGGGATCAGAAAACGATATTATTCGGATAACAATGAGGACGCAATCATTATGTGGGTGACATTGCAATGAACAGGACAAACCAATCGCGCTACGAACAGCGCGTCATGCAGGCCTATCAGGCACATAAACAGTCGGGAGGTCCGACTTATATTCTGGGAATTGAGACGAGCTGCGATGAAACGTCGGCTTCGGTAGTCCGGGATGGCCGCGAAGTTTTGTCCAATGTGATTGCCTCCCAGGCGGATATTCACAAGCGCTTCGGCGGCGTCGTGCCGGAGGTGGCTTCCAGACGCCACGTGGAGAATATTACGCTGACGATCGAGGAAGCTCTGCGAGAGGCCGACAAGACGCTCGATGAGATCCACGCTATCGCTGTTACTTATGGACCGGGCCTGGTAGGAGCCTTGCTCGTAGGGGTTGCGGCTGCCAAAGCAATCTCTCTGGCGCGAGGCATTCCGTTGATCGGGGTTCACCATATCGCTGGACATATTTACGCGAATCGCCTCGTCGAAGAGATGGATTTCCCGCTGATCTCCCTCGTCGTTTCCGGAGGTCACACGGAATTGGTCTGGATGAAGGGGCATGGCCAGTTTGAAATTCTGGGCGAGACGAGGGACGATGCCGCCGGCGAGGCTTACGACAAGGTGGCTCGTGCGCTCAACATGCCGTATCCGGGCGGCCCGCACATCGATCGGCTTGCTCATGAGGGAGAAGCGAATGTCCCCCTCCCTCGCTCCTGGCTGGAACCCGATTCCTATGATTTCAGCTTCAGCGGCTTGAAATCCGCTGTCCTCAACACCCTGCACAATGCCGCGCAGCGCGGGGAGACGATTCAGCCTGCCAATCTGGCCGCAAGCTTCCAGGACTCGGTAACAGAGGTCCTGGTCGAAAAAACGCTGCGCGCAGTCCGGCAATTCGGGGCCAAGCAGGTGTTGCTGGCAGGTGGTGTGGCGGCGAATAGGGGATTGCGGGAAAGACTGCAGTCTCGTTGCCAGCAGGAAGGCATCCCGCTTGTCATTCCGCCGCTCTCGCTTTGTACGGACAATGCCGCCATGATCGCGGCCGCAGGATATATTCGCTATGAAAAAGGGGAATTTGCCGGGCTTGATCTCAACGGAGTCCCGGGCTTGTCGCTTGCTGAGCACTAAAGGGGCAGGTGGCAGGCAATCCATAAGATTTTTTTCAAGGCTGTCCCGAAGTCAGGTGCTGACGACGGGGCAGCCTTTTTCCCTCTTCGCCTCGATCAGTTGGTGGGCTGCCAACTTGTCCACAGAAGTCGAATAACTTTTGTGTCTGTCCCGAGCTCCCCCTGTGAATACTGGTGATAACTATAAAAAATGACCGGGAAAATAGCCCGGTTCCTGTGGATTATTCTGTGGAATATGTGGATAAAGCAGGCAGTGTTATCAACAGGAGGGAGCAAAGTGAAGAGAAAATGCCTCATTTTTCTGTCAGTATTATTGCTGTTGACCATGGTCCCAAAATCGGAGGCGCGTCAGACAGCGCAAGGCCCGCAGGTGATACTCCTGTTCTTGGAAGGGATGTCTTTTGCCGATCTGGAGAGGTGGCGCACCTATCCACATGTGGACAGTTGGCTGGAGCAGGCGGGAATCGGGGCGCTGTCGATCCGGTCGCCAGGCGCGCGTACAGCGGCTAATGCCTATCTTCTAATGGGAGGCGGCTCGCAAGCGCTCTACACGGAGCGAAGCGGTACCGCCTATGAAAGAGGGGAAATCCTTCAGGGCAATCAAACGGCGGGTGTATGGGCAGCAAAGCTTGGACTGGATCCTGCAGACGCCCAAATTGTCTTTCCGGGTATTTTCCGGCTTCATGCGGAGAATCGGGACAAGCCTTACACGCCGCAGATCGGCCTTCTGGGCAGCGTGCTTGCAGCCCATCAGATCCCGGTGACAGCATACGGGTCCGGCGACTACGAGGACGTCCGGCAGCGGCACGCCATTCTTTTTGCCATGGATGAGTTGGGACGTGTACCGCATGGCGATCTGTATGCAAGGACTGCATCATCTACTGAGGACTACCCCCATGGAATCCGAACCCATTACGAGAAACTGCTAAGCAGCATCGCAGCCAACCAAAACAAGGGCCCAGGGTTGATCACTGTGCAGCTGTCGGATCTGGCCCGCCTGTATCAGTTGGCAGATGCGATGGAACCGAACCAGTTTGAGCGTTCCTACGATCGCATTATGCGGGATTGGTCGGTTTTTTTGGATCAACTCTTGTCAGCACGAGCTGAAAATCAGACCGTCATGGTAGTCACGCCAGCGGTGCATGCCCAGGCCACACAGGAGAAAAAGCTGTTGCCGCCCATTCTGGTGTGGCGAAACGAAGAAAGCGGCCTGCTCACCTCGGCGACCACCAGACAGCCCGGACTGGTGAGTGGACTCGATATTCTGCCAACCCTGTTGTCTTGGTTGCAAGTGCCACAGCCAAAGGGGCTGGCTGGACATACGCTGCGCATCCAGGATAGCGGGACAGATATTGCTTCATTCTTTCAAAAGGTGGAGGGAATTCACCATACCTATGCGACACGCTCCTCTGTGCTGTACACCTATGTGATGCTGCAGATGATTACCCTCGCAGGTGCGGTCGCGCTTTGGCTATGGGGGAGAAAACACGGCATGGGCGAGGCGGGAGAGAAGCTTCGCCGCGGAATGCGTCTGGCTCTCTTGGCTATGCTCTGGTTCCCCTTTTTGCTGCTGGCCGAGGCGGCATTGACCTGGCAGGTATCGGGAATCGTCGTATTGGGAGCGTTGATTATGACCTCCCTGCTGCTCGCCTTTCTGATGGAGATCCTTCCGTTGTCTCGAATCGTTGCGGTCGTTTGCGGTTTGACTGTGGCTGGCCTGCTGCTGGATGGATGGACGGGAGCAAAATTGATGGGCCAATCGTACCTCGGATATGACCCGGTCATAGGCGCCCGCTTTTACGGATTAGGGAATGAGTACGAAGGGGTATTGATCGGCAGCACCGTACTGCTGGTCGCGGCCTTGTACCAAATCGACCGTACTCGGGAAAAGCGGCAGGGTTGGAGCCGTCAGGTGATCCCGGTGATTTCGGCGGTCTTGTTCGCGATTGTGCTGTATTATATGGTGGCTCCCCACTTGGGGACGGACGCGGGCGGCTTTTTAGCCGGACTGGTTGGATTTTTTGTTGCCGGGTCAAGGCTGTCGGGATGGAAGCTGGGCAAAAAAGGCCTCCTGCTTCTGGCAGGCGGCCTCGTGAGTGGTGTGCTGGTATTGATAGCGGGCAGTCTTTTGACGGATCAGCCCCTGACGCATGTAGGGCGGGTATCGCAGCAGATCGTCTCTGGCGATTGGGCGCAGGTGGCCCAGATGCTGGAACGAAAGCTGGAGATGAATATCCGCTTGATTCGCGTCTCGATCTGGAGCAAGGTGTTCGTCGTCTCGCTCCTCGTGCTCGGTGTGCTCTCCTTGCGAAATGATCGCTTTCTGGGGCATCTGGCGCAGGACTACCCGTATCTGGCCAAAGGCTTTGCCGGGGTGATCGCGGGCTCGCTCGCTGGATTGGTCTTGAATGATTCCGGCATCGTGACAGCTGCGACCTGCATCATGTTTATGGTCGTCCCGGCGCTCTACGCTGCTCTGGGAGCTCCCGCAGAGTCAGCCATGCAGACAGAGGGGGCGAATAGCCGGGAGGTCGGCGACTGAAGCCTAATCACCGGAAAGCTGGCTCCACTCGTCATATAGCAGCTCCAGCTCTTCCTTCGCCGCTTGGATTTGATCATTGCGCTCCTTGGCCAGAAGATGGTCGCTGTAGATCTCGGGAAGACAGAGCTCCTCTTCCCATCTGCTGATGTCATTCTCCCGCTTCTGGATCGTCTCTTCGATTTCTTCCAGGCGGCGCTGACGCTGACGCTCGCGCCGCTTGGCCTCTTTATCAAGCTCATAGGATGATTTTTCCGCCTGGACGGGAGCCACTCCCGTCTTTTTGTTTGGCTGTGCCATCTGCTCTGCCGCCAGCTCGGCTAGTTCCTGTTTCTTTTCCACGAAGTAGTCGTAATTGCCGAGATAGCTCGTCACGCCAGTTGGCGACAGCTCCAGCACGCGGCTGGCTATCTTGTTCAGAAAATACCTGTCATGGGAGACGAACAGGATCGTGCCCGGATATTCGTCCAGGGCATTTTCCAGGACCTCCTTGCTGTAGATGTCCAGGTGGTTGGTCGGCTCGTCAAAGATCAGGAAATTGGCTTGCTTGAGCATCAGCTTGGCCAATGAGACCCGTGCCCGCTCGCCGCCGGACAAGTCAGAGATCTTCTTCTGCACATCGTCGCCGCTGAACAGGAAATTGCCCAATAGAGTCCGGACGTCTTTCTCCAGCATTTGCGGATATTCATCCCAGATCTCCCCGAGAACCGTGCTGCGCTCATTGAGGTTGCGATGCTCCTGGTCGTAGTACCCGATGGTGACATTGCTTCCGAACGAGATCTCGCCCTTTAGGGCAGGCAGCTGGGAGACGATGGTTTTGAGCAGCGTGGATTTGCCGATTCCGTTGGGACCCACCAGCGCGACCCGCTCTTCCCGCTCGAGCTCAAAGGTAAGACCTTGTGAAAGGGTCGCGTCTGGATAGCCTATGGCGACATTGCTTGCCTTCATGACGACATTTCCGCTCATTTTGGAGACTTCAAAGGAGAAGCTGACCGCCTTGTTTTTGGTGATCGGCTTTTCCAATCGCTCCATCTTCTCCAAAGTCTTGCGGCGGCTCTGCGCCCGCTTGGTCGTCGTGGCTCGGGCAATGTTGCGCGCGATGAAGTCCTCCAGCTTGGCGATCTCCTCCTGCTGTTTGTCGAAGCGCTTCAGATCCTGTTCCAGTCGCGCCGCCTTCTGATCGAGAAACTGGCTGTAGTTGCCGACGTACCGGGTAGCCCGCGTCCGTTCGATTTCATAGACGACTGTCACCAGCTTGTCCAGGAAGTAACGGTCATGGGAGACGACGAGAATCGCGCCCTGGTAGTTTTGCAGATAGCTCTCCAGCCAGGTGAGGGTCTCGATGTCCAGGTAGTTGGTCGGTTCGTCCAGCAGCAGGATCGTAGGGGATTGCAGGAGCAGCTTCGCCAGGGCCAAACGCGTCTTTTGACCGCCGCTCAGCGTCCGAATCGGCGTCTGGTAATCCATGTCGGCAAAGCGCAAGCCGTGGAGCACGCCGCGGATGGAGCCCTCGTAGCTGTACCCGCCTTTTTCCTTGAAAGCCTCTGCGCGATGGGCGTAATCCTCCATGATCTGCTGATATCGTTTGGAATCGGCAATCACGTTCGGATCGCCCATTTTCGCCTCCAGCTCGCGCAATTCCCGTTCTTCCTTTTGCAGGTGGGTAAATACACTGAGCATCTCATCCCAGATCGAACGCTCCGATTCCAGGCCGCCATTTTGCGCCAGGTAGCCGATGGAGACGTCCTTGGGGATGCGGACGGTTCCGCTGTCGTAGCTCAACTCGCCTGCCAGGATTTTCATCAAGGTCGATTTCCCCGCGCCGTTGACACCGACCAATCCGACGCGTTCTCCTGTTTGAACTTGCAGGGATATGTCTTGTAAAATGGTTTCGACCCCATAGGTTTTTTCTATATGTTCTGCTTGCAGCAAGATCATTTCATTCACCTCTTTGTCAACTATGTTCAAGTGTAGCCTAGAGAGCGCTTACGGGACAACCCTGTGGGGCATGGGGAGGAAGAGACATGGAGAAAAAAGAGCTTCGTCACCACGTATTGGAGAAAAGAAACGCGCTGTCCCAAGAGCAGCGTGAACGCTTTTCCAGGCAAGCCTGCCAAGAGCTGCTCCGCTGTGACCGGCTGTCGCAAGCGCAGGTCGTGATGGCATTTCATCCCTTTGGCGAGGAACTGGATATTTTGCCCTATCTAGAGGAAGCCAAGGAGCGGGGCGTGGAAATCTGGCTGCCGTTGACGGTTCCGGCCCAAAGGCGCTTGGTTCCTTATCGCTACGATGGACCTCATATGTTGAAGCAAGGGGTGTACGGGATTTGGGAGCCCAATCCCGATCTGGCAACTGAGGGAGATTGCAGCAGGCTGGACGCCATCCTGGTCCCAGGGGTTGCTTTTGACAGGCGAGGGGGAAGAATGGGGTATGGAGGCGGCTATTACGACTGCTTTCTAGCAGACTTGCAGCACCGTCCTTTTTTGGTGGGAATATGCTTCTCGATACAAGTCGTCGATCAGGTGCCGATGGAGTCCCATGACATCCCGCTGGATGCGCTTGTCACGGAAGAGGGTTTTTATCATTCGTGAAG
This sequence comes from Brevibacillus panacihumi, assembly GCF_003710985.1. Classification (GTDB taxonomy): domain Bacteria; phylum Bacillota; class Bacilli; order Brevibacillales; family Brevibacillaceae; genus Brevibacillus; species Brevibacillus panacihumi. Next base: position 102,436 of record NZ_RHHT01000007.1, read on the forward strand.
GTTTTGTGTCAGGCGTGCTCTTTTCGGGCCTTGCTATCTACAGCGGGAGCAAAAAAGTGTACAATACTAACATTGAAGAAACGAAAGGTTGGTAGCTGTGGGGAAATGGAAGGTAGGCGTAATTTCGGCTAGTGACTCTATTGCGACTGGTGAACGGGAGGATGATCGCATCCCGATCATTCGCCAATTGACACGTGAATGGTTACAGGTAGACGTAGCGGTATACCGCGCAGTTTCTGACGATATGGAAGACTTGAAGGAAAATATGATCGAGCTGGTCGACAGGGAAAAATGCGATTTGCTGATTGTCACGGGAGGAACGGGTCTGAGTCCTCGCGATGTGACCCCGGAAGTGACGGCGTGGGTGATCGACAGACCTGTACCGGGTCTGGCGGAGGAGATGCGCAGGGCTGGACTGCAACAATCCCGCCGTGCTATGCTGACACGTGCCGTTGCAGGCACACGCGGCAACTCGTTGATCGTAAATCTCCCAGGAAACCCAAAAGGCGTAGGGATTTGCTTTAATGCCATTGGAGACATGCTTTCCGATGCTTTGCATATTCTGCAAGGGACGGGTGAAGCCAATGAGGATTGGGGAGGATTGGGTTGGTAGAAAAACCGAAGATGCGGGAAGTGCCTGTTCGTGAGGCAATCGGCATGATGCTTCCTCACGATATGACGCAAATTCTGCCCGGAGAGTTCAAGGGGCGCTTGTTCAAAAAAGGACATATTGTCACGGCAGAAGACATCGAACCGCTGCTGTCCATCGGGAAGGAACACATCTACGTGCTGGACATGCCGGAAGGGTTCATTCACGAGGAAGAAGCAGGTGTGCGCATCGCCCAGGCTGTATCCGGGCAAGGCTTGACACTGACAGAGCCGTACGAAGGCAAGGTGTCCATGAAAGCGGTCTGGCACGGACTGGCGAAAATCAACGAACAAGCCGTCCATGCAGTAAATGCGCTCGAGGGAATCGCCTTCTCCACCATCTACGGCGATCAGGTAGTGAAGCAGGGAGATACTTTGGCGGCGACCCGAATCATTCCGTTGATTATCGAGGAAGCGCGAATTGCGGAGCTGGAGAAGCTGGCCCGCTCGTTCGGGCATCCGATCGTGGAAGTGAAGCCGTTCCAGAAAAAACGCGTTGGGCTGGTAACGACAGGCGGCGAGGTATTTTCCGGCAGGATTGCCGACAAGTTCGGTCCGGTCATCCGCTCCAAGGTAGAAGCGCTTGGTTCGGAAGTGGTCGAGCAACGTTTTGCACCAGACGACAAAGAAGCGATTGAGCGGGAGATCAAGTGGTTTTTGGAGCAGGGAGTCGATCTCGTGCTGGCGACAGGCGGCATGTCCGTCGATCCGGACGACCGGACTCCTGGCGCGATTGCGGGCGTCGGTGCGCAAATCGTTCGCTATGGTACACCGATGCTGCCCGGCTCAATGCTTTTGGTGGCTTATCATGGCGAGACTCCGATCCTGGGACTTCCCGGGGCGGTCATGCATGAGCCTTTTACATCCTTTGATGTATTTTTGCCGCGCATCCTGGCAGGCGAAAAAATTGAGCAACCAGATATGACCCGCTTGGGATACGGCGGTTTACGCAAGTGTTAGCTGGTTAGACTGGCATATAACAGGAAAAGGAGTGAAACACGATGAGTACGATTGGAATTCCTGGTTTGATTCTTATTTTGGTCTTAGCACTCGTATTATTTGGCCCCAAAAAGCTTCCTGAGTTGGGCCGGGCAGTAGGTCATACCTTGAAAGAGTTCAAGAACGCGACTCGCAGCCTGACCAGCGACGATGAGGAAGACGAGGACAAGGAAAAGGCAAAAACCAAGGAGCTGTCTGCCAAGACGACAACAGCTGCCACAACGGCGTCCACTTCGTCTGCGGATAAGACAACGGCTGCAGCTGCAGATCAGGAAGCCATAGACCGCGAACGAATTGAGCGGGAAGTGCGGGAGCGCATCGAGCGTGAACGCATTGAGAAGGAGATTCGCGAAAAACTGGAGCAGGAAAGACTGCAACTTGAAAAAGAACAGCACAAAGCGTAATTGGGTAAGGTGGTTGCCATGGCCGATCAGGAAATGACAGTGGTTGAACATCTGACAGAGTTGCGCAAGCGAATCATCTGGGTGTTGGCCGTATTTGTAGTGGCGTTGATCGTGGGCTTCTTTTTGGCAGGGCCGCTCATTGAATACCTGAAGCAGCAACCCATAGCCGACGGTGTTCCGATTATTTCCCTGCATCCCTCTGACGCGCTGCGCGTCTACATGCAGGTAGCGGTGCTGGTAGGGATTGTCGCGGTTCTGCCGGTTGCCTTGTACCATATTTGGCGTTTTGTGTCCCCAGGCTTGCGGGAAAGCGAGCGCCGCGGAACGCTGTATTTTATCCCTGCCGCCTTTTTCCTCTTTGTCGCGGGAATTCTGTTCGGCTACTATGTTGTATTTCCGATGCTGATGCAGTTCATGTCCAATCTGACAGGCAGTATGGGGGTAAATCCCAACTACGGCATCGGGGAATTTTTCAGCTTCATGTTCAATATGGTCTTGCCGTTCGGGGTTCTGTTCCAGCTGCCGATCATCGTGATGTTCCTCACGCGGCTGCGAATTCTCAATCCTGCGAGGTTGTCCAAGCTGCGGCGGTACGCTTATTTTCTTCTGACAGTCATCGGTGTTACGTTGTCTCCGCCAGATATCATGAGCGATGTGCTGGTGACAGTTCCTTTGATTGTTTTGTATGAGATCAGCACCTGGCTTTCTCGGATTGTCTACCGCAAGCAGTTGAAGAAGGATGAAGAATGGGAAAAGGAATACCGCACCCAAACAGATGAAGTCAGCAGTCAAGGCGAAGCTTAAGTCCTCCGAGAGTGGGGACTTTTTTTATTGGCCACGTTTTACCTTTTCGTACCCGGATATACTAATACGGTATGAAAAGGGAGGTGCGCCGTGATTCGGTGGATTCTTTGTGCGGCCCTGCTCCTATCCCCTGTTCCAGCTGAGGCAGCTGCGGCACAACCGGCGGAACAAAGCATTCAGGCTGAAGAAGTGGAATTGTTTGATACAGACAAACAGCAGGTCGTCAGGACTTTCCCCAATTCTTCAGCTTTTCAGCAGCAGGCGCAGCGCATTCTCGACAGTGTGAGCGGTCGTGTATTGGACCTGAACCCTTCGCTGGAGAATGCCATGATCGTGAAAATTCCCCTTGCTCCCCCCAAACGCTTGGTGCATCAGGCCTCCAATCTGGATACCCAGATCACCGCCATGTTTGTCATCATGCCGAAGTCGGGAGGACGTCAGCCGTGGCTGATTTTGCATACCAAGCAGGAGGAGACGGTCCTGGTCGAGTTTTCCGCACAGGTGGATGCAATACGTGAGCAGCTTCATTTGCCAAAGACAGAAAAAGGAACCCGGCGTCCTTGAGAGGGAAGCCGGGTTCGTGGTTGTAGGCGACTCATTTCGGCAACGTGAGAAAGGCTTGCGTGAAATAATCCGTGACGACGCCTACACCGAGCTGGGTAAATCCTTTTTCCAGCACGTTCTTGCGGTGGCCGGGACTGTTCATCCAGCTCTCATGCGCCTCGATGGCATCCGGGTAGCCAGCCGCTATGTTTTCCCCGGCCATGGTGTAGCGGATGTTTGCCTGTTTCAAGCGGGCAAAGGGGTCCATGCCGCTCGTGGCAGAAATATGGTCGAAAAAGTCATTTGTCATCATATCCTGACTATGTTGGCGTGCGACCTCTGCGGCTCCTTCATGCCAGGAAAGCGCAGGAAGCTTGTAGCGATAGCGGACGACGTTGACCAGGTCGAGCAATTGGCGTTCATTGGCGGCGTTGACCAGCTCCCGTTGCTTGATTGTCAGGGGAGGAGGATCGAAGTTGGGGGCTTTTCCTGTGTAGGTCCATTTGGTTTCATAAAAGCCGCCGCGCAGCAGCATCTGGGTGTTGATCATCCGCAATGCCGTTACTTTGTCGCTGTTTTGCTTGTCGAGGTAGAAGATCAAGGGTGTTCCGTCTTTTAGAACCAGCGGACGCTGCTGCTTCTGATTGGTGATCTGGATGTTTGCTCCCATGTAGGAAAAGGAGACGACGTTTTGCAGGGAATGCTTGCTCGCAATCGATTTCAGACTGGCTCCGATGCCTGTGCCGCCAAGCTTGGCCGTCGGTGCGTTGGAGTAGAGATCGACGACCTGATCTCCTGCGATGCCTACCTGCAGATATTTTGATAAATCCTTGTTGTAGACCCACCATTGATACCCCAGACTGCTTGGTTCTGTGCGATTGGGCTCGCCGAGTATGCTCTTCACCTGTTGCGCTGACATGCCGAGTTTGATTCCGAAGAGGTGGTAAGCTTCGTTTGCTTCAGCAGGAGCTGTCGCTTTCGGAGCGGCTGGGAGATGGCTCGCGCTCGCAGCAATGGCAGCAGGCTCTGAGGGAGCCGTTTGAGGCGGGACTGCAGGCTTGATCGCGGAGGCGCCTGCGTCCGCTACTGTTGTGGCAGGAGCTGCCGGTGCTTGTCCGACCCAGGCCATGGATGTATGCGGGTCCCAGCCGACGGGCTTGTCCAGCCATTCACCCACCATGGTGAGCGGGACGTACAGATTCCCTTGATATTCGATGGTAGCGGGCGGGGCATTATCGCCTTTTGCCGGATTCTTGGCTTCTGGAATAGGGAGCGCTTGACCATCCCAGTAGACGGCTTTGGCAGAATTGACATTTACCTGGATCGGGGATGGAGTGTCTGCCGAAAAGAGACGGCTGATTCCGAAGATCACAAGCGCTATCACACCAAGTAAAAACCAATTTCGCATGTTTTGGGTCCCTCCTTGGACGTCTTGACTACACTCTATGCTTGATTATATGAGCGCAAATGATTGCTAGAACCTCATTGCTAGAAAATTGCTTCCTGCTAGAGAGAGTTGAGAGATCAGATAGATGGAAAAATGTGAGGGAAACCACTTGCAAAGTAAAAGGTGATTCATTATTATAGGAATTGGGTGTTAGCACTCGCTCAAGTCGAGTGCTAACAACAAACTTTCTTAACCTACATTTTTTGAGGAGGGTGTTTTTAGTGCTGAAGCCATTGGGTGACCGTGTGGTAATCGAAGCTATCTCCAAAGACGAAACGACCGCTAGCGGGATCGTTCTGCCTGACACGGCAAAGGAAAAACCGCAAGAAGGCCGCGTTATCGCTGTAGGCTCCGGTCGTGTTGCTGACAACGGCGAGCGTATCGCGTTGGAAGTAAAAGAAGGCGATAAGGTGATTTTCTCCAAGTATGCCGGCACTGAAGTGAAAGTGGATAACAAAGAATATCTGGTGCTTCGCGAATCCGATATCCTCGCGATCGTCGGCTAATTCGTTCCTTCACATAGGATACCGTTAGGAAAACACATAAAGCAGGAGGTAGAGAATCGATGGCAAAACAAATCAAGTTCTCTGAAGACGCTCGCCGCTCAATGCTCCGCGGTGTGGAAACATTGGCAAACGCGGTAAAAGTAACACTTGGTCCAAAAGGACGCAACGTGGTACTGGAGAAAAAATTCGGCTCCCCGCTGATCACCAATGACGGTGTGACCATCGCGAAGGAAATCGAGCTGGAAGATGCTTACGAAAACATGGGTGCGCAACTCGTAAAAGAAGTAGCCACCAAAACAAACGACATCGCGGGTGACGGTACAACCACTGCAACTGTTCTGGCTGCTGCCATGATCCGTGAAGGTCTGAAAAACGTAACAGCTGGTGCTAACCCGATGGTAATCCGTCGCGGTATGGAAAAAGCTGTTCGTGCTGCAGTAGAAGAAATCAAATCCATCGCGAAGCCGGTTGAGAACAAATCCTCGATCGCTCAAGTTGCGGCTATCTCCGCTGACGATCAAGAGGTTGGAAACCTGATCGCTGAAGCAATGGAAAAAGTGGGCAAAGACGGCGTTATCACCGTTGAAGAGTCCAAAGGTTTCGCAACTGAGCTGGAAGTTGTAGAAGGTATGCAGTTTGACCGCGGCTACGCTTCCCCTTACATGATCACTGACACTGACAAGATGGAAGCGGTTCTGAACAACCCTTACATCCTGATCACCGATAAAAAAATCTCCAACATCCAGGAAGTTCTGCCTGTACTGGAGCAAGTGGTACAAAGCGGCAAACCTCTCCTGATCATCGCGGAAGACGTAGAAGGCGAAGCGCTGGCTACTCTCGTGGTGAACAAACTGCGCGGTACCTTCACAGCGGTAGCTGTTAAAGCTCCTGGCTTTGGCGACCGCCGCAAAGCAATGCTGCAAGACATCGCTGCACTGACTGGCGGCGAAGTGATCACAGAAGAGCTGGGTCTGGATCTGAAATCCACCAAGCTGGAACAATTGGGCCGCGCTGGCAAAGTCGTGGTTACCAAAGAAAACACCACTGTTGTGGAAGGTGCTGGCGACAAGGCTGCTATCGAAAGCCGCGTAGCACAAATCCGTCAACAAATCGAAGACACCACTTCCGAATTCGACCGCGAAAAACTGCAAGAGCGTCTGGCTAAACTGGCTGGCGGCGTAGCGGTTGTAAAAGTGGGTGCTGCAACTGAAACCGAACTGAAAGAGAAAAAACTCCGCATCGAAGACGCACTCAACTCTACTCGTGCAGCAGTAGAAGAGGGTATCGTACCTGGCGGTGGTACTACATTGATCAACGTGATCAAAGCAGTAGCCGCTCTGGACGTAGATGGCGAAGAGGCAGTAGGGGCACAAATCGTCCTCCGCGCTCTGGAAGAGCCAGTACGTCAAATCGCTGCGAACGCAGGGCTGGAAGGCTCTGTCATCGTAGAGCGTCTGAAAAACGAACCAGTAGGCATCGGCTTCAACGCTGCTACCGAAGAGTATGTGAACATGCTCGAGGCTGGTATCGTGGATGCTGCGAAAGTAACTCGTTCCGCACTCTCCAACGCTGCATCTGTAGCGGCTATGTTCCTGACTACAGAAGCGGTAATCGCGGACAAACCAGAAGAAAACAAAGGTCCAGCTATGCCAGACATGGGCGGCATGGGCGGAATGGGCATGATGTAAGAAACGGCTTCAAAACCGTTTCGCAAAAGAGGCAGACTTTAATGTCTGTTTCTTTTTTTTTGAATAATCATCTGAAAATTTGGAATAAACAGTTGAAAAAATATTTCGTGAATTATTATAATATTATAAAATATTTCTACATAATGCTTTACACATATGAGCAATCAACAATTAGCGAACGTGGAGGCGATTGAACGGTGAGACGTGTAGGGATTTGGTTGTTTAGCGCTGTACTGATGCTGATTTTATCCGCATGCAGCAGCAATACTTCGACATCTGCTCCAGGAGAACAGAATGCTGCACAGCCACAGCAGCAGCCCGCAGCAGAAGAGGCCAAGAAGGAGCCGGTGGAGCTGGTGATGTACAGCTGGCGTCCAGAGGACAAGGATGCGTACGGGAAATTCATTACCGAGTTCGAAAAGCAGCATGAACACATCAAAGTGAAGTTTCGTTCCTTTAAATCCACGGAATACAATACGATCCTGACGAACTCGCTTACATCCGGGACCGGTGTAGACATCGTTCAGCTTCGACCGTATTCAGGGGCCACTTCGATCGCCGACGCCGGCTATTTGCTGCCGATCGATGATGCCAAAGGCGTCAAGGACATTCCGCAATCGTATTTGGATGCAGCACGTGGCTCGGACAACAAGGTATACGGTGTACCGCTATCCATCAACTCGGCTGTCATTTTTTACAATAAGCAGCTTTTTGAAGAAAACAATTTGCAGCCCCCGACGACATGGGAAGAGCTTCTGCAGGTTTCCCAGGCATTGCAGCAAAAGGGAATCGTTCCGATCGCACAAGCAGGCAAAGCCGCTTACCTGCTCTCCATCGCCCACAGCGTTCTCGGTCCAAGCGCATACGGCGGCGAAGAATACGTGCAAAAGCTCATTTCCGGCGAAATCAATCTGACGGATGCGGCTTTCAAAGAGTCCATCAAGCGGATGAAGGATCTCGAACCGTATTTCCCGCCTGACTTTATTGCGATTGACGACAAGGATGCGCAGGCCCTGTTCTATACAGGCAAAGCCGCTATGTACATCAACGGCAGCTACCGTCTGGAGACGTTTGAGAAGCAGAACCCGGGCATGCCGATCGACATTCTCCCTGCTCTGGCAAAAGAGAAGGGCGGAGAAACTCCGATGATCAACTGGGTGGACGGATCCTACGGCATTGCCAAGGCGACCAAGCATCCGGAAGAGGCGAAGCTGTTTATCGAGTTTTTGGCTTCCAAGGAGTTTGGGCAGTTGTTTAGTGATGAATTGAATCGTCTGAGCGCGATTCCAGGCGTAACGCCTAAGCATCCGCTGGTGCAAAAAATGACCCAGCTCAGCGAGAAGAGCATGACCAGCTATATGATGCTCGTTCACTTTGGGGAAGGCACACCGACGACCAAAACGACCTTTGAGGACTCGCTGCAGGGCTTGTACATCAATAAACTTACGGTTGATCAGGTGGCCGAAGCAGCCCAGGCTTCCGCTGACAAGTGGTTTAAGCCCAAGAAGTAACAAGGAAGAGCAAATGACAGCAAGTGGAGCGATACAGTCAGGCTTCGTCGCTTGACTGTATCTGCTCGTATAAGGAGGGATTGAGCCGAATGCCTGTACTGGAGAAAACGACGGAGATTCAGCCAAAGACGTCCAAGCGAAAAAGAACGAATTGGAAAAAGCATCTGGTGCACTTGTTTTTGCTTCCCGCGCTTCTCTTTTATGTGTGGTTTCAGGTCTATCCGATATTTTCAGCGTTTTTAAACAGTTTCTTTGAGTGGAATGGTTTGCGCCGAGGCGAGTTTATCGGGCTCGGGAATTTTGTCCGGCTTTTTACGGAAGCGCCGTTTGAGGAGACGTTTTATCGCGCGCTTGGCCACAACGTCATCTTCTTCATTGGTACGGTATTGGCAAAATTGATCGTCGCCTTTCTGCTCGCTTTATTGATCAACAGCAAAATCCGCGGCAAAGAGTTTTTCAAAACGGTTCTTTTTTTACCGAAGCTGCTCTCTGTCATTGTCGTCGGCTTTCTATTCAGTCTGATTTTGAACCCGACTTACGGGGCTCTGAATACATTTTTGCGTTTTATCGGTTTGGAGGAGCTGGCGCGGCCGTGGCTGGGCGATCCCAATACGGCACTGTATACCATTATCCTCGTAAACGGCTGGTATGGGCTGGGCTTTGCCGTGCTGATTTTCCTTGCTGGTCTGCAGGCGATTCCGTCGGAGATCTACGATGCAGCCAAGATGGACGGCGCCTCAGGCTTCACAATGCTGATGAAGATGACCATTCCGTTGGCGATGCCTTCGATTATGGTCATGACCATTCTTACTTTCATCGGAGCGTTTGAAACCTTTGAATTGATCTTTGCGATGCAAGGCTCACAGGCGGGTCCTTATTTTTCTACGGATGTGCTGGCTACCTTCTTTTATCGGCTGGCGTTTGGATCTGTCGATGGAGGGGAATCGATCGGGCTGGGCTCGGCCTTGGCTGTCGTCCTCTTTTTGATGATTTCCAGTGCGACTGCCATTCTGCTCTTTTTCTTCAAGCGCAAGGAATATGAACAATAGGAGGGAGAACATGACAGCGCGCTTTGGTCAATACGCAAAATATCTGATTCTGTTGTTGTTTTCGTTTCTGATGCTGTATCCGGTGTTTCTCATGATCTCTTCTTCTTTTAAATCCAATTTGGAGATATTGACTTCACCGCTGGGATTGCCGCATTCGTTTTCTTTTGAGAACTACGTCCTGGTGTGGGAGAAGGTCAGCTTTGGGTCATATGTGTGGAACAGTGTGTACGTGAGCGCGCTCTCCGTATTTTTTATCCTGTTCATCTCGTCATTGGCAGCCTTTTACCTCTCGCGCTTTTCGTTTCGCTGGAACCCGTTCGTGCTTTTTTTCTTTATGATCGGATTGATGCTTCCCATGAAGCTGGCGATTTTGCCGCTGTATATGATCATGCTGCAGCTCAATCTGCTGGATACGCTGACCTCGCTGGTAATTTTGTACGTGGCGGGAGGAATTCCGTTTGCTGTTTTCGTGTTTTACGGTTTTTTCCGCACCTTGCCTACAGAATTGGACCAGTCCGCCAGGCTGGATGGCTGCAACAGCTTCCAGGTGTACTACAAGATCATCCTGCCATTGATGAAGCCTGCTTTGGCTACGGTCGGGATTGTTCATCTGATTGGCGTCTGGAATGACTTTTTCTACCCGCTCATCTTTTTGAAAAGCGAGGAATTAAGTACGATTCCGCTCGGGGTACTGACCTTGTTCGGGGAGTACGATACAGAGTGGAATCTGCTGTTTGCCAGCTTGACGATCTCCTCCTTGCCCATGATCGTGGCGTTCCTGTTTGCTTCCAAGCAATTTATTGAAGGACTGACCTCGGGGGCGATAAAATGACCAAGCAATGGATCACATTTGATCTAGATGGCACGTTGATGCAGAATCCTTTTGGCAAATGGGTGTTTCCGGAGATTGCGCAGACAGTCTCCGGGAAGTTGGGAAGGCCTTATGATACAGTCGCTGAACTGGTGGCGGAACATGAACGGCGTATGAGGCAAGGCAGGTATGTCGAAGCGTACGATTGGGATGAGATGCTGGAGGGATTGTGCGCTCGACTTGGCATCGAAAAGCCTTGTGATATTGAAAGCCTAGTCCAAAAACATTGCGTCCATCCCAAAGTGCACTTGTTGGAAAGTGGAATTGCAGAGGCGTTGGAGGAGATGAAAAAGCTGGGTTTTTCACTGGCGGTCGTGACGAACGGATTTTATAAATATCAGGCTCCTGTCATGGAAGCGCTGGGGTTGCTCCCATTGTTCGAAGCAGTGATAACCCCAGAGCGAGTAGGGACAGGAAAACCTGACCCGGCTGTTTTCCGTACGCTGCCTGGTGAAGTGTTTGCACATGTAGGGGATCGTCTGGATCACGACGTTCAATTGGCAAACAAGTGCAACGTGGTATCCGTACTTATAGAAAGGTCGCTTGATGGCCAAGGCATTGATCTTGAACCGGAAAGGCGTGCTACAGACCAGAGGGTATTGCAGTGGTGTTTGGACAAATGGGGGAAAGAGAGTGGAGAAACGCATTCTACTGACGTTCTTCCTGATCTTTTCACTCCCAGAGTGGTAGTCTTTTCGGTGCGAGAATTGCTTTCTTTGCTAAGGGAATGGAAAGGAGGCTAGTATTTTAAAATTTACCCTTGCTTTTTCGATTTCAACTTGCTATGATAGTCCATGTCGCTTTTGAGAGTATTTTTAAAGAGAATGAAAAAACACGATTCACTTTAAAAAAACCTCTTGATTTTCAGGGCGAGACATGATAAAGTTAAAAGGGTCGGCACTGAAACGTCGACATCGCAAAATGCTCTTTGAAAACTGAACAGCGAAAGCGTTGATGAGTCTATCATTAAATGATTTGCCAGCTTTGAACCAGTAACAAACTTTATTGGAGAGTTTGATCCTGGCTCAGGACGAACGCTGGCGGCGTGCCTAATACATGCAAGTCGAGCGAGGGTCTTCGGACCCTAGCGGCGGACGGGTGAGTAACACGTAGGCAACCTGCCCATAAGACTGGGATAACATAGGGAAACTTATGCTAATACCGGA
>NZ_RHHT01000070.1 GCF_003710985.1 Brevibacillus panacihumi
GTTCGGTGTGGAAGCGTGGCAACACGTGGAGCTGACGAATACTAATCGGTCGAGGACTTATCCACAAATTATCCACAATAGCATTCATGCAGATTCAGTTTTGAAGGAATAAATCCCTTCATTGTTCCTCGGTAGCTCAGTCGGTAGAGCAATCGGCTGTTAACCGATCGGTCGGCGGTTCGAGTCCGTCCCGAGGAGCCATGCTCCTGTAGCTCAGTCGGTAGAGCGTTTCCATGGTAAGGAAGAGGTCGCAGGTTCGATTCCTGTCGGGAGCACCATGACTTCATTCTAGAAATGGCCCGTTGGTGAAGCGGTTTAACACAGCAGCCTTTCACGCTGTCATACAGGGGTTCGAATCCCCTACGGGTCACCATATGTTTTACTCCCTGACAGTTGTTGGGGCCCCCGCAAAGTACTCGGAATATGCTTCAGAGCATAAACGTCACTTTGTGGGGATATGGAGGCTTAGCTCAGCTGGGAGAGCATCTGCCTTACAAGCAGAGGGTCGGCGGTTCGATCCCGTCAGCCTCCACCATTTATTTATGTGCCTTTACTGGGGAGATAGCGAAGTGGCTAAACGCGGCAGACTGTAAATCTGCTCCCTCTGGGTTCGGCGGTTCGAATCCGTCTCTCCCCACCAGTAATAATCATCGTCTGTTGGGGTATAGCCAAGCGGTAAGGCAACGGACTTTGACTCCGTCATTCCTAGGTTCAAATCCTAGTACCCCAGCCATTTGCATGAGCCATTAGCTCAGTTGGTAGAGCATCTGACTTTTAATCAGAGGGTCGAAGGTTCGAGTCCTTCATGGCTCACCAGTTTTCACTTAAAAATTGTATTGCTTGTGCCCTTAGCTCAGCTGGATAGAGCGTTTGACTACGAATCAAAAGGTCGGGAGTTCGAATCTCTCAGGGCACGCCACTTTTCCCCAAAAAGGGAAGTGTGATTTATTGTCGGGAAGTAGCTCAGCTTGGTAGAGTACTTGGCTTGGGACCAAGGGGTCGCAGGTTCGAATCCTGTCTTCCCGACCATTTTTATTTTGCGGGTGTAGTTCAATGGTAGAACCCCAGCCTTCCAAGCTGGTCGCGTGGGTTCGATTCCCATCACCCGCTCCATATTTTCGTCAAAAGCAGGCAGCCGATTTGGTTGCCTGTTTTTTTATGCAATTTTGTGTCGAGTTGAGTCAACTCCTCGATAGGGGCTACAATAAAAAAAGAAATATGTAGCTTCGCCTAGCCAACAAGAAGGCCGCGAGGAGAGGGGGCAGCTTCATGAACAAGAACATAAGCATTGTGGGCGTACCGATGGATTTAGGAGCAGATCGTCGTGGTGTAGATATGGGGCCAAGTGCGATTCGGTACGCAGGAGTAGTCGCTCGCCTGGAACAAATGGGCTTTAATATTGAAGATAAAGGCGACATCCCGGTAAACCGGCCACATCGGTATATGGAAACGGAAAATCATAAGTACTTAGATGAAGTAGTTGAGGCTAATGCCCAATTGGCTACCGTAGTCAGCCAGATTATGCAGGAGGGGCGTTTTCCTTTGATCCTAGGCGGTGATCATAGCATTGCTCTAGGGACAATCGCAGGGGTTGCACAAAAAGTGCGCGATTTGGGTGTCATTTGGTTCGATGCTCATGGGGACCTGAATACAGGTGAAACCTCTCCGTCTGGCAACATCCACGGGATGCCTTTGGCCGCCAGCCTGGGGTACGGTCATGAAAGGCTCGTCCAGATCGGCGGTTACGCTCCCAAGATAAAGCCTGAAAATGTGGTCATAATTGGAGCTAGGTCATTGGATGAAGGGGAGCGGGAACTGATCAAGCGTATTGGAATCAAAGTATTTACCATGCATGAGGTCGATAAGCTGGGGATGGCCCGCGTCATGGATGAAGCGATTGCCCATGTGTCAAAACAAACGCAGGGTGTGCATTTAAGCCTTGATTTGGACGGTCTGGACCCGCATGATGCGCCGGGGGTGGGGACGCCTGTCATTGGCGGCATCTCCTATCGGGAGGGCCATTTGGCGATGGAAATGCTGGCCGATGCAGATATCCTATGCTCTGCCGAATTTGTTGAGGTAAACCCAATTCTAGACGAACGAAATCATACAGCACAAGTCGCTGTTGCATTGATGAGTTCCGCATTTGGAGATAAATTGCTATAGGCCCAAAAGGAAAAAGAGAGGGGACGGTCCCTCTCTTTCGCATTGTCTATGCTTGTTTCATTGATGGAGAATTGTACATTTTTTTACAGTTTCTTTTCTTTACTTTGCTCCAAGAAAGCAGTACATTCTAAGGATGGAGATGTAGCTTGTTTAGCAAATGATCGAGTTGTACACTCAATTTCACCAGTTCTGGCGTAATGGTTGATTGCTCCTTGTATCGGTCATTCAGTTCTTGGCGTAACTTCTCGATCTGAAGGAGAACATCATTTTCTTTCATCTGTCCCACTCTCCTTACAGCGTCAATTTGTGAAGGGTCATCACCATTACTATATGGGGATACAGTTATTGTATATACCTGTTTTTCCCTTTACTATACCTGCACAAACATGCCAAAATACGAAACCATATGCTTTATCGTCCGTATATAGGAGTACGGTATTGCGGGGAGGATCGCATGGATTTTGTAGAAAAGCGATTAACCGAGCGAGCGAAGCGGGGAGACCGTGAAGCCTTTGCCGAGTTGGTCGAGATTTATAAAGACAAGATATTTCAACTCGCGTATCGCATGGTGGGAAATCGCCAGGATGCGGAGGACATTGCGCAGGAAACCTTTTTGCGCGTGTATGCCAATTTGCATACGTATGATGCGAGCTATAAATTTTCGACGTGGATCTACCGGATTGCCACCAATCTGTGTATTGACCGCGGGCGAAAAAAAAGGCCGGACTTTTCGTTGGATGAAGAAGTGGAACCAGGCCAGGGTCTCGACTGGTATTCGCGCTTGTCTTCGAGTGAGCGAACACCTGAGGACAAAGTCGTAACGCAGGAGCTGCAGCAGACGGTGCAGGACGCATTATCTCATTTGCAGCCCAAATATCGCTCCATTATGATATTGCGTTACATTGAAGACTTGTCCTTGCAGGAAATCAGCGATATCGTCAAGTTGCCTATCACGACGATCAAGACGCGGATTCATCGCGGTCGGGAAGCGCTGCGCAGCAAGTTGCGATTGATGTGAGAAAGGAGTAAATAAGATGGAATGCCGAGAAATGGTTGTCCTCATTCACGAATGTCTAGATGGTGAGACTGACGAGCTGGCCAATCAAAGCCTGCTAAACCACATGAAAACATGTTCTAGCTGTCGGCAGCATATGCATGAATTGCAGCGGGTTATCGTTTTTGTACAAAGCGCTTCACATATTCACGTCTCGCCTGACTTTACGGCACGTGTTCTCGCAAAATTACCCGCTCCAACCAAGAAGAACCTGTTTTCCTCCTGGTTGCGGAACCATCCGTTTCTTACGGCAGCGGCTGTCTTTTTCGTACTGATGGCCGGAAGTTTGAGTGCCAACTGGTTTGATCGAAATGACATACTACAGGTTTCCTCCGCAAATATGGATAAACTAAAAATAGATCGTGAGCGCAATGTCGTAGTGGTGCCTGCGGGTACCAGCATTGACGGGGACTTGGTCGTTCGCAATGGAGATGTGGAAGTACAGGGCGAAGTGCGCGGCAATGTCGTCGCCATCGAAGGAAAAGTCTTCGTAGCCTCAACTGCTCAGGTAGTGGGCAATACAGAATCCATCGAAGCAATCGTCGATTGGATCTGGTATGAGGTGAAAAATATTGGAAATGACTTGCTTCCCATCATGCGATAAGAGAAAATAGAGAGTACGGAATCGTCAGCACGGCATGCGCAGCCGTGCTTTTTCAACAGGAGATAGACTGCCTGCATTGAGATGGAGCGGGATATGGGGGCTTCGCTATGATATCGTTGGATTACGGGGATTTGCTACGGTATGCAACGGATATATTACTCGTTACATACGTGATATATAAATTGATTATGCTCATCCGCGGTACGCGAGCGGTACAGTTGCTAAAAGGCGTCATGCTGATCATTGCTACCTGGCTTCTCAGCAAGTATTTTCAGCTTACGACGCTTCATTGGCTGATGTCTCAAGCGTTTACCTTCGGGGTCTTGGCAGTGGTGATTATTTTCCAGCCGGAGTTGCGGCGCGCACTGGAGCAGTTGGGAAGGGGCAAGCTGTTTTCCCGTTCGAGCGGCACGCAGGATGAGGACAGTGTCAGCCGGGTAGTTCAGGAAGTCTGCAAATCCGTTACCTATATGGCGAAGAGACGCATCGGCGCATTGATTGTAATAGAGAGGGAGACGGGTCTAAACGATTATGTGGAGACCGGGATCGGGATCAATGGCCGGGTCAGCTCGGAATTGCTAATCAATATTTTTATTCCGAATACACCCCTGCATGACGGGGCCGTGATCATGCGAAAGGATGTCATTCTCGCAGCAGCCTGCTATTTGCCGCTGTCCGAGAATAACTCCATCTCAAAAGAACTGGGGACACGCCATCGCGCAGCCATCGGGCTTAGCGAGGTGTCAGACGGGATCTCGATCATCGTGTCCGAGGAGACAGGTCAAGTATCCTTTGCCGCGAATGGAGACATGAATCGCAACTTGACGGAGGCCCAACTGGCAGAGATGCTGACGGAAAAACTGCAGCCTCTCTCCAAAGGAAAATCCATGGGAAGTCGTTGGCAATGGAGGCGAAAACATGGATAAATGGTTGAATAGTCACTGGTTTGCACGAGCAGTGGCCCTTTTGCTGGCTGTCATGATGTGGATGGTCGTCAACCTGGAATCAGAGCCGACGTCCACGACTGACGGAAACCAGCCCGTCTTTATTGACGGGGTCAATCTGCATGTTAAATACGATACGGACCAATACCAGGTCGTGAAGCAACAGCGTACTGTGCAGGTTGCGCTGCAGAGCAACAACCCTTTTTACCGGCATAATTTTTTCCCGTCCGATTCCTGGGAGGTCTATGTAGATGCGACCGGATTGGGCAAAGGAACGCATAAAGTGCCGGTACAGTACAAGGGTTTTCCTGAAGAGGTGAAAGTGGGGATTATCCCCAACATCGTTGAGATTACGTTGGAAGAGAAGAAGACGGTCGAGCGTGAAGTGAACGTCGAGATGCTGGGACAAGTAGCTCCTGGATACTCGGCGGGAGAGCCCATCGTCAAGCCGTTCAGAGCCCTCGTACGCGTTCCGGAGAGCCAGGTGGACACGGTAGCTGCGGTCAAGGCTTCTGTCGATCTGGAGGGCGCTACATCGCCGATCAAGACGACGGTTCCACTCAAGGTAGTGGACAAGTCAGGCAATGTCATTCAAGGAGCGGATGTCGTTCCTTTAACGGTCGAGGTTAACATTCCAGTGACAAGTCCGTTCGTAAAAGTGCCACTGAAAATAAACTTGACGAACGAAATGCCCAATGGCTATAGTTTGGCTAGTGTGGATAGCAATGTGGATGAAGTGACCGTCTATGGCCCGAAAGAAGTGGTGGATGCCTTGAAAGCAAGCACGTACCCTGGGCCGAACATCGATCTGAGCAACCTTACATCAGATCGGATCTTAGAGCTAAAAATACCGATAATGGACAATATCGTAAAGGTAGATCCAGAGTATTTGAAGGTATCATTGAAGGTAGTTCCCTCCGCGACCAAGCGTCTGGAGAAGATCCCGATCCGCATCAGCGGGTTGCCGGAGAACATGCAGGCAAAGGTGCTGTCAACGGACGGAGAGGAAATTTCAACTGTGGACTTCGATGCGATCGGCGCTGCAGAGGTGCTGGATACTTTCAGACAAGAAGACCTGCAGATCGTCGCAGATGTAAGCAACATGCCAGCAGGTGTGTACGAGGTTGCGTTGAATTACATTTTTAACCAGTCGGACTACATCAAGCCGGCGGCCAACGCACCGAAAAAGGTGACAGTGGAAATCACGAACAAAACTAGGTAGACATAAGCTGTTGTGTGCACAAGGAAGGAAATGAGGGACAAACATGGGGAAGTATTTCGGAACTGACGGTGTGCGCGGTGTAGCCAATACGCAATTGACACCAGAACTGGCATTTAAAATCGGACGCGTAGGCGGGTATGCGCTGACCAAGCACAAGCTGGAAGGGAAACCAAAAGTAGTAATCGGGCGCGATACGCGGATTTCCGGACAGATGTTGGAAAGTGCTCTGTTGGCAGGCCTGCTGTCGGTCGGAGCAGAAGTAGTCAGACTGGGTGTCATCTCCACTTCCGGTGTAGCGTATCTGACACGTGCGCTGGGTGCAGATGCGGGTGTCATGATCTCCGCCTCGCACAACCCGTTTCCGGATAACGGAATCAAGTTCTTCGGCAGCAATGGCTTTAAACTGTCGGACGTAATGGAAGCAGAAATCGAACAATACCTGGACGCAGCAGAGGATGCGATGCCGCGCCCGACTGGAGAGCAGATCGGTACGGTTCTAGAGTTCCTGGAGGGCGGACAGAAGTACTTGTCTCATCTGAAAAGCACCGTCGGGGAACGCTTTGATGGTTTGAAGGTCGTGCTCGATTGTGCGAATGGGGCGGTTTCTTCGCTGGCAGCCCGTCTGTTTGCAGACGTGGAGGCGGAAGTGATCACCATCGGCGCCAATCCGAATGGCGTGAATATCAACGAGAACTGCGGTTCGACCCATCCGGAGCGTCTTCAGGAGGAAGTGTTGAAGCATAAAGCCGATCTGGGACTTTCCTTCGACGGGGACGCCGACCGTTGCATCGCCGTAGACGAGACGGGCGAGATTGTCGATGGGGACTACATCATGGCCATCTGTGCCCGTGCGATGAAAGCCAAAGGCAAGCTGAACAACAACACAGTTGTGACCACTGTGATGGCCAACATGGGCTTTTTCAAAGGCATGGAGGAGTGCGCGATCAACACCACCAAGACGGCGGTAGGAGACCGTTATGTCGTGGAGGAAATGATCCGCGGCGGCTACAATCTGGGTGGCGAACAATCCGGCCACATCGTCTTTTTGGATTACAACACGACTGGCGACGGCCTGCTGACGGGTCTGCAATTGCTGAATATCATCAAGGAGTCGGGCCAAACATTGTCCGAGCTCAAGCAGGTGATGACCAAGTACCCGCAGCTTTTGATCAACGTTCGTGTCGAAGATAAATCCAAGCTGGCAGGCAACGCTGCCATTGAGCAGGCGATTCGCGAAGTAGAAGAAGAGTTGGCGGGCAATGGACGCGTTCTGGTGCGTCCTTCTGGTACGGAACCCATCGTTCGGGTCATGGCAGAAGGACCGGACGAGAGCCAACTGGACAGTCTGGTAAATCGAATCGTGGATGTTGTCAAACAAGAGCTTGTGTGAATAAGGTGTAGGGAGTGGCATGCAGCCACTCCCTATTACACAACTACGGGTTTAAGAGAAAAACCGGATTGCCGATTTCGTTTAGTTGTGTTAAAGTGTGTGAGCATAAATGATTTTTATTGCTTGAAGGGAGGCGAGGACAGAAGAAGAGAGAGCGAATGTTTTCATCAACCTGTTGGTAAAGCGCCAGCACTGTAGCTGCCCGACGTGGAGTACAGTGGACGAGGTGGAGGTTTATCGAAAGATTCGGCGGGTACCTCCCGGCAGTCGTATCACTGCCGTGGAGCGCAGGGACAAAACATCGGAGTGATCGGATGGACAAAGACCTGCGCTTGATACGTTTTATCGTTGCGTGAATAGTATGGAGCACCATTTACAAATACAAACAAATGGAATGGCGGGGGCACATCCCCCGTATCATCGGCATTGGGTTGTGTCCCCGTCAACATGGAAGGGGATCACTTACTTATGTGCGGAATCGTTGGATATATTGGAGATAAATCAGCGCAAGAGGTCATCATTGGGGGACTGCGCAAGCTGGAGTATCGCGGTTATGATTCGGCTGGAATCGCCGTGTTGAATGAACAGGGTCTGCAAATGGATAAAGCCCAAGGTCGTCTGGCTGTGCTGGAGGATCGTCTGGAGTCGCAGCCATTGGGCGGATTCATGGGGATCGGACATACGCGCTGGGCGACACACGGCAAGCCGTCCGACGAGAATTCCCATCCTCATCTGGATGAGAAGGGCGATTTTGCTGTCGTGCATAATGGGATTATCGAAAACTTCATGCCGATCAAGGAAGAGCTTTTGAAAAAGGGCTACACCTTTACTTCCGAGACGGACACAGAAGTGATCGCTCACCTGTTGGCAGACATGTACGACGGCGATATCGTCTCTACCGCTCGCAAAGCCGTACAACGGATGCGCGGTGCCTATGCGCTCGGGATCATGACCAAGCATGAGCCGGATAAACTGGTGGCGATTCGCTTGGCAAGTCCTTTGGTGGTGGGAATCGGCGAAGGGGAGAGCTTTATCGGATCGGATATTCCGGCGATCCTGGAGCATACACGCGACGTCTACATTTTGAATGAGGGCGAGATGGCTGTGCTGAGCCGCGATGGCGTGGAGCTTTTCGACGTGGAGACAGGCAAAAAAGTGGAGCGGGACGTTTTCCATGTCGAGTGGGACCTGGTGCAAGCGGAAAAAGGCGGCTATGACTCGTTTATGCTGAAAGAAATTTACGAGCAGCCGCAAGCCGTTCGCGATACCATGGGTGCGCGCATCGACCAGGAGCAAAAGCGCATCGTGCTGCCTGAATTGAAAATGAGCGATACCGAGCTGGCTGCCTATGACCGCATCTATATCGTGGCATGCGGTACGTCTATGCACGCGGGCCTGGTAGGGAAGGACGTCATCGAAAAATGGACCCGTGTTCCAGTCGAAGTGGCGGTCGCATCGGAATTCCGTTACCGCGACCCGATCTACACCGACAACACCCTGATGATCGTCATCAGTCAGTCTGGTGAGACGGCAGATACCCTGGCAGCGCTGCGTGAAGCCAAGAAGAGCAACGTCAAGGTCATGGCGATCACCAACGTCGTCGGCAGCTCCGTAGCGCGTGAAGCGGATGAAGTGCTGTTCACCTGGGCTGGTCCAGAGGTGGCGGTAGCGTCTACCAAGGCGTATACCTCCCAAGTAGTCACCCTCTATCTGTTTGCTCTCTATCTGGCAGAGGTAAAAGGGACGCTGCCTGCAGACGAGATCGCGAATGTCGTCGAGCATTTGCAAGCCATCCCGGGCAAGATTGCATCCATGCTGGAGGAGTCGGAAGCATCGCGCATGCGTGATTTTGCCGAGAGCATCAGAGAGGTCGGCAGCGTGTTCTTCATCGGACGAAGCCTCGACTACGCGGTATCGCTGGAAGGCTCCCTGAAGCTGAAAGAGATCTCTTACATTCACTCCGAGGCTTACCCTGCTGGTGAACTGAAGCACGGTACCCTTGCGCTCATTGAAGATAACGTACCAGTCATCGCGCTGGCTACCCAACCAGATATCTTTGAAAAAATGGTGAGCAATATCGTCGAAGTCAAAGCACGTGGCGGCCGAATTCTGGGCTTTGCTACCGAGGGCGACACCGAACTGGTGAAGGCTGTGGATGAAGTGATTTACATGCCATCCACATTGCCGATGCTGACACCGATTTTGACCGTCATTCCATTGCAATTGCTCGCTTACTACGCTTCCGTCGCTCGCGGCCTGGACGTGGATAAACCACGGAATTTGGCGAAGAGTGTGACGGTGGAGTAGGGTGTGGGAAGGGTTAGTGAAAGTTGTGTTCAGAGATAATAAAGTTGTAGACTGGTGATAACTGCTAATACTTTGAATGGGTGCTTTTAGATTGTCCTATCACGATACTACAACTTAGAAAGGGTCTGTTAATTGAGCTACCTGTCAGGGTAGCTCTTTTTCCGTTTTATAGTGATACCTAACTAAATGAGGATGGTGAAAGGGAGGTTAATTTTGTGGAACCTATTTTGATTCAATTGATACAAAAGTTACTGTCCAATGAAGAGCTTGCCTTATTCGAGAAGAAGGTGCTATTTGCCAATGATGATTTGTACGAAAAATTATTAGAGTTTGACCAAAAGTTGGGGGGGATTGGCATTTATAACATAAACCATGGAGATTTGGGAAGATATCATGTGAATGATCGAGATATTTTTCGGCCTCTTCAATACATAGAAAGATATTTTCAGCTTGATTATGAGAATAGAGCTTGGGTCACTCGTGAAATTATCCATATGTGCGGTCTTCATTTAGAATCCATGATGAAGAATATATTTCTTATTAGTAGGCTACCTTTAGGTCAAGCAGTAGCCCAAAAGGCTGCGTCGTTAAAATTGGGACGGGAATTGGTCAATGACATAAAGGAGATTGTAAAGCTTTATAACGATTCGAAACATCGAGTTGATCAAGACAAAGATTCACATTTGTTTAGTGTTCAAGATGCAGTAATGTGTTATGTTGCAACTAGGAAAATATCTATGAGTGTAGTCCCCTATGTAAAGCTAGATACCCCCGAAGATGTTTGGAATATCTCGTAAGTGAGGTTGGTGCTCAGCATTCTACCATAGGGAAACTGCACAAGGAGCCAGGGATCCCTGGGATCCCTGGGATTTAGTTTACAGCAGTCTTTTTCGGAAGGCTGTAGCAAAGGGTGGGAAACATCCGTTAGTTCAATTTCAGTACGGGATACCGCTTGATATAGATCTCCCCCTGTTGGACCGTGTGAGTTAACGGTTTGTTGTATCAGGAGTAAAAACCAAGTTTTGGTCTTAGCGATGTTTGGGATTTCGAACATGCAGACGTTAAGAAAATTTTGTACAGTCATCATGCTTTAAAAAAGCAAGTGTCAATCGCTGGTGACAAGAAGATTATTCCTACCAACAAGTATAAAGCGAATCATTATGAACTAAATACTAAAAGACGTTCATCAAGATGTTATGGAGTTGCCTGCAACGGTTTTTGGATTTGTTCAAAAGCCTAAAATTGAAGTCCAACGAAAAGATTTGCTGCCGGTACGTACAGGTGGAGATCTTCTTATCCCCGGGAGAGGTGGAAAACTAGTTGGTTCTACTCAAATCGTCTGTACTGAGGATTCTGTATATTGTGGGGATACTCCTCCACTAGAGTTTTCAAGTATGCAAACAATACCTGTCTCTGAAGGTATTGGCTTGGAGGAATTTTTCCGAGTTATACAAAAGCTAACAGAGATTTATCCGGCTAGCGTGCAAATGAGCGTTCTTCCTCTACCGCTCGGTCGTCGTTTTTCTGTTTGTGGAAACGTGATCCGGAGGACTTGTACTGTTGTAAAACTTGCAACTGAAAATGCGATAAAATATGTTATTGAAATCGCTAGATCTGACTGCTGGTCCATTTCGACATTAATTCTTAACCCTAGCGATCAGAGTACTAGGAAGATCGAGTATTACATCGGAATCTTGCTTGAAGGACTTGTTAACAAAAGCGGCCATTGGGATCAAGATGTGCTGGATCAGTGTATTGATTTGAATATCGAGAAATTAAGGCATTATGGAACGGTGGGCATAAAGATTAATTAGCAAATTCTAAGGATTTTGTTTTATTTCCTTACAGTACTATTCTATATATTGACAAAAAAACTAACATGCCGTAGAAAGTTAGCCAAATGTCTTGAGTGAATTGTGATCTAGCAATTCAACGAGTATTTATCAGATGATATTTTTTAGTAGAAGGGCCACTATTCCTTAGTGATTTCTATAATGACTAATAACTGGTATAATAGACCTATGCATTAGGTGATTGTACCTATTATTTGAGTATATAGTTTATTTTTACTGAAATATGTATAAATGATTATTCTTGGAAAAAGGGATAAATACAAGGATGAGGTAATACTAATGATAATTTCTAAAGTAGTTGTTGAGGGTTATAGAAACTTGAAAAGTGTAGAATTGGATTTAAATAGGCTAGTCATTTTTATAGGAGAAAATAATAGTGGTAAAAGTAATTTATTGAGAGCCATCACCCTCCCTTTTTTGAACGATGAGATAGGAAATGTAAGTAAAAACCTAGGTTGGCACGACATTAATAATGAGTTGAAAAAGACTTATTTTGATTATATTAAAAATAATTTAGAAATATTTAAAAAACAGGAAGTTAGAATAGAGGAATTTATGGCTATCCTTCCGTCTGTAGTTGTAGATGTGACATTTCAGCCAGATGGAGCCGATGAGTACTATGTACATAAGTGGATTAATTCAATTGATAAGGAAGATCCTTTATATACCATCCGATATAAATATTGTATTGAAAACCCTAAAGAGTTGTTAGAGCACGTAGGGAGTATAC
Organism: Brevibacillus panacihumi; assembly: GCF_003710985.1. Lineage (GTDB taxonomy): Bacteria > Bacillota > Bacilli > Brevibacillales > Brevibacillaceae > Brevibacillus > Brevibacillus panacihumi. The sequence continues at coordinate 12,271 of NZ_RHHT01000070.1, forward strand.
TAGCAGACAAAGATAAAGATTCAATCAATAACATTAGAATGAATTTATTACCGATTGAAATGTTCAAGTATTCAATAATTGTTCCGGCTACGAATGAGCCAGTAGCTTTTAATGATTTAATAAATTTCAAATATAATTCTTTAGCAGCTGAGAGAGACGACTTCTCAAATAAGAACCAGCTAGGTTCAAAGGCGTTAGTTAATTTACTACAGAGCAAACTCTCGGATACTCAGAAGGTTCAGGTAGAGCAATCATATGAAACATTCTTTAAAGATTTAAAAGATATAAGTAACTTAGAAAATGTGTTTAATTGGCAACAATACTCAACATTAGAGAATGCAACAGAATTCTTTGATCAAATATCATTGCTTCCAAATATGCCAAGTATGACTTCTCTTTTTAATAACGTTCGTTTAGGTTTTGGTGAAGAATACCTACACAATCAGGGACTTGGATATAGAAACTTAGTTTATTTACTTGTTATGATGAATTCCCTTGAAATCAATTCCGAAATTGCGTTAAATCTACTAACAATAGAAGAACCCGAAGCACATCTTTGCATAAGTAACGAAAGATTACTGGCTAGTTTTATTAATACTATTGTGGGATCAAGTGAAAAAACCCAACTGTTTATCTCAACCCATAGTTCGGAGTTTCTGAATAAGCTTGAACTAGACAATGTAACAGTAGTAGCAGAAGGTAATGCTTTTTCATTAAAGTCAGTAATGGAGAAGGAAGATTTAGAGTACTTGGCAAAAAAACCAAATCTAGATTTCCTGAAATTTTTATTTTCAAGGAAATGTATTCTAGTCGAAGGACCAACTGAGGAAATGTTGATTAAATCATATTTAAGTTTACAGAAAAATAAATTAAATGATATTGAAGTTATTTCTTTGCATAAAGGATTTACAAAAATGATGGATGTTTGGTTAAAGGTAAATAATAAAACATCTTATCGAATTGGAATTATTAGAGATTATGATAATCAACCGACTGCGCAGCAAAATCATGAGAGATATAACGCTTACGAAAATATTTATGTAACAAAAACGACTGAGTATACTCTAGAGCCAGAGTTTGTTAAAACAGGAGCAAACTTTGAGAAACTCCAGTCATATTTTACTGAAATACATGGATGGGGGGAGATAGAGACTCCTGAGGCTTTGTCTGACAAATGGAGGAATGCCAAAGCAGATACTATGCTTAAGTTTTGCCAAGATTTTGGTGAAGGTAAGTTAAAAAATATTGAATTGCCTCAACATATAAAAAGGGTATTATCCTTTTTACAAAGCGGTGAGAAGGAATGAGGATAATAGTAGCTGGTGCTGGTGCTGGTAAAACAACATCAATGGCTCAAAAAGTATTAGATAGATTTAAGGAAGTCACGAACGGGAAAATAATATATGTTATTACCTATACTAATGCTGCTAGAGATCGCATAAGAGAAAAAATAATTGAATTAAACGGTGCTATCCCAAAGCAACTGCTAATAGAAACATCACATGCATTTTTATTAAGGGAAGTTATCTTTCCCTTTCATCATTTGCTTTATGAAGAACAATATACAATAGTTTCACAAATTAAGTTGCCAGATAACTCGGGTTTTAAAGCTATGAAAATACGGGAATTGCAAAAAAAAAAAATAATTCATGTTGAAAAAGTGACTGAGACTGCAAAGTGGATTATTAGTGGGAAATCGAGAGATACAAAGGCAATTAAAGACAAGCGGAAAAAAATATTATTAATCATTCAAAGATACTTGGATTCTGTCTTTATAGACGAGGCACAAGATATGGATGATCATTTAGTAAAAATCATTGAAGTTTTAGATAATATGGGAATTAAACTAAACCTGGTAGGTGATCCAAAACAAGATTTAAGGGGAAGAAATGACTTTAGCGAATTAATTGAAAAATTTAAAGAACACGTTGAATACAAGACTGAAAATTACAGGTGCCCTATTTCACACGTTAATTTGGCTAACGTATATATTTCTGAAGAAGAGAAACAGATTCCAAAGACATTAGAGGTCGGGCAGATTAGTTACGTTTTTGAAAGTGACACCGATGTTGTAAATTTTATAAAGGATAGTAAATTGAATCAAGTGTTTATTTACAAGAAAAATGAAAGGTTTACAACTCAACCTGAAGATCAGAATAAAACTGAACAAAATTTATCACATGAACTTCAGTCATTAGTTAAAAAGTCTGGATTTAAAGAGAGTGAGATAAATCAAGCTGTATATATGTTAAAGAAAGAAGTCTTAAAAGAAATTCAAAAAAGTACAAACTCCGCTATATTTAAAAAACTTGAGGAACTGCTATCAATCAAGTTAACCAAGATTGACATGGGGAAACTAGGAGAAGCTTTAAAGATGTATCGAGATAATCGAGTAAATTCTGGGATATTGGTACAAACAATTGATAAGGTAAAAGGCTTAGAGGGTGAGATATGCTTATTTATATTAACGACCGATTTAGCACCATATTTATTTGTAGAGAAAGTAGAGAAGAATAAAATGTTAAATTACTTATATGTTGCATTAACTAGAGCTAAAAAAGAGCTGAGAATATTAGTAACTCAAGAAGTGGAGGAGAAATACGGTAGACAACCAATTAAAGAGAAATTTCAAACCTTATTAAAAAAGTAGGTAAACATTTGCAAGTCTCCTTTATGGTTGGTTTATTAATGAGAATTAAACAAATAAATTTTAGTTGCGGATTTCGACACATAATAAGTGTGAGAACCTATCTCTATGAAAAATATGATTTTAGAACTTTCCTTTTCTGTTGAAATTGAGGCACATATAATAGTTAATCTGAAAAATGCAAATTGGGCCAAAATATGTTACGAGGGAAAGTTAGAAATGGGGGTAATTATGCAAAGTTTTAATCTTAGTACCAGAATAATAATGTTCTCAATATGTACTTCTTTTGAATATGATTTAAAAAGACATATACTTGGCTCTAATTCAAAAATAGAGTATACAGCTGATATGATATCTAAAGTTAAGTTCAGAAACCCTAAAATTGATATTGAAAATGATGAAGATGTATTAAATCAATTGGATTTAGGCGACTTTATATATATTATTACTTCAAATCCATTTAATTATAAGATTAACAATGAAAAGGCTAAGATATTACAATTATATTTTGAAAAACTTATTCCTGTACGTAACCGAGTTATGCACACTAAACCATTAGAACTCGGAGATAGAGCAATTTTAATCGAATTTTTAGATGATATTGATAGGAAAATAAACTGGATCAATTGGAATGAGACAATTAATACACGATCAATACTAAATGAAGATCCAAGTAAACTGGTGATTAAAAAATATATAAAAGTCATAGAGTATAATCCGGATGTATATCATAATTTACCAGACCCTGAGTTTGATGATACAGGCTATATTGGTAGAAAAAAAGAAGTTAATGAAATAAAAGAACTTGTGAAGAATCGTAAAAATCAAATTATTACTATTATTGGGAATGGTGGCATTGGAAAAACTGCAATAGCTGTAAAGACACTCTACGAGTTGATTGATGATGCAAATAATGATTTTGAAGCTATTATTTGGATTTCCTTGAAAACGAAAACTCTATCTAAGGGAGAGTTTAAATTAATCGAAAACTCCGTCAATGACATTTCAAAGCTTTACGTATATGGTGAGAAAAATATAATTGCTGACGACAGCTTATCACCGAAAGAAAATCTTTTGAATTTTATGGAACACTTTAAGGTTCTTCTTGTTATAGACAACCTTGAAACCATAAATAATGAAGAAATAAATGTTTTCATTAAAGAGATCCCAGAAAAATCTAAGCTACTAATCACTTCGAGACATGGTATCGGCGAACTTGAGTATAGATATAATCTTGATGGGATGAATGCTAAGGACGCCATTACATATTTTCGAGAACTGTCTAAATATTTTGGTTTAGATTTATATAAGAAATCAGATCAAGAAATAAAGACAATTGTAAATGAATACCTTTACTCTAGCCCATTATCAATTAAATGGTTTATTTCCGGAATTTTTAACGGACTTGATGAGAGTAGCCTGTTGGCGAATAAAGATGAACTTGTTGAGTTTTGTATGTCAAATGTATACCAAAAACTTTCCACAATCTCAAAAAAAATATTACAGCTATTCTTAATTGAAAATAAAGAATTAAGTTTAGGAGAAATAGATTACTTTTTAGAAACTAATGATGTTGTTCTAAGGCAGTCTATTAATGAATTATTATCAACAAACATGATTAAATTAGCATCCGGAAATTATAGTTTAAATGACATGGCACGGGATTATTTGTCATTGTACCATGCTCCCGATAATGAATTTGTAATTAGCACATTTAGTAAAAGAAAAGTATTAAACAACATACTTCAAGATATTAAGGTCAAAAACGAAAATGATCCTTTTCACCCAAGATCATTGTTTGCAAATTTAGAAAATGAAAACAGAAAATTAGCTTCATTTTATTTATCTAAAGCTCTTGAGTCCAGCTCTAGAAAGAGTTGGGAGGAATCTCTGAAATTTGTTGATAAGGCGGCTAACATATCCCCAGATTATTTTGAGGTCTATAAAATCAAAGCATATATTCTTGCGGAGAAAATGGAATTATTTAATGCGCTCACTAATTATCAAATTGCTCTAGAAAAATGTGAGGGTAAATTTGAAAGGGCAACAATTTTATTATTATTTGCTGTCTTCTATGTAATTAAAATGTATGAATTAGAAAAAGCGTTAGAGTTAATTCTCGAGGCAGAGAGTTATCGTCCAAACGAAGTTGTGATTTTGCTCGAAAAATCAAGGATATTAATGTATTTGGGCAAATATGATGATGCCGAAGCTATCATGGAAAAAATTAATATGAATAGAGCAGATCTTAATCTTAAAATGGAAAATGTACTCGCCTCACGATATGCAGATCTTTTTAAACGAAGAGCTGAGAAATTTGAATTAAGAGATGCAAGAAAGAAATTAAGTTTTTTAAAGCGAGGAATTGAAGAAATTGAGAAAGTAAGCAAGATTGATACTAAATCATATTTAACTATGGTAAACCTTCTTAAGGAAATATCATCATTATACTTTGACGAAGAAGCGATGGTGTACTTAGCATCTGTTTTAAAAACTCATTTTAGCCATTTAAAATCAATAAATCATAGAAACTTACATCGAATGAATGAATATTTAATTTCAAGAAAGCATGAAATCCCCAAAGACTTATACACTTCTTTAGAAAAATATATATATGACTTTAAGTTAGATGCGAACAAAATCAATGAAGATCATATTGGTATCATCGTCTTTATCCGTGATCATTTTGGATTTATAGCAAATGCCAAGAATAAAAGCTTATATTTCAATATCCAAAATATAATGGATGATTCAGAAGTGGGTGATAAAGTGGAGTTTGAAATCTATTCAACTCCCAGGGGACCTGCCGCAAAAAATATAAGAAGAGTTCAATTACTAGAATACTAAACACATGGGCTAGTATCACGTGATGAAAGTAAATTTAGGGACCATGGAAATACGTTTCTTACGGAGGAAAAGAGAAATGTATTGGCAAAATAATTGAGTCTAATACTTTATTATCTCGTCCAAAGTTAGGACTACATAATTGTAGGAAGTCAGTCTAAAACCTATTTTTCAAAAGTGGACGGATACCCGATCTGAAAATCGCGTTAAATCAACATCTCCAGTCTAAAACATTATTATCCTTAGACAGTTAGTGAAAGTTGTTCTGAGCAAATAAAGTTTTAGACTAAATAATAAAGTAATAGACTGAATAATAAAGTTGTAGACTGGAGACAACTGCTAATACTTGGAATGGGTGCTTTAAGATAGCCCCGTCATGATCCTACAACTTAGAAACGGTCTGTTAATTGAGCTACCTGTGCAGGGTAGCTCTTTTTTCGTTATTAAAGAGGCCAAACTAAAGAGGTTCTTGAAAGGCCATCTCGCCCAAGTGAAGGACGATCATTTCTACCATAATTCAGGCTTCACCACCATGAACCATAACATGGCCAGCAAAAGAAACAAATAGATCCAGATCGAACGAGTAAGCGACTGCACCAATTTATTCTTGTCCTGGTCACGTTCATTAAACTTCCGTATCTTCGGCGAAAATGCGCGTGCCAGAAAATACAAGGAGCTTACCAGGATCAATACAGTCATCACGATCCAGGACGACTTCCATGACTGTTTATGGCAGACTAAAAATGTAGGTTATGGCAGTTAATTTATGCAGACCCGTAGGGGCTGCATAAATTAAAAAACCACTTGCCAACATCCCCTTATCAAAATACACTCCTGTTTGTATATCGCATAATAAAAG
>NZ_RHHT01000071.1 GCF_003710985.1 Brevibacillus panacihumi
CCATAAAGCATTCATGCAGATCCAGTTTTGAAGGAATAAGGCAGATAAAAAGCTGTATTCACGATTACTCCAGCGAGTAATGGCGAATACAGCTTTTTCTTGTTTATCCCAACACCCAGGTGTCTTCAAATCTAAATCTAAAAAAATCATGCTCTAATAGAAACAGGAAGCAGGCTCCATAGGGGATGGCGGCTGTCTGTGGTATGCTGAATCTATCCATTTTCCTGATGATGAAAGAGGGAATCAAATTATGTGGGTTCTTGCAGTTGAAGACGATCAGGCACTCTTGTCGGCTGTAGAAGGAGTGCTGACCGATGAAGGGTACCAAGTAGATACAGCAGAGCGAGGCGACGACGGGCTCCTGCTCGCAGGTCGCGGGGTCTATGACCTGCTGGTTCTGGATATTATGCTGCCAGGAGTCGATGGCATTACGATGGTCAAAACATTGCGTTCCAAAGGTGTGACAACTCCCGTACTGTTCTTGACCGCAAAGGATAGCGTTAGGGCGAGAGTGGAAGGCTTGGATGCAGGAGCCGATGATTACCTGGTCAAGCCATTTGCCGTCGAGGAACTGACGGCGAGAGCCCGAGCGCTTCTGCGACGCAATGGCAAAACAGCTCCAGAAGGTGAGATGACGTACGGCCCCATCTCACTGCGGGTTCATGAATACGATGGTTTTGTTGACGATGAACCATTGAAGCTGACGATGAAGGAATTCGAACTGCTTAAATACTTTTTGCAAAACAAGGAACAAATTTTGACTCGCCAGCAGATTTTTGATCGGGTCTGGGGGATTCATTCCGATGCCAATTATGGTGTAGTTGATCTCTACGTCCATTATTTGCGCAAAAAGCTGGGAGCATGCGAACAGCTCATCCGGACTGTCCGCAATGTTGGCTACATTTTAAAAAAGGGAGATTGAGATGTTTCAAAAAACCCGGTTTCGCCTGGTGACGCTCAATGTCATCGTCGTATTTTTGTTGCTCAACGGCCTGGGCGGTGCCGTTTACCTGACGATGAAAGTTCGTCTCTATTCACAAGTGGATCAGGAACTGGAGAAAGTGGCGCAGCGTCTGATTCACGACCCGTTCCCCCGGTTGCAAGGGATGAACGAAGCGCCTTTCCCCTACAATCGCCAAGAGCGCAAGAAATTCGCTGATTTGGACCGCAGATACGTGCTGCTTGTCTGGGGGAAAGACGGCACATTCATCGGTAACGCGTTCGGAGAGAGAATGGACCCGGATGATTTTATCCAGTTTCAGCCGACGGGGATCGAAAACAAAATCGAGACGATGACAGTCAATCAGCATACATTTCGCGTTTACACCGTCACCGCTCCCAAAAGGACGCTGGTGGATAACCGGATGCAGGTATCCCGGCAGTTCCAGCTGATCTACGACCTCGCCCCGGAGCAAAACATGTTGAACAGCTTGCTGTACGTCGTACTGGTCGGCAATGTGATCAGTATTGTAATCGCGGTCTTGGCAGGCTGGTTCTTGGCAAAAAGGGCATTGGTGCCGATCCAGCAATCTTGGGAGAAGCAACAGCAGTTCATCGCCGATGCGTCCCATGAGCTGCGGACGCCATTGACAGCGATCCTGGTCAATCTGGAGCGGCTGTTCCGGCATCCGGAGCATACGATTGAGCAGGAAAGCGAAAAGATCATGATCGGCATGCAGGAAGCAAAGCGTCTGAGCCATCTCGTCTCCGACTTGCTGACTCTGGCCAGAAGCGATTCAAATGAATTGCAGATCATGAAGAAAAAATTTAATCTCGATGAAGTGGTGCAAACGTGCACACAGGTATTTACGCAAATGGCGATAGCCAAGGAAGTGAGCCTGGTGACCAAAATTGAAAAGCCATTGGAAATGGCAGGGGATGAGGAACGCATCCATCAATTGCTGGTAATATTGCTGGACAACGCGTTGAAATACACGCCGGAGAAGGGAAATATCTATGTCTCCTGCCAGCGGGACGGGCAGCGGATCGTCATCGTGGTTCAAGATACAGGCGTAGGCATCCCAAAAGAAGATATACCGTTCGTCTTTGACCGTTTCTATCGCGTGGACAAAATGCGCACCAAGGCGACAGAGGGGACCGGACTCGGCCTTTCCATTGCCAAATGGATCGTAGATGCCCACGAGGGAAAAATTCAGGTTAGCAGCGAAGAAGGGGAGGGAACCACCTTTTCTGTGTCATTGCCAGTGAAATAGGGAAGCCGATCTCGAATCAGGGATCGGCTTTATTTTACATACTTAACAAACTTAAATATATGTTATATTATAAAATAAAAGCATTTGGAAAAAGGAGGAATCCCCATGAGGAAGTTGGATGATTATCTGGAGCTTGGTGTCGTAGCGATGGCGAGGGCTGCTGAAGGCGGATGGTTTGGCGGTCACTACGGCGCTGCGCTGTTGGCAGGGTATTTTATGTCACGAGACTACGATTTGCCGGAGCACGTCACGGATGGGATTGAGCGAACTTGCGAATCCTTTCGCCTGTTGAAACCTGATTGGTTTATGCCTTTGGAAAACGAAGAGGAAGCAGACCCGGCCCTATTGGAAGCCGTCATTGCTGGTCTAGGCGAGAATGTGAAAAGGCTCAGTACCTCCGGACACGGACTTGCTTTGGGTGTATTGGCGCTCAGAGCGCTGCGAGAGCGTCCTGATTTGATACAACCGCGCATTATTGCCGGTCTGGTCACATTATTGAAGGCGACTGCGGTGGACCGCCCGAATCGCTACTGGGGTATTGCGGACTATGGCATGGTCACAGAAGAGGACATATCGGGAGTCCCGGCGTATCAGACGCCTGCATCGATGGCAAAGCATACGTTCGCGGAATTGCAGACGGTCATTCCCAATCGCGTGATTGAGGGACAGCGCTACTTTTTTGAAGGGGAAGTGACGCACAGCATCACACATGCAGACGCGTTGGTGAATCTGGATCGCTTCGGGTACGCGGATTTGACACAGGCAGGCATCCGCAACCATCGCGTGCAGATGTACTTGAATCGGCAGCGCCCGGATTTCGCCCTGGCTGACGAGGTAAAAGAACCGGCGTTCACATCCATATTCTCGCCTTTGTACTGGGAAAAAACCTATCGTGATCCTCACGCGTTGAAACTTCCCTACGCAGCACTTGCCCTGCTTCAGCAGCTTCCGGAAGAGGAGCGAGCAGAGGCGGAGAAAAACGTCTGCAAGATCCTCACTATAACGGAGTAAGAAATCAGGGAGACCAGCAGCATAGGTCTCCCTGTTTTTTGTTTGGATTACCAATTTGGAATCTGAGTCGTGGTCGATGCACGGTCGGCAAAATAGCTTTTATGCTCTACCAGGGAGCTGAGAATCGCGGCTTCATTGATCGAAAAGCCAATCCCTGGAGCAGTCGGCACACTCAGTACGCCAGGCTTGGCAAAATCAATCATTGGCGTGACAATATCTTCGACAAAGTATCGGTTGGATGGCGAGGTATCGCCCGGAATCGAGAAGTTGGCCAATGACGCAATTGCGATATTGTGCGCGCGGCCTATTCCTGCCTCAAGCATCCCGCCGCACCAGACAGGAACACCATGCGCTTGGCACAAGTCATGAATTCTCTTGGCTTCCGTCAGTCCGCCGACACGCCCGATTTTGATGTTGATGATTTTGCAGCTTCCAAGACCAATTGCTTTTCGCGCGTCTTCTACGGTATGGATGCTCTCATCGAGACAGATCGGCGTTTTCAACTCGCGCTGAAGAGCAGCGTGGTCGATGATGTCGTCATGGGCGAGAGGCTGTTCGATCATGATCAGGCCAAATTCGTCCAATTCCTTCAGCATTTCGAGATCGTTGAGAGTATAGGCGGAATTGGCATCTGCCATCAGCGGCACGTCCGGTCCGAATTTCTGCCGAATGGCGCGCATCGGCTCAACGTCGAAGCCAGGTTTGATTTTTACCTTGATCTTTTTGTAGCCATCGCGGATAAAGCCCTCGACGCGTTGAAGCAGCTTTTCAATCGTTGGCTCAATGCCGATGCTGACACCCACGTCAATCGAAGTGCGTGACCCGCCCAAGGCCTGCGAGAGGGAAAGCCCCTGCTTCTTGGCGTAGAGATCCCAGACAGCGCCTTCCAATGCTGCTTTTGCCATGTGATTGCGCCGCATCCAGGAAAAGATGCGGGACACTTCATCAGGATGCTCAATCTCGCGCGTGAACAACTGTGGAATCAAATATTTCTCCAGCATGTACCAGACGGTGTCCACATCTTCCTCGTTGTAGACGGGCACGTCCATCGCGACGCTTTCGCCAAAGCCGACATGAGCGCCGCTGTAAGCGCGGACGAGTATGCACTCTTTGTGCGTCTCCACGCCCATGCTGGTCTCAAAAGGGGTGCGCAACGGAATTTTGATGCGCTGCAGGTCGATCCGTTCCAGTTTCATGGTCAATCAGTCCTCCTTGACTCCATCACTTCATATACCAGCAATTGCCTTCATAATAGCACATGCATCACTTCAAATCGTTCAAAAAGTTGGTAAGACAAGGTTGCGCTGCAAAGGCAAAATTATGGTTAAATGAAAGAAGAAGCAAGAGAGAAAATAGGAGGAGAGGAATCATTATGGACAACACCTTGGTCCCAGAAGTGTTGCAAATGGTAGGTCAAGTGATTCCTGAAGGAGTATCCATCGCTATCTCGGACGGGAGCCAGTATGTCTACTACCAGCCGAGCGCAAGCATTGATCTGAAAATCGTACCGGGCGACCGGGTGCGCGAGGGATCAGCGACACATAAGGCGCTCGAGGTAAAAAGCAAAGTGGCTCATCACGTCGAAAGCCGCGTCTTTGGCGTTCCGTACTACGGGATCTCGCTGCCTGTGATCTCGCAGGGGCATGTGGAGGGATGCATTACTGCGATCTATGCCCCGAGTGCGATGCCGATCGCCCCACCCGGACCTCGCCTGTCCTTTTTGGTCGGAAGGGACGAGAACGGCTGGCTCCCGATCCCCGTCAATGAAATCATGTACATCAGCTCCAACGAAGGGAAAACACGGCTTCATACCGTGAATGGAGCCTATGTAAACAAATACAATATGGCTGAACTGGAGTGTATGCTGTCTCCAGGCCAGTTTGTTCGCTGTCACCGTTCTTATTTTGTCAACCTGGAAGCCATTCGCTTTATTCACCCGCATTTTCACTCCACGTTTATTTTGGAGATGAAGGACAAAGCCAAAAGCCGGGTCCCTGTTAGCCAGTCGTATGCCAGTTCCTTCCGTCAACTGCTCGGTTTTTAGGGGATTTTTGCTGTCGCATTCACCTGCAAATTTTCTCGTTTATAGCCGAATTTTCTGCTTCGCTTGAAATTGAGTGCCCGCTCAGTCAATCCTGTGCTAGCTTAGTAACAACAAGATATGTAGGAAAAAGGGGGATCTCAATCATGTGGGAGCGCTTACGTGATAAACGATTGGCAGATAAAATCGTCACGGCTGAAGAAGCGGCGAGTTGGATCGAAGATGGCATGACTCTTGGTTTGAGCGGATTTACACGTGCTGGAGATGCCAAGCAGGTCCCCATTGCTTTGGCTGAACGGGCAAAAAGAGAGAACAAACCTTTCGGGGTAAATGTATATACAGGAGCTTCTTTGGGAGCTAACGTTGATACGCTCATGGCGGAAGCAGGCATCGTCAAAAAACGTCTGCCTTTCCAAGCAGATGCTACCATGCGTAAAAAAATCAACGAGGGCAGCATCATGTTCGTCGACCAGCATCTTTCCCACACGGCTGAGATGGTTCGCTCCGGTGTTATGGGCGAGATTGATTACGCCATTGTGGAAGCGGTTGCAATCACGGAAGACGGTATGATTATTCCAACCACTTCTGTGGGAAACTCGAATATTTTTGTGGAAAAAGCAAAGCATGTCATCATCGAGCTGAATACCCAACTCCCGCTGGAGATGGAAGGCATCCATGATGTGTACACGCCTGCAGAGCAAGGTGAGCGCGGGCCGATTCCGCTCACTTCTGTGGAACAGCGCATCGGGACGATCGGAATTCCTGTCGATATCGAAAAGATTAAAGGGATTGTCGTATCTGAGCAGTTGGACTCTCCGTCTACAATTGTAGAACCGGATGAGGAAACGGCACAAATTGCAGCGCATCTGATTGAGTTTTTACGTCAGGAAGTAAAGGCGGGACGCTTGCCGAAAAATCTCGCACCGCTGCAATCCGGGATCGGTTCGGTAGCAAACGCTGTATTCAATGGATTTTTGGACTCTGAATTCACAGATTTGACCGTTTTCTCCGAGGTCTTGCAGGACGCGGTGTTCGACTTGCTGGATGCAGGCAAAATCGCCTTCGCCTCTGGATGTTCGATCACGCTGACAGAAGAGAAGATGAAGCAGGTGACAGAAAATTTCTCCAAGTATCGTGACAAGCTCTTGCTGCGTCCGCAGGAGATTACCAACCATCCGGAATTGATCCGCCGTCTCGGTCTGATCGCGATCAATACCGCTCTGGAAACCGATATTTACGGCAATGTGAACTCGACGAATGTCCTGGGCACGAAAATGATGAATGGAATCGGCGGTTCCGGCGATTTCGCCCGCAATTCCCGCCTCGGCATCTTTGTCACCAAGTCCATTGCCAAAGACGGCAAAATCTCCAGTATCGTTCCGTTCGTCTCCCATGTGGACCATACGGAGCATGATGTGGATGTCATCGTGACCGAGCAGGGGCTGGCAGATCTGCGTGGACTGGCGCCTCGCGAGCGGGCGCTCAAGATCATCGACAACTGCGCCCACCCGATGTACCGCGATCAGCTTCGCGCCTACTACGAGGAAGCGCTGACGCGCGGAGGGCATACGCCGCATGTATTGGAAAAGGCTTTCTCCATGCATACGCGTTTTGCTCAAGAAGGCACCATGCTGGAAAAACAGCCGGTACTGAGCCGCTAGAAAAACCCGCCAGTCATCGTAATGGATGCGCTGGCGGGTTTTTGCGTGGGAAGGACCATTCAGTTCAGCGTGAGAGCTGTTCCAAAAAAGCCAGGATGTGGTGCCAGGAGTCTTTTGCAGCATGGGCATTGTTTTTGGCCGTACCACCATTCATCCGTAGATTCGTTGTAGGGATGTAGGGGAAGCGAATCCCATGCCCGACGTACAAGGTCATCAGAAAAACAAATACGCCCTTAAGCCAAAAAGTCTGCTTAAGGGCGATCGTTTTACCGTTTGTTCACTACTTCTTCTTATTTACGATACAAGGTATACTCCACTTCGGCAGGGACCTGGACCAGTACGACACGCAGGGGACGGTCGTGATCAGCCTGATAGACGACGTTGTTGTCCGCTTCAGCGGTGGAGACGACGAAATCTCCTTTGGCGGCTGTCGCTGACTGAACCGCTTCAGCACCGGCTTCCCGTATCTGACCCGCGCCTTCCACCACTACAGCAGCATGCGCATATCCAGCTTGGAGCGGGCGTGAATAGGAGGACCCGGCCGGGATTGTGACGTCCCACATTTGTGCGTCCGTCACAAGCTGGATGGGAGCATCAGTCCCAATAATCCGTTTGACGGTCACGCCATCTACCACCTGGCTCGGAAACTCATCATGATCGAACTGGTTGTAGATAGGCGGCCTTTTCGTGGCCTGGGAGAGATGCGGCTCGAACCAGATCTGAAACATTTCAGTATCTGCGCCTAATTCCTCGGCGTGGTAGGCGCCGGAGCCGGTTTGCATGATCTGCGCCCCGCCTGTCGTCACCTTTTGCATGTTTCCCAAGGTATCTTTGTGACCCACAGTCCCGCTCAGGACATAAGACAAAATTTCAAAGCCGGAGTGAGGGTGGAACGGGATTTCAAAGGTCTTCAATGATTTCGCCCAAGCCCAGTAAAAGAGCGGGCCGACACGATCCACCACAGACCCTTCGCGAGGAAAGCCAATCGGTTTGTTTTCCACGATTTCACCGTCGCCAAAATGTCCTTTTGCTTGTTCGTTTTGTGTGTAGACGCGAATATCCATTAGCAAATTCCTCCTTCAAATTAGCCTGCGGCGTACGTGAAATGATTAAAACAAGACGTAAGCACCAGGTCCGATCAAGGCAACCCCGATCACGACGGCAATCAGTGTCAGGTTGAGCTCATAACCGTTCTGCGTAGCCCAATATCCATTTTGACCGTGAACCTTCAGAATAGCAACCAGCATGGTGAAGGCAATCAGAATAGCTCCAATCCAGGTTCCGACACCACTTGCAAACAACAATCCGCCGACCAGCTCGCCGAGTCCGGCCAAGAGGGCCATGAGGACACCAGGCTTCATCCCAAGCGATTCCATCCAGCCGCCTGTTCCTTTCAATCCATATCCCCCAAACCAGCCAAACAGTTTTTGAGTACCGTGCGCTGCCATCGACAACCCAATCACCAAACGAATGATAAGCAATCCAAGATCCATCATGTTTCATCTCTCCTTTAATTATTTTAAATTTGACTATCTCTAATTAGAGATAATTGTCCGAAAAGGCTGGCGGGCCTTAAAAGGACTCCGCCAGTTTTGCTGCTTTTACTACGCCTTCGTGCACGATTTCTTCTGCTTTGTCAGGGTATTGATTGTGGCCTTCTACGATGACTTCAGCAATGTCTTTGATTCCCCAGAAGCCGAGGAGGGTGTTTACGTAGCGGTTAGCTAATTCTACTGTATTCATTGGCGCTTCGGAGTATACGCCGCCACGAGCGCTCAACAGGGCAACCTTTTTGCCGCCGAGCAAACCTTCTGGACCATTAGCTGTATAACGGAATGTTTTGCCTGCTTGGGACAGGTAGTCAAAATACGTGTGCAGGACAGCAGGCACTGTGAAGTTCCACATAGGGAAGGCAATCACTACCTTGTCAGCTTCAATGAACTGGTTCAGGTATTTGTTTACCAGCTCAGCGCCTTTTTGTTCTTCAGCTGTCAATTCCATTCCTCTTCCTGCTTTGAACATAGCGGTCAGCAGGTCGTTTCCGTAGTAAGGAAGATTTTCAGCGAACAGGTCCAGTTCGACGACCTCGTCGTTCGGATGAGTTTCCTTATAGGAATCAGCGAAAGCATGGTACAGTTTCACACTGACTGCTTGCTCGATTGGACGATCGTTTGCTTTGATGAGAAGTACTTTGCTCATGGTTGTGTAAAATCCCCTTTCAAAATGTTAGCTACTAATATTAATTTTGTATATCTTGATTTTGAGATTATTACAGATTCGATCTTTTGTCAAGCGTAAAACTAAAATTGTTCTTGTGCAGCTCTTCCCAATTTCTTCAGCAAGGCGATGGCCTGTTGTTTTTCTTCAGGACTCAAGCCGCTGACAGCCTGTTCGACCGCTTTCGTATGATCAGGGAAAATTTCGCTCAAGAACTGATGGCCTTTTTCTGTCAGCTCGGCAAAAATCACACGGCGGTCTTCCGCACAGGGCTTGCGGACAAGCAGTTGTTTCTTCTCTAGTTTGTCCACTACATAGGTTATATTGCCGCTCGATATCAGGATCTTCTCACCAATTTGCTGAAGCGGCTGCGGTCCTTTATGAAAAAGCACTTCCAGAACCCCAAACTCGGTGGGATTCAATCCGTGGCGGCGAATATCCCGATTCGTGCAGGCTGTTACCCAGTTATAGGAACGGGAAAGAACAACGAACAGATCGAGGGAATCATTTCGAAGTGGCTGTGAGTTATTGTTGGACATTGCCAGCCCTCCTAGTCTACATGAGATGGAAATCTCTAATTTAAGATAATTTTAGTAAAAAGGTTCATGTTTGTCAAATCTGCGGGCCGTACAGGGCGATGTTTTCAACTTGTATCCTGCATCGGAATGGGATATATTCCATACAAGATGATGGATAGGGAGTTTTGAAATATGTCGGTGCGTGTGCGCGGTATGAGCATGGTGCTTGTGGCCGCCTTGTTGTGGGGTGTCTCGGGGACGGTCGCTCAGTCCTTGCTGCAGCATTATCTATTCACGACAGATTGGCTTGTCGCTGTTCGCTTGCTGTTGTCAGGCATTTTGCTGCTGGTCGTCTCTTTCTTCGGGGATAAGCGTCAGAATGTTTGGAGGATACTTCACTCACGAGCGGATTTCGGACGGCTGGTGGTCTTTGCGTTGCTCGGGCTGTTGGCTGTTCAGTATACGTATTTTGCTTCCATCGAGCTGGGCAATGCAGCGACGGCAACTCTATTGCAATATCTGGGGCCTGTCTTTCTGACGGGGTATCTCGTCCTGCGGAATCGACAGTTGCCCAGCCTGGCACAGGTGACAGCCCTGATACTTGCCTTGGTCGGCACCTTTTTGCTGCTCACCAATGGCAATCCCGGTCAGCTTTCCATCTCTACCGGAGCAGTCTTATGGGGATTGGCATCAGCGGTCGCGCTGGCTTTTTACACCCTGTATCCGAAAAAGCTGCTGGAGCGCTGGGGGGCCACTGTGGTGCTGGGGTGGGGGATGTTCATCGGAGGCATAGGGTTATGCATCCTGACGCAACCCTGGCAGGCGACAGGCCAAGTCTGGAGCATTCAGTCCGTATTGGGAGTGGGCTTTCTCATCGTTTTTGGAACGCTGATTGCCTTTTTCCTTTATTTGGACAGCATGCGTTTCATCCTGCCATCCGAGACAAGTATCCTGGCGTGCGCCGAACCGCTGTCTGCTGTGGTCGCGACAGTCGTCTGGCTGCATGTTCCTTTTGGCTTGTTTGAGTGGATCGGTGCAGGTTGTATCGTTGGAACGGTCATGGCGTTGGCAAAGCATAAAGAGAAAAAAGCGGAGGTTGTGAGCGGACAGCCTATGTAAAAACCTGGGGAACCGGGTTTTTCTTTTTCAAAAGCTTTAAAAACAATTGTTTGTATGATAAACTTTTGTTTGCAGGCAATAGAGGAAATCATAACACGGAAGGGAGGAAGACCGTGGACAAAGAAAAGCAGATTTTGCACCACATCCGGCACAATCCGTTTATCAGCCAACAGGAATTGGCTGACCTGATCGGCATATCCCGCTCTGCTGTAGCGGGCTACATCGCTCAATTGACGAGAAAGGGCGAGATCAAGGGGCGGGCCTATGTGTTGCGTGATGAAGGATTGATTACCTGCATCGGCGGAGCCAATCTGGACCGGAAAGCGCGAGGCAAGCAGCAAATCCGGCTGCATTCCTCCAACCCCGTGACGATCACGGAGTCGTGCGGGGGTGTCGCTCGCAATATCGCGGAAAATCTCGGAAGACTCGGCTGCCACACTTCCTTGGTCACTTGCATCGGAGAGGACAAGGAGGGGGAGTGGATCGTCCAGGAAACCAAAAAGCACGGCGTCGATCTCAGTCCGATTTGGCGGCTTCCCACCCAAAGGACGGGAACGTATACGGCTTTGTTGGATATCGATGGCGAGATGGTGGTCTCCCTCGCCAACATGGATATTTACGATGCGCTGACACCGGAGATGTTTGCGGAAAGATGGCCGCATATCGCAGCAGCCCACGCCGTTTTTCTCGATACGAATGTACCGGCGGATTGTCTGGCGTACATCATAGACCGTTGCCAGCAGGAGCAGATTTCGCTGTTTATCGATCCGGTCTCCTCAGCCAAAGCGCAAAAGCTGCCAGCCCGACTGGATGGTGTCGAAGCGATCCTGCCCAATCGCGAAGAGGCAGAATTGCTGGCAGGAATGGAGATTCGCTCCCTGGAAGACTGCGAGCGAGCATGTGGCATCATTCGGGAGCGTGGCGTAAAGCATGTGATCGTTACCATGGGAGAACAGGGCATTTACTGCCAATCAGAAGAAATATCGGAGCATGTGCTTCCGTATCCGACTGAAGTCGTGGATGTGACGGGAGCAGGCGATGCTTTCGTTGCGGGATTGCTGTACGGTGTTGTGAACGGAGAGCCGTTCCCCAAAGCTTTGCGTCTTGGACTGGCAGCCTCCGCACTCACGCTGCAGACGGAGCAATCCGTGGCCGCTGTACTCAAACCGGAACAATTGGAAGAGATCGTTGAACAATACGAAAAGGAGCGATAAGGAATGAAAGCTTACCTGAGTTATACAGACGAAGTGCGTAACGCGTTGGAGAACAACCTGCCGGTGGTGGCTTTGGAAACGACGATCATCTCCCATGGGATGCCGTATCCGCAAAACATCGAGATGGCGAAGGAAGTAGAGCAAATCATTCGGGACAACGGCGCTGTTCCCGCGACAAGCGGCATTATGAACGGTCAGATCAAAATCGGTCTGTCCGAGAGCGAATTGGAAGAGTTTGCAACCAATAAATCGGTGGAAAAAGTAAGCCGCCGCGACTTCCCGTACATTCTGGCCAGCGGAAAAATCGGTGCTACGACCGTTGCGGCTACGATGATTGCAGCCCAATTGGCAGGCATCCGCGTATTCGCCACCGGAGGGATCGGCGGTGTCCATCGCGAAGGGGAAGTGACTTGGGATGTATCGGCCGATTTGATGGAGCTGGCCGGAACCAACGTAGCGGTCGTCTGCGCAGGTGCCAAGTCGATTCTGGACCTGGGCCGCACGCTCGAATACCTGGAGACACACGGAGTGCCTGTAGTGGGATACCGTACCGATGAGTTCCCGTCCTTCTTCGCCCGCGAGAGCGGCTTCGGCGTAGACTTCCGTCTGGATACACCGGAACAAGTCGGGACATTGCTGGATACCAAATGGAAGCTGGGCCTGAACGGCGGTGTCGTGATCGCCAATCCTGTGCCGGAATCCGACGCGCTTGAGCATGACAAGATCGAAGCAGTCATCCAGCAAGCCTTGGAAGAGGCCAAGCAAAACAACATCGCAGGGAAAAAAGTAACACCATTTTTGCTCGACAAGGTCAAACAGCTGACAGCGGGCAAAAGCCTGCAAACCAATATTGCCCTGGTGCGGCACAATGCTGCGGTTGCCGCGCAAATCGCAGTGGCATACAACGCGAAAAGCAAGTAAGCATCGTTGGAGTCGAATGCTGTTCCTCAGTTACCGGAACAGCATTCGTTCTTTGCTGCCCTGTAATACGATTGTCTGTGGACAGAAGCATGGCAACAGTGAGAGAACGTTCTGAATGGAAGGGTGATGACGATGGCAAGAGTTTTGTTCATCAACGCAGGTTCCGAAGGACATGTCAATCCAACTCTAGGTGTGGTTCAAGAACTGATCCGTCGCGGCGAAGAGGTGGTTTACTTTGTTGCGGATCAGTATCGTGATCGCGTCGAGTCAACGGGCGCAGAGGTGATCACGTTTGATGTCAGCAAATTTATAGAGGCGTTCCTTGCCGGAGGAAGAAGCTTTTGGGGTCGAGTCGGGGGACTTCTGCGCACCGCCGATATCGTCATTCCCAGTGTCCTGGAGCAAACCAACGGAAAACGCTTTGATTACATGATTCATGACTCGATGTTTGGTTCTGGGCGTATGCTTGCACAAATACTCGACATGCCGGCAATCAGCTCGGTCAGCAGCTTTGCCATGAACCAAAACATTTTTGACAGTATGCGTGCCTCCCTCTCGCGTGATGTTCCAGCAGACGTAGATGAACGTGCCCAACAGGAGTTTCAACAGTTGGTTCGCAACGCAGAAGCGAAATATAACGTGAAAGCCGGCTCTCCCTACGAGATTTTCTGCAATCCCGCGCCAATGACCATCGTCTACACATCGAGACGTTTCCAACCCGATGGAGAAAGCTTCGACGAGACGTATAAGTTTGTGGGACCGTCTATCGTGCCGCGCTCACAGGGACAATTTGATTTCTCTCAAGTGGACACTGATCAATTGATTTACATATCACTAGGCACTGTTTTCAATCGGGCGGTGGATTTTTACAAGCTCTGTTTTGCAGCGTTCGCCGAAACGAAGTACACCGTGATGCTATCCATCGGCAACCAAACCCAGCTTCCGGAATTGGGAGACATTCCAGCGAATTTTATCGTTCGCAACTACGTGCCGCAACTCGAAGTGCTGCAACACGCCAAATTGTTTATCACACATGGCGGCATGAACAGCACCAGTGAAGGCCTTTATTACGGCGTTCCGTTGATCGTGCTTCCCCAAGGCTCCGACCAACCGATTGTGGCGCGACGAGTGGCTGAAATCGGTGCAGGCATCCAGCTCAATCCAGAAGGCCTAACCGCGGAAGCTCTTAGAGAGACGGCGGAACATGTGCTGAAGGATGCGTCCATACAAGCGGCATGCTTTGAAATTGGCGAATCGTTTCGGGCTGCGGGCGGGTATCAACGAGCCGTCGAGGAGATCTTCGCGTATAAGCGACATCTAGGCATCACTCATTAATCGTTGAGAATGGCAACAGCTTGGCTAACCAAGTTGTTGTCATTTTTTATTCCCAAGAAATAGACGGCTGAAATTTTTTAAAAAAACCTCTTGATATACCTAAGGGGGGTATAGTAAAATGAGCTCATGATAAGCAATCAGCTTTCGGGGAACAATAACTGA
Organism: Brevibacillus panacihumi; assembly: GCF_003710985.1. Lineage (GTDB taxonomy): Bacteria > Bacillota > Bacilli > Brevibacillales > Brevibacillaceae > Brevibacillus > Brevibacillus panacihumi. The sequence goes on from NZ_RHHT01000071.1 coordinate 14,413, forward strand.
AAACATACCCCTATAGGGTATGAGTGATGGGGGAATACCTGATGAGTGCAAAAACTGCAGAAGCAACCCTTCCCATAGCGGGAATGACATGTGCCGCATGCGCTCTTCGTATCGAGAAAGGATTAAAGAAACTGGACGGCGTCGAAACGGCCAACGTGAATCTGGCGCTGGAGAAATCATCAGTGGTCTTCGATCCGACGAAAACCAGCGTAGATGAGATTCGCGGGAAGATTGAATCGCTGGGCTACTCGGTCGCAGCGGATAAAGTGGAGCTGTCGATCACGGGAATGACCTGCGCCGCCTGCGCGACCCGAATCGAAAAAGGGCTGAACAAATTGCCGGGCGTGCTGAAAGCCAACGTGAACCTCGCCTTGGAGACCGCCTCGGTCGAGTATGACAGCAGCCATGTCGGAGTATCTGACCTGATCCGTCAAGTAGAGAAACTGGGCTACCAGGCTGCACGGCGGGATGAAGGGGACTCGGGGGCCGAGCAGGATCGGCGGACGATCGAGATCAAGCGGCAGACGAGGAAGTTCTGGATCTCGGCGGTCTTGTCCCTGCCTCTTCTGTGGTCGATGGTTTCTCACTTTTCCTTCACGTCGTTCATCTGGCTGCCCGAGATTCTGATGAATCCCTGGGTGCAGCTCGCTTTGGCGACACCAGTCCAGTTCGTGATTGGCGCACAGTTTTACATCGGCGCGTACAAAGCGCTGCGCAACAAGAGTGCCAACATGGACGTTCTGGTCGCGCTTGGCACCTCTGCGGCCTATTTCTACAGCTTGTATGTGACAGTCAGCTCGATCGGTTCTCACATGCAGATGCTGGATCTCTACTTCGAGACGAGTGCCGTGCTGATCACCCTGATTCTGCTGGGGAAATTATTTGAGGCCAGAGCCAAGGGGCGCTCCTCGGAAGCGATTCGCAAGCTGATGGGACTGCAAGCCAAGACTGCCTCCGTCATCCGCGACGGTGTGGAGATCGTCATTCCCGTCGAGGAAGTAAGACCTGGTGATCTGGTGCAGGTCAAACCTGGAGAAAAGGTCCCGGTCGATGGCGTGGTACTGGAAGGGCAGTCCGCTGTTGATGAATCGATGTTGACGGGAGAAAGCATCCCGGTCGACAAAGCGGCTGGCGACAACGTGATTGGAGCCACGATCAACAAGAACGGCGTCTTGAAAATCAAGGCGACGAAGGTAGGCAAGGAGACGGCTTTGGCGCAGATCATCCGTGTAGTGGAGGAGGCGCAGGGCTCGAAAGCGCCGATCCAGCGCATGGCCGACAGTATTTCCGGCATTTTCGTTCCCATTGTGGTCGGGATCGCAGTTTTGACGTTTCTCATCTGGTTCCTGCTGGTCATTCCCGGTAATTTCCCGGAAGCGCTGGAAAAAGCGATTGCCGTCCTCGTCATTGCTTGCCCGTGTGCACTTGGGCTGGCGACACCTACCTCGATCATGGCAGGCTCAGGACGTGCAGCGGAATTGGGCATCCTGTTTAAAGGCGGCGAGCATTTGGAGACGGCCCATCATCTGGATACGATTGTTTTGGATAAGACGGGTACCGTCACCAAGGGCGAGCCGGAGTTGACCGATGTTCTTCCTTACGCAGGCTTCTCGAAACAGATGTTTTTGGAGCTTGTCGGGGCAGCCGAGAGGAATTCGGAGCATCCCCTGGCTCAAGCAATCGTAAAAGGAATTACGGAGCAAGAAGGCGTGGCGCTGGAGAACACGACCTCCTTTGAAGCCATTCCTGGCTATGGAATCCGCGCTGTCGTAAAGGGGCATGAAGTGCTGGTCGGCACTCGCCGCCTGATGGAACGCGATCAGATTTCCTTCGAACCCGTGGCGGAGCAAATGCTGTCTTTGGAAAAGGCGGGCAAAACCGCAATGCTGGCCGCGGTAGACGGTCAACTGGCCGGATTGATTGCCGTGGCGGATACCATCAAGCCAAGCTCGCGCAAAGCCATCGAGCGCTTGAAAGAGATGGGCATGACCGTCATCATGATGACGGGTGACAATCGTCAGACGGCAGAAGCGATCGCTCGCGAGGCAGGAATCGATCATGTAATCGCCGAAGTGCTGCCTGAAGGAAAGGCGACGGAAGTAAAAAAATTGCAGGAGCAAGGAAAAAAAGTGGCGATGGTCGGGGATGGGATCAACGATGCGCCTGCTCTGGCTACAGCCGATATCGGGATGGCGATCGGGACAGGAACCGATGTGGCGATGGAAGCTGCCGATATTACCCTGATGCGCGGCGAACTGACCAGCGTAGCCGACGCCATCGTGATGAGCAAGCGAACCATCCGCAACATCAAGCAAAACCTGTTCTGGGCATTGGCATACAATACCCTGGGCATCCCCGTGGCGGCTATTGGCTTCCTCGCTCCTTGGCTGGCAGGTGCGGCGATGGCGTTCAGTTCCGTGTCCGTCGTTCTCAACGCCCTGCGTCTGCAACGTGTGAAGCTGTAACTCTGTTACCCAAACATCAACATATACAAAAAATGAGGAGAGATGAAAAATGAAAACCATTACCCTGAATGTAGAAGGAATGTCCTGCAACCACTGCGTCATGACAATCGAGAAAACCTTGAAGGACCTCGGCGCCAGCGGAAAAGTAGACCTGGCTGGCCATAAAGTAGAGGTTTCCTACGAAGAAGGCGCTGTATCGCTGGATCAAATCAAGGAAGCGATTGAAGACCAAGGGTACGATGTAAAGTAAGATGATGCAAAAAAATGCTCCAGTCCGATGACAAATGTCGGGCTGGGGCATTTTTTAGTAGGCCAAATGTAGGAGAATCCAAACATTTCTTGATACGTATATTTGATTGTTCGATAAACTAGTAGATTGAGGTGAGACATTTGGCTCGATTGGAGTATCGGCTTCTGGATGAAGCAAAAGGGTATCCGTTGTTGTTTTATTATGACCCCATCGACAAGGACGAGATCTCCTTGCGCTTCGCCTGTGATTATCTCGTCAAAGGGCATGTCGTCTATGAAAAGACATCCTGTGCGATTGAGCCCGGGTGCTATGTCATTTACGTCAAACATTCGACGGAAGAACAGGCTGTTGATTACACGCACACAGCGGTGCGGCGATGGGACAGCATCCAGATGGAGCTGCGGGAGTTCTCAGCGGAAGCAACCGTATATCCGTTGGTACATACGTACTATTTTAAGGATGATGACGATGCCTTGTTGCATCTGCAAAGCGATTACCTGATTCACCAGGGGCGCGAATGGGAGAAGACATCTACAGAAGTAGATGAAGATCGTCACCTGTACATTTACTATGCACAGTTGGCGGAGTAGGAGGATAAACATGGCGCAAAACAAGACGGCCAGAATGGTTGGCCTATTCATGGCCGCTGCCTTGACCATCAGCGGCTGCTCGTCGGATGACGACGATTGCTACGATTCAAACAACGACGGCTATTGCGATGATGGCGGCAGTTCCGGAGGAAGCTCCACCTACATCCATTCCGGCGGGAACAAGTACAAGAGCAGTTCCACAGGAGTCAGCAGTGGTTCCTCGTATGTCTCCAGCGGTTCCAAGGGAGGCATCGGCAGCTCCGGGTACTCGAGTTCGGGGTGAGTGATGAACATGACTGAACAAGATCGTCGCGAACAGCTATATGGTTCCTTGAGGAAAGAAGGAGTCTTTACCTGGGACCAGATGTACGGGGAAGAATACGCATTGGCCGATATTTTGGACATCACGGCGGAGTTTCGAGAGGAAATGCTGGAGGCGACCCGCAGGCTTGGACGGATTTTTGCCCGAGTAGTCCCCATCCTGCAACAGGCGGAAGATTCCCTTTTGCGCGAATTGGGAGTGCCTGATCAAGCGCTGGATGCCGTACGTCTCGCAACAGCTCAGGCGCCGCCAACCACGGTAGGCCGCTTTGACTTTGCTCAGACGGCAGATGGCTTGAAGATGCTGGAATACAACAGCGATACACCGACGGGAATCGTCGAGGCTTTTTATGTTAATGGCCGCGCTTGCCGCTTCTTTGGCCGCAGGGACCCGAATGCAGGAATGGAGGGGCAGATTGCGGCTGCTTTTGCACGCATGCTGGACGTCTATCGACAACAGGGCTATGAGACAGAGCATATCTGGTTCAGCTCCCTGGACTGGCACGAGGAAGACCGGGGCACGACGCTTTACCTGATGAGGCAGTCGGGTCTTGCCGGACGCTTTGCTCCGCTGGAGAAGCTGCGCGTCTGGGAGGATCGGCTCTATGTTGAGAACGGGGAGGAAGTGCTGCCTGTCCATGTGCTGTATCGGCTTCATGCTTTGGAAAAGCTGGCCGGTGAAACAGACGAGGACGGCTATCCGACTGGCGCCCATGTGCTGCGTCTGATCGCGGAGCGGAAACTGGCTATTATCAATCCTCCTTCCGCTTTTTTGACGCAGACAAAAGCATTGCAGACCCTGATTTGGAGCTTGCATGAGGCGGGGGAGTTTTTTACCGCAGGTGAACAGGAAAGCATTGCTAGGCATATGCTGCCGACCTATTTTGAGAATCGCTTCGCGGGCTCTACCGGCTATGTCACCAAGCCTATTTTTGGCCGGGAAGGGGGCGGCGTGATGCTTTTTGATGCAGACGGTTCTGTACGGGAAAAGGACCAGGAAGCCTTTTACTGGGATCAGCCTATGATCTATCAAAAACGGGTGGAGCTTCCTGCGATTACAGTAAAGACGATGAACGGCGACTATGCCGGACGCCTGCTCTGGGGATCCTTTCTGGTCGGAGGAGAGGCTTCGGCGCTCGTGGCCAGAGTCGGCGGGCCGATCACGGACAATCTGTCTTATTATTTGCCAGTAGGGCTGCAAGGATAGCGAAAGGAGACAAGTGAATGGAAACACAATGGGATTATCTCTTGAATTTTCTCACATACCTGGGGGTGACGGTTCCGATTCTGGGTGTGGGCATTCTCGTTTTTGCCTTTACCACACCCTATAAGGAATTTCAATTGATCAAGGAAGGCGCGCAGACCGAGGAGCCGCAAAAGGTGGCAGCGGCAAAGGCGGCGGCTCACGATCTGGGTGGGAAAATCATCGGTTTGGCGATTGTGCTCGCCTCTGCGGTTTATCACGCGGTCAACCTGCTGGATCTGGTCATTTGGGGCGTCGTCGGAATGGTGTTTCAAGTGCTGGTATTTTATTTGTTTGAATGGGTCACTCCGTTTAAAGTCGTCTCGGAGATTCCAAAAGGCAATGTATCCGTCGGTATTTTTGCCTCGCGTTTGAGCATTGCGGCCGGATTGCTGATGGCAGCACTCATTAGCTACTAATACGAAAAATCGGAAAGACAACCGTCAAGCGCTGAGCTTGGCGGTTTTTTCTGTTCGCTGACCGGGAGCGGGAATGGAAGAGTGAAATTGTAAAGACTTTGCAAATCCTTTACAAGGCGTTAACATTCCGGCTCACCCGTCCGCTTGGACCCGGGAAAAAAGGCCGCCGGGCTTTCATCAAACCTTGTTTCCCCCTTCACATGCCGTTAAAACTCCCATTCTACAATGAAGGTAATCAATCAAGACGACGGTGGGAAAAGGGAGGACTTGGAGAAGAATGGATCTGCATATGCACACCACCGCTTCTGACGGAAAATTGACCCCGCGCGAGCTTTTGCTCGAAGCAAAGGCGAGGGGAGTAGAATACCTGGCGATCACGGACCACGATACGGTAGACGGCTATCTGCAGGCGCGGGAAGAGGCCAAAAGACTGGACCTGCACCTGATTCCGGGGATTGAGTGGAATACCGAAGGGCCCGAGGGAGAGCTGCACATCCTCGGCTACGGTATCGACATCGCTGATCCGCGTTTGCTCCACCTGATGGACAAGCGGCAGCAAGAGCGGATCGAATGGATTGGCGAGATCGTGGAGCGCTGCAATCGGCTTGGTTTGGAGATTACTCAGGAAGAATGTCTGGCTCGGGCCCAAGGCAGCGTGATCGTCCGTACCCATGTCGCCGAAGCCTTGGTCGAACGCGGTTATGGACGTTCCCCCCAGGCCATGTTCGATGCTTATCTGCGAAAAGGTTCCCCTGCCTATGTGCCGAGACCTTCCTTTTCTGCACGTGAGGCGATCGAATCCACGCATGAGGTCGGGGGGATTGCGATCCTGGCTCACCCGGGCATTTATCCGTTCGAGGTGCAGCTAGGCAATCTGCTGGACTATGGAATTGACGGCATTGAAGTGTACTATCCGCGCCATTCCTTGGCGGAGATGGCGTATTGGGAGCGCGAGGCCAAAAAGCATTATTTGGTCCGATCCGGCGGGAGCGACTTTCACGGTCATGGCACGCGCAACCCGAGTCCGATCGGGAGTGTGCCGATACCTGCAGACGCAAGGGAGTGGTGGACATGTTGTTTGTTTCGTCAACTTTGATGTGGGCGTATCCCGTCGAAGCGGCGATTTTGATTGGTCGCCAGTACGGTTTTGCCGGAATGGAGGTATGGGCGGAGCACGTCTGGTTCCACCGCAGCAGCCCATTGGAGATTCGGGATGCCGCCAAGCGGACGGGATGCAAGATGACTTTGCACGCCGCCAGTTGGGACTTGAATCTATGCTCGCTGAATCAGGGAATTCGCGAGCAATCGATCCAGGAGGTAAGGCGCTCGCTGGATTTGGCGAAAGAGATCGGCGCAGCAAGTGTCACGATCCATCCGGGGCGGGTCACTCTGTCGGCCAAGACCAGAGGCTGGCATGAACCCATCCTGATCGAAAGTCTCAACAGGCTCGCTCGCGAAGCGATGGACAGAGGCTTGACGCTCTCCATCGAACATATCGAACCGCTTCCCAAGGAACTGGTGGTCACACCGGAAGAGCTGAATCGTTTGCGGGCTGCCCTGGATTATCCGACAACAGCCACGTTCGATATTGCGCACGTCCCGCTGAACCGTTCTCTGACGCAATTTTACCATAAGTTGGAAAATATTGACAAAATCCATATCAGCGATGCCACCGCCGAAAAGCTGCATGTGCCGCTTGGAACCGGGAGCATCGACCTGGAGGCAATCTGGCCGCTTATTTGGGAAAAAGAAAGACCCATCATCCTGGAAGGCTGGGATGATTCCCGCGAGCTTTCCGTACTTAAGCAAAATCTGTTGTATCTCGAACAAAGCCATTGTGTCTCTTTTTGAATAGGAGGAATCACTGTTTTGAACATTCTCATCACCAACGACGACGGCATTTTCTCCAATGGCGTGCTTTGTCTGGCACAGGCACTCCAGTCGTTCGGAAATGTATCGATCGTCTGTCCCGATCAGGAAAGAAGCGCGATCAGCCATGCCATCACCCTCAAATCGCCGGTGAAGGCGAATAAAGTGAACTTTTTCGATACGTCTCTGGAAGCCTGGGCGGTCAATGGCACCCCTGCCGACTGCGTCAAGATGGCGCTCGAAGTCATTCTCAAGGAGAAGCCGGACGTGATCGTGTCGGGGATCAATCGCGGTCCCAATCTGGGGCGGGATGTGTTCTACTCCGGAACGATCTCGGCAGCCATTGAAGGAGCGATGTACCAGATTCCATCTATCGCCGTCTCGCTCGCTACCTTGAAGCCCAACGCTTCCTACAACCTGGTGGAATCCCTGGCGTACGACGTGTTTGAAACCTTGTTTCGCCACAAGCTCAGCGCCGACACCGTACTAAATATCAATCTGCCTTATCTGTCCAAAGAGATGGTCAAGGGAGTCGCTGTCACTCCTCTTGCCATGGACGTTCTGCGCTATCAGTACGTCGGTTTGAACGATCCGCAGGGGTATTTGTGCTATTGGCTCTCCGACACGCTGGGAGAGATTCATTTGGAAGAGGAAGAGTCGGATTATTACAAATTGCGGGATGGCTATATTACGATCACTCCTTTGCAGTTGAACATGACGAATATCGCGATGAAAAGCAAAATCAGCAAGTGGTTTCAATCGACTGTGCAACGCTCATAAACGCCCTAAACCAAGGAGGATAACCGAAAATGAACCGAATCGCTTTGCGCAAATGGACCTTGTCTTTGTTTGCAGCCGTCTCCGTAATCGGCTTGACTGCTTGCGGTACTTCATCGTCATCTCCTCAGGCGGCAACCCCTTCTCCTGAAGTGGCACCGCAAACGAACAATCAACCTGCTGAGCCTGTGCCAGCAAAGGTCGAGGGCACACTCAGCTTCTATACGTCCCAGCCTGATGCCGATGCAGCAGCCCTGATTGACGGTTTTGCGAAAAAGCACCCGGAAGTAAAGGTAGAGCTGTTCCGTTCCGGCACAGAAGAAGTAATCAGCCGTCTGCAGGCGGAAGCCCAGGCGGGACAGGTGAAGGCAGACGTGCTGCTGGTCGCCGATGCGCCGACCTTTGCCAGCTTGAAAAAACAGGATTTGCTGATGCCATACAACTCCCCCGAGGCAGAGCAGATTCCAGCCGAGCTAAAGGATGCAGACGGTTCCTACACCGGAACCAAGGTCATGGCGACCGTCTTGGCCGTGAATACCCAGAAGGTCAGCACATTGCCGGATAGCTGGAAGGTTCTGACCGCACTGGAAGCAGCCGGAAAAGGCGTCATGCCAAGCCCGCTGTACTCTGGTGCAGCTGCTTACAATCTCGGGGTATTTACCCGGCAAAGCGAGTTTGGCTGGAATTATTTCGAGGGACTGAAAGCCAATCAAATGACGGTATCCAAGGGGAATGGAGCCGTACTGAAAAGCGTGGCTGGCGGTGAGAAGGAGTACGGAATCGTTGTAGACTACATGGTAGCCCGTGCGAAACAAGAGGGATCTCCAGTCGAATTGATCTATCCAAGCGAAGGCGTGCCCGTGATCACGGAGCCGATCGGCATCCTGAAAGGGGCGCAAAATCCTGACGCAGCAAAAGCCTTTGTGGATTTCGTCTTGTCCGAGGAAGGGCAAAAGCTGGCAGCTGACCTCGGCTACACGCCGATTCGCAAAGGGATAGAGGCGCCAGAGGGACTCAAGTCATTGGAAGAAATCAAAGTGCTGTCTGCAGATATTGCGGAGCTGGAGGCATCGCGTGAAGCGGATAAAAAGAAATTTGGAGAGATGATGGGTGGCAACTAATTGGCAGACCACACTCACAAAACGACAGGCTGAGGGGCGGAGACGTCTATGGACTGCCCCCCTCCCGATGGAAAAGGCGGCTGGATGGCTGGTGCTCCTGCCAGTCGCCTTCTTTTTCGTCTATCCGTTGTGGAAGCTGGTCATCCTGAGCTTAAAAACAGAAGCGGGTTTGGGTCTCGGCATCTTTTCCGAGTTGCTTGCGGATGCGCGGACGTGGTCAGCGGTCTACCACTCCTTGACTGCAGCCGTTCTGTCCACTGTCGTAGCGCTTGTAATCGGTGTCTCGCTCGCCTGGCTTTGCGCGTATACCGATATTCGCTTCAAGGGAGCGATTCACATCATGGCGATGCTGCCGCTGTTGATTCCCTCCTATGTGATGACGTTGGCTTGGACGCAAATGGCGGGCCCTGCCGGTGTTTTGAACCGATTCGCCAGTTGGCTGGTGGGCTTTCCTGTGGAGCTGTGGAATGTATACGGACTGGACGGAATCATCGTCGTGATGGGCTTGAGCCACTACCCGCTGGTCTATATGCTGACGCTCTCGGTTCTCTATCGCATTCCCAAGGAGCTGGAATGGGCGGCTCGTTCGTCCGGCGCTTCCTCGCGCAGTGTTCTCAGGCAAGTGACCCTGCCGCTCGCCCTGCCCGGGATCGCCAGCGGAGGCTTGCTCGCTTTTATTTCGGGATTGGACAACTTCGGCATCCCTGCATTCTTGGGCATCCCAGCGGGCATTCCCGTTCTGAGCACGTTGATCTATGAGCAGGTGATCGGTTTTGGTCCCAGCGCCTTCGGTAGAGCTTCTGTCTTGTCCATTCTGCTCGGGATCATTGCTTTGGGCGGAACCGGCCTGCAATGGCTGCTGCTGCGCAAAAGCCGAGTCGATCAGACCAGTGCAGAGGATCGCTCTGTCCGCTACACGCTGGGCAAAAAACGGTTCCTGGCAGAAGGAGCCGTCGGACTCTTTTTATTCATAACCAGCTTCCTGCCGCTGCTCTCCATGGCGTCGACGGCGTTTATCAAAGCGTATGGTCTGCCATTTCTCACGGAACATTTGACCTGGAAGCACTTTCTCTTTGTGCTGCGGGATCATGCCGGGACGCGGGAAGCGCTGGGCAACAGTCTCATGCTGGCTGGTTTGACAGGTGCTCTTTGTCTGTTCGTTGGGACGTTGTTTGCTTACTGGCGCGTCCAGCGTCCCCATAAGCTGGGAAAAATGCTGGAGGGCGCTGTCGCATTGCCGTATGCACTGCCGGGCATGGTGGTTGGCTTGGCGATGATCCTGACCTGGATGGAGCCGATTCCGGGCTGGCAGCCGGGTATCTACGGCACCGTCTGGATGATTCTGATTGCCTATGTGACGCGCTTTTTCATCCTGCAGGTGAAAAGCAGCACCGTCTCGATCCTGCAGGTCGGCCGGGAAGTGGAGGAAGCGGCGCGCATCAGCGGGGGCAAGCTGTGGACGCGATGGGGCCGCATTTTGTTGCCGCTGTATGCGCCGGGGATGCTGACGGGTCTATTCCTCGTCATGCTGACAGCCTTCACCGAGCTGACCATATCCTCTCTGCTCTGGTCTTCCGGGTCGCAGACGATCGGCGTCGTCATCTTCGGCTTTGAACAGGCGGGTTCTACTACATTGAGCACAGCCCTTTCCACGTTGATCGTGACAGCCATTTTGATTTTGTTGGCGATCGGAGGATTGTGGAAGCGATATTGGCAAAGGAGAGTAGAAGGATGAATGAAGCGAGGGTAATGGGTGTATCCAAACGGTTCGGCGAGGTGGTTGCCCTCCACAGGATCGATCTGCATATCGGAAAAGGCGAATTCGTCGCATTGCTGGGACCCAGCGGCTGCGGCAAGACGACTCTGCTGCGTCTGTTGGCCGGCTTTGAGTCTCCTTCGAGCGGGGAAATCTGGCTGAACCAGGAGCTTGTCGCAGACCAAGACAGGCGGATGCCGCCGGAGCAAAGGCGCATCGGCATGGTGTTTCAGTCATTTGCCCTCTGGCCTCATCTGACCGTCTACGAAAATGTGGCCTTTCCATTGCGCCATCAGCAGCATGTCCCGGAAGAATACAAGCAAAATCCGCGTGCGCGAGTGGCGCAGATGCTGGAGATGGTGGGGCTCGGCGGGATGGAGAAGCGCTACCCGAGCCAGTTGTCGGGCGGGCAAAAACAGCGGGTGGCACTGGCGCGGGCGATCGTTTTCAACCCGACGCTGCTTCTGATGGATGAACCGCTCAGCAGCCTGGACGCCGAGTTGCGCATTCAGATGCGCAAGGAGATCCAGCATATTCACCGGGAGCTGGGCACTTCGATTGTCTACGTGACGCATGACCAATCCGAAGCCTTGGCGATGGCGGACAAAATCATCGTCATGCGGGGCGGCCGAATAGAGCAGGCGGGTACGCCGCACGAAATTTACTACGAGCCGCAGTCGCCCTTTGTCGCCAAATTCGTCGGCCGCGCCAACTTCGTCAAAGGGAGCTGGGCCGACTCCTCCACCTTCCTGCTGGAACGGGAGGGACAAACCTCGTTGCCTGTGCGCGTCTCACAGGATCTTACGCCTTTTCAACGTGAACAGGTGCTGCCAGTCAGACCGGACCAGATCCGGCTGCATCCTTGGCAGGAAGGCCAGGATGGGGTGAAGGGGCGTGTGCAGCACGTGCAGTTTCAGGGGAGGGAACTGCTCTATTCCATTCAGGTAGGCGAGGAAGAATGGGAGGTCTCCACTGATATTGCGACCCGCTTTGCGTATGGAGATCAGGTGGCGGTTGAATTGGTGGTGTAACCAGTACCCGGAAGCGCCATTGTTCAGAGACCTATTTTATGGTATTTTCTGAATAGTTCTTGGACAAAACGTAATGGAGGGAATCATTATTACCATCAAAATAAAAGGAATACCCCATTTTGCAGGTGCCTTCGTCTCAGGCACTGAACTCTCCCCTGATGCCTTGCGCAAAGCAGGGCTAGTCGAGCAGTTGCAGGGAAGAGGCTTGGCCGTAGAGGATTTGGGTGATTTGAAGCTGCCGGACTATATGCCGCGTCACAATATTCCTCCGGTTCGCAATTGGCCTGCTCCGCGCATGCTGTGGGATCTGCTGCAGAAGGAAGCTGCGGAGTGGATGGACCCAAGCGATTTTCTGCTCATGCTTGGAGGGGATTGCAGTCTGATCGTGGGAATCGCACTTGCCCACCAACGAAGATACGGGGAGCAGGCATATCTGCTGGTCATCGATGGGCATCTCGATGCGGTGGTTCCTTCGGCGAACCGCTGTATCGGAGCAGCGGGGATGGGGCTTTGGTTTTTGCTGCAGGATCAGGGCATCTGGATCGAGCGTTCAGGCTGGACCGCGGATCGGATAAAGCTGGTCGGCTGCCAGAAGCCGCCAAACGAGACGTATGGAGTAGAAATCGTGTCACTGGAGCAGCTTCATGCAGGCGATATGGAGCAGGAAATGACCCGTGTCTTGCAGTCCATCCCTGCTGATGCCAAAATTCTGGTGCACTTTGATGTCGACGTGATGAACAAAGATGCGATGCCTGCTGCGTATGCGCCAAGCGAGACGGGACTCAGCCGGGAGGAAGCACAGCGACTCCTCTTGCAAGTGCTGCAGGATCGAAGAGTCGTCGGGATGGAAGTCACCGAGTTTTCCGCCTTGCGTGACACGACAGGCGAGCAGGCGCAAAAGCTGGTGCGCTTGCTTGGAGAAGCGCTGGCGGTTCGAGGGTAACCATATCATGTATACGGACAACGAAAAAAGTTGTCCGTATTTTTTTATCCCTATTCCTGACAAACAGATGTCAACAAGCGTGGTTTATGATCATGCCATCAACATGCTTCACCACGCATGAAACCAGACGGAAAGGGATGAAAATCAAATGGCATCAACTCAGAACCAAAACAAAGCAGGAATTGTCATCGCAGGTCTACTGCTCTCCATCTTGATGGCCTCGATGGATAACACGATTGTCGCGACAGCGATGGGCACGATTGTCGGAGAAATGGGGGGCCTTGACTCGTTCATTTGGGTCACATCCGCCTATATGGTAGCGGAGATGGCAGGAATGCCGATCTTCGGCAAGCTGTCGGATATGTATGGAAGAAAACGATTCTTTGTCTTCGGCATCATCGTGTTCATGGTTGGCTCGGCACTTTGCGGGACAGCAGAGTCGATCCTCCAGCTCAGCATTTACCGTGGGATCCAGGGCATTGGCGCAGGGGCGATGGTATCGATCGCATTTACGATCATGTTCGATGTCGTGGCAGCGAAGGACCGCGGGAAAATGACAGGTATGTTTGGCGCTGTATTCGGCTTGTCGAGCATTCTGGCCCCGATGCTCGGCGGTCTGATTACGGATCAATTCCATTGGGCATGGATCTTCTACATCAATCTGCCGCTCGGCTTGCTCGCCTTTTTTCTGGTGCTGTTCTGCTACAAGGAATCGATGGAGCATTCCAAGCAAAAGATTGATCTTCTCGGGGCGGTTTTATTGGTAGGAGCGGTGGTATGCCTGATGCTTGGCCTGGAGCTGGGGGGAAAAGCGTATGCATGGGATTCTCCGCAGATCATGGGCATGTTTGCAGGCTTTGTGGCTCTTGCCGTGTCCCTTGTATTCGTAGAAAGACGTGCGGCTGAGCCGATCATTTCTTTTCGGATGTTTCGCAATCGGCTCTATACGACCAGCAATCTCATCGGAATGCTGAGCGGGGCGGCGTTCATGACGGCATCGGTGTACATTCCGATTTACATTCAGGGCGTGCTGGGCGGCAGCGCGACTCATGCCGGTTTTGTCCTGTTGCCCATGATGATCGCTTCGGTCGTGACAGCGACAGTGGGGGGATACTTGATGGCAAAGCTCCCGTATCGGATGATTTTGATCCCGACGATGATCCTCTTTATCGTGGGTCTTGCTTTGCTCGCTACTCTGACCAAGGATACGCCGCGCATTCTCATCACGATGTATATGATTCTGATCGGGCTGGGCATTGGCTCCACCTTTTCTGTACTCAGCAGTTCAGCGATTCATTCTTTTCCTGCATCACAACGAGGAGCAGCCAGCTCGACGCTCAATTTCAACAGATCGCTTGGCATGGCGCTTGGCATCACGATTTTTGGCATTCTGCAAAGTCATTTCCTTACGGGTGGCCTGGCAAAGCTGTTGGGAGGCAACGCGGCTGCATGGTCCACGGGTGTAGATTTCAAAGATGCGCATGCCCTGTTGAACCCGGCGATCAGGCAATCGATGGACGTTCGTTTGCTGGGCGCGATCCTGGATGCTCTGTCCAGTTCCATTGTGACGGTGTTCATGTGGAGTCTGATTCCGGCCTTTTTAGCGCTGGCGGCAGCTTTCATGATGAGCCAGGAGAAGTTGAATCCTGCTGAACAACAGGACGGCTACCCGGCAGCATCGCATTGATCAGCCAAGTAACAGTTGTTCCAGACAAAATTCGGTTTAAGATTGGGGTATCAGGATTTGTACAGGAGGTACGGCCATGAAACTGGAGCGGCTTATGGCGATCACCATCATTCTTTTAAACCGGAAGAGAGTGCAGGCGCAGGAGTTGGCAGAGCGTATGGAGGTATCGCTCCGCACCATCTACCGTGATTTGGAGTCTTTGAGTCTGGCGGGTATACCGATTGTTTCCTACACAGGTACAGAAGGGGGCTATGAAATCATGGACAGCTTCCGTTTGGATCGGCAGATGCTCTCTCATGACGAGTTGATCGCCATGCTGACTGCGCTGCGTGGTCTCCAATCTACCAAAGCACTGAGTGAATCGAGCATGGAGCGGTTGCTTGAAAAGGTTGGCGCTTTGGTTTCGCAGACAGAACAAGGGAGTTTGGCTGATCGCGATCAAATTCTGGTCGATTTTACGCCTTGGAGATCGAGTGAAGCAGAGCGGAAAAAATATGAGGCCCTGAACCATGCGGCCAAGGAAAAAAAGCTGGTTAGCTTCGCCTATACCGACCACCTAGGGCAAGAAACGGTGCGGCGCGTGGAACCGATGGGCCTGGTCCTCAAAGGATACAAGTGGTATTTGCACGGCTATTGTTTAGAGCGAGAGGATTACCGGATTTTTCGGCTCTCACGAATACGAGATTTGCAGACGCAAGCAGCAACGTTCCAACGACGGGATATGGAGCTAGAAAAACTGAATGAAAAATGGAAGCAGCTGCCTAATCGCCCCGGGCCCATGGTCGATATCGTCCTGCACTTCTCCAGCGCGATGAAAGCTGTGGTTGCCGATCGATTTGACGAGGATGACATTGAACGGCAGCCGGATGGTTCCTTGGTCGTCCGGACCACCATGCCTGACCAGGAATGGCTGATCAGTTTTTTGCTCTCCTTCCGAAATAAAGTGCGGGTTCTCGAACCGGCCCGTTTGGCTGCGGCAGTCAAGACGGCAGCGTTGGAGATAGCAGGACTGTACAGTGATGTGGAGTTTAATTAACTTGAGAAACTCGTTTACCACTCGATAGATAACGATCTTGCATGGTTAACCTTTAAAAATGCAGGTAGAGTGCTTCGAAATATTACCATTTGGGTTAAATGAGCTGAATCATGAGTATGTCCTACCTTTACTCAATTTCAGTTTACGGCAAAACACTCCTACTACTATTAAGAAATTAAGAATATCCCCCCAAGTAAGTGCAGACTTTTTGATGTATCTGACTATTAAGGGGGGATATGATAAAGATTTCTTCAGTTAGTTTTCCGAAGAATTATCTGGTTTGTTGGTATACCGTGACAATTCCTTTCACATTTCCAACGACTCTAAGACGATAATCAACATCATCATCTAAGTCTTCAAAGTATTCGTATTGTTTTGAGCCAATACGCATTTCAACTTCCTGTACGACTGCCCATCCATTTGCCCAATCATTCCATTCCACCAACTCAATGTCATAAGTTGAGTTGCTCCCTGTATTTTTTTGCGCATCTGACAATATTCGTATGTTGTTATTAGTTGCCGAAGCTACATATACAGCTTTAGGAATTACATAGAAAGAATTTACCACATATTCAGCCGACCATAAGATTTTTCCATATGACGCTTGTATCTCTATGTCACCTTCTGTTTGTAGTCGCTCTTTAATCTCACTTTCCGATAAGAATCGATGGCTTCCACTTTCTGGGCCATAAAGCTTTTCATAGTCTTTGTTAGTTTTACCAACTTCGGCGGAGGCGATAGAGGGGGCAAGCATTGTTAAAACTAGACTGCCAATCATTAAAGCCTTTTTTGTTTTAGTCAAAGCAATCACTCAATTTCATATTTTTACTAAATATGGTAACATGTTGAATGGTAACACAATTGCGAGAACTAATCTACCAAAAAATAGGAGGTTTTTATGAAAAAGAAATTAACAATGGTGCTTGTTTTCTTGTTGCTAACAATTTCGATAATGGGATGTTCAACTCAAGGTGAGTCACCGGAGGACACTGTCAGTCAATATCTTGCAGCCATCAAGAATAAAGAGGTAGATAAAGCGTATGAAATGCTTGGTGGGTCCAATGTGCCCGATAAGGTGTATTTGGCAAGCAAAAAA
>NZ_RHHT01000072.1 GCF_003710985.1 Brevibacillus panacihumi
TGAAGGATCTTGCACATGGCCGATATGGGATACTTATGAGCGTTTTGCTGGATTACCGTTATTTTCGTCCGAAGATCAGCGCTGCTTGCTTTAAAATATCGTTTTCCATCTTCAACCGTTGGATTTCCTTACGCAGCGCTATGAGTTCCTTTTCTTCCTCGGTTCGGTTGTCTTTTTCTTTGAAAGAACCTGTTGTTCTACTCTGTTTGACCCAACGGTCAAACGCAGATGCACTCAGATCATATTCTCTCAAAATATCTGCACGCGGTTTCCCATTCTCGTAAAGTTGAACCATCTGCTGCTTGAACTCGTCTGTAAATGACCGACGCTCACGTTTCTGCATGACATTCTCTCCGTTCCTTGTCGATTTGATTTCAATCTACTAGACCTTAAGAGAATTGTCCAATTCAGTGTAGCCGATCCAAAAAGGCGCTTGGTGAGAATGTGCCTGGCATGGAAGAAGAGACGCCGTGCCACTTTAAGAGAAAAGCTCCATTTCCATAAAAAAACTACACCTCAAATTGCTAGTAGAATCTAACAATTGGGGTGCAGTTCAAAACCCGCTAAGAAAATATCTCCTTTATACTGCTTGGTTTATATTTATTTTTTTGCCTTCTTTACGCCACTCCTTATATTCAGCAGCAGCTGTGAAAAGTACGTCTGTAGATGAGTTAAGTGCTGTTTCACAAGAGTCCTGTAAAACGCCTATGATAAAGCCTACTCCAACAACCTGCATAGCAACATCAGCAGAGATTCCAAATAAGCTGCATGCCAGAGGAATCAGCAACAAGGATCCACCAGCAACCCCTGAAGCACCACAAGCACATATCGCTGATAGTACGCTGAGGATGATTGCTGTAGGGATGTCCACCTGAATACCAAGTGTGTGAACCGCTGCAAGTGTCAAAACAGAAATGGTAACAGCGGCACCAGCCATATTAATGGTTGCACCCAATGGAATGGATACTGAATAACTATCTTTATTTAAACCTAGATTTTCACATAATCTCATATTTACAGGAATATTCGCAGCTGAGCTACGTGTAAAGAAAGCTGTAATACCACTTTCCTTTAAGCACTTAAAAACAAGCGGGAAAGGGTTTTGACGTATAACGATGAACACAATAATGGGATTGACAACTAACGCCACAAAGACCATACAACCAAGTAAAACCGCAAGTAATTTTCCATAGCTTAGTAACGACTCAATTCCATTTGTAGTAATAGAATCAAATACTAGACCCATGATTCCTAGTGGTGCAAACTTAATCACCCATGTTACCACTTTGGATATAGCATCTGAAAAATTAGAAATCATCGTTTTGGTCGTATCAGGGGCATTTCTTAAAGCCAAACCAAGGAGTACCGCCCAAGCTAAGATACCGATATAGTTCGCATTATAAATAGCCTTAATTGGGTTATCCACAACGTTTAGCAGTAATGATTTGAGAACCTCTACAACACCGCCAGGAGCCGTCACACCCTCAGCGCCATTTGCAAGTGTTAGGCTTACAGGAAAAATAAAACTTACAATTACTGCGGTTAATCCAGCTAAAAAGGTTCCTAAAAGATAGAGGACGATAATGGATTTCATATTCGTTTGGTGACCACTCTTGTGTTGAGCGATGGCTGACATAACCAAGAAAAGTACTAGCACAGGTGCAACCGCTTTCAATGCGCCTACAAATAAAGTCCCTAAAATTAAAACAGGCTTTGCTGCTTCGGGGATCGTAACAGCTAGGGCAATACCAATAATCAGGCCTACAATTATTTGTTTTACCAGGCTCAATTGACTCCACTTTTTCAGTATACTCTTCATAGATGTTCCCCCACTAGTTGAAGATAAAATTGTAATATCGAGCCATTCATTTCTAATACCGCTGCAATAAAGTTAAATTCCATTAAAACAAATACTATTATAATGAATTTTTCTACACTTTACAACATTACTATTCTTACCAGCAAGCTACATACTGCCTGCCCACTACCAGCAGGGGAGGCAATTTGCGTAATTACTGTACACTCCACGCGCGTTGAATACGAAAACATGAATTCAAAACAAAAAGACGGCATCTCTGCCGTTTTTAAGGTTAAGTATGGTGGAGCATAGCGGGATCGAACCGCTGACCTCTACACTGCCAGTGTAGCGCTCTCCCAGCTGAGCTAATGCCCCATGGACAAGATTTATCTTAGCATGGACAAATTTCAATGTCAACAAAAAATACATACCATTTTTCCGCAGCATCCGACAGCTCCTTGTTTGTCATTAAGGCTCCTTCATCAAGGCCAGAATGCAGCAGAGACAGCAATCCATAAGAAACCGTCGTTCTCCCCTCATGATATGCTTGCATCAAGAACCCTGCCCCTGAAAGGAGAATCGTTATGCCCAAAATGCCAAAGAACCTGTGGATCAACCTCCCCGTCAAGGACATCCGCAAATCCAAAGCGTTTTTCACGGAAATTGGCTTTCCGCTCAACCCGAATTGTCCCAATGACGATGAAGTCGTAAGCTTGCTGATCGGCGAACAGAACGTCGCCGTCATGCTCTTTCCCGAAGCAACTCTCCGCACTTTCGCGGGAAGTGACCTCACCGATACAAACAAATCCATGGAAGTATTGCTCTCAATCGGAGCAAACAGCAAAGACGAAGTAGACGATCTGGTAAAGAAGGTCATGCTGGCAGGCGGGACCATCTATAGCGAGCCGAAAGAAGACGGCTGGATGTACGGGGCCGGTTTTGCTGATGTAGATGGTCATCGCTGGAATGTGCTGTACATGGATCCAGCGAAGATGCCGCTGAAGGATTAGTCAGTTGACCGAGCATATCAAATGGAATGCGCTGAGTATTTGCCACCATGATGAGGATCGGATCGCATCCACTCGGAAACACCGAATATCTTCTCCCCCTTCGGGAATTATACAACTGCTAGTATATGACCCAAAGGAGTGGAATCACATTGCAATTAACCACACATGAAGCAATGGATATACATGAATTGACGATGAGCTGCGTCAATTCGATCACAAATATGGGCTACTTTATGAACCATATCCAAGACCCGGAATTGAAAGCGATGTTGCAAAGACATTTCCCCCTGCATCTGAAGGACTACAACAACAAAGTCGAGTACCTGAGTCTCCCGGAAGGCGCCAAGTCCCCCTTGCCTGTGCCAGACATTCAGCAAGCCCTGCAATCTTACACACAGGGGAATACACCTATTCCGGTGACACCGCGCACAGATGCCCAGGATTTTAATGACCGTGAAATCGCGACAGCCTACCTGTTGACCCTGAAAAGAGCAGGCAGAGAATACGCCTGGGCTGCGATGGAAATGGGGAATCCGGAGGTCAGGACGTTTCTGGAGGACGCTTTTCGGATGTGTTCCCATCAGGCGCATGAGGTATGGCAATGGATGGTGAAAAAAGGCTACTACCCTGTTGAACCCGCTGCTGCATCCACATTGCAAACGCTGGGTGCCCTGTACCAACCTGTGAAACAACCGGCGATGATGATGTAAAGAGCATTGTCTGTTGCCCATGCTGCATGTTCAGCATGGGTTTTTCCTATGGGTGAAAATCGTTGCGCAATTCAAGAAAATATTGATAATAGTTTATTCACGTATTTTTGCAATACCTACAGCCAGCTCGTTTCCTCGGGGGCGTACGATTTTCCGCAGGTTTGATTCCCCTGTTCGAGCCAGGCTGGTTTTCATTCTCCCCTGGCATGCACGAAGGAGTTGAGGTAAGCGAAAAACAGACAAAATGCAATGGAGTGAACCATTGCCCCAAGACAGCTATTGATCGCGAACTTGAACTTGTGGAGGCTTGACATCATGGGGAAAATAAGAAAAAGCATTCGGGCAAAATTAATCATTTGGTTTTTGCTTATCGCACTCTTGCCGCTCCTTACATCATCCATTATCACCTATCAGCAAACCTCGAAAGAATTGATTCAGAATCAAAAGGATACCTTCCGCAGCATCGTCGAGACGAAAGCTGCCGCCATGGATCAATGGCTGGACCGCCATATGGCTGAGATCGAGCTGTCGGCCAAGACTGACACGGTTCAATCTCTGGAGCCATCCGGAATCACACCCTACCTTGAAGTGATACATAATCAGTCCAAAGTTTATGAATCCGTAGGGGTTGCGGGACCAGACGGAATTGTCATCGCCAATTCCACACCTGGTATAGTCGGGTTGAACATCCATGACACGGATTATTTTCAAAAAGGGATCAAGGGTGAGTCCTATTTCTCTGACATCATCGTCTCCAAATCGACGGGGAACCGGATCCTGATCGTCTCCTCCCCCATTGAAGACAAGCAGGGGCGGGTCATCGGCGTCATGTATGGTACCGTCAACTTTGAGATGTTCATCAAAACCTTTTTGGAAGACACAGATGACGAAGCGAATATCCTGCTCGTGGATGGAAATGAACGCATACAGTACACCGCTAATCAAGATCTGATTGCCAAGACGGTGGATGAAACGGATCTTAGCGAAGATTTGAAAGCCATTTTGAAAAATAACAGAAATGAAACGGGAATCACGCTGAACACGGAGAATGGGGTCGAGTACCTGATCGCCTTCGCTCCGATCACGGAAACGGATTACAACATCTTCTACACGATCAAGCTGGATACCGTATTGGCCAGCGCCAACGCCCTTCAGATGGAAATGATACTCGTGATGACGATTGCAGCCGTGCTGGTTGTCATCCTGGCGATCTACATCAGCGGCACGATTGCCAAACCGATTACGAAGGTGATCCATCAGGTAACCAGAATCGCTCAAGGAGATTTGACAATGGCGGAAGTGCAGGTAAAAGGCACTGACGAGATTGCACAGCTGGGTCAGCATGTCCAGGATATGATCAAGCAGCTGCGCGAGTTGATTGGCAAAGTCGCCTCGACATCCGAACAGGTTGCCGCATCCTCTCAGGAATTGACGGCGAGTGCGGAAGAAGCAAGCCGCGTGACAGAACAAATCTCTGCGGCCGCTCAGGATATCGCTTCAGGTGCGGGACAGCAAGTGACCAATACCGACAGGTCTCTGGAGATCGTGACGAAAATGTCCGGCGAGATCGTTCACATCTCCGAACTCAGTCAAAATGTGACCGAGCTTTCCGATGAGGCAGTACAAACCTCCAGCCAAGGGAATCAGGCTGTGACGGAATCGATGAACCAGATGAAGCAGATTGAAGACAAGACAAACCGCATCGCCCAAACTGTCCATGAACTAGGCAGCAAATCTGCGGAAATCGAGAATATCATCTCCGTCATAAGCGGCATTGCCAGTCAAACCAACCTGCTCGCCCTCAATGCAGCGATCGAAGCGGCGCGGGCAGGTGAACAGGGTCGGGGTTTTGCGGTCGTTGCCGATGAGGTAAGAAAATTGGCGGAGCAATCCGCTCTCGCTGCCGAGCAAATCGGTGCGATTGTCCAACAGATCCAAACCGACATCCAGGCATCCATGACCGAAATGAACGAGGGCATTGCTGCGGTCCAAGCAGGTGCGCAACTGACAGAAAAAGCCGGGAACTCCTTTCACGCCTTTTCCCACTCTGTCGGAGAAGTGTATCTGCATATCCAAAAGGTCACACAAGCCATCCAGGAGTTGCAGACTGGCTCCAACCAAATGGTCTCCTCCATTGAATCCGTCCAGGGCATTTCCCAGGAATTCGCCGGAACCACACAGCAGGTGGCCGCTGCAGCCGAGGAGCAGAGTGCGTCAATGGAGCAAATCGCCGCTACTTCCCTCACGCTGGCGAGAATGGCAGAAGACTTGCAGCAATCCGTCCAGACGTTTAAACTATAAAAAAATGTTCCGGCTACGTATTGACAAATTGCTCCACTACCGGATATACTAACAAAAAATTTCACAATCAAATGTTGCGATTAGAAATAGTAGAAGTGAAGAAACCTTTCAGAGAGCCGTTGGGTGGTGCGAAACGGCAGCGTGGCTCACTTTGAACTCGTCTATGAACTGCGGCCTGATATGTAGGGTTTGCCGGAATTCCACCGTTACAAGGATAGATGGTGATGGCCATCGAAGAAGAGCATTTCAGCTTTGCTGAAATGAATTAGAGTGGTACCGCGAGTTCAACCTCGTCTCTATACGTAGAGACGGGGTTTTTTTATTGCAAAAATACCCCACACTTGAAGGAGGACATGATCATGAGTCGTAAAATCATCGTATTGGACACTACCCTGCGTGACGGTGAACAGGTTCCCGGCGCCAAATTGAATGTGCAGCAAAAGGTGGAGTTCGCCCAACAGCTGAAGCGTCTGCAAGTGGATATTATCGAGGCAGGCTTTCCCGCTTCCTCCGCAGGCGATTTCCAAGCCGTGCAGGAAATCGCCCGCAGCGTCGGCGACACCGTATCCATCACCGCCTTGGCGCGCGCTGTCAAAAGCGATATCGACGCAGTCTACAACAGCATCAAACTGGCCCAAAATCCTTTGATTCACATCGTCTTGGGCACCTCCGACATCCATGTTGATAAAAAATTCAACCGCTCCAAGGACGCCGTCTTGGAAATGGGCGTTGAAGCGGTCAAATACGCCAAAACCTTGCTCCCGCATGTCCAGTACTCGACCGAGGACGCATCCCGCTCCGAATTCGAATATCTCTGGAAAACGATTGAGGCCGTCGTGAAGGCAGGGGCCACAATGATCAACGTGCCCGACACCGTCGGCTACGCTGTCCCGGATGAATTCGGCGAGATGATCCGCAAGCTGAATGAACGCCTGAAAAACCTCGATGACAGCGTGATTCTCAGCGTACACTGCCACAACGACCTCGGACTGGCGACTGCCAATACCTTGGCCGCCGTCAAAAATGGCGCGGACAAAGTCGAGGTGACGATCAACGGACTGGGCGAACGCGCCGGCAATACGTCCTTGGAGGAAGTCATCATGGCTCTCAAAGTGCGGGAAAACAGCTTCCAATGCCACACCAACATCAAGACTACCGAGCTGCTCCGAACCTCCCGTCTGCTCACCTATTTGACGGGCCTGGATGTGCAGGTAAACAAAGCGATCACGGGAGACAACGCTTTTGCCCACTCCTCCGGCATCCATCAGGACGGACTGCTCAAGGATAAGCAAGTGTATGAAATCATGTCGCCGGAGGAAGTCGGCGCAGAAAGCATGGAATTGATCCTGACCGCCCGCTCCGGCCGCCACGCTTTCAAGAACGCCGTGGAAAAGCTGGGCTTCGATACTAGCGACGCTGCTGAATTCGAGGTTTTGTTCGATAAATTCCTGACCTTGGCTGACGGCAAGAAGGAAGTATACGACCACGACGTGTTTTACCTGGTGACCAACCATCGCACGCTCGACGTCAAAGACAGCCATCTGTACGAGCTGGATTCCTTCCAGGTCATCACCAACAATCAGTCCCCGACAGCTACCGTTTCCCTGAAAAAAGGCTCGGAGACCTTCGTCGGAAGCGCTGTGGGCGACGGTCCGATCGATGCCCTGTACACGGTCATCAAGAACCTGGTCGGGCAGGATGTGCATCTGAAGGACTACAAGATCAACAGCCTGTCTCGCGGAAAAGAAGCCATCGGGCGGGTCAACATCCGCATCGAATACCAGGGCAATATCTACTCGGGACGTGCGATGGATACCGACATCATCAAAGCGAGCGCCCTGGCTTTCCTCAACGGGATCAATGCCGCGCTGCTTGATACCGCAGCCCAAGAAAGCCCGACACCAGAGCGCAGCTACAGCTAACATTCTCTGTACCCGGAGGGATGTCATATGATTCCGTTGAAAGAGAGCGCGCAACGATTCCAGGATCTGTTGCAGGAGATGGGATACTCCAACCAAGTTGTGGAGCTTCCGGACAGCGCTTGGACAGCCCAGGAAGCCGCAGATGCGATCGGCTGCGAGGTGGCGCAGATCGCCAAATCGATCATCTTCCGCCTCACCTCCTCCGACAAGCCCCTCCTCGTGGTGGCAAGTGGAATAAACCGCGTGAACGAAAAGCATATCGCCTCCCTGTTTCAGGACAGCTTGGGGAAAGCGGATGCTGACTATGTGCGGGAGAAAACGGGATATGTCATCGGCGGTGTCGCTCCGATCGGTCATAAGGAAGCCATCACGACCATCCTGGACGAGGATCTTCTGCAGTATTCCTTCATTTGGGCGGCGGCAGGCCATCCCAAAGCAGTATTTAAACTAACGCCAGATCAATTGGTTGCGATGACGCAAGGTCAAGTGATGTCGATCAAATAGCACGGGGTATTCCCGTGCTTTTCTATTTCTCCCCATGCCCAATTCCTTCCAATCCAGTATAATGAAAAGGCGTAAAAGGAAAGGAGGAACCATCAGTGGGAGAATGGATCGGGAAAATCATATCTTGCCTGGCAAGCATCTTCTTTATTGGCATCATCGGTTTTGTTGCCGTGATCTTTTCCGTCTTGTCTGGCGGACAAACCTTTTACATGCCTCTCATCATCGCGGTCACGGCAGCATTGATTCTGTATATCATCATGCTCTTCTTCGCCCCCGGCAAAATACGGATCGCCAATCGTTCCCTGCTTGGTTTTTTCGTTGTATGCGCATTGGCGACTGCTGCATATGAAGCAAATCAAGCCTATCACAACAGCATTCCAACCGTCAGCGAACAGGATTTTGACTTGTCCGCTTACAAGCCATTCCAGGAGAATACCAAAGCAGTGGCGCTTGATCAGCCTTCTACTCTGAAGCTGGAGTCCCCATTGCCCCGATTGGATGGGGCGACCGCGCTCTACCCGCTCTATTCCGCCTTCGCCCAGGCTGTCTATCCGAAGAAGGAATACGATCTCTACGACAGCGAGGTAAGTGCCAATACAACACCGGATGCCTACAAGAACGTGATGGACGGTGCTGCCGACGTGATTTTCGTCGCAGGTCCCTCCACACAGCAAATGGCCATCGCCAAAGAAAAAGGCGTCGAGCTGAAGCTCACCCCGATCGGTCGGGAAGCCTTTGTCTTTTTCGTCCATGCCGACAACCCGGTCAAGGGACTGACGACGGAGCAAATCCAAGGGATCTACTCCGGTGCCATTACCAACTGGCAAGAGGTGGGCGGGAAAAATGAACCGATCCGCGCTTTTCAAAGACCGGAGAACAGCGGCAGCCAAACCATGCTGCAAAAAATCATGGGCAACCACAAGCTGATGAAGCCGCCCAACGAAGATCGGATCAGCGGCATGGGAGGCATCATCGAAAAAACATCTGATTACAAAAATTATCCTAATGCCATCGGATATTCGTTCCGCTTCTTCGCCACTGAGATGGTCCAAAACGGAAACATCCGCCTTCTTGAGGTAGATGGGGTCATGCCCAGCAAGGAAACGATCGCGAACAAGACCTACCCGCTCGCCGCAGAGTTTTATGCCGTCACGGCGGGCAGCGATAACCCGAATGTGCCCAAACTCATCGAATGGATCTTGACCCCGCAAGGCCAATCCCTCGTGGAGAAGACCGGATACGTCCCGCTCACAGGATCATAAAGCTGTCAGAAAGCCTCCGGTGGTCCTTGCGATTTGCTGGAACCATCAGGCAATCCCGTATTGACTTTAAAATAGGGGACTGCTATAAAAAATATTGGGTAGCACTCTAAGACCGAGAGTGCTAAAAATTGACGTCAAGCGAATGGAAAGGAGCTATTTCCATGGAAAAAAAGCAGTTTCAGGCTGAATCCAAACGGCTTTTGGAAATGATGATCAACTCGATCTACACGCAGAAGGAGATTTTCCTGCGGGAGTTGATCTCCAACGCCAGCGATGCAATCGACAAGATCTACTACAAGGCTTTGACGGATCAAAAGCTGGTTTTTGACAAGGACAACTACTATATCAAGGTCATCGCCGACAAGGAGAACCGGACCTTGACGATTCGGGATACAGGAATCGGGATGACCCAGGAAGAACTGGAAAGCCATCTCGGCATCATCGCCAAAAGCGGCTCCCTCGCCTTCAAGAATGAGAACGAAACCAAAGACGGCCATGCCATCATCGGACAATTCGGCGTCGGCTTCTACTCTGCCTTCATGGTGGCTGACGTGGTTACAGTCATCAGCAAATCCGTCGATTCTACCCAAGCCTATAAATGGGAATCGACCGGAGCCGACGGTTACACCATCGAGCCTTGCGAGAAGGAAAGTCACGGTACGGACATCATCCTGAAAATCAAGGAAAATACAGAAGAAGAAATCTACGACGAATATTTGGACCAGTATCGCCTGAAAGCGATCATCAAAAAGTACTCCGACTTTATCCGCTATCCGATCAAAATGGACGTCAGCGGACAGCGCCTGAAGGAAGGCAGCGACAGCGAGTACGAGGAGTACAAGGAAGAACAGCGCATCAACAGCATGGTGCCGATCTGGCGGAAGAACAAAAACGAGCTGACCGACGAGGATTACGTGCAGTTCTACAATGAAAAGCGCTACGGATTTGACAAGCCGCTCAAGCATATCCATATCAGCGCGGATGGCGCCGTCATCTACCAGGCCATCCTCTACATCCCGGAGAGCATTCCGTTTGACTACTATTCCAAGGAGTACGAAAAAGGCCTGGAGCTGTATGCCAATGGCGTGCTGATCATGCACAAATGCGCTGATCTGCTCCCCGACTATTTCAGCTTCGTCAAAGGGATGGTCGATTCGGAGAGCTTGTCTTTGAACATCTCCCGCGAGATGCTGCAGCATGACCGGCAATTGAAGCTGATCGCCAAAAATATCAACAGCAAGATCAAGGGACAATTGCAAACCATGCTCAAAAACGAGCGTGAGAAGTACGAGCAATTCTTCAAAGCGTTCGGCAGACAGTTGAAATTCGGCATCTACAACGATTTCGGGATGCACAAGGACACCCTGCAGGATCTCATCTTGTTCACGTCCTCCAAAGAGAAGAAGCTCGTCTCCCTCGATGAATACGTCTCGCGGATGCCCGAAGAGCAAAAGTACATCTACTACGCGACCGGCGAATCCGTCGAACGCATCGAAAAGCTTCCACAGACCGAACTGGTGGCGGATAAAGGCTATGAAATCCTGTACTTCACCGAAGATATTGACGAGTTCGCAATCAAGATGCTCCAGACATATAAAGAGAAGGAATTCCGCTCTGTATCCAGCGGTGATCTGGGCATCGAAGCCGATGATGCGGACAAGGAAGCCGATGAAAACAGTGAAAACCAGGAGCTGTTCGACTATATGACCAGCCAGCTGTCCGGAAAGGTAACCAAGGTGCGTGCCTCCAAGCGGCTGAAATCCCACCCGGTCTGCCTGACCAGCGACGGCGAAATCTCCCTGGAGATGGAAAAAATCCTCAACGCCATGCCGAACAATCCGCAAGTAAAGGCAGACAAGGTGCTGGAAATCAATGTGCATCATGAGGTTTTCCAATCCCTGAAGGACGCCTATGCCACCGACAAGGAAAAGCTGGCCTTGTATACGTCCCTGCTGTACAATCAGGCGCTCCTGATCGAAGGATTGCCGATCCAGGACCCGGTCGAATTTACGAACGAAATCTGCAAAATCATGGTGTAAGTCAGAATGCGGCAGAAATGCCGTATTCTTTTTTTTGGATCGGAAGTGAGCGTCTTCTCAGCTTTGTCAGAAAAAGATGTCATTGCTTGAAGGATTCTGTCGCTCTATCGAGAAAGGCTTATGGTAGGCAAGAAATTTTTGGTAGAAAGAGTCGAAAAGAGAGGAACGAGTCCATGCGTTACCATGCCCCTACTATCTTGGTTGTCGCTTTTTTCTTGGTTTGGCTGCTGCCGCTTCCGATCTCTCATGCAGCCACCCATGTCGAGGTGGCCGTTGATCAATTGAATATTCGCAGTGCCCCCGATACAACCACACAGATCGTCGCAACGCTCAACAAAGCAACGCGCCTGCCCATTGTCACTCAGAAAAACGGCTGGTCGCAAGTGAAGCTCGCCAACGGCACGACTGGCTGGGTCAACAACAAATATGTCAAAATGATCGACATACCGCGTACGATCTATCTGAAAAGCACGGTCGAGCTGCTGAATGTGCGCGCTGAACCGAATGCCACTTCGCAAATCTTGCAAACCATTACGCCAAACGGCACCTACCTGCAAGTAAAAAAACAAGGGGATTGGGTTCAGATCAAGCTTTCCAACGAAGTGAACGGCTGGGTCAATTCACGTTATATGACTGAAACGGCAGCGCCTGCTCCCGCTCCAGCGCCTGTCCCAACACCGTCCCTGCCGGCACCGAACCCAGCGCCTGTCCCAACTCCGTCTCTGCCGGCACCGACTCCAGCTCCTGTCCCAACTCCGTCTCTGCCAGCACCGACGCCAGCGCCTTTCCCGATTGACGGACAGGCCGCGGGTACCCTCACCTTGCAGGAAGGCTACGCGATATTTGCCGCTCCTGACTTTTTGAGTGCTGTCATCGGTGAGCTATACGGCGGCATGGTCTTGGAGCATTTCGGTTATGCCAACGGCTGGTACAAGATTCGCTTCAACGGCGCAGATGCCTACATATACAAGCCGGAAGCCGCAGCACCGCAACAACCGGTCAATCCGTGGACGCCGAACACTCCCCCTCCCGCTCAGGCTGAAGCCTCCATTCGGGTAAAAAATGCGGACACCAATCTGCGGAGCGGTCCCGGAACTCACTATGCGGTCGTAGGAACGGCTCAACCCGGGCAAACCTTCCCGATTGTACAGACGGAAGGCGACTGGTATATGATTCGGCTGCCTGACCAATCCACCGCCTACATCGCAGGCTGGATCGTAGACCAGGTGCACCCGACGAATGGCACTGGCAGTCCCGGCGTCGGTTATAACGCAGGTATGATCGGGAACGAAACGGTCTACATCTACCACACCCACAATCGCGAGTCTTGGCGAAATGTCGCAAGGCAAACACAGGGCAGTTCCGTAGATGATCCAGAGATCAACATTACTTTGGTCGGCAAGCGCTTGGGCGAGCTGCTGCAGCAAAGAGGCATCCAAACGATGGTGAATCAGGATGACTTCGCCAAGAGGCTTGCAGAACAAAAAAAGAGCTACGCGATGTCCTATGCGGAATCGTATAATGCCGTTGTGGCAGCAGTCGCCGCAAACCCGAGTCTGCAGTACATTTTTGATATTCATCGGGACAGCGACGAGCCACGCAGCAAGGTAGCGCTCACCTTGAACGGCAAAACCTATGCACGCATGTTGTTTGTCATCGGGACAGCCAACCCGAACTACCACGAAAACAAAAAACTGGCAGACAGTCTGCATGCCCGTCTCGAAGCGGCATATCCCGGGTTGTCTCGCGGTGTCATTCTAAAGAGCAAGAACGAGGGAAACGGCGAGTATAACCAGTCTTTGTCCCAGGGGAGCCTGCTTCTGGAATTTGGCGGCACCAACAATACATTGGAGGAATGCTACAACACAGCAGAAGCATTCGCCGATGTATTGATCAATCATATGTTGGAATCTCGCATCGTTTTCAAATAAAAGCACGATTTCTTTTCGCGTAATCATTAGCGAAAAGAATCGTGCTTTTTACCAATCTGCCTTCCGAGTATTAATAGTCCTTGGCAATCGGTGTATGATACCAATACAGTGCATATTCGGTCATTGTGGATGCGTAGCCCAGCTGGCGTAGCATGGTCGAAATATTGCCTCGGTGATAGGTGCCATGGTTGACCGTTTGCAGCACAATTTCCGATAATCGGGTGCTGCGCGATCCGGCGTACGGATTTTCGAGCGCAATGGTTTGCTCCAGGTCGTCCTGGCTCCGGAACCATGCTCTGTATTCTTCCGTTAGCTCAGTAAAGGC
Organism: Brevibacillus panacihumi; assembly: GCF_003710985.1. Taxonomy (GTDB): domain Bacteria; phylum Bacillota; class Bacilli; order Brevibacillales; family Brevibacillaceae; genus Brevibacillus; species Brevibacillus panacihumi. Next base: position 13,803 of record NZ_RHHT01000072.1, read on the forward strand.
TTTCGCGAATTCCTCGACAGAGTAATGAAGTGTTTCTTGTTGAAGTGGAAGGCACTCTTCCAAGGCATTAGGCATGCTAACGCCTTTCAGTACCTGAAGCCAACACTTGTCGACTGCATAGATGTGCGCAAAAGCCTCCCCTATGGTGGGAAACGAGGTGTTTACTTCCTGTTGCAGCACGGAGGACGGGAGCTCCTTGATTCGTCCCAAAAGGGTTTGAGTAGCCCACGAATGGTAGTCGAACATTTGCACTGGATGATTCATTTGGATCGTCTCCTTTTAACATTTCATGTGATTTGTTCATGTCCTTATAATAAAAAAAGATGTATGACAACAGTCTGTCATACATCTTCGTAATGTTTGAGCGCATTTTGAAGCTGTTCTTTTACAATTCCTCGCAGTTCGGGAGGCTCGAGGACTTCTGCTCCGCAGCCAAAACCAAGCAGAATTGTCAAAAGCCAACGTGCTTCGAGTGGTTGGAAAACAGGAATTCGCATTCTCATACTCCCGTCGGCATGAAATTGCTTATCGGCATGGGGAAACCGGTCCATTGCTTCCGCCAAAGCCTCCGGTCCCACCCGGATCACTACGTCCTCCAGCTGACCTTGCCATCTTTTGTTTGCTGAAGCAGCCTCTTCCGGCACCTTGTCATGCTGCTCGAAGGTTTCCTGTGTCACGAACAAATTCATTAACCGGGACAGACGGAATTCCCGATAATCTCGCCGAGTTCGGCAAAACCCATACACGTACCAATTGGCATGTTTAAAATGAAGCCGAAGCGGTTCCATGTCACGGGTTGTGCGTTCATTCTTGGCATCGATATACTCAAAGCGGACGATTTTTCGCTGGGCAATGGCCATACGTAAATGCCGAAGCGCGTTGGGCTCCATGTGGCGGGTGTCCAAGTCTACAGACAGACTCGTGTCGTGATGCTTTGGTCCAATCGTCTGCAGTCTTTCGATGGTCCCCTGCGCACGCTCGTCTTCAAACACGGTGGAGAGGCTTCTAAGCACAGTAATCAGAGAATTGACATCGTACGAACCGAGCAGGGTTTTATCCATTTTGTACCCGTCCATGATGCCATATCCGCCGTTCGTTCCCTGATACGATACGACGGGGAAGCCCGCGGCGCAGAGCACATCGATATCCCGATAGATGGTTCTTTGGGAAACTTGAAATTCTTCAGCCAGCATGGAGGCAGACAAAACTTCGTGATTTAACAGCTTATAGATGATGGAGATCAAACGCTCCAATTTCATGCGTATCCCCGCCCGTTTGTCTAATTCGTATTGCTGATCTTTTTCATACCTGTATAGACTTAAACTGGCCAACTGATCGTTCAAGCAGCTCGCAGATCGCGGTGGGGCTAAAAGTCCTTTTTCCAAATCGAATCAATATGATGGCGCAAAACCTGTTCAATGCGTTCTGGATGGAGCCTCTGCGTTTCCAGCATCGCATGCACAGCAATGCCGTCGATTAATGCGTATAATCGCTCCGCCTCCGTCTCCAGATTCAGTCCCTCTTCCAGCAAATTTTGCTGATCCAGGTAGAAGAGAAGTTTTCGTAATTGAGGATAAAATCCTTGCGGTATCTCCTCCGATTCGCCTTCCCTGTATTTTTGATGAAAGACAAAAGCGAACCATACCTCCATCTCGGCCATCCTCTGCTCGTCCACGGGAAGAATCTCCAACAGGATTTGGATCACCATCTCTTTCGGGGACAGGTCGCGCATCTCGACCTCCCGAATTCGCTGTGCCGCCCTTTCCTTCACCAGCTTCATGGCAAATAGCAGCAATTCATCCTGCGTAGTAAAGTAATGGCGCAGCGCACCCAATGAAACTCCTGCTTCCTGGGCAATCTTTCTCACAGTCGCCCCCTTCATGCCCCACCGCAGGATCACTCTCCATGTTGCTTCGGCTATTTGTTTCCTTCTTTCTTCATGATCAACGATTTTTGGCATGTCTTCATTGTAGCAGAGAATAAATCGGGCGACAATTTAAATAATACACTTGTATTATTTAAAAGCAGCGTGTTACAATCTTTTTGTCTTACATTTTCTTGAAAGTAAAAAAAAGGTGGGGAGATACTTTGTCATTTGTCGCCTGGATGATCGTTGCCAGTGAGATCGCCTTTTGGGTCGTAATTATCGCTGGTTTCGTCTTTCGGTACCTGTTGAAAAAGCAGCGACTGGGTCTAGTCTTGCTCGCGCTCACTCCCGTCATTGACCTGATTCTGCTGCTCACTACCAGCGTGGATCTCTATCGCGGCGCTACTGCTACGCAAGCCCATTCTCTTGCAGCCGTCTATATCGGCGTCTCGATTGCCTTCGGGAAAAGCATGATCGCCTGGGCAGATGAACGTTTCCAATATTACATCGTCAAGCAAGGACCCAAGCCGGTCAAACGTTACGGTTTGGACTACGCGAAACACTATTTCAAAAGCTGGGTTCGTCATGTGCTGGCCTATCTCATTGGTGCAGGATTTTTGGTCCTCCTCATCTATCTCGTCCAGGACCCTGTCCGCACGGAGGCCTTGTCAGGCATGCTCAAGCTTTGGACGCTGGTTCTCGGAGCAGACCTGCTCATCGCCCTCTCCCATTTTATCTGGCCCAAGCAGGCAAAGGCGTAGAAAAAAGCCAACCGATGCATGTTGGTTGGCTTTCTTCGCGTTCCTATTATCTCACCGTCACCACAATTGGCGTTTTCTTCCCGCCATATGTGACGTAAATGGTTGCTTTTCCTGAACCGGTGGCTTTAATCAGGCCATCCTTCACGTCTGCCACCAGCAGACGGTTGGTCGTCCAGAGACCAGGAATCGTTACATTCTCTTCAGATCCATCCATGTACGTAGCTGTGGCCGTAACCTGTCTGACCTCGCCCTTGTTCATGACAATCTGCACGACATCCGTTTTCAGGTACTTGAGCGTATCCACATCCACTGGAATGGACAGGCTCTTGCCGCCGTAGCGGGCCGTCACCGTCGACTTGCCAAACGCAATTCCCGTGATCAGGCCTTGCGAGACATCGGCAGCTTTGTAGTTGCTGGTCTTCCATTCAGCAGCCGAAGTGACATCCAATTGGCGTCCGTCTGAGAAGGTAGCGGTAAGGGTAACCTGGGCGGATTTTTTCGATTTCAGGGAAACAAATCGCTTATCTGCCTCCAGCTTGGTCACAATGCCCACTTCTACCGGAACACTGATTGACTTGCCGCCGTACTTCGCTGTGATGGTGGCTCGTCCGCTGGAGAGTCCTGTCACGCGTCCTTGCGAAACATCTGCAATTTTGATTGCCGAAGAACTCCACTCCGCATCTGCCGTTACCTTTTTCGTGTTACCTGACGAATCTGTCGCTGTCAGGACCAGCTCAGCGGACTCGTTGACGTTCAGAATCAACAAACGCGGATCAACCGACAGTGATTGGGCCTGACCCACTTCTACCGTAATGGTGACCGTCTTTCCGTCAAAGGCAGCGCTGATGGTCGTGGAACCTGAGCCTACTGCGGTGATTTTTCCCTGATTTACTTCGGCGATCGCCGCAGAGGAAGTCGTCCACGCTGCCTGCTCGGTTACGTCTTTGGTCGTCCCGTCCGCATAGCTCGCCGTCAGCTTCACTCTATCACTCTCGTCCTTGTTGAGAACGAGCTTCTTCTTGTCGACCGTCAGCGTCTGCATCACACCGATCGCTACCGGAATCGTAATGGTTCGCGTGCCGAGCGTTGCCGTGATCGTCGTGGAGCCGGTTCCTACACCTGTCACCAGACCTTCACGTACGGTCGCAACCGCTGGCGAAGTCGAAGACCAAGTCATTTTCTTCGTGACGTTTTCACTTTGGCCTCCGCCATTTGGAAAGCTTGCAGTGACCTCAATTTGCTTCGCTTCACCGACTTGCATGGCGAGCTGGGTCATATTGGCGACCAGATTTTGCGGTACATCCACATCCACTACCAGAGTAGCCGTCTTCCCGCCATATGCCGCCTTCAGATTTGCCGTACCCGGCTTGAAAGCGGAGATTTCGCCTTCCTTGGCAAAAACGACATCCTCGTTGTCCGAAGTCCAGGTTACTTTCCCTGTGACCTGTTCTTTCGATCCGTTGGCAAACGAAGCCTGCACAATGACCTTTTCCTTAGTCCCGCTCTTCATCATGAGGAAAGCAGGTACAACATCCAGGGATCGCGGCACTTCGACGTCTACTTTCACCTGAACGGTTTTACTGCCGTATGAAGCGGTAATGATCGCCTCACCTGTAGATACCGCGTGAATCTTGCCCTTGCTGTAATACGCGACATCTTCCTTGTTCGATGTCCATACAGCCTTGTCTCCGACCTCAACCTGGTCCTTGTTGGCGTAGGTTGCGGTCAGGGTGATCTCTTTTTCATCCCCGACTTTCAGGAAGATGTCTTGATGGCTGGCTTCCAGCTTTTGCGCCATGTCGACTTCCACCTGGATTGTTGCGGTCTTCGTGCCATAGGCAGCGGTAATTACGGCTGTACCTGCCCCGTAACCCTTGATCTTTCCTTTGATGACATCCGCTACATCCGCGTTGCTCGTCGACCACTCCGCCTTGTCTGCTACGTTCGGAATTTCCGAACCATCTGGAAAGATCGCCTTCAGCCCGACTTCATCCTCTTCACCGAGCAACAGAGAAACTTTGCTTTTTTCAGGCTCCAGTCGATGGGCAATCTCGACGCTGATCGGCAGGCTGAACGACTGACTGCCGTATTTGGCAGTGACCGTAGCCGTACCCGAACTCAAGCCCTTGATTTTACCGTTGAGTACAGAGGCAATCGAGGGTTTATCGACGGACCAGTCCGCCAGCTCGGTAACCTCTTCCTGCAAATTGTCGCTGTACACGGCCGTCAAATTCACCAGCACATCCTTGCCGATCCGCAGATTGACAGATTGCGTCTCGGAGGTCAAAGCTTTCACTTTCTTCGTTACGGTAACATCCACGATTGCCGGAAAGCCTTTGTAATTGGCGGTCAAAGTGGTGTTTCCAACTCCGTTTGCCGCAATCTTCCCTGCATAGACGGAGGCAATACTCGCATCTGCACTCGACCAAGTAGTATGTATGGTCACATCTTCGACTTTGCCAGATTGATAGATCGCATTGGCTGTCAATTGTGTCGTGTCCCCTGTCTCCAGAGTCACTTTATTGGTAGTCAACACCAATTTGCTGATTTCATCCGCAGCCAATCCGACTTGGGTTGTTCCCAATCCGCTCAACAGCAAGACGGCCAGGAACATGAGCATCGTTTTCTTCCAGAACATCGTCAGCCTCCCCCACGTGTGTGTAATCCACTTCAAAAATGTTGCCTCTCTAACTATATCGGCTTCTCCCCGAATAAATTTACTAGTTCTTCATGTCAGAAATGCGTCGAATCTTGTAACTGCTAGGAAATTTCGTGCGTCAAATAGAATGAAAGAAAAGATAGAACCACTCATGCAGTGTCACACAAAGGAGAACCCATCGTGAAAGAAAAACGAAGAAAGACCTGGCGCAAAAAGCTCCTTCTCGTCAGCGTGATCCTGCTCGCCACGGCTTCCATCTGGTGCGGCTACAACCTTTATCTGATCCAGCGCACGATCGACGAAGCAGCACCCCGCAAAGCCGATGTCGGAATTGTTCTCGGCGCGGCAGTCTGGGGCGATCGACCAAGCCCCGGCTTGAGTGAACGCCTGGAGTACGCGCTGTGGCTCTATAACCAAGGCTATGTGAAGGTGCTGCTGGTGTCGGGAGGATTGGGAGAGGGGAAAAAGGTGACCGAAGCCCAGGCCATGCGCACCTATCTGCTGGAAAAAGGCGTTCCTGCCGATGCGATCCTGATCGAAGACAAAGCGCGCAGCACATACGAAAACCTGCTGTTCAGCCAGCAGGTCATGGAAAAAGCCCATTTAAAAAATGCTCTGATCATCAGTCATGACTATCACCTGGCGCGGGCGAAAAAGATGGCTGACAGTCTGCAGCTGCCAGCCGCCGTCGCAGGCGTCCAGTCTCACGTCCTCTATTCTCCCTATCATAAAATGCGTGAAGTGCTTGCCCTCACCGTATGGGAACTGGAACAGATCTGGTCCTAGCCGCGATGATTTTCGCGCAGGATTTCGTACACATCCACAAAATGGCGGATTCGCTCCATGATTCGCGCTGCCTTGGTTCGTTCGATGCGATTGCCGTTGGAGATGGAAAGATGCTCCTCCAGCTCCTCCAGGGAATAATTGGAAGTAAACAAAGTAGGCAGATGGTTGTTGGCGCGCTGGTTCAGGATGACACCGAGGATCTCGTCCCGAACCCAGGGCGTCAGATTCTCCGCGCCGATGTCGTCGAGGATGAGCACGGGCACTTCTTTTAGCAGTTCCAGCTTGCTTGCGTAGGACTGATCGGAGATGGAATCTTTCATCTCGCGGATAAAATCAGGAACGTAGACGAGCAGCGAAGCCACGTTTCGCTCCGACAATTCCCTTCCGATGGCGCCCATGATATAGCTTTTCCCTACTCCGAAAGGACCGTGCAAGTAGAGTCCCTTGACTCTCTCGCCCGTCCCTACCTTTTCACAAAATTGAATCGCTGCTCCGACCACGTTCAGGTTGCCCTCGTCGATAACCAGGCCTTCAAAGGAGGCGTTCATCGTCTCCTCGGAGACGTAGTAACTGCGCATCAGGCGGCGCCGTCTCAGCTCCTCCTCGTAGGAAAGCTGCTTGCTGCAGGGGGCGATTGCGCTCACAACGGTGTTGTTCACCACATCCAGTTGGGTCCGATGCCCTTTTACCAGATTGGGGCACTCGCCAAGCCCCGGACAATGCTCGCACCAGTACTGTTCCTTGACGGCGGTGTAAACGGTGGAGAGTGAACGCAGGTAGTCCTCCCTCCCGAGTTCATGATGGTTTTGGGCAAAGCCTTTCAAATAGGAGGACGAGCCCAACATTTTGTCCAACTGCTGCTCGGGAGTCAGAAGCTGGCGAGGCGTACGCTTGGATAGCTCTTGCATGAATTGACCGATAGACTCCATTTACCATCACTCTCCCTTCTGCTTGCTGCGCAGGCTTTGCAGCATTTCTTGCAATTCCGGAAAATCCTGAATCGACTGACCTTTTTTTCCTCCGGTCGCCTGCTTTTCCTGAGCCATCTGCCACTCCACAGAGGCTGGCAGCTTGTCTTCGAGGACTGCGCGATTGTTGCGTCGTGCGGGTGCAGACGCTTTTTTTGGCTGCTTCTCTTTTTCTGCGGCCTGCTCGCGCTGTTCCGTCCGTTCCAGGATCTGCTTCACTGCCTCGTCCACTGTCGCGATCCGTTTCGCTTTCCAGCTGTCGCGAATCGTCTCCATATAGGACTTCGGCAGTTCCATCTGCATGCTTGCCAGGGTATGCAGCAGCAACGCATTCACTACCTCCGCCTGCATTCCGTCCGTGAAGACCAGCGTCTCAGCCCGTTCCAGAAACACTTTGCTGACCCGGCCCCCGACCACCTGCTCCAATAAGGCAAGCGGAGAGAGCAGACGGCATGCCCGTACGAACGCTTCACTGCCTGCTGGCGGCAGCTTGCCCGGTCCAAAGCTCTCTCCTGCAGGGAGGGTGACTGGCTCGGTGCGGTACAGCTTGTCATCCGTATACCGTTGCACCAATCGCTTGCGCAGCACTTCTTTGTCCAGACTGCGGTCCGGCTTGTACAGCGTCCAGTCGCGAAGCTCTTGTCCCAACCCCCAGCTATCCAATTGATAGAAGTGGCACAAACGGTACAAAAATTCCATGCTGTCACCGACCAGCACCTGGTCCGCGTCCGCGTTGTCGGGCAAATAGAGACGAAGGGAAGAGACGCTGAGCGGATGCTGCACTTCCGGCTCATACCACGATTTCATCTCCGCTGCCGGATAATCAGACTCCATCTGCAGCAAAAACTGCTCCCTCTCCGAGCCTTTCTCGACCTCCAGCTCAGACGGCTTCAAGGATTGGAACACTTCGTGGAAGTCCTTGGTCATGTTTTCCACTGCCGTGTATTCCTTCGTCAACTGATTGGCGAGCGGGTCCGCATACTGCTGCCGCAGCTGTTGATAGCGAATGTTTTCGATTTTGTTCAACAGCATGAGTGACAGCACATAGTCCGCAAAAAACTCGTTTGGACTCAATGGCGGTTTGACCATGTATTCATAGAAATAGTCACGCTGCGCATTTTCCCTTCGGCGCACCTCCAGAAGCCCCAGTGCCTCCAGCCGCTCCCGCGCGCTGAGCAATCGGTCCAGCGACATCGAGGTAATGAGCATCAGGCTTCGGTGTGTGTTTTCGGCTGCTCCGCCGCTGACAGGCTGAACCTCATGGGCCAGCAGTTGATAGAGGGCGAAGGATTCGACACCCATGATCGGCAAATAAAGCTGGGCGACGAAGCCCATCTCGGCAAAGCTGAGCGGCCTGATCATCCGCACCAGATACCGATCCTTCGGCGTCATTTCGTTCCATACCAGTCGGCGCATGTGACTCTTTCCTTCCTGTGAAATCTCATTTCTCTATTATAGCATGGCGATGAATGCAAAGTGGGGAAAACCGATGGAAAGCGAAAAAGACCCCCGCTGTCAGATAGCGAGAGCCGCGATTGGCTTGTCCCGTACGTAGAGATATGCGCTACTCTTTGGAGAGAGGGGATTGGCTGTTTCTGGCTTGCGACAACAGCTCTTCCAGCTCCTTCATGAATACGGATATATCCTTGAACTGGCGGTAAACCGAAGCGAACCGGACATAGGCAACTTCATCGACATGGTACAAGCGCTCCATTACTTTTTCTCCGACATCGTCGCTCGGCACTTCCGCTTGGCCGCAATTGCGCAATTCCTTTTCGATGTCACTCACTACATCTTCCAGGGTTTCCAATGGAACCGGACGTTTTTCACAAGCGCGCACCAGTCCGCGCAATACTTTTTCTCTACTAAATTCCTCACGAGTTCCGTCTTTTTTGACGATAATTAAAGGAGATTCTTCTACCATTTCGAATGTGGTAAACCTGCGTTCACATTTTTCGCACTCACGACGGCGGCGAATCGATTTATAATTGTTGAAAGGACGCGAATCCAGGACTCTGGTCCCGTTGTACTCACAGAATGGACAGCGCATCGTGGAATCAACTCCCTTGCGAACATTCGTTGTAAACAGTGTCCCTCATGTGCCTACAAGAAGTCAAGTCAATCCTTCTACCTATTTCAAGCCTCTTTCGAATAAATTACAATATGGACTGTTGGAGGGATTTCAATGCGCCTAGTATCTTTGAAACAAGTTCGGCCAGGCATGAAGCTGGCGCGAACCGTGTTTACCCAGGATGGCAAGGTGCTTTTAGGAAAAGGCATGGACCTCACCGAAAGGCTCATCCAAGGGCTGCACCGCTCAGAAGTAGATGCCATCTACATTGATGATCCTCGGACTTCCGACATCGTTGTCGAGGATGTCATCCGCCCGCAAACAAGGCAGATCGCTGTAGAAGCGATTGAAAAAACAGTGAAGCAGATCACCAATTCGAACAAATTGGCGCGCAAAATTTCCTTGCTCGAGATGGGCCTCCATTTTCAGCGGGCTTTTAGCGCGATCCTGGAAGATCTGATGCACAACGAGCAAATGGTCGGACATCTGACGACGATCTCTACTCATTCCCCTTCCCTGTACCATCACTCGGTTAATGTGGCCGTGCTTTCGACGGCAGTCGGAATGTCGCTTGGCTACAACCAAAGCCAACTGATGGAATTGGGGATTGGCGCGATGCTTCACGATATTGGAAAGCTGCAGCTTCCAGAGGAACTCCTGAATACCAAAGAGCGTTGGACTCCCGAGCAGCAGGAGATCGCCAAGCAGCACACGATGAACGGGTTTAATCTATTGCGCAAGCAGCATGACATTTCCCTCTTGTCGGCACATGTCTGTCTGCAGCATCATGAACGCATCAATGGCAGCGGCTACCCCCAGGGCTTGAAAGGAAAACAAGTGCATGAATACGCCCAGATCGTCGGGATCTGCGACGTCTATGATTCCCTCACCTCACCTCGCCCCTGGCGCGGGCGCTACATGCCGCAGGACGCCATGGAATACCTGCTCGGCGCAGGCGGCCACTTGTTCGAGCATCACCTGATCAATGCTTTTATCAAGCATATCGCCGTTTTTCCGATCGGAAGCAGCGTCGTTCTCAATACAGGAGAGGTCGGCGTCGTCAGCAAGGTCGACCCAGACTACTGCCACCGTCCGACTGTCCGTGTTCTCAAGGATGGACGCGGCAATGATGTGCATTCCCCTTACGATCTCGATCTGAAGACACTCATCAAGCTTTTTATTGTCGGATTTGAAGACGAGCAGCTGTTTGAGATGAGCGCCTTGACCCCGCCTAGCGAATCGGCAGCTACAACCGAATAGGGAAACGCTGAAGAGGGGCTGTCCTGAAGTCTATTGACTTCTCGGGACAGCCCCTCTCCTTTTTTGTTCCAGTTGCGATTAGCGAACTCCTGCAGCCGCTGTCTCTTTCACTGGACTGGCATTGTACTGTTCGGATACGTGACGCACCAGGTCCACGACGCGGCAGGAGTAGCCCCACTCGTTGTCGTACCAGGCGATTACTTTCACTTGATTGGTGCCCATGACCATCGTCGACAGACCATCGACGATCGAAGAGTTTTCATTGCCGTTGAAGTCGCTGGATACCAACGGCTCGTCGCAGAATTCCAGGTATCCCTTCATGCTGCCCTCGCTCGCTTCTCGCAGGACGCGGTTCACTTCTTCTACAGTCACTGGTTTTTTGGTGTTGATCACCAGATCGACGACTGAGACGTTGGGAGTCGGAACACGAAGCGCAAAGCCGTTCAGCTTGCCATTCAATTCTGGCAATACGATCCCTACAGCCCGAGCAGCTCCAGTCGTAGTCGGAATGATCGATTCCCCTGCCGCACGGGCACGGCGCAAGTCCTTGTGCGGGTTGTCGATATTCACCTGGTCATTGGTGATCGAGTGAATCGTAGTCATCAAGCCTTGCTCGATGCCGAACGCCTCATGCAGCACCTTGGCTACAGGAGCCAGGCAGTTCGTCGTGCAGGAAGCGTTTGAAACGATATGATGGTTCGCATGATCGTAAATGGTATCGTTGACGCCCATTACGATCGTAGCGTCCTCTTCTTTTGCCGGAGCGGTGATGACAACCTTTTTCGCGCCGCTTTGCAGATGCTTGCCAGCGCCTTCACGGTTGGTAAATTTGCCTGTGGCTTCGACGACGATTTCCACGCCGAGCTCTCCCCAAGGCAGCTTGAGCGGGTCGCGGTCGGACAATACCTTTGTCGGCTTTCCATCTACGATGATGGTTTGATCCTTTACTTCAACTTTATTTGGAAGACGTCCGTGGATGGTGTCGTATTTCAACAGGTGAGCAAGTGTCTCTGCTGGATAACTGGCGTTGATAGCGACGATTTCGATGTTGGGGTCCTGAATAGCGCGGCGAAAGACCATGCGCCCAATACGGCCGAAACCATTAATACCAATTTTGATAGTCATAAAAGAAACCCCTTCCTCAATTAAGTTACGCTGATTTGTTACCTTTATTATAATAAGTATGACACAATTATCAATGTGTTTTACTGAAAAATAAATATTTGGACGATTTTTCGTATTATTTTGGACCTAAAAAGCGAAAAGTCGCTCTCTCTTTGTATCGAGAAAGCGACTTTTCAATGCAATTCCTGGTCGTATACCCGCTGGTAACGGTCCTGATAATACAACACCCGCTGGACGTACATGCGCGTCTCCGGGTAAGGAATGTCCTCCAGCGACTCTCTTCGCCCATTCCACTGTCCGTCATTCAACCATCCATTCACTTTGCCGGGACCGGCATTGTAGGCAGCAATCACCTTGGCGATATCCCCCTCATAGCGATTCCCCAAAAACTGGAGGTACCAGGTGCCGATCTGGATATTCATGACCGGATCGTAGAGATAATCCTTATTCGCAGGCTTGAATCCCCCCTGCTGAACGATCCATTCAGCCGTATCCGGCATGATTTGCATCAATCCGATAGCCCCTTTTTTGGAGACCCGATCAGCTTGGAAGCTGCTCTCCGAACGGATCACTGCCAGGATGAGATGTGGATCCACCCGATATTGACGCGAGGCATCCATGATTTCCTCCCGGTACTTGATGGGGTACATCCACTTCCAGACAAACGAGGTATTGAGCAAAAAGAAGAACGCGATCAAGACAATTCCCAACCATGCTCTTCGTTTGCCTAACGTCATAAACCGATCTCCGCACGGATCGCCGACAGCATTTCTTCGACTTGCCGCTCCGCCTCTTCCCGTGAGCGCGAATTGTCGATCAAGAAATCAGCTTCGGCTTTTTTCTGATCGATGGGCAATTGCGCGCGCAGCCGTTTTTGGGCCTGCTCTTCCTGCATCTCATCGCGCTCCATCATCCGTGCCAACTGCATGTGAGCGGGTGCGTAGACCACGACGATTTTGTCCACCATGTGTTGCAGCTTGCTTTCAAACAGCAGGGGAATATCCATAAAAACGATGCTTGCTCCGTTCTTTTCTGCCGCTTCTGCTTCTTCGCGCATGACACGACGCACCTCAGGATGGACGATGGCATTCAGTTTTTGCCGCTCTGATTCATCCGAAAATACGATCTCACCCAGTTTTTTCCTGTCAATCTGACCGTCAGCGAGAAGAATCTCGCGGCCAAAATGCGCCACGATTGCTTCATACGCCGGTTTTCCCGGCTCTACTACATCCCGGGCAATCTGATCTGCATCGATCACCGGTATCCCTCGTTCCCGAAGCATCCCGGTGACGGTGCTTTTTCCAGTGGCAATGCCGCCTGTCAAACCCAGAATCATCTCCATCCTCCTCCCCTGCTCGTACTTTATGACTTCCGCTTCTGACATTTGGGACAGACATGTGTCCCACGGCCGCCGACAACCAAGCGGACGATCGGCGTTCCGCAGTTGACACACGGTTCATCCTTGCGTCCGTAGACCGCGAGCGACTGCTGGAACATCCCCATTTCGCCCTGGCCGTTTACGTAGGACTTGATCGAGCTGCCGCCTTGCTCGACAGCTTCCTGCAGAGTAGACACAATGCTCTCATGCAGACGCTCGACTTGCTTGCCCGTCAATTTTCCCGCCGGAGTCTCCGGGTGAATTCCCGACTTAAACAACGACTCGTCCACATAAATATTCCCCAGGCCGACCAGACATTCCTGGTTCAGCAGCAGCGGCTTGATTTTTGTCGTGCGGTTTTTCAACAATCCGCGCAGAACCTCCGGCGTAAATCCTTCGTCCAGCGGCTCCACGCCGAGCTTTGCCAACGGCCCGACCGATGTTTCGAGTCCCTTGGGAAAGACATCCATCGTGCCAAACTGGCGCACGTCGCGGTAGCGCAGCTCGGTCCCGTCCGTAAAGTGAAAAATGACATGCGTATGCTTTTCCACCGGCTCCACGGCATGGTACAGTCCATATCTGCCCTCCATCCGCAGATGGGAAATCAGCACATCCTGGTCGAGAATGAACTGGATAAACTTGGCCCGCCTTTTGATCTCATGAATCGTCTGTCCGCACAATTGCGCCTTGAACGCTTCTACATCATCAGGTTGGCGAATGATTCGCGGCAAGCTTACACTTACCCGTTCGATCTTCTTTCCCTTCACCAAGGTCTGCAGGGTACGTACGACGGTCTCCACCTCTGGCAATTCCGGCATATGCCTCCTCCTCTCGCTGTCTCATTTCTCTTATCTGTCATCGGCCCGCCTACTTGGCATCGTACCAGCTGCGTCCGTAATTCACGTCCACCTTGAGCGGAACATCCAGCTCGAGTGCGTTTTCCATGACCTCTGGCACTAGATTCTGCATGATTTCCAATTCATCCTGCGGCACTTCAAAAACCAATTCGTCATGCACCTGCAACAGCATGCGGCTTTTCAACCCTTTTTCCTCCAGGGACTTCTGCATGCGGATCATCGCGAGCTTGATGACGTCCGCGGCTGTCCCCTGGATCGGCGTATTCATCGCCGTACGCTCGGCAAAGGAGCGCAGGTTGAAGTTGCTGCTGCGAATATCCGGCAGGTATCTGCGGCGCTGAAGCAGCGTCGTGACGTATCCGTCCTGCTTGGCCTGCTGGACGATCTCTTCCATCCAGCGTTTCACGCCTGAGAAGACGGAGAAATAGCGCTCGATAAAGTCGCCTGCTTCCTTACGGGTGATATTCAGGTTTTGCGACAAGCCATAATCGCTGATGCCATACACAATCCCGAAATTGACCGCTTTGGCCTGGCGCCGCATCAGGGATGTCACATCCTGTTCGGCCACACCAAATACATCCATTGCCGTGCGCGTGTGAATATCCATATTCTTGCGGAACGCATCGATCAGATTCTCATCCCCGGAGATATGAGCCAGGATGCGCAGCTCGATCTGCGAGTAGTCAGCCGCCAGGATATAGCAGTCTGCTTCGGTAGGGATGAAGGCTTCCCTGATCTTCCTTCCCTCTTCCATACGGATCGGGATGTTCTGCAAGTTGGGATCTGTACTGGACAATCTTCCGGTCGCTGTCGTGGCCTGATTGAAAATGGTGTGTACCTTGCTTGTATTCCCGTGAATTTCCTTGGTCAAACCCTCGATATAGGTGGAGCGCAGCTTGCCCAACTGACGGAAGGTGAGGATGGTGTCGATAATCGGATGATAGGGAGCCAGCTTTTCCAGCACATCCGCACTGGTCGAAGGTCCCGTCTTGGTCTTTTTCAAAACAGGCAGATCCAGCTTTTCGTACAAGACCTCGCCGAGCTGTTTGGGCGAATTGATATTAAAGGACATGCCTGCCAAATCATAGATCTGCGCAGTCAAATCCTCCAGCTTGCGATCCAGTTCTTCCCCCATCTGTGCCAATCGTTCGGCGTTTACGCGAACCCCGTGCTTCTCCATCTCCGCAAGCACTAGGCTGAGCGGTCCTTCCAGATCGTTGAGCAACCCGGACAAGTCATTTTCTTCCAGCTGCTCGCGCAAGACAGGGACAGCTTGCCAGATGGCCTTCGCCTTTTTCGCGACATGCTCGCTCAACTCATCCGTCTCCGGGATCAGCCGCTTGGCCCCTTTTCCGTACAACTCCTCGTCGGGCAAGACGTGCACCTGGGCGTATTGGGCCGCTATGCTGTCCACAGTCGGATTGCTCTCTGCCGCGTTGAGCAGGTAGGAGGCGAGGTATACATCAAAGTTGATGCCTTTGATGTCCAGGCCGTGCCAAGCAAGTCCCACTGTGTCGCGCTTGCCGTCAAACGTCCATTTCTCCTGGCCTGCGTCCCCCAGCCAGTTGCGGAAAGCCTCCCATTCCTTGGCGTCGTCCCAGGACACATAAAGCGCGATGTCTTCGTTCGCCAGACCAAATCCCAAAATCGGCGCATGGTGATAATTCTCTCCGTCCATCTCAACGTAGATCGCCATCGGGGAAGTCAGATTCGCTGCGAAGGAGTCCGCATTTTCAGGCGTCACCACCTCAAAGGAAAATGCCTGCTTTTCTTCGCTCGGCGCAGTAGAGGCTGTCCCCTTCACTTTGGACAGCAGGGATTTGAATTCCATCTTTTTAAAGAATTCCGTGACAGAAGCCCCGTCATAGCCGTCGTAGACCGTATCTTCAAGATTGAGCTCAACAGGGGCATCTCGCATAATCGTCGCCAAGGCTTTGCTCAGCTTGGCCTTGTCCACATTTTCACGCAGGTTCTCCTGCAGTTTTTTGCCGGATACGCGATCGACGTTTTCCAGCACCTGCTCCACAGAGCCGTACTCATGCAGCAGCTTCAGGGCTGTTTTTTCGCCTACCCCAGGCACCCCCGGAATATTGTCGGAGGTATCGCCCATCAACCCTTTTAGATCAATGATTTGCAGCGGCTCAAGGCCGTATTTATCCGTAATCTCCTGTGGCGTGTACAGTTCGATCTCGCTGACGCCCTTACGCGTCAAAGCTACGCTTACATGGTCCGAGACGAGCTGCAGCATATCCTTGTCCCCGGTGATTACAGTCGTTTTCCAATTCTGTTCGTCAGCCTGTTTCGTCAGGGTGCCGATGATGTCGTCCGCTTCATAGCCTTCCAGCTCAAATCGCTTGATGGAGAAGGCGTCCAATAATTCACGCATGAGCGGGAACTGCTCGGAAAGCTCGGGCGGCGTCTTTTTCCGTCCACCCTTGTACTCCGCAAATTCACTGTGGCGAAACACGACTTTGCCAGCGTCAAATGCGACCATGATATGAGTCGGCTGGAGCTCTTCCAATACCTTCAACAGCATGGTCGTAAAACCGAGCACAGCATTCGTATGCAGTCCTGCTGACGTGGACAGCAGCGGCAGTGCATAAAAGGCGCGGTTGGCAATACTATTCCCGTCTATCAAGACAAAATGACCCAAGGATTCCGACCCCTCTCGTGACAAAACGTACTATTCTTAATCGTAACATAGGGGAAACATCCAAGCCAAGCCTGTAAGGGCGAATGGGTAAACAGAACCAGGCTTGAACAAACTAAAGGAAAATGACAAGGCAGGCGATCCTATGCATATGAAAAAATTCCTTCCGCATGTGCTCGCATGGGTCTTTATCACATGTACAAGCGGCATTCATGCGACAGCAGCCATACCCGAGGTCTCCCCCGCGCCGCTTCCAGCCAAACCCAAGCAGGTTGCATTTGTGATCGATGATTTCGGCAACAACATGAAAGGCACGGAGGAAATGCTCTCCATGCCCGTTCCGATGACGATTGCGGTCATGCCTTTCTTGCCCAGCACGAAAAAGGATGCTGAGCTAGCCTATAAAAACGGGCATGACGTCATCGTGCACATGCCGATGGAGCCCCTCAAGGGACGGGCTTCGTGGCTGGGACCAGGGGCCATCACAACCGATTTGTCTGATGAAGAGATCCGCGATCGGCTCCGCAAGGCGATAGACGAGGTCCCTCACGCAATCGGCATGAACAACCATATGGGTTCCAAGGCGACAGCCGACGAGCGCGTCATGCGGATCGTCATGGGCGTTCTGAAGGAGCGAGGACTTTATTTTCTGGACAGCAAGACCAACTATCGCAGTGTAGCAGGCAAAATAGCGAAGGAAATCGGCGTTCCCTACACGGAGAATCAAATGTTTCTCGATGATTCCTTGACCACTGAACACATCACCAAGCAGCTGGAAATAACCTGCCATCGCCTTGACAAAGAGCGACGCTGTATCGTCATCGGCCATGTCGGGCCGGCTGGCAAGAAGACAGCCTCCATTCTGCGGCAGTACATCCCGCGGATCCAGAAGGAGGCTGAATTCGTCACAATCTCAAAAATGATTTTCCAGGCGGTCAACTAAGTCCTGCCATAAGCTTTCCTCCACTTTCTGCTCAACCGTCATCTCTCCCGTCAGGGTTACGTATTCGCTCACGGCCTCTCGAATGGCCTGAGCGATCTTTTTTTGCCCCGCGGGGCTGGTCATTTCAGCACGATCCTGGGCATTGCTGATGAATCCCATCTCGATGATTACAGACGGACAATAGTTGTGGCGAAGCATGTAATACGTCTTTCCTTTTACCGGCTTGTGCTTTGTACCCGCATAGCGATTCAGCGAGTTTTGCAGCAGCTGGGCAAGCATGTAGCTTTGCTCGTTGGTCTGGTACAATACCAACGGCCCGCGTCGTTTGGAATCCGCTGACCAGTTGACATGCAGGCTGAGCATCATCTGAGGATCGATCACTTGAGCGAGATTTCTTCGCTGGGCGAGATCACGCAGATGACGGGAGCGGATTTTCTGCCAACGGTTGTCATCGCTTAGCGCAATATCTTCGTTGCGATTCAGTGCGGTGTTGAAGCCGGCTTCCGTCAATTGGCGGTACAATTCTTGCGCAACCTGGAGATTGATGTCCTTCTCATACAGGGATCCGTATGTCGTACCTGAATCCACACCTCCGTGTCCGACGTCTATGAGTATTTGTATGGGGGTGAACGGGAGTGCCGAAGTTCGGCTCGGGTAATTCACAAGCACCAACAGCGTCGCCATAATGATTACAAGCATTCTGTTTCGCATGCTTGTAGGATTTCCAGTTGAAGAGAAAACCTCTCAGCCGGGGGTAAAAGCATTAACATTGTGAATTGCACCCTCGAGAGATACAATAGAGACGATCCAGATTCCTTTGTAAGAAGGTGCTTTTTGTGCAACAAACCTCGGACAAGCCTGTAATATCGCCTTATCTCGTCCTTATTTTTGCTGTTCTTGCCATCTCCACTTCCGCTATCTTTGTCAAACTCTCGGATGCTCCTGCGCCGATCATCGCCACGTATCGGCTGGTTTTTTCAGTCGTTCTTACTCTCCCGTTGCTGTATTGGAATCGCGGCGCCTGGAAGGAAATCGGCCGGATGTCCAAGAAGGCTTGGGGATTGTGCATCCTGTCTGGCGCTTTTTTGGCCAGCCACTTCCTGCTTTGGTTCGAATCTCTCAACTACACATCTGTGGCAAGCTCTACGGTGCTCGTGACCCTGCAGCCGCTTTTTGCTTTTGTTGGAGGGTATTTCTTCTTCCAGGAGCGAATTCGCCCGCTTGCCCTGCTGGGTGGGATCGCTGCCATCATTGGCAGCTTCGTCATCGCCTGGGGTGATTTCCAGATTGGCGGAATGGCTCTGCTGGGAGACATACTCGCCTTGCTCGGGGCTGTCACCGTCACTGGCTACTGGCTGGTGGGACAGTTTATTCGCCAGCATCTTTCGTCCTTCTCATATACCCTTGTCGTATACTCCGTTACCAGCCTGCTGTTGATCGGCTATGATCTGGCGCTGGGATACCCGTTGGTCGGCTATTCAGCCGAGAATTGGGGCTGGTTTTTCTGCCTCGCATTGTTTCCGACCCTTCTCGGACATTCCTTGCTCAACTGGGTGATCAAATGGATGAATACGACGACGATCTCCATGGGGATCCTTGGCGAACCTGTCGGGACCGCCATTCTCGCTTATATCATCCTTGGGGAAACGGTAACCCTGCCGCAATGGATTGGCGGGTTGATCATTCTCGGAGGCATTTATCTGTTCATCCGCTTCAACCAACCATCCGCGAAAGGAGTGAGCCCCGGTGAACCAGCATCGGCAACCGAGACAACGCAAAAGCTTACGTGAATATATCAAAGGGCTCAGTGTCTGGGCCAAGATCGGCTGGGTGATTTTTCTCGGGTACATCGTGGGACGAATCATTTACTGGATCACAAAGCTGCTCTCTTCTTGAACAGGGTACATGACAAAAGACAGCAACCGCATCAGGCTGCTGTCTTTTGTTTTTCCGTCGCTTCTTTGGCTGGCGGCTTTGGTTTTTTGTGCAGGAAATACAGGAATGGAATGGAGATGACGATCGGGATCGCCGAGATCAGGAAAGTGTCTCCAATCCCCCGAACCAAGGCTTCTTTTGCCATCATTCCGTACAGGATACTGCTCGCCCCTGCTGTCCCGTAAGCCGTATCCACCCCAGCTTGCGCGTACATGCCGCCAAGACCGGTCAACAGCTGTGTCGCCATATCACTGTTCAAGTTGTCAGCGATGGAGGACATATGGAACGTTTGTCGGGTCTGCATGCATACGGTCAAAAGCGCGATGGCAAACGAGCTCATCACCTGGCGCAAAACGTTGGAGAGCGGTGATGCATCCCCTACATTCTGGCGCGGGACGGCATTCATCCCTACAGTAGACAGCGTCATCATGCAAAGACCGATTCCGATCCCCCGGATGGTCAAGATCATATCAATCCATTCATGCATGCTGTCGGCAGCCAGATTGTGCAATTCAAACGTAGTGACGCTCATCGTCACCAGACCAACCAAGCCGATCGGGCCGATGCCGTATTTGTCCATCAGCTTGCCGCTGATCGGCATCATGATGGCCATCGCAATGGATTGCGGCATCAGCAGAATCCCCGATTCCATGGCGGTCAAGCCCTGGACGTTCTGCAAAAAGATCGGCATCAGGAAGATCCCGCCCATCATCCCCATCATGACAAATCCTGATGTCAAAATACTGAGGGAGAAGACAGGGATTTTCAACAAGCGAAGATCCAGGAGAGGCTGTTCTTTCCCGAGCTCCACCCAGACAAACAGGGCCAGGCTCATGATTGCCACAAAGAACAGGCTGACGATAAAAAAGGAATCCCAGCCCTCCGCTTGCCCTTTACTGAAAGCAAGCAGGAGAGAGCCAAACCCTACGACTGCAAGAAAAGCTCCCAGATAATCAAACGATAGTTCCGGCTTTTTCGGCGTCTCCTTCAAGAGAATGCTGCTCATCAAGACAGCGAAGATCCCGAACGGCACGCCTACCAAAAAAAGGAACTGCCAGCTTAAAAACTCAATCAGGTATCCGCCAAGCGTAGGTCCCAAAGCAGGTGCCGTCATGGAAGCAATCCCGAAAATACCAAGGGCCATCCCGATTTTTTCCCGGGGCACGATCATGTAGATCATGGACATCCCAATGGGCATGATCATGCCGCCGCTGACGCCCTGAATGACGCGAAACGCGATCAATGAAGTATCGCTCCACGCCAAGGCGCATAAAACCGAGGATAAGGTAAAGGAAGCCAGTGAGAGAATAAAGATACGCTTGGAGCCGAACTTCGCGGACAAGGAACCGCTCATCGGAATCATGACCGCGTTGGCCAGCATGTATCCCGTCAATACCCATTGCATTGTGTCTGTCGTCGACCCGAAGATGTTGACCATCGACGGGAGGGCGACGTTAATCAAACTGTTGTTCAGGATCGCTACGAAGGTGCCGGAGAGAATAGCGAGAAGAGACAGCCACATGCCGCCGCTTCCGCTTTTTTCCTCCTGCTGTGCTACCGCTTCTGCCATATTTCTCACCCCCGCTAGTTTGCGCTCACCTTGCTGCCATCTGTTAAATCATCAGTCGGATTAATTACGATCTGATCGTTTTCTTTTACTCCTGATGCGACCACGGACCAGTCTGCTCCGGATTCGCTCACAGATACCTCTACCTGGTGGACCACCCCTTGATCTACCGTGTAGATGTACTTCTTGTTGTCCTTTTCCACGACAGCGGAAGCAGGCACTTTCGTTCCCTTTTGCGCTTCCCCTTGCAGGTATACTTCTGCTACCATCCCGGCGCGCAGCAGGCCATCCTGATTATCCAGCCTTACCTTGATCGGGAAAGAGCTGCTGTTGGCATCGGATACAGGGGAGACAAATTCTACCTCTCCGCTCCACACCTTGTCTGCCATTCCCGCCACTTTCACGTCGACGGTACTGCCGACTTTCACATCGTTGATCATGGCTTGCGGCACGCTTGCCTCTACCTTCACCTGGTCCATTTTCACCAGAACCAGGAGTGGCGCTCCCGCTCCGGCCATCTCGCCCGGATTCACGTTTTTCTTCGCGACAATCCCAGAGATCGGTGCGTGGATAATGGTATTGTCATACCCGTTTTTCGCCATATCCAGGCTTGATTTCAAGCGGGCAACCTCTGCTTCCAGTGCGGCTACGGAATCAGCGGTCGGACCTGCCTTCGCCAAATCGTACGCCGCTTGGGCCTGCTCGAGACCTGTGCGCGCTTTTTCCGTATCGAGGGTGACGCGTTCCAGCTCTGCCTGGGACAAGGCACCAGAATCAAAGAGAGCCTTCATCCGCGCATAGTTGTTTTCTGCCACTTTTAATGTAGCTTGTGCCTGCTCCACGGTACTTGCCAGTTGTTGAAGCTGCTGGGTGCGCGCGCCAGCCTTGGTATCGCGCAGTCTGGCTTCCGCTCCCGCAATCGCCGCCTGCGCCTGGTTAATCTGTTCCTGAAAATCGTTCGCTTCAAGCGTGACCAGTGTATCTCCCTGTTTTACTACAGAACCTTCCTGTACGGGAACGGTAGCCACCTTCCCCGATACTTTGGAGACCACCTGCACCTCTTCCGCAGCCACGACCTTACCGTTCGCTGTCAGACCTGTCTGAACAGAGGCTACTTTCCAAGTTTTCACTGCCAGGTAGGTCTCAGCCGAAGAGGTGGATGACTCGCTGCAGCCCGCAGCGAATAACGATACAGCCGCTATGAGGAGCCCGAGTGTTTTTGCTGTTTTTTTCATCCTGTTTACCTCTCCTTCACATGCACTTTAATTTCTGCATTCAAACCAGCCGACAGTTGAATTCCTGCCGTATCATCCAGGGCGATTTTTATCGGGATGCGCTGGGTTACTTTTGTAAAGTTGCCGCTTGTATTGACTGCCGGCATCAAGGAAAACATCGAGTTCGTCGCTTGGCCGATCTCGGACAAGTGACCGATCAAGGTCTTTCCAGGATACGCATCCACTTTGATCTCCACTTTTTGTCCCAATTTGACGCGTCCGATCTCCGTTTCCTCCAGGTTGGCCGAGACGTACAACTGGCTCTCATCGATAACCAGTGCAACCGTTTGACCAGTCGAGACGACCTCCCCGACCTTCGCCTGGGTTTTGATTACGGTTCCCGTAATAGGTGCCCGCAGGACGCTGTTTTCCAGCATATTGGCAGCCAAATTGGCGGTGTCCTGTTGTCCGATCGCCTGGTCTGCGATAACGGTGTCACCCTCTTTGACATCCAGGCTGGTCAGTTTCCCAGTCAATTTGGGCATGACCCGATAGATGTCCCCGGATACACGTGCATCCTGCGTTGTGACATAATTCGCACCTTGATACCAGTAATAGTATCCGATCCCTCCGCCGCCTCCGACGAGTAGGAGTAAAATGATGTACAATATCAGTTTACGCTTCATCTTTTTCTCCTCAGCTTTCTCTCTCTTCGATTTTCTCGAGCAACGTCTCCAATGATTGGATAATATTATTCAGTTCATCATCCGAAAAGCCTTGAAAACTACGTTTGTAAAATTCCCCTGTAAAAAGATCCACTTCTGCAAACAAATTTTGCAATTTCTCCGTTTTCGATATCCAGACGACTCTACGGTCATTCTCGTCCCGGACTCTCGCCACGAATTGTTCCCTCTCAAGCCGATCAATGATCCCAGAAGTTGTACTGTAGGATAAGTCAACCGCCTTGCTGATATGGCCGATGGTTTTCGGTTCTTCAATGATCTGACGGATCACGACCAGTTGCGGGACGGTAAGACCGTATTTGGCCAACTCTTTGGTTGCCATGGTGCCCAGCGTTTTATTCAAGCGCTTGAGCAAGTCGCGGATATGCAAAGGCCTGTTCATTTGACTCTCCTTTCTACTCAAATATTTCGCACGCGAAATGAATCACAGCCAACACTATACGCCTATTTTGGCTGGATGGCAACTATTTCTTTTCTTCAAAAGTGTAGAAAAGTACAAAAAACAGCACATCCTCTGTTCAGGGTGCTGTTTGATCCGTAATGGAGGGATTTACTGATTCTTCCTCTGGTACTTGGTCCTGCACGCTTGGGACATCACGCGGATCGTATTCCAGTTCCTGGAAGGAATGAATGGATACAAACATCTGTCCGTGAGCTGACCTCGCCTTGATCAGGACTGGATAGGCGTATTTGTTCTGGAAAACAAAGTCGGGACCATCCCAGCTTACGGTTGCATCTCGGCCGGGTGGGACATAAGCGACGTGGCGGCTGTGCGAGTAGCGTTGGAGAATGTGCAGTCCTGCCTTGTCGACCGCATTGAACAGCGTAGAGGAGACCTGGCAAATCCCCCCGCCAATTCCTTCTGAAAGCTCGCCGCGTACAATGACCGGAGCTTGCAAATACCCTTTTGCCAGCGTTCGTTTGCCGACTACTTTATTGAAAGAAAAAATTTCTCCCGGAAGCAGAACGTAGTTGTGGATAGCCTTGGAGGCAAGCATGATATTATGCGAGCGGTTCTTGTTCCCGCTGTTATAGTACGTGATATACCTTCCGATCGTTTTTTTTTGCACCTGTTTGAGCAAAGCCTGATCTACCTTTGGATGAACCTCCCGAAAAGGTATCTTGAGCCCTTTTGCTCCGGCACCATAGTAATAATGGTATACCTGCGAGAGGAATTCTTGTCGATCCAGCCGGCGACCCTTTTGCTCCGGCACGATTCTGCCGCTGTCGGAGATGGTTGCGTTGATCGGCTCCCGGTAGCTGAGCTTGTCCAGTTCGTCTATGACGGATTCCAGGTGATTGACATCCACCAGCGGTACACCAGAAAATGGAAGCGTATAATCCTCCCGATTCAATACCGCGACCGTCTTGCCTTCCAGCTCTACCTCAAATAGATCAGTCGGGTCCAAGGGAGCGGCTATCAGCAGCATCGCCAGAGTCAAAGAAAAACCCATCCGGCTGCTCACCTCCTTCCCCTGTAGTATGAGCAGTCGAACGGGTTTCATTCGATATGTCACGATCAATGATCGCTCATCAATACACTTGTAATCTCCTGACCTATTGCATGCAGCCGCGTCTGATCGACCGCTTCCAGGTAGACCGCATTCAGTTGCTCACGTCTGTTTTTCGCTTCTACGAGATAACCTGTCGCTTCTTTTACCTTTTTCGTATAGCGAGTCTTGATTTTCTCAATTTCTTCGCTGTAGCGTTCGTCTGTTCCCGGTGTAATGGCCAAGGTGTACATATCGATGATCTCGTCTGTCTCCTTGTTGGGAAAATACTCGTGCGGCGCTGTGCTGTCGAAGATCGCCACGCTTTTTTCCGGAAAGATCACCATATCCAGACTGTTCGGGTCGAGACCGCAATGGTACACCTCGACATCGTATCCCTTTCTCTCCGCCTCGCTGACCAGTTTTTTCAGCATCGTCGACTTGCCAGAACCTGGCCGCCCTTTGATAAAATAGCGTTTCTCCAGATGATCGGTAAGCTTCATGATGTGGTCAACAGGTCCTGCAGGAGTCGCTGCCCCCAGGTACATGCGGCGGCAGCGGGATGTCTTGCCCAATTTGTCTGACCCGAAAAATTGCTGCTTCAATTCTTCTGTGATCTGATTCGCCTTCTCCCGATCCAGGCTGCCGATGTAGATGCCCTCCCATTCGTCGTGGATGCGCAGCGCCTCCCCATAAGCCTCATAAGCCTGCTGGTTGTAGCGAAAAATCTCCTCATACCATCGGGCGATCTGCTCCCTGTGCGGGGCAAGACGGTCGGGGATTAGTGCGGTCTGCAAATTGACATGGATCTCCGTCAGACCCGGTCCCTTTGGTCTCCACACGCGGGGATAGCTGTGGTCCATGATCGCGACTCTGCGTTTGGGCAGTACCACTCCGTCAAACTGTCCATTCATAAAAGGGGAATGAATCCATTCCACCTGATCTGTCCGTGTTTGCAGCTCTTTTCCCATCTTCTCAATCAAGGCGGACGTAATGCCCTCCACGACACCTGTCAGCAAGTAGACGCGGTCCATGTCCGCCAGCACGGATTCGTACAAGGTCCGATACCCTCTGGCTGTGTTGCCCGCCGCGTAGATATGGCGTTCTGCTGCTGTCATCCTGATCCCTCCTGCTGCTTCGTCAAACATTTCTTGTACGCTCTATCCTATGCAGGCATGCCGCGATGGGCGTCTGTCTCGTATCAAATATCTTGTTGCGAGTGTTCAGCTGTCTTGGTGGGCTTCCCCCTGCGAAGATAGAAAAAAGCCGCTGGCGTACCCAACGGCTTCCTTCTTTGCTTATTTACTGATTCAAGTCGGTCATTTTCCCAGTCTTCATGTAGATGATCCACTCGCAAATATTGGTCACATGGTCGGCGATCCGCTCCAGGTATTGCGCTACCAGCAAAAGATGAGTGGCTTGCGAGATCGAATCGCTGTTCCTTGTCATGAGAGCAATCAGATCGCGGAAGATCGTCGAGTACAGCTTGTCGACGACGTCATCGCGGGCCGCAATTTTCTCAGCCTCTTCCTTGTCGCGGGCGATGTAGGCGTTCAGGGAGTCGCGGACCATCTGCTTGACATGTTCACCCATCAAAGGAATGTCGATCAAGGGCTTGATGTACGCCTCATTCATCAGTCGGCGTGTGGTCTTGGCGATCGACACGGCATGGTCGCCCATCCGCTCCAGATCCGTCACCAGCTTGAGCATCGTCCCCAAGCGGCGCAAATCATGTCCGACCGGCTGCTGCAAGGCAATCAATTGGAAGCAGCCGCCCTCAATCTCGTGTTCAAGCTCATTGATCAGCCGATCATTGGCTACCACTTCATCCGCCAAGGGGATATCTCTTTCTACCAGGCTTTTAATGGACTTGTGTATCGCTTCTTCTACCAGTGTCCCCATCGTCATCAGCTTGCGATGCAGCACATCAAGTTGTTCTTCATAGGCATGACGCGTCATGCGGTTTCCCCCTCCAAAACGGATCTCATCACCACTGTATATGGCAATTGTCTAGCCAGCATGAAGGGATTGTGTTCTTTACGTAAATTTTTTGACACCTGGCAGAAGAATGGTAAATGTCGTCCCTTTTCCTTCCACGCTGTCGACAAAAATCTGTCCGTTCAAATTGTCGATCAGGTGCTTGACGATGGCCAGACCGAGGCCCGTACCTCCCGAGTCGCGGCTTCGTGCTTTGTCCACTCGGTAAAAGCGCTCAAAGATCCGCGGAATATCCTTCTCCGGTATGCCGATTCCCGTATCGATTACTTGCAATTTCAGCTGCTGCTGCGTGACCTCGGTCTTGATCGTAATCCTGCCGTTCTCCGGCGTGTACGCAACCGCATTCGCCAGCAAATTGAGGATGATCTGCTGCAGGCAGTCTTTATCGGTCATCATCCAGATCTCGGGCGTCTCGTCCGGACAGGTAATGGTCAGATGCTTGCGTTGGGCGGACTCCTGAACGATGGTCACAGCCGAGGAAATCACCTCCTGGACATGGACACTCTCCATTTGCAGAGGAATCCGCTTCTGCTCGATCTTGGACAGATCGAGAATGTCGCGAATCATCCGGTAGAGCCGTTCGCTCTCATCGGAAATGATCTGTAAAAAGTTGCGGCATGTTTCCTCATCCTGCATCGCTCCATCCAGCAGCGTCTCCGTAAAGCCCTTGATCGAGGTAATCGGCGTGCGCAACTCATGGGAGACGTTGGCGACGAAGTCACTGCGCATCTTCTCCAGGCGGCGGATCTCCGTGATGTCGTGCAGCACGACCACGACCCCTTTGGACTCCCCTTTGAAGTTGATATACGGAGCAAAGTTGACGTCCAGGATGCGCTCATGCGGGTAGTAGATGTGGACCTCCTGGCGAAACTTCTCCTTTTTGTCCAGACAACGGTCGATGTACTGGCTTAGCCCGAAGCTTTTTCCTGCCTCGATGTGCAGCTTGCCCACTACATCATGCCCGGGGGTCCCCAGCATTTTCTCAACGGCTGGGTTTACGAGCATGATCCGGCGATGCTCCGAGATGAAAATAACCCCGCTCGTCATGTTGTTCAGCACCCCGGACAGGCGCTGCTGATTTTCCGAGATCTCGTACATTTGCTGCTCCAGGCTGGAAGCCATAAAGTTGATTGCTCCCGCAAGCTGGCCGATCTCGTCCTTGGCTTTGATGCGCACTCTGCTTTCAAACTGGCGCTGTGTGATGTTCCCGGCTACCCGGGTAATCTCCTCAATCGGCCGAATAATCGAAAAGGATATGCGGGAAACAACCAGCGAGCCGATGATGAGCGTCACCAGCAGCCCCGTAAACAAGCTGTACCACATGTTGTGCACCGTATCCGTGATATCGCGGATGGACATCGCGGAGCGCACCGCTCCGATCGTCTTGTCTCCTTGCTGCACTGGCACTGCCACATAGATCATCTCTTCTTCAAGCGTCTCGCTGTAGCGGCGCGAGATCCCCGTCTCTCCCGCCAAGGCCGATTGGAACTCCGGTCGGTCCAGATGATTCTCCATTTTTTGAAACCGGGAGTAGTTGTCGTATAGCACGCTGCCGTCGCGATTGATGACAGTGACCCGTACTTCTTCCGCAGGCGCGATCTGCTCCACCTGCTCGGCCAGATTTCCCTCATGAGAGAAAACTTCGGGAAAACGCACCACCTGTGCGACCAGCCTCGACTCCCGTAACAAGAGCTGGTGCAGGGACTGGAGATAGGCATTCTCCAATACCTTGGCAAAATAGAGGCCCATCAACAGCAAAACCAACGAAATCAAGCCGAGGATCGTCAAGGTGAGTTTGATGCGAAAACGAGTCAATGTCCGGCCTCCCGTTTACCCTTCCAATTTATAGCCAAGCCCGCGTACGGTTTTGATATAGCGTGGGTTTTTCGTATCGTCTTCCAGCTTTTCCCGAAGATGGCTCACGTGGACGTCCACAATACGCGAATCGCCGATAAAATCGTAATTCCAGACAGCATTGAGCAACTGGTCGCGAGTCAAGACCCGCCCCTGGTGATTGGCCAGGTAAAGCAGCAGCTCGAATTCCTTCGGTGTCAGCTCCACTTTGGTGTCTTGGCGATATACCTCGTACTTTTCCGGATAGATGCGGATTTCTCCCATCGCGATCACCAGATGCTCCGGAGATGGAGCTGCTTCAGGGGTCACCTGGATCCGGCGCAGGATCGCCTTCACGCGGGCGATCACCTCACGCGGGCTGAACGGCTTCGTCAGGTAGTCATCCGCCCCCAGCTCCAAGCCGATTATTTTATCCAATTCGTCATCTTTGGCCGTCAGCATGAGAATTGGCGTGAGAATTTTCTCTTGTCGCAGTGTCTTGCATACATCCATTCCATCCATCTTTGGCAGCATCAGATCGAGAATGATAAAATCCGGCTGTTCACTTTTCACCATGTCCAGCGCCTGCATTCCATCAAAAGCAGTCACCACTTCGTATCCTGATTTTTCCAAATTGAATTGTAACAGCTTCACAATGGACACTTCGTCATCCACGACCAAGATTTTTGTCATTTTCGTATTTTCCCCCTAGAATGCCAATGTTTCCTCTCCAGTCTGCCAATTGGGGGGGAGGAAGACAAGTAATTTTTTTGTAAAGATGTAAAAAGGACGCCCCTCACGTGAAGGACGTCCTTAGGTTTGGTACTTTTGCTTATTTCAATACAGCAATGACGTTGCGTACAGAATCAGCAGATTTGTCGAGGGCTGCTTTTTCTTCTGCAGTCAGTTCCAGTTCGAAGATTTTCTCGATACCATTGCCCCCGAGCAGGGTTGGTACCCCCATGTAAAGGTCTTGGTAGCCGTACTCGCCTTGCAAGAGAGCGATGGATGGCAAGATGCGCTTTTTGTCTTTCAAGATCGCTTCCGCCATTTGTACCAGGGAAGCTGCCGGCGCATAGTAAGCAGAACCGTTGCCCAGCAAGCCTACAATCTCGCCTCCGCCTTTGCGGGTACGCTCTACGATGGCATCCAGACGTTCTTGCGGGATCAGTTTTTCCAATGGAATGCCGCCAGCATAGGAGTAGCGCACCAATGGAACCATGTCATCCCCGTGTCCACCTAATACGAAACCTGTTACGTCTTCCACCGATACGTTCAGCTCCATCGCTACAAAGGTGCGGAAACGAGCCGTATCGAGAACGCCGGATTGACCGATTACGCGTTCTTTGGGGAAGCCGGAGGTTTGGTAGAAGGTGTACGTCATCGCATCAACAGGGTTGGAGAGTACGATTACGATGGAGTTAGGCGCATGGGTTTTTACCTGCTCAGCGACAGAGCGCATGATGCCGGCGTTGGTGTTGACCAGATCGTCGCGGGACATGCCAGGCTTGCGGGCGATACCTGCGGTGATGATCACCAGGTCTGCGTCCTTGATCTGCGCGTAGTCCGATGTACCTGTAATCTTGGCATCAAAGCCCAGTACAGGCGAGGACTCCATCATATCGAGGGCTTTCCCTTTCGTTGGGTTCTCCAATTGTGGGATGTCAACCAGTACGACGTCACCCAGTTCTTTTTGACCCAGGATGAAAGCAGTTGTTGCTCCTGTAAAACCACTACCGATGACTGCGATCTTTTTGCGCTGGAATGCCATTTTCAATCCCCTCCAGATTGGTTGAGTATCGAACCGTTATGTTTGAAACGGATCTTACATGTTGTTGATCAGAGCATCCGCGAACTCGGAGCATTTCAGCTCGGTTGCGCCTTCCATCAGACGTGCAAAATCGTAAGTAACGGTTTTCGCGGAAATGGTTTTTTCCATGGAGTTTATGATCAAATCAGCCGCCTCGTTCCATCCAAGGTGACGGAGCATCATTTCTCCGGAAAGAATCACGGAGGATGGGTTTACTTTGTCGAGGCCTGCGTATTTCGGAGCGGTACCATGTGTTGCTTCGAAAATCGCGTGACCAGTCAGGTAGTTGATGTTGGCTCCAGGAGCGATACCGATACCGCCTACTTGGGCAGCCAGTGCGTCAGATACGTAGTCGCCGTTCAGGTTGAGGGTTGCAACGACATCGTATTCAGCCGGACGAGTCAGGATTTGTTGCAGGAACGCGTCAGCAATCACGTCTTTTACGATGATTTTGCCTGCTGCTTCTGCTTCTTTTTGCGCTTTGTCAGCGTCGCCGCCTTCAGCCTTGATACGATCGTATTGTGCCCAGGTAAATACTTTGTCGCCGAATTCAGCTTCAGCCACTGCATAGCCCCAGCTTTTGAACGCACCCTCGGTGAACTTCATGATGTTGCCCTTGTGTACCAGGGTAACGGATTTGCGGTTGTTGTCGATCGCGTAGTTGATCGCCGCGCGAACCAGACGCTCTGTACCGTCTTTGGAAACAGGCTTGATCCCGATACCGGATGTTTCCGGGAAGCGGATTTTCTTTACGCCCATTTCGTTTTGCAGGAAGTCGATCACTTTTTTCACTTCTGGAGTGCCTTCTGCCCACTCTACACCTGCGTAGATGTCTTCTGTGTTCTCACGGAAGATTACCATGTCAGTCAGTTCTGGGTGTTTTACAGGGGATGGCACGCCATCGAAGTATTGAACAGGACGTACGCAAGCATACAGGTCCAGCTCTTGGCGCAGCGCTACGTTGATGGAGCGGATCCCACCGCCAACAGGTGTAGTCAGAGGACCTTTGATCGCAATCAGGTATTCACGAACGGCAGTCAGTGTGTCTTCTGGCAGCCACTCATTGAATTGGTTGAAGGATTTTTCGCCGGCGAATACTTCGAACCAAGCGATTTTTTTCTCGCCTTTGTACGCTTTTTCTACAGCCGCATCGAGAACGCGAACAGACGCTTTCCAGATGTCAGGACCAGTACCGTCACCCTCGATAAAAGGAATGATCGGATTGTTTGGAACTACCAATTTCCCGTTGTCTACGGTAATTTTTTCACCAGCAGTTGGTTGAGACAGGTTTTTAAACAAGTGAATCCCTCCAATGGTAAGTATAAATGGAAATATTTCCAGACGTAGGAGAACTACCACTTGGTTGTGGTAGTTCTCAAGCTTTCGCCATCAGGTGCAAAGACAAGCTGTACACCTGTCACCACGCTCGGAATAGCATCAATTAGCGTTGGTCGATTGGCACGTAATGCTGGTTGACCGGACCGATGTAGTCCGCACGTGGACGGATCAGGCGATTATTTTCATACTGTTCCATGATGTGCGCAGTCCAACCAGACATACGGCTGATCGCGAAAATAGGTGTAAACAGATCGATTTCCAGTCCCAGAGAGATGTAGACGGATGCGGAGTAGAAGTCGACGTTTGGCTTCAAGCCTTTTTCGCCTGTCACCATGTCATCGATTTTTACGGACATCTCGTACAGCTCGGGACGGCCGATTTGTGCAGTCAGCGCTTTGGACATTTGTTTGAGCCATTTTGCACGCGGGTCGCCATCTTTGTAGACGCGGTGGCCGAAGCCCATGATTTTTTCTTTGTTGTCCAGTTTGTTGCGTACATAGCCTTCTACTTTGTCCATAGAACCGATTTCAGTCAGCATAGCGGCAACCGCTTCGTTGGCTCCTCCATGCAGAGGGCCTTTCAGCGTGCCGATGGCAGATACGATACCGGAGTAGATATCTGTCAGCGTGGCAACGGTTACACGGGCAGCGAAGGTAGATGCGTTGAACTCATGGTCTGCATGCAGGATCAAAGCTACGTTGAACGCCTTGACGGCTGTCTCGGTAGGCTCTTCCCCATTGAGCATGTAGAGGAAATTCTCAGCGATGGTGTAATTCGTTTTTGGTGCGACTGGTTCCAGACCTTTGCGCAGACGAGCGAATGCCGCGATCAGAGTAGGCGTTTGCGCCATCAGGCGAATCGCCTTGCGATAGTTGGCTTCAGGAGTCATGTCTTGCGCTTCTTGGTCGTAGAGAGCTAGCGAAGAGACAGCTGTGCGCAATGCGGCCATCGGGTGAACGCCTTTTGGATAGTTGCGGATGCTGTCCAGTACTTCAGCAGGTACAGCCGCGTTTTCACCCAATTGCTTTTTCAACGTTTCCAGCTGATCACGCTTCGGTAGCGCTCCATGCCAGAGTAGGTAGACAACCTCTTCAAAAGTTGCGTGTTCCGCTAATTCGTCGATGTTGATCCCGCCGTAGCAGAGAACGCCATCAACGATGGAACAGATAGAAGATTGTGCGGCAACGACGCCTTCCAGTCCACGGGTAGCTGTCATAGAATTCCCTCTCCTTTTCCACTCGAGTAGTTGATCTCTTCAGGCCTCGCTTGTCCCGATGACCGGTAAAACAGCCTGAAACAGTTCTATGAAATTGTAAGCAGCGGTTTCTTTCACCCACCACTCTTGTCTGGGAATGTATTCCACGCAAATCCTTGCCTCTGGGATGTGTGTCATTAGGCAAGGGAAAAGATGACCAAATGGCAACGTTCCACTTTCGCATGGCGGGGTAAAGAATCCACCTTAATTCGACCCAATTATAAAAGATTATTGCGATTTTGTGAATAAGGTAAGCGAAAAAATGTTTCAAAGGATGAAACTTGGTTTTGTTTTTCTGCGTATCTTGCTCGGCCTATCCGCATGTTGCATAATAGAAAGAAGTACATACTTCAACATTTCGGTCAGAGAGGAGAGCTCATTTGAATCGGGAAAACTGGGTGGAACGCCTGTTTCAGATCATTCGTTTCTTATGGGTTTGCTTGCTTGTCTATGCAACATTTTGGATTATTACGTTCGGAACACCCTTACTTTACCCATTTCTCATTGCCTTAATCATTGCCCTCCTGATTAATCGGCCCGTTACCTTTATGAGTACCAAGTTTCGCTTTCCCCGTTGGCTGTCCGTTCTTATCGCCTTGCTGGTTCTGGTGCTTCTCGTGGCAGGGGTAGCGACGGTGATCATCACGCAGACGGTCTCCGAGATCAATGATCTGTCAAAAATGCTGCCCGGCTTCGCAACAGAGCTGGGAACCTATTTGCAACGCACGATTTCGCAAGACTTTCTGATGGGGTTGTTCGATCAGATTCAGTGGATGTACGCCCACTTGGACCCGGAATCCAAGGATAAGATCGACAGTACGGTTCAGAGCGGCATCACATCCATTACCCAAACCGGGCAGGATCTGATCATTCGCTTCCTCAACGGACTGAAGAACTTCTTCCTCTCGCTGCCCAATATGGCGACAGTGTCTGTCATCTCCTTGATCGGGGCCTTCTTTATCTCCAAAGACTTCTATCTTTGGAAGATCCGTTTTCGCCGGTTGCTGCCCAATGGCGTAAACAGCCGTGTCGATCAGGTCATAAACGACCTGAAAGGGGCCTTGATCGGGTTTATCAAAGCTCAGCTAACCTTGATCTCGCTGACGGCAGCTATCGTCATTATCGGTCTGTTGGTCCTGGGCGTGGACTACGCAATAACCATCGGCTTGCTCACAGGGCTTGTTGACCTCTTGCCTTACCTGGGGACAGGTACTGTTTTTATCCCGTGGATCATCTACCTGTTCTTTAAGGGAAATTACAGTCTCGTCATCGGGTTGTCGATTTTGTACGGGGTCGTCCTCATTTTCCGCCAGGTGATTGAGCCAAAGGTCGTCGCAGAAAACGTGGGCCTCGATCCCCTGCTGACGCTAGTCGCATTGTTCGTCGGGCTGCAGTTGTTCGGATTCTTGGGCTTGATCATCGGACCCGTCGCACTGGTGCTGATCAACGCCTTGATCAAAGCAGATGTCTTTTCGGATGTGTGGCAGTACATCAAGATAGGCCGTTTTATGTAAAAAAACCGCTGGTCCAACGCTTGATTTCAGGCGTGGGCCAGCGGTTTTTTCCTTCTATTAGCGGCGAAAGAAAAGCTGGATGCGGCCGGAGGATACCAATCTCCACAGCCACAGCTTCAACAGATGGCGCACGATCATGCGCGTATAGGGGATGAGCAGGAT
Source organism: Brevibacillus panacihumi (assembly GCF_003710985.1). Lineage (GTDB taxonomy): Bacteria > Bacillota > Bacilli > Brevibacillales > Brevibacillaceae > Brevibacillus > Brevibacillus panacihumi. The sequence goes on from NZ_RHHT01000072.1 coordinate 47,987, forward strand.
CAGTCCGATGACGTCGCTAACAAAGCCTGGTGCCATCAGCAGGATACCGCCCGCGAGGACCAAAAACCCGTCGATCAGCGTCTCCGTCGGCATTTGACCGCGGGAGAGCTGAAGCTGTACAAGCCGAAATACCTGCAATCCCTGCTGTTTGGCGAGCCATGCTCCCACTACACCTGTCAAAATAACCAGCGCTACGGTAGTCCAGCCCCCGATGACCTTCCCTACTGCAATCAATCCCCATAATTCAATAGCGGGTACCACGATGAACAGGACGATGAGGATGCGAAACATCATCGACATCCCCTCCTTTTCCTTAGAGTTGCTCTCCCTTATGCTGAGCTTCCAGCCAAGCGTATACCTCCGGCTCGGTTTTGGAGAGTCGGATCGGTCTCAAGTCGGTCGTAGTGAAGACGTGCATGGTTTTGCCTGTGACCAGCAATTCTTCGTCCGGCAACCGAACGATCTCATAAGCAAATGTAAGCCGCAGCGGGCTGATCAGGTCCACATGCGTACGAATCTCGACAACATCATCATATCTGGCGGGCTTTTTAAAGGAAAGACTGGCATCCGTCAATGGCAGCAGAATGCCCTTTTCTTCTAGCTGTCGGTAGGTAAGCCCTGCTGCCCGAATCAGTTCGGTGCGCCCTACTTCAAACCAGTTCAGGTAATTGGCATGGTAGACGACGCTCATCTGATCCGTCTCTCCGTATCGAGCGCGCAATGTATGGGTATGGATGATTGGACTCATCTGATTCGCCCCTTTCTCTCTATATCTTCATTTTACCATAGCGTCCTATTCTCAATCACCCGTGTCCTTTTAATTGCAGGTCCACGGACTGTAGTGGAGGGGACATCTTTCACATCCTTGCAGGACGCAGACCGGAGCGTAGATCGGAAACATGCTTCTCTCCACTACAGCTACATTCTCGACACACGTAAACCCAGTACCTAATGGCACTGGGTTTATGGTCACACCTTGCTATTTCTTAACGAATCGGGCAAGCTCCGCCTTCGCACGATTCTGCTGTGGACAGATCGGCCTCTCCGCCGTTTTCGTATTGCTGCAGGATCGCCGGATCGAAAGGCTTCATGGAAGCTTTCAACTGCTCGTACTGCTCCTTGGTGCATTCCTCGTACGGAGCGAGCTGATAGTTTCCGCCATCCAGCTGCAGGAAGGAAACTCCTACAAACTGATCCCAATTGGCGTATACGATTTCCTCGACTTCGCCCCATTCTTCGTTGCGCACGGTAATGGTGTTGGAAGAGTTGTGCTCCGTATACTCCTGCTGGAAGCGGAAATAGGTATCAAACTGGCGTTTTGCGCTAACCTCGTTTTTCGTTTCTTTGGCTCCGGACGCTACCGGGAAGTCGATCACCAGCGTTCTCGCATTGGCCATCCGCTCCTCGTAGGTGTCTCCTGGAGTCCCGACCTCTGGGTTAATCGTCCAGCCCAGAGCCTGTACCGCTTTAGCCAACGGATCCTGCGCATTGATGCGAATGCGGCGGATGTAGTATGGCGAATGGGACCAGTGCAGTCCGCTGGATACCCCTCCGGCTACCTGGGAAAGCGTCCCTTCCGGCTTCACAGTCGTTACCAGCAGCGGAGAATTGACGCGCAGCTCGTATGCGTAGCGGTCAGCTTCGTCGCGAGCCGCATCGCCCAGCATGCGCAAAAGCTCCAGCTCCTGTGCTTCGGAATAGCCCAATGTAGCGAGGGCATCCTTCACACCGGTCAACGAAGTGCCAAGCAGACGGTCGCGCTGCTGCACCGTATCCCAGTGCGGCAATTCCAGCGTCACCAGCGTCATCCGCAGTCCGGCACGCGCGGATTTGCGCTGTGCTTCAAGCAAGCCGTCCAGATCCAGGTAATGAGAGCCGTCCGGGCTTTTCTTGACGAATTCCACCAGGTTGACGGTCGTCAGGTTGCAGACACCGTAAGAGTCGAGCAGGATCTCTGCGCAAGGGTTCAAGCCTTCAGCATTGGGACGTCGGCGGTTGGCCTCTTCGAGATTGACGAAGCCAGGCTCGCCCTCCAATTGCATCAGGGTAAACACCAGATGCAGGAACTCTCTAGTCGGCTGCTTCATGAAAGCGATGGAGTTGTTGGACATGCGGCGGTGGTCCAGACCGAAACGGCCATCGCCTACCTTTTGAATGCTGTCAAACCAGACCGGCTTGTTATCTCCAAGCAACTCTCCTACGCGGCGGTGGTGAGCAATCTGCTCGTCCGTCCAGAAGCCGTTGATTCCGTACTTCGCCATCATGCACTCATAGTCGTCATGGTCAAACAGGAAGATCTCCGCAGTCCGGCGAACACCGCCGACTACGACGTTGGCTCCGATCAGATTGCCGATGTCCAGGATATGTATCGGACGGACTTTGCCATACCCCTTCTCGTCGCATGCGATCGGGGCCAGATGCGGATCGATCTGGTTTTTGAGCACTTTGTCGATGCCTTCAAACATCTCACGCAGCGGCTCATGTCCGCTCGCAGTGCCGCCAAAGCGCATCAAGCGCTCTCCTTTTGGACGCACGCTATTATAGGAAATCTTTACGGTATGGATGTGCTCGTACTGTTTTTCAGTCAGGATTTGCAAATACAGGCGCAAGGATTCTACCCAGCCTTCCTTGCTGTCCCCGACATAAATCTTGGCAAAGCCGTTGTCCAGGACATTCAGCTCGGAGCGCTCGAGGCGCTGATGCTTCGGCAAAGGCTTGTACTCGGAAGAAAGCAGGGTGACATTGGTGCGGATCGGATCAAGCCCCCGAGCCATCTCCTTGGTGCATTTGAAGCCGACGCCTGTTCCTACCAACAGCAAATAAAACAGGTCTCCGAGGTCATCCCACGATTTGATGTTCAAAAATGAGCAGTTGAAGTTCGCCAACGGATACAGATCGGCGACGCCATTCTCCGCTCCGCCTACCCACAGTGTGCGGCCAGACAAGAACTGGCGCAGATTGAACATGTTGTCGAACAGTCCTTCCGCTTCTTCCTCTAGCTTGCGAATATCTGGATACAATCCGATCTTCTTCAGGTGTTGATAAGCAAGCTTGATATTGTAATCCACCGAACGACGACATGTTTCCTTCCAAGTCTCTCTTCTGCCCTTTTCCGGAATAAAGCGAGAATAAGTACGGTAGTAAACAAATTGTCCCAACGGGCTCATATGCGAGGGAAAATCTGGGTATTTCGCTAAAAAATCATCCCCTAGAAAACGAGTTGGGGTAATCGTCTCAGTGGCTAGCATATCGGTTCCTCCTTCAAATCTATCTACTCTAGTTAACCCTTTTTCCCCGAAAAACTCAATAGCTTTCCCCATATATAGTGCGAAATAATTTTCGACAATACTATATGTTGTGTATCAGCCAAAAAAGTGCTTGACAAGAATTCAGGCTTTTGTACCTAGTTTCGTTTTTGGACAAGCGAAGAGTTACCGAACGATTTTACCAGATTGCTCATCTAAAAGCATCGGCTAAAATACCTCGTTGGACCCTGGAAAATGATGGCGCCTCCTGTCGAATCAGCCTTCGCAAAGCAAAAAAAAGAGGATGACCCGATGTCATCCTCCTTCTCCTCCGGATGAAAAATAATGCTTTTTACCTAGAGAACCCGGGCATGCCCCGAATAGATATGTCCGCGACCTGAATCGACGGTGACGACTGTTCCTTCTTTCAGTATATCGGTGGCTGCTTGGACTCCCAGGATGACAGGAACATTCAGATTGAGTCCCACTATCGCCGCATGCGAGGTAAGTCCCCCCTCCTCGGTAATGACGGCTGCTGCCTTCTGGAATGCCTCGATCATATCGGAATCCGTGCCGATTGTGACCAGGATCGAGCCTTCCTCGGTCTTTTCGAGCGCTTCCTGGGCGGACCGGGCGACGACCACCTTGCCGGAGACGACTTTGCGCCCGATGCCTTGTCCTTTCGCGACGATGTCACCAATCACGTGAATCTTCATCAGATTGGTCGTCCCCACTTCACGTACAGGCACGCCTGCCGTGATGACAACCAGATCCCCATGACGGACGTAGCCGCTCTGCAACGACTCCTGGACAGACCTGTCCAACATCTCGTCTGTAGTATGGGCAATCTCTCCCAGAACCGGGTAGACGCCGTTGACGAGCGCCAGGCGGCGGATGACGCCAGCATGCGGGGTGACAGCTACAATCGGCGCCTTCGGACGGAACTTGGAGACCATACGCGCGGTATGGCCGCTTTCTGTTGCGGTGATGATCGCAGCGGCGTTCAGGTCCAGCGCGGCGCTTGCGACTGCCTGACTGATCGCATCTGTGATCGTAACATGCTTCATGGTCACTTGCTTGAGCAGGATTTCCCGATAATTGAGCTCCTGCTCAGCGCGCAATGCGATGCGATCCATCGTCTCGACGGATTCTACCGGATACTTGCCTGCTGCCGTCTCTCCGGACAGCATGATTGCGTCTGTGCCATCGAAGATCGCATTGGCTACATCGCTTGCTTCCGCTCTCGTCGGACGAGGATTGCGCTGCATGGAATCCAGCATTTGGGTCGCCGTGATGACCGGTTTCGCCAGCTCGTTGCACTTTTTAATCAGCTGCTTCTGGACGAGCGGCACTTCCTCTGCAGGGATCTCTACCCCCAGGTCGCCGCGCGCCACCATGATGCCATCTGATACGACCAGGATTTCGTCGACATTGTCCACGCCCTCCTGGTTTTCGATTTTGGCGATAATATCAATCGATGCGCCATGCTGCTCCAAAATCTGCCGGATCTCCAGAATGTCTGCTGCTTTGCGCACGAAGGAGGCCGCGATGAAATCAACGCCCTGCCTGATCCCGAATTCAATATCTTGTGCGTCCTTTTCCGTGATCCCTGGCAGATTGATGCTGACGCCTGGGACGTTGACGCCTTTTTTGCTTTTCAAGGTACCGCCGTTTTTAATCAAGCAGACAATTTCGGTAGGGCGTACTTCCTCGACTGTCAGACCGATCAGTCCGTCATCGATCAAAATGGTGTCGCCCACCGTCACATCAGCTGGCAGCTCCCGATACGTGATGGAGACGCGCTCCGCATTCCCCGCCACATCCTCGGTCGTCAATACAATCCGGTTTCCTTCGATCAATTCGACCGCATCGACTTCGAGGGAGCCTGTACGGATTTCGGGTCCTTTGGTATCGAGCAGGATCGCGACAGACTTGCCTGTCTGTCTGGAAGCCTCACGGATATTTACAATACGCGCAGCGTGTTCTTCATGAGAGCCATGGGAAAAATTGAGCCGGGCTACATTCATTCCCGCCTCAATAAGGTTTTTCAGGGTTTCTACGGATTCGCTTGCCGGTCCGATGGTACATACGATTTTTGCCTTTCTCAACATGCTTTCTGCCTCCTCTGTGCTCCCTGCCTGCATACAATCCTATATGGACAGTGTTCTAGCCAACTGGTAAATGGATAAATCCAGGCGATGCTTTTTCGCCAGCGCTTCTTTGAAGTCAACGTCTACAATCTGGTTGTTCTGAATGCCGACCATGCGATCCCGCTTGCCTTCCAGCAGCAGATCGACTGCGGCTGCGCCCATACGGCTTGCCAGCATGCGGTCCATCGCGGTAGGGGAACCGCCGCGCTGGATGTGGCCCAGAACTGTCACTCGCGTCTCCCAGCCCGTAGCTTTGGTGATCGCCTCCGCGTAGGATGTCGCGCTCCCGACGCCTTCTGCCACGATGATGATGGAGTGCTTCTTCCCGCGCCGCTGTCCCGCATGAAGCCGTTCCAGGATGTCATCCATGTTCTGCTCTGCTTCCGGAATGATGATGGACTCCGCTCCCGCTGCAAGCCCAGCCCACAAAGCCAAGTCTCCAGCGTCTCGTCCCATGACCTCAATAATGTAGGTACGCTCATGGGAGGTTGCCGTATCGCGTATTTTATCAATCGCATCCACGATGGTGTTGAGGGCGGTATCGAATCCGATGGTAAAATCCGTGCATGGGATGTCATTATCGATCGTCCCAGGTACCCCGATCGTGGGAATACCCTTTTCCGTCAATTTCTGCGCACCGCGGAACGAGCCATCTCCGCCGATTACGATCAGACCTTCGATGCCTTTGTTTTGTAATTGCTCGACGGCTTTTTGCTGGCCTTCCTCTGTCTTGAAGGCTTCGCTGCGCGCCGAATAGAGAATGGTACCGCCGCGATGGATAATGTCGCCTACCGAGCCGAGACTCATCTCCTCAATATGGCCGTTCATCAAGCCTTCATACCCGTGATACACCCCATGCATCTGCACATTGTGATAGGCAGCCCGGCGAACAGCGGCCCGCACTGCGGCATTCATGCCCGGCGCATCCCCACCGCTGGTCAGTACAGCAATCTTTTGCATGGAATCATCCCCTCCATCCATCTAGCATGTCTTCCAACTGGCTTCAGTATGTACCAAAGCGGCTATGAAACATGCTGTATCAGTTGCATTTCGATATCTGTTATACTCTTTTTTCTTTTGTGCCATACTTTTTCAAAGAACTGGCAAAAGCTTTATCCGATTACGATTGTAGCAGATAATCCTTATAGAAAAAAGCAAAAAAACGCCCCCTGCCGATTACAGGGAGGCGTACTCACCAATCTGTTTGAACTTTTCATAACGATCCTGTACTAATTCATCCGGAGACAATTGGCTGAGCTGTTCCAGTTGTTCCAGCAGGACCTTTTTCACCGCGTCAGCCTGCATGGCTACATCGCGATGGGCGCCGCCAAAAGGCTCCGGGATAATTCCGTCGATGACACCCAGCTCCAGCAGATCGGGGGCCGTGATCTTCATGGTTTCTGCCGCGCGCATGCCCAGGCTCGAATCTCTCCAGAGAATCGCCGCCGCACTCTCGGGCGCGATCACGGAGTAATAGGAATTCTCCAGCATGAAGACGCGGTTGCCCACACCGATCGCCAATGCGCCGCCGCTGCCTCCTTCTCCGATGACCACACAGATAATCGGCACGCCAAAAGTAGCCATCTGACGCAGGTTGCGCGCGATCGCCTCGCTTTGCCCCCGCTCTTCTGCCGCTTTCCCCGGATACGCGCCGGATGTGTTGATAAAGCAGATGATAGGGCGGCCAAACTTGTTTGCCTGTTCCATGATCCGCAAGGCTTTGCGATAGCCTTCCGGATGGGCCATTCCGAAGTTTCTGCGGATATTGTCTTTCGTATCCTTCCCCTTCTGGTTCCCGATGATCGTCACCGGACGGCCATCCAATCTCGCAATTCCGCCGACGATGGCCTGATCATCACCGAACAGACGGTCGCCGTGAATTTCCATGAAGTCCGTAAAGAGAAGCTGAATATAGTCCAGGGTAGTCGGCCGTTCGGGATGGCGCGCAAGCTGTACGCGCTGCCAAGGCGTGAGATTGCCGTATATCTGATCGGCCAATTCCTTCGCTTTTTGTTCCAGGCGCTTCACTTCGTCGGAGAAATCAATGCCCTTCTCCTCGGTGAAGCGGCGCAATTCCTTGATCTTGTCGTGCAATTCTACGAGAGGCTTTTCAAAGGGGAGCTCTCCTGCCATGTTTCCACTCCTTCCCGTGGCGTTGACGTGTGCATCTCAACCAGCTTTGCCAGCGTACTGCGCATTTCCTTGCGGTGAACAACCATGTCCAGTTGTCCGTTTTGCAGCAAGAATTCCGCGGTTTGGAAGTCTTTCGGCAACTCCTGGCGAATCGTCTGCTCGATCACACGACGGCCAGCAAACCCGATCATCGCACCCGGCTCGGCGATATTGTAATCGCCCAGCGAGGAAAAGCTTGCCGACACACCGCCAAATGTAGGGTTGGTCAGGACGGAGATGTACAACAACCGCTCCCGGTCCAGCTTGGCCAATGCCGCACTCGTCTTGGCCATCTGCATCAGACTGAGGACACCTTCCTGCATCCGCGCTCCGCCTGAAGCAGAGAACAAAATAAAGGGCAGTCGACGGTCGATCGCCCGCTCAATTGCACGCGTGATTTTTTCTCCTACGACCGAGCCCATGCTCGCCATGCGGAAACGGGAATCCATCACTCCGACGACAATGCGGTTGCCTTCGAGCAAGCCTTCTCCGGTCACGACCGCCTCGTTCAGATTGGTGTTGGCCATGTCCTGCTCCAGCTTCTCCAGATAGCCCGGAAAGCCGAGGGGATTGGAGGTGATCAAATCCGTATCAAATTCTTCTGTCAGCACGCCGTCATCCAGCAGCAAGGCCAGACGCTCCGGAGCTGATATGGAATAGTGATACTGGCAACCTTTGCATACGCGCAGGTTCTTCTCCAAGTCCTTGGAGTAGTGAATGGTCCCGCAGTGCGGGCATTTATTCATCAGTCCCTCAGGAACTTCCTTCTCACGTACGCCCGCTTCTTTGGCCTGATCGCCAGAAGCGGGGACACGTGTGAGGTTTTCCGATGGGACGGTAGCAAATTTTCGCTTTTTGCCGAAAAGGTCTTTCAGCACCTTTGCACCCCACCTTTCTCTTCAGTGAAGGATCGTGCCAAGTACATCCTGGACCTCTTGAAGCTCGCTTTCGGGGACGAGAATCTCGAATTGCTTGGAAACCTTCGCCTCCCGAACCTTGACCAGGAATCCTTCATCTGTCAAACGTTGCTGTATCCGTTCTGCTATTTTTGCGCTAGGAGCGATGTAGATGACCGTCCACATGCTGGCTTCCTCCTTCATCCTCCAATACAGGTCTGGATCATCATATCACAGCCCAAACGCAAGTCGCAAATGGGGGAAATCACAGCTTGCTGTTCTCCAAATGATGCCTCATTTTCTCTACAGCTACCTGGACATCTCCCGCACGGATTGCAGCCATGATCTCCCGATGCTCCTGCAGCGCAGCCTTCGCCCTGCCCTCTCGAGACAGTGATTCGACGCGTACGCTGTTGCTGTATTCAACCAGCGGCGCCCAGATGCGGTGAAGAATCGAGTTGCGGCTCGATCGGCAGATTACACGATGGAACTGGTAATCTTCCTCCGCGGGAACCTCTCCGCGCTCTACCCGCTCCTCGGCAGCAGCCAGGATCCGCTCCATTTCCTCAAAATGCTTATCCGTCGCACGACGGCACGCCAGACGAACTGCGTCCAACTCCAACATTCTGCGCATCTCGATCAAATCCTTCTTGGACTTGCCATCCTGCAGAATGAAAAAACCGAGGATATCGATCAAACGATTATGCCGATAATGCTTGAGAAAAGTGCCTTCCCCCCGGCGCGTCTCGATCAATCCGAGCAGCTCCAGGGCGCGCAACGCCTCTCTTACGGAAGAACGACCTGCACCTAATAGCTCCGACAGCTCCCGTTCGGACGGAAGCTTGTCGCCAACCCGCAAGTTGCGCTCCTGTACAATCTGATGGATGTGCAGGAGAATCTCCTCGTACACCTTTCGCTCTTGGGAAGAGTCGAGCACCCTGAATCCTCCTCACTAGATCTTCTGTCGCCTGCACCTCGGCGAGCCGCATACAGCTCGCATGGCAAGCATAGGAGTCTGACCTGCTTTTACACTTCCTGATAGGAAATCGCAGTCAGTTTTTTGGTTTTTTCTTTGACAGCCTCTGGATCGACTGTGATCCGTGCTACTCCACTCTCCATCGCCGCTTTTGCGACAGCCGCAGCGACATTTGGCGCGACACGCGGGTCGAACGGCCCTGGAATGACTTTATCTGCCGACAGCTCTTCTGCAGAGATCAGATCGGCGATCGCGTATACAGCTGCGCGTTTCATCTCTTCGTTGATCATGGTCGCACGCGTATCCAATGCACCGCGGAAAATTCCCGGGAACGCGAGGACGTTGTTGACCTGGTTCGGGAAGTCGGAGCGACCCGTACCGACGACAACGGCTCCAGCCGCTTTTGCATCGTCCGGCATAATCTCTGGATTTGGGTTTGCCATCGCGAAGATGATCGGATCGCGGTTCATCGAGCGAACCATCTCAGGAGTCACAGCACCTGCTACGGATACCCCGATGAATACGTCTGCGTCCTTCAGCGCATCTTCCAGGTTGCCTTCCATTTTGCTGCGGTTTGTGATTTTCGCCATTTCTTCTTTGACCGGATTCATACCAAATGTACGGCCTTCGTAAACGATACCTTTGGTGTCGCACATGATGACGTCCTTCACGCCCATCGAAACCAGCAGCTTGATGATCGCGATACCGGCAGCGCCTGCGCCATTGATTACGACGCGAATCTCTTCCAGCTTCTTGTCAACCACACGCAAAGCGTTGATCAAACCTGCAGCGGTCACGATCGCCGTACCGTGCTGATCGTCGTGGAAGATCGGGATGTTGGTCTCTTTTTTCAAGCGCTCCTCGATTTCGAAGCAAGCAGGAGCAGCGATGTCTTCCAGATTGACCCCGCCAAAGGTAGGCTCCAATAATTTGACTGTTTCTACGATTTTGTCTACGTCATTCGTGTTCAGGCAAATCGGAAAAGCATCCACGCCGGCGAAAGATTTGAACAATACTGCCTTTCCTTCCATAACGGGCATTGCTGCTTCCGGTCCGATGTTGCCCAGACCGAGCACTGCTGTTCCGTCGCTGACTACTGCGACCAGATTGCCTTTCATGGTGTATTCATACACTTTGGACTTGTCGTCAAAAATATCTTTGCACGGCTCTGCTACGCCAGGGGAATAAGCCAGGCTAAGATCGCGGGCATTGCGGACCGGAACCTTTGTAACTGCCTCCAGCTTCCCTTTATTCAATCTGTGCAGCTCCAATGCTTCCTCTCTGAGATTAGACATCATAACCACTCCATTTCGTGTTTTTCTTTTTGTCATTTCGTAAGTTGTGAAAAAACCGCTTATCCATATTCACCAATAGAAGTGGTCTGACCACTTTTTTGATTATGTTCCCATTATAGCAAAACCCGTTGTCCTGTAAAGTTGCTGAAAAGAGCAAAAAAGAGAGGACATGGTTCATCCTCCCTTATTTTTAGGCAATTCTTTCAGAATTACGCTGTCAGAACCCACAATTTCTCGCGCTTTCTCCAAAAATGACTCATCTGCGTCCACCCGAGTGTCGTCCGGCAAGCGAAGGGTCTGCCTTTTTCCTTCGTAGTACAAAATCACAGGAATCGTTCCTTTTTTCTCGACAAACAGCCGGTGAAGCTGCTGCAACGTCGAATCCTGCTCCTGCTCGGGAGCGATTTTGACAAAAAGCACCGACTCTGTCGAAGGCTTGGGCATTTCTTTGGGGAGCGCATCCGCATCCCAGAAGCGGGAGGCGAGCAGCTTGACGGTATCGTCCTGATGGTCGATGCGGGCCTCGGCGATCAGCATGCGTTCCTTGACCAGCAGATCCGCGTATTTGCCATAGACCTGTGGAAAGACGACCAATTCTACCTGTGCCGTCTTGTCCTCCAAGGTGACGAAGGCCATAGGATCGCCTTTTTTTGTCTGGATGCGCCGTTCATGCGCGACCATGCCGAACACCTTGACCGTCTTGTCGCGGGGCAGCTCTGCCAGGGAAGCGATCGCTGCCACTTCTGGCCGACTATACAGATGAGCATATTGATCCAGGGGATGACCCGAGAGGTAGACGCCAAGCAAATCGCGTTCCTCCTGAAGCTGCTGGGAACGGGAAAACGGAGGAACCTCGGGATATTCCGACGGCTTTCGCACCGTCGCCCCGCTCTCGTCTCCCGCGAAGAGATTCATCTGGTCTGCATCCCGCTCAATCCGCTTGCTGTTGGCCTTCCCGACTGCTTCATCGAGCAGGACCAGAACCTGGCTGCGATGTCCCGGCAAGGAATCGAGCGCCCCGCAAAGTGTCAGCGACTCCACCACGCGGCGGTTGACCAGTCTGCCGTCCACACGGGCGCAAAAATCAAAGACATCCCGGTACGGTCGATGCACCCGCTCCTTGACGATGGATTCGATCGCGCCATAGCCGACATTTTTCACAGCCGCGAGCCCAAAACGGATCGCTTCCTGCTCCACCGTAAAAAACGCCTCGCTTTTGTTCACGTCGGGACCAAGGACAGGAAGCTTCAAGCGCCGCGCTTCTTCCGTATACTCGGCGATCCGGTTCTGGCTTCCGATCGACAGGGAGAGCAGGGCAGCCATGAAGGCAAGCGGATAGTTGGCCTTCAGGTACGCCATCTGGTAGGAGATGATGGCGTAGGCGACAGAGTGCGCCTTGTTGAAGCCGTAGTCGGCAAAGCGAACGATCAAATCGTAGATCTCGTGGCCAAGTTCTGCTCCGTATCCCTGTCTGACGCAGCCGGCAACGAATTTCTCCCTTTGCTCCGCCAGCAGCTCGCGCTTTTTCTTGCCGACGGCACGGCGCAAAATATCTGCCTCGCCCAGACTAAAGCCCGCCAGCGTCGAGGAAATCTGCATAATTTGCTCCTGATAGATCATGAAACCGTGTGTTTCCTTGAGTATCGGCTCCAGTACGGGATGGGCGTACGAGACTTTGCTCTCCCCGTGCTTGGCAGCGATGTACTGCGGGATGATCTCCATCGGTCCGGGACGGTACAAGGCGAGAACGGCGATAATGTCGTCCAGGTCAGTTGGCTTCAGCTCGCGCAGAACGTTGCGCATGCCGGCAGACTCAAGCTGGAAGATGCCTGTCGTCTCTCCCTGCGAGATCATCTGGAAGGTCTTAGCGTCGTCGGTCGGGATCTTGTCCGGCTCGAGGCGCACCCCCTGCTGTTCAATATGCCGCAGCGTTTCCTGGATAATGGTCAGGTTGCGCAAGCCGAGAAAATCCATTTTCAACAGGCCGACTTCCTCCAGGATCTCCATCGGATACTGCGTCAGGGCGAGTCCCTCGTGTCCGGTCTGAAGAGGGACATAGTGCGTTAGCGGATCGCGCGAGATCACAACCCCCGCCGCATGGGTCGAAGCATGTCGCGGCAGTCCTTCCACTCCCTTGGCAGCTTCGATCAGCCGGGCTGCCTGCTTGTTTTCGGCACACAGCTTGCCGATGTCAGGATTGATCTGCATGGCCTTGTCGATGGTCATGCCTGGCGACTGCGGGATCATTTTCGCTACCCGATCGACCAGCCCCAGGGAGAGACCCAATGCTCGCCCAACATCGCGCACCGCTGCCCGGGCAGCCATGGTCCCGAACGTAATAATCTGCGCGACGCGATCATGTCCGTATTTATTGGCTACATAGTGGATGACTTCATCTCTTCGTTCTACGGAAAAATCAATGTCGATATCCGGCATCGTCACCCGCTCGGGATTGAGGAAGCGTTCAAAAAGCAGATTGTAGCGCAGCGGATCGACATTGGTAATGTTCAAGACATACGCGACAAGACTGCCTGCTGCAGAGCCGCGTCCAGGTCCGGTGGCAATCCCGTTCTCATGGGCGTAGCGCATAAAATCCCAGACGATCAGAAAATAGTGGGTAAAACCTGTCCGCGTGATGATCGACAGCTCATGCTCCAGGCGCTCTCTGATTTGCGGGCTGATCTCGCCGTACCGTGCCAAGCAGCCCTTTTCACAGAGCTGACGCAAAAAATGTGTCGGATCCTCCCCTTGCGCCAACGGATATTCCGGCAAAATATGCTCCCCGAAGACAAGCTCCAGTGAACAGCGCTCAGCGATCTCGACTGTGCGGACTAACGCATCAGTCGCATAAGCAAAGGAGGCTGCCATCTCCTCCGCGCTTTTCAGGTAATACTGATCCGTCTCGTAGCGCAGACGATTTTCTTCCCCGACGGTTTTGCCCTCTCCGATCGCAAGCAAAGTATCGTGGATGATGTGATCCTGCTGCCGGACGTAATGGACATTGTTGGTCACCACCAGGGGAATGCCGGTCTCCTCGCTTAGCTTGACGAGGCGGGTATTCAGTCTTCGCTCGATTTCCAGTCCGTGATCCTCAAGCTCCAGATAGAAATGATCGGGTCCAAACAGCTGCGCGTACCAAAGCGCCGCTTCTCTTGCACCACGAGCATCGCCCTCAAGCAAAAGCCGGGACACCTCTCCTTGCCTGCAAGCGCTTAGTGCAATCAAGCCTTTGCTGTGGCGCGCCAGCACCTCTTTGTTGACGCGCGGCAGAATGTAGTCTCCTTCTGTATGGGCGATCGTCGCCAGCTTCAGCAGGTTGCGGTATCCCTCTTCGCTTTCGGCAAGCAAAACGAGGTGGTTTGGCGCAGGAGCATTCCTCACCCGGTCCTGAAGGTTGCCACAGGTCAGGTAGATTTCCATGCCGATGATCGGCTTGATCCCCGCCTGCTTGCACGCCTTATAAAACGGAATCGCCCCGTACAGGTTGGCATGATCGGTAATCGCCAAAGCTGTCATGCCCATTTCCGCTGCTCGCGCCACCAATTGATCGATTCGCGCTGCCCCATCAAGCAGGCTATATTCTGTATGCACGTGCAAATGGACAAAGGCGCTCATCGTCTACTCTTCCTCTCTTTGCTATTTGTTCTTCTATTATACCGTTACTAGAGCGTCGAGTCGTACAATCACATGCACCTCATGATTCTTCCAGCATCGACGTTAGCCATTTTTCAAACTTGTTTGCACTCATGATTTCGTGTGTGACAAATTCTCCATCGTAAAACAGTCCAAAAGTGGTCCAGACGGTTGGGGCTTGCTTCGCCTCTTCTCTCGTTGTCAAACGAACGGTCCGAAAGCTGATTCCACGTCCTTCTGCTACCTTTTGCAAATCTTCCAGGACGCCGACCGCGAACGGACATTGTGCCGTGTAATAAATCACAACGCCCTTTTCCTTGCTGATTCCTTGGTTTACCTGTTGTGCAAACGAAGGCGGCGCTGCACGATCATTCAAAGGCAATGCCGCTAATTGAAAATAGGGCCGAGCTTCATCTACGATGCTGAATCCCATATGTTCAAAGAAGCGTTTCTCACTCAAAAAGGGAAGTTTTTTTGCTCCTACTATATGTACGAGCCCATCCATCCCACGCGAAATGGCATCCTCCTTGCATTTTTGCAGCAAGGCTTTTGCGTAGCCGGAGTCCTTATATCTGCCGGAGACCCATAGACAATTAATGTACATATAATTCGGTGCCTGAACAGGAGCCCAAGCCATCTCAGCCGGCAAATACTCGATGAAGACCTTTGCCCGTTCGTTCAAACGGTAAAATACTAATCCCTCATCCATTCGCTCCGACAGCCACCGCTTCTTTTCCAGTACCGCCTGCTCATATTGTTTTGCACCCAAAGCGCAGCAAAGGTGTTCATGATCGATATTGTCTTTCGTCAATTGCAGGTACGCCACATTGCCGCCCCCTTCGTTTTCCCCTCATAATCGTGTGCAATCTTATTTCATCAGATTTTTCGATACAAAACAAGAACGAATGTTCCCTATCGGTTCATTGCCTTCCCGACCGTCATCTGATAGGATAGAACAAGATTGCTAGAGAGGATGACGCTTTCGCATGTGGAACGCCTTTTTCATGACCGGGGTTCTCGCTACGCTGGTATCCAGCGTGTATTACAGCATGACTGCCCGCAGACGCGGAATCCATCCGCTGGAATCCCGCATGACGCTGGGAAAGATGAACATTTCCATGGGAATTCTCGTGGCTTTGCTTGGTTTCAATCAATTTACCTTTGAAGAACTGGATACGATCCGCATTGTGATCGCTTTGCTGCTGATTTTTGTCGCTGCAGTAAATCTTTTTTTGGGCTCTCGCAATTATTTTCGCTATCGAGATGCATGGCGCAAGGAAGTGAAAAGCGAGAGATGATTGGCAGTCCCTTAGGCTTCTGGTTGGCTTTTTCCTGTTTTACCATCTGTTTATTCTGGCTAAATCCCTTTTTCTTACGCTATAATGAACCTGTGTGACATCCTAATGCTTCAGACAACCCGAGTGCAGTGCCGACGGTTGTCCTTTTTTATTTTCCGGGGATTCACGCTCATGCTACGGTTTGGCCCACAGCTCCTCCGGATTCAGCTCATAGATCCCGTCCTCGCGGTACATATAGTGATTCATGACGAATTCCCTGCGGATAGTCGCATAGTCCTCATGGAACTGGCGGATGTATTCGTTGATCTGCGCTTCGGTATACTTTCGCCCTTTTTCCAAGCCACGCACCATGTGTTCAAAAACGATCAGCTTTTTCTTGCGCTGGGCGGGGATCTGCTTCAAGCGTCCGTCGGCAGTAAAAAATGTTCGCAATACCTGTAAGCTTTCTACCAAGGGCCTGCCGCCTCCTTCGTTCGCTTCATTCCCTTCCTCTTCCCAAAGACTCTCATCCGTTCCTTTTTTCGCATGCTCGAGCACGTTTACGATCGCCTGTGACAGCCTCTTAACGTTGGCTTCATGCAGGTAGAAGTAGATCGTGTTTTTATCCCGTCGCTCATAGACAAGTGCGGCTTCGCGCAGCTTCGCCATGTGATGCGTTATCGTCGGCGGAGTGACGCCGAGCTTTCCTGCCAGCGCCTGCCCATGCAAGGGACCGTTCGCCAGTATGGCCAGGATGCGGATGCGTGTCGTGTCTCCCATGGCTTTGTAGAACGTAACCAGTTGATCGAGTTGCACGTACGGTGTCCTCCTGTTCGTTTTTTTGCTTGTCTAATTCGATATGTATCTAATTATAAAGTAGATGACTTTACATGCTTTGTCAATTGGAGTCTATCGGACTTTAGTGGAGGAGAGGAAACCAGCTAATATTT
>NZ_RHHT01000073.1 GCF_003710985.1 Brevibacillus panacihumi
TTCTCTACTCTACACCCTGAAACACTTCTTCAAAGTGGCTGCTTTTGGCCGCGGTTCCGCCTTTGGAGTGGGAGGCGGCCAGTGAGACCCTCAGCGAAGATCCCAACCCGCCTGGAGCGTTTTTCCCTTTTTCCTTCGCTCCACTACAGCCGGAGAACCACCAAACTCAAAACACAATGGGTTTCTAATCGCAATTTATCTGAAAACAGGGAAAAATAGAAAAATTACATATACAAACAAAATCAAAAGGTATATAATCAAAAACATAAAGATAAACAGAAGAAAACAAACAAAATAATAACTTAATGTAGCGATAGAAACATATATTCGGACAGAAAAGAGGAGAACGATGTCGGACTATGTGTTGGAACTGAAAGGAATTACGAAAGCGTTTCCAGGAGTAAAGGCGTTGGATGGCGTGCATTTTCAACTCAAAAAAGGCGAAATCCACGCCCTAATGGGGGAGAATGGCGCAGGAAAATCCACATTTATCAAAATCATCACAGGTGTCCATCTTCCGGATGAGGGGGAAATCATCCTGAACGGGGTGCGCACGCAAATCAACAGCCCGAAGGATGCCCAAAGGCTGGGAATCGCGGCGATCTATCAGCATGTGACCTGCTTTCCCGATCTGAGCGTCACGGAAAATATATTTATGGGTCATGAGAAGGTAAGCAAGCGAACCAAGCGGATCCGCTGGAGCGAGATGCACGACGAGGCCAAGCTGCTCTTGCAAGAACTGGGCAGCAATCTGGACCCGCGTACGAGGATGGGGGCACTGAGTGTCGCGCAGCAGCAAATCGTCGAGATTGCAAAGGCCTTGTCGATGCGGGCCCGGATCATCATCATGGATGAGCCGACAGCAGCGTTGACGGCGAGGGAGAGCGAGGAGCTGTACAGGATTGCCGAAAAGCTGCGGGACGATGGGGCATCCATCATCTTCATCTCGCATCGCTTCGAGGACATGTACCGTCTGGCGAGCAAAGTGACGGTCTTTCGCGATTCGCGCTATATCGGGAGCTGGGGCGTCAATGAGATATCCAACGAGGCGTTGATTGTCGCGATGGTGGGGCGGCAGATCACACAAATGTTCCCGCAAAGAAGTGCCGAACCAGGCGAAGAAGTACTGCGGGTCGAGGGCCTCGGCAAGACCGGCTATTTTGCAGATGTCTCCTTTTCCCTTAGGCGCGGCGAGATTCTCGGCTTGACCGGACTGGTCGGGGCCGGGAGGACAGAGGTGTGCCAGGCGTTGTTCGGCATCACTACTCCCGATCAGGGACGGGTTTTCCTTCGCGGCGAGGAGATCGTGATTCGCCAGCCTTGGCATGCGATGGAGGCGGGCATCGGCTACCTGCCGGAGGATCGGCAGAAGCAAGGATTGGTGCTGGATTGGGGGATCGGACGCAACATCACATTGTCTGCTTTGGACCAGCTTTCCCGAAGAGGCTGGGTGGATGAGAAAAAAGAGGCGGAGCTGGCAAAGACTCTGGCGGAAAAGGTGCAGGTCAAGGCACAGAGCATTTTTGATCTCGCCAGTTCCCTCTCCGGCGGCAATCAGCAAAAAGTGGTGGTGGCGAAGCTGTTGACTGCTCACCTGGACGTCCTGATCCTCGACGAACCGACCAAAGGCGTCGACGTCGGAGCCAAATCGGCGATCTATGAAATGATCAGCGAGCTGGCCGCTCAAGGCTATGGCATCATCATGGTGTCCTCCGAGATGCCGGAGGTGATCGGCATGAGTGACCGGATTATCGTCATGCGCGAGGGAAGGGTGACAGCGACTCTCGAAGCAGCCAACGCTACGCAAGCAGGAATCCTTGCGGCTGCGATGGCGAACCAGACAATTTCATAGACACCTGTTGCTTCGGGTGACAGTGGATGAAGAAGGTGGTGGTTGAGTTGACAGGCAAGACGCTGGAGAAGACATCGTTCGGAGCTAGTTTCGCCCGGTTTCGCGAGTTGGGGCTGTTGCTTTTTATCTTGATGCTTGCCATCGGGGTCCAGCTTCGCAATCCGAGCTTTTTAACCATGGAAAATCTCAGCGACATGGTGACCAATACAGCAATATTAAGCATCCTGGTCGTCGGCATGATGCTGGTGATCGTGACGCGCGGAATCGATCTGTCGATTGGGGCTACTCTGGCCTTGTCGGGAATGATCGCGGCATTGACAGTGAGCGCCTATCCCGATGTGCATCCGCTGCTGGCGATTCTGTTGGGGATACTGGTGGGGCTCATCTGCGGGGCAATCATCGGACTTCTGGTGGCCAAGGCCGGCATTTTGCCGATCATTGCGACGCTGGGGATGATGAACGTATTTCGCGGCACGACCTTTTTGGCAAGCGGCGGCAAGTGGGTAAGCGCCCATCAGATGCCTTCTTCGTTCAAGGCGATTGCTACAGGCTCCGTTCTGGGCATCAATACGCTCATCCTGATCGCAGTCTTCATTTATATCCTCTTTTATTATTTCATTACCTACACGCGCACTGGCAGGCAAATCTACGCAGTCGGCAGCAACCCCGAATCGGCGCGAATCAGCGGCATCCAGAATGACAAGATCCTGTGGCTGGTCTATACGATCATGGGAGGGCTGTCCGGGCTGGCTGGCGTTCTGTGGGTAGCGAAATTCGCCTCCGCTCAAGGCGATACGGCAGTTGGCTATGAGCTGAGCGTCATCGCGGCCTGTGTGCTCGGCGGCGTCAGCATCGCCGGAGGCTCCGGGAAAATTTCCGGCATCATACTCGGTTCCATTCTGCTCGGCATGCTGAACAATGCCCTGCCGCTGATCAATGTCTCTCCGTTCTGGCAGATGGGCATCCAAGGTGCGATCATCTTGATTGCCGTCGTGATCAATGCACTGGTGAAGCGGGGCGTCGATCGCAACAACCTGATGAGGAGGCGGATTTGAGCATGGAAAAGCGTGTGTTGCTCGGAAGCCGGGCATTTTCATGGAAAGCCTTTTTTCTGCAATGGGAGTGGATGCTGGTCTTGATCTTCCTGCTCGTCCATGCCTTGAATGCGTATTTGTCGCCATACTATCTGAACGCCGACAGCCTGCGGGACGCGACGATGACTTTTCTGGACAAGGCTTTCATCGTCTTGCCGATGGTGCTGATCATCATCCTGGGGGATATCGACATCTCGGTGGCTTCCATCGTCGCTCTGTCTTCCGTGGTGATGGCGGATTTGTATACCCGCGGCGTGCCGATGGAGCTGGCAGTCTTCATCTGTTTGGGCGTCGGCGCCTTATGCGGCTACATAAACGGGCTTTTGATCACCAAATTCAAGGAGCTTTCAGCGGTGATCGTGACGCTGGGGACGATGATCCTCTACCGGGGCATCGCCTACATCATCCTGGAGGATCAGGCCGCGGGCAAGTTTCCGGAATGGTTCAGCTATTTGGGCTGGGGGTATGTGGGGCCCGTGCCGTTTATCTTTCTCGTCTTTGTCATCTTTGCTGCCGCATTTATCCTGTTGCTGCACAAGACGACATTTGGCAGGCGCGTCTATGCGATGGGAAACAATTTGACAGCCAGTCAATTTTCCGGGATCAAGGTGGACCGCATCAAGATCATCGTCTTTACCCTGGCGGGACTCATGGCTGCTGTGACCGCCCTTTTTCTCACCTCGCGCATGGGCAGCACCCGACCCAACATCGCGACGGGCTATGAGCTGGACGTGATTGCGATGGTGGTGCTGGGGGGAATCAGCACAGCAGGCGGAAAGGGCCGGATGATCGGTGCGATATTGGCGGTGTTTCTCATTGGCTATTTACGCTATGGGCTGGGGCTGGTCAATGTGCCGGCACAAATGCTCCTGATCATCATCGGACTGCTCTTGATCGCGGCCGTCACGATTCCCAACCTGAAGGGAAGGCTGGGCAAAGGAAAGAGGGCAGGCTGAGACGGGATACATCACGGGGTAAAACCTGTTGTGTATAGGAATTCAAAATAGGGGGAATTGGCATGAAAAAGATTGTGACCTCATTTTTGACCGTCCTGCTCGCGGCGTCCATGCTCGCAGCTTGCAGCCAGACGGCGAGCCAGCCGGGCGGCTCCGGCGACGCAGGCGGGAAAAAGCGATTCGCCATCATCTTTAAGAATACCGGAAACCCGTACGGCGAAAAGCAGATGGAAGGCTTCAAGATCGCGATCGAAGAGACAGGCGGCGAAGCCATCCTGAAAGCGCCTGACCAGCCGACAGCAGAAGCGCAGATTCAGATGATTGAAGAGTTGATTTCCCAGAAGGTGGATGCGATTGCAGTGGTCGCCAATGACCCGGACGCGTTGCAGCCCGCCCTGAAAAAAGCGATGGACGCCGGGATCAAGGTGCTTTCGCTCGATTCGGCGGTGAACGCGCAAAGCCGCATGGTCCACATCAACCAGGCAGACCCCGAACGGATCGGCCGCGTCCAGATTCAAGCCGCGGCGGAGATGATCGGCGGCAAAGGAGAGATTGCGGTACTGAGCGCCACTTCGCAGGCGACAAACCAAAATCTCTGGATCGAATGGATGAAAAAAGAACTGGAAGACCCCAAATACAAGGACATGAAGCTGGTCAAGGTGGCGTACGGGGACGATCTGCGCGACAAGAGCGTGTCCGAGACCGAAGCCCTGCTCAAATCCTATCCTGATCTGAAAGCGATCATCGCGCCGACGACCGTTGGGATCGCAGCGGCTGGAAAAGTGCTGACCGACAAGGGCTTGAAGGACAAAGTGAAGCTGACCGGGCTGGGACTCCCGAGTGAAATGGCAGAGTACATCGAAAGCGGCGTCAGCCCGTGGATGTATCTGTGGAATCCGGTCGACGTGGGCTATCTCTCCGGCTATGCGGCAGATGCGCTGGTCAAAGGGACGATCACCGGAAAGGCAGGAGAGAAATTTACGGCCGGGAAGCTGGGCGAAAAGGAGATCATCGCGGATGGGGACGGCACCCAGATCATGCTGGGCGATCCTTTCAAATTCGACCCGTCGAACATCGGGGAGTGGAAACAGGTCTATTAGTCAGGGGGGTGCCCCAGGCAGCCGGCTGCTCGGGGCACCACTGAAATCCTTACATTCGTTGGAGGTAGGAAATGATACGAAGCTTATGGGATCGTGACCAAGCAGATCACCTGCAAAGCGGATTGGAAGAGCTGGTTTATCGATCGAACCTGATCGGAGCGGATCGGCGGGTTTGCAACTGGGGCGGGGGCAATACCTCTACGAAAACAAAAGGGAAAGATTTTCGCGGCAGAGAGATCGACATCATGTGGGTGAAAGGAAGCGGTTCGGATCTGGCGACGATGAAGGCGCAGCAGTTTACCGGACTGCGTCTCGACGATGTGATGCCGCTCCTGGCGCGGGAGGAGATGTCGGATGAGGAGATGGTCGCGTATCTCTCCCACTGCATGATCGACAGCAAGCATCCCCGTCCCTCCATCGAGACGCTGCTCCATGCGTTCCTGCCTTTTCCCCATGTGGATCATACGCATCCGGACGCGATCATCAGCATTTGCTGCGCCGACAACGGCAGGGACGTGGCGCGCGAGATTTTCGGCGACCGCTTTGTCTGGGTCCCGTATGTGCGGCCTGGCTTTACGCTGTCCAAGATGATCGCCGAGGGTGTGGCGCAAAATCCGCAAGCCGAGCTGGTCTTGATGGAAAAGCACGGCCTGGTCACTTGGGGAGAGACATCGGAGCTGTGCTACGCCAAGACAATTGCCGTGATTCAAGAGGCGGAAAGATACATCGAGGCGAGGATTCAGGAGGAGCATGTGTTTGGCGGGCAACTTCGTGAAAGTCTTCCCGAGCCCGAGCGCAAAGAAATCCTGGCGCAGCTTATGCCGCTTATCCGCGGTGCCGTCAGCGGACAAAAGCGCATGATCCTGACTTTTGATGACGCACCGGATGTCCTTGCATTCGTCAACAGCAAGGAAGGCAAAACACTTTCCCAGATCGGCGCGGCTTGCCCGGATCATCTGGTGCATACCAAGATGGTGCCACTGTACGTCGAGTGGGACCCGGCGACGCGGGATGTAGGCGTGCTCAAGCAGCAGCTTCGCGATGGCATTGCCCAGTATCAGCAGGAGTACCAGGCGTATTTTGAACGGAATCACAGCGAAGGAGATCAAATGTCCGAGACAGCTCCCCGCGTGATCCTGATTCCGGGAATCGGCATGATCAATACCGGAAAAAGCTGGGCTGCCTCCAAGGTGAGCGGCGCTCTCTATCACCGGGCAATTGCCGTCATGCGCGGCGCCACAGCATTGGGTGATTTCGTCTCGCTTTCCGAACAGGAATCGTATCTGGTGGAGTACTGGCCGCTGGAATTGTATAAATTGACGCTGGCGCCGCCTGAAGCCGAGTTTTCCCGCCAAGTCGTATTTGTGACAGGCGGGGCTGGGGGGATCGGAAGCGAGACGTGCCGCAGCTTTGTCGCACAAGGAGCCCATGTCGTGGTGGCGGATCTGAACATCGACGGGGCGAGCCAGCTGGCAGAAGAAATCAATGCCCGCTATGGAGACGGGAGAGCGGTAGCAGTCAATATGGACGTGACGCGCGAGGAGGAGGTCGTTGCGGCATTGAAGGAAGCGGCGCTTGCCTACGGGGGGATCGATGTCGTCGTCAACAACGCGGGTCTGGCTACCTCCAGCCCGTTTGACGAAACCACTCTCCAGGAATGGGAGCTGAATATCTCGGTGCTGGGCACGGGCTATTTTCTCGTCGCCCGTGAAGCCTTCAAGCAGATGAAGGCGCAGGGCATCGGCGGCAATATGGTGTTCGTCGGCTCGAAAAATTCGGTCTATGCGGGCAAAAACGTCTCCGCCTACAGCTCTGCGAAAGCGCTGGAAGTCCATTTGGCCCGTTGCATCGCGGCAGAGGGAGGAGAGTACGGCATTCGCGTAAACTCGATTTTGCCTGACGCCATCTTGCAAGGCTCGGCGATCTGGAACTCCAATTGGCGCAATGAGCGCGCCGCCGCCTACGGAATCAAGCCAGACGAGCTGGAGGAGTACTATCGCAAGCGCACCACATTGCTGGTCAATATCTACCCGAAAGATATTGCGGAAGGCATCCTGTTCTTCGCTTCGTCCCGCTCAGAGAAAACGACGGGCTGCATGCTGACGATCGACGGCGGTGTGCAGGCGGCGTTTACCCGCTAGCGGCAGGGATCGCCGCACGCACCCGCGAAGAAAAAGGGATGACAGTGAAATGAAGGTGGTAAAGGTGAAAATTTCCTTGTTTGTAACCTGCTTATGTGACGGCCTCTACCCGCGCGCAGCAGAATCGATGGTCCGCTTGCTCGCCCGATACGGAATTGCGCTTCATTTTCCCGAGATGCAGACCTGCTGCGGTCAGCCGGCATTCAACAGCGGGTACCGGGAGGAAGCCAAGGCGTCTGCGAGAACGATTTTGGAGGCGTTTGAGGGGAGCGATTACGTCCTCTCTCCCTCCGGCTCCTGTACCGGGATGATTCATCATTACTACCCGGAGCTGTTCCGCGACGATCCGGTTTTGTTGGAAAAGGCGCTCCGATTGCAAAAGAAAACGTTTGAATTTTCACAATTCATGGTCCGCGTCTTAGGAATACAGAACATCGGGGCGAGTTTTCCGTACAAAGTGACCTACCATCCCTCTTGTCACGGGTCGCGGCTGCTCGGAGTCAAGGAAGAGCCGCTGCTGTTGCTGGAAAACGTGATGGGGCTGGAGTTGATCCCTTTGCCTTTTGCCGAGGATTGCTGCGGGTTCGGCGGTACTTTTGCCGTGAAGATGAGCGACATCTCCGGGGCGATGGTGAGCGAAAAGGCAGACCACATCCTGGAGACCGAAGCACAGGTGCTAGTCGGTACGGATATGGGGTGTCTGATGAACATAGCCGGACATCTGAGCTATCGCGGCCAGCCGATTCGCGTTCTTCATTTGGCTGAATTGCTGTACGAGGGGGTGAGCGAACATGCGGTCAGCCGAGCCTAGGACGGTCCAGGAGCGGGCGCGACAGGCGCTTTCCGACGAGTTTTTGCGCAACGCAGTAAAGTTCACAACAGAACGGCTGCGCGCAGGCAAGCAGACGGCGTCACAGGAGCATGGAAACTGGGAGGAGTGGCGGGAGCGTGCGCGTCAGATCAGGCTGCATACGATCGCCCATCTGGATTACTACCTGCAGGAGTTCGTGGAGAATGCAAGGGCCAACGGCGTTCAGGTCCATTTTGCCGACACTGCCGAAGAAGCGGCAGCGCTGACGATGGACATCGCAAAGCAGTGCGGAGCTCGTTCGGTGGTGAAATCCAAGTCGATGGTCTCCGAGGAGCTGCATATCAACCAGGCGCTGCAAGCGGGAGGCGTGGAAGCGGTGGAGACCGACCTCGGGGAGTACATCATCCAGCTGGCGAACGAACCGCCGTCCCATATCATCATTCCGGCCATTCACAAAAACCGCTACCAGATCGCCGAACTGCTGTCCAAGGAAGCAGGGGAGGAGCTGCCCCCGGATACGACGGCTTTGGCGGGCTTTGTGCGCAGAAAGCTGCGGGAAAAATTTCTCGAAGCCGACATCGGGATGACGGGCTGCAATTTTGCAATCGCGGAGAGCGGCTCCATCGTTCTGTTTGAAAACGAAGGCAATGCCCGCATGGTGACGACGGTTCCCAGGACGCAAATTACGCTGATGGGCATGGAGCGCATCATTCCGACCTGGGATGATCTCGAGGTGATGGCGACGCTCTTGCCCCGCTCGGCGACAGGGCAGAAGCTGACCGTCTACATGTCGGGAATATCCGGGCCGAGACGCGCAGAGGATCGGGACGGTCCCGAGCAGATGCACCTGATCATCGTCGACAATGGGCGGTCGCTGCAATTGGGCGACCCGCATTTTCAGGAGCTGCTCAATTGCATCCGCTGCGGTGCTTGTCTCAACGCCTGCCCGGTATACCGGCACATCGGCGGCCACGCGTACGGCAGCACCTACAGCGGTCCGATCGGGGCGGTGCTGAAGCCTGCGCTGAACAAAAACGTAGCCGAGTGGGACGACATCGCCAATGCCTCCAGTCTGTGCGGTGCCTGCTATGAAGCCTGTCCGGTCAAAATCCCGCTGCATGACATGCTGGTCTATCTGCGACAGCGAAAAGTGGAGCAAGGGGTACAGTCCGGGGAAGAGAAGGCGGGGATGAAAGGCTTTCGCTACGTGATGTCGTCGCATAAGCGGTACGGTCGCGCCCTGCGCTGGGGACGCGTCATGCAGAAGCTTTTGCTGCGCGATGGAGTCATCAAGGCTAGGATTGGGCCGCTTAAGGGCTGGAACCAGCACAGGCATACGTCTCCATTGCCCAACAAGTCCTTTCGCGAGGGGTGGCAGGCATTGGAGCGTGACATCCAGAGGGAGCGGACAGAGATGGATGAGCAGATACGGGAACGGCTGCACCGCCATCTCAACGAACGCGAGAAAGGTGGCGTGGGCGATGAATGAAGAGTCGCGCATCAAACAGGATCGGTTCATGCAACGAATCGCGGATCGCCTGGGTCGACCGCGCTTGACGGAAAAGCCTCCTCATCCCCACAAGGGCGCTCCGCCGGATTGGCGGCGCTTTTCGCTTGATCGGGAGGAGCGAATAGCCCTGTTCAGCGAGAACTGGCAAAAGGCTGGCGGTCATGTGGTTCGAGTACCTGATCTGGAGGCGGCGAAAACCTACATCGCGCAAAAGGCAAAGGAACTGGGAGCCTATGCGATCATCCGCCAAAATCAGCCGGAGCTGAATGCGCTGGATTGGCAACAAGCCCTGCCGGAAGCAGAAATCGTCGTCTGGCATTCGGAACAGCAGAAGGATTTGCTTCGCTATGCGGCCGGGGCGGATATCGGGATTACGATGGCAGAGTACGGCATCGCCTACACGGGTTCTCTGGTTTGCACATCGTCTGGCAATCAGGGCAGGTCAGTCAGTCTTTTGCCTGCTGTTGTCATGGCGATCCTTCCGGCAGAGCGGATTGCGACGCGCATGGGGGAGGTGCTGGCCCATTTTGATGGCCGTCCGCGAGCGCAATTTCCCGCAGGGATCCATTTTATCTCGGGGCCAAGCCGTTCCGCCGACATCGAGAATGATTTGACGATTGGCGTTCACGGCCCAGGGGTTGTGTTTGCCCTGATCGTAGGCTGAATGAATCGCGAGCAAAATTGAGGAGGGATTCCACGATGATTCGCAAGGCTTTTGCCATGAAGGTATTTGCCGATTGCCATGCGGAGTACCAGAAGCGGCACGAGGAGATTTGGCCCGAGATGGTGGAGATGCTGCATGAGCATGGCGCACAGAGCTACTCCATTTTCCTGGATGCGAAGACAAATACCTTGTTCGCCTATCTGGAAATCGAAGACGAAGAGCGCTGGAGCAAGACCGTCGAGACGGAAATCTGCCAAAAATGGTGGGCGTACATGAAGGATGTCATGGAAACCCATGCGGATCATAGCCCGGTTACGGTCGAGCTGCAGGAAGTGTTTCATCTCGGGAACAAGTGAGGTGCAGGCCGTGGAAAATCATATTGCGGTAGACATTGGAGCGTCCAGCGGCAGGCTGGTGTGGGGGAGGGTCGTTGACGGACGTCTATCCCTGACGGAAATCCACCGCTTTGCCAATGGATTTGCCGAGCGCAACGGACATTGCTATTGGAATATCGACTACTTGTTCGAGCAAGTGCTGATTGGTCTGCAAAAGGCAAAGAGCCAGGGCATCTCGGCTTGCACCCTGGGCATTGACACCTGGGCTGTAGACTACGTGCTGCTGGATCGGGAGGGCAAAAGGCTGCATGAGGTGTACGCCTATCGGGACGAGCGGACACGCGATGCGGTAGAGATCGTGACCAGGCAGCTTTCGGCTCGAGAGATCTATGAGAAGACCGGGATCCAGTTCCAGAAGTTTAACACGCTGTTCCAACTGGCGGTTCACGACCCCGCCGAGCTTCAGCAGGCAGACAAAATCCTGCTGGTGCCCGACTATTTGACCTTCCTGCTGACAGGTAAGCTGGTGAACGAGGTGACGAATGCCTCGACGACCCAGCTGCTGAATCTGCATACGAAGGACTTTGACGCGGACTTGCTTCGCCTGCTTTCCTTGTCGCGCAGCCAGTTTGCCGAACTCGTTCAGCCCGGAACGGTTCTGGGGGCGATCAGCCAGACGTTAAGAGAGAAGTACGACCTGCCCGACTGTGATGTGATTGCAGTCGCGACGCATGACACTGCATCAGCGGTCCTCGGTGTTCCGGCGGATCAGGAGGAGCCTTTTGCCTATTTGAGCAGCGGGACCTGGTCGTTGATCGGCGTGGAAACGACTCAACCGATTCATGACGAGCGGGCGCAGAGCAGCAATTTTGCCAATGAATGGGGCGCGTATCACACCTACCGTTTTCTCAAAAACATCATGGGCCTGTGGCTGATCCAGGAGGTGCAGCGAAGCTATCAGGAGCAGATCTCGTTTGCGGAGTTTGTGGAGCTGGCGGGGCGGGAGGAGGCGTTTCGGTATTATGTCGATTTTACCGATGACCGCTTTTTGCACCCGCCCGACATGGTAAAGGAGATCCAGGCTTATTGCGAGGAGAGCGGACAGGAAGTACCCGGGACGCCGGGTGAGGTGGCGCGGTGCATCTACGATAATCTGGCTATCCTCTATGCGCTTGCAGTCAAGGAAATGGAAGCGGTTACAGGGAATGCGATCACGGTCATCCACATCGTAGGGGGCGGGTCGAACAACGAGCTGCTCTGTCAGTTGACAGCCGATGTTTCGGGCAAAAAGGTGATCGCGGGACCGACTGAGTCGACGGCGCTGGGCAATCTGCTTGTACAGATGATCGCCAGCCAAAAGCTGAAAGACGTCCAGGAGGGCAGAAGGCTGATCCGCCAGTCTTTTTTAGGGAAGACCTATTTGCCGCAAGAACGGGGAGGGCAGGAATCCTGGCTGGAGGCGTTCGCCCGGATCGCCAGACGTGGAACAGGAGGGAGGATGGGACATGGAAGCAAAGCTGACCGCCAGCTATCAGGCGGCGAAGGAACTGTACGCGAGACACGGCATTGATACAGACGAGGTCCTGGACAGACTGGCGCAGGTGAAGGTGTCCATGCATTGCTGGCAGGGGGATGATGTGCGCGGTTTTCTCAACCGCGACCAGGAACTGACGGGGGGCATAGCCGTAACGGGGAACTATCCGGGAGCAGCACGTACAGCGGATGAATTGCGTCAGGATTTGGAGAAAGCCTTCTCCCTGATCCCCGGCAAGCACAAGGTAAATCTGCATGCCATCTACGCCGACACGGACGAGCGGGTGGAATTGGATCAATTGGAGCCGAAGCATTTTGCCAATTGGGTCAAATGGGCGAAGGAGCATGGCTTGGGTTTGGATTTTAACCCGACCTGCTTTTCGCATGAGAAGTCAGCGGACGGCTTTACCCTGAGTCATCCCGATCCGCAGATTCGCCGGTTCTGGATCGATCATTGCAAAGCTTCGCGAAAAATTGGCGCTTATTTTGGACAACAGCTGGGGCAAACCTGCGTGACGAACGTCTGGGTGCCGGACGGCTTCAAGGATATACCGGTCGACCGGATGGGGCCGAGGAGGCGATTGAAGGAGTCGCTCGACGAGATTTTTGCCGAGCAGCTAGACCCGGCTTCACATCTGGATGCGGTGGAGAGCAAAGTGTTCGGGATCGGTTCGGAGAGCTATGTAGTCGGCTCGCATGAGTTTTACATGGGATACGGGCTGCAAAACAACAAGCTGATCTGCCTCGATGCAGGCCATTTCCACCCGACGGAGGCGATCTCCGGCAAGCTAAGCTCGCTGGCCTTGTTCGCGGAAGGGATCTTGCTGCACATCAGCCGTCCTGTTCGCTGGGACAGCGACCATGTGGTGATTATGGACGACGAGCTGCTGGACATCGCCCGCGAACTGGTCCGCCACGATTTGCTGGCGAAGACGCATATCGGGCTCGACTTTTTCGATGCCAGCATCAATCGGATCGCAGCTTGGGTGATCGGGATGCGCAATACCCTGAAGGCGCTGCTGCGGGCGATGCTGGAACCTACCGAGATGTTGAGGCAGGCTGAGCTGGCGAAGGATTATACGACCCGCCTCGCCTTGCTGGAAGAGTTCAAATCTTATCCCTTCGGCGCGGTTTGGGACTACTACTGTGCCAGACAGGGTGTTCCGGTACGCGAAGCCTGGCTGGATGAGGTTAAGGCATACGAACAGAAGGTCCTGTCTGCGAGGGAGGTTTAGTTAGAATGAAATATTTGGTGCCATTTTCTCAAATCGGGAAAATGGTGCTTTTTTTTCGGGTAAAATAGCGCTGCCAAACCGCTGTCAGAGCCGTTTTTTTGGCTTGAGGCCCTCTGGTGTCTTGGGGAATTTTAGTAAAAACATCTTGAACTATACAATTGAGTGTGAGATATTGTACAAGAAAAAGAGAACATGTGTTCCTATTTTGAATAGGGAGGGAAGCAGAATGGTACCGAACACATTGATGAGCAGTGACTACTTGAGGGAGATGGTTTGCGAGCATTGTCCGGCTACGGGATGGGGCAAGAAAGCGCGCTGCCAGGTTCACGACAAGCATGTCGGGATGATTGACAGCTGTCCGGAATGGGACAAGTTCAAATCAGACCACGAGGGAAAAATCATGGAGAACGCAGCCAAATATAACGTTTCTGCCGGACTGCAACCCGCACTCGATCTCATTTCGCGGACAGAGGACGATATTCGCGACTACCCGTACATGCAGATTGAAGTGGTTCGGATTCAAAGCTATTTGCGAGAAGCGGGCGAAGGAATGGTTGCCCAGTACGGTGTGGATTCGGCAATGCCCAAAGCAAAAGGCAGGAACGCGGACAAGACGCATGCCGAGGTCGTTCGCAGGGAGCGCAAATGGAACCGGCTGCAAAATCTGCAAAAGAAGATCGCGCGCATCGACCGGGCAGTAGAGTCGATTACAGATGAGCAAGAGCGGCTGATTGTCGAAGCGCTGCTCGATGGAGATAAGAACAATGTCATTGCCAAGGTCCTGGGGGTCTCACGCCAACGATATTACGAGATCAAGCGGAGTGCCGTCATGAAAATGGCGATCGCGATGAAGGAAGAAGAGGAGAAAAAGCTTTCCTGAAAGGATTCGGGGTGTATGGGGAGAATGGTAAGCTTGCAAGCGATTGTGAAGCAGTTGGGGAAAGGGGACGGAAGCATGGAAATACGAGAAGCTGTGCAAAGTGATCTGTCAGAAATTGTGCGTCTTTTGGCCGACGATGAATTGGGGGCAACCCGGGAACGGTATGAAGACCCGTTGCCGCAAGCCTATCTCGATGCTTTTTCCGACATTCAAAGGCAATTCGGCAATTCTGTACTTGTCGCAGTCGATCACGACAAAGTGATTGGCTGCCTTCAGTTGACCATCATTCCTGGACTGGCGCGCCTGGGGATGAAACGGGCGCAAATCGAAGGGGTGCGAGTAGATCGGGAGTATCGCAGCCAGGGCATTGGAGAAGCGCTGTTCCGCCACGCGATTGAACTGGCGAGAGAGCAGGGCTGCGGACTTGTTCAGCTGACCACTGACAAATCGCGCCCGGACGCTCATCGATTCTATGATCGCCTCGGATTTGTGAGGAGCCATGAGGGAATGAAATTATCCTTGTAGGAAAAGAGAAGTAAAATAAAGCAGGGCTGTCGGATCTAGCGACAGCCCTGTTTGCTTATAGAAAATAGTGAAGCATGTATTGCCTGCCGATTGGCCCCATACGCGTGATCCCTTTGTCGACAAAGCCTGATTTTTCGTAAAGTTGTTTGGCCGCCAGATTCCGTTCATTCACCACGAGTATAATTTCCTCTTTTCCTGGCAGATGCTCAGCCACAAAGTCGGGCAGAGCAAGCATCGCCTTTTTCGCATACCCCTTTCCCTGATGCTCTTCCGATACCGATAATGCACGCAGGAGGATGGTGTGGGGATTGCTGGTATATTCAGCGATTCCTTCCCCTACATGCAGTACGAAAAAACCCACGGGTACTCCCTCAGCCATAATAACCACCGGATAGCGATCGGGATCTCGCAGCGTTTCCTCCAGCACCTTGTTTGGAAGCGCAGTAAATGACAGCTGCTCTTCTGGAAGAGAGAACTGAAGGAGTGCTTCGGTAAATGCCTCGTCGTACAGGGATAAGTGAACTTCGATTGCTGTCATTTCAGCTAATCTCCTTTATCGATTTATCGTCTAGGTAAAGCGGAATCTAGATTTACTATCCATAATTTTCCGGAACAAATCAAGCGAACAGATTCTGTTTTTCATACTTCGATGGGGATTGAATGGTTTTCATTTTACCATCACTCAGGAGAAGAACTTAAAGGAGATGGAACCGATGAAGCCGGAAGTGACAACACCGAATACGAAAGCTGTTAAGCCCAAAATTTTATACTACGGGACCCCGGTCGTCCTCTTGAACACTTGGAATGAAGATGAAACTACCAATATCAGCCCTATCTCTTCATCATGGGCATTAGGGTATACCGTTGTATTAGGCTTGGGAGTGGGCGGAAAAGCCCTGGAAAATATCAAACGGCATGGAGAATGCGTACTGAATCTTCCAGACCCGAGTTTGTGGGAGCAGGTAGAGCGGCTCGCCCCTTATACAGGCAAGGACCCGGTGCCGGATTCCAAGAGAAGCATGGGATTTTCCTATCAAAAAGACAAATTCAGGGTCAGCGGCTTGACGGAAGCGGCATCTGTAACCGTCAAGCCCTCGCGCATCCTGGAGTGTCCTTTGCAGTTGGAGGCAGTTGTGAAGCATATCCGCATTCCGGAACATGCTCCGGAGTTTGCTGTGGTAGAGACGGAAGTGCTGCATGTCCATGCACATGAACGAATTGTGTTGGGCGAGCATCATATCGATCCGGCGAAGTGGAGCCCGCTTCTCTACAACTTCCGCCACTATTTTGGGCTCGGGCAAGCTCTCGGCAAGAACTTTCGCGCAGAGAGGTAGATCGCTAGAGAACCCCTTTCGCATAGGCGCATATCCTAATGGTATCGATTTCGAGAGGGGGATTCGCTATGTACCCGATGTACCCGTATTACAGTTCGAAAACGACGTGTGAGGAGACGCCGATCACATTCCCGCCGCAGCATCAGGATCGTCAGCCAGGAATGGAATACCTGATGATTCCTCGTCCGATCTACGACAATCCTGCCTACTTGGGGAGCGGGAAATTGCAAGGAAAGATTGCGATCATCACAGGAGGCGACAGCGGGATTGGAAGGGCAGCGGCGGTAGCCTTTGCCAAGGAAGGAGCCGATGTCGCAATACCCTATTTTGACGAGCATGTGGATGCGGAGGAAACCAAAAGCATCATCGAGGGATATGGACGTCGCTGTCTCTTGCTGCCGGGGGATTTGCGGGAGGAGGCATGGTGTCAGGAGGTGGTGACCCAGACGATTTCCTTTTTTGGCAAGCTGGATGTACTGGTACTCAATCAGGCTGTCCAATTCCCTCAGCACAGTATCCTTGACATCAGCAGGGAGCAGCTGGAGGATACCTTCCGAACCAATATTTATCCCCACTTTTTCTTGACGAAGGCAGCCCTGCCATATCTGCAACCCGGCAGCTCGATCATCAGCACTGCCTCCGTCACAGCCTATCAGGGAGAGCCGCTGCTCCTGGATTATTCCTCGACGAAAGGGGCCATTGTGTCCTTCACGCGTTCCCTGTCCCTCCAACTCAAGGACCGTGGAATCCGGGTAAATACGGTAGCGCCAGGGCCGATTTGGACCCCGCTGATCGTATCCAGCTTTTCAGCGGAGTATGTGACGACCTTTGGAACGGACACGCCGATGCGCAGAGCAGGACAGCCGTTTGAACTTGCTCCTACTTATGTGTATTTGGCGTCTGACGATTCCGGATACGTGTCCGGGCAGGTATTGCATGTAAATGGCGGAACGATCACGGAGACGTAAAACAGGAATGGGAAGATAGGGTGCTTCGAAATGTGTTACCTTTAGTAGGAGGAATGAGCCGGATGGAGGTAGAGAGCATGCAGGAAGTACCCTATTTTGGTCAGTTTGAGTCACGAGCGTTGATTGGCGACTTTATCACGGGAAAAAGGAGTCCGGCCGATGACCCTCTGTGGGAGCTGTCGGGTGCAACCGATCAGGCGGAATACGCGCGGTGGTGCGATCATATTTGCGGGATGGCTTGTCTGAAAATGGCCTTGGCCCATTTGCAGGATCGCATCATTCCCACGATGGACCTGATGAAGCAATGTCGGGAGTACGGGGGATATGTAGTCCATGAAGATGGAACGATCAAAGGCCTGATTTACCGCCCATTTATTTCGTTCGTTTCGGAGCAGTTTTCCCTTCAGGCGGAGCTGAAGGAGCACACCCCGATCGAGGAGATTTATGATCTGCTCGACCGAGGATACGTGTATATCGCATCTGTCCATCCGAGCATCCGCAAGCCTGACGCGGTACCGCCCAAGCAAGGCGGGCATCTGGTCTATGTGTTCGGGAAGGACGAGCAGACCCGGGAGCTTCTGTTTCACAATCCGTCCGGGGATACCCCGCAGACGCAGGAGAATGTTCGCATGAGCCTGGGGGACTTTTCCCGCTTTTATGCAGGGCGCGGGATATTGATCAAAGGCAGGTAGACAACCCTTTACAGAACTTTACATAACCGTTCATTTTCCCGTTTTTTCTGCTGGGCGGGTTATACTTGAGCCAAGCGAAAGAAATAAGAACTGCACAGCGTTATTGCGAAAAGCCATCCGAGCATCCGGGTGGCTTTTTCAATTCCCTGAAATGGTGAGGGACGCTTCGATTGCAAAACGGAGGTGAAGAAAGTGAACAAACACAGAAGCGTGACCAGAAAAACCTTTTTCGCCAAGCTTCCCAAAACACACGAGTGCTATGGATGCGTCTGGGCGCAAGTTCTCGAACAGCGCGTGCTGTGCGTGAGAATGCCTTGTGTCAGGAAGAGGCAGGTGAAATAGCGGCACCCGTCGAGCAGGGAAAAACAGGCGAACAGCGCCAGACATACACAAAAGCGAGTTCAAGGCTTGGGTCCACTCGCTCCTTGCTCGACGGGCGCTGCTCGTCATAGAGAGAATCATCGTGTTGAGGGGAGGAGGTCAAGATGCATCACGAAGGAACGATCCTTGTCCAGCAAGGGAGAGGGTCCCCGAATCAGGGGAGCGATTGGCTGAGGCGGCAAAGGGGGTGGCGGGATGGAA
This sequence comes from Brevibacillus panacihumi, assembly GCF_003710985.1. GTDB lineage: Bacteria > Bacillota > Bacilli > Brevibacillales > Brevibacillaceae > Brevibacillus > Brevibacillus panacihumi. The sequence goes on from NZ_RHHT01000073.1 coordinate 18,213, forward strand.
CGTGAAAGAGCCGTGCTGGTCGAGTTGGTGAGAGAAGCGTATCCGCAGCTGGAGACACTGGTCAACCTGGATCAGTGGATGTCTGGCAGCTTTTCATCTCCAATCATTTTCGTGACGGCACAGGGTGTGAGCGAAAAGGCGAAATCCCTCACCACATACACAGCCGTGGCGGATGCGGGAATCGTCCTGCATTACCCGCTGGTCGAAGGCTTTTACCAGCCGCTGTCCGCCGAACCGCTGAGAAGGCTTTTGCGCCAAAAGGGGTACAGCTTCCGCGGACAGAATAGTGATCTTCTCATCGACATCGACAGCTCGACGTTCCGGATCTGGAACGACCGCAGAGATCGGACGGAGATCACATTCCGCTTTACCTACCATGTGGCGGTTCCCAAACAGCCTGAAGCCAAAATCAACACATTCGAGATCGAGGGGGAGTGGTCGTAGTGGCCCGTAAAGCCAAGCAAGAAGTGGCTGCTGAGCAGACGAGAAGCAAGCAGGAGTGGATCAAGAGCGCCTTTACTCTGGGAGCCGAAAGCTTCGAGGTAGCGGGCGCTCTTTTTCAGGAAGCGGCAGAACAGCAACTGACAGAAAGCATGGTTAAAAGAAAACTAAACACATACAGAGGCGGTGTATAAGAATGACAATCCAACGTGAACGTCCAGGAGTAACAGTCGAATTGATTGCCAAAGCAAAAGAGCGGGTATTGCCCAAAAGCGGTGTGGTGCTGGTGCCGTACCAAGCCGAGTGGGGAGCGCCTGATGCGCTGGTGACGATGTCCAGTTTCGACGAGCGCATGCAAGCAACCTTTGGCGAGGTGGATACGGTAGAGCTGGCAGCCGAAGGAGGGGCGACGATTCTCGGGTATCGCATCACGAATGGAGCAGCCGCAGCGGCCGCTTATGAGCAGGCAGATTCGATCCGCATCGAGGCCCTTTATCCGGGCTTGCGCGGGAATGATTTGTTCGTGACCATTCAAGCCTCTACTGCAGAGCCGGGCAAAGACGAACTGCAGGTGGCAGGGCCGCTCTCGACTGAGAAATTCTCGTTTGCCGATGCGGCTGAGCTGGAGAACAAGACCAGTCAATCCATCTATGTCCGCGTGAAAAAGCTCGGCGAGACCCCGATCGCTCGCGTACAGCAGGTCTCTTTGAGCGGAGGGGTGAGCGGCAATGCGCCATTGACCTCGGCAGATTCGACCAAGCTGTTCGCGTCTGTCTCCGGAGCTGATTTCGATACCATGTATCTGCCGTTCCCGGATGCGGCTATCCAGGCTGCAGCCAAGCAGTTCATGAATGATCGCCGGACCCAAAGCAAAAAGCTCGGCACTCTCGTGATCGGCGGTGCGGCTGAGAACGATGCGGACATGTCCAAGCATGTGGAGCGCTCCGTTGCGCAAAACGCCCGTTATGTCGTCAACAACGCCATTGCGGGCCAGCACAACAACGGTAAAATTTACAGCAGCCTGGAGTGGGCAGCGTGGGTAGCCGGGATGATTGCCGCAACACCAGCTCATGAATCGCTGACGGCTGTAGTTGTTCCCCTGAAAAAAGCGCACAAGGATTGGGGCCACACCGAGATCCTGCAAGCGCTTGGCAGCGGTACGCTGATTGCTGCACGGGACGGCAGCGTGTATATCGTGGAGAGCGCGGTCAACACCTTGTCTACCTTGGGAACAAATGAGCGCGAGGACTACGGGAAAATCCGTGTCAGCATGACACTGGATCAAATCGTCAACGACATCAACAGCGTCGGCAAAAAGTATAAAGGAAAGCTCAGCAACAATGATCTGGGCGGCGCGGTCTTCGTCTCAGCCGCTCATGCTTACCTGACCGTACGCGAGCAGCAAGGAGCAATTGACAGCGGCTGGAGCTTTACGGACAAGAAAGACGGCTCCGGTGATCGCCGAGGCTTCCTGCTTTCTGCGAAACCGCTGGATGCGATTGAATACTTCATTATCGATTGGGAGGTGCTGTAAATGGCGATTGCACGCGATATCAAACTGAAAAACTGCCAGATTTACAATGAGAATGGGGACCCGATCTACGGAACGCTGGAAGGGAAAATGACCCTGAAAGTCGAGTACGGCGATACGAACCGCTTGCAGAAGGGGAAAATCCAGACCATCAACGACTGGCATGTCGAGGTTACGCTGAAAATCACGGCTACCAATGCCGCGCTGAAATACTACTGCGTAGAGCAGCTAACAAATGGAAAAACGCCTGTATTGCCGTTTTTAATCGGCGAGACAGTAGACAAGGAAGCAGGCAATGTCGAACGTGTCCGCATCTCCAATATCGTGCTGAATCCAGAAGAGATCACCCTTTGGGAAGCGAAGGCAGACGGTACGGATCACGCCACATACGACCTGAAAGGCATGTCCAACGACAAGCCGGATTATCTGGACGAGCTGCCTGAGTACAGCGAATAGGAGGGATTATCTTGAGCAAGCTGCAAAAATATCTGGCGAAAGCGAATGAGCAAGCGCCGCGAAAAGAAATCACCGTGATGATTGACGGCGATGAATGGAAGGTCCGTCAGCTGAATCTGACAGAATTGCGCGAGTGCGAGAAAATCGCCGACAAGGGGGACAAGACAGACTGGTTCCTCTACAACGACGCTCGCCTCGTCAAAGCGACAGAGCACGATTTTCCCTGGAATCAGGAGGAACTGAAAAAGGCGTACAAGGCGGGAACCAAGTACGAGCTGGTGGAAAAGCTGTTCCGGGACAATCCGGATGGCTACACCAAGCTTTTGACTGCCGTGCGTGAAGTCAACGCAGGTGTGACGGAAGAAGAAGCGATTGAAGAAGCAAAAAACTGATCCGATCTGACGGGGAAGCCTGGCATATATGCCGCGCCTTTCTGATGGGGCGGGGCCTACCGTCGGATCTCCTGGAATATGAAGTGGATCGGTACAAGCAAAAGCTGTTTCTGTTTGCTTGCCAGCTTATCGAGTGGGAAGAGCGGGAGAAGGGAGGGCTGTAAGCATCTCCCTCCATCCCGAGGGCTGGGAAGCAGGTAACAACAAAGGAGGTGAGAGAGATGCTTACGATAGGGATGTTTCGAGAAGAAAGGCAGTCTTTTAGCATGGTGTTTATCGAAGTGGCCAAACAGGCTACCTACTCCATAGAGGTGATAAAGAGGGAGGCCCGCACCCTACAGGCAGAACTAACAAGATTTTCCATGAGAAAATATAGTCCCCAGATCGCCTTGGAAGACAAAGCCAGCGTCACACTAGTAGCGATAAAAAAGCAGATCGAGGAAGTAGACAAGAAATCGAAGGCGATGCAGGTCGTCGAACACGTCGATAAGGCATTGGAAGCAACCAAGAAGTTGGTCAAGGATTTCAACTCTGTCGTTTCGATTTCCATCGGTGGCGATTTTACAAGTTTGCAAAAGGAAATGAAGGAAGCTTTCCGAGAACGTGCCTTGTATGCTGCAAAAGGAAAATCAGATAAGCAGATACAGGCATTTGACGAGATGACCCGTGAGATAGTGAAAATCAATCCATATTTGCAAAGTACCGATGCGATGAAACTGATCTCGGCAAGTGAACAGCTTCAGCAAGATCCTGAACAGGCCAAGACTTTTGCCAAGCAGGCGGCGCAGCTTGGGGTGACCACCTCGGTCGAACCGAAGGAGCTTTTGAGCATGATGAACACCATGAGCCAGTTGACGGGTAACAAGGACGCCGAACAGTTGGCCAACTCCATTCAGTTCATGAACAATTCCCTGCAGACGTTTAGCGGCAAGGAACTGGAGACGATTATTGCCTATAGCAAAGAGAACCAAATAAAGCTCGACAGTCCCGAGCAACTGGCGACACTTGTGGTCGAGTTGGAAAAGCAAAAAATCGCAGGAGATAAGACGGCGGCGACTCCTGATCTCATCAAAAAGACAGCGGATAAAGTCGCCTCAGGAGAAATTCGTACACAGGTAGGGAATGAGGCGAGTACCGCCTATAAGCGGGCCATGGAGCACAACCCTTTCTTGGAATTTCAGCAAGCGCAAAAAGATGCGAGGCAGGCTGTCATGGAGCTCGCGATGACTGTCTCACGTGATGTTTTGCCAGTGTTGAAGCCTTTGGCGCAGGGAATGAAGACGGTGGCGGAAACGCTGAACGGGATGCCAGGGGTAAGAATAGGAGCGGAAATAACAGCGGCCGCTGTCTTTTTGCTTATGGCCGGGTACAAGCTGTTTCGATTTGCAACCGAAGTAGGGGAGGCTTACCGGAATGTAAAAAGCATCCTAAAGCCGCAGGCTGCCGCGCCTGTCTATCCCGAAACGATATGGGGAACGAATAAAGGCGGAAATAAATCGGGCACAGGGAAAAAGGAACCAAGTAGAACGGGATCCTCGCGCCCTGGACGAGGAGGAGCAGTTCTCTCTGTTCTGTCTTCCTTGTTACCCATTTTCTTGGCGTCTTCCGAGCAAAAGGAATCTCCAAACGTTGAGCTCAAAAAATACGAGCAAGGTTTACATCGGGATCTGGTTTTTCAGACAACCAAGGATGTTCCAAGTAATTTAATTCGTCCCAAGGATCCAAATATCCATTCGTTCACTATGCCCACTGCCCCTCTATCCATTACACCATCCATCATTCCAAGCGATCTGTCCGGTTTGAAAAAGACTGCAAGTTCTCTCCTTCGCAAGATCCCCGTCTTGCGCACGTTTATGGGAGCTGCCGATATTGCGCAGTCGGACAACAAGCTGGAAACCGCAGCCCGCATCGGTGTAGAAGCGCTAGGCGGTTGGGGAGGAGCGGCCGCAGGAGCAGCATTGGGAGCGACGGTTGGTTCGGTTGTGCCGGTTGTCGGTACTGTTGTCGGAGGAGCAGTAGGCGGAATTCTCGGCGGAATCGGCGGTGCAGAGGTTGGCGGCATGCTTTTTGACAAGGTGAAGGACTGGTGGCAGGGCGAGGAAAAGCCTGCTTCGACGCCACCGCCGGAGCAACAAATGTCTCCTGTACCGTTGGGACCGCCTGCACCTGTTGGAGCACCTGTATCGGGTATGCCTGAAAAGGCTGGCGCCATCTCTGTGACGATCCCGCAAATTTCGGTTCCGTTGCACGTAGAAGGCGTGCTGCAAGATATCCCGACGATGTTGAACATGCTGAATGACCCGTCTGTCGGGCAACGGATCAAGCTGATCATTGAAAAAGCACTGCTGGATTCGCTGGAAACGCGGGGAGGTGTAGCGACATGATCAGGATGCAAGGGAAGTACAGGCTGACTTTTCCGGTAACGCCTGCGGAAATCCAGTTTCGCGGATATGGCAACGATACGGAGAATACGACCTCTATTACTTTGGCTAGCAACACCCGAATTGCTGGAAGACGTCCCAAAGCCATTTCGTTTGACTTTTTTCTTCCTGGCAATCCGGATGCCCATTATATCGAGGTTGAAGGCTACCAAGGACCTCGCCAGTGGCTGGCTGGGCTGGAACGGCTCACCGGTTCAGAGGTGCTGCTGACGATTGACGAGCTTGATCTGGCCTGGAATGTCCTGATCGGGCCTTGTGACGGGAGATTTTCAGGAAAACAGGTGGATTACCACGGTTCCATCGAGCTGCCTTTGTTTGTGAAGGATGAATTTTTGAGCTGGAGCAATCAGACGCAGCTGCTTGCGCCTAGTGCAGTAGTCGTGAAGCAGCAAGCTGCCCGTCCCAATACGAGCGGAAAAAAAGCGAAAAAGCCTTCCTCGAAAACAACGGAGGGACCGTCAGAGCAACAGACAGCCAATCGAATCGCAATCGACCGGAAGCTGGCCAGTGTCAATCGGGTCATTGGGACGTAAGGAGAGGATCGGATGAAAGTCATCTACGGAAAAGAAGCGACCCGATACGATCTGACCTCATCGGTAATAGACCTCTCCTGGTCATCGTCGCGTGGTCAGATCAGCCAACACTGCGAAATCAAGGTACAAGCCGCCCCGCCGCTGCAATCGGCGGGCTTTTTGATGCTGTTCGCAGGCGATTCGTTGAAGGAGTCGGAACAGTTCTTTCACGGCCCTCTGGTCAATCCAAAGCGAGACGACAAGACAGGCGATCTGACCGTCACAGCCTATGAGCTGAGCTGGTACCTGCAAAAAAAATGAGATCACTCGCACCAAGCTGGACGGGGATGCCGGAGCAGAACTGGGGCGGATCATACGTGCTGCAGGAATTCAATTTGCCTGCCCATCCTTTGGCTTCATCGTCAAGGAGCGGATCATGCCGCAATCCTACACCGCATTGTTTTCAATGCTGACGGAACAGGCGTATGACAAAACAGGCGTACGCTATTTCGTCTCCCATCAACGGGACAAGCTGACCGTGCTGCCCGAAGGCGGGAACAGCATCATCCCGATGTTTCAGGCCAGCATGCTGGAGAGCAGCTCGACGGGCGAGAGCATCGAGGATGTATATACCGTGGTTACGGTGGAGCGTTATAAAGAGGACAAGCTGGCAGGCAGTGCATCCAAGGAAAACGCGAGCCTGATCAAACAGATCGGACGGATGCAAAAGGTCATCGACGCAGGTGAAGAAAAAAATCTCGCCTCCCTGGCAGCCAAGCAATTGTCAGAGCTGTCGAAGATCCCGCGCACCCGCTCCATTACGGTCAGGCATCAGGACGACCAGGCTGCCAGATTGCGGGCCGGCTGGCTGATTCGAATTCTGGAGAAAGACAACATGAGCGTCACAAACTGGATTGTCACGAATAGCAACACACGCTGGAAGGGCGGGTATTATACCGCGGACTTGCAGTTGGAAAGGAGGGGGTAGGAGATGTATTCGGTACTTGCGAGATTGCGACAAGCGGCACAGGAGGGCATGACGGACACGCAGGGCGAGTTCGGTGTTCTGTTGTCCATTACGCCGCTCTCGGTAAAGCTGGACGAAGACCCGACGCCCTTGGAAGCCTATGAGCTGGAGGTGCTGCGCTCCGCCAATCTGCGTGTCGAGGATATCGGCAGGAAGGTAGCTTTGTTGCGCTGCACCAACGGCCAATATTTGCTGTGCGGGGTGGTGGAGTGATGTTTCCCGAACTGAGCGGGAGTGAATCCTCTCTGATGCTGGACACACAACGTCCGATTCCCTGGACCTATCGCTTTGACTGGCAGACCAGACAGATGAGACAAGGACCGGATGGGCGATATTTGCGTACCACGACGTACGCGGAGTATTTGGAAGAGATCGCGAAAAAGCTACTGAATACGCGACGTTTTCGCTACGCCATCTATTCGGAGCGGATTGGCGTCGATTTTCTCTCGGAGATCGGCAGGCTCAAGTCGGGCATTTCGCTTGCTGTCATCCGGGCGCAGGCAGAAGAGGCGCTGGAAGCCCACAGCGAGATTGAGCGGGCGCAGGTGCTCGATATTCAGGTGCAGGATAAGCGGATCTTGTTTTCGCTGGAATTGACCGGGAGCAGAGGCAGCACGAGATCGGAGGTGGATGCATGGCAACGTTAAAAAAGCCGGATATGCCCATTTTGCGGGAGACGGCAGATCAGATTTACCAGCGGATGGCGAATCGGATGGCCTTGCTGGCTGAACAGCAGGGCGACACGCCGCCTGCGACAGAGGAAGGGGAGATCTTCTACGATTTGCTCTATCCGCTGGCGCAGGAGATCAGCGAACAGCAGCAGCTTCTGGAGTACGCCTTTTTACAAGGATTTCTTCCATGGGCAGATGATGAGTATCTGGATGCGCATGGCATGTTCTTTGGATTGAAGCGCAACGATGGCGAGGAGAATGACGCTTTCCGCAGTCGTCTGCTGGAGCGGGCTCGAACCGAAGAAGGGGACGGCCGCAGAGGAGACTATGAGCGCTGGGCGCGAGATATCAACGGAGTCGGTGGAGCTGTCGCCATCGAGAAGGCGCGCAATGACCTCTCCATCGATGTCTACATTACGGATGCAAATGGACAGCCTGCCAGTCTGGAGTTGGCTGAACAGGTTGAGAAGGAGCTTTCCGAGAAGCGAAGGGCGCTCCATGATTTGAAGGTTCTGCCCGCCAACATTTTCGAGGTGGAGATCGCCGTCCAGCTGGTGTTGGGGAAAGATGCCGTCCTGGCGACCGTGAAAGAGGAGATCACCAAGCAAATCACCACTTATTTAAAAGGGCGTTCGACGATTGTGTATCAGCAGATCGGATCGCTCTTCTTTGTGAACGGCGTCGAGGACTTTACCCAGTACACCTTGAACGGCGGAACCAGCAACGTGATTGTGGAAGGAGATGCAGTCTCCATTCTTCGTCTGGTGGTGACGACATGATATTGGATCGCTACAAGGAGGTGCTTCCTCCCTATTGGTATGAAAACAAGGTAGCCGAGTACCATTTTGCAGGTGCAGCTACCCCAGTCGACCAGTTTGCGGAAAAGCGCCGGGAGCTGGTGGAGCAATTCATTCCGTTTTCTGCGACGTGGGGATTGGATTACTGGGACTGGATCTATTTCGGCAAAAAGCAGACATCCAGCCTGGAGGAGCGGCGAAAAAATCTGCAAAGGCAGCACTGGGCGTATCTTGGCTTTACGCCGAGCGTGTTGCGCGCCATCGGGCTGTCTGCTTCGGAGAGCAAACAGGTAGAGATGGTAGAAGATTTTGCGCAGAAGGTCATCCGCTATGTCTACCCAGCCGAGGATCGCTTTGATTCAGCTCATGCGGTTTTGTCCGTGGAGAAGATTCGCCCGGTGCATTGCAATGGCGTAGTGTTGGAGCCGGTGAATGGAGAAATGCTGACGTTTACTGGCTCCTGGTTTGTTGGCAAAAGGGCGTACCATGCCGCAGGAGAATTTCGTGCGGGGATGACGCCCATCAAATGGAACGAGGAGGTGCCTGTATGATGCACCAGGATTACTTGGCGATGGCGCGGGATGATTTGCTGGAGCGGCTGCAGGGCGGCAGTCTGTTGATCAATGACGAGGTGTCTTTGCCTCTGCAGGGTTCCGTGATTTCCTCTCATCCCATTATCGGGTTTCAGCAGGGCATAGCCTTGCAGGTGCAAGCACGGCATGTGGATTCCGTACCGGAGATTACCCGTCTCAAGATCCTGACGGAGAGCGGGGTAGTCGTGGCAGAGAAGAGCGTACACATCCTCAGCAATGGCGCGCAGTTTCTTACTGTCACCTTCGTCGTGCAAGTGAAAGGAGGAGAATAGATGAGCTACCAAGCGAAGACGGATTGGACCTATGATACGCCTGTTACGGAGGATAACATCAACCGCTGGGAGCAGGGCATTTTGGACGCTCATCTGGCGCTGGAAAAACTGAAGCCGAGGCTCGCCCACGCCGAGACGCGGATCAAGGCGCTGGAGGATGCGCTGACCAACGATTTCCGGGATAACCGGTTTGTGATCACGTTGAATACGCTGGATGGGCTGCGGGTGTCGGAAGGGTGGTTTGATGAGAGGAATGGGAGGTTGGTGGTGAGGTGATGGGGGGTGTGAAAGGTAGGGAACTTTCTGATAACGGCTATTTTTAGGAAGGAGTATGAAAATGGGAATTACAACAGTAGTAAGTGCCGCATACGACACGTCGGGAAACGGCGGGAGAAGGTTGGTACGATTGAGCAATGGTTGGCTAGTTAGCACGGCCTATAACTCCGCTGGAGGAATCCATTATTTTTATAAATCAACGGATAATGGCCAGACATGGTCACAGTTGTGCTATCTAGAAGAAACATCTTTGACAGCTGATTTCGTTTCACAAATTGCAATTTGCTCATACGGGACAACGGTCTATTTGATCGCTACTATGGATTCCAACGGAGCAAAAATCTATTTTCAAAAATTTGACGCGGCTACACAAATAAACACCAATATTTCTACCGGAAAAATCACAATCGATAGCCAACACAATACGCTGTATGGATTGTCTTTGGCTGTGTCATCTGATGGTTCGACGCTATGGGGGGCATGGTCCTCTAATAATTCAAGGTATAGCCTATCAAAAAACGGTTTAACCCCTCAAAATTAGAGTCTTTCTCCCTTATTCTCGCATTTTCATATGATTCTTCCTTCTTCCCTACTTCAACCACCTTGGAGTCGGAGTCTAGAAAGGAAACCGTCTAGCGTCAAGGAGATCACTTGACCCCAGACGGTTTCCTTTCTGCTTGTCAGCTAGGTTGAAGTAGGGATCGTTCTGCAATCCTTTGCCACACTACACTTTCACAACAAATGGTGTAATGCGTTGCAGGGTAAAAG
>NZ_RHHT01000074.1 GCF_003710985.1 Brevibacillus panacihumi
AAAACTACTTGACGGTTACAACACCTAGAAAAATCGCTTCAAAACATTCACTCAAGGCTGAGAGAATGGGAGAATTGTTATAAAAATATCCCCTTTTTCTTAAGGTGGTTTTCAAAGCGAGTTCGAACCGAATTTAGGTTGTTTATGAACGAAGAAGAGTTGTCTTTCTTAAAGGAAACAATGAAACTCAATGAGATTAAGGAAGCATATAGCCTTCGTTTTACCGATCTCCAGAAGAAACTGGTCGAGCTCAAGAAAAAGCGTGACGCTATAAAGGAATGGGTAGAGTTATACGATAACGAATTGGAGGAATTAAGAGAACACTGTGTTGTATTGCATGATAAAGAAGAAGATAAATATGAGGTTGCCATCGATAAGGTAAATGAACTTCTGGATAAAAAGATACGTTATGTGGAGTTCTGGCTCGCAGTCCATTATTTTGAATGCAGATGGGCAAATGGGGAAGATGCATTGACCGAAAAACAAGTAGGAACTACATTTCAGAATGTGCTAGAGAAGTTCTATAGCAGGCTTGCAATGATCACTCCTTGTTTGGTGATGACTTTTTTCGTTCTTCCTAAGCAATTTCTAGCGTATGGTGATCAAAGTAAATTTTATCTTTACAACTTCATTGATTTGCTCATTGTGGATGAAGCAGGTCAAGTATCTCCGGAAACAGCAGCTGGGGCCTTTTCACTTGCCAAAAAAGCGATCGTTGTTGGGGATGTTTATCAGATCGAACCTGTCTGGAGTATTAATCGAGCCCTGGATAAGGCGCTAGCACTTTCAGCCGGGGCCATTAAAAATCTGGAGCAATATGAGAAACTCGAAAGCTGTGGACTGCATGGATACGGCTCAAGCGTAATGAAGGTGGCTGCCAAAAGTTGTAAATATAAAAAATATGAGGAAAGAGGATTATTTTTATCAGAGCATCGCCGCTGTTACGACGAAATCATTGACTATTGCAATAAGTTGGTATACAAAGGGAATTTAAAACCAATGCGAGGAAGAGGGCAAACAGATCCAAAGCAAGCCGTTGCGAAATGGCCACAATTAGGGTATCGGCAGATCGATTCAGAGACGTCGAATAGGAAGGGAACAAGTAGATACAATCGTAGAGAGGCGATCCAGATCGCTGAATGGCTGGACGAGCATTTCGCATACATCCTGGATTCCTACCCCAAAGAAGCAGAAAAGAATCTTATCGGGATCATTACTCCATTTAAGGCTCAGGTCAGCTGCATCCAAGCGGAAATTAGAAAGCGGGCCCCTCATCTACGTTCGAAGATAAGTGTTGGTACCGTTCATACATTTCAGGGTGGGGAACGAAATATCATAGTACTATCTACCGTCTACGGAAAACACGAAGGATGTTTTTTTATAGATACGAACAAAAGCTTGATGAATGTTGCTGTGTCCAGGGCAAAAGATCACTTTTTTGTATTCGGTGATATTCAATGCCTGAAAGATACTGCGAGTAGCGCTAGCGGATTGCTAAAGGCAAGCATAATAGAGAACCAAATATAAATATGAACCACCATGTATAAATCACATAACGCCGTCCAACAAGTGGGCGGCGTTACTCATTATTACTTCCCTTGATTAATCTCCCATAAATGCTTTTTCCAATTCTGCAATGTTAAACTTTTTCATCTTCAAAAAGGCCTGCGTAACGCGCTCGCGTTGTTCCGGCGTGCCCATGGCCATCATCTCGTCCATTGCGGCGGGGGAGATCTGCCACGAAACGCCGAATTTGTCCTTCAGCCAGCCGCACTGCTCAGCTTCGGGCGAGGCGGATAAATGTTCCCAGTAGTAGTCGATTTCCTCCTGCGTCTGACAATTGACCAACAGGGAAATCGCCTCGTTGAAATGGAACTTGTGTTCTTGCGCGCTGTCCATTGCTACAAACCAGGTGTTTTCCAGCATGAAGTCGCTGAACATGACCATCCCTTCTTTGTCCAGCTCCATGCCGGGGCCATACCGGAAGAGGGAGCCAGGTTTGGCATTTCGGAAGATGGAAAGGTAGAACTCGCGTGCCTCTTCCGCCTTGCCGCAGTTGTCGCCCGCGAACAAGAGAGAAGGGATAATCGAGGGCCTAGGCTCCCCATCCGAATTCGTCAGAATGAGCTGCCATGTTACACCGTACTTGTCCTGAATCCAGCCATACCGTTCACTGAATGGGTACTTATCAAGCGCCATAAGCGGAGTGCCGCCTTCAGACAACTTGTTCCACGCCTCGTCGAGCTTTTCTCTAGCGTTAACAATCCGGGATGGATCGAAATTAACCATAAACGAGATAGAAGGATTGAATGTAAAGAAAGGCCCCGCAGAGATAGCCATAAACGGATGCCCGCAAACAAGGAATGATACGAGATCGCAATCACCCGAGGGCGTATCGTGCAAGGTCGTCCTGCTTGTGATTTGGGAATCCGGGAAAATGGAGCAATAAAACTCCGTGGCTTCTTTTGCCTCCTTGTCGAACCACAAATGCGGGGTGATGGGTTGCATGAAAATTCCTCCCTTATAGTAATGATCTACATATTGTTTTCGATTCTACCATAAGGAAGGATTTACCGTTTCTTTTCGATTGCTTTTTGATCTCATTTGAGCAAGGTAAGAATGGTCTCTATGGAATGATCCACAAATGAACGATTGGGGCGAGATTTCAGGAGCACAGTTAGACCGATTAACGAAACAACCAGTGTCTGCGCCAATGCTTTGGGATTCATATTGGTTGTAAGTTCTCCTGAATGTATGGCGCGTTCAAGGGCTTCCTGAAAGATAGCGGAAAGATACATCTGATGTTCCCTTGTCAGGATTTCGAATTTTTCATCGTGAGGCGCAAGTTCCACCATCGTATTGATGCAAAAGCATCCTTTATTCGGGCTTTGATTGTATTCATCATTGACCAAGCCCGTAAAAAGTGAGCGAAACGCCTCCTTTACGGATTCGTTGTGTTGGAGCTTATTTCGGATTTGTGAAGCATGCATTTTTGTATATTTGCGAAGTGCGGATTCAAATAATTCTTTCTTGTCTCCAAAGGCGGAGTAAATGCTCGGCCGCTGTATACCCATTCTGGACGTCAAATCACTTAATGATGTCGCCTCATATCCCTTCTCCCAAAAGAGCCGCATGGCTGCATCCAATGCTTGTTCCTCATCGAATTCACGTGGTCGAACCATCATAAATGCCCTCTTTCACAAAACATTTTTGTTCCCTGATTCTTTATTCGGTATTGTTTTTGTAATGATCGGTATGAAAAACATTCTAAGAGCTAAATAAAGCCAAGTCAATGAAAATCATTTCATTGACAGGAAGGGTAAAGGTGAGTTACTTTTTAAACCAGATTAATTTTGTACTGATCAGTATGTTATGTCGGACGTAATTTTAAAAAAGGAGATGTTTGAAAAAATGATGAAGAGGGACGAAGAATTATCTGCCATAGCCGATAACCGTTGGAAAGAGAGTAATGAATCAGCCTTTTCCATGTCTCGCTATATGGCGCTGTTGTTTGCAGTTGCAAGCGGGATGGCGGTAGCCAACATCTATTATTCCCAACCGCTTCTCGATGCCATGGCAAGCGAGTTGGCGATTGACCATTCGACGATCGGGATCATCATTACTGTTACACAGATTTGTTATGCTTTGGGATTGCTCTTGTTGGTCCCGCTCGGTGATTTGCTGAATCAACGAAAACTGATCGTGTGTCAAATGCTGTTATCTGTAGTGGCACTCATTGTGGTGAGCAATGCCCCGAGTATCAAGGTACTGCTTATGGGCATTGCTGCGGTTGGCTTGCTTGCAGTCGTGACACAGACTCTCGTCGCGTTTGCCGCGACGTTGGCTGATCCGACAGAACGCGGACGTGTAATTGGCATCGTCACAAGCGGTATTGTGATCGGGATTCTGCTTGCTCGAGCCGTTGCAGGCATTATTACAGATTTTGCTGGTTGGCGTGCAGTCTATCTTGTCTCGGCAGGGATAACGCTTCTTCTAGCAGGTATCTTATTTCGGACGTTGCCGAATGTAGACCGTGAAAGGACATCATTGTCGTACTGGCAACTGCTTCACTCTGTGATTGTTTTATTAGTACAGGAACGGATACTTCGTGTCCGCGGGATATTGGCTATGCTTATTTTTGCGGCATTCAGCATCCTTTGGACTTCGCTGGTGCTGCCGCTGAGCGCACCGCCGTTATCTCTTTCTCATAGCGAGATTGGGGCATTCGGTCTGGCTGGAGTAGCTGGAGCATTAGCGGCAGCGAAGGCAGGGCGTCTCGCAGATCGTGGCTTGGGACAGCGGACTACCGGCGTTGCGTTAACCTTGCTGCTTCTATCCTGGCTGCCGATCAGTTACGCTGACTATTCTTTGTGGGGATTGATCGTTGGGGTGATTGTTCTGGACTTCGCAGTTCAGGCTGTCCACGTTACGAACCAGAGCATGATTTTACGGAAGCATCCGGAATCTCGCAGTCGTCTTACTGCCAGCTATATGATTTTCTATTCCGTTGGAAGTGCTGCTGGTTCAATCGCTTCAACCACCATTTACGCCTACGCAGGCTGGAACGGAGTATGCTTGCTGGGTGCCTCGGTGAGCGCCTTAGCTTTGCTGTTTTGGGCATTTACCCGTCGTTGAATCTGATGGCCGTGTTTTGGATAAAGTGTAATCTTCACGTCAATTGGTTAGAATACGGTCTGAGCTAATCTCAACAAAAATGGGGTTGAAGACGATGAGTCAATTATCGGAACAACAAATCATTTTACACGGTTTTAACAACTTGACGAAAACCTTGAGCTTCAACATGTTTGATATCTGTTATACGAAAACCCGAAAAGAAAGGGAAGCGTACTTAGTCTATATCGATGAACAGTACAATGCGGATCGCTTAACCCATATCTTAACGAATGTATCCGATATCATTGGAGCGCATGTCATTAATATCGCCAAGCAAGACTACGTACCTCAAGGCGCTAGCGTAACCATGCTGGTATCGGAGGGGCCGATTGACGAGGTTTCTCCAAAAACGATAAATGAATCACTCCCGAATTCTGTCGTCATACAGATGGATAAAAGTCATATCACCGTTCATACGTATCCTGAATATCATCCTGATGACGGAATCTGTACCTTCCGGGCGGATATAGACGTGTCTACATGCGGAGAGATTTCACCGCTAAAAGCACTGGACTATTTAATTAGCTCGTTCGATACCGATATTATGACGATCGATTATCGGGTAAGAGGCTTCACAAGGGCCATCGATGGACGAAAATTGTTTATTGACCATGAAATCAGTTCGATCCAGGACTACATTCCTGATGATGTTCGGGAACAATATGACATGATTGATGTCAACGTATATCAAGAGAACATTTTTCATACGAAATGCAAGTTGCGAGCATTCGATTTGGACAACTATTTATTTGGATATACCACAAAAGAGTTAAGCGGGGAGGAGGAGGAGAGGATCACGGACGCTTTGAAAAGGGAAATGGACGAGATATTTTATGGCAAAAATATAGATGGTGGCCGTTTGGGTAGGGGACAATAAAGGGAGATAGACTGGTTCGTGAAGCCCTTGAGAAATCAGGGGTTTTTTGCTGCACATTTCACATTCCATTAAGGTTGCATAAAAACTGAGTTAAGCTTGCTCGTATACTCTGATGATCATAAGCAATCAAGTCAAAGGAGTGAGCAAAATATGAAGAGATTTGGAAGGTTTGGCTGTTTCAACGTGATTACACTGGTTATAGCTCTGTTAACCGGGTCATCATGTGTGGCTGTCTCCCCACCCCAAGCATCAGCGGCATCCCAGACGGCAGGTCCGCAGGATCTAAAAGAAGTGGAGCAGTTCGCAGATGATTTTTTTAACAGGCCGGTAATAAAGGAAAATATGGCCGGAGCTGCATTTGCTGTGGTGAAAGGCGATAAAGTGCTCGTAAACAAAGGATATGGCTATGCGGATGTGAAGAAAAAACTGCCGGTCGACCCTGATCGGACGGTGTTCCGTGTCGCCTCTATTTCCAAAATCATCACCGCTACGGCAGTCATGCAACTAGCAGAGCAAGGGAAGATCGATTTGAACGAAGATTTGTCAGCATACTTGGGGGATGCCCGTATTCCGAATCAGACGGACGCACCACTTGCGATGAAACATCTTTTGACGAACTCCACCGGATTTGATTACGGAGATACACCCGAATCTACTACGACAGACCTGGCACGTGATGCTTCTTTGAAGCAATACGTCTTGGACAATTTGCCTACTGTGATTCGAAAGCCGGGAGAGTATTACCGATATGACAACCTGGGGTTTACGATTCAAGGATATGTCATTGAAGAAGTGACAGGCAAATCATTCGACGCATATGTGCAGGATCACATCTTTAAGCCGTTGGGCATGGCAAACAGCGAATTCCGACTCACCCCGCAGATGGTGAAGCAGTTGGCCGTCCCCTACAACCTGATCGACGAAGTGATTCCTACCTATGCGACCGTTCCGACAGAACTACCGGGCGGCGGAATGCTCTCCACCAGTTCTGACATGGCAAAATTTATGATAGCTCATCTCAATGGCGGAAAGCTGGGGAATGCAGCGATTCTGAAACAAGAAACGGTGGCAGACATGCATGCGCCCAAGCTTGCCATCCATACGAAGCTGCCGAACATGGCCTATGGCTTTGAATACTCCAACCAGCAAAATTACAAGGGACGCTATATAATAGAAAAAGCGGGTGATTTGGAAGGGTTTCATTCTGGCATGTGGCTGATTCCGGATGAAAAGGTCGGCGTGTTTGTCACGGTAAATAAAGATTTTGAGATTCGCCAGCCGTTGTTTGAAGCGTTTATGGATCATTACTATCCAGGCGAGGATGGACCAAAGGAACCTACTGGGTCTTCGAAACAGTCTTTGGCAAAGTTTGAAGGGATCTACAGCGACTTGCGGAATCGGATGTGGACGAGCCGCATTCACGCGGAAGGCGGCAAGCTCATTGTGAAAGATCCGCTTGGAGAGCATGTGCTGCATGAAATCGAGCCGCTGTTGTTTCAAGATGAGCAAGGGGCAAAAGCCGCTTTCAAATTGAACGAAACCGGCAATGTGGCAGCCTTTTATTACGATCTGAAATCAGACAGCTGGGGCCTAAAAATGCCTGAGCCGCAGCGTTATCAGGACGTTGGTCTCGCTGAAACGGCTGTTTTTCCGTCATTATGCTGTGATTTGCGCACTGTTGCTAAGCGCAATTGCTTTGTCTCTCGTTGGGGCCGACATACTGATGAATCGTTATTTTGACAAGTCGCCGGATTTAACCGAAATAACAGGGACGGATCTATACGAATACCCGTTTGAGAGCATGAATAATCAGCTGTTGGAAGAGTACGGCGGTTGGTTCGAGGTTGTCAATAAATCGGGTGAAGTGATATTTGTCAAAGGCCATAAAGAAGATGAGATCGTCAAGTATACCAAGGAGCAGCTCTATGCCAAATTGGATATCACGAGAAATGATGATTCTACTTTGTATCATGCCTATCCTGTAGAGGCACCGGACGGCAACGGGTATCTGCTGCTCTGGAAAAATCCCGAACGGCCGGAAGATATTACGTTGTTTCTCGCAATTTTTGCCGCATTGTTTGTTGTTTTTTTGTTTATCGCCCTCTATATTTATGCCCAATATTCAGTCAAGCAAGTAAAGCGGCCGCTGCAGCAAATCGTGGAAGGGATCAGAGAGATGGAACGCTTCAATTACAAGCAGCGGCTTCATGTCTCTGATGAAAAAGAGCTTGCGGAAATTCAAGAAGCTTTTAACGAAATGGCGGAGCGTTTGCAGCGCACATCTGCCGAAAAGGAAGCGGCGGAGACTAACAAAAGAAACATGCTGTTGCATTTGTCTCATGATTTGAAAACGCCGATTACTTCTGTTTTGGGATATTCTCAGCTCTTGCTGGAGAATCCTGGTGTGGAGCAGAGTCAGAAATACATCCAATACATTCACGACAAATCGTCGTATATGGCCCATTTGATTCAAGATTTGTTTGAGTTGGCGAAGCTGGATGACCAGCATCTAAAGCTGAGCCGGGAAAAAGTGAATATCACAAAGTGGTTTCAACAGCTTGTGGCAGAATTTTATCCTGAAGTGGAGGATAAAGGCTTTCGTCTGGAAGCGCAAATTTCAGAAGAACCGCTGTTTGTGAAGCTGGACAACAGGCATATGAACCGTGTCGTTGCGAATTTGATTGGCAATGCGCTGAAGTTCAATCCGGCAGGGACGGTGCTGTATGCTTCGTGTGAGAAAAAGGACGGAAATGCTGTGTTATGGATTGGGGACAATGGGATTGGCGTTCAGGATCAAATCCGGGAACACGTTTTTGAAGATTTTATACGAGGAACAAGCTCAGTAAAAGACAGCACTGGATTAGGTCTCGCCATTTGCAAGAAAATCATTACCTTGCATCAAGGTACGATTGAACTTGTAACGGATGATCGGTATACCACCCTTTTTAGGATCAGCTTGCCTTGTACGGATGAATAGGGGGCAGCGGTTCGGCCCCCTCCGTTTCAATAAATCGTAATCTTCTCCTCCCAGTCTGTCTTGTAATTAATACATCCACCCGAGCGAGTCCTTGTTGGCATGCTTGAGAAGGAATATTCGCTTGCTTTGCTTGAAGCCGAACGAAAATGGGAATATAGCCGAGAAAAAAGATGGGGAGTGGAATTGGATCCTCTCTTTTCAATCACATGGTTAAGTCTGAGTTTTTTCTGGCGAAGTGATTGCTGAAACCCTTGGGAAATCAAGGGTTTCTTTTTTTGTGCAAAAGAATCTCCGTATAATTCTGTAATGCAGAGGAAAACTGAAGACTAAAATCCAAGGTGGTCCCGAGCATGAAGTGGGTTCTGAAATCAAAACATAAGAATGAGGAAGAAAGAACGATTGCGTTGGAGCTACAAGATGAAGATGGCACTTTTGATGCGAATGTGAGATGGGACGGGTGTATGGAAATACACATACGATCAAAAACCGAAGAAGATAACGTATTGATCGATACCATACATACTTGTGATTTAGAGGGACTCATAACCAAATTGCAGGGATTGCAACAAGCTTGTTTCGATCATTTTGAGGAGTGGGCAAAGAATAAAAGCTGACAGTAAAGACCAAAAAAAACCAAGTCCTGAATCTCAGGAACTTGGTTTTACCTTTTTACGCTATTATGTAAGGCGCTTTTGTATGTTGTTTTTTGGACCCGCGATAAGCCAGCTCTCTATACTTATGAGTATTCTCAAAAGGAAAGAGGGCGTATCATGATCGTAAATCAGACGGAAAGGGAAGAGGAGCGTATTTGGCGAATCTGATGTCCAGGCTGCGAGAAGCGCTTCGCAAGATAGACACTACGCTCGATTCAGCACATCATGAAATTATCGATGCCAAAACATATCTCTGGGAGAACAGGTCTGAGCTTGACCCGGCTGAGACAGCAGCAAACAAAGTGGACATCATGCTCAGGATTGATCAAGGGGAGAAGGCGGTCGAGAAAAGAAGAAAACTTCAAAAGCTAGTGGAATCCCCGTACTTTGGAAGAGTGGATTTGGTCGCTGATAGACAAAGTAGACGCGATAGTCATTATATAGGGGTACATGCTTTTTGCGAGGATGACAGCCAAAAGAATCTTATCTATGATTGGCGTTCCCCTGTAGCGAGCATCTTTGATCTTATACTGCCTCTTCAAACAGATTTCTCCTTCAATCCGCCCTGCAGGTGAGGAATAGGAAGCTTTGCCTACCTCAAAATCATATGATTGAAAGCTCGATGAACATCAATGACGAGGTCCTCCAAAAAGAGCTCAGTCAGACATCGAACGAGAAGATGAAAAATATCGTCGCTACCATTCAAAAGGAACAAAACGCCATTATTCGAAATGAGCATTCTCATGAGCTGATCATTCAAGGGGTTGCGGGATCGGGTAAAACCTCTGTCGCGCTTCACCGGGTAGCCTTTTTATTGTACAGAAATAAAGGTACATTAACTTACCAGAATATATGGATCATCTCCCCGAATAAAGTGTTTTCCGACTATATTTCCAACATCTTGCCTGAGCTGGGCGAAGAAAAGATTATGGAGATTGGTATCGAAGAAATTGCGGCCAAGGAACTGAAAGGTGTAAGCAAATTTCTGTCCTTTAGCCAGCAGGTGTCAGAGCTGGCAGCTTCAGACGACCCATCGCTAATCGAGTGTATCCAATGGAAATCGGGTATAGAGATGGTAGAACGATTGGACCGATTTTTGGCTGATTTGAGCGAATCTTACTTTGTCCCGGTAGATCTAACATTCGATGGCGTGCATATCGCAAAAGAGGAGATCTTGCAGGCTTATCAAAAAGCGGTGAATCTGCCCATCAGGAAAAGACTCGAGAAAGCAGCGTCGGTTCTGGCGGTAAACACAAGGGATGAACATGGAGACAGATTGACGGCAGCCACAGCAAAAAAAGTGAAACGGCTATCAAAAAGATGTTTTGCTGGTGATCTACAAGGATTTCTATGAAACGATGGGAAGACCTGAATTGTTCCAGTATAAAAAAACAAAGCCGCTGGAGTTTTCCGATGTTTTTCCTCTGGTTTATCTAAAAATTCATGTGGACGGAACAACGGGTTTTGATGAAGTGAAGCATGTATTGGTGGACGAAATGCAGGACTATACACCCGTACAATATAACCCTCCGATCCTGACTATTAAAAGTAAAGAAACAGAATTATTTCAGAAAATAAAAAAATTCGTCCCGTAAATTCTGTACAGGACGAACCTTTATTTTATTTTGAATCTCACTTTAGTTCGTGGAACATTTCTCTCTGAAACAAGATTTTTCAGGGAGTGACACCAGAATTATTTTAAAATGATTTTTTCGTATTCACCCGACGGACTTTCCAGATTTTGTACTTCACCGCTTTTCTCTGGTGTATAGGAGAGCTTAAACTCAGGGATTAAATATTCAGCATTTTTCAAGTCATCGATGGTACCGGTTGAAAAGTCTGGATTAAAACTCAATATTGCATCAAACCTTTCGCTTGTTTCACTTGGTCTTTTGCTTGTTAAATTAAAAAGGTATGTCATCCCTTCCTGATCGATTAAGAGAATATCATACACTAAATTTGCGTTGAAAGCGTATGATTCAAATCGTGCTGTCACTGGGTTAATGATAAATTCTTCAAGGGTAATCTCAAAATCACCAATACTAAATGTTTGGTTTAACGCAACTTGATTTGTGTTCTGCGCAAGTAATGATTTAGATGCTGTAAATTCGTATACTGCATTCATCTTATTTCTTAACTCTGTACCTTCTTTAAAATAAGATAGCTCAGTGAAGGCAAGTCTAATATTCAAATTTCCTTCAGGAATGGCATCTTCTAATCGTTCAGTCATAACCAGAGAGTAAACATTATTTACTTCATCAATCAAACCAAGTTGTCCTGAACCACCGCCTGTGTATGTTTTTCCGTTAATTTTAAGTGGCTTTGAGTATAAACCGTTCACTTTAATATCATCATGTGCATCAATTAACACATTGTACGTCACGAATTGGTCATCTATGACGATGTCAGTGAGCTTAAGATCCGCATTTTCAAACCTGATTACTTGATTTACTTCTGTCGCATATTCTGTTGCATTTGGAGAAATGATGTTGGATAAATTATAGCTGAAATCATCTAAAAATGTTGAAACCCTTGCTTGAATATCATCATTCAGTGCAGCAGATGTCATGAATAATAAGATTGCCGCGGCTGTGACAAATAAAGATTTACGGGCTTTTTTCGGCTTTTTCTTCATCCTATTATTTGATTTAAACTGCTGAAAATAAGCGTTCACTTCATCATTACTAAGTGCCTCGCCTTCATAATCTTCTTCAATATTAATACGGTTTAGGTGCTTATATATTTTGTTCATTTTTATACCTCCTTAACCTTTTCTTTGCTTTTGAAATTCGGTTATATACATTGTTTCTATTCGTCTGCATGATTTGAGCCGCCTCTTCGGCTGAATAGCCTTCCACATAAATAAGCGTCAGCAATTGCTGGTCCTTTTCATTTAAGTTTTTAATCAAATCCGCCCACTCACTTTGCCATAATGTTTCATGCTTATCTTCATAAACAACTTGATGCGCTTCATCAAATGTTGTGTTATCTCGTTCTTTTGCATGTTTGCGTAATAAATCAATGGCTTTAAAGCGAGTGACAGTTAACATCCAGTTTTTGAAAGAGGATTGTGCATGATCAAAGTCTTCAATATTATGCCAAACCGCTAACAAAGCATCATTCATGCACTCGTCAACATGACTATCTAAATCATATAAATGCCTACGTGCAACGCTTTTCATTATGCCTCCATATGTTTGAAGCAAGAGCTTTATACCAGCTTCATCTTTTTTCTTGATCAACTTAATCATCCGTTTATCATTAAGTTCCAACATATACCCTCCTTTCTAAGTGGGTTCACCTATATATTCGTAAAAAATGTTGGAAATCTATCATACTTAATGAATTATTGTTTCTCACAGCTGACTGTTAAGTAACTTTCTAAGTAAAGGATACACTTTGAGGCATTGAATAGGGAATTCGAAGCAAGTAACTGGGGATCAATACAGGTAAATCTTAGGCTAAAAGCAATCCACGGCCCCGCTGTTTTGTCCCGTTTATTCAAATGCAAGAAGACCATTCTCGGGGACAACAATCAATCCGTGAATCCTTACTCATCCTCTTGGATCAGAGAGATAAAAAAGGTTTTTCCAGAAGCGGATACCGTTGAATTGTTAAAGAGCTACCGTTCGACCATTGAAATTATCGAGTTTGCTCAGAAAATAAACCGGAACAGTCGAATCATCCCGATTGAACGTCATGGCCCGTGCCCTAAGATCAAAAAAGCGAATAAGAGAAGCGATGAGATCGCACAGATCAAGAAAATCATCGCGAGGTTCAAGGGATCGGAGAATCGTACGTTAGGCATCGTCTGCAAAACGCAACCCCAGGCGGAAACACTGTATCAAGAGATCGTGACTAGCAGCAAAGCAGTCCATTTATTAGATTTCAGCAGTGCCCAGTTCCATGAGGGGATAATTGTCACTTCGCCCCATTTGGCAAAAGGCCTAGAATTTGATCAAGTCATCGTGCCCTTCGTCGACGCGGAGAACTATAAAACAGACATGGACCGAAGCTTGCTGTATATCGCCTGCACCAGGGCAATGCATAGACTCACCCTTACATATTCAGGTGAAGCGTCTCCGTTTTTGTTACAAGTAGAGGAATCGCATCCGAACAAATAGATGGAAAAATCAGAATAATGTTAACCGGAATACATCCAGACAGAGGTATTTTTGATAGATTGATTCCATCAGATCGACAAGCTGGTGCTGCTGAAGTGAACGATTCGGAAGCGCCGGATAAAAGATGGGGAGGCGTTGTTCATGGGTATGCGGATAAAACAAATTGATCCGAAAAAGACGGCAATTCTTGTCATTGATATGCAAAACGACTTTATTGCACAAGGTGCGCCGCTTGAGACACCGATGGGACGCCGCATCCTGCCGACCTTGCAGCGCCTACTGGCCTTTGCCCGGGAAAAAGGGATGTCGGTGATCTATACGGCGCATGTTCACCGCGAGGATGGTTCGGATCTTGGCCGGTTTGGCGATATTTATCCCTCGATTGCTGAAGGGGCCGCTCTCATAGATGAAACACCTGGTACAGACATGTACCCGGATGTGGCTCCTCTGCCGCATGAGCCGGTCATAAAAAAGCACCGCTACAGCGCGTTCTTCGGTACAGATCTGGACATCATTCTGAGAAGCAAAGGGATTGAGACGGTAGTCATAACAGGAGTAACCACGGAAAACTGCTGCCATGCCGCCGCCCGCGATGCGATGTACCTGGGGTATCGGGTCGCGTTTCTCTCTGATGCGACCGGAACGTATGACTATCCGGATACAGGGTTTGGTCCAGTCCCAGCAGAAGAAGTACACCGGGTCACGCTTGCGCTGCTGAATGTATCAACGGCTCACGTTATGACTACGGAGGATTTTATGAAGCTTGTTTAGTCGCTTCACTCCCCACGTATTGCTTCATTACAAGCTATAAAAAGAGTGGGAGAATACAACAAAATAGAATGCGACTAAGGGGAAGGGGAAATCCTTCCCCTTAGTCATTGGTGCTAACGAGGCAGAGAGTGGGCGGAAATTTTCCTCTCGACCGGAAAATTTCCCCTATTTATCAACTTATTATGGTCTGACCATTATCGCAGAGGGAGTTCTCCTCCTGACAGTCACTGCCTTACCTATACTTCTCGATTCCCAAGAATGTTTCGTACTCATGGATTTTTAACATACTTTCCTGGAAGCTTTCTGTCGACCCTGTTTCCTTTAGCGTCCTCATCAAATCCATCATTGTTTTTGCATAGTAAAACGTAGAGGACAGGGGATAAGCCAACAATTTAAATCCTAGATCCTGAAATTGCTGAATGGTCAGATTGGGGATTTTCGTGTGCTCCACATAGTTGAACATCAATGGCGCATCGATTTTCCGGGCGACTTCTTTCATCTCATCCACCGATTCCAGCATCTCAATGAGTATGAGGTCTGCTCCGGCAGCAGCATAAGCTTTTCCCCGTTCAATGGCTTCCGCCAATCCTTTTGTTCCTCTGGCATCGCTTCGCCCGATGATCAGGAAGTTTTCATCCTTGCGTGCCCGAACCGCTGCTTGAATCTTATCGACATGCTCCTCAATGGAGATGAGCTCGATCCCGCTCATGGCGCCGCATTTTTTCGGAGTTACCTGGTCTTCCAGGTGAATCGCCGAAACGCCGCTGGCCTCATACTCCTCAACCGTACGAGTGACATTATTGCGGTTCCCATATCCCGTATCAGCATCGGAAATCACCGGGATATCCACGGCAGAAACTATTCCTCTCGCCCTGGAAACCATCTCCGTCATGGTGAGGAAACCCAAATCCGGTTTTCCGATCGCACTGGCGGAAGTCCCGTTCCCTGTCATATAAACCGCATCAAACCCGGCACTTTCAATCACTTTGGCTCCCAATGCATCATGGCAGCCCGGTGCGACGACGATTCCCTCTCTTTGAAGCAATTGCTTTAAAGGTACTCTTTTGCCCATTTGTGATCACCCTTTGCTTAGATGTAAGAAACGCTAGCTCATGACCAAACCGCCGCAAATATTAATGGACTGTCCGGTGATATACTCTGCTTCCGAAGAACTCAGATAGGCTACCAGTCCGGAAATTTCGTCCAATTCAGCCAATCTGCCCAAAGGAATCAGGCCGGTAATATTTTCAATGGCTTTCCCGATCGGCTGGTTGTAGATTCGGGCACGATCACTGTCGATCTGATCCCACATCGCCGTGTGCACAACTCCCGGGCAGATTGCGTTAACCGATATTTTCGAAGCTGCAAAGTTTGCTGCGGCCGTTTTGGTAATACTCAGAACCGCTGCTTTGGATGCCCCATAGACAGAGAGGTCAGGCTTTGTAGGCTGCTTTCCTGCGATCGAGGCGAAATTGATGATTCTTCCGCCCCCTGTTGCCATCATCTGTCTAGCAGCTTGTTGTACGCAGAAGAATAGAGCTTTGGCATTGACGTCCATGACGAAATCCCAATCGCTTCCTGTTATTTCCATAAACTCCTTTGTCAACGCTACTCCTGCTGCGTGCACGGCAATATCGATTTTTCCAAAATCTTTGGCGATCGTTTCGTATAAGGGGGCAATCGCTTCTGTATGTTTCAAATCTAGCCCATACCCTTTGCTATCCCTTCCCAGATCCTTGATTTCATTTGCCGTTTGCATGACTTTCTCTTCATTGCGATCGACGACTGCAACATTTGCTCCTTCTTTTGCGAGCCTAAGAGCAATCTCCTTGCCGATCCCTTGAGCCGCTCCTGTTACTACCGCAGTTTTACCTGATAGTTTCGTCATTTTTTTCACCTTTGTCTTATTATTTTGCTGCGCCGACTACTTGAAAAAACTCGTTAACGATCTCTTGATCAAGCTCTTGCGTATGCTTTTCGATCACTGGCTTGATAATCTCTATGGCTTTCGCTTTTTCTTCTTCGCTAAATTCATTTACTTCCATCCCTGCATTTTTCAAGTTCGTAATGGATTGTTGAGCCTGTTCACGGACATTTTTCTTCTCATTTGCTCCAGCTTGAACGGCCGCATCCTGGATGATTTTTTTCTCTTCATCAGACAGTTGATCCCAGAATTTTTTACTCATTAGAAGAGCGATAGGAGAGTAGATGTGGTTTGTCAGCGACAGGTATTTTTGTACTTCGTTGTACTTGTTGTCTTCAATCGCTCCGACAGGATTTTCTTGCCCGTCAATTGCCCCGCTTTCAAGCCCCGAAAAGACCTCACTGTATGCCATTGGAGTAGCATTGGCGCCTAGAGCGTTAAAAACATCAATATGAATGTTGTTTTGCTGGGTACGAATTTTAAGCCCTGCAAAATCTTCCACTTTCGCAACCGGTCTTTTTTTGTTGGTCAGGTTTCGGAAGCCGTACTCCCAATAAGTAAGACCGATCAAACCGTGGTCCGGCAGTTTGTCCAATAGTTTTTGTCCAACGGGACTGGAAAGAACTTTATCCGCTTGTTCCGCATTGCTAATGGTAAAAGGCAAATCGAAAATCCCAAAATCTTTTACTGTCCCGACCAATGGAGCCGTTGTCGGAGTAGACATTTCCAGAGTGCCGGCTTTCAGGGCGTCGATCATTTGTTTGTCATCACCCAACTGACTGCTGGGGAAGGTTTGCACCTTGATTTTTCCACCGCTTTTTTCCTCGACGATTTTTTTGAATTCAACCATGGCCTGTCCTACAGGGGAATTCTCTGTAGCTCCGGATCCGATTTTGATCGTCCGTTGACTGATTCCATCTGCGGCGGGTTGCGCTGATTGCGGTTGTTCTGTAGATGTTGTTGTTCCCCCACACGCTGCCAGACTCAATACCAAACTGCTTGTCAAAAGAGCACTCATCGTTTTTTTCATGAACTTTTTCATGGTTACCATCCCCTTATTTAGTCTTGATTTGCTGCTTTCATTTTCTGCAAGATCGCGTCTCGGTCAAAGTTGTAGCGTTCATGCGCAAGGTGTGGACGGAGATTTGTCTTCTCCATGACTTGCCGATTCGCCAGGTATTTCGGATATTCCCCATATACGAGCACATCTACAACCCCCAAGGCTGTTTTGGATCGGACTTCCACAGCCGCCTCCTCCGAGTACCAAGCGGAGTGTGGCGTCAAGACGACATTGTTCATGGAAAGGAAAGGGTGATTGGATGCAATCGGTTCTTGATCCACCACATCCAGCCCGGCTCCCGCGACAATTCCAGCTTTCAATGCTTCAATGAATGCCGCTTCATCTATCACGGGACCTCGTGAAGTATTGATGATCGATACTCCTTTTTTCATTAGTTGAAATTGTTCTTTTCCAATCATCCCCTTTGTGGAGGGGAGAAGGGGGGCATGAACAGAGATAAAGTCTGATTTTCGGCAAAGTTCATTCAAAGATACCAAAGCGACATTTCGATTTTTCGCCACCTCCTCGGGAATATACGGGTCGTAAGCGATTACTTTTAGCCCTAAAGGCACGACCTTTTCCGCCAATCTTTGTGCTATATTTCCAAATCCGACCAAGCCCAGCGTTAAGCCAGTCAGTCGGAAAATGGGCTGAAGGGGTTTGAAATCCCACTTTCCTTGTTTGACATCCTGGTTCGCGAATGTGATTTTACGCGCTACATCCATGAGCAGCGCCAAAGCATGGTTGGATACTTCATCGATTCCATAATCGGGCGCATTCGCAACACAAATTCCCTTTTCAGTAGCTGCATCCAGGTCAATGGTGTTTAATCCAATCCCGTAACGAGTAATGACTTTGCATTTCTCTAAAGATTCAATTACTTTTCGTGTGATGGGGGCATACTGATTAATAATCGCATCGGCCCCTTGGCAAGCTTTGATGACTTCTTCTTCTGTGCGGCATTGAAAAGCTGCCATTTCTACGTCTGGATGCTGCAAGACCTGCTCTTCATAACGAAGATCCGCAAATTCCCAATCTGTGATCACGACTTTATATGTAGCCATTTTTTATCTCCTTTTGATTGATTAGCGACTTAAAAACGCAATCGGTGCTGTAATGATGGCTGGGAACAGAATTAATACCAAGAGAATAATCAGGTGGACGATTAAGTATGGCCATACCCCTTTCATAATTCCCTGCATATCTGTTTTTCCTACGCTGCAAGCCACATTCAAGACCGTTCCCACCGGAGGAGTCAACAATCCAATGCAGTTCGTGAAGATAAACAAAATGCCGAAATAGACAGGATCGATTCCAGCTTGCAGAACGATCGGCATTAATACAGGAGTGAGGATTAAAAGCGTCGGTGTTAAATCCATCGCGGTACCGATGAGAAGCACTAACGCCATAATGACCAAAAGCAGCAGGGTCGGATGCTCCATGAAAGGACTAAGCAGATTCACGAGATCTGCTGGAATATTGGCAATCGTGATGAGCCAAGCGGACACCATTGCCGCAGCGGCTAGAAACATAACGGTGCTCGTGGTTTTCGCCGATGTAACCAGCACCTCTACTAAAGCCGATATGGTCAACTCCCTGTAGATGACAAAACCTACGAACAGGGCATAGAAAACAGCAACAACGGCGGCTTCAGTCGGAGTGAAAATACCACCTCGCATCCCGACGATAATAATCACAGGCAACAGAAGCGCCCAAAAAGCTTGCAGGGTTGTCTTCAAGATCTCCTTCATTGATTTTCGAGGCAGAACTTCTACCTTGGTCTTTCTGCTGAGTATCCACCAGGCGATCGCGATCCCCACGCCCATCAACAATCCGGGTACTATACCACCCATAAATAATTTGGTAATGGAAACGTTTGCCGTTACGCCAAATATAATCATCGGGATGCTAGGGGGAATGACAGGTGCGATAATGCCGCTGCCTGCTATGAGACCGCTGGCAGAATTTTTATTGTAGCCCGCTTTTACCATCATCGGGATCAAAATGGCGCCCAATGCGGCGGTATCCGCGACAGCCGAACCGGAAAGGCCTGCAAATAAAACGCTGCCAATAACGGCTACATATCCCAGTCCTCCGCGAAGATGCCCGACGAGTGCCAATGCGAAGGCGACAATTCGATTGGAGATACCGCCTCGATTCATCAATTCTCCAGCCAAAATGAAGAAGGGGATGGCCATCAGCGGAAAGTTATCTCCACCGCTGATCAGGTTTTGGGCAATAATCTGCGTATCAAAAACATCGAGATAGAACATCAAGGCGATTCCGCTAAGCAGGAGAGCGTAGGCAATCGGCACACCAATCGCCATCGCTGCGAGCAGGGAGCCAACGAAAATGGTTAAGGTCATTTCCCCTCCTCCTTCGGTAACGGTTCTGTCATCTCCTCAGAATCTATCGTCATGATTAAACTGTCGGTTTCTTTTTTTACGATCACTTTATACAGATTTCTGAAAATGACCATTCCCATCCCGATACTTGCGATGATGCCAATGCCATAAAAATAGGAGTAGGGCAAGCCTGTTGCAGGTGCGACTGAATCGACGCTGAGCAGGGTTAATTTCCAGCTTCCGTTCAATAGCAGGATCAGACTGTACAGGATTAATAGGTTACAAATGACATAGAGAATTTTTTTGAATTTTGGGGATGCTTTCTTTACGAACATATCGACACCCAAATGCTCATTGTCTTTCAACCCGAGAATGGCTCCCAAAAAGATCATCCATACAAACAGGAACCTCGCCATTTCTTCGGACCAAGTAATTCCGGAGTTGAACATATAACGCAACACAACATTTCCAAATACGAGGATACACATCAACGCCAGGAGAAGGGATATCAATAGAACGGATAGTCGATTCACGAAATGAATGAATTTCTGCATGACAGCACTCCTCACTATTTTGGGATCAGGACAAAGAGTAAGCGATTTCAAAATACGAAATGAATGCAATTCTCCTTTCTTAGTATATTCTTATGGTCAGACCAATTCGTAGAAACAACATCGAACCTATCTTATCTAGTTAATTAATGATGGTCAGACCAATGTGAAGAAAAAAACTACTAAATTTGATAGAGTCAGTATATGGTAGAGTTTTTCATTAGTCAATACCTTTAGATATTTCTAACAATTTTAGTCTGCCTCAAAACAGCATGCTTCCATTCAAGCATTCCGGGTCGTTTCGTTAGTCATTTTCTTTTTTATTTGATAAAATTTATTTAGCCATTTTCGGGAGGAGAATCCATGGTGAAGAACACCAATAAGCATATTAAATCCATTCCTAGAATGTTTGAGCAGGTTACGCAACAAATCATCGATCATATCGACAGCACCCCGTTGGAACCCGGACAAAAACTGCCAACGGAAAGACAGCTTAGTGAACTATTGCAAGTAAGCCGTTCTTCAGTACGGGAAGGTATCAAGGTCTTGGAGCTATTGCGCTTTCTCGACTCCAAACAAGGGGAAGGGACCTTTGTCGCCAGCTCGCCGCCTTATATGATTCCGAGTCGTGTAATCAACAAAACAATTCCCATGCCAGAGCTGGAGCATTATTTTGAGGTTGCTCTCATGTGTGCAAAAACGATCATCCTTTCTTTTCTGAAATCAGAGGAACCCTTGCCGGATCAACAGGAACGTGATTCGTTTTGGGAAAACTTTTATCAGGTGGTTTCCTCATTCGGAAAAAGGCTTCCAAACCCTTATTTTCATTCTCTTTGGGAAGAATCCTATCAACTCTTGACGGCAAATCAATACTTTGAAAGGAAACAACAGCCTTTTGAGTGGAGTGAGCTGGATACAGCAATTCAAAAAAGAGATTTACAAAAAATTTTTTATTTGCTAGATTTAGTGGGAATCAGTGGATCATAATCGTATCTGATAGATGTTTTTTCTCAGACCTAAATTGGTCTAACCATAAGAAAACCATACGACTAAACACTTTTAATAATAGATATACTTTGACTTGAACATTGGTCAGACCACCATATTTGTAAAGGAGTTGATTCTATGGCTTTAAAGCCAATCAAAAAGAAACGATTATTTGAAGAGATTATATTTGCTATTGAACAATATATTCAGGAAGAAAATATCCAACCTGGAGGAAGACTCCCGTCAGAAAATGAATTGTCTTCTATTTTTAATGTAAGTAAAACCGCTGTAAGAGAAGCGATGAGCGTCTTGAGTGCCAACGGAATTATTGAAACCCGTCCAGGATCAGGAATTTTTCTAAAAGATATCCATGGCGATTCGATCATCCTGCGTGTTACTTCCAACTTGATGGAAAAAAGAGAGCTAAACGAAGTCCTTGAATTTCGGCGAGGATTTGAAGTAGAGGCAGCAGGTTTGGCTGCTGAAAAAGGGACGAAAAAGGATCTATTAAAAATCAAGGAGTGCAATGAGGATCTATTGAAAGCGGTCCAAAATGGCTCCACTGGACTGGAAGAGGATTATTTGTTCCATTACTCGATTATTTTAGCTTCACAGAACTCAATCTATATAGACTTTTTCAAAGCCGTTTCAACAAAAATCAAAGAAGTCATTCGAATTAGCAAAATGCATTCCATGAAAGAACCGAACCGCTTTATGCAAGCCTATGATGAGCATCAGACGATTTTGGAAGCCATCTTGCAGAGAGATTCGGAAGCTGCCTCGAAAAGCATGAGGGAGCATTTGCTTTGGAATGAGAGAAAAATATGGGAAATTTTTGAATCAACGAAAAACGCATAATGCAGCTTGCTTCGCATATCAAATACGTGAAAACGCTTGGTTTCCCGAGCGTTTTGTTTTTTTATGAGGCTAAATATAAGGTTCGTTTGAGAAAATCGCTGCTCAACTGCCGGCTGAAATTGAGTGGAGTGATCAGACGGTTCGCACCTTTTTGAACAGGCTGCTGAAAAAAAGGCGATCAGATTTGAGAAGGCGGGAAGAAGCTACCTGTACTACCCTGCGGTTTCGGAAACAGAATGCATCAAAGCGGAAAGCAGATCCTTTTTATCCAGAGTGTTTGGCGGAGCGGCAAAGCTGATGGTAACCAATCTCAAAATCTTTTATCGTAGCCTATGAAAGGACCAACCAGACAGGAGACAAGAAACAAAGCTTCTATGTTGATCAAAGGAAAGACACCAGCATCTATGAAGAGATCAGGAAGACGGGCACCTATCGTTACGAGATCCTCAGACCTGACTATAACATCGTCAAAACAACTCCTTTGCAAATAGAGGGGAAGGAAGTATTCAAAACGGCCAAATATAAAAGAGATGGACGATTTAGCTCGCCAGATGAGGATGACAATATCAGTTATTTTTGGGTAGAGAACGATCTCTGCTACAAGGTGACGTTTTTAGAAGACATTCCGCAGCAGCAAGAGATTGTCGGGGAATTGATAAAAGCAAAGCCGATCGAACAGATGCCTTGAACACGTGGATGTCTATACAGGAAACGGCAGAAACGCCGTTTTTTTGTATACATTTGTAAGGCTTAGTGAGAAGATTTACAGAGGATGGAAAACGAGGAGGATGATGATGAAGATAGCAAAACGGTGTTCCTATAGCCGTCGTGAGCAACAACGAAATCCTGATAGAGGATGTCCAGTCAGCATTGGATCTTATGGCAACGGTACATTATGAGGCTGACTGCGATCGGATCATCATAAACAAATCCCTGATCAGCGAGCGCTTCTTCGATTTGAAAACACGTCTGGCAGGCGAGATCCTTCAGAAGTTCATCAATTATCGCGTGAAGCTTGCCATTGTCGGAGACTTCTCTGTGTATTCCAGTCAAAGCCTAAAGGATTTCATCTATGAGTCGAATAAAGGCAACGCGATTTTTTTCTTGCCGACGGAACAACAAGCCATTGAGAAGTTAAGCTTATAGCATCAACGCCTGCCTATATGACAGACCAGCCCCCAAGCTGCGGCTTTCAGGAGACCTAAGTCTACGGTCCCTTCAAGGCTATGCAGATTGGGGGCTGGATTCTAGGCCAATACGTGTACAGGATGCAGATAGAGGCCGTTTGTTATCCTACAAAGGATACAACTTTCTAAAAATTGAAAAAATATATTGACTCATGGATTCTTCGTTCCATACAATGTATACACAACACATAATGCACAACACATCATACAGAACTTGATGGCATCCCAACTCTCCGTACAACGAGGTGGTGATTTTCGGGTTCAATGAAATCGTGCAGGGAAATGGGGGGACTGAGCTTTTCCAAAGGAAGCGAGTAGAGAGGTAAAATCCAAGAGAAAGGGTTTGATTGCGATGAGAGTATGTTCATTCCTCTTATTCATCGTTTTGCTGATGAGCTCGGTATTTACCGGAAGTGCGCTGGCAAAAGATAAGGCCAAGCAAGCGGCTGATTTGATCTTTGAAAATGGTAGCGTTTACACGGTTGACAAGGATCGCAGCATAGCTGAAGCGGTTGCGGTCAAGGATGGCAAGATTCTCTACGTCGGTGACAGCAAAGGAGCCGCC
The DNA here is from genome assembly GCF_003710985.1 of Brevibacillus panacihumi. Taxonomy (GTDB): domain Bacteria; phylum Bacillota; class Bacilli; order Brevibacillales; family Brevibacillaceae; genus Brevibacillus; species Brevibacillus panacihumi. The sequence continues at coordinate 23,554 of NZ_RHHT01000074.1, forward strand.
GCTTTCAAAGGTTCCAACACCAGAGTGATTGATCTGAAGGGAAAAATGCTTTTGCCCGGATTTATCGACAGCCATGCCCATGCTTACCTGATGGCGGAAAGTCTTTTTTGGTTGGATATTACGAATTATTCGACCTTGGATGAATACAAACAGGCCATCAAGGATTACCTGAAGGAGCATCCCGATAGTAAGCAACTGCGTGGCGTAGGCTGGAAACGAGATTTGATCGAATCCAGCGGGCTCGCTCCTAATGAATGGCTCGACCAGGTTGTCCCTGATATACCTGCTGTCTTTATCTCGAGCAGCCATCACGATTTATGGGTGAACTCAAAGGCCCTTGCGAATGCAGGGATAGACAAAAACACCCCTGATCCAAAAGGAGGAATGATTGAACGCGATCCGAAAACAGGAGAGCCGACAGGAATTTTACAAGAATTTTCCGCCCATAACCTTGTGATTAACGCTCTTCCCCAATCGGACTTTACGGTGCAGGAATATAAAGAGACGATTTTGGCGTGGCAGGAATTTTCAGCTAAAAATGGTGTTACCGGCGTATTCGTGCCTATTCACTACCCAACCGAAAACCTGTTGAAAGCATTTGAAGAAATGGACAATGCAGGCAAATTGACTATGCGATACGATTTAGCATTGTGGGCTGATGAAAATAGAGGGACAGAGCAGATCAGTATGTTTAAGGAACTGCGCGACAAATATCAAGGAGAGCTTTACAAGGTAGATTCCGTTAAAATATTTGCGGACGGTGTCGGCGACGATCTGTTGGTTTGGGATCAGGATGTATTAGAGGAAACTGTGGCTGCCTTAGATAAAGAAGGGTTCCGCGTCTATGTCCATGCGATTGGCATTCAAGGATTTTACCCTAGTGGCAATGCTTTAGACGCTTTTGAATATGCTGTTAAAGTAAATGGAAGAAGAGATTCCCGGCATGCCATTACTCATATAAGCTGGGTTCGGGAAGATGATGTTGCCCGGTTTAAGGATCTGGGAGTAATTCCTGTTCCACAGCCTGCCTGGTTTGCCAGCAGGAAGAGTGATTATGATTTAAGTGAGGAAAATTTGAAGGATCTTCGTCGGATGAACAGCTATTTTGAAGCTGGAATACCGGTTGCTTCATCAAGTGATTATCCTTCAACAGCTCAATTTCTTAGCGACTTCATACCTTTTACAGGGCTCGAGGTAGGGGTAACCAGATTAGATCGGGACAAAGCCGTCGAAGCCGATCTGGACAAGGCAGCATGGCCGAAGGAAAGAGCTTCTCTCGAGGATATGATTGCCAGCTATACAATCAACGGAGCCCATTTGATTTTCGCGGAGGATGAAAGAGGTTCTATAGAGGTAGGCAAAAAAGCGGACCTGGTGGTTGTGGATAAAAATCTTTTCGAGCTTCCCGTAACGGAGATTAATCAAGCGAAGGTCTTGTTGACTTTGTTTGAGGGCAAGGAAGTATTCCGTGATCTTACGTTTATTGACGTATCCTATCTGCAAACACTTGTCGAGCAATTCGAAAAGGCTGGGGAATTTTCCAACCATGGGGCGGCCCGTTCCTTGCAAGCCCATTTGGACACAGCGGCCCGTTTTGAACAACAGGTGGCATCCGAACAGGTTGTGAAGCACATGCAAAGCTTTAACCAGTTGCTCGATGATCATAAAAAGGCGGGGGCAGTATCCGAGGATGCGTATCAATCCCTGAAAACCCATGCTGAAGCTTTGCTGAAGAAGTGGCAGGAGAACATGAAGTAAAACGAAAAGATCCCCCCTCTATTCTTCTTAAAAAGATAAAGGGGGGACTTGTCCCGCGGATTATCCAAAAATTTTCTTCAATCGTCCTGCAAGAGGGATGACAATGATAGCGGCGATTACGATCTGAAGAACGTTTCCTGGGATGGAGCCGAATGGCTGTATCCAGTTGCCGTAGAGGATGACTTCGACAAAGTAGTAGCCCACGACTTTGATAACCAGTGCTACTGCAACTGCCAGCGTGTATACAAGTGCTCTCTTGCCTGGCATCGATTCAGAAATGAGACCGGCTGCATAGCCCATTGCCCCTACGATGACAAAAGTAAACGGAGCCCATGCCATCCAACCGGAGATCACATCGAATAAGCCCATTCCGAAGGCGCCTGCTACGGCTCCCGTTCTTCTGCCGAAAACAAAGGCAGCTATCAAAAGAGGCACGTTGCCCAGATGAATGAGGCCTCCATTTCCCATGATCGGCAGCCTTAGGTTGACGAACATGGTAGCAGCAAGGGTAAAAGCGATGAAAAGTGCATTGATGACCAATGTTTGTGTTTTCGTTCTGTTTCTTGGTGAAAATGAATCCATGATGACAGCCTCTTTCTTTTTTAGCTATTATCATACTCGTAAATGGAGCATTAATAAATATCCTTCATGCGAGAATCGCAACCACGCTACTTCAGGCGTGGTTTTTTCGTCTGCCATTTTGTGAACCCACCACAAAGTTATGACAATATATAGGTGAACGATCCTTCAGAAAGGAGTGCCTACTTGGATATCGATGAGCTTACCAATCTAATCAACATACACGGCAAAGCGGTCTACGGGTTTTGCTACAGGCTTGCGGGAAACAAGGAAGATGCAGATGACCTCTATCAAGAAACCTTCCTGAAAGCAATCGAAGTCATCCATAAAATGGACGCGAACCAAAATCCCAAGAGCTTTCTCATCGCCATTGCCATCCGCTTGCGCAAAAACAATCGCCGCAAGTTCGCCTGGAGGCAGAGAATTGCTCCTACAGCGGAGCTCAACGAGGCTGTAGATCATGCTTCCGTGTCAGAAATTGAAGCGACTCCCGAGGATGCCGTGTTGTCCCATGAGCTTCGTGGCCTCATACAAGCTGCTGCGGAAAGGCTGGATGACAAGCTGAAAATTCCGCTCTACATGCACTATACCGCTGAAATGTCCATTGAAGAGATCGCACAGGCATTGCGAATTCCGCCGGGTACAGTCAAAAGCAGGCTTTTCAAGGCAAGAAGTAACATGAAAAAGCTGTTGGAGGTGGAGTCCACATGAATGATTCCGACAAGTGGGAACGAATGCTCAGACAAGCTCTTGCTTCTCCAGGCGAACCGGAAGAGAAACTGAACCAAAGCATACTCAATCGGGTAGAGGAGAGGAATTCGATGAATCATGTGTATAGAAAAAGGCTATCCACAGGAGTGATGGTTGCCATCCTGACACTTGTCATGTCTGTAACGGCGATTGCGGCTACGCAGTTCTTCAGTTCCGATCAGGTAGCTGTGCAGCTGGGAGAGAAGATTTTGGCGAAGGCGTTTGAAAGCAGCGACGCGATTGAAGTCAACAAGTCCGTCGATTCCGGGGATTACAAATTTACTTTGCACGGGATCGTCTCAGGAGCGGGACTGAAAGAACTTAACGAGTCCAACTCAACGAACGAGATCCATCCGGAAAGAACCTATGCGGTCGTGTCCATCGCCAGACAAGATGGCCGCCCGATGCCGAAAACGAGCGATCCGGAATACGGAGAAGAATCATTCTTCATCTCACCTCTCATAAAAGGCCTGAAACCGTGGCAGGTAAATATTGCTTCGATGAGAGGCGGCTACAGCGAGGTTGTGCTGAACGGCATTCAGTACAGACTGATCGAATGCGACTACGTGGAAATGTTTGCCGATAGAGGGGTGTATCTCGCTGTCAGCAGCGGCAGCCCCTTCTACAACAGTGAAGCGTTCGCTTACAATGAAAGTACAGGCGAAGTAACCGCCAAATCCGATTATGATGGTGTATCGCTGCTGATGGATCTGCCTTTGGACAAAGCCAAGGCCGATCCTGCCAAGGCAGAGGCTTACTTAAAAGAACTGTTGAAAGAACCGGAATCCGGCACCAAGACTGATCCGGCTGAAACGGAACTGGCAAATCGGATCGAGGAACTGAAGAAAAGACTTGCGGATGGCAAGGTCATACCAGAATCCGTCAAGGAAGTAACCTATGACAAAGAGGGCAGGATCAACTATGAGTATGACGGCTGGAGTGTAAAGCTCTCACCTGAAATGTTGTTCGCAGAGGGCCAAACCGGTTTCTCGGACTCGGTACAATTCAGCGAGGCCGATGGTCATTATCTGGGGCTCCAATTCCACAAGGATGAGAAAGGTGTCATTACCGGCATGGTGATTGACCTGAAATAAGAGGAAACCCGGCAAGAGCGAAGCTGCTTTTGCCGGATTTTTTTATGAAAAAACCGGGAGCGAAGAGATCGCGTCCCGGTTTTATCTCAATGAGCAGCCCCCGCCTCATCCACATGCCCCACATGGGATCGATTGGCCATTACGAAAAGTACGGATAGGAGAACAAATCCTGCACCAACGATAAACGGAACATGGGGATTGTATATCTCGGCCAGTTTACCCGCCATGAATGGTGCCACCGCACCTCCCAGGAACCGGAGGAAACTGTAGGTTGCAGACGCAGTAGCCCGCTCTACAGGAGCTGCGTTCATGACGGCCGTCGTAATCAAGGTGTTGTTATTTCCTAACAAGGCACCCGCAAAAATGACGGCTGCAATGACAACCCATTGCGTCGATGTCCAAATCCCGATGGCGAGCAGATCCAGCGCAAACAAGAACAGCATGATGCACATGGATGTAACGGTTCCGAACTTTTGCTGGAACTTGGGCGCCGTGAATACGGAGGTAATCGCCAGCAGTACACCCCAACCCAGAAAGACATAGCCCAAGCCATGCTCATCCAAGCCCATGACGAACGGAGCATACGCCAGCAGGGTGAAGAATCCAAAATTGTACAGACAAGCTGTAATGCCAAAGACGAGCAGGGAACGGTGTTTCATAGCTCGGAATGGATCGAGCAGCGATGTTTTGGCCTTCGCAGCATGCGACGTTTGCTTGTTAGGCATCATAACGAACAGGCCAACAAACGCGACCGCCATCAGGACAGCTACTCCCAAAAACGGTCCTCTCCATGAAATGGCACCCAGCTCTCCACCAAGGAGGGGACCCACCGAAATCCCAAGGCCGATTGCTGCTTCGTATAAAATAATGGCCTGCGCAGTACCCGATGATGATAAGGATACAATAGCAGTCAAAGCGGTTGCCACAAATAAGGCATTCCCGAAACCCCAGCCACCGCGTAACCCGATCAGCTCCCAAATTCCATTGGATAATCCGCCAAGAGCGGAAAAAACGGCTATAATGACAATACCGGCGAGCAAGGTCCGCTTGATTCCCAGTCTGGACGAAACCGTACCGGTAATCAGCATCGCCACCGCCATAACGGCATTGTAGCTGGTGAACAGCAGGGTGACTTCACTCTGAGAGGCGTGAAGCTGTTTGGCAATTGCGGGCAAAATCGGGTCTACAAGCCCAATTCCCATAAACGCGATGATACAGGCAAAAAATACAGCCCAAACCGAGCGAGGCTGCTGTAAAAGACTCTGCCCCTCTCGAGGTGAATGCAAGTGATTTTGAGAAGACATGAAGTTTGACACCTTTCTGAGTAAAATGTAATCTAAAAATATAATTGCATTATACAACTATTTTTTTGAATGTCAAATTGATTTCGGGGGATAAAGATGGACGAAAAAGCATTGGAAATCATAGAACTAGAATTAGCAGTATTGGTCCGACATATTACTTCCATTACAACGGAAAAATCGATTGGTAAACTGGAACGATCTGCTTATCTCTTTCTTCACCACATAGCGACCCATGATGCAGTAGGAGTCAAAGCGTTGGCAGAGGAATTTGGCCTGGATGTATCCACGGCAAGCAGACAAATGGCCGCCTTGGAGAAAAAAGGATATGTGCTGCGCATGTCCGATCCATTGGACGGGAGGGCGAGTTCCTTTGAGATAACCGATTTAGGCAAACAGGAATTGGCTGATACGAAAGAGGCGAGATTGGAGAGAGTCACGAAAAAATTGCGCAACTGGTCTTCTGAGGAGCGCCAGCAGTTCGCGCAATTACTGCAGAAATTCAACAGCAAATAGACTGAAGCAAATGAGTGTCTTCCTGGGCATCCGCACAGTCATCTGGTTATGAACCCACATATGGTACCTCATATAGTCAAAAGGTATCCAGCATATAACCGATGAATAGGGGATGCTTCCTTTGTACAGACCAATTCGAGGGCAAGTGTATCAAAACGATGCCTCTCCTCTTACTTTGCTTGATTGGATGCAAGGGGATGTGACGGGGGACGGCGTGGCGGACAACATCTATTTGTACGGCGATACATCGGCAGGAACCGGAAACTTCGCGGATCATATCACGCTGGTGATCCAAGATGGAGTCTCCCAACGCTCTACAAGAGTAGAGTTTCCCAACGATGCAGGCTATAACGCGAGGCTGTTCCTTGGGGATTTTTCAAAGGATCACGTACCAGACATCTTGGTCAGTATCGATTCGGGAGGCAGCGGCGGATACGGATTCTTTTACATGTATTCCTTCAAAAATCATGTGCTCCGCGAGATGTTCGACGTTGATAAATACAATCAAGCATACCAATTCCAGGTGAATTACGAGGACTACTACAACGTTAGTGTCGGGAGTCGTCGGTTGAACGTGTTCTTCACGATTGATATCAGCCAGAAAGGACGGGACTATTTATCGCAGTATTACTACGATAATGGCAAGCTGAAACAACCTGCGACAGGAGAAGTGCTTGCTCTAGGAGCGCTGTATCCCATCGTGACAAATGAAAACAGGATGGGATACGATCTCTTGGCTCTTCAGCGGATTATTGGAACGATCAATGCTGATACGCTCGGCTATGTCGAAAACCTGATGACGTGGAATGGCGATCAATTTCAATCCGTCCGATTGTCCGTATCCATACCAGGTGCGTCATTTCCCTCAGCCAGATGAACAGAGAAACGCAGCCGATAAGGGCTGCGTTTTTTATGCCAGCCTGACCCCAAAACCTTCACCTTTTCCAGCCATTTGGCGCGTTTTGCCTCTGTGGATGTGTTGACCGGACTGATCTCGGTGATTCGCACAGGCTTGATTCCGCAAAAATGCAGGATGTTCCGCTTCATGACTTGATGTCCGGCTTGTCTGTATATCCATCTGTTGTACCAGGCTGGCGTATCCATCGTGACGATCAGATGGGCGGTTTTCCCGGTTAAAAGCTTATCCCACAACGAAGAATTTTCACGATATTGATACGCGAAGCCGGGCAAGAAGACGCGATCGAAAAATCCCTTCAGGACAGCGGGCATCGTCCCCCACCAGGTCGGGTAGACAAAGACAAGGTGATCAGCCCAACGGATGAATTCCTGCGCTTCTATCAGATCATCCTCAAGCTCTGTTCTTTTCCGGTACCCGTATTTTAAATTTGGCTCAAACGAGATCTGGCTCAAGTCAATCGTTCGAACATTTGCGGATCCCATCGCTGCTCCTTCCATATAAGCGCGAGCCAAGGACGAGCAAAAGCTCTCCGGGTCAGGATGGCCGTTGATAACGAGAATTTTCAAATTTGTATCCTCCTTTTAGAATGCTTGGATCGTTCAGATCCCTTTGCATTGATCTGTGATATGATGGGAATCGAGATATTTTCAGCATACCTTGATAATTGCGACAGATGTATGCGCCAACACGTAAAAATCATGCTGAATGGCGCATAAGGAGAAGGAGGCTTGGGCGGTGAGCAGTGTCCAGGAATTTGCTATTTCCATGGTGTACCCGATCATGAAAACGATCGTTCAAAAAGGGTATGATTTTGAGCATTTTTGCCGCCAGGTTTCCTTTGACAGCAACCTGCTGCAGGATGTGGAGGCTCGCATTGAGGAGCAGGAACTTGTCCGTCTGATGCAAGAGGCCGCGACCTACACGAAGGATGATCACTTCGGCTTGCATCAGGGGCAGCTAACGGACGTAGCGGACATGGGCATCCTGGGTTATGTGATGATGCATTCCGAAAAGATCGTCGATGCATTGACAGCCTATCAGCGGTATAACGTGATCTTATGCAGCGGCTATCAGGTGAAATGGGAGGAGCGGGGCAACGATGTCTACCTTCATTTTTTGAAACAGACCCCGACGCAAATGTCCCGTCATTGCTTGGAAGATATGGTCAGCTCCTTGTATCATTTGATCGTTCGCATGAGCAATCGCGCAATTCCTGTAAAAGAACTGCAATTCGCCCATGCCGCTCCCGCTGATACCAGGCCGTATTTGTCCCTGTTTGGGGTAGAGCCCCGCTTTGGCGGCACAGATACCTGGTTGCGGCTTAGCAGAGATGTGCTGCAATATCCGATCTTGTATGCAGATCCCAGGATGCGCAGAGCTTTTGAACCCGTTGCTGAGGAGATCAGGGAAAAGCTGATCCGGGGAAGGGAATTTTCAGACAGGGTCTTTCAATGGATGCTGTCATGCATGCCGGTGTTTTTTCCTACCCTGCAGCAGACGGCTGATTCCTTTTATATGAGTACGAGATCGCTTCAAGCCAGGCTGAAGGAAGAGAACACGTCTTACAATGAACTGTCTGCCAATGCTCGCAAGGAAATAGCATTGGGGTATTTGAACAAAAAGGAATATCCCATTACCGAGATTGCCTACCTGCTTCATTTTTCCGATCCAAGCGCCTTTCAAAATGCTTTCAAAAAGTGGACGGGACTAACACCAGGGCAATACAGGGCCAATGCGATGCAGAGGGCCTGAATCAAGAAAACTGCTCAGGCTTTTCATTGCCTGAGCAGTTTCCCATTCCAGCTGCTACCTCATCTATTTACTCCACCAACGGCTTGATCTTGGGGAACACCTTCAATGCGGTCTTGTAAAACACATCCTCGTGATGCTCCACCGGGATCAGCTCTTTCACGAACTCGATGTACGGCTTCACCGGAGCCAAGGGCCAATCCGTTCCAAACAAAAATTTGTCGTAATGATCACAATAGGTGATGGCGTGGCGCAGATGGGCGAAAAAGAGCGGTGAGTCCTTCAGCCGCTGGCAATTGGCCGCATCGCCTACCATCAAGCCGGATAGATCGGCAAACATATTGCGGTTTTTATAGACCACTTCCGCACCATCCAGCACCCACGGGTCGCCAAAATGGGCCATCATGAAGGTAACGTCCCGATGCTTCACGGCTACCTCGTCCAGTGTGAGCGGATGGGAGTATTTCAACAGCCCTCGCTCCGAATACGTATCACCGGTGTGGAAGACTACCGGCACCTGGTATTTTGCGGCCAGCTTATAGACCGGATCATAGACGCTGTCATAGGCGTAGAAGGGATAGTAGCCCAGGTAGATTTTTAATCCGACCGCATTGGGCTTTTGCAGGTCTTCTTCGAGTCTTGCCATCGCCGCTTCATCCAGCTTGAACGGATTGATTCCCAGGCAGTAGACGAGCTGTGGGGGAAGCTCGTCGGTCAAGTCGAGTCCCATCGGAGTGACAGCCTCCGCGTCGGGAAAGCCGTCCTGCTGCGTCTCCGTCAACCCCATGCCGATGCCGAGCACCACCCCGTTTTCGGCATATTCCTGCAGGATGCCTGCGACCGAGTAATCGACAAACGACTTTTCTGCTGCTGTCCGTTTAAACTCCTCGATATGTGACAAATGCATGTGCGCATCAATGATCTTCAATCTGCACCCTCCTTCGATGGATTGGTGAATCGAATCGCCCGCAAGGCAGACAAGGAATCAGAAGGAATCAACTTGTCCGCGAACAGGAAAAAGACGGGCGGGGTAAAGGAGATGCCTTTGTCTGCAAGATTCAGATTGCGCACGATCGAGGCGACAGCCACTTCCTTGTTGGAGTAGGTATGCATCTGAGCTGAATCCAGGTCCGTCACGATCTGCATCCGGTCTTTTCGAGAAGCCGAACCAATCAGATAATCGGAGGTTTCGCTAATGCTCAACTCTCCCTGCGCCAGTTGGTAAGTCAACTCCTCGCCGTTCGCTCCGGTGGTTTTCAACCAGACGTTCTCGCCCGACTCCCCTGTATGCAAAAAGATGTCAGTCGTCCAGCCCTTGTCAGCAAAATACGTTCCGGTATTTTGCACGATCTCTACCGTATGGCAAAGGACTGGCACTCCGGGCAGCAGCAGGTAATACTGATGGCATGTCAACCCGCGATATTTTTCCTGTTTTTTCACATCGTAGCTCAGCTTGATTCCCCGCCATGTATTTTGCCTGTTATCGGTCAGCTCGACGAAGGAGGCTGTTCGCTCTTCTTTGACCAGTGAAAACCCGCTCAGTTCTTCAATATGGTTGCTGATTCCCCCTGTCCACGGATTCCACCATGATTGGGGCCTCCGCTCAGGAAAGGAGCTGGCTAGCCATTCCTGTCCATCGCTGGCAAGGGAGTAGAGCGTAGGGAAAAAGTCCGGCGCTGCTTTGATGCGCAACGGTCCATTGTCGGCAAGGTAGACCGTTTGTCCCTCTTCCTCGGTTACTTCCAGCGTCATTTTGTCTTGTCCAACTGGAAAAACGGTGCTGCGCAAGGAGGTTTCATGTGTAGCAAAATGCCCCTCTACCTGTACGATTTCATACGGAATTCTTGGGGCAGCAAAGGAGAAGCTGGATTCCGTCGCCTCCTCGTCCTCGGTATAGCGCTGAGTGTGTTCAGCAAGAGATTCACTCGACAGGCGAGCTGTCAATTCTCCCTCCAGATACTGCTGCTTGTACTCCTTGACGAGCACGCCAAATTCTTCGCCCGCGACAAACGGGTTGTGTTCATTGGCTGCAAGCTCCAGATGGGCGGTCAAGGACAATTCTGCAGGAAGTGCTTCTTGTCGGGCGAACGCACGGAACTCCTTCCAGTCGGTAAAGCCTCCATGTGCAAGGTAGACAGGACCGAACGATTTTTTCTCTTGCGGCTGCAGAATGCCGAGGTTGTCTTCCAGCGTGATGTACCAGCCTTGGAAATCGAGGCGGTACTCCTCAGGCCAGCACATTCCCCAAGGCGCGGGTTCGTCCCTCGAAAACAGCCAGTTTTCCGTGATGGATTCGCCATCCCAATAATCGGTATCGCTCCCGTAGGAGGATGGTGTCTCGACATAGCGGCCTTGATAGGGCAGAATGGGGCGTTGAAGCTGATGCGAAATGCCCTGATTCAGCCAAAGCTCCGGCGATGTCCGCTCTGCTGAAAGATTTTCCAGCTCTACGTTGTATACGACCGTACCGTCTCCATACAGCAGTGTTTTTCCAATCAGCGCGATTTGAGGATAAGCGCCGGAGTGATAGGTGGCGCGAATGCCAATGGCTCCCTTTTCCTGGATGAATTCTACTCGTTCGGCACGCTTTTTGGAAAACTCGCTGGAATACGGTCTGCCGATCTTGGGGTAGTTGAAATAGGTCGGCTCCTGGCAGGAATCGCTGGCAACGGTAATCTCGTTATCGTCCTTGTTCAAATAGAGGGAGTGACGTCCATGGTGAATCTCCCAGGCTTGTTCCGTTTCCCCCGACAGCATGGCTCCTAATCCCGTAAAGGCGGCACCGATTTTTTTGACAAAAGAGACAGAGGTGCCATTTTGCAGCTTTGCCTCCACACGAAGATCCGTCTCGTAGAAGCCATGTTCATAGAGCTCAGCCACTAGAGGGTAGGAGATGCGTTCTTTGCCGAGCAATCGGAGTGTGCGGGGCTGCTCTTTGATGTGGAGAAAGGAACGTGAGGGCAAATCGAATGAAAATGCTGCTTCTTCGGTGAAGTTGTTCTCCACATCCAGATAAAAACGCACCTGCTGTCCCGGGTAGGTCAGGCCAGGTACATGCAAGGAAAGGGAAGCGGGGAACTTGGGAAGAATCCCCACCTGAAACAGCGCGCTTTTTCCATTAATGAGAATCTGTGTGCTGACACGGGGATGGGTGCGCCAGACGCTCTGCTCTTCGCTGATCTCACCGACGAAAAAACTGGCTGACAGCGTCGTTTCCCCCGTAACCTCCAGCTCCTGCTGATAGTCAAAGCGGATTGTTTCGTTGGATTCCCCTTTCAAAGAGAGGTGCAACGGCTTGCCTGATTTGTTGACAATCCGGTAGTGTATCTGGTATTCCCGGCCGAACACCAGGTCCAGCTTCTCTACCTCGGCAGACAACAGGTAATTCTCCGTCTCGATGAGGCTCATGCCTCGGCCTCTGCGCTCAAACTCCACGCGCAGGCTCCTATCTCCTTTTTCCCACGAGTAGGTGAAGTAATCAAATCCGTTTTCCTTGCGTCCGTCCGGTTCCACCACAATCTCCCGCGTCGAGTCCCGATACCAGTCAAGCTCCTCAAAATAGGAAGCGATCGCTTCCGTACGCAAAACCGTGGGAATCATGTTCATCAGATGGGTGGAATCGTCCCGGTCTTCCCAGAAAAAGCCGAATTTCTTATAGAGCGGTACAGCCTTCGTGTTCCCGGCCCAGGTGTAGAGGTCAAGCCGCGGCCAGCCAAGCTGAACCGTTTGCTCCAGCACGCGCCCGAGCAGCATGCGTCCCACCTTTTTGCCGTGGTATTCTGGCCGTACATTCAGGAGCGGGATGTATAAGGCCCCGGTGTCCTCCCTGTACTCTGCCAGGCTGCAATAGCCAACCACTGCTTCGCCGTCCATCGCCAGATAGACAGCGAGGGCATCGGAGCTTGCTTCTTCCTGTCGGATCTGTTCGGCTGTCGTAATCGAATTGCCGCCTCCCCAGCTATCCCGGCTGGCATTCCACATATCGGCTACTGCGGCGGCGAGTTCGGGACGGTAGGGGACAATAGAGATGCTTTCCATCTTTTCTTGCACCTCGATTCAATGTAAAATTTTGTATCCTACTAGAGAGAATACGATTGAGAGATAGCTTTTGTTTCGGGTTTATCCCGTTTTTATTGACTTGCTTGGTAAATAACGGTATTCTCTAAGCAAGGGATGTTAGTGTGTACTAACTAACGTACTGGTTTGTAGAAGGGAAGGCGAGGATGTGGACAATAAAAACAAATTGATGCTGGCAGCAATCGATTTAATGGCGGAAAAAGGCTACAAAGGTGTATCCACAAAGGAGATCGCAGCAGCGGCAGGCGTCAGTGAGATGACCTTATTCCGCAATTTTGGGAGCAAGCAGAATTTGCTGGAAAAAGCTGTTGACCACTATCATTATTCGATAGAAATGACCAATGTGTTTCAAGAGAAAATCATCTGGGATTTACGTACGGATTTACTGATGATAAGCCACATGTATTTTGAAATCATGGAGCGTAATCGAAAATTGTTCCTCATCGTGTTGAAGGATGATGAATTGTTTGAGATCCGCGAAAAAGCACAGAAGCATCCCCGAATCCTTTTGGAGCTGCTTACGAATTATTTTACGGAGATGCAGAAAATGAAAAAAATGGTTGCAACCGATGCGGAGACGCAGGCGATCACTTTCATGTGGATGAATTACGGTGCGTTCATGTCGCAGTTGTTTGGTGCATCATCAATTACAAAAATACCCATGCATGATTTTATCAAGTCGAGTGTTGAATTATTCGTTAGGGCTTTAACCCCATCTTTTTTTGAATGATCAGGTAGTGAGTGCTAACAAACGTCTAGGGGCGAGGTGTGTAGGATGAACAAAAAACAGCATTTTGAATCAGGCAAGATCGTTGGCAAGACAGCCGCGGCGGGCTTCCAAGCCGGTGTTCGCAGGACGCTTCCGATTACTCCTGAACGGGCGTGGGCATTTCTTACGTCGAACGAAGGGGTGAAATTATGGATCGGAAGCGTACCGTCCCTTGCCATTTCGGAGGGGGAAACCTTTACATGCGTGGAGGGAATCACGGGGGAATTCAGGGTAGTAAAACCGTACCGCCAACTTCGCTTGAGGTGGGGAAAGAAGGAATGGGAGAAACCTTCCACGCTGCAAATCCGCCTGTTATCCGACAAGCCGGACCGAACCACGATCAGCTTTCATCAGGAGAATCTGGACAACCAGGATACACGGGAACAAATGAAGCAGCATTGGGAGACGGTATTGAATACGATGCGGCAAAAAACAAGTGATGCTGGCAATGAAAAAGAGGAGGGAAGATGACATATGAATAAGTTCAGCCATATTGATCTTCGCGTACATGACTTGCAGCGTGTAATGCCTTTTTATGAAAAGATTCTGTCCGAATTGGGATTTACCCAAACGTTTCACAGCGCCAATTGGAGAGTGTTCGCCGCAGAAGGAAAACTGCCTGACGTGCCTTATTTTGCAATCACGGAAGACAAGGAGCATCAACCGAATTCCAATTTGATCGGCTTTTGGGCGAAGGATCAAGCTGAAGTGGATCAGATTGCGAAGCTGGTCCAGGAATGCGGCGGAACCAATAACGACGGTCCCCGGTTATTTCCGATAAGTCCGACCTATTATGCGGTTTATTTTGAAGATCCTTGCGGGAATAAGTATGAGATGGTGCATCGATTGAATTAGACGGCCGAATCGTTTGGCCGTTTTTTATTTTTCCAACAAAATCCTTTACTATCGAAAAGATACTTAGTATAATTTCGGTATAAAAACCTGGGGGTGTGCTATGTATAAGTCCGGAGTTACTGTTTGGTACAACGTTTCAAAGTTGGATGCTACAATTGCGTTCTACACGGAGAAGCTTGGTTTCGAGACGATTTTTCACGATGTCGGGTCCGGCATGGCGATGGTTAGTACGAATACCCCGGATTGTGTGATCGGGTTTTCCGAAGCCGAAACGGTTGTCCCTTCCACATCCTCGACTGTCTTTGAAGTAATCAACATCGAGGAAGCCATGCAGCATTTGCAGCAGCAAGGCGTCTCGTTTGTCGGTGGAGTCGAAACGATCCCTGACATGGTGAAATTGGCAACATTCACTGATCCAGACGGGCATAACCTGATGCTTGCGGAGACACTGGCCCCGCTTTGATTGCAGAGGATCGCGTCCTGCGGTTATCCCAGGAAATATCCGGTCAGTGGACCGTGCCTGTGCTGCTCGCACTGGAATCCTGCGGCGGCCGCTTTACGCCGCTTCAGAAGAATCTTGGCATCACACCGGCTCGTCTGAGTGATAACTTGAAACGGATGGTCGAAGCAGGCTTGATCCAGCACCTGTCTCCTTTCGAGCGCCGCCATCCTTTGCTTCCGGAATATGTGCTGACGGAGAAAGGCAGATTGTATCGCGAGGCGGCCAAAGTGGTTCAAGCAGCGGAAGAGGAGATCGGATTTGGCCGTTTGTCCGCGAAAGCCTGGAATATTCCGATCCTGCTCGCACTCGATTTTGAGTACGAACGGTTTCAAGAGATTCGCCTTGCTCTGCAACAGGTGACGCCGCGCATGCTGTCCACAAGATTGGACGAGCTGAACGGCAACGGATTGGTCCATAAGCTCGTAACGGAACAGCCGCGGCCTTCTTTTTTGTACCACCTCGATCGATCAGTGAAAAAACCAGTTCATCAAATGGCAGCGGATCTAGGTTCTTTGGTGTAGGCTGCCAACCTGACATAAATACGGCATTCAAATTCGTTGGGGGGTTGAATGCCCTCAGCCAACATTTTTCGAGAGAGGTTGACATTGGGGAGGGAATTCACTATCCTATCTCTAAGAATCTGAAATCAAATATGCGACATACGTTGAAAGAGACCAGTAGCCGCTTCGTCCCTGTTCTAGAAAGCCGGGGGTTGATGGAACCCGGTACACACGCAAGCTGGCGAATTACACTCTGGAGTATCTCGGGTAATGCTGAGCGGAATGGCGAACGATACCTCGCTTAAGAGCGGCATCATGGCGTGCAATTGCACAACGGCCATTGGTGCAATCTGGGTGGTAACGCGGTTATGCAATCGTCCCTATGTCTAAGACAAGGGGCGATTTTTTATTTTTTTCAACGCGCAATCATGATTCTACTAGCACAACTTTTGAATTGAGGGAGTGGTTTGGCAATGAACATTATCGACGAATTGGAGTGGCGCGACGCCATTAACCAACAGACAGACGCAGAAGGCCTTCGCGAATTGACGGAGCAGAAATCGATTTCGGTATACTGTGGGGTGGACCCAACCGGTGACAGCATGCATATTGGTCACCTGATTCCATTCATGGTGCTCAAGCGCTTCCAGCTTGCCGGACATCGGCCCGTCATTCTGATCGGAGGAGCAACGGGGACCATTGGCGATCCGAGCGGCCGTCAAACCGAGCGTTCCTTGCAAACGCTGGAACAAGTCCAGGCGAACGTGGATGCGCTGACCGCACAAATGAAAAAGCTGTTCGTGACGGAAGGCGACAACCAAATCCGCTTGGTCAACAATTACGATTGGACCCATAAAATCAATGTTATTGAATTTTTACGTGATTACGGCAAGAACTTCAGCATTAATGCGATGCTTGCCAAGGATGTTGTCGCAAGCAGGCTGGAGAGCGGCATTTCCTTTACCGAGTTCTCGTATCAAATCCTGCAGTCCCTGGATTACCTGCATCTGTACCGAAATGAAGACGTACAACTGCAGATCGGCGGCTCCGACCAATGGGGCAATATTACAAGCGGCCTCGATCTGATCCGCAAAAAAGAAGGACCGGAGGCAAAAGCGTTCGGGCTGACCATTCCGCTGATGCTCAAAGCGGACGGGACGAAATTCGGGAAAACGGCTGGAGGAGCGATCTGGCTCGATCCGAACAAAACAACGCCGTTCGAATTCTATCAATTCTGGGCGAACACCGACGACCGCGATGTGGTGAAATACCTGAAATACTTCACGTTCCTGAGCAAAGAGGAAATTGACGAGCTGGCGCAAAAAGTGGAGACAGAGCCGCATAAACGCGAAGCGCAGAAAAAGCTGGCTGAGGAAATGACCCGATTCGTTCACGGCGAGGAGATGCTGGAGCAGGCGCAACGGATTACGGCTGCTTTGTTCAGCGGCGACATCAAGTCGCTGACTGCCGACGAGATCGAACAAGGCTTTAAAGACATGCCGACATTCGAGGCTTCCAAGGAATCCAAAAATATCGTCGACTGGCTGGTAGAGGTCGGAATCGAGCCATCCAAGCGACAAGCGCGCGAGGATCTGACCAAAGGCGCGATCTATGTGAATGGAGAGCGCATCAGCGACCTGGAGCTGGAAGTGACTGCAGATTTGGCTATTGGCGGACGGTTTATCATCATCCGCAAAGGAAAGAAAAACTACAGCTTGGTGAAAATTTCCTAACATAAGAAAAGCTCCCCTTCAACCATGAGGGGGAGCTTTTCATTTATTTTACCCCTGTTGCCCATTGCCTTCTGTGCTGATTTGCCACTTGATCCCGAACTTGTCCTCCAAGCGGCCAAACAGGCTGCCCCAGAATTGCTTTTCCAGCGGCATGATCACGTTGCCGCCTTTTGCAAGCCTGGTGAATGCCTGCCTGGCTTCTTCCTCCGTTTTGAATTCGAGGTTCAGATCATACCCGCTGCTGTGTCCCGCAGGCTCGTGCATGGTGTCTGCGATATAGAAATCCACTCCTGCCGCAGTAAAAACCATGTGAATGATTTTGTCCTTCATGGCTTCAGCGGTACCGGGGGCTTGACCATATGTCATGTAGTGGCCGATTTCCCCTCCCAATGCATCCACATAGAATTGTGCCTGTGCTTTTGCGTCCTGCGAATAAAAATACGGGGTCAGCTTTGCCAATCTCATCACTTCTTTCTGCTAAAGGTTTATCATCTGGCACTCCTATTAAGATTCCCCAAAAAATGCTCGGGCACCTGTCCAGGACTTTTCGAATACACTTAAAAGGTTGACGCCTTCCTTGGTTTCCAGTAAGCTACGAGTTATTTACAACTACGAAGACGCAGCGAACTGCGAATCCATATATGCGAATAGGGTGATTGGTTTGAAAATCAAGAAAAAATACGAACATGTGCTGTTTACTTTTTTTATGGCTTTGGGGATGTCTTGTTTCATTTCTTTCGTCATGATGCTCATCAACTTCGGTTTCAGTTCCCTCCTTCTAGCGAAATGGCTGACAGCGTGGCCGATTGCCTTTGCGCTGGCCTTTCCTTCCGCCTATTTTTTGCCGCGAGGAATCAGAAAATTGATGAAAAAAATCACGTTTGTGGAAAGCGAATAATCACCGCGGAAACGGCAGAAATGTCGTTTTTTTATTTAGACAATTTTCGACATAATTCTTTATAATAGAAAATGCAGGAAAAATTACATTTCTAGAGGAGGTAAACATGAAGCAAGGAAAGCACTTGAGGCTCATCGTTGCGTTTGTGCTGCTTTTCACCACCATGCTGGCGAGTACCGCCGCTGCCCAAACGTATACGGTAAAGAAAGGCGACAACCTGTGGCGGATCTCCAGAAACCACGGAACAACCGTCGCTGAAATGCAAAAGCTGAATAAGCTGCCAGATGTAAACTTTTTGAGAATCGGCCAAAAGCTGCAATTGCCTGAGGGTGCAGCAGCGGTTGCATCCGCGAAGCCTGTGCAGGCAGCCCAACCCGTTCAACCAGCAAAACCGGCTCCAGCAGCTGCAGCCAAGCCAGCTGAGAAACCGGTGCCAGCACCTGTACCTGCTGCTACTCCAGCGCCGCCTGCTGAAAAGCCGGAAGCTGCAAGCACAACGATCACCATCCTCGGAACCTCGGATGTTCACGGAAATCTCTGGGGCTATACATATGAGGACAGCAAAGAGACAGCCAACAACGGCTTGGCGAGAATTTCCACCTATGTCAAAGAAGTGAAGGAAACCTCTCCCCATGTGCTGCTCATCGATAACGGCGATACCTATCAAGGGAATATTTTGACGGATGACATTTACAGAAAAAAACCGGAAGTGACTCATCCTGTATCGGTTGCGATGAATGCGATGAACTACAATGCCATGGTATTGGGCAATCATGAATTTAATTTTGGACTTGATTTGATTGATCGCATTCAAAAGGAACTGAAATTCCCTGTTCTGAGCGCAAATACGACTACGAAGCAAGGCGATCAGTTCGTCAAGCCTTATACAATCGTCAATGTGGATGGTATCAAAGTGGGCATCATCGGCGTTACCACTCCGAACATTCCGCGCTGGGATGGCGAGAAGGTAGACAGCCTCTCTTTCCAACACATGGGCGAAACCGTTAAGAAATATGCAAAAGAGCTGAGAGAGGTAGAAAAAGTCGATGTCCTCATCGCCAGCGCTCACTCAGGCTTGATTGCGGAATTTGATGAAGATGGCGGGTCGGATGCGGCTTCCAAAATCGTAGAGATGGTTCCCGATCTGGATGCTCTTCTCGTCGGTCATATGCATATTATCGTGAACGAGAAAATCGGCCAAACCGTTGTCGGCGGTCCGCGCAACCTCGGCCGCGATGTGGTTCGCTTCGATCTTGAAGTAAAAAAAGAAGCGGGTCAAGCGAAGGTAGTGGATCGCAAGGTAGAAGTGGTAGACATGGCGAGCTACGAGCCAGACCAAGCCATTCGCGATCTGATCAAGGACGCGCATGAAGCGACGATTCAATTCATCGCAGGCGGCGGTGGCGCTGGCGAAGCAGGTGCTTCCGGCGGTCTCTTCGGAATCGCGACAGCCGACTTCCAGCCTGTCAACGAAATCAACGGCATTCCGGAAGGCAAGCTGCGGGATACGGCTGTCGTAGATTTGATCAACAAAGTTCAGTTGAAAGCGACTGGCGCAGATGTTTCTGCAGCGGCTCTCTTTAAAGACACCTCCGATCTGAAGCAAGGCAATATTACCTATGCAAACATCTTTGACATCTACAAATTCGATAACACGCTCTATACCGTCAAGGTCACTGGAGCAGAGCTGAAGAACTACATGGAATGGTCCGCCAAGCACTATAATCAGTGGAAAGAAGGAGACATTTCGATCAGCTTCGATCCGGAAGTGCCGGGATACCTGTATGACATGTTTGCCGGCGTGGATTACAAAATCGATTTGTCCAAGCCAGCCGGAGAGCGAATTGTAGACGTGATGTATAAAGGCAAGCCATTGTCTGATACCGAGGAGCTCACTCTGGCAGTCAATAACTACCGCTACAGCAGTGCGTTGAAGGCTTTCAAAATGGTGAGCGCGAACCGCGATTGGGAATCTCCGCGCAGCATTCGCGATTATCTGGTAGAATATATCCAGGAGCAAAAAGAGATTTCTCCTGAAGTAGACAACAACTGGGAAATTATCGGCATCAATCTCGAGAGCCCGTACCGTGATGAAGTGATCAAAATGGTCAACGAAGGCAAGCTCGAGGTACCATATGAAAAATCGCTGAATGTCAACGAGCTGCTTGAAGCAGGTGTGATTCAAGCGAAATAACAGAACGATTGGCATGGACATCCCGTTTTCACAGACATAAGTGAGGGCGGGATGTTTTCTTGCCCGCAACAGAAAGGAGTCATTATGGACAAGATGAAGGTTTATCTCTTGATTGGTGCTGTACTGATAATCATCGTATTGGCAATTGCCATCAAACAGTGGATTCAGGGCAGTCCATCACCATCTTCCATTGCTCCTCACTCCATCGTGACGAATTTTAAAGGCAATCCGCAGACGAGCCGTGCTTTTACCTGGCATACAAAGAGCCACGATGCCGCTACTGTACTCCAGCTTGCTCCAGGGTCCGGGGTTGCGAGCTTTGACGGGAAAGACGCCCTGACTTTTTACGGGACGACTTCGCAGATCAGAGCAAAGGATGGCGTCCTGCGTGGGGTTCACAAGGTGGAGGCGACCGATCTGGCAGCAGGCACTCGCTACACCTATCGGGTGGGCAACGGAGAGAAGGACGGCTGGAGCCAACCAGCAGAATTCGAGACCGAGGCAATGGGAACGAAGGAGTTTACCTTCATCAATGTCACCGATTCGCAAGGCATCACCGATGATGATTTCAAGCTTTGGGGACAAACGCTTGGCAGGGCATTTGAGACCTTCCCGGATGCGAAGTTTATCATCCATAACGGCGATTTGACAGAAGATCCAGAGGACGAAAGCGCCTGGTATTCCTTCTTTCGTCATGCCGAGCCGTGGTTGCGCAGCTCCGCCCTCATGCCTGTTACCGGCAACCACGATGAAATAGACGGCAAGGCAGAACCGTTTCTTTCCCATTTCAACCTGCCCGAGAATGGGGAAAAAAGCGCAAATCCCGGAACGAGCTATTCGTTCGATTACGGACCGGTTCACTTTGTTTTCCTCAACACTGAGTCAAAAGTGAAAAAGCAAGCGGAATGGCTGAGAGCGGATTTGGCTGCTACGAATCAGCCATGGATCATTGTCGCCTTGCATCAAGGGCCATACGGAGGCAAGCAGAAAAAATCCATCGTGGAGCATTGGGTCCCGCTTTTCGATGAATTTGGCGTCGACCTCGTGCTGCAAGGACATAATCATGAATATTCCCGTTCGTATCCATTGAAAGGCAATCAAATTACAGAAGAGGGCACAGGGACGGTATACGTCGTTACGAATGCATCTGGCAGGAAATTGAATAAGAAAAAAGACGATCAGTTCTATCATCGCGTTCATCTGCAAAACGGCAAGCCCATGTTTGCCGGCATTCGGATCCAAGAAAATGCATTAGCGTATGAAGCATATGACATCGACGGGGAGCGTATTGATGGTTTTGTTCTTCGGAAATAACGCGGTCTGAAAAAGGGAGAGGGATTGACCGAACCTTCTATATAATGGAAAATGGAGCGAGATCAACGGCAAGATTGGAGGCGTTCCCATGTCCAAACCTCATAACCTCTGGCTCTTCTTATGCATCTCGTTCCTTCTCACGGCATGCTCGATGCAGACCTGGTCGCATAAATACGAAGGCAATTCCACCAACTGGCAGATCGTCCTGGATGTCGTGCCGGATAAAGACGTGGGGGCCATCTTTATCGGGAAGCTGGACCAGCGATCCACGCATCAGATCCAGCATGTGAATTATGAGATCGAGTTAAAAAACGGGAGCCGTGGAGGCAACCTGAAAAACCCCGAATTCGACCATGGTCCGATCAAGATTTTTGAGGATATCCCCCATTCGGATACTTATCAGCAAGAGTTCAAGGACGGCTTGTACGATGCTGATATCCAGCAATTCTTCACAAGCAATCCCGTGTTGACGATTACCTGGACGGATGATCAAGGGAAGAGTCATAAGGAAGTCATCGAGCTGATCCTCGTCGAATCCAAATAATCAGCTTGCAAAAAAAGCACTGCCTTCATGTATGAAAGGTTGTGCTTTTTTCAATATTTTCAACGATTTCCAATCGTTCCTGTTTCCCAGGCTACGCTCGCGCTCTTTTCATTTCCCATGCGAAAGGATAAAATTTGAAGAATAATCATCGGTTTCTGGCATCTTGAATGGGGTGAGTGTATGCGTTTTACCTTGACATACCTGAAAAAATACGGCGTGGCGATCGCAGTCTCCTTCTTTTTCCTCGCCGTGGAAGCAATAAGCGACCTGCTGCAGCCGACCATTATGGCGATGATGATCGACCGGGGCGTGGCGAATCGCGACATGGATTACGTCTTGCAGATGGGCGGGCTGATGCTTTTGATTACCGCCTTGGGAGCGGTCGCTGCGACGATGCGAAATCTCTTGTCCAGCTACGTGTCCCAGAATTTCGGGGCTTTGCTGCGCTCCGATCTGTTCCGCAAAATCCAGTCCTTGTCCTTCGCCAATGTCGACAAGTTCGATCGGGCATCGCTGGTCACGCGGCTCACCAACGACGTCAACCAGGTGCAAGTCTTCGTCAACGGGATGATGCGGATTTTCGTCAAAGCGCCGTTGCTGTGCATCGGCGGGCTGATCATGGCCGCACAGCTGAATCTGCAATTATCTGTCGTGCTGGCAGTAGTCGTGCCGATTGTCGGTTTGTTTATTGTGTTGAATATGAAGATTGGTTTCCCTTTTTTTGGAAAGGTACAAGCCGCCCTGGACCGCGTGAACGGGACCATGCGGGAATACCTCTCTGGCGTGCGGGTTGTCAAAGCGTTTCACCGCTACGCATTTGAACGTGAAAAATTCAACGCAGCCAACGAAGAGCTGCAAGCGAAGACGATCTCTGCTACCCGCATCATGTCCGTGTTCGGTCCGGCGATCATGCTGGCGGTCAATCTCGGGATTGTGGCGGTGCTGTGGATCGGGGGGCACGGTGTCGAAGAGGGAAGCATCGAGGTGGGGCATATCATCGCCTTTACCAACTACATGACGCAGATCCTGTTCGCCCTGATGATGATCTCCATGGTGTTCAATCTGTTCGTGCGCGCCAAGGCATCCGCGCAGCGAATCGGGGAAGTGTTTGCGGAAGAGAATCAGATGACCTGGGATGATTCGCTACAGGAGACAAGCGCCGAGAAAGGCAGGATTGACTTCGAGGAGGTCAGCTTCTCCTACGAGGGAGCTGGAGGGGAGCTGGTTCTGAAGAAGGTCAGCTTTACATGTCTGCCGGGTGAGACAGTAGGGATTATCGGTTCGACTGGCTCCGGAAAAAGCACTCTGGTCGGGCTGATTCCGCGTTTTTACGATGTGACCTCCGGTACGCTGCGCGTCGATGGGGTAGACGTGCGCCAGGCCGATCCGAAAAAGCTACGGGAGACGATCGCGATCGTACCGCAAAAGACGGTCTTGTTTACCGGAACCGTCCTGGAAAATATCCGCTGGGGGAAAGAGGACGCGACACCGGAAGAGGTGGAGCAGGCAGCAAGGATGGCAGAAGCGCATGATTTCGTGGCGGCTACGGAGAACGGCTATGAGGCTCGTGTCGGTCAAGGCGGCGTCAATTTTTCCGGAGGGCAAAAGCAACGGTTGTCCATCGCCCGCGCCCTGGTGCGAAAGCCGCAGATCCTGATTCTGGACGACAGCACCAGCGCCGTCGATGTGGCGACAGAGGGAAGAATCAAGGAGTCCCTGCGAAAGTACGCAAAAGGTCTGACCTGCATTCTGATTGCGCAACGCATCACCTCCGTGATGGACGCCGACAAGATCGTCGTGCTGGACAAAGGAGAGGTCGTCGGCATCGGGACGCATGAGGCATTGCTGCAAAGCTGCGGAGTGTACCAGGAAATCTACCACTCCCAGTTCGGACGGGAGGTAAGCTAGCATGGCACAGCAACAACAGCCAAGAGAACAGCCAGTCATGGCTCCGCGGCACGGCAACCGCTTCGGGATGGCAGCCAGAGGAGCGCAAAGCAAACCGAAAAACTTCAAGGCGACGATGAAGCGGCTTTGGCAGTCCTTTGGCAAGGAAAAGAAAGTGCTGCCGCTCGTGTTTGTCATCGTCCTGATCGATGCCCTGCTGATGCTTTCGGCGCCTTATCTGATCGGAGAGTCCATCGATGCGATGACACGCGGGGAAGCTTTGACAGGCGTGCTCGGCGTCATCATCCTCGTCCTCCTCATTGCCTATATCGCGGATGGAATCCTAACCTTTTTGCAGGGCTGGATCATCGCGGGAATCTCGCAGCGGGTCGTGAAAAATCTGCGCCAAGCCCTGTTTGATAAGCTCCAAAAGCTGCCGGTCTCCTTTTTTGACTCCCGTACGCACGGGGAGCTGATGAGTCGATTGACCAATGACATCGACAACGTCAGCAACTCGATTTCCCAGTCTACGACGCAATTGATGTCCGGTGCATTGATGATTGTCGGATCGCTGGTCATGATGCTGGTGCTAAGCCCGATTCTCACGCTGACCTGCCTGGTCACAGTTCCACTCGTCTATCTGCTCACGCGGACGATTGCGCGCAGAACCAGTGTCCTGTTCAAGGACCAGCAGAAGCAGCTGGGGAAGCTGAATGGACATATCGAAGAGACGATCTCCGGGATCATGGTCGTCAAGGCGTTCAATCACGAGCAAAAGGCGATTCAGGAATTCGATGAGATCAACGACTCGCTGCGCAAGGTAGGCTTGAGGGCGCAAATCTGGTCGGGCTTTCTCATGCCGATCATGAACGTGATCAACAATCTGGGCTTCGCATTGGTCGCTATCGTCGGAGGAGTGCTGGCGATTGACGAGATGATTACCGTCGGGGTGATCGCCAGCTTTCTGACCTACTCGCGGCAATTCGTCCGGCCGCTCAATGATCTGGCGAATATTTTCAACGTGCTGCAGTCAGGCGTGGCAGGAGCAGAGCGGGTTTTTGAAGTGTTGGATGAAAAAGACGAGCCAGCCGATGTGGATGGGGCAGTCGAGCTGACCAATCCGAAGGGGCATGTGGTCTTTGAAAATGTCAGCTTCGGCTATCGGCCTGATCAGCTCATCTTGAAAAATGTCAGCTTTGAGTCGCAAGCTGGAAGCATCACGGCTTTGGTCGGCCCTACCGGAGCGGGGAAAACAACGATCGTCAACCTGCTGACCCGCTTTTACGATGTGACGAGCGGGACGATTTATCTGGATGGACGCGACATCCGGGAATACACCCGGGACAGCCTGCGCAGCAGCTTTGGTTTTGTCCTTCAGGATACCTATCTGTTTTCCGGGACGATCAAGGACAATATCAAATACGGCAAGCCGGACGCGACGGACGCCGAGGTAGAGGCTGCGGCCGCCATGGCCAATGCGGACACATTCATCAACCGTCTGCCGAAGCGCTATGATACGATGCTTAACGAAAACGGCGGCAATCTCAGCCAGGGACAGCGGCAGCTTCTGGCGATCGCGCGGGTGATCCTGGCGAAGCCATCTCTCCTGATTCTCGACGAGGCGACGAGCAGCATCGATACCCGGACCGAGATTCACATCCAGGAAGCCTTGCTGAAGCTGATGGAGGGCCGCACGAGCTTCGTCATCGCCCACAGGCTGAATACGATTCGCGATGCCGATACGATCATGGTGGTGGAGGGCGGACAGATCGCCGAGCAGGGAAGCCACGAAGAGCTGATGGAAAAGCGCGGTAGCTACCAGAAGCTGTTTTCCAACCAGTTTAAAAACGTGGAAGTGGCCCATTAATCCACAGCCAGCAGAAAACTGTCTTTTGTCCGTAAGGGATGAGGGACAGTTTTTTTGTGGAGCAGGAAGGAAATCTGGTGCTGACCAAATCCTATCTCGAAGAGGGGGCGTACAAGCACGAGGCGTGGCCGGAGACGGCCATTATGCAGCAGTTTCGTGTTAGCACCTACCTCAATGCCTGCATCCAGTCGGGCTTTGTCATCGAGCGGGTGGTGGAGGAGGTATCCCTCTCGGACGAGGAAAAAGAGAAGCATGCAAAGGGCTGGTACAACGCCGAAAAAGCTGCCGCTGTCCCCACGACGCTCATCATCAAATGTCGGAAGGCGCTGGCGTAGAAGTAGGCACCCCGAAGTAGCGCAGCACAAATGCCCGAAACCGCTGGGCCGCAGGCGACATGTATCTGCCTTCCACCAATGCCATGCCGATCACCCTGTAACAAGCGGGTTCGCGGATCTGGAGCTGGACGATTTTGCTCGTGTCGATCCCGCGAAGCTCGGGCAAGAGGGAGACGCCTAACCCTGCGCCGACAAGCCCTGCAGCCGTCGCAGCTTCCTCGCCTTCAAACATCACATGAGGGGTCATGCCGATCTGCTGGAATAACGAGTCGGTCGTTCTGCGCAGCGCATACCCCTTTTTCAAGAAAATCATAGGTTCACCCGCCAAGTCCTCCAGGACAATGCTTTTTTGTCCAGCAAGTCGATGCCCCGGAGGCACATAAGCAAAAATCTCTTCACTCCACAGCGGAGTCCACTGAATCGGAAGCTTGGTTTCGGTAGGCTCCGCAATGATGCATAAATCCAGCACGCCTGCATCGAGATGTTCCAGCAGGGAGTAGCTGTGGTTTTGGATCAGCTGAAAACGGGCGGCGGGGGAGTCCAGCCGGAACGTGCCGATCAAGTCAGGGATCAGGCTCGTACCCAACGTATGCAAAAAACCGAG
Source organism: Brevibacillus panacihumi (assembly GCF_003710985.1). GTDB lineage: Bacteria > Bacillota > Bacilli > Brevibacillales > Brevibacillaceae > Brevibacillus > Brevibacillus panacihumi. The sequence continues at coordinate 50,299 of NZ_RHHT01000074.1, forward strand.
GGCGATCTCTCCGTTTTCAGGATGAACCAAGTCCTGCAGCTCCTGCTTCCCGCTCTCGAATTCGGCAAGAATACGCTGTACGCGCTGCAAAAAAAGCTGGCCGTAGCGATTCAGGGAGATGCTGCGCCCCTGACGGGAAAAAAGCGGGACGCCCAGTTCTTCTTCCAATCGGGCAATGGAACGGCTCAATGCAGGCTGCGACAGGGATAAAAGCTCTGCGGCTTGCGTCACATGCTGTACGCGTGCGAGCGTCTGAAAATACTCGAGTTGCTGCCACTCCATAGAAAAACCTCCTGTTTTATCATTACTGTCATGCATCATTTTGATACTAATAATAAATTATACATTATAAATGATGGGTGATACGATACAAACAAGAGAGTGTGGAGCTGGGGAGGTAGCATCCAAGTGGAACACATCAAGAAAGGGACAAAGGCCTTTCGAAAAACGAATATCGCTTTTTTCGCCGCTGGCTTTAATACATTTGCCATTCTGTACAGCACACAGCCCCTGATGCCGGAGTTTACCAAAGATTTCGGCGTCTCTCCGACGATGGCGAGCCTTTCGCTGTCGGTGACGACGATCTCGCTTGCGGTCAGCATGCTGTTTTTTGGCGTTTTGTCTGAAGTGTGGGGACGTAAGCCTGTCATGATGGCATCCTTGCTGGCTGCGTCTGCCATGTCTGTCCTGACTGCTTGCAGTCCGAGCTTTGAGACGCTCTTGTGGCTGCGCATGATTCAGGGCATCGCTTTGGGGGGCTTGCCCTCGATTGCGATGGCCTATCTGGGAGAAGAGATGGACGGCGAGAGCTTGGGAGTCGCGATGGGACTCTATATCAGCGGCAACTCGTTGGGGGCCGTCTTCGGACGGATTCTCACCGGGATGATGACGGACTTTTTTAGCTGGCATGTGGCGTTGGGGACGATCAGCTTCATCAGCTTTTTGGCTTGCCTGATCTTTTGGCTGAGCTTGCCGCCATCCCGCCATTTTCACCCGCGTTCTCCGGAGCCGCGAAAACTGCTGCTCTCGTTCGGGCATCATCTGAGAGACCGTGGGATGCTTTGCCTGTACGGGATTGGCTTTCTTATTCTGGGGAGCAATGTCGCGCTGTTCAACTACCTGGGCTATGTGCTGACGGCGCCGCCCTATCATCTCAGCCAGACGCTGGTCGGCTGGATTTTCATCATCTATCTCGTGGGGACGGTCAGCTCGGTATGGATGGCGAAGCTGGCAGACGCCTATGGACGGCAAAAAATCTTGATCGTCGCCCTGGGACTGACCTTGATCGGCGTACTCATCACGCTGGAATCGAATCTGTGGGTAAAAATGCTTGGCTTGCCGATCCTTGTCTTCGGCTTTTTTGGCAGCCATTCCATCGCCAGCGCGTGGGTGGGCAGACGTGCGCTGGAGGACAAGGCGCAGGCCTCCTCGCTCTACCTGTTTTTCTACTATGCTGGTTCGAGTGTAGCGGGTACGGCCGGAGGCGTCTTCTGGTCTGACTATGGTTGGGCTGGCGTAGTCGGTTTGATCACAGGCTTTTTGCTTCTCGCCCTGCTGTTGGCGGCAAGCCTGGCGAAAGCAGCCAAACCCGCCGTCGTCGCGATGCATCACGAACGTTAGAATAACATCGGTCAAAAGAAACAACGGCAGCTTTGGACAGACAATAAGGTCCGAAGCTGCCGTTGTTTTATCGGATCCAATCATCCAGTCAACTTCTTAGCACTTCCGAATGATTTTTTTATCTTTGATCTCGTATACGAAATCCGCGACGTTCTCCAGCAAGCGGACGTCGTGTGTTATGAAAATAATGGTACCTGCGTAGTCTTTCATCAAATTTTCCAGTGCTTCCACTGCAGGAAGATCGAGAAAATTGCTTGGTTCATCCATAAGCAAGATGTTGTATCGCCCGAGCAGCATTTTGGCAAGCTGTAATTTTATCATTTCCCCGCCACTTAAAACAGACAACTCTTTTCGTACGTCATGCTGAGAAAATCCCAGAGATGCCAGTACAGTGCGAATTTCCGACATCTGATAATCACAGTTTTCCTGCATGAACTCCATGATGCCCTGATGACGGTCAACTTTGTATCCGTTTTGCGCGAAGTATCCGATTGCTGCTTTTGGTGATAGAGAGATGCCGTCTTCACAATTCATGATCATTTTGAAAAGGGTTGTTTTTCCCGTTCCGTTTGAACCCGTCACCGCTATCTTGGCACCCAGCGGAAATTGGAAAGACGCCTTTTCGAAAATGACCTTGTTGCCTACCTGTTTGCAGAGCTCGTTCCCTACGATTGGAAAGGGGTTGTGTAGCTCTAATGATTCGCTCTGACGGAAATGGACGGAACGAATCACCTCTGGAGGTTTCACATCACCAAGCAATTCGATTCGATGCTCCATATTTTTTGCGGCATTATGGAGCTTCTTCTGCTTGCTGCCCACCGTTTTTTGATGGCTCAGTCGGCCGCCGCTTTCAGAGCTGTTTTTTCTTGAAGCTCCTTTCGCCTTTTGGTCTACTTTGCGGGCCTGGTTCTTTTTTTCGGTGATTGCTTTCTCCAGCCGGGCTCGTTCAGAGATAAACTGCCTATATTGTGCAGACTGGTTTTTTCTTTCCTCTTCTTTTTGTGACAAGTAGTCAGAGTATCCGCCCCAATATTCGTTAATCTTTCCGTCTTTTAACTCCCAAATTTTATCGACGACCTGATCAAGAAAATACCGGTCATGACTAATCACGAGCAAAGCGCCCGTGAAAAATGCGAGCTGCTTGATCAAAAAGTCGATACCCTCCCGATCGAGATGACTCGTCGGTTCATCCGCAAAGATACAGTGCATTCCTTCTGATAGAGCCTGTGCAATTTTTAGCCGTGTTTCTTCGCCGCCGCTCATTTGCTCCAGGTCTAGTCTGTCTACGCCAAGCTTGCCCAGCAATGCGGGATCCACTTCCTCATGAACGACAACATCATCCAATTGCGGAATATAGGCAAAATTACCGTCCCTCACAATTTTCCCCTGTGGCAAGGCAATCTCCCCCAGCAATATTTTCAGCAACGTGCTCTTTCCTGCTCCGTTCGCACCGACCAGACCGATGCGATCATAATCATGAACTTCCAAATGATCAATCGCTAATACTTCCCGACCCATAAATTCTACGTGAATATCTTTTGCTTTTATCAATGCACTCATATTTGTAACCTCCTTCAGTAATCGCAGTTTTCTGTTCGCAGGATTGCCTGCGATTTTTGAAGGAAGGATTATATAAAGAAGTTCCAACGCATATGTCGCATAGTATTCGTTCCTTTCTCCTTTTACTGTCCAAAATCTCTGATTGAGGGTTGTTTTTGGCAATAAAAAATGCAGATCCAAGCCCACAAAAGCAGGCTTTGATCTGCATGAAATTACGAGTGCGGACACAGCGAAAAAAGCATAGCAAATATAAGCTATCTAAAATCGGCATCTATGTCTCCAAACGTATAAATAAGCAGCTCAAAAAAGCCCACAGTTGTGGAAAAATCGCTTTTTTATTGCCCGCTTATCGAATACGCATGGAGTGTAGCATAGATAACGATCCTCCTACAGTTTAATGTATTGAATGCTAGCATTGACTTCGCCAGCTGTCAACCCAGTCTGAGAAGCACTTTATACCCTAAAACGTAGAGTCCTAGATACTCTTTTCAGAGAACAGGAGCCTTCATTTCTCTTTAGCAGCATTGATACGAAAACAACGCATTCTCAAAGCGCTTCGCTTTCAAATCTTCCAAAGAGAGGACGAAGTAGATCGTACCGACATCCCCCCACATAATCCCGAGGTTATCCTCATCGGTATCTACCTGCAGCAAAAGGGTGTAAGGGCCGCCATTTTCCTTGCCCTGGAGGTAGTCTACTTCCTCAAAGACATCGCCCTGGATGTTGTTCGGGTGGCCCAGCACCTGGTGGTTCCATGTATGCGAGCCGTTGATCTCGGCAAAGGCGGGCAAAAACTCGTCGTAATACGTGTCCCACAAGGCGTCAGGAACCTTGATCCCGTCCCCGTGAAGCGACAGTCCCTTTTTCATCTGCAGATGGTTGGCGTAAAGTACCCCGTATTCCTGGTCGGTACCGGGATAAGGAACGGACTGTACGGCGGAGAGATCGCCATCGTAATACAAGACGCGCCAACCGTCCCTATTTTCGAGCTCCCCAAATACCGACTGCTCCTTGGCTTCGTAGAAAAAGTAGAGAAGGCCGCGCGCAGGCAGTTCGTTGGCTATGCCTAAGTTTTGGATTTCCTCCAGGTTGAGCTGACCGATGAAGACAAGCGGTTCACCATTGTACAACGGGTAGCTCCAGCCAGGAGGAAAATCGGGATATCCGCCTAATCGGCTCTTGGCTAACTCAGGAAATTCGGTTCGCTGCGGCAGCAGATAGATGCAGGGATGAAGATGAGCGAGGATGGTTTCTTTCATCTCTTCCAAACCATATTTCTCAATGAGGGAAATTACCTTTTCTTTCATCGACATTCTCCTTTTCGCATTGCCAAATAATAGGTAAGATAGACGCAATCCAATCTGCTCACGATGATGCCAGAAAGAGAGAAGGGTTCGTTTTGAAAATTGAATTCCTTACCCTGTCAGAGGGAACCAGACTTCAATATTCTATTCGGGGAGAAGGGCAGCCAATCCTCGTGCTGCATGGCGGTCATTCCAATTGCACAGAAGAGTTTGGCTATCAGGCGCTGTTGGATGCAGGCTACTCCCTGATCACGCCGTCACGTCCAGGGTATGGCGAGACTTCCCGCGAGCTCGGAGAAAGCCTCAGGACAGCCTGTCAGGCGTATGAAGAATTGCTTCGCCATTTGCAAATCAAAAAGCTCCATGTCATCGCGGTCTCTGCCGGCGGACCAAGCGGCATATTCTTTGCCTCCCAATACCCGCAGCGAATATGTACACTGACACTGCAATCAGCGGTGACAGGCCCATGGCTGACTTCAAAAGACAAGGAGTACAAGGCGGCAAAAATTCTGTTTCGACCCGGAGTGGAGGCCTATGTCTGGAAGCTGTTTGCATCCGTGACCGACCGCTTCCCACGTTACATGTTCAAACAGATGGCCTCGTCCTTTACGAAGCTGCCCTGGAGAGAAGTCGAATCTTATCTCCTGCCCGAAGATTTGGAGGCATTTCGTGCAATGAATCGTCGTCAGCGGTCGGGGCATGGCTTCATGATTGACCTTGTACACCCCGGACAGATTGAGATTCAGCATCTGCAGAACGTGACGTGTCCCGTACTGATCATGCATAGTCTGCAGGATGGAACGGTTCCGCTCGAACACGCCCATCGCGCATCTAAGCACATGCCGAACGCACAGCTATGTCTCCTCGATACCTGGGGGCATTTGATATGGCTGGGCAAAGGTTCCGAGCAGGTAAATCGGGAACTGCTTTCTTTTCTGAGTCAATGGGACAAAAATACGAATGAATCTGAAACTTCAGTCCCCCTTTCCCGTATAGACTAGAGTACAGAAACATCAGAAGGGGAGGCGGAATATGAGCGACGATAATGTAGTCAACATGAATTCCTTCAAACAGGGAGGAAAATGGATTGTTACGATTTTAGTGATTGCTGTCATCGCATTGTTGGGAACACAATCCTTTGCAATAATTTCAGCAGGCCATAGCGGTATTGTGCTGCAATTGGGGGCTGTTCAGCCGAAAGTGCTGCAAGAAGGTCTTCATTTCAAGATTCCGTTTATTCAAACAGTAATTCCGATCGAGGTCCGTGTGCAAAAGTCAGAGACGAGTCAGACATCTGCATCACGCGATCTGCAAACCGTATCGACAACGATAGCGGTCAACCACCACCTGGATGCCAACAGCGTCAACAAATTGTATCAGCAGGTCGGCCTGGATTATAATACCCGCATTGTAGACCCGGCCATAGCCGAGGCGCTCAAAGCGGTGACGGCTCAGTATACAGCCGAGGAACTGATCTCCAAACGCTCGGAAGTGAGCGCTAAAGTGAAGGAACTGCTGACCACGAAGCTCTCGACCTATTACATTGTGCTGGATGAAATCAACATCCGTGAATTTACCTTCAGCGAAGAGTTTAACCGTGCGATTGAATCCAAGCAGATCGCCGAGCAGCAAGCGCTCAAATCCAAGCTGGATCTCGAGCGCATCAAGATCGAGAAAGAGCAGGAGATTACCAAAGCTCAAGCGCAGGCGGAAGCACTCCGCTTGCAAAAGCAGGAAGTAACGCCGGAGCTGATCCAGCTCAGACAGATCGAAGCGCAGCTGGAAGCGATCCGCAAATGGGACGGCAAAATGCCGAATGTCACTGGCGGCGCCATGCCATTTATCGATGTGAACAAGCAATAACAAAACGGTCATGACCGTTTTGTTTGACCGCAAGCGGTCACATCCACTTTTGTGAAAAACGTCGAGACGTTTTTCACAGAAAAGACGGGTGCTCGACAGAAGATCAGCTTCTGATGAGCACCCGTTTTTCGTTCTTGCAGGATACACCCTGTCACTTCGCACCAGCGTTTGTCAGCAGCTCGATCATTTCCTGATACCCGCGCTTCTTCGCGTGCTGCAAGGGAGTCACGCCATCGTGATCAGCCAGGTTAACGTCAGCACCGTGATCGATCAACAGCTTCACAATCTCCTGGTGATTTTTTCCGCCGTCGCCCAAAATCACGGCTTCCAGCAGGGCGGTCCAGCCCAGATTGTTGACGTGATTTACATCGACGTCGGAGTTGGCGAGCAGCTCGCGAACGACCTCCACATGTCCGCGATCGGCTGCAGGAATCAGGGCCGTGCCGCCAAAACGGTTGGTAATCGTCGTATCTGCGCCAGCTGCGATCGCTGCTTTTACGAAATCAATCTTTCCTTCTGCGCCAGCGTATAGCAAAGGATTGTCCAGACGCTGATCCCGGATGTTGATGTTCGCTCCTTTTTCAACCAGTAATTGGAAAATTTCAAGTTGGTCGGTGTGAACCGCGATCATGGCAGAAGTTCTGCCTCTATCATCTGTGGCATCTATATCTGCTCCATCTGCCAGAAGCTTCTTGATCTGATCTTGATCTCCATTTTGAACAGCCTGTAACAACGCCTGATTCAACTCTCCCATCTCCTTGTTTACCGCTTCGATTGTTTGCTGCTCTTCGCTTTTGAGCAGGTCGTTCGCGCCCCCTTCACATCCAGACAACGTGAAGGCAAGAAAAAGAAGACCGACGCGCAGCATCGCTTACCAGCACCTTTCCCCGAATAGTAGCCCTCTCGCGTCATGCCGAGCCCCAATTATCTATGCAAAAAGTTGAACAGTCCGCCTTATCCAAAATATTATACCGCCAATTCGACCTGGGAGTTGCCTGCCCAGTCGCCAACAGGCGTTACGGTATAGGTGGTTCCTGCTTTCAGTGTACCATTTTGCTGGAGGTCAAACACACCTGTTGCGCCTTTGCGGCTGGAATACTTATAGGTAGCCAGAAGCGTCTCTCCGTCAGGGCTGGTCAGCTCGACGCTGCGACCGGAAAACAGCTCGTCGCCAGGATCTGCAGTCAATGTGACCGTGATCGAGGTATCACTGACGGCTTCTGCTTCGCTCAATTGCAGCGGTGCGATTTCCTCTGCTACAAAGTTTGGATTCGCAATCTCTGCCCACTCAGAGGTTACCGTGTATCGGACGCCTGGTTTCAACGTCTCTCCTTCTGGCAGACGGAATTTTGGTTCTTGCTTGCCGTCCGTCGATTGTGTGAATGGTACGTACTTGGCTACAATCGGTTGACCGCCTTCCGGAGTGATCGTTACCTGGCGAGCCTGCATGGAGGAGATGATCTGATAGGTTCTGCCATCCGCGGCGTTGTTTTCATCCAGCACGAAAGCGTTGGCTCCACGCCCAGCACTGTAAGCGGAGATGACGTAGCCGTAATCGGTCACACCTGCTGTTTTCAGCGATTCGAGCTCAAAGGTATCGTTCGTCACCTGTCTGGCCTCGGTCATGTTCAGTTTGGTTCCTTGTCCTGCGAATGTACCCGCCTGTTTGCCTTTATAGGTCAGCGTGTAGAGGGTGCCGGGCTTCTGCGGCGAGGTAGGTACGATATAGGTAGAGAGAGAGCCTGTTTTCAGGCGAGGCATGTTGGTCAGCGCAAGCCCGTCGCTAAATGCGAACTGTTCCTTTGCCGTAGCAAAAGCCTCGTCCTCCGCTGTTAAGGGAGCATCGAAGGTGACGATCAGCGTGATCGCATTGAGCGGGCGTATGTCGGTAATGGCAGCCGTTGCGGAAGGAATCGCTTGATGCGCCGTATTCAGCAGATAGGCGGCTTCTCCGCGTGACAGCGGGCCATTGGTGGTAGAAACGCGCTCCATCCAGTATTGGACGGATTTCATGTCTCGTTTGAGCGCTTTGGCAATGATCTGCTCCAATTCTGCAGCTGTAACCGTGCGTTGTGGATCAAAGCGTCCCTCGTCAGCCTGGAAAATGTCTTGTCCTACCACCCTGGCGGCAAAATCAGAATACCAGGCATCTTTTTTCACATCGTCAAAGCTTGGCAGATGGTCCGTTTTTCCCTCCAAACCAAATGTCAGCACCACCATTTTTGCCAGTTCCGCGCGAGTTACGGGTTGCTGCACACCCATCGAGTGATCGGGATAGCCTTGCAAGACGCGCAGTTGGGTCAGTTCATTTACGGCTCGCTGGATTTCCTGTGAGGTTAATGGAGCAGCAGCTTGCGCGTTCAAGGCAGCGAAGGGGAGTGTTCCCGCACTGACAGCGGTGGCGAGCAGCATGGTAGCCAATTTCTTGGAAAAGGAATTCATTGGTAGATCCTCCTTTTGATTATCAAGGTAAGTTGCCTGTACCTGTATAGTAGAGGAGAGACCTAAATTCCCAAGAAACGAGAGATTAATAAATTCTAAAATCCTTCTTAAATAACCCTAAAAACGTCACACGGTAAAACGGTATCCGGCCCCCCAAACGGTTTCGATATACTGCGGATTGGAGGGATCGACCTCGATTTTTTCCCGCAGCTTGCGAATATGGACGGTGACGGTCGCGATATCTCCGCTGGAATCCATGCCCCAGATTCGTTCGAACAGTTCATTTTTGCTAAATACACGATTGGGATGGCTCGCTAAAAATTCGAGCAAGTTGAATTCCCGCGTCGTAAAAACAACCTCCTGGTTACGCACGTATACCCGGCGAGACTCTTTGTCGATAGTGAGACCGCGGATATGAATTTCCGCTTTTGGAACAGACTCCTGCTTGGAGAGAAGCCGTTCATACCGCGTCAGATGGGCTTTGGCACGGGCGACCAGCTCGCTCGGGCTAAAGGGCTTGGTGATATAATCATCTGCGCCGAGGTTGAAGGCGCGAATTTTATCAATCTCTTCTTTTTTAGCCGAGACGATCAGAATCGGAACTTCCTTGGCTTGTCTGATTTGACTGCATAATGCAAATCCGTCCATGCCGGGCAGCTGGAGGTCGATGATGATCAGGTTGTAATCGCCATTCAAGGCGAGTTGAAGTCCTTCCGTACCGGTATGGCATAAATCGACCTCATAGCCATTCAGTTCAAAATAGTCCCGTTCCAGCTGCGCGATGGTCGTCTCGTCTTCAATGATCAAGATGGTTGTCGGCATGGGAATCTGCTCCTCCTTGTGCATTCGCGCGTTTGAGGGTAAAGAACAGGCTTGTTCCTGCTCCCGGTTCACTTTCTACCCAAATGGAGCCGCCATGTCCTTCGATGATCTGGCGGGCGATGGCAAGACCGAGTCCGCTGCCGCCAGTCGAAGAATTGCGAGACTGCTCCGCGCGGTAAAAGCGTTCAAAAATATGCGGGACAGCCTCAGGCGGGATCCCCGTCCCGTTATCCCTGATTTCAACCGTCACCCATTGCGGATCGCTTTGAAGCGACAGTTGAATCGTTTTGTTCTCTTTGTCCATGAATTTTTGCGCATTTTCCACGATGTTGAGCAGGGTACGCTTTACTTTCTCCACATCGGCGATCACCTTCGTGTCCGCATCGATCCGCTCCCCCCAGCCGATCTCGATCCCCTTCTTCTCCAGCGCATAGTGCAGCTCGTCGATGCAATCATCCAAGAACGGAACAATCTCCACGTGTTCAAACGTAAACGGCACCTGTTTCAAATCGAGCTTCGAGTAGAGGAACAGCTCGTCTACCAGCCTGTCCAGATCCACGGCCTTGGAGTAGATGATGTTGACGTACTTGTCCATTTTCTCCGGCGTATCCGCGACACCGTCTCGAATTCCTTCGATGTAGCCTTTGATATTGGTAATCGGCGTTCGCAAGTCATGAGAGATATTGGAGATCAGTTCCTTGCGATTTTCTTCATCCTGCAAACGAAGGGCGACAGATTCCTGCAATCGCTTGCGCATGTTCTCGAACGCTTCGTTGAGCTGTCCGATTTCGTCCTTGGAGGAAAGATCGAGAGAGAAATCCAGATTGCCCTCCTTGATCTGTTCCGCAGAGTGGCGCATGGAGTCGAGCGGTTTGATCACACTGCGGGTAATCCAGCGGTACAGCAGGATGTTGGCGATGACGATAAACCCGATAAGCAGAATCAGGAGTATCGGGAGGAGCCTGCGGGTCACTTCGGCAAACGGACTGCGCTCGCGAATGACAAACACACTTCCTTTGGCGCCGTCCGTATAGTGGAAATCGAATTTGGCATAAGCGTAGAAGCGTTCCCCGATGTTGAAGGTATTGCGGATCTGATTGTTGTTCAAATCATAGCCGGGCAGATGCTTGGCCAAATCAGGCTGATGAAACGTCTCGGATGCAAAGACCTGATTGCTCTCCCGGCGGATAAAAAGACCGGCGCGTACGGTTCTGAGCTGAAAATCATAGTCCTTCAGAAGCTGTTCGTCCTGCAGCTCATCCGGAGAGTTTTTGGCCAGGTATTTCAACTCGAGGAAAATGGATTCCTCCTCTTCCGTCAATGGATTGAGCTGATAATGAACTTTATAGAAATCCCGAAAGCTGTGCAGATCGCCAGTCGTTGCGATCGTGATTAATACGGCAGTCAGGAAAAACATAAGCAGGCTGATGACGAGCATGCCTGTATAGGAAAGCAAAAGCTTGAGCCGAATGGACACGGTATTCACCTCTCAAAGGTCAAAGAAACATGGGGATGATGTCACATTCATTATATAGGAGACATTGCTGCAGTAAAGGGAATTCAATGGGAGAAGACGAGCTGCCACCCTAAAAAAGGAAAATAAGCAGTTGACTGGCAATGAAAGAGGTGGTAATGTTTTAGAAAATAATTCCGAGTAAACAGGTTTGAATAGTGTAGTTTGAAATTGCGGAGAAAGAGAGGATAACCGTATGACCAGTAGACAGATCAAATTGGCAGCCTATCTGGTGGGGACGGGAATGCACGTCGCATCCTGGCGCCATCCAGCGGCTCAAGCAGATGCCAGCATTGATATTGATTTCTACAAAAGCCTGGCGCAGTTGGCTGAACGCGGCAAATTCGACATGGTGTTTATCGCGGACAGCCTGGGGATTAACGAAGCGTCCCATCCCAATATCCTCAACCGATTTGAACCGATTACACTGATTACGGCTCTGGCAGGGGCAACCGCAAAGATCGGGGTGGTGGCGACGGCATCCACCTCCTATATCGAGCCGTACAATTTGGCCCGTCTTCTGCTGTCCGCAGACCAGATCAGCAAGGGCAGAGTGGGTTGGAACATCGTCACGACGAGGGATTTGTCAGGAAATACGGCACGCAATTTCGGCCGGGAGGAGCATTTTGACCATACCCTGCGCTACAAGCGTGCGGAGGAATTCGTCGAGGTGATCAGAGGCCTGTGGGACTCGTGGGAGGAAGACGCCTTTATCCGGGACAAAGCAAGCGGCAGGTTTTTTGACCGGAGCAAGCTGCATCGCTTGGATCATCAAGGGACATTTTTCTCCGTCCAGGGCCCCCTGAATATCGGCCGCTCGCCGCAAGGATATCCGGTCCTGGTTCAAGCGGGCTCCTCTGAATCAGGACAGAATTTTGCGGCGAGTACAGCAGAGGTAATCTTTTCGATCAAATACAACCTCGAGGACGCCCAAGCGTTTTACCGCTCCTTTAAAGGAAAAGCAGCCGCAGCCGGACGCTCCCCAGACGATGTATACATCCTGCAAGGCATCTCGCCCATCATCGGCGGGACGGAGGAGGAAGCGCGACAGATCCAGCAGCAGCTCGACTCCTTGATTACGGACGAAACAGCGTTTGGCTTTTTGACGGACTATTTCAAAGGCATCGACTTTAGCCAGGCAACCCTGGAGACGAAATCGGCGGAGCTGGGGCTGGACCGCCTGCCGGAGACCAAAGCGGATTACCGGAAGCATCAGCCGGTTATTGCCAGGGAAAATCCAACCTTGCGTGAGCTGTACTCGCTGCTGACCGGTTCTCACACCCACGATGGCTTCGTGGGACCGCCGGAAAAAATTGCCGCTACACTGGAAACGTGGTTTACGCAGAAGGCTGCTGACGGATTCATGCTGATGGCGCCTTTGCTTCCCGATGTTCTCGAGAGGTTCGTCGAGCATGTCGTGCCCATCCTGCAGCGCAAGGGACTCTTCCGCATCGATTATGAACGGGACACCTTGCGCGGACATTTTGGACTGCCAATTCCGAAGAATCGCTATACGGCTTCACCTGCCCTCCCGTTGAAAGGGCGGTGACAGCATGATCGCGATACGCAATCTCAGCAAGTCATACAAGACCCCAAAGGGAGCAGTCACAGCCCTTGACAATATCAACCTGGAGATTCAAAAAGGCGATATTTTCGGGATTATCGGATTTAGCGGTGCGGGAAAGTCGACATTGATCCGTTGTCTCAATCGTCTGGAGGAGCCTGATCAGGGGGCCATTGAGATCGAAGGCAGGCTGATCACACAATGCACGCCAGCAGAGTTGCAGCAAGCGAGACAAAAAATAGGGATGATATTCCAACACTTCAATCTCTTCGACTCCAAAACAGTCTTTCAAAACGTGGCCTTTCCACTGAAAGTGGCGGGGCATCCCGAAGCACATATCCAACGCCGGGTGAGAGAAATCCTCGAGCTGGTTCAGCTCCAAGACAAGGAAAAGGCGTATCCCTTTCAGCTTAGCGGAGGCCAAAAGCAGCGGGTGGGCATCGCCAGGGCATTGGTCAACGAGCCAGACGTCTTGCTCAGCGACGAGGCCACCTCTGCATTGGATCCGCAAACGACCTACTCCATCCTGGAGCTATTGAAGGAGATCAACCGGGAGTTGAACCTGACGATCATCCTGATCACGCATGAGTTGGATGTCCTGCAGCACATCTGCCGCAATATGGCAGTCATCGAACACGGCCGCATCGTGGAGACGGGGCCAGTCGACAAGTTTTTCCTGAATCCCGAGAGCGACACAGCCAGACGCTTTGTCAAAATCATCGAGTATTACCGTGAGCAAAGGATCGTGATGGAAGGAGTGGGGGCCGGCATATGAAGGATGATTTGCTCGAACTGCTGTGGCGAGGACTGCTGGAGACTCTCTATATGGTGCTCTGGTCCTCTTTGTTCGCGCTCTTGCTCGGGATGGCACTGGGAGTGGTCCTGGTTGTCACAGAAAAAGGCGGGCTTCTGCAAGCCCCAAGGCTGCACAAGGTGATCAGCACGGTGATCAACAGTGTACGTTCGCTTCCTTTTATTATCCTGATCGTCCTGCTGCTGCCGCTCGCCCGTTTTGTCGTGGGGACGACACTGGGTCCGACTGCCGCCATAGTGGCGCTGTCGATCGGAGCGGCTCCGTTTCTTGGTCGCATCATCGAGAACTCGCTGAAGGAGGTCAGCGTCGGGAAAATCGAAGCGGCGAGAGCGATGGGGGCGAATGCATCCACGATTATTTTCCGCGTGATGATTCCGGAAGCCCTGCCTGCCTTAATTCGCAGTATGACTATCGGTATTATTGGTATAGTCGAGTTCACTGCCATCGCCGGGGCCATTGGCGCAGGAGGGCTCGGCAGTTTGGCCATCCGCTTTGGCTATCAGCGGTTTCGGGAGGATGTCTTGCTTTCCACCGTCATACTGATCATCGTGCTGGTTCAGGTCATCCAGTGGACAGGTGATACGGTCGCGGGACGGATCGAGAGAAAGCGCACCAGATTTGAATAATGGCAACCAAAAAAGGAGTGGAGAGTTCATGATCAAGAAAAAAGGCTTGTTCAGTGTTTCCGTAGTACCCGTAATCCTCGCTTCGCTGCTTGCCGGCTGCGGCTCAGGTTCCAGTGCCACAGAAACCTCTTCCCAGCCGCCAAAGGAGGTAACGCTCAAAGTAGGAGCGGCTCCCGTCCCGCACGCAGAAATCCTGGAATTTATCAAGCCGAAGCTGAAAGAGAACGGGGTCCAGCTCGAAGTGATTGTGCTGGATGACGAGGGTCAGCTCAACCCAGCCCTGAAAGACGGGCAAATTGACGCGAACTTTTTCCAGCACGTACCCTATCTGGATTCGGTCAGTGCGGAAAAAGGCTTCGACTTTGCCGTTACAACCAAGGTTCATGTCGAGCCGATCGGCTTCTATTCGCAGAAGCTGGGCTCTAAGGATGAACTGAAGGAGGGAGCCAAAATCGGGATTCCCAACAACCCCTCCAACGAGTACAGAGCATTGGTCTTGCTGCAGCAGCAGGGATTGATCAAGCTCAAGGACGGTCTTAACAACTATGAGGCGACACCTAAGGATATAGTGGAAAATCCAAAAAAGCTGGAATTCATTGAGACGGAAGCTGCGACACTGCCAAGAGTTTTGCCCGACCTGGACGGTGCAGTGATCAACACCAATGTGGTATTGGAAGCCAAACTCGATCCCAACTCCGCGCTATTCCGGGAAGACAAGGATTCTCCCTATGCCAACGTAATCGCGGTTCGCAAAGGTGACGAAAACCGCGAAGAGATCAAAAAGCTTGATGCCGCTCTGCAAAGTGCCGAAGTGAAAAAATTCATCGAAGAAAAATACGGTGTCGCAGTCGTGCCAGCTTTTTAACAGATTTTCTGATGAAAGGGGAGGGATTCAGATGACGATCCAATTAAGCTTGTTAGATCAAAGCCCGATTTTCCCGGGGGAGACTGCGGCTGAGGCTTTGCATCGCACCGTCCAACTCGCCAAATTTGCCGAAGAGCACGGCTTTCATCGCTTTTGGGTGTCAGAGCACCATGATTCAGACTTGGTGGCTGGTTCATCGCCAGAGATTCTGATCGCGTATCTTCTTGCCCATACCGAGCGCATTCGGATCGGTTCGGGCGGGGTGATGCTGCAGCATTACAGCCCGTATAAAGTGGCGGAAAACTTCAATGTCCTCGCTTCCCTGGCACCGGGCCGCATCGATCTGGGAATAGGCCGGTCGCCTGGGGGATTGCCTCTCTCCACGCGGGCATTGCGTCAGGGAGCGGGCCCAGAAGGAACTGATCTCAAGGAAAAAATCAAAGAGGTGGAAAAATTCCTCACGAATTCGCTGGAGGAGGAGCATCCGCTCTACGGCCTTCGCGCCACGCCGGTTCCTGAGAAAGCAGCAGACCTGTTCATGCTGGGCACCAGCATCGCCAGTGCGGAAATCGCCGCTGAGCTGGGCTTGCCCTACGTTTTTTCCCTTTTTATCAATGGTGATGAGGATACGGCAAAGATCGCGATCGACACCTACCGCAACCAATTTCGCACGTTTCGCGGGACGAAGCCGCAGCCGATCCTGGCGATTTCCGTCATCGCGGCTGAAACGGACGAAGAGGCGGAGAACCTTGCCAGGGACATCCTGCTCACCAAGGTTCATCTAGCAAGCGGAAAAAGCTTTATCTTGAACACGGTGGAACAGGCGGAGGAATTCGGCAAGCAATCCGGGCAGGCATACACGATCGAGGTGCTGGAAGCAAAGATTTTGAAGGGCTCGAAGGAAACGGTGCGAACGGGCCTGCTGGCTGCCAAGGAGAAATTCGGGGTGAATGAATTTATCGTCACTTCTGCGGTCAAGGATTTTCAGAAACGGCTGGATTCATTTGCTTTCTTGCAGGCGGCCATTGCGGATTTGCAGAAGCAGACTGCCGTGTAAAGGGCTTGGGATAAGGAGGAAATGGCCCATGGGACATCTGGCTGATACACGATCAAGTGCGGAGGAATTGGCGGACAGATTGGTGGAATATCGCCGCCACCTGCACCAGTATCCCGAATTGTCGGGAGAGGAAAGAAAGACCACAGCCAAGCTGCAGGAGTGGCTCGCAGAAGCAGGGATACAAACCGTGGATTACGGACTGAACACAGGAGTGATTGCGGAAATCGGAGAGGGAAACAGCGGCCCGATCATCGCGCTGCGAGCCGATATTGACGCGCTGCCGATCCAGGAGGAGACAGGGCTTCCCTACGCGTCGCGCAATCAAGGGAAAATGCATGCGTGCGGGCATGATTTTCACACGGCGGCCTTGCTGGGAGCAGCGATCTTGCTGAAAAACAAGGAAAGCGGGCTTCGGGGCAAAGTGAGATTGATTTTTCAACCGGCGGAAGAAAAGGCTGTCGGCGCGCTGCAGGTGATCGAGAGCGGGGCACTGGAAGGTGTGAAGGCTATTTTGGGCCTGCACAATAAACCGGATTTGCCGGTCGGCGCCATCGGCATCAAAGAGGGGCCATTGATGGCGGCAGCAGACGGTTTTGTACTGGAGGTAAAGGGACAGGGGACACACGCGGCTGTACCGGAAGTCGGAGTCGATCCCATCGTAGCCGCCTCGCAGATCGTTACCTCCCTGCAATCGATCGTAAGCCGCAATCTCAGTTCGCTGCAGCAAGCAGTGGTAAGCGTCACGCGTTTTCACAGCGGGACCTCCTGGAACGTGATCCCGGAGAACGCCGTCCTGGATGGGACAATCCGCACGTTTGAGGAGAATGCGAGAGCGACGGTGCGGGAGCGGTTTGCGCAAATTGTGGAGGGGGTTGCGGCGGCGTATCAGGTGAAGACACAGCTTCGCTGGATACAGGGTCCGCCGGCTGTCCGCAACGATAGCAGGCTGGCTGCATTGGCGCGGGAGGCAACTGCCGCTTTAGGACTGACAGCGGTGGAGCCTGCGCAATCGTTGGCCGGGGAGGATTTTGCCTATTATCAAAGAAAGGTTCCAGGACTGTTTCTTTTCGTAGGAACATCAGGCTCAAGGGAGTGGCATCATCCTGCTTTTGATCTCGATGAAAGGGCGCTGCCTATCACGGCTGAGTACCTGGCAGAGCTGACCGAGCTTGCTTTGCGTTCTCTGTCGGAACAACCGGATCAGGAGAGGTGAGAGGATGACCAATTTCCGAGAATCCATAACCATCCGGGAAGCCGATGAAGCGGAGCAGGAAGCAGTGCGCAGCGTTATGTTGGAAGCCTACGGCCAGTATGCGGATTTGTTTCCAGCCGAGGTGTGGAAGAAATACCAGGATGAGATCGGTAATTCCGTCAGCGGGAAGGGGGCAATCGCCCGACTTGTGGCCGAAATCGATGGGACTATCATCGGAAGCGTCCAGTTGTATCCGTCAGCGGAAGCAGCGTATGGACGGACTGATATGGGGATCAACAGTCCTGTCATTCGTTTCCTATGCGTATCCCCGCTGGCGAGAGGAAGAGGCGTGGCCGCTGCGCTGATCGAGGAGGTAGTAAAGAGGTGTTTGGCGATTGGGGCTGCTGACCTCTACTTGCACACCGTAGATATGATGGCATCGGCTATCCGCTTGTACGAAAGGATGGGCTTCGAACGAGCCTATGAGAAGGAGTTTCACAACGGCCTGCATCTGGTGAAGTGCTATCGGCTCTCCTTGCCACAGGCGAAGCGAGTGGAGGCAGCCGAGCTTATTGTTCTGATCCGCCCAGAGGTTGGGATATAATGGAGGAAACACAGGCCAATAGAGGAGGGGGAAACCATGGAGGAATTGCGCTATCCGATCGGAACGTTCCAAAGGCAGGACTCGCTGGATGAGGAGACGAGGGCAAATTTCATTGCCGTGCTGGAAGCTGCGCCCGTCAAGCTGTCGGAGGCGGTCTCGGACCTGACGAACGAACAGCTGGATACACCTTACCGACCAGACGGGTGGACAGTGAGACAGGTCGTTCATCATTTGGCAGATGCAAATCTGAATTTCTTTTTCCGTACGAAGCTGGCGTTGACAGAAACAGAGCCGGTGGTCAAACCGTTTGACGAAGAGGGATGGGCGGAGCTGCCGGACAGCAAAGTGTTGCCGATTGATGCATCACTTGCACTGATCGAGCAATTGAACCGCAGATTGGTGTTCCTGCTGCGCTCAACCCCTGTGGCTGATTTCGCCCGAACTTACCGTCACCCGGTGAATGGCGTTTGGACGCTGGACGCAGCTCTTTCGTTTGCTGCATGGCACAATCTGCACCATACGGCGCATATTACGACGCTTCGTGAGCGGAAGAACTGGTAGCGGGGAAGCGGTAGAAGCGGTTCTCGCAACGTCGCTTGACGAGAGCCTCTTTTGCTGGAAAACCAGGGTGGGGATTTTTCTCCATTCTGGTTTTTTGATGTATTTTTCAATCAGGGAAAGAGACGGCAAATTCTATTTTTGACAGACTATTATGATCGATTCTTTCGGCAATTACATGGCTTACTCTTGTTTCAAAACGATGCTTGAAAGAACGTGTGTCCTTGAGAGCTTCTTTTAAATCATGTTCATGATTGAGTCTTCCGACGGTCAAATGGGGGAGATAGGTATGCATGTAGCTACGATATATAGCCATAGGCCCCGTATAGAGCTTATCATGCAAAGCAATGATTTGATCGTTCCCCTGCTTTACATTTAAGAACAGGTAGTGCCCATTAGAAGCCGTGATTTCTTCCAAGCGAATGGTAAATGGCTGAAACCCAGTTATGGCTTGTTTTACATGACGATAGAGATCGGTGTTTGTGATTTCGCTCTCAAAAGGAAAAACCAGCGTGATATGAGGAGGAATGAAAGTGTATAAGGGGTCGTACTTTTTTCGGATTGATTGGATCAACTCAACCTGTTCAATATCCGGAAAAATGTGAATCGCACGTTCCAAGGTAACACCTCTCTTTCCTTTGTTCCCCGCATGCCAGAATGTGATTTCCATAATTATACTATTTTCCTTTGATTGAACCAGCCCCCCTACACGCTACTTTTCAAAATCACCTCCTCCCGGTAGAGTAAACAAGAGAGAAAACGAATGTAACGCGAGATGAGGAAAATAGATGACAGTATACCCAATCGATCATGTTTTGCCCGAGTGTCAGGAAGCGCTGCGAATACAAGGAAGCGCGGTACTGATCGCCGAGCCGGGAGCGGGAAAGACGACCCGGGTCCCCCTCGCCCTGCTGGATGAGCCGTGGCTCGTGGGGCAGCGTATTTTGCTCCTGGAACCGCGTCGGCTGGCAGCGAAAACAGTCGCACGCTACATGGCAAAGATGCGAGGCGAGACCGTCGGGGAGACAGTAGGCTACCGCGTTAGGCAGGATTCGCGGATCGGACCCGATACGCGCGTCGAGGTCATCACAGAAGGCGTGCTGACCCGGATGCTGCAGTCTGATCCCTCTTTGGAGGGAGTCGGACTTCTGATCTTTGATGAGTTCCACGAGCGCAGTCTTCAAGCCGATTTGGGCCTGGCGCTCGCTTTACAGGCACGGGAGCTCTTCCGTGACGACCTGCGGCTGCTGGTCATGTCCGCTACGCTGGATGCAGGGCCGATAGCAGCATTGCTTGGGGATGCAACTGTCATCACCAGCGAGGGCAGGACCTATCCGGTGGAGACGCGGTATTTGCCGCATCGCTTGACCGACAGGCTGGAGTTGTCGACGGTACGCGTCATTCGACAGGCTCTGGAGCGGGAGGAAGGGGATATCCTCGTCTTTTTGCCGGGTGCTGGAGAGATCCGACGAGTGGCGAGTGAGCTTTCCTTGATCGACTTGCCTCCCGGGGTACAAATCTGTCCGTTGTATGGGGCTCTTCCTCAGGAGAAGCAAGACCAGGCACTCCAGCCAGCAAAACCTGGAGAGAGAAAAATCGTGCTGGCTACCTCGATTGCAGAAACAAGCCTGACCGTGGAAGGAGTGCGTGTCGTGATCGATTGCGGCCTGATGCGCGTTCCCCGTTTTTCTCCGCGAACCGGAATGACGAGGCTGGAGACGGTTCCGGTCTCCTTGGCTTCCGCTGACCAGCGCAGAGGACGTGCGGGGCGTCTTGGTCCGGGGGTCTGCTACCGCATGTGGACGCAACAAGAGGAGAGGGTCATGCCAGCCTATCATGTTCCCGGGATCAAGGAAGCGGATCTGGCTTCCCTGGCATTGGAGCTGGCGGCATGGGGCGTGAAGGAGCCGGCAGAACTGAGCTGGCTCGATCCGCCGCCGCCTGCTGCCTATATCCAGGCACGAGAGCTGTTGATGAGGCTGGGGGCGCTTGATGAACGGCATGTGCTGACTGCGCATGGAAAAAAGATCGCTGCAATGGGGCTGCATCCTCGATTGGGACATATGCTTGTGAAAGCCGATCAGCTTGGGGTCGCCATGCTGGGCTGTCTGTTGGCAGCCCTTCTCGGGGAGCGTGATATCCTGAGGGGAAGCGGAGCGGGACGTACGGCGGATCTCGGCCTGCGCATGCAGATTTTGCTCGAAGGGTCGCAAGCCTCAGGAAAGTTGCAGACGCTTCCTTCCGATGTAGAGATAGATCGCGGGACTTGCGTGCGGGTAATCGAAGAAGCGGAGAGATATCTGCACGAACTCGGCAACTCCGACAAGCCTCGTATACAAGAAAAGGACCTTGCTTCCATCGGCATTCTCGTAGCCTTTGCCTTTCCTGATCGAATCGCCCAGCGTCGAGAGAATGGTCGGTATGTATTGCGCAACGGCCGGGGAGCTGCTTTTCCGGCGGAGCAATGGCTCTCCTATGAAAAGATTGTGGTTGCAGCGCAATTGGATGATCAGGGGACGGATAGCCGGATTCGACTGGCTGCAGCGTTGAGCGAGGCGGAGCTGGAGCAGCATTTTGCTGCCGAGATTGAGGAAGGGCAAAAAGTATGGTGGGATAGCCCGTCCCAATCCGTGCGCGTTCGCAAGCAAAAAAAGCTGGGGGCGCTCTTATTGCGGGAATCCTCTGTCGCCGATCCCGATCCGGATGCGGTGCTGCAGGCGCTCCTTTCAGGGATAGCACAAGAAGGATTGGAGATCCTGCCCTGGAATCGCCAGGCGATCCAGTATCGGCAGCGCTTGCAGATGATGCACAGCATCGAGGAAGGCTGGCCGGATGTCTCGGAGGAAGCGTTGTTGGGCAGCTTGGATGAATGGCTGGGTCCTCATGCGTACGGCTGCAAAACGCGAGATGACCTGTCGCGCTTGTCCCTCGATTCCATCCTTGCAGAGCTGCTGAGTTGGAGCCAGCGACGCGAATTGGAGGAGTATGCCCCGACACACATAGTCGTGCCAAGCGGTTCACGAATTCCCATCGATTATTCTGATCCGCAAAATCCAGTGTTGGCAGTTCGGCTGCAAGAGGTGTTCGGATGGCATCAAACGCCGTGTATTGGCCGAGGACGGGTCCCGTTGACCTTGCATCTGCTGTCGCCTGCCCGCCGTCCCGTACAAGTGACTCGTGACTTGTCCAGCTTTTGGCAGCAGGCGTATTTTGAGGTGAAAAAAGATTTGAAGGGGCGCTATCCCAAGCACTACTGGCCAGATGATCCCCTCCAAGCGACACCGACTCGCCACACCCGCCCACAAGCCTAGCGGTCCCAGGAATGGGCCGGGAATTTTCCCGCTATTCGTAGGTGGACGTTCCTAATTTGGTAGTGCAATATTCGCGAGTCGGGGAATCCGTGAAACCTTGGACAAGCGATTTGACGTCTGGAGAGTATTGCTTCTTCACGTACTCCCCCCTGGATAACGGCTGCTTGATTTTTCAGGCAGCCTTCCTTTTTAGACATCTGGTTGACATCATTTTCCCATACCCTAGAGAGTAGAGATCAGAGGCGTCAGAAGGGAATGAGAGGGATGAAAAGCATCCTCGTAGTGGAAGACGAATTGCCGATCTCCCGGGTGTTGAAGGCGTATCTGGAAAAGCATCATTTTCAGGTCGTACAAGCCTTCACGGGGGATGAAGCACAACAAAAATTCGATACGTGCAATCCAGCACTGGTTCTATTAGATGTCATGCTCCCTGGCCGCAGCGGATGGAGCATTCTGGAGTATATTCGGGCGAAAAGCTCATGTCCCGTGATCATGCTGACCGCTTTGGGGCAGATCGACAACAAGCTGGCAGGGCTGCACCAAGGGGCGGATGATTACATCACGAAGCCGTTTATCGCAGACGAGGTAGTCGCGCGCGTACAGGCTGTCCTTCGCCGATCCACTCAGATTATGGAGGGGGAGCATGTCACGCAGTTTGGCAGTCTGAAAGTGGATTTCAAAGCGCGTACGGTCATGCTGCACGGCATCGAGATCTCGTTTACCCCGAAGGATTTGTCGCTGTTTTTATTTCTCGCCCAGCACAGAAATCAGGCATTTACACGTGAGCAGTTGCTCGATCAGGTATGGGGCATGGATTACGAGGGGAGCGATCGGGCTGTCGACCTGGCGATCAAGCGGATCAGACGGGCGCTGGAGCACTGGCCGGCAGCAGAAGGGGAGATCCGTACCTATCGGGGACTGGGGTACAAGTTAAGTGTCTATGAATAAGAAGAATAGAAGAACATCGCTGTTTCGCTATTGGACGACGCGCTATCTGCTCACATTATGTGTCGGTCTGCTGGTGGTAGGGGTGACTTCCAGTTATTGGATACAACATAGCGAGACGACGAAGCGTTTGGACATTATGAAGCTGATGGCAGCGGAAATCGCGGAGCGGGTGGTGGACGTCAACGGACAGCTCCGGATGGCTCCGTTTCTCTTTCGCATCCTGGACAGCAGGCAGAAATCCTTGCACCTGGACTACAAGCCCATTCTGCTGGTGGTTGATGCGAAGAAAAAGCCGCTGCTTGACGGGCCAGGCCCTTTTTCAGGAGAACTGAGACAATTGCTCCCTGCCTTGCTTGAAGAAAATCAGGATGCGAAGAAGATTACCTTGTCGCGCGGGGAGCAAGTCCTTTTTGTCAAACATACCATCCAGGTCAACCAACAGGTCGCAGGCTGGGTTCTCCTGTTCACCGCAGACAAGGATGTCATGCGCAGCAGCACGCAGTTTCAGCTCCTTTTTATCATGCTGCTCAGTCTGGGCTTGCTGGGATGGCTGGTCATCTACTTGCTGACCAAAAAACTGTCCCAGCCGATCAAGGATGTAGCAGTCGCGGCCAATCAAATCGTAACGGGAAATTATGAGATCCATCTCGACAAGGAACGGCCCGAGCAGGAGATCTACGAATTGAATCATTCCTTTAAAGAAATGGCGGATCGCCTGCGCCAATTGGAGATGATGCGAACCGAGCTGCTCGCAGGGGTGACGCATGAGCTGAAAACCCCCGTGACATCCATCAGCGGATTGATCCAGGCGGTGAAGGACGACATCGTGAGCGGAGAGGAGGCCAAGGAGTTCCTCGACATTTGCTCCAAAGAGACCTCGCGCCTGCAGAAAATGGTAGAGGACCTGCTGGATTTCAACTCTTTTGCAGTCGGCGATATTCGGATTCGCAAAGAACAGCAAAACATGAATGAGCTCATCGTGGAAATCTCCCATCAGTGGCACATTGCGATGGAAAGAGAGGATCTGACTGTCGAGATCGAGAAGCCGGACCATGATGTCATGGCACTGACCGATCCGCTGCGGGTACAGCAGATCCTCTACAATCTGCTGAACAATGCTGCCCAGGCAATCCCGGCAGCAGGTCGCATCTTCCTGCGCCTGTCCGAGACCGAAGACGAGATCCGGATCGAAGTGCAGGACAACGGCTGCGGAATCCCGTCGGAAGAGCAATCGCTGATCTTTGAACGCTATTATCGCGGAGAGGAAAAGAAGCAGATGCTCCGAGGCCTGGGATTGGGCTTATCGTTCAGCCGGATGATCGCCCAGGCTTTGGGCGGTTGTTTGTCGCTGAAGGAAAGCTCGCAGGCGGGCAGTACATTCCTGTTGGTATTGCGAAAATAAGTGAGTAAAAGACGACTATTGCCTACGGGCAAGGTCGTCTTTTTCTTTGCCTTCATCTGACATAATGCTGACTCATTAGCGCCTTATAGTGGGGCAAAGGCAGGAGTAGACTTGCAAGATTTTGTACATAGCGGGGGGAGTCTCCAAGTGAATGAGACAAGCAAGAAACAAAGCTTCTTCTCCAAGACAGGGAAGAACAGAAAACGGATCATGATTACAGGTCTGGCCGTCCTGCTGTTGGGCTGCGGAGGTATAGTCGGCTACCAGATGTTCATGGCGCCTGCCCAGGCAGAAGCAGCCTACACGGTCGTCAAGGTAGGGAGGGGGGATATCACCGAGACAGTCATGGCATCGGGGACGGTCCAGGCCTCCAAGAGATCTACGCTGTCCTTCGCCGATGCAGAGAATGCCAAGGACGTCATCTCCTCGATCAATGTCCAGGTAGGCGATGTGGTGAAAAAAGGCGATGTTCTGGCTACCATGGATGATTCCGTCGCGCGGATGCAGCTGATCAATGCCGAAGCCAACCTGCTGTCAGCCCAGGCGAAGCTGGAGGAAGCACTGAAGAGCAAAACCGAAGGCGAGATGCGGACCCTGCAGGCAAACGTCAATCAGGCGAAAACCGAGCTGGAGATGGCGACCAAGACGATTGATTTGGAAAAGGCGCGCAATGACGAGGCCAAGGCCAAGGAAAATCTGGACAAAGCCAATAAGAATTTCAATTCGCAAAAGGCGTTGTTTGACGCAGGGGCGATTTCTCGCACGGAGTATGAAACGGCGCAGACAGAGCTGGAACAGGCGAAGCGTGACTACCAGACCGCCACACTGGCATTGGAGCAGGCTGAAGGACAGTCGGCGTACAAGATCGAGCAGGCGCAGGCAGCGTACCAAACCGCTCTGGAAAATCTCGAAGAAGCCCAGAAGGGTCCAGACTCCGCCAGCATCCTGTCAGCCAGGGCAGCAGTCGAGCAGGCAAAAGCCCAATTGCAGACGAGCCAATCCGCGCTCAACGCCGTTACCTTGAAAGCGCCAATGGACGGCGTGATCGTAGCGGTAAATGGAAACGTCGGAGAGATCCCATCCAACCAGGTCATCGTGATGGACAACTCCAATTCAGGCAATCTGGAAGTGCTCGCTCAAATCAGCGAGAGCGACATCGGAAAAGTAAAAGAAGGACTTTCTGTAACGTTTGGCACGAATACCTATCCGGACAAGACGTTTCATGGCTCTGTCAAGCTGGTGTACCCGGAGGCGACCACCAATTCGGGGGTGACGACCTACGATGTCCTGCTCTCAGTGGATAACAAGGAAGGCTTGCTGAAAATCGGCATGACGATGAATGTGACCATCGAAATCGGCAGCCATACCAATGTGCTTGTGATTCCAGCGTCTGCCTTGCAAAGCCGCAATGGAACGGACGGGGTTCTTCTGATGAATAGCAGCGGCTCGGCTGAGAACAGAAGCGGCGCAGCAGAGAGCAGAGCGGGCGATGGCGAACAAAAACAAGCAGGACGGCAAGGCCAGCAGTCGCCGTCATCAACCCAACCAAACAGCCAGCAGGAAGGCAGACAGGCAGGCAACTCAGAAAACCGTGGCAACCTGCCGTATCGCTTCCAGCCAGTCAAAATCGGTTACTTTGCTTCCGGCCGCGTCGAAATCGTCGAGGGCTTGTCTGAAGGCGACCAAATCGTCATTCTTCCGACAGCAGGCGGCAGCTCCGGTTCTACTCAGGGCAGTATGCGCATGGGCAGCGTACCAGCAATGGGCGGATTCCCGGCAGGCGGCGGCATGAGGACGATGATCCGATGAGACCAGTCATTCAGATGGAAGATTTGCGCAAACGGTATCAGATCGGCGACCAGGAGATTCAGGCGCTGCGCGGAGTGAGCCTGTCCATCGAGACGGGGGACTTCGTCGCGATCATGGGACCTTCCGGCTCTGGAAAGTCCTCGATGATGAATGTGATCGGGTGCCTCGACAAGCCCACCTCGGGCGAGTTTTATCTGGACGGCTATCCCGTATCACAGGCCCATGACGATGAGCTGGCAGAGATTCGCAACCAGAAAATCGGTTTTGTCTTTCAAAATTTCAACCTCTTGCCACGGACGACAGCGGTCGAAAATGTGGAGCTGCCTATGCTGTATGCCGGGAAATCTGCCAAGGAGCGTCGCGAGCGTGCCATCCGCGCTCTGATTGAAGTGGGATTGGAACAGCGGCTGTACAACAAGCCCAACGAATTGTCAGGCGGACAGCAGCAGCGCGTCTCGATCGCCAGAGCACTGGTGAATGATCCGGTCATCCTGCTGGCGGATGAGCCGACTGGAGCCTTGGATACGAAGACCAGCGAAGAGATCATGGGAATCTTCCAACAGCTTAACGATGCAGGCAAAACCGTCATCCTGGTCACGCATGAACCGGATATCGCCGAATATGCCAAGCGTATCGTCCGGTTCCGGGATGGTCAGATCGTCTCCAACGAAGTGGTGGAAGAACGCAGAAGAGTGTTGCCGGAGGTAGGAAGAAGATGAGCTTTTTAGAGAGTTTGCGCGTCTCATTTCGCAGCATCAAAGCCAATGGCCTGCGCTCTGTGTTGACGATGCTCGGGATCATTATCGGGGTCGCCGCGGTGATCGCGATGGTCGCGATCGGGGAAGGAACCTCTGCCAGCGTGGCATCGCAGATCAATGGGCTTGGCAGCAATCTGCTCATCGTCTCTCCCGGGCAGGCTACGCAAGGCAGGATCAGCCTGGGGGCAGGATCCCTCAATACCCTGACTCTCGCCGATGCCGAGGCGATCGCCCAGAAGGATTCTGTGTCCGGGGTAGCTCCCAGCGTCAACGGAAGGGCACAGCTCGTCTGGGGCAGCAACAACTATTCGACGTCATTGGAGGGGACGACAGAGTCCTTTCCAGAGGTACGCAACGTACAGGTGGCACAAGGACGCTTTTTTTCCAACTTTGAGGTGAAAAAGCAGTTCAATGTGGCAGTCGTCGGGACAGAAATCGTCACCAACCTGTTTGGAGGCAGCAGCCCAATCGGAGAAACCATTCAGATCAACCGGATTCCATTTACCGTGATCGGGGTGCTGAAGAGTCAGGGAAGCTCGGGAATGACGAATAATGACGACAGGGTCTTGATCCCGGTTACTACCGCGATGAGCCGTTTGACCGGAGGCAAATACGTCAATTCCATCTATGTCTCAGCAGCATCGGCGGAGCAGATGGCACAGGCGCAGGCAGACACTGCGGAGACTCTGCGGGCCCAGCACAATTTGCGGCCCAGTGAGTCCGACGATTTTCGCATCACTTCGCAGTCGGATATTCTCAGTACGGCCCAGGCTGTTTCCGGGTCGATGACAGCCCTGCTTTCCGGCATTGCGGCCATTTCCCTTATCGTCGGGGGGATCGGCGTGATGAACATCATGCTGGTCTCGGTTACGGAGCGTACGCGTGAGATCGGCATCCGCAAAGCAATCGGAGCCAAAAAGCGTGATATTCTGAGGCAATTTCTGATCGAAGCGGTGACCCTCAGCCTGCTTGGCGGCGTCATCGGCATTCTTTTGGGTATTGGCGCGGCCATGGCTGTGAGCAAGCTGGCCGGGATGGCAACTGCAATCACGATCTCGCCTGTCCTGTATGCATTCCTCACGTCAACCGCTGTAGGGGTCATATTCGGCGTCTATCCAGCGCGAAAAGCAGCTCAGCTCAAGCCGATTGATGCTTTGCGCTACGAATAATACAGGAAGCTAGGGCCGGTAACGGAATTTTTACATGTTGGCTGAAAGCTCCCCCTTGAGAAGCCCACAAAAGGTTGGAGAGGGATCAGGAAAGGTGGTCGAGGAAAAAGGGAAAAAAAGCGCAAGGCATTTGGGATCTTGACCCAGGCGCAACGGAAAAGGCGCAACACGCTCTTAGCGGCCAGC
>NZ_RHHT01000075.1 GCF_003710985.1 Brevibacillus panacihumi
TCATGGAGCCCGTTAAACCTATTCTTGATCAATGGATCAAAGAGGACTTGAACAAGAAAAAGAAGTTCCGAAGAACAGCACAACGCTTGTTCACGCAATTAGTGGAGGAATACCAATTTACAGGATCATCTCGCTCTGTCAGACAATATGTTTCCCAACGTAAGCACCAGTTAGCGGAGACAAGTGATGCTGCGGCATTGCCATTGGAAACGAGACCTGGATCAGCTCAAGTTGATTTTGGAGAAGCACCATTCAAATATCAGGGAGAAAGTGTTACCTTGCCATTCCTCGTTCTCTCGTTTCCTTATAGCAACACGTTCTACTTTCAAGTTTTCCAGTCTCAGAATCGAGAATGCTTTCTGGAGGGATTAAAGCGTATCTTTCACTATATAGGTGGAGTTCCAAAGGTCATTCGATTTGATAATTTATCACCAGCGGTGAAAAAGATCATGCCAAATGGTCAGCGTGAACTGACGGAGGAATTTCAAAACTTCGTTTTTCATTATGACTTTGAATACGAGTTTTGCAATCCCGGTAGTGGCAATGAAAAAGGGCACGTAGAGGCGATGGTCAAGTACGTTCGCAACAACTTCCTGCTTCCTGAGTTGCAGATACACAATCTTGATCAGCTAAACGAAACCCTTTGGAAAAAAGCCGAGAAAGATCGGGAGAGACCTCATTATGTGAAAGAAACCATGCTTTCCGAACTATATTTGGCAGACAAGGAACACCTTCTTCAATTACCTGCCAAAGAGTTTGATTGTATCCGATATGAACGAGTAAAAGCGGATAAATACGGATATATCCGAGTCGAAAATAAACTCTACTCAACGTCTCCCCGTTTTGCCAAATGTATGGTTTTGGCAAAGATCTCATTTGACCGAGTCGATATTTTAACTGAAGAATATGAGCTGATCGTACAGCATCCCAGGCTGTATGGCAAAGAGCCAAAATCAGTGATTTGGCAGCCATATTTGATATTGATGGCAAAACGGCCAACTGCTATTAAATACACAAGTTTTTATGAACAATTGCCAATCGAATGGCAAGTCTATCTCTCGAATTGCACGGTCCCAGAGAAGCAAGAAGCTCTCCAGCTACTATCCGTCATTTTAAAAAACGATGATATGAAAATACCCACGCAAGCTTTGCAGCTTGCCTCTGAGAATGGTCACCCAGCCGTTGATTCTATTAAGCAGATCTATTATCAACTCATGAATGGCCGTGGGCAAAGGGATACCATCCAACCGAAAGGTTTTGTTCCTGCCGTTCCAACAGCCACTAGAGGATTAGCCCATTACAATGAATTTTTTAAGGGAACGGGAGGTCATCACTAGTGGATGCATTGATAAAAGAATATTCAAAGCGTCTCAAGTTGAGTTGGGTTCGGCAACATTTCCATGAGGTTGAAGCTACTACAAATGAAGAGTACTTACTCAAAATACTAGAAAACGAGATACAACAACGAGAAGTACGGAAAATCAATCTGCTCTTTAAACAATCTTCCTTGCCAAGAATAACAGGAAAGCCATTTGAATGGGGTCATATTCAGATGGGACAAGGTCTCACGCAGGATCATATCCTTCATGGTGGATTTATAGAGGAGAAAGAAAATCTGATCTTTTATGGCGGTGTGGGAACGGGGAAAACGTACTTATCCACTCTGATTGGCTTAAATGCCATTCAGCAGCAAGGGAAAAAGATAAAGTTCTTTACTGTCGCTGGATTAGTCAATCGGCTGCTAGACGCTCACGAGACTGGCTCGTTGAGCCGATTCTTTAACCATATTGAGAAGCTAGATCTGTTAATACTCGACGAACTGGGGTATATTCCTCTGCATAAACAAGGTGCAGAACTGCTATTTCAGATTATCTCCATGTGCTACGAAAGAAAAAGTATTATTATCACGACCAACCTACAGTTTGGCCAATGGAATCATATATTTGGTGATCCAATTTTAACAGAGGCAGTTATTGATCGCTTGATTCATCACTCTCATTTGATCGTCTTCAATGGCGAAAGCCATCGATACAAAGAATCGCTATTACACGGTAAATAATTTAGGGGTTGGCAAGTGGTACATTTTTAATTGCCATTTGCTACATTTCTTACTTGCCAAAAACACACCCCCCCCCGAATATCCTTCGATGATAACCTTGCCTTTCACTTTAACCACTGAAAATTAAAAGCTGCCTTTATAAAAATAAAAGATTGATATTGAAATGATTAAAATTCGATAACGAGTATTAAGGATTTA
>NZ_RHHT01000076.1 GCF_003710985.1 Brevibacillus panacihumi
CCTTGGCGCTAGGAGCCGAAGAAGGACGCAGCGAACTGCGATAAGCCTCGGGGAGCGGTAAGCACGCTTTGATCCGGGGATCTCCGAATGGGGGAACCCACCATCCGTAATGGGATGGTATCCGTATCTGAATCCATAGGGTACGAGAAGGCAGACCCGGTGAACTGAAACATCTAAGTAGCCGGAGGAAGAGAAAACAATAGTGATTCCGTCAGTAGCGGCGAGCGAACGCGGAAGAGCCTAAACCGTCAGGTTTACCTGGCGGGGTTGTGGGGCGTCTCACACGGAGTTACAAAAGACGCGCGTAGGTGAACAGCTTGGGAAAGCTGACCACAGAGCGTGACAGTCGCGTAGCCTAAACGCGCGTCTCTCCGAGACCAACCCCGAGTAGTGCGGGACACGTGAAATCCCGTATGAATCTGGCAGGACCATCTGCTAAGGCTAAATACTACCTAGCGACCGATAGTGAACCAGTACCGTGAGGGAAAGGTGAAAAGCACCCCGGGAGGGGAGTGAAAGAGTACCTGAAACCGTGTGCTTACAAATAGTCGGAGCCCGTTAAAAGGGTGACGGCGTGCCTTTTGTAGAATGAACCGGCGAGTTACGGTAGCGTGCGAGGTTAAGTCGAAGAGACGGAGCCGCAGCGAAAGCGAGTCTGAATAGGGCGCAAGTACGTTGCCGTAGACCCGAAACCGTGTGATCTAGCCATGTCCAGGGTGAAGGTAGGGTAACACCTACTGGAGGCCCGAACCCACGCACGTTGAAAAGTGCGGGGATGAGGTGTGGCTAGCGGTGAAATTCCAATCGAACTCGGAGATAGCTGGTTCTCCCCGAAATAGCTTTAGGGCTAGCCTCGGAATAAGAGTCTTGGAGGTAGAGCACTGATTGGGCTAGGGGCCCTCATCGGGTTACCGAACTCAGTCAAACTCCGAATGCCAATGACTTATGTCCGGGAGTCAGACGGTGAGTGCTAAGATCCATCGTCAAGAGGGAAACAGCCCAGACCATCAGCTAAGGTCCCCAAGTGTATGTTAAGTGGGAAACGATGTGGAGTTGCCCAGACAACCAGGATGTTGGCTTAGAAGCAGCCACCATTTAAAGAGTGCGTAATAGCTCACTGGTCGAGTGACTCTGCGCGGAAAATGTAACGGGGCTAAACATACCACCGAAGCTATGGCAGTCCTTACGGACTGGGTAGGGGAGCGTTCCAAGCAGCAGTGAAGCCGTACTGGAAAGAGCGGTGGAGCGCTTGGAAGTGAGAATGCCGGTGTAAGTAGCGAAAAGACAAGTGAGAATCTTGTCCACCGAAAGCCTAAGGTTTCCTGGGGAAGGCTCGTCCTCCCAGGGTTAGTCGGGACCTAAGCTGAGGCCGAAAGGCGTAGGCGATGGACAACAGGTTGATATTCCTGTACCACCTTTGTTCCGCTTGAGCAATGGCGTGACGCAGGAGGATAGGGTGAGCGGCCTACTGGATGGCCGTCCAAGCAGCAAGCCTGGTGTGTAGGCAAATCCGCACACTGCTAAGGGCAAGCTGTGATGGCGAGGGAAATTTTAGTACCGAAGTCCCTGATTTCACACTGCCAAGAAAAGCGTCTAGCGAGGAGCAAGGTGCCCGTACCGCAAACCGACACAGGTAGGCGAGGAGAGAATCCTAAGGTGCGCGGGATAACTCTTGCTAAGGAACTCGGCAAAATGGCCCCGTAACTTCGGGAGAAGGGGCGCCCCGGTAGGGTTTATAGCCCGAGGGGGCCGCAGTGAAAAGGCCCAAGCGACTGTTTAGCAAAAACACAGGTCTCTGCGAAGCCGCAAGGCGAAGTATAGGGGCTGACGCCTGCCCGGTGCTGGAAGGTTAAGGGGATGGGTTAGCGCAAGCGAAGCTTTGAACCGAAGCCCCAGTAAACGGCGGCCGTAACTATAACGGTCCTAAGGTAGCGAAATTCCTTGTCGGGTAAGTTCCGACCCGCACGAAAGGCGTAACGACTTGGGCGCTGTCTCGGCAAGAGACCCGGTGAAATCATAATACCTGTGAAGATGCAGGTTACCCGCGACAAGACGGAAAGACCCCATGGAGCTTTACTGTAGCCTGGTATTGGAACTTTGTGCATCATGTACAGGATAGGTGGGAAGCTGAGAAGCAGGGGCGCCAGCCTCTGTGGAGCTGTCGGTGGGATACCACCCTTGATGTACGGAGTTTCTAACTCGTCGCCCTGATCGGGCGAGAGGACCATGCCAGGTGGGCAGTTTGACTGGGGCGGTCGCCTCCCAAAAGGTAACGGAGGCGCCCAAAGGTTCCCTCAGAATGGTCGGAAATCATTCGTAGAGTGTAAAGGCAGAAGGGAGCTTGACTGCGAGACCTACAAGTCGAGCAGGGACGAAAGTCGGGCTTAGTGATCCGGTGGTTCCGCATGGAAGGGCCATCGCTCAACGGATAAAAGCTACCCTGGGGATAACAGGCTTATCTCCCCCAAGAGTCCACATCGACGGGGAGGTTTGGCACCTCGATGTCGGCTCATCGCATCCTGGGGCTGAAGTAGGTCCCAAGGGTTGGGCTGTTCGCCCATTAAAGCGGTACGCGAGCTGGGTTCAGAACGTCGTGAGACAGTTCGGTCCCTATCTGTCGCGGGCGCAGGAAGTTTGAGGAGAGCTGTCCTTAGTACGAGAGGACCGGGATGGACGCACCGCTGGTGCACCAGTTGTCACGCCAGTGGCACAGCTGGGTAGCTATGTGCGGAAGGGATAAGCGCTGAAAGCATCTAAGCGTGAAGCCCCCTCCAAGATGAGACTTCCCACAGCGCAAGCTGGTAAGACCCCTCATAGACGATGAGGTTGATAGGTTCGGTGTGGAAGCGTGGCAACACGTGGAGCTGACGAATACTAATCGGTCGAGGACTTATCCACACACATCCACAAAGCATTCATGCAGATTCAGTTTTGAAGGAATAAATTCCTTCATTGTTCCTCGGTAGCTCAGTCGGTAGAGCAATCGGCTGTTAACCGATCGGTCGGCGGTTCGAGTCCGTCCCGAGGAGCCATATATACGGAGAGTTACCCAAGAG
>NZ_RHHT01000077.1 GCF_003710985.1 Brevibacillus panacihumi
TTCTCTACTCTACACCTTGAACCACTTCTTCGAAGGCGGCTGCTTTTGGCCGCGGTTCCGCCTTTTGGAATGGAGCCGGCCAGTACTGCCACCAGTGAAGATCCCAACCGGCCTAAAGCGTTTTTCCCTTTTTCCGCCGCTCCACTACAGCAGGATGACCAAAAAACAAAAAAACGCAGTCGACTTCCCGCGTTTTTCTGAAATGCAGCTATCTGTTACCGATACGAATCATGAGTTGGCTCAAAAAGATTTTCTTCGGAATGGCGAACCAGGATAAACGGCTCCAGATTGCTCATCCCGTGGAGGATTTTGTTGTGATGAGCGATGATCTGCTCTGCGGGCAAGACAGCGTTATCCGTAGTGGAATGCCCGTCTTCGACCAACGTAACATCGTACCCGAGAGTCGTGGCTTTGCGGCAAGCACTGTCGATGCAATACGGGGTCTGGCAGCCCATGATCACGAGATGCTCGATACCAGCCGCCTGCAGTTGGTCGTGCAGGTCCGTCCCGTGGAATGAATCCGTCGCCCGTTTGAAGATGATCGGCTCTCCGGGAAGTGGCGCAATGGCAGGATGAGTGGCAAAAGCCTCGTCTTCAACCGCGGCTACATCCAGATCCTGCACATACCAGACAGGGATGGATTGCTGGCGGGCTTTCAAAAGAATTGCTTGCATCGTTTGGAGCAATCCGGCGGCGTTATGTACCGGACCGTCGGGAGCTTCAATAATGCCTGTTTGGGCATCGATAATAAGCAGAGCGGTCTTGCGAGTCATCTGTGTTTCCTCCTTAATAAATAGTAGGAATGACTGCTTGCCGTCTGATCATAACAAAAAAATGCTCCTTCCGTCTGCCTGTTGGCAACGGTCGGAGCATTTTTTTATTCGTTCTTCTGTTTTGGCACAAACTCAAATATTTCATGGGATTCGAAGGAATCGATCAAACGATGCAGCCATTGATAATATTCCAAACCGTTCTCGATGCGCTGGATGCTGAGATCGATACGCTCCAGGTCTTCGGCGGACAATCCTTCCGCTTCCCGCAGAGCGCGCAATTCGTGCAGCGATTTTTTCAGCGCAGATCCATTTTGTTCGCAGGCATGCCGCCATTTGGTGGAAAAAAGGTCGATAAAGTTCTGGTACCAATCCAGATTGACCTCGTAATGGTCCTTGCGCGTTCCTTTTTTCCATATCTTTTCGACCATGTTCATATCGAGCAGCGTCCGTACGCTGGTACTCATGCTGGTCTTGCTCATTCCCAGCGCCTGGCCCATATCGTCAAGCGTCATGGACTTGTCCTGAAAAAGCAGGGTGCCATACAAGAGGCCAGTCGACATCGTGATGCCATACAGATCCAAATTGCGGGCAAGAGTCTCGATCACGCGTTCCTGTGCCTTGTCGAGGATTTTTTCCTGATTGGGTTCCATTTTGAAGAATAGCACTCCTCTGGTCAGATTACCTGAGTAGATTGTACGTTCCCGACTGAAAAAAGTAAATGGAGATATCATACCGTATATACGAGTTATTCTGCGAATACGGTAAGAAAAGTACGTAAAGTTTTTTCTGAACGCTCGAAACGGCGGAATATCACGATTTACCCAATTTGAGGGAAAACTGCGTCAACTATACAATAGTAAGGGTAAAGCGGGTCCGGATACGGGCAGAAAGTTGGAGGTGACCATATGCCCAAAATACAAGTAGAAAAGCTAACGAAAATCTTTGGACGCCAGCCTCAGCGCGCCCTGCAAGCCTTGCAGCAGGGGAAGAGCAAGCAGGAAATCCTCAAGGAAACGGGTCTGACCGTAGGGGTCAACCAGGCGAGCTTTGAGGTGCAGGCTGGTGAAATTTTTGTCATTATGGGTCTTTCCGGTAGCGGGAAATCCACGTTGGTTCGGCTTTTGAATCGTTTGATCGACCCGACCGACGGACACATCTATATCGATGGTCAGGATATCGTGCGGATGAACACTGAGCAATTGCAAGAGGTACGCCGCAAGAAGCTCGGGATGGTATTTCAGAAGTTCGCCTTGTTTCCGCACCGGACTGTACTGGAGAATGCCGCGTATGGCTTGGAGGTACAGAAGGTCCCGAAAGCAGAGCGCGAGAAAAAAGCGAAGGAGTCCCTTGCGTTGGTGGGGCTTGCCGGTTGGGAAAACAGCTTTCCCGATCAGTTGAGCGGCGGGATGCAGCAACGTGTTGGTCTCGCTCGCGCTCTGGCGAATGATCCCGATGTGCTGTTGATGGATGAGGCGTTCAGCGCGCTCGATCCATTGATTCGCAAGGACATGCAGGATGAGCTGCTGGAATTGCAAAGCACGATGCAAAAAACCATTATCTTCATTACGCATGACCTCGATGAGGCACTGAAAATCGGAGATCGGATCGCTTTGATGAAAGATGGAGCTGTAGTCCAGATCGGTTCGCCGGAAGAAATCCTGACCAATCCGGCCAATGAATACGTCGAACGCTTTGTCGAAGATGTGGACCGCTCCAAAATCCTGTCCGCAGAGCATGTCATGAAGCGGGCAGAGACAATTACGCTGGACAAAGGACCGCGCGTAGCCCTGCAGTTGATGCGGGAGAGAGGGGTTTCGACCCTGTACGTAGTGGACAAACGCAAAATGCTGCTCGGCGTGCTGACGGCAGATGCTGTCAACGAAGCGAAGAACGGCAACCTGACGCTGGAAGATGTCTTGCGTAAAGAATTGCCGACTGTAGGGCCGCAAACGCTGTTGAACGAACTGTTTGACCTGGTTGCGTTTTCGGATGTGCCTGTCGCTGTGACGGAAGAGCAGGGCAGATTGCTGGGCGTGATCGTGAAAGGATCCGTTCTCGGGGGCTTGGCTGGGAAAGTCAACGCTCAAGATCCCGGACAGTCGGCAGAGGAAGGGCAGGTGATGGCGGAATGAGCCAACTATTCCCAAAACTGCCGCTCAATGAGTGGGTAGAAACCATTGTAGATGTGATGGATGACCGCTTGGGCTTTTTGTTCGACCTGATTTCCGCCGGGATTGGCGGGACCGTCGACCTGTTTCATGCGGTGTTGACGGGCTTGCCGTTCTGGCTGCTGCTGATTGTCTTTACACTCCTGGCATTCCGAGCAGGTAAATGGTCAATTGCTCTTTTTACATGTATTGGGCTTCTCTTGATTGAAAATCTCGGGTACTGGGAACATTCGATGCAGACATTGGCGCTCGTCTTGACGGCAGGATTGATCTCCGTCGTGATCGGGATACCGGTCGGGATCTGGTGCGCCAAAAAAGACACGGTGCAAAATGTCATTACGCCGCTGCTGGACTTCATGCAGACGATGCCGGCGTTTGTCTACCTGATTCCGGCGATCTTCTTCTTCGGATTGGGTCAAGTGCCGGGTGTAATCGCGTCCGTGATCTTTGCAATGCCGCCTACAATTCGGCTGACCAATCTGGGGATTAGGCAGGTTCCCTCCGATTTGATCGAGGCAGCAGACGCGTTTGGTTCCACCTATTTTCAAAAACTGTTTAAGGTGCAGCTGCCGATCGCCAAGTCCACGATGATGGCAGGGATCAACCAAAGCATCATGCTGGCGCTGTCGATGGTCGTGATCGCTTCGATGATCGGGGCGAAGGGACTGGGTGCCGACGTGTATCGGGCAGTAACCCAGATCAAAATCGGGGAAGGCTTCGAGGCTGGACTTGCCATCGTGATTATCGCCATCATATTGGATCGCATCACCCAACGTGTAGGAAAGAGAAAAAATGTCTAGGAGGGGTTTTCGTGAAGAAGAAACAGATGTTGAAAGGCTTGACGCTGGCACTGGGAATGAGCTTGCTTATGGTAGGATGCTCGAGCGGTTCGCCAGCGCCGGAGGGCAATCAACCGGCTCCACAAAATGGTGAAACGGCGCAGGGCGGCGTCGGACAACAAGTGGATTACAAAATTGTCGGGATTGACCCGGGTGCCGGCCTGATGAAAGCCACTGAGAAAGCCATTCAGGAGTACGAATTGAAAGACTGGGAGCTGGTAGAGGGGTCTAGTGCTGCCATGACGGCTGCCTTGACGCAGGCTTACAAGGATCAAAAGCCGATCATCGTGACAGGCTGGACGCCGCACTGGATGTTCTCCAAGTTTGATCTGAAATACCTGGAAGATCCAAAAGGCGTATATGGAAAAGACGAACAGATTCACACCATCGTTCGCAAAGGCTTGAAAGAGGAGCAGCCAAGCGCGTATGCGTTCCTCGACAAATTCCATTGGAGCCCGGCCGATATGGAGAAAGTCATGCTGGCTATCACAGACGGACAGAAGCCTGAGGAAGCCGCTGCTGCCTGGGTAAAAGAAAATGAAGCCCTGGTGAACGAATGGGTAGCAGGCATCGAGCCCGCTGAAGGCCAAAAACTGACTCTCGCGTACGTAGCTTGGGATTCCGAGATCGCCAGCACCAACGTCGTGAAGGAAGTTCTAGAGCAAAAGCTGAAGTACAAAGTAGAACTGAGCCAAGTAGAAGCAGGGCCAATGTGGATTGGTGTTTCCAATGGGGACGTGGACGGCATGGTAGCGGCATGGTTGCCAACTACGCATGAAGACTACTACCAAAAGCTGGGTGACAAGATCGAGGACCTCGGTCCGAATCTGGAAGGAACCAAGCTGGGTCTGGCTGTGCCGGCCTACATGGACATCAATTCCATCGAAGACCTGAAAAAATAAAGAGTGAT
The DNA here is from genome assembly GCF_003710985.1 of Brevibacillus panacihumi. Classification (GTDB taxonomy): domain Bacteria; phylum Bacillota; class Bacilli; order Brevibacillales; family Brevibacillaceae; genus Brevibacillus; species Brevibacillus panacihumi. Next base: position 4,691 of record NZ_RHHT01000077.1, read on the forward strand.
AGGCAAACCGCCGGATGCGAGGTCCGGCGGTTTTTTTATTGTCCTTTTCTTTTGCTACGATAGTCATTTATATAATGGCAAAATATAGTAAATAAGTTACAGAAAACCTCTCTTATTATTGGGAGAAAAGATATATTTTCTCTCGATGCTTATCCCAATACTTTTAGTTTCAAAGAACTGTTTTTGCTCGGATATGCATCTTTCTTTTGAAATGGGAATTACACCCATGTAAAATCAAGGGGGTTTTGAAAAAATGTAGAATGGAGTTTTCAAATGAGTAAACGTATTTGGCTGTCATGGTCCCTGATTCTGGTTTTATGCCTTGGCTTGGTCGTTCCGGCAGGCGCAGAAGGGGACTACAACTTTATCGAGGGCGGAACGACAGTAGAAATGGAGGGCAAGTTCTCGTTCACCATTCCGAACAATATGGCCTTCCTCAACAAAGAAGATACAATCAAGCTGGAACAGGAAATGAAAAATATCCCTACGATGCTGGAAATCGGCAGCGTAGTGCCCTACGAAGAAGACTGGATTGTCTACATGGAATACGAAGAAACCGGTCATATCAAGGACGAAGATCAAAATGAAATCGATGCGGACGAATTGCTGGAAAGCTACAAATTGGGAACGGAGGAAGCCAACGAGCAGCGGGAGCCGCATGAGCAATTCCACGTCGTCGGCTGGAATGTAGCGCCCAACTACAATGCGGCTACACATGAGCTGGAATATTCGATGCTGCTCGAAAATGCGCAAAAAGAGAAATTCCTCAACTATAAGCTGCAGTTGCTGACCCGTACGGGGAACGTCTCTTTTGTCCTGGTGACAGACCTGGCCAATCTGGAGAGAGACAAGAAGACTCTGCGCGAAGTGATTCTCAAGAATTTTACGGTGAAGGAAGGCCATCGTTATGCGGACTTCAATCCTGAAACCGACCAAGTGGCGGAATACGGACTCAGCGGTCTGATTCTGGGAGGACTCGGACTGGCAGCGGCGAAGAAACTGGGCATTCTGGCGATCCTTCTCGCTTTCCTGAAAAAGGGCTGGATTTTGATCGTTGTGATCATTGGGGCACTTTTCAAATTTGGCACCAAGCTGTTCCGCAAGAAGGCACCAGCGGACAGCCAGCAAGCTGATTCCCTGCCCGACGCGAACAGCGACAATCAAGAGCCGAACAACAACGAAAAGCCAACTGCATAAGGCCATGTAACAGCAGTCTGTTTCCTGAGGCAACCGCCGGGGAACAGACTGTTTTGATTAGAGAGGAGAAAATGGGAATAAAATGCCTGCATGGAAAGGGACGTGCATCGAATAGGATAAAGGAGAGAAGCGGTGACAGGAGGAGAGACGTGGAACAGGTTCTCGATGTATTGGTGATGAAGTACGGGTACCTGGGCATTTTTGGCTCGCTCGCGTTGGGCATCATAGGGCTGCCCATCCCCGATGAAGTACTTATGACATACGCCGGGTTTGCAGTCGCTCGCGGAACACTCCTGATGCCTTTGGCGTTTCTAAGTGCATTCCTGGGGGCAATCACGGGCATTACGATCAGCTACATGATTGGACGAAAATGGGGACTCCCGTTGCTTTTGCGTTTCGGCCCCTATCTGCATATTACGGAGCAAAAGATCGCCTCTACACAGAAGCTGTTCACCCGCTACGGTCCGTTTTTGCTCGTAATCGGCTTTTTTTTGCCTGGTGTTCGACATTTGACTGCGTATCTGGCAGGAATGGCGGTAATGGATCTGCGTCGATTCATCCTCTTCGCTTATTCGGGAGCTTTCTTATGGAGTATGACGTTTTTGCAATTGGGATTTGCGCTGGGCAAGGATTGGTATCGGGTAGCGGTATATGCGCGGCATTATGGCTTCTGGTTATTGGTGATAGCGGTTTTGATTGGCTTGGGCGTGTATGTGTGGAGAAGAGGAAGGGGGAATCCGGTTTAGACACCTGGTTCCCCCTTTTGTTTCATAACTATCAGAATTTCGTATGCTCTTGCTTTTCTTCGTTTACGTGAAGTTGAAAGACATCAGGTCTGGCATAGTGGCCGACGACATCAAAATCGAATTGGCTTTCGGTGATGCGGTCCAGGTTGAGCTCCGCGTAGAGGATCTCCTCTTTCCCCATGACGGGGGCCACGATGAATTCGCCTAACGGATCGACGATGCAGCTTCCGCCACGCGTCAATTCATGGTCCATCTCCTGAAGCTCGGCACGCTCCAAAATATCCTCCGGGTACATGTCCTTCGTCGAATATTGATTGCAGGAGAGGACGAAGCAACGTCCTTCCAGGGCGATATGGCGCATCGAGGCGAACCAGGTGTCGCGCGCGTCCGCCGTGGGTGCCAGATAGATCTGGACGCCTTTTGCATACATGGCTGCACGGGCCAGCGGCATGTAGTTCTCCCAGCAGATCAAGGCGCCTATTCTGCCGTACGGCGTATCAAATACGGGGAGCGTGCTGCCGTCGCCCTCGCCCCAGATGAGCCGTTCAGACCCGGTCGGCTTCAGCTTGCGGTGCTTGCCGAGAATCTGGCCGTCCGGACCGAAGAACAGAGCCGTGCAGTAGAGCGTCCCTCCGCTGTAGGCCGAATCCTTTTCAATAACGCCAATTACGACATAGGCACCGGCTTCCTTGACCGCTTTTCCGATCGCTTCAGTCTCGGGGCCCGGGATTGTGATCGCGCTGTCCGAATAGCGGGCAAAATCTTTTCGTCCTTCCAGCGAGCGGCTTCCTACTTTGGCGCCAAACGACATGCCGCGCGGGTATGCGGAAATGAATGCTTCCGGGAACAGCATGATTTTTGCCTGTTTTTTCGCAGCTTCTCTGATCAGTTGAATAGCTTTGGCGACGGTGGCTTCCTTGTCCATAAGAATCGAGCCTGCCTGGATCACAGCGACTGTAAATGATTTGTTATTTTTCATGATGCCACTTCCTTTGTATTGTTATAGGCCGCTTCTTCCGGGTAGAAGACGCGGTTCAGATCGGTATGGAACTCCTCTTTGTTTTTCGTATCCTGATCCCGGGTTGCAAGGCTGACGAGAAAGAAAGCGGCCAGTCCCAGCAAGAATCCGGTCGTTGCAGGACCGATTGGCAGCGGAGAGCCTGCCAGGTAGACGAACGTCAGTCCGGCCAGTCCGACGAAGATGGAGGCTATGGCTCCGGCCTTGGTGCCGCCCTGCCAGAAGAGCGGTCCGAGTGCGGCCGGAACGAGCTGCAGGACGATGCCGTAGCCTAGCGCAGCGACTGGAACCAGGAAACCCTGGGCAGCAGGGATGAACGAAATGATGACGACGAGCACTGTCATGAGCAGGACCGTCGCTTTGGCAATCGAGGTTGTCTTCTCCAGCGACGCGTCTTTTTTCACGAAGCGGACGAACAAGTCATTGACCAGCAAGCTGGCGGACGACAACAAGGCACTGTTGATCGTCGAGATCCCGGCCGCGATGACAGCCGCTACTACGATCGACCCGAAGATCGGTGCATAGGTGGAGAAGAACAGAGGGATGATGCGGTCGCTGGTTTCGGCGCTTAAGCCCGGGACGAGACCCGGCTTGTGAGCGAGCATGCCGATGAACAAGGCACCCAAGGCCATCAGCCATGAATTCCAGAACGGCGTAATGATGGACGTCTTCGCCAGGATGAGAGGAGATTTGGCTGAATAAAATTTCTGCCACATGTGAGGCATGATCCAGAAACCAAATCCGAGACCGAGTGCCGTTTCAAATATCCCCCAGAAATTCCCTTTGTTCACGAGAATTTGCGGAGCGGTTTCCTGAAGTCCTTTGAAGGCGTCGAAACCGCCTGCGCGGCTGATAAAGATCAAGGTGATCAACAGCAGGACGGAGCCAAAGAAGAAGCCCATGAAGGTGTCCGCCCAGGCAGCTCCTCGTCCGCCGCTAAGCGTCACGATGATCCCGACGAACGCCCCCATGATCAAGACGCCGACCCAATAGGGGATCTCATTGTTCGTCAAGCTGTTCAAGGCAAAAGCGCCGCCGGTGATCTGGATCAGCATATAGGGAACGAGTCCGACGATGCCTACGACAGCAAAGAGAATGCGCAAAAACGGACTGTTGAAATACTTTTCGACCATGTCGCCAGGCGTGATGAAGTTATGCTTGCGGCCCAAGTACCAGATGCGCGTACCGAACAGCCAAATGAACATCGCATGCACCACCGCCCAGGCGGCAAAGGCGACGAACCAGACGCCATCGCGGTAGTGGGAGCCGATCGCCCCCAGAAGGGTCCACGTACTGAAGTAGCTGGCTCCGGTTGTCATCGTCATGACAATCGTCCCCAATCCGCGTCCTGCGAGGAAGAAGTCATTCGGCGTCGCGACGTTTTCTTTTGAGGCGCGATTGCTGATCCACAGCAGGATCGATAGGAAGAGAACGAGTACGAATATCGTGACAGCAGCTTGGCTCATTTGTTTTCCTCTCCTTTCTCCCAGGCGGCAAATTCCTGCTCCGTCCGCTCGGCGAAGGGCTTGAAGAACCTCTTGTACACGAGGAAGATGATGACCGTATTGATGGCATTCAAGACGAGTACCCAGACGAGGGGCTGTGGAAAGAATCCGATAAAAGCAGCTTCGTTGAACACATTGAAATTCGGCAAAAAGGTTAAGGCATAGAAGAAGAAAAAGGCACCAATATAAGCGGCGTGAAGCTTTCTCATGGAGTCACCATCCTTTTATAATCGGAAAATTGTCTATAGTGTAAATACTAAAACGTTTTCTCTATAATGAGAAATATATATATGAGATACAAACTATTCCGTATTGGAATGATGGAGAGAAAGGAGCCGCACATTGAAGCTGCTGGACTGCAAAATACGTGATTTGAAGATTTTCGTCACGGTTGTGGAGGAACGGAATTTTACGAGAGCGGGGGAAAAATTGTTCATTGCCCAGCCTTCGATCAGCAAATCCATTCAGCGGCTGGAGGAAGAGCTGCAAGTGATCTTGTTTGATCGCAGGATGCGGGATGTTGCGCTGACAGATGCCGGCGAGATCGTGTACGAGCACAGCAAACAGGTCCTGGCTTTGATGAAGCGCATGGAGACCGGCATTGAAGACCTGTCGGATGCTGCAGCCGGTCAATTGAAAATCGGGTTGCCGCAAATCATCGGGACGTTCATTTTTCCTCCGATCGGGAAGGCGTACACGGAGCGTTATCCCAAAGTGGCGCTGAAGATCGAAGAAAGGGGCGGCATTGTAACCGAGAAGCTCGTGGAAAAAGGGGAGCTGGATGTCGGGTTTGTCGTCTTTCCAGTGGACAACCCCCTCCTGTATACGGAGCAGATCTATGAGGATTCCTTCGTGCTTTGCGTGTCGGCGAATCATCCTTTGGCGGCTCGGGAGCAGATCGAGCTGCATGAAGTGAAGGACGAGCAATTTATCGTGTTCGCCAAAACCTTTGCGCTCCATAAAATCGTGATGAACGCTTGTGAGCGATCGGGCTTCACGCCGCATGTTTTGCTGGAAAGCACGCAGTGGGATTTGGTTCTGGAGCTGGTTTCCGTGCAGATGGGGATCGCTATTTTGCCGCGCGTGTTTGCGAACAAGCTGAAGAATATCGAAATCGCCTCCATCCCGATTACCAACCCGTCATTCAAGTGGCAGGTAGGAGTGATTACGAGCAAAAAATATTATCATTCAGCGGCTCTGAAGCGTTTTCTGGATACGGTTCATGAAATTTATCGATGAGGCTGCAAAGTAGTCGATTGGAAGAACGGACAGACTAGACAAAAGACCAGAGGAAGGGAATGGCGTCTAGTCCATGGAACGCGAGAAAGGGAGAAATCTGGGGAAAAGGAAAGTGTGGATTGGAGTCCTGCTGTTTCTCTTTTTTGCGGGGACGTTTGCCATCCTGGGCGCAAGCATCGAGACGCAGACGATCCGTGCTTTTGATTCAGCTGTCATCCAGAGGGTGCAAGCCGTTGCCCCGTCATGGCTGACTTCACTCATGCTGGTTTTCACCTTTCTGGGCTCGGTGCAAGCACTTGTGGTGCTGCTAATCTGTACCGCTTTGACGATGTTCTGGCAGAAAAAGTGTTGGGAGGCACTGTTTTTGACAGTGGCACTGGGCGGCGGCATGCTGTTCAATCTTCTTCTCAAGGAGCTGTTCCGGCGAGAGAGGCCCGATCTGCATCGCCTGATCGAAGAAGGGGGCTACAGTTTTCCCAGTGGTCATTCCATGGCGTCCTTTCTGTTCTACGGGATGGTGGCCGTTTTTTTGTACCTCTTCGTTGTCTCAAGGCTTGCCAAGCTCGGAATCGTGCTTGCGGCCGTTATCCTGATTGCCTGCGTGGGAGCAAGCCGTATTTACCTCGGTGTCCATTACCCCAGCGATGTCTTGGCAGGCTATGCTGCTGGCGGAGCTTGGCTGGTGCTGTGCCTGCTGGGTATGCATCTTGTATTGGAACGGCGCAGAGCAAAGAAACACCGGTCAAACTGACTGGTACAATCCCCCAATCCCTAGTATGATGAGAAAAAAGAGCGGGAGGGGAATTGCATGCAAGCATACAGCTATTTTTGTCCGACACGCATCGAGATGGGAACGGGAAAATCCTTGGAGCTGCCTGCCATCCTGCAATCACTGGGGCTGGGCTCGTCTATTCTTTTAGTGAGTGACCCCGGTGTGATTCGTGCGGGATTGGTTGCTCCGATCCAATCTGCTCTGGAGGCAGGCGGCTTTTCGGTCACGCTTTTTGACGCCTTGAGCCAGAATCCTCGCGATACCGAATGTTTGGCAGGAGCGGCGCTTTTCCGCGAGACTTCAGCCGAACTGGTCGTGGCGATCGGCGGAGGAAGCGCGATGGATACGGGCAAGGCGATTGCCCTGATCGGCAAAAACGGCGGCACCCCTGCTGAATATGCGGACGGACATCTTCCATACCACAACATTGCGCCGATTGTCTGTGTTCCGACGACGGCGGGGACAGGCTCGGAGGTAACGCGCTCCGCCGTGATCACGGAAGCGGCGACCCATCGCAAAATGACCTTGAAGCATGCTGCGCTTCGTCCCACGCTGGCTGTGCTGGACCCGGCTCTCACTTACAGCGTTCCGCCAGCAGTTACGGCTGCGACCGGGGTGGATGCACTTGTCCACGCGATTGAGGGCTACACCTGCAAATTGACCCATCCTATTTCGCAAGCCTTCGGAGCGCAGGCGATGCGCAAGATTGTGACGGCTTTGCCCAGGGCCTATCAGGACGGCCGCGATGAACAAGCCCGTTACGAGATGCTGGAGGGCAGTCTTTTGGCAGGCCTGTGCTTCGGTTCTGCCGATGTGGCGGCTGTTCACTGTCTTGCGGAAGCGCTCGGGGGCTTGTACGATACCCCGCACGGCGTGGCGAATGCGGTATTTTTGCCTCATGTTTTGCGCTTCAACGCACAGGAGGACACATCGCTGCATGCGCGGCTTGCCCGTTACATGAGCTTTGCCAGCGACGCAGATTCGGACGAGCTGGCCTGCGAGAAGCTGATTGCCGGGATCGAGACGTGGACAGCGCAGCTCAACATTCCGAAGCTGCGGGACTTGCCTGGCGTACGCGAGGAGGATTTCTCCCGGATCGTCGAGCTTTCAGTCAGAAACGGCTCCACGCCAAGCAATGTACGTGCGGTGACAGTAGAGGATTATATGCGGATATTGCAGGAGGCGTATCGGGCATAACAGACAGCAGAGTGCAAAAATCTCTCCAGTGTCGGACAGGAGAGATTTTTTAATCGCTATTTACATACATACAGTATGTATGTTAAATTAATCCCAAACATATCCACTAGGAGGCCCACGATGCTCACAACCAGCTTTTATCCCGTCGTATTAACTGAGGACGTCACCGGCAGCGCAGCATTCTATTGCGAGCACTTTGGATTCGAAAAAGTGTACGAAGCCGATTGGTACGTCAGTCTGCGCGTTCCAGCCGATGCAGGGCAAATTCCCTTTGAACTGGCGATCCTGAACGCTTCCCACCCGACGATTCCCGCCGCTTATCGCAAAAACGTACAGGGATTGATTCTGAACTTCGAGGTAAAGGATGTAAATGCTCAGTATCAACGCCTGATTATCGAACGGAAACTGCCGTTGGAGCTGGATATTCGAGATGAGGAATTCGGTCAGCGGCATTTTATCACCCGTGATCCAAATGGGGTCTTGCTTGACATCATCACGGTCATCCCGCCTTCGAAAGCGCAGAGCGCGCAATACCTGGAGAAAATCTGGTCTGAATAGGAGGAGGAAGGGCGTGACAGTGGCTCTTAAGGAGTATTTCGGAGCGGAGTTGGCGCAGCGGCTCTCCGTCCTGATCCGCTCTCATGATCCGGCTTTTCCCGAGAAAGCCTTCATAGAAGCAGTAGCAGGCCAAGTGGGGCCGCTCGAACTGAAAGGAAGGGTAGCGGTGATCGCGGAAGCCTTGCGCGAGGCATTGCCCCCGGATTACACAGAGGCAGTCCGGATCTTGCTCCAGATTCTCGGCCCGGAAAATGAGACAGAGGAAGGGATGTTTACGAACGGCTATTTTCTGATGCCTGTCGCTTATTACGTGGAAAAGTACGGGCTTGACCATTTTGAACTTTCCATGCATGCCCTGTATGAGATCACGAAGCGGCACACGGCAGAATATGCGATCCGCCCATATCTGGCCCTTCATGTCAACGATTGCTTGAAGCAATTGCATATCTGGGTCCGAGACGCCAATCCTCATGTTCGCCGTCTGGTCAGCGAGGGAACCAGGCCACGCCTTCCCTGGGCAAAGCGAATGGAGGTGATCAAAGGCGATCCCAAGCAAAATCTGGCTTTGCTCGAACCCTTGCTTGACGATCCTTCCTTTTATGTCAGAAAGTCCGTCGCCAATCATTTGAATGATTTGACGAAAGACTACAAGGAGGTTACGTTTGAGTGGATGCTGCAAAAAGTGGAATACGGAGGCGAGCATCTGCCGTGGATCATTCGCCGCGCTTTGCGCTCACTGATGAAGACCGGGGACGAAGCGGCATGGGAGCTTGCAGGGAAGCTTGGATAAAAGGAGAACAGGGGATGCATGAGAAGAAATAAGGAAGAAACCGCGATAACGATTCAAACATTGATCGAGGTAGCGAGAACCCATTTTACCGAACGCGGGTATGCCGATGCTGCATTGGAGGAGATTGTCCAGGAGGCAGGGCTTACGCGCGGCGCCCTTTACCACCATTTTGGGAATAAAAAAGGCCTCTTCCAGGCTGTGCTGGATACCGTCCAAAAAGAGGTCGCGGAACGGGTGGAAACACAGGCGGCCACGAGCGCGGATGTCTGGGAGCAGCTCATCTTGGGGTGTCGTGCCTTTATCACCGCAGCGGTCGAGCCCAGGAACAAGCGAATCATGCTTTTGGATGGCCCGGCAGTGCTCGGGTGGGAAGAGTGGCGCAGAATGGACGAGCAAAACTCCATGCGGCTCTTGCGGGCACAAATTCAATTCATGCAGCAGCAGGGTGAGTTGAGACAAGTCGCTGTCGATGCATTGACACATATGCTCTCGGGAGCCATGAATGAAGCCGCTCTCTGGATTGCCCAGGCAGCGGAAGATGAGCAGGCCTACGAAGAAAGCATGATTGTCATTTCGTTGTTGCTCGAGGGGTTGCGGCGACCAGATCGCACGGAGTGATTGAGGGACCCGTCATAAAAAAAGCATTCAGAGCACAAAACTGTGCCATCTGAATGCTTTTTTCTTCCTATTTTAATGCCCGGACGGTGCGCTAATCCCGATCCGGTCCACGAGCCACTTGCTTTCTTCATTCAATCCTTCGACGCGTACCTTTTTACCCAGTTGCTGGTATTTATGAACCACTTTGGCGATGCCGGTTACGGCGGAGTGGTCCCAGACATGAGAGTGGCTGAAGTCGATGACAATCTCCTCGGGGTCTGCCTGGTAGTCGAATTCATTGACAAAATGCGTCATGGTCCCAAAAAACAGCTGCCCTGAGATCGCATATACTTTTACCCCGTCAGTGGTGAAGGAGGTTACGGCTTTTAGACGTGCCATTTTCCAACCAAAGATCAAGGCGCTCATGATGACACCCGCAATGACGCCTTTGGCCAAATCATGTGTGGCGACGACAATCGCGACGGTGGTTACCATGACGAGGGAATCGCTGAAAGGAACCTTGCGCAAGTCTCTCAGAGACTGCCAGTTGAAGGTTCCGACCGAAACCATGATCATCACGCCGACCAGTGCTGCCATCGGGATCTGCTGGACGACATCACCCAGAACCATGATCAGAAACAGCAGAAAGCTTCCCGCCACGAAGGTGGACAAGCGTCCGCGTCCGCCAGACTTTACATTGATCACCGACTGGCCGATCATAGCGCAGCCCGCCATTCCTCCGAAAAAACCCGTGACGATATTGGCTAGCCCTTGCCCCTTTACTTCCCGGTTTTTATTGCTTCGCGTATCCGTCATTTCATCGATCAGGGAGGCTGTCAGCAAAGATTCCAGAATGCCGACGAGGGCAAGCGTAAAGGAATAAGGTAAAATGATCATAAGCGTCTCCAGATTGACCGGAATCTGCGGCAGATGGAACAGCGGCAGGGAGCGCGTAATCTGTCCCATGTCGCCAACCGTTCGTAGATCAAGACCGCCCAAAATCGAAATAACCGTCATGACGATGATGGCGACGAGTGCGGCTGGAAGCGCCTTGGTAAAACGCGGCAGGATATAGATGAGCGCCAGGGTGCCGATTACCATGGCATACATCATCCAAGATGCTCCTGCAAAATGGGGCAATTGCGCCATAAAGATGAGGATCGCCAAGGCGTTGACGAATCCGAGCATGACGGGGTGCGGCACGAAGGTAATCAGCTTCCCGATCTTGCATACGCCCATCAGGAATTGCAGAATTCCCGTCAGCACGGTCGCTGCCAGCAGATACTCCAGCCCGTGATCCTTGACCAATGTCACCATGACCAGAGCCATGGCTCCCGTAGCAGCCGAGATCATGCCGGGACGTCCCCCTGCAAAAGCGATCACCACCGCAATGCAAAAAGAAGCGTACAGCCCGACCATCGGATCAACACCGGCAATGATGGAAAAAGCGATCGCCTCGGGAATCAAAGCAAGCGCTACTGTCATCCCGGACAGCACATCACCTCGCACGTTGGAGAACCAATCCATTTTCAGTTGTTGAATGTTCAATATTGTACCTCGTTTCTTGATGGATTTTTGACTTTCCCCTTTCAGAAAAGTCGGGGCCGTTTTTTACAGAGATCAATTATACAAAAGGTACTCTCGTTTATCTAGAATAAATGTTTCCAAATGTGCTAAAAAACAGCAAAGGAGTTGACTATGTTGGAGTCCATCAGCATACAGTTCCAAGAATTCGGAGATCCGCAGAAGGTTCTGCAAGTCATAAGAAAACGAATAGAGCCACCAAAGAGCGGGGAGCTTCTTGTCCAAATGATTCACCGTCCGATCAACCCCTCTGACCTGCTGCCGATTCGGGGGGCCTATGCGCATCGGATTCCCCTGCCATCGATTCCTGGCTATGAGGGAGTAGGAGTGGTCGTGGAGGTCGGACCGTCCGTTTCGACACAATGGATCGGCCGACGCGTCCTGCCTTTGCGCGGGGAGGGAACCTGGCAGGAGCTTGTAAAGACATCTGCAGAGTTGGCTGTTCCGGTGCCCGATTTCCTTGGGGACTATATCGCCGCCCAACTCTACATCAATCCGCTGACAGCCTGGATCCTTAGTACAGAGGTGCTGGCTTTGCAGCCGGATGATGTTCTGCTCGTCAATGCAGGCGGGTCGGCCATTGGACGCATCTTTGCCCAGTTGGCGCGAATTCTCGGCTTCAAGCTCGTTGCGCTGACCCGGAACAATCACTATACGGAAGAACTCCTCCAGCTTGGCGCAGCACATGTGATCAACACGGTCGAGATGCCTGTCCACTCCATCGTGAAGGACATGACCCACGGCAAGGGAGCCAAAGCAGCCATCGATTCTATCGGGGGACAGGATGGCTCCGAACTGGCGTCTATGGTGCAGCCTGGCGGAAGCCTCGTAACGATTGGACTTTTGTCCGGACAGCCTGTCAATTGGGCGGAAGTGACCCGAAATACGGGGGTGCATGTGAAGCTGTTTCATCTGCGGCATTGGAATGAGCAGGCTTCCGTACAAAAGTGGCAGGATACGTTCCATGTCTTGATGGAGCTCGTCCGGGAGCAACGGCTGGCATTTCGGACCCCGTCAGCCTATTTTGACCTGAACCAGGTGGGGGAGGCTGTACAAGTCGCGGAATCATCAGGAAGGAACATAGGGAAGGTTTTTTTGTCAGGTTAGGCGTATAGATTCACTCATGAGAACAGGCGCTTCGTTCAAGATGCGCGTGAAAGGAGCTTTCCGGCATGAGCCAATTTACATTCGCCACGTTAGTTAAAGGAAACCAGGAACCTATCGCCCATTTTCTTGAAAAAAGCCAATCAAGCAGCTACTTGTTTCCAGCAAATCCGGACTGGCAGGCTGTCATTGTGGAAAACGACATGGAGATTGCTGAACAAACCGCACAGAATATGTCACTTGCTCTCGATACATCAGCACTTTATTTTTTTGATTGTGTGGATCATGGCTGGGGGTATTCGCTCTTTCATCGCGGCCGGTTGGAAAGCGAATGCTTCGTAAATTACGAGGAATCATCGATCCATATACACAACCATGGCGAAGCTGCTCTGTACAAAGCGTGTGTAAACCCAGAGGCTTACATGATCTTCAGACGGTGGGTCAAACATTTTTACGATCATTTGGACGAAATCTTTGGTGGTGTCGAGCTGTTTAAGAAAGCCTTTGCCATCGAGAAAATAGAGTGGATTTCTTATGCATACCTGTCGACTGACAGTGATGATAGATTGAATGATTTAGAGGCTCGATTTTTTCCTGGGAGCAAGAAGATCATCCCGGTAAAGAAGATCATTTTTGAAATACTACAAGATTCATTTAATCAAGTTGGTTATTTTCTTGATGAAAGCATGTCCGACCGGAAACGGTTTGCGTTTACGAGAAAAGATGAACACGGCTATACGTACGGAATTTACTTGGATGCTTCCGATAATGGCAAAATTTCAGCCAGCTTGTACTCACCTACTGTGAGATATATCGACATGTTTTGGGTGGTACGCAGACAGTACAGAAGTGATATGCCTTATGAAGACGAGGATCAATTGAGAGCGGTGCTGGTAGAAATCCGGGATGTGTTTGTCGATCTTGGCCACAAATGGCTGCATGACAACCAGATCGAACAATTCGATGTGAATGCGGTCTATCAGAAAATCATAACCCCGTATCTTGAAGAGAAAGGATTTCGAATTGAATATGAAGATAACCCGATAATGTTTGGCGGAAAACTGATCTACAAAAGAGAGAGGGGTTCCGTTACGTTTGAACATTTTGCTGGGACAACCGGGGTTAAGATTATAATGAACGAAGGAGATGATGAACTCACATTGAATGAATTCGTTCACAGGAATCGGAATAATCCGCAGTTTTATCGTGATGGTATGAGGTTTACTTATACAGATCACGATACCTTTCTGGAATTTTTGGAGGGTGTTACCTATTACTTGGATCGATATTTCGAAAAATTTTCAAGCAAATAGGCAGCAATCTTCAAGCGTAAAAATGTCATACTCAGCTCCCCAACGCCCTCACCAGGGACCAATGCGGGAGCTTTTCGCGCTCAAGCATTTTTCTCCATTTACATCCCGAACATCCATTCGTACAATAACAGAAAGCGGGTGATGGAAATGATCAGAAAAAAACAGATCGGCGAAATCCTGGATTATCTCAAAACAGAGGAGCGTTTCGCCCGAAATATTGTTCACTGGAGAACCATTCCCAGTCGGGAGGCCAAAAGCGTGCCGTTTCCGGCGGGACTGGACCAACGCATACAAGATGCACTCATAAGAAGGGGAATCCCGGCGTTGTATACGCATCAGGAGACCTCGTTTCGCCATGTCATGGCGGGCAAAAGCATCGTAGCAGTCACGCCGACGGCTTCGGGAAAAAGCATGTGCTACCATCTGCCTGTCCTGCAGACCTTGTCTGAGGATACCCAGGCGCGTGCCCTCTATCTCTTTCCCACCAAAGCATTGGCTCAGGACCAGAAAAGCGAGCTGCACGAGCTAATCAATGAAATGGGTCTGTCGATCAAATCTGAGACCTACGATGGAGACACACCGGCCCAAATTAGGCAAACGGTGCGAAAAGCAGGCAATATCGTCATCACCAACCCGGATATGCTGCATTCCGCGATCTTGCCGCATCACACCAAGTGGGTGTCCTTCTTTGAGCATTTGAAATATGTCGTCATCGACGAATTGCATACCTATCGCGGAGTCTTTGGCAGCCACGTCGCCAATGTCATCCGCAGGCTGAAGCGGATCTGCGCCTTTTACGGCAGTCAGCCGCAGTTTATCTGCACCTCTGCGACGATCGCCAATCCGCGCGAGCTGGCGGAACAGTTGACGGAGGAGCATGTGGAGCTCGTGGACAACAACGGCGCGCCAGCCGGGACCAAGCACTTCCTGTTCTACAATCCCCCGGTGGTGAACCGGCAGCTCAACATCCGACGCAGCGCAACGCTGGAGGCGCGTGACATTACGGAGCAGTTCCTTGCGAACGGCATCCAGACCATCCTGTTTGCGCGAAGCCGCGTCCGGGTGGAGATTTTGCTTACATATCTGCAAGAACTCATCAAGCGCAAGCTCGGCCCCAAGAAGATCCAGGGCTATCGCGGCGGCTATTTGCCGAGCCAGCGGCGGGAGATCGAGCGCGGTCTGCGCAGCGGCGAGATCATGGGCGTGGTCAGCACCAATGCGCTGGAGCTGGGCGTCGACATCGGGCAGCTGCAGGTGTGCGTCATCACGGGGTATCCAGGCTCTGTCGCCAGCACCTGGCAGCAAGCGGGGAGAGCGGGAAGACGGCAAGGCGAGTCTGTCGTCGTCATGGTCGGCAGCTCCACACCGCTCGACCAATATGTGATCGGCCATCCGGAGTATTTCTTCGACCGCAGCCCGGAGACGGCGCGGATCAACCCGGACAACCTGATCATCCTCGTCGACCATCTCAAATGCGCTGCCTACGAGCTTCCCTTCAAGGAAGGAGATCGCTTCGGCAGCGCAGAGATCATGGAGATTCTGGAATTCCTCACGGAGGAGCAGGTTTTGCATTTTTCCCGCGGAAAATGGTTCTGGATGAATGATTCGTTCCCTGCGCACAACATCAGCCTGCGCTCCGCCTCCCAGGAAAACGTGGTCATCATCGACATCAGCGAGCGCGGCAACGAGCGGGTTATCGGGGAAATGGACCGTTTCAGCTCCATGACCCTCTTGCACGACGAGGCCATCTATCTGCACCAGGGGACACAGTACCAGGTCGAGAAGCTGGATTACGAGGAAAAGAAGGCGTATGTGCGCGAGGTGCAGGTCGATTACTACACCGATGCCAATCTCGCCGTCCAGCTCAAGGTGCTGGAGGAAGACCAGACGCGGAGTCACGCTGAGACGGCCTTTGCCTACGGAGAGGTTTCCGTGCACGCGATGGCGACCATATTTAAAAAGATCAAGTTCGAGACGCATGAAAATATAGGCTCCGGCCCCATCCATCTGCCCGAGGAAGAACTGCATACCAATGCAGCCTGGATCAGCTTTTCCAACAGCCTGCTGGAAACCATCGGAACGGAGGATGTGGAGCGCGGCCTGGTCGGGCTGGCGCATGTCCTGCAGCACGTGGCGCCGTTGTTCGTCATGTGCGACCCGATGGATTTGCATGTTATCCCGCAGCGAAAAGCTGTTCACTCCCAGCAGCCGACGATTTTCCTCTACGACCGTTATCCCGGCGGCATTGGGCTGAGCGAGCAGGTGTACAAGGAAATGGAGACGATTCTGCTGCAGGCAGAGCAATTGATTACGTCTTGTCCGTGTGAATCCGGCTGTCCGTCTTGTGTCGGGGCCGCGGATGACGGCAGCAAGGAATTGGCCATGACCCTGCTGCGCGTCGCCCAAGGGGGAAGCACCTATGTCTCTTAAATCCAAGCTGCAGCGGATGAAGGGGCATCTCGTCAAGGAAAGTGATCAGCAGAAGCAGGAGGTGCCGCGGGAAAGCGAACAGGAGCCATCTGCCGCCGACATCCCGTTCGCCCGGCAGTGGCAGGAATTGCAGGCGAAGCCCTACGTCTGGGACGGGGAGCACGTCATGCTGCGCGAGGTGCGCTATCCCGTAACCCACCAGCACGGCTCCTATACCTTTGCCCAGCTGCACGAGGCGATTGCCGCCTGGGAAGCATCGGGCAGGCAGCATCCGCTGTCTTCGGCTGGCCGTAAAGCGGAAGACCTGCTCTTTTTCGATACGGAGACGACGGGTCTTTCCGGCGGTGCGGGCAATACGGTATTCTTGCTCGGCTACAGCCGTCTCGAAGGTGACGAGGTAGTCATGCGCCAGCATTTTCTGCCTGGACCGCACGCGGAAGTGACCCTGTACCACTCGTTTTTAGAGCAGGCACAAAAGTCCTCGCACCTCGTCACCTTTAACGGAAAATCTTTCGACTGGCCGCAGGTAAAGACGCGGCATACCTTGATACGCGACCAGGTGTCTGCCTTGCCGACCTTTGGCCACCTGGACCTTTTGCACGGGGCAAGACGCTTGTGGAAGGACGAGCTGGAATCCTGCCGCCTCTCCTTGATCGAACAGGAAAAGCTTCAGGTCACCCGCGAAGACGACCTGCCGGGTTTTCTCGCCCCGATCCGTTACTTCGATTTTCTCCATAGCCAGGACCCGTCCGTGATCGAAGGTGTTCTGCGCCACAACGAGCTGGACGTCCTGTCGCTGATCACGCTGTACACCCATATTACCCGGCTGATCCTTTGGCACGAGCAGGAACAGGTATCCCACGAGGAACGCTTTGCCATTGCCCGCTGGTACGACGCATTGGGCGACCAGGAAGCGGCGATGAAGGCATATGCAATCGTAGCCAACAGCGAGCATTCCTGGAATGTCCGGGCGAAGCTGGCATTGGGGCAGCTTTATAAAAAGCAAAAGGATTTTTCCCAGGCACTGCTTGTTTGGGAGTCCTGCATGCAAGGAACCCGTTTCGTCCCGGAAGAGGTTTACATCGAAGCGGCAAAGCTGTGCGAGCATCAGTTCAAGGACTGGGAAAAGGCATTGTTTTACACCAAAAAAGCGTATGATCAATGGAAGCAGCGGGCCACTCTGTTGCGGCAAAAAACGAGGGCAGAGGCGCAGGCTTACGAAAAGCGGATTGCACGCCTGGAGGGGAAGCTGAGCGGAATTGCCGAGGAAGAGGATGAGATGGGGAGCCTGTTTTTTGACTAGTCCTGATGAACAAAGGGAAAACAGAAGCAATTGGAGAGGAGAAATGATCGATGGACCCACTGATCATTGAGCCAGGCAAAGGCATCGGAACTATCGAGCTTGGCATGAGCAGGCAGGAGGTAGAAGCGTGCATCCAGGAATATACGGCGAAGTATAGGAAACCCAGCTATTCAAAAAACTATTTTGAACATGTATTCATGGTGAAATACGACGAGGATGAGCGGGTCCATTTCATCGAAATCCCGTCCAGCTTGAAAGACTTCTTTACGTGTTCTTTCAGAGGAATGGACGTATTCAACACCAAGGCAGAAGAGCTGGTGGCAAAAGTCGACGAGATCTCGCCCTACGACCGGGATGATTGGGAAGTGGGATACATGTACATGTTTCCTGCCCTTGGCCTCTCTTTTTGGAGACCGAATATCTTCAAGGAGGAGTTTTTGCAGGAGGAATGGTTTCTCGAGATGCACCCCGATATTCAGGAGGATGAAAAGAAGCATCTCTATTTTGAATCCGTAAGCATCAAAAAATAGGACAAAAGCGACAAGCCTGGCTTTCGAGCCAACCTTGTCGCTTTTTTATCATTATTCGCTTCTTACTTTACATACCGCTCGCGGTACTCATCCGCCAACATCGACATGAGAATCGAATCGTGGTACTCATGATTGTAATACAAAGCCTGACGCTGGACGCCCTCACGCTGGAATCCCAGCTTTTCGTAAGTGTGTATGGCCCTGGCATTGTAGGCAAACACATTCAGCTCGATCCGATGCAGGTTGAGGATGCCAAAGCCGTAATCCAGCATGAGAAGCATCGCCTCGCTGCCATAGCCCTTGCCTTGGAACTTGCTGGAATCGATCGCGATGCGGATATAGGCGTTGCGGTTGTTGCGATCGATCCCGCCGATCTGCACATCGCCGATCACCTGGTCGTTTTCGCGCAGGGCGATCAGCAGCAGCACGCTGGAGGAGTCATTTCTTTTGCTTTCGATATACGCCGAGATTTCCTCCCGTGTAAATGCTTTCTGCGTTCCGGTCAAACGGCGAGCATCCGAATTAAATAGCATCTGATAGTAGACTTCCACATCTTCCATCCCGACGGGGCGCAGGTAGACGCGCTCCCCTTCCAAAAAGCGCACGGGTGTCAGAGCTTGTTCCTGTTGTGACATGGGTGTTTCCTTCCTTCTCATCTTGTTTTCACTAGGCTATCGAATTTCTGTATACTTGTGAATGGGCAGTTTTATAAAAAAGAAAAGGACAGTTTGGAGGGAAGGAATCATGCTGCTGACTCCCGGCTGGGAAGCGAACAGCAATGAACCTCAGTACGCCCAATTGTATGCGTATCTGAAAAAAGAGATCGCGGAAGGCAAACTTCCCGAAAACACCCGTCTGCCGTCTGTCCGCAAACTGGCGGATCTGCTGGGTCTCAGCACGACCCCGGTGGAGATGGCCTATCAGCAATTGCTGGCAGAGGGCTTTATCACCAGCAGGCCCCGCAGCGGGTATTACGTGGAGCATTTGCCGGAGCCGGAAGCAAAGCCACTGGCGAGTCAATCTGCCGCAGCTGCGGTCATCGAGCGTCCGCTGCTTCGCGACTCTCGGCAATACGAATACGATTTTCATATGTCCCGGAATGATTTTTCCTTGTTTCCTTACGTCGAATGGCGCAGGCTGTACAACCAGACCCTCGTGCTGGAGCAGCAGGATGACCTGTTTTTTGGCGATCCACAGGGGGAGCCTGGACTGCGCAAGCAAATCGCGAGGTATCTGCATCAGTATCGGGGTGTAGACTGTTCACCCAATCAAGTCGTGGTGGGGTCTGATCAGTTCGGGATGTTGTCCTTGCTCAGCCTGATCCTGAAGCCGGAGTACCCGCAGATCGCTGTGGAGAATCCGGGGTATTTGCTGTTTGCGCGCACCTTCACTCACCACGGGTTTGAAGTCAAGCCCGTCCCGCTTGAGTACGACGGCATCGATATCGGGGAATTGCATCGAAGCGGAGCACGTCTGGCCGTCGTCTCCCCGTCCCATCAATATCCGCGCGGCATGATCATGCCGATCAGCAAGCGATTGCAGCTGCTGGACTGGGCAAAAACAGTGGACGGCTACATCCTCGAAGACGATTACGACGGGGAATTCCGCTATCATGGCAGACCGATCCCATCCTTGCAGGGGCTCCTTCCCAAGGCAAACGTCATCTACATGGGGAGCTTCGCGCAGGTCGTTGCGCCTGCTCTGTGCATCTGGTACATGGTCCTGCCGGAGAGCTTGTTAGACCGCTACTATGCGCTGGTCAGCGAGACGCTGTTGGAGCAGTCCGCGTCGCGTTTGCACCAGCGCACATTAGAGGCTTTTATGAAAAAGGGACTTTTGGAGAAGCATTTGCGCAAAATGCGCAGCTTGTATCGCAAGAAGCATGATGAAAGCATCCGGGCTGTACACGAGCATTTTGGCGATAGGGCGGTCCTCTACGGCAAAGACGCAGGCTTCCACCTGCTGCTTCGCGTCGACAGTCCATATACCGAGCAGGAGATGAGAGAGTTGGCGATCCAGGCGAAAGTCCGCATTTCCCCGGCTTCCTTTACCTGGATTCAGCCGCCTGCCGAGACACACAAGGAATTCTTCCTCGGATTCGCCGGTATTCCGCTGGAGAAGATCGAGCCGGGCGTTCGGGCTTTGGCTGCCGCTTGGCTGCATTAGTTTTGCTGAAGAACATCCTTCAATTTCGCGACACCTGCGAGAATCTCGGCTTCAGAGAGGTTGCCGTAGCCTAGAATTACTTTCTCTTCATGTCTGCCCGGTACAATCGCATGTTCTTCAACGGGGTAGAGGCGAACACCGCAATCTTTGATCTGGGCGAGCAGGGCAGGTGTGAAGCGAATCCCCGGAAAAGCAGCCACGATGTGCAGGCCGGCAGACGCTCCCCAGATGCTCACCCGATCTGCAAAAGCCTCGTGAAGTGCATCGACCAGGCATTTTCTTCGTTTTTTGTAGAGCTTTTTGACCCGATTCACATACTTCTCCAGATGCCCCTCCTCGATGAAAAGACCCAGAGCGAGCTGGTCGAGAGAAGGGGTATGCAGGTCAGAAAACCACTTCGCTTCCTGATACCGCTGCACCAGCTCCCGCGGCAGGACGAGATAGCCCAAACGCAAACCCGGCGAGAGGATTTTGCTGAACGAGCCGACGTAGATGACGCGTTGGTCGTCGAGACCTTGCAAGGAACTGATCGGCGGACTGTCGTAACGGAACTCGCTGTCGTAATCGTCCTCGACAATATAGCAATCTGCTTCGCGGGCGTACTGGATCAACTGAATGCGCCGTTGAATCGGCAAGGTTCCTCCCAACGGAAATTGATGAGAGGGCGTTGCAAAAACAAAGCTTGGTTGGCACGCATCGGGATCGGGGAGCTGATCGACCTGCAAACCGGATGCATCTGCAGGGACGGGATGCAGGGAAGCGCCAGCAGCGCGAAAGATGGTCTGGATGTCATGCGTGATCGGGTCTTCGATCAGCACACGGCTGCCTGGCTTCAACAGAACCTTGGCGATCAAGGTAAGCGCCTGTGTAGCGCCGGAGGTCATCACGATCTGTTCCGGCTCGCAGCAGACTCCGCGCGTACGGTACAAATAGCGGCTCAAAATCTGGCGAAGCTCCAGGCGTCCCTCGGGCCGGTTGTAGCCCAAGGCAGAGAGGGGCGCTTCCTGGCAGACGCGCTGAACGATTTTCCCCCATACCGTACGCGGAAAGTGCTCCAATGCAGGCACACCCGAGCGGAAATCAATGATGTCGCTGCCAAGCGATTCGGCCTCGCCAGATGGGAAAATCGACAAGTCTTCCTGCCTCGCCTGCTGTTCCAGGTACATGCCAGCCGCGACGTAGTATCCCGAGCCTCGCCGACCTTCGATATAGCCCTCCGCGAGCAGCTGCTCGTAGGCTTCGAGGATGACATTGCGGGAAATGCACAACTCTTCCGACAGCTTGCGCGTGGAAGGCAGCTTTTGTCCGGCGAGCAGCTCCCCTTGCAGAATTTTGGAGCGCAACTGGGTATATAGCTGACGGATCAGCGGAAGTGACTTCCCCCGGTCAATCGCAAGGTACAGCATGTAGGTTCCTCCCGTATAAGTGGCTCTATGCAATAGGTGCCTAACTGGCTCTAATCGAGATTAGCTTACCATGTTATGGTGATGCGAAGAAGTCCAACACCATGACGGGAGGAAATGCCATGCAAGACTTGGAACAAAATATAGCAACATTCTTGCGCACGGTCGCGCGCAATCCAGCCATCAAGCACGAGGTGATGCATTCTCCCGCGATCTACCAATTGTTGTTCTCCGCTGCGAAGCGATTCGTAACGGGAGAGAAGCGCACAGACCTGCTCGCACGGGCTCATGAGTTAACGGGTCTGGGATATCGCCTGTCCGCCGAATACATCGGGGAAAACACTCAAGATGCGGAAGCCTGCAGTGAAGCCAAAGACGAACTGCTCCAGCTGACCCAAGCGTGCGGAACGATCAAACGCCCCATCGGCGTTTCGTTCGACCTGTCGCATGTGGGATTGCTGCTCGACCGCAAGCTGGCTTTTGCCTATGCAGCTGAATTGGCAGATGAGGCGAAGAGGCAAGGACATGGGATCATGATCAGCATGGAGGAGGCTGCCAAGACGGACGCGATCCTCGAGGTGTACGAGCAGCTCGCAAACGAGCGGGAAAATGTCGGGATCACCCTGCAGGTACAACAGCACCGCACGATGGAGGATGTGACCAGGCTGTTGCGTTTGCCGGGCAAAATTCGGCTGGTAAAAGGCGCATTCAAGGAATCCCCGGAGGTTGCCCTGGGACGTTCAATGGAACTGAACGAGCGCTATCTGATGCTGGCAGAGAAATGTGTACAGGCAGGACACGAGGTTTCTTTTGCGACACACGACTCGCTTTTGATCGATGAACTGGAGCGAAGAGGATACTTGCAAGAACGGCATGCGGAGTTGGAGCTCCTCTACGGGGTACGTCCCGAACTGGCGAAGCAGAAGCGGGAAGAGGGGGTAGCGGTTCGGCTGTATCTCACTTACGGGAAGGAGTGGTTTCTCTATCTCTGCCATCGCCTGGCGGAATATCCTCCTCAGGTCCATCAGGCGGTTGCTGATATGATGGAGCCCGAACGCTTGCAAGCCCCCGGGTATTGAAAATCAAGCTGTTTTTGATCGCCTGCCTTTTTTTTTGGAAAAGGGCGGGCTTTTTTTGTAGCTTTTTCCTTTCAAATACGTCTATATCTGTATGAGAAAGACGGACATGAAGGTAGCAAGAAGGCCGTCTATGGGGGTATGTCAAAATGAAGATCAAAAAGTCCAGGCACTGGCTTTTTGTACTAAGCGTCAGCTTGCTGATCTTCGCCCTTTTGCCTGCCGGTATTTCATCGGCAGAGCAGCAGGCGAATACCGCAGTCAAGCTGGAGACGAAGGTAGGCTTTGAAGGAGATTACAAAGAGTCGGGACTGGTGCCGGTACAAGTCACGATTACCAACACAGGTCCAGACATTGAAGGAGATTTGGTCGTAGACTCGGGGGACACCTCCCAGCGAAGCGAAGGGGTTGCCTTTTTTCAGCCCGTTTCTGTCGCGAGCGGAAGCACCAAGCAAGTCACGATCACGATTCCGGCCCAGATGATGAGATCCTATACCTACGTGTCGCTGATGCAGGGGGAGAAGATGGTTGCCCAGACACGCGTCTACGGCAGAGGGTATGGCGGAAACACCTTGATGGTCGGTGTGATGGCGGATAATCCGGATACAGCCAACTTTCTCGGCGTCATGCCTCGGGATATTTGGACGAAAAATGTCAAGGTGGTGCAGCTCAAGCAGGAGCTGGTCCCCTCGTCCGGCGTTCACCTGCAGATGGTCGACATGCTCATCCTGAACAACTACGCTCTCGATACACTGAACAGTCAGCAAATTCAGGCGATACGCGATTGGACCGACCTCGGCGGGATGCTGGTACTGGCAGGCGGTCCCCAGTACAAAAAGACGGCTGGAGCACTGCAGGACATGTCGCCCGTAGAAGTGACAGGGGTGACCCAGCTTACATCCTTGTCTGCCATGAAGGCGGAAGACAGAGTGCTGGAATTGACAGCGCCGTTCACGGTCAGCACAGGAACGCTACGAGGAGGCAATGTTCTCGCGGAAGAAGGAGGAATTCCGCTGTTTGTCTCCCGTTCCTTCGGACAAGGGAAGGTACTCTATGTCGCCTATGATCTGGCGCAGGAGCCGATCGCCAGTTGGGCAGGAAACGGCCGGTTTTGGGCAGAGGTATTGCCAAAGGCATTTGGCTCCACGCTTGTCACCGAAAAATACGATACGCTGCAGGACGGCATGTGGTCTCTGAGGCGAGCGGCTGAACAAATTCCATCCTTGAAATTGCCCGATGTGAGCGGTTTTGCCGTGTTCTTTGGGCTGTACGCGTTGATTGCGGGTCCTATGCTGTTTTTTATCCTGCGGTACAAAAGAAAGCAAAGCTATATGTGGGTGCTCGTCCCGCTCTTATCGGTCATTACCGGCTTGGGGATTTTTTCATTCGGAGCCTATCAGCGCGGGACAGGGGTTCTTCTCCATCAGGCGGGGATCGTCGAGTTGAACAACGATGGCAAGGCCAAGGTAAGCGCGGTCACATCCATGTTTGTGCCGCTCAATGGGGAGTACCGCATGACGATTCACGGAGCGGGTCTGGCACAGCCCTATGCAAGCGGCAGGCGCTTTGAGGAGGAGGCCAATGTCTGGGCTTGGCTGGATGCTGATCGCGCCGAGATGCGGTTCCACAACGTGGAGTTTTGGTCGATGCGAAATGCTGTGTCGCAGCAATACATAGAGAATACGGGCAGTTTTACCTCCAATCTGACGTTAAACAACGGAAAACTGCAGGGGACCGTCACCAACGAGACGGCATTTGCCCTGCGCGACGTCAGAGTGATGGCAGGAAGCCAAGTCCAGAACTTTGGCGAACTGGCGCCGGGCGGCACAATCCAGGTCGATTTGAGTTTCTCGCCTTCTGCCCAGCTGATGCAAGGGAGAAGCGGTATGCGCCGCATCGCGAGTAGGCTTATTCCCGCCAACACCAATAGCAACGCCCTGTACGAAACGCGTGAAGGCAACATCATCCAGGTGCTGGAGGAGCGCGATGATTACCGATACGACCCCAGCCAGGCATCGTCGCTGAAGATCATTGGCTGGGCTGATCAGGCAGTCACCGAGGTCTCTGTCGAGGGGTCTTCTGCCAAGCCGGAAGGGATCACATTAGTCACAGCTCCTTTGCAAATGAAGCCTTCCCCGGGCGGAGATGTCTTTTTCCCGGCGGGTTCATTTGAAATCGTCAAATCGGGCAACACGGCCAGACTGGAAGAGGTGCCCAACGGCTATTACATGGAAAAAGGCGATCTTACCTTTGATGTCTATCTGCGCCCGAATGGAGCAAAGCTTGCGATCAACAAACTATATCTGT
The DNA here is from genome assembly GCF_003710985.1 of Brevibacillus panacihumi. GTDB lineage: Bacteria > Bacillota > Bacilli > Brevibacillales > Brevibacillaceae > Brevibacillus > Brevibacillus panacihumi. Next base: position 29,526 of record NZ_RHHT01000077.1, read on the forward strand.
TCATCTGGTCGGAGGACAACGCCTTCTTCTCCAAGGAAGTGTACAACTGGAAGACTGGCAGCTTCGATCCGTATGACAAGGTATTCACCGGCAGCGTCCTGGGGCAGGACAAAGCAGGAAGCTATGTGTCGGACGAGGGGGTTCTGCGGGTCAGAGTATCCCACGACTCCCAAGACAACCGCCACATTGGCAGACCGCTCGTCAGCGTGGAAGGGAAGGTGGTCAACCCATGATTCAGATCAAGAACCTGCGCAAGCGATACGGCAAGATGGAAGCGTTGAAAGGGTTGACGCTGGAGATTGAGAAAGGAACCGTTTTTGGCTTTGTCGGCCCCAACGGCGCGGGAAAGTCTACAACGATGTCCATTCTGGCGACCCTGCTGGAGCCGACAAGCGGGCAGGCGTACGTCGGCGGCTACGAGGTCACGAAGTCGCCGAAGGAAGTACGCAAGCTGATCGGCTACATGCCAGACTTTTTCGGCGTTTACGATAATTTGACAGCAGAAGAGTACCTGGACTTTTACGGGGCGAATTACGATATTCCGCAGGCGGAGCGAAAAGAGATCATCCCGCAATTGCTGGAGCTCGTCAATCTCTCCCACAAGCGTGATGCTTACGTAGACTCCCTGTCCCGCGGGATGAAGCAGCGACTGGGACTTGCCCGCTGCCTGGTGCACAACCCGGAGGTGCTGATTCTGGATGAACCTGCTTCCGGCCTGGACCCGAGGGCGCGGATCGAGCTGCGCGAAATTTTGAAAGAGCTGCGCAACATGGGCAAAACGATCATCATCAGCTCGCACATCCTGCCAGAGCTGGCGGAGATGTGCGATGTGATCGGGATCGTGGAAGAAGGCAATCTCGTCGCCTTTGGTCGGGTAGACGAAATCTATGCCCGGATGCAGGAAACGAAGGTCCTGCGCATCCGTCTGCTGGATCGGTTTGAGGAAGCGATGTCCCATCTGCGGCAAAAGGCCAATGTGTCCCAGGTTACGCACGAAGGCAATTGGCTTGTCGTCGGGTTTACGGGGGATGACCAGCAACAGGTCGAGCTGTTCCGCGATCTGGCGGTCTCAGGCTTTCCAGTTGCGGCTTTCAATGAAGAGCAGGGAGATCTCGAAGAAATCTTTTTGGAAATTACGAAGGGGGTGGGATCATGAACGTTCTGAAGCGTTTGAACAACCCGGTCTTGTTCAACGAATGGAAGATGCGGATGAGAAGTGTCCGTTCACCGTGGATGCTGTTCTTCTACCTGATGGTTTTGGGCGGGATCACCCTTTTCTACATTTATGTGCAGACAGAGGGAGGCACTTACTACAATCCCGACAATTCGAGGGAGCTCTTCATGATCCTGTCGATCCTGCAGCTGGGGATGATCGTGTTTGTCGTGCCTGGTCTTACATCGGGCTCGATTTCCGGGGAGCGCGAACGGCAGACGCTCAGCATCCTTTTGACCACCAATGTGAGCGCCACCAGGCTGATTCTGGGAAAATGGCTGGCGTCACTGAGCTTCATGATGTTTCTGGTGTTTGCCACCATCCCGTTGTACGCCATCGTCTTTTTGTACGGCGGGGTGTCTCCGATGCAAGTGGTCAAGGTATTCGGCTTATACGTCATCACGATGTTTGGCATCGGCAGTGTCGGCGTGCTGTTGTCCACATTGATCAAACGGACGGGAATAGCCACTGTTGTCAGCTACGCAGTCGTCTTCGGCTATTCGATCGGGACCATGGTGCTGGTGGAAATTTTGAATCAGTTTGTCCGCTACCAGCGTCGCGCCGGTGTGATCGGACACAACAGCAATACGGACTGGATCGACCTGATCTACAGCATCAATCCGCTGTTTGCGATCCTGAACATTTTTGAGGAAGGTCCGGCGACTCGCGGGAACCGCTACGGCTCCTCCTGGCTGTACAAGATCGATCCGTACTGGTATTACTGCGCCTTGCTCGGGCTTATCACCATCATTTTTCTGCTGGTGGCGATCTACTTGATCCAACCTGTCCGTCCGCGTCTGTTCAGGGCGGCGAAAAAGGAGCAATAAGCCATGTTTGCCCAAAAGTCGACCGATGAATTGCAGTCGTTGCTGATGCCGATTCGCAAACGTCTGGGACGCAGGCAGCTGATGCGTCATTGGACGTTGTACGGTTTGGGAGGGATGGGGGGAAGCGTATTGCTTCTCCTCGTTGCCCGTTTATGGCCGATCCCGCACTATCCCTGGATTGCGCTCGCTATTCTCGTGCTGGCGCTGGCTGCTGGAAGCATCGTTGCGTGGAGCAAGCAGCCCACCTGGCTGGATTGTGCGCAGACGGCAGACGGTCAGGGATTGGCGCAGCGGACCGTCACGGCATGGGAACACCGGGATAGTGAGACGGCGATCGCCTTGCGCCAGCGAGAAGATGCCCTATCCCATCTGCGCAGCAAGATTCCGCAGATTGTCGAGAGTATCCAAATCTGGCCGACGGTGCGCAAACAGATCTACGTGATTGCAGGTCTGGCGCTCACGAGCACCTTGCTCTTCCTGCTGCCTAATGCCCAGGACGTGCGCTTGGCGCAGATGGCCATGGAGCAACAGGCACTGGAAGAAGCGCAGGAGACACTTGAGGAGATCCAGGAAGAAACCCAAACCAACAACGCGCTGACTGAAGCGCAGAAAAAAGAACTGAAGGACATGCTGGAGCAAGCAAAACAGGCTTTGGCGAAAGCGCAGGATCCGATGGATCGTCTCAATGCCCTGCGTGCAGCTGAAAAGCAATTGGAAAAGTGGCGGCAGACCGAGGCGCGCAAGCAGGTGGCTTTGCAGCGCCTACAGCAAGCCTTGGCTGGACAGCAAGCGACCCAATCCCTTGCGGAGGCGATGAGCCAAGGCGATCGCGAGGCTCTGACCAAGGCCTTGCAAGAGCTGGCGAAGGCGATCGAAGGGATGTCCGTCGAAGAGATCAACAAGCTGGCCGCCGTATTGGAGCAGTCTGCCGGGGAGCTTGCGCAGGAAGCGGCCGAGACGAACGCGGAGGACGCGAAAAAGATCGCGGAACAACTGAGTGCCACTGCCCAACAGTTGGCGCAGGGACAGATCCCGCAGGCATTAACGGTACTGGAGCAGAGCCTGACCCAAGGCATGCAGGCAGCAGGACAGTCCCAGCAAGGCAATCTCGCGGCAGCCCAGGCCACAGCATCCCTCCAGCAGTCCCAGATGACGCTGGCGAGCGCGGGGGCAGGGTCACAGGGAAATATGGCAGGGGCCATGCCGACTGGGCAGCAGACTCAGGGCAATGGACAGGCGACTCCTGCATCCGGAACTCCGGCTCCAGGCAACGGAACAAACCAACCGTCCGCGGGGAATAACCAGGGTTCCGGTGCACCCGGCCAAGGTACAGGAGCGAACCCAGGCAGCCAACCAGGCTCACCAGGAGATGGGGGAGCCGGTCAAGGCACGGGCACCGGGAATGGAAGTGGCACAGGCGATGGTACGGGCGCTGGAAACGGTACAGGCGCTGGAAACGGTACGGGCGCTGGAAACGGTACGGGCGCTGGAAACGGTACAGGCGCCGGAAATGGAGCAGGCTCCGGCAATGGCGGCAATGGCGTCGGCCAGGGCAGCGGGGCAGGCCTTGGAGATGGCCGGCATGAGCTGGTTACGGTGCCTTCCCAAAGGATCACGGAACCAGGCGGACCTACCGATACGGTCAGCGGCCCTTTGGGAGAAGGAGCTTCCCAGACAACGCAAAGCAGCAATGCGCAGGTATCGTCAGGTGGAACGCTCCCCTATGCGGAGGTCTACGGCGAGTATGCGCAATTTGCCCGCGAAAGCTTGGAAAAGGGCAATATTCCGGGAGATTATCAAGAGATCGTCAAGGAATATTTCAGCAATATTGAACCTTAATGGAATGGGGAGAGAGCGATGAAGCAGCAAGCCTTGCCTGATTGTCAGCAGCAGGTGGAGCGTGTAAGACAGGAGATCGCCAAAGTATTGGTTGGGCAAAAGGAAGTGGTGGAGCAACTGCTCTGGGCTGTATTTGCAGGTGGGCACGCCCTGCTGGAAGGGGTGCCCGGTCTGGGCAAAACCTTGTTGGTCCGTACCTTGTCGCAAGCGTTTGAGCTGAGCTTTCAGCGAATCCAGTTTACGCCCGATTTGATGCCGACGGATATTACCGGTACGAACATCCTGCGGGTAGACGAGAATGGACAGCAGTCCTTTCAATTCCAGTCAGGACCGATCTTCGCGAATGTGGTGCTGGCGGATGAGATCAACCGTGCGACGCCCAAGACGCAAAGCGCCTTGCTGGAGGCCATGCAGGAACGGACTGTTTCTGCCGGAGGGGTGACCCGTTCGCTGCCTGAGCCGTTTTTTGTGCTGGCAACCCAAAATCCGCTCGAGCAAGAGGGGACCTATCCGTTGCCGGAAGCGCAGATGGATCGCTTTTTGCTGAAAATCGAGGTGCCGTTCCCATCTGAAGAAGAGTTGAAGGCGATTGTCATGAGAACGACCTCTGGAACCGCCGAGCAAGTGGAAAAGGTAGCTACGGGTCAAGAGATCTTCGAAATACAGCGGGCTGCACAAGAGATTCTCATGGCGGAAAGCGTCTTGAATTATGCAGTCCGCCTCCTGCTCGCCACACATCCGGGAGAGAACGCGATTCCAGCAGTCAAGCAATACGTGCGCAACGGCGCGGGACCTCGCGGGGTACAGGCGATGGTCTCGCTGGCAAAGGTACGCGCCTTGCTCGCCGGACGCTATAACCTGGCGTATGAAGATATTGCGGCTGTCGCGTTGCCTGCGCTGCGCCATCGCATTTTCCTCAATTTTGAGGGAGAGGCAAACGGCATCCAGCCGGATCAAATCATTTGCGACATCATCAGCTCGCTGGGGACGCAGACAGCATGAGTCGCTATTTGTTGGACCCATCGTGGCTGGCGCGGCTGGAGCGGATGCAGATGGCGAGCAAACGCGAGGCCGGCGGCAGCCAGGCGGGGAAGCGGCGTTCCAAGCTGTTGGGCTCTTCGATGGAATTCGCAGACTACCGGGCTTACACGCCAGGCGATGATCTGCGGCAGCTGGATTGGAATGCCTATGCGCGCTCGGGCAAGCTGTTTTTGAAAAAATTCCTGGATGAGACGGAGCTGCATGTGACGATCTACATCGATTGCAGCCGTTCCATGAGCTATGGCCAGCCCTCCAAGCTGGAGCTGGCGGTGCAAGTGGCGGCGGCACTCGGCTATCTGTCGCTTTGCAATCTCGACCATGTCTCCGTCACCGTCTTTGATTCGCAGGTGAGGACTTCGCTTCACGGCTTGCAGGGGAAAGGCCAGGCTGCTCGACTGCTCGATTTTTTGTCCAAGGTTCAGCCAGGGGGCGAGGGCGATCTGCAGGCGGCGATGCGTTCTCCGGGTGCGGTACGCGGCAAGCCGGGCATCTCCATCCTCCTGTCCGACTTTTTCTTTGAATCGGGCTATCAGAAGGGGGTCGCCTACCTGCAAGCAGCCAGACAGGATGTCACGCTCGTGCCCATCTGGTCATTGGAGGAGACGAATCCCGACTATCAAGGTGAATTGCGTCTGATCGACTCGGAGACGGGCAGTGCCCGGGAAGTTTCGATCACGGGCCTTTTGATGGAGGAGTACCGCAAAAATTTTCACGGATTCCAGGAACGCATGGCGGCTTTTGCCTATAAAAGGGGGATTTCCTATGTGCCCGTGCAGGCAGAACAGCCGCTTGAAGCAATCGTCTTTCAAGTATTTCGACAAGCAGGCATCATTCGCTAGAGAGGAGAGAGCACTATGCAATGGTTGGCCTTGGGAAACAGCTGGTTCGCACTGATCATCCCGGCGATCATACTGCTCTACCTGCTCAAGCAAAAGGTGGAGGAGCGGGTCGTTCCCAGCACGCTGATGTGGCGGCGAACCCTGAAAAACTGGGAAGCGGTCAAGCCGTGGGAAAAGCTCAAGCGCAATCTGCTGCTGTTTTTGCAGCTGCTTGCCGCAGTGCTGCTCGTGCTCTCCTTGCTTCGCCTGGCTGTGCCGACAGAAGGATTGACCGACCAGCACACCATCGTGGTCATTGAAAACGCGGCGAGCATGCAGGCAAAGGAAGGGGATATGACCCGACTGGAAAAAGCCATTCGGGCGGCGTCAGAGCTTGTGGAAAAGCGAAGCGGCGGGCAAGTGGTGACGCTCATCGAAGCGGGCCGGCAGCCGCATGTTTTGCTGGCACAAAGCAATGATCGCGAAGAGCTTGTACAGATCCTCCAGTCGATCAAGCCCCAACTGGGTTCTTCGGATACAAGCGCGGCCATGACCCTGACTGCGGCTATCGCTGCCAACGAGGCTGGCAGTGGCGTTGTCTGGCTTGGAGACGGCAAGACGGAGCGGCTTTTTGCAGCAAAAGCCCCACAAGGCATCTCTGGCGCTTTCCGCTTTATGCAGATGGGCCAGTTCCGGGAAAACACCTCCATCGGCGCTTTTGTCACCCAGCCCGTCAAAGGGGGAGTGGAGGGATTGCTGCGTTTGGACAATCAGGGAACACAGACTTCAAGCGGACAAGTATTCATCTACGATGGGGAAAATCAGCTGCTGGAGACGGAGGCCTTTTCGGTGGAGGCGGGAAGCTCCCAGACGATCACCTTCCAGTCTTTGCCCGCATCTCCCGTCTACCGCGCAGTCATTGAGCCGCAGCAGGATGGACTGGCTCTGGACAATGAGCGCTGGAGCATCCCATTCGCCTCGGGGATCGGTCAGGCGACACTCGTCTCGCCGCAGGGCAATCGCTTTCTCCATCAGGCCCTGCAAACGATCGGAAGGCTTGAGGTCGAGACGCGGCAGCAGATGCCGGAGGGTGCAGCCGAGGCACGGGATCTCTGGGTATTTGACGGAGTTGTTCCCGACCAGCTGCCAGAGGGCAATATCCTGTTGATTGCTCCAGACCGGGAAACGCCATGGCTGCCGTACCGCGGAGAGGCAGAACTGGAACAGCAGCCGCAAGCCGTGCAGCAGGAAGACCCGCTGCTTCGATACGTGGATTGGCGTGATGTCCACGTAGCAAAGACAGCGGTTCTGGACCCGATGCCGGGAATGAAAACGCTGGTCCGAGCAGGTGAGCGGGATCTGATCAGGGCGGGAGTCATCGATGGAAGACGCGTGGTCATCGTTGGTTTTGACTTGCATCAGTCTGATTTTCCGCTGCGGCCCGCTTTCCCGATTTTTATGCAAAATGGGATCAACTGGCTTTCTCCCTTGCAGACCGTGCCGATCGACGAGGCAACCCCAGGCGATGTGCTCAATCTTTCGCTCACGCCGGGTGGAATGAACCGAACGCTTACCTACCCGGATGGACAGCAGGAGCCGATAGAGGCGACAGGTACGAGCTGGCTGCTGCGAGTACCCGATCAGATCGGGTTGTACCGTCTGGACGAAGAGACTGGTGCGGGCAGGAGCAGCCGCTATTTTTCCGTGCCGATCCATGAGCGCGAGTCCGATATAACGCCGGATTTCATCGGTGTGGAAGTACTCGGAAAACCATCTGCACCCGCAACGGCAGCAGATTACCCATTGACTGGAAGCAGAGAGCTTACGCCTTGGCTCGTCGCTCTTGCTCTATTGGTCCTTTTTGTGGAATGGAGGGTGTACCAGCGTGGTTATTAACTTTCTCCAGCCTCTGTTTCTGCTGCTGCTGATCCCTGCGATCCTTGTCGTCGTACAGTGGCGGCGCAAGCAGAAGCAGATGGCCAAAAGCAAAAAATGGACGATAGCCATTATGCGCAGCCTCTTGTTTTGCCTGCTGATCTTGGTCTTGGCAGGCATGCAGCTGAACTTTCCTGTCCAGGGCAAGACGATTGTTTTTGTCGTCGATCGATCAGCTTCCATGAAGGATGACCCGCGTGTGACGGCGTTTATGAAAGCGGCCGTCCAGCAAAAGGCAGCCGAGGACCAGTACGCGGTGGTCGTAGTAGGCGGGACCGCAGCCGTAGACCAGCCCTTGACCCAGCGCAATCAGGTGCAGCAGTTGGGAGTGGAGATCAACAGGCATGCGACAGATCTGTCCGAAGGGATCAGACTGGCTGCTGCGATGATCCCCAGCCAGGCGCGGGGGAAGCTGGTGCTCTTGTGCGACGGCATCCAGACGCAAGGAGACGCAGAAAAGGAAACGAAGCTGGTAAAGGAGCGCGGGATCGAGGTAGAGGCTGTCTCCTTCCAGCAGGAGCAAGGCGATGAGGTAGTCCTGACCGCCTTGCAGGTGCCGCAGCAATTGTACAGCGGCGAGGAATACGCGATCAGTGTCGAGGTGGAAAGCACCTTGGCGACGCAGGCGACCCTGATGCTTTACGAGGGGAATCGGGAAGCGGGCAAACAGGTTGTAAAGGTGGAAAAAGGAAAAAATCGTTATGCGTTCACCCAAAAAGCGACGGAAGAGGGCTTTCACCGCTTCCGAGTGGAGATTGAAGCGCAGCGCGATACGAATCAGGCGAACAACCAGGCTACAGCCTATACCCAAGTCGCCGGAACGCCGACTGTCTTGGTCGTAGAGGGACATCAGGGAGCGGCGAGCAACCTCGTCTCAGCCCTTCAGGCAGGCCAGATGAAAGTGGAGGTCAAAGACATTTCCACCTTGCCCAAGGAGTTGGATGTCTACAAGCAATACGCTTCCCTCATCCTCGCCGACGTGTCCGCTACGCAGCTGAACGAAGCAGATATGGAACGGATGCGGACCGCAGTGCGCGATTTGGGCATGGGACTGATCATGACAGGAGGCGGCGACAGCTTCGGTATGGGAGGCTGGTTTCAGACGCCGATCGAAGAAGCGCTGCCTGTCCAGATGGATTTGAAAAACAAAGAGGAACTTCCGTCGCTCGGTCTGATTCTGGTCATCGACAAGTCCGGCAGCATGAGTGATTACGGCGACGGCTATGACAAGATGGAGCTGGCGAAGGAAGCGGCGATCCGCTCGACGACGATGCTCCAGGCGCAGGATCAGATCGGGGTCATCGCCTTTGACGGATCGCCCTGGGAGGTAGTCAGCCCTCAGCCGGTCAACAATCTCGCCGAGATCCATCGGCAGATCGGAAGTATTCAAGCAGATGGCGGGACGGACATTTTCCCGGCGCTGGAGTTTGCGTATCAAAAAATAAAGACGATGCAAACGAAGCGCAAGCATATCATCTTGCTGACCGACGGCCAATCCGGTGATTCAGGGCAATATGAAACGCTGATCGGACAAATAGCGGGTGAACAGATCACGCTCTCTACCGTAGCTCTCGGGGAAGACGCCGATCGCGAACTGCTAGAGAGGATGGCGGAATGGGGCAAAGGCAGGTACTATTTCGCCAGTGACGCCGCCTCCATCCCGCAGATTTTCAGCAATGAGACAGTGATGGCAAGCAGGACCTTCATCGTGGATAAATTGCAGGTGCCAAAAGTGACGGGAGCAGGGAACTGGTCGGGTCTTCGCCAGCCGCTGCCGCCGCTGCGGGCCTACATCGCGACGACGCCCAAGCAGACTGCCGAAGTTTCCCTGCTGAGCATGGACGAAGATCCGATACTGGCCCGCTGGCAGTACGGCCTGGGCCGAACAGCCGCCTGGACGAGTGATCTCGAAGGCAAATGGGCGGCGGAATGGGTCGGATGGGGAGGCAACAGCAGACTTTGGAACGAGATCGTCGCCTGGACGCTGCCGCAGATCGAGGATGGGGTATGGAAGACCCAGACCCAACTGGAAGGCGGCAGCGGAAAGGTGACAGTCACGCTGCCGGACGACGCAGCGATGCCGCAAGAGCTGGAGGCTGTCGTGTTGAACCAGCAGATGGACAGGCAAGTGATCCGTCTGAGACCGACCGCGCCCAATGTGCTGGAAGGAGTGTTCCCTGCTTCCGATCCAGGCAGCTATCTGATCCAGATTACCGAAAAAGCCGGGGGGCAGGCCGTAGCGAGCCAGACCACAGGCTTGACGGTTTCCTATTCCCCTGAATACGGGCTGCAGGATGACGGGGAGCAGCAGCTGAGAAATTGGCTCTTGGCTGGGGGAGGAGCGTTGATTTCAGATTCGCGAGAGGTTTTTGGCAATGACCTCCCAGAAAAATGGGAAATCCAAAAGGTGAGCGAATGGCTTTTGATGCTGGCAGCGCTCTTGTTGCCGCTGGATGTGGCTGTGCGCCGCCTGCAATTGCCGGAGATGTGGTGGGCGCGTCTTGGCAGCCGGACAAAAACCATGAGAGCTTCTGACAGCAAGGCCGCCGAAAAAGAGACGGTCTGGACCCGAATCGAGCAGAAACGGGCGAAAACCCGCAAGCAGACCCGCGAGCATCCCGGTGAAGGCATGTGGCAGCATGCGGTTGCTTCTGAGGAGCAGTCAGAAGCCTCGAAGCCGAAATCCGGCCATGCACAAGCAGGCCCCCGGCAACCGGTTCCGCCGCCTGCGCAAGCGAAGCAAGACGAAGACGAGCAGGCGAAGAAGCCGGATGAGACGTTGAACCGCCTCTTGGCAGCCAAAAAAAGAAGGGGCAAGTAGAGAGGAACAAGGATGGGTGCCGTCCCTTCCTTGTTTCTTTTTTGCTAGGCCAAAGGTACTAGGACGATGCATCGCTATACGAGCCACAAAATGTGTAAAAGCTGTGGAAGAGCTATTCCATTTTTCTACCGCATCCCAGTCTTATACTGAAACGAAGCAGATACAGTGAAAGAGAGGACATCTACGTGAAGAAGTTTGATATTTCGATCCTGACGATTGCGGTTTTGATACTGGGATTGGTCGTTCTTGGCTTCTACGAGTCGGCGGTGAAAAAGAACGATCCCGTTTTGGCAAAAGCAGGACAATCCGAGATTACGCAACATCAGCTGTACAACGAGATGAAAGGCTTGTATGGCAAGCAAATGTTGACGGAGCTGGTCGCGCAGTCCCTGATTCGTCAGGAAGCCAAACAGCAGAATATAACAGTGAGCCAGGAAGAGATCGACAAAGAAATCGACGCGATGAAGCAACAGATCGGATCGGAACAAGCATTTCTCGACTACCTGGAATCGATGGGCATGGATCTGAACAAGCTGAAAGATCAAATGAATCTCCTCATGACACGGGACAAATTGCTGGACAAGGCTTATCCGGTTACGGACGAGCAGATTGCGGCCTATTACGAAGAGCATAAAAGCCAGCTCGGCTCTCCAGTGCCTCCACTGGATCAAGTGAAGGAGCAGATCACGATGATTCTCGTGGACAGCAATCGGGCCGAGAATTACGGCAAATGGTGGAGCGACCTGCAGGAGAAGCACCACGTAGAGTATTTCGATCCAGCACTGAAAACCGACCAAGAAAAAGCGGCAGGTTGATCGCCTGCCTCGAATGGAAAAAAGACCTGCGCCGCCCAACGCTGCGGTGCAGGTCTTTTCTGCGTGCCGTTTTTTGACAAACAGGTGCGCAAAGGCTATCCTACAGGTAGACAGCAGGAATAGCAAAAGTACAGATAGGCGGGTGGTGCGTTATGCAAGACTTATGGTCGGGAAGCGGAATTCAGAACATTCCGTGAAGCGCTCGTGCTAACTCATTTTTCTCGCAACGATCCGTTCGATCCACTTCCAGGGCAGCCATTGCTTGGCAGCTATCGTAAGGCGCACGCCTCGTCCGACAGGATAGCGGAAACGAGGCCTTTCAGACGTTGCTGCGTGCACGATTGCGGCGATGACTTCATCGGGGGCCGGGGCCTCGGTCTGAATGTTTTCTACCATAGCCAACATTTTTTGCATTTGCTGTTGATAGGCCGAATGCGGATGCTGGCGCACCTGTGCGATGCTTTTCTCCCAGATGGAGGTGCGGTAGGAGCCAGGCTCTATCAGGACTACGTGGATGCCAAACGGAAGCATCTCCAGACGCAGCGATTCGCTGAATCCTTCAACGGCATGCTTGGATGCGCAGTAGGGGGCAAGCCCGGGAAAACCGAAGCGACCGCTGATGCTGCTGACGTTGATGATCCTGCCGTGTTTTCTCTGCCGCATATAAGGAAGAACGGCTCGTGTGACATCGATCAAGCCGAACACGTTCACCTCGAATTGCCGGCGCCATTCCTCGGAAGCTACCTCTTCGACAAAACCGCCGCAGGCATATCCTGCGTTGTTGAGGAGCATGTCGATTCTTCCGTGACGATCCACGATGTCAGAGACAGCATGATCTATCTCGTCTGGGCGGGTTACATCAAGAGCGAGAATCTCCACGCGCTCAAGGACGAGGTGGGCGGAAGCAAGTTGGATCAGTTGTTCGCGCTTGCTCGGATCCCGCATGGATGCGACTACGTGAAAACCGGATTTGGCCAGCGCGACAGAGGCATGCATGCCAAATCCACTGGAAGCACCTGTGACCAGTGCAATCGGCTTATTATGCATAAGAGTTCTCCTTTTTCTACCAGAGTTAGCTCAAATCGATCCCGATTTACAGAGGGAAGGATGAAAGTTCATAAATTTGTTCATAAATTTGTTAACAAAATGATAACAAATAGACTTTGTTAACAGGTAAATTTATGTATACTTAAATGGGTGCTACGCTAGGGAAGAGGGGTCTACATACCCATCTATTCCTTTTGTTTGTTTTCACGAGGGTTGCTAATCCTTTTCGCGATTGGGTATCATAGTTGTGGAAAGTAAAGATTTCCAACGTGAGCAAACAATTGGGAAAGACTTTGCCTTCTAGTTACATAGCGTAGCTAGAACGTTACCAACACGAAGAAAGAGGGGTTCATAGGTATGAAGGGTTGGCAACAGTATTGGCGTCAACTGTCCCTGTTTGGTCTGCTGTCGCTGGTATTAACCGGTTGCGGTAAAGAAGAGCTTTCCGCTCTAAGACCCTCAGGTCCGGTTGCAGCCATGCAATTCGATTTGATGAAGCTGTCCTTTTTTATCATGATCGGCGTATTTGTAGTCGTTATGCTGATCTTTACGTACGTACTTATTCGATATCGTAAGCGTCCGGGACAGCAAGGGATTCCGAAACAAGTGGAAGGAAACCATGCGTTAGAGATTCTCTGGACTGTTATTCCGTTCCTGCTTCTGATTGTGATGGCGGTTCCAACTGTTACGACAGGATTTGAGCTGCACAAAAAGTATTCTCCTGAAGAGGCTGTGCAAGTAAAGGTTACGGCTCACCAATATTGGTGGGAATTCGAGTACCCTGACCTTGGCGTGGCTACAGCACAAGACTTGGTTATTCCAGTGGACAAAAAGGTACAGTTCGTCGTTACGTCCGCAGACGTGAAGCACGCGTTCTGGATCCCTGCTCTGGGCGGTAAAATCGATACCAACCCTGGCTTGGAAAACCCAATCTGGCTGCAAGCTGACAAAACCGGCGTCTTCTACGGGAAGTGCGCGGAGCTCTGTGGAGCGTCCCATGCTTTGATGGACTTCAAAGTAACCGTTATGGAACAAGCCGATTTTGACAACTGGACTGCAAAAATGAAAGGTGTTCAAGCCGCTGAGCCAGTAGCAGCAACATCTGCTGTTGCGAAACAAGGTGAAGACATCTTCAACCAAAGCTGCTTGGGCTGCCATGCGATTGCAGGCAAAGGCGGCAAACTGGGTCCAAACCTGACCAACTTCGCTGACCGTGAGCGTGTGGCCGGTATCCTGGCTCATACTCCAGAGAACGTTGCAGAATGGCTGAAAGACCCTCAAAAAATCAAACCAGGTAACAACATGCCTAACCTCAACCTGGATGACAATCAAGTAAATGCATTGGTAGAGTACATGTCCACGCTGACAGTGGAAGATAAGAAATAGACTAGCCGAAGGCAGTAACGCTTAAAAGGAGGTAAAACCGTGTCTGCACATGCTTCTCACGCACCAAATCGTAGCGGGCTGTGGGATTGGCTCACGACAGTTGACCACAAGAAGATCGGGATTCTGTATTTGATCGCCGGTGGAATTTTCTTCTTGGCCGGCGGTCTAGAGGCTATCCTGATCCGTTTGCAGCTTATTTATCCAGAGCTCTCCATTGTCGGTGCAAGGACTTTTAACGAACTGATCACCATGCACGGAACCACGATGATCTTCCTGGCAGCGATGCCGATCATCTTCGCTCTGATGAACGCGATTGTACCTCTGCAAATTGGTGCTCGCGACGTAGCATTCCCATTTGTGAACGCCCTGGGTTTTTGGCTCTTCTTCTTCGGAGGAGTTCTGCTCAACACTAGCTGGTTCTTGGGCGGTGCCCCGGATGCTGGTTGGACCTCGTATGCGACCTTGTCGCTGAATCAGTACAGCCACATGGGTGTGGATTTCTACGTTCTCGGTTTGCAGATTGCCGGTCTGGGTACCCTGATCGGTGGTATCAACTTCCTGGTAACGATCATCAACATGCGTGCTCCAGGAATGACGTTTATGCGCATGCCGATTTTCACATGGGCATCCTTCGTTACCTCCGGATTGATCCTGTTCGCTTTCCCAGCGATCACGGTAGGTCTGGTATTGCTGATGTTCGACCGTCTGTTTGGCGGTAACTTCTTCAACCCGGATGCGGGCGGTAACATCATTATCTGGGAGCATTTGTTCTGGATCTTCGGTCACCCTGAAGTTTACATCTTGATTCTCCCAACATTCGGTATCATCTCCGAAGTTGTGGCTACTTTCTCGAAAAAACGTCTGTTCGGTTACAGCTCCATGGTATTCGCGACAGCGCTGATCGGCTTCCTTGGCTTCATGGTGTGGGCTCACCACATGTTCACAACAGGTCTCGGCGCCGTAGCCAACACCCTGTTCGGTCTGGCGACGATGCTGATCGCCGTGCCGACGGGTATTAAGATCTTTAACTGGCTGTTGACGATGTGGGGCGGACAAATTCGCTTCACGACAGCGAACCTTTTTGCAGTTGGTTTCATTCCGACGTTTACAATCGGTGGTATGACCGGGATCATGCTGGCTATTCCTCCGGCTGACTATCAGTACCATGACACGTATTTCGTCGTAGCGCACTTCCACTACGTTATCGTTGGTGGTATGGTGTTCGGTCTGTTCTCGGGTCTTTACTACTGGTGGCCAAAAATGTTCGGTAAAATGATGAACGAGACCATCGGGAAATGGAACTTCTGGCTGTTCTTCATCGGTTTCCATCTGACCTTCTTCCCGCAGCACTTCCTGGGCTTGATGGGGATGCCGCGCCGTGTCTATACGTACCTGGCAGGACAAGGTCTGGAAACAGGTAACTTTATCAGTTCGATCGGTGTTATCGGAATGACGCTCGGTACCATTTTGTTCGTAGTCAATGCGATTGTGTCCGCTCGAGGACCAAAAGCTGCGGCTGATCCATGGGATGGACGTACGCTGGAGTGGGCGATTCCATCTCCGCCGCCAGAGTACAACTTCGCACAAACTCCACTGGTTCGTGGTCTGGATGCTTTGTGGGTAGAAAAAATGGCTGGCAACAAAGGCATGACACCAGCAGAGCCGCTCGGTTCCATTCACATGCCATCGCCTTCGTTCTTGCCATTCCTGATGTCTATAGGTTTGTTCGTTGCAGGTTATGGCTTCATGTATCACGTGTACCCGGTTGTCATTCTGGGTATTGGATTCACATTTGGTTGCATGATTGCTCGTTCTTTGAAAGACGATCCTGGCTACCACATTGAACCGGAAGAAATTGAGGGGAAAGGGGTTAAGGCTTAAATGGCTACACATCACGCACATGCGGTATTGCCTGACGAACCGGAAAAAGCCACCCTTGAGGGCAAGAATAAGATTCTTGGCTTCTGGCTCTTCCTTGGCGGTGAGACCGTCCTTTTCGGTTCCTTGTTTGCGACCTTTATCGCACTTCGCGATCAGGCCAATGGCGGACCTACTTCACAGCAATTGTTCGATATGCCGCTCGTTGCTGCTGCAACACTGATCCTGTTGACCAG
This sequence comes from Brevibacillus panacihumi, assembly GCF_003710985.1. Lineage (GTDB taxonomy): Bacteria > Bacillota > Bacilli > Brevibacillales > Brevibacillaceae > Brevibacillus > Brevibacillus panacihumi. Next base: position 45,382 of record NZ_RHHT01000077.1, read on the forward strand.
CTCGATGGCAAGCGTTATGGCTGTTCTAGCCCTGCATAAAAAGAACTTGAAACAACTGCAAACCTGGATGACAATTACTGTTGTTCTGGGTCTTGCGTTCCTTGCCTTGGAGATTTATGAGTTTGTCCACTACACAAGTATGGGACACACTATTAGTGCGAGTGCTTTTGGTTCGGCCTTCTATACACTGGTCGGCTTCCACGGAGCGCACGTGGCGTTCGGTATCTGTTGGATCATCGCCCTTCAATTGCAAACGGTCAAGAAAGGCCTGACAGTGGTTACAGCACCGAAGTTCTACGTAGCTTGCTTGTACTGGCACTTCATCGACGTCGTTTGGGTATTCATCTTTACTGTGGTATACCTCATGGGTATGATCGGTGGAAAGGTGGGATAAAACAATGGGAGCAGGTACGCATAACGAAGATGTTCGCAAGCCGAAAGTAAGTCATGACGGCGTAAAAAGGCATCTGGTGGCCTTCATTGGATCACTTCTTTTGACTGCATTGGCCTTCATTGCGGTCGCGTATGAAGCAGTTCCAGTAGGCTTTACCGTACCATTTATCGTCATCCTGGCTATTGTTCAAGCATTATTCCAACTTTTCGTCTGGATGCATATGGACCAAAAAGGGCACGAGTTCGCTCGAATCAGTATCTTTGCAGGTTCGTTCTTTATCGCAGCAGCGATCTTCGTGTTCATCTTCTGGGTTTGGGTTGGAGCATAATACAAAAGAGAGCAGACAATTCATTTTGTCTGCTCTCTTTTTCTGTTCAGATAAGGGTTTATAAGCCTTCGAAGCTTTTTTCAGCTCCTTCAGAAGAAGCCCACAAAATGTAGAAAGGGAGGACCAGGAAAAGCTGGTCGAGGAAAAAGGGAGAAGAGCGGAAGGCATTTGGGATCTTGACCAAGCTGGAGCGGAAAAGGCGGAACACGCTATCAGCGGCCAGCGCGCCCAGC
>NZ_RHHT01000078.1 GCF_003710985.1 Brevibacillus panacihumi
CAGATAAGATTATGAGTCGTAAGGCATGAATGGGAAAACATCATTTGAGGCAAGAGGACCAGGAAAAGCTGGCCCGAGGAAAAAGGAGAAAAAAGCGAAGGCATTTGGGATCTTGACCAAGCCGGAACGGAAAAGGCGGAACACGCTTTTAGCGGCCAGCGCGCCCAGCAAGCCGTTAATTGCTAGTTGGTGAAAGTCCAACCGAGGTAAGAGCCAAGTGAATAGGCTACACTGAATTGGACAGTTCTCTTAAGTTCTAGTAGATTAAAAACAAATCCATTAGAACGGAGAGAATGTGATGAGTAAACGTGAGCGTCGAGCATTTACAGATGAGTTTAAACAACAGATGGTTCAACTATATGAGAATGGCAAACCACGTGCAGATATTTTGAGAGAGTATGACCTGAGTGCATCTGCATTTGATCGATGGGTAAAACAGAGCAAAACAACTGGTTCTTTCAAAGAAAGCGAAAATCGTACGGATGAACAGAATGAACTCCTTCAACTTCGCAAGGAAAATCAACGGCTAAAGATGGAGAATGATATTTTAAAGCAAGCAGCGCTGATCTTCGGACGAAAATAGCAGTGATCCGCCAAAACACGCACAAATACCCTGTATCGGCTATGTGCGAAATCCTTAACGTAAATCGGAGTTCTTACTATTATGAGAGTAAGAAACAACCATCTACGGATGATGAAGTGGAACAAGCGGTCATTCGCATTTTTGAAGAGAATCAGCGCGTCTATGGAGCGAGAAAAATCAAAGTAGAGTTACAAAAACAGGGAAAAATCGTTTCAAGACGTCGCATTGGTCGTTTGATGAAGAAACATGGCCTTGTATCAGTCTACACGGTTGCTCAATATAAGCCGTATCCATCGTCATGTAATCAATCGCCGATCCAGAACGAACTGAATCGTGAATTTACAAAAGTGGAGCCTCTGCAAGCTGTTGTGAGTGACTTGACTTATGTTCGGGTTGCAAAGAAATGGCACTACATCTGCCTGCTCATTGACTTATTCAATCGGGAAATAATCGGACATAGTTGTGGAAAATTCAAAGACGCTGCCCTTGTTTATCAAGCTTTTGCAAGCGTAAAGGGAAATCTGCACCAGATCCAGCTTTTTCATACGGACCGAGGCAGTGAGTTTAAAAACCACACCATAGACGAGGTGATCAATACGTTCGACATTAAACGTTCTTTGAGCATGAAAGGCTGTCCCTATGACAATGCTGTTGCCGAAGCCACTTTCAAGCTGATCAAAGCAGAGTTTGTTCGGAATCGACAGTTTGAGTCACTAGAGCAGCTAAAGAGAGAGCTAGATCAATATGTGAAATGGTTTAATGAAACCAGAATCCACTCCACACTGGGCTATCTTAGTCCGAAGATTTACAAAAAGCAGGCACTTAAGAAATCTGTCTAGTTTGGTGTTGACAATCCA
>NZ_RHHT01000079.1 GCF_003710985.1 Brevibacillus panacihumi
TCATTGTGGAGTACCTCCTGTACGGGTAATTGTTCTTTGGACGGAACGTTTCCCAGTTTACAGAAGGTGCTTTTTTTATTCAAACCCCAAATTCATTCATTACAGGAATGGCTCCTTCTTCTTTATCGTATAGGGTCTACGAAGGAGGATGAACCAATGAGCACACAGTTAGAGTATGTCGGAGACCAATCGTTACAAGCTGTCTTTGAAGCAGTGCTAAAGGGTCTACTACATTCAAAAGTTATTACAGTAGACACTGAAGAATCTAGTATTTCACCTCCCAACTTGGAGGATAGTATTACGAAAAACGATTAGATGGTCAAGGCTTTTTCGACCTTTTTGATTTTGTTGATTTTGGTATAGTTTACTCCCCCCTATACCTAGGAGTTTCCTTTGTTACTGCCGTTGGGGCGGGGGGATAATGATTTCCCTACGGTTATTTGTTGAAAAGTTGTTGCGGGGAAGAAGTCTGTAACACTAAAGAAAACTTATTCAAACTTGAAAAGACAGGATTGGATACTATGATCGACACTGTAAGAATGACAGGTGACTATCAAATAGTATATGAGCTACTAGATAAAGCACCTTGGACTAATAACTACGTCTATGAGAATAGAACTGATAATGGAATGATTGGAGAGATATATGAATACAAGAAGAAAGGTGAAGCTGTCAGACTTAAGTACAATCAAAATACGGAAAAAATGACCGTAGAAGTATCAATTCCTAAGTTTCTATTTGGTCATAATGTACGAACCGTCAGTGACATTGATATTAGCCGCTTCTTTCAACGCTTGAATGATTACCTTAGGAATAAATTCTATGCTTATCCTAAGCATGAGCCGTATTATTGGAAGGTTCAACGAATGGACGTGTGCTGGAACTTTCAAGTAGGCGAGGCAGTTAGTGATTACATACAAGCGTTCTCTCATATTCATATTCCCCGATATTCTACTTGCGTATATGGCGGCGGGGAAACGGTCGTATGGCAGAACAGAAGTAAACGTATGAGCTTCTATGATAAGCATCAAGAAATTAAAGCTCATAAAGGGTCACCTGAAGTCATTGAACAATCGCTTGGAATACTTCGGTTCGAAGCAAATATTACTGATAAGAACTTAGTGAGGTATTCTCCGAACCGATGGGCGGGGGAACTCATTAAGGAGCCTGTCGCTAAAGATATAATATTCAAGCACTTGCATCGATTGGGAATAGATAATCACTTAACTGTATCCAATCGTAAAGAAGTTGCGACTCGACTAATTAGTGAATATGGAGAGAGCAAAGCGTGGCAGCTTCTGGGGTTTATAGAATACAAAATGTTATACGGTGATCAAAGTATAAATCAACCGTCTAAAACTACCTATGATAGGCGTATTAATGAATTGGTAAGACTAGGTATAGCTCCTATATATACAGATAAGGAATTGCCCCCATTAAATCTCAACGAAATAATATGAGCCGCTTGCCATTCAATAATGGAAGTGGCTTCTTTTATTGTTGAGTGTCCCAGAAAGCTGAAATTCCTTAGTCTTGCTTTCTCTCTAAAGGATCAGATTTGGTGCATGGTGCGCATACAAAATAGAATAGCGGGTGTGCACCATGATGCAACAAAACACGAATTTGCAGGGCACTCCTAAATGCAAGGAAACATCTGGTAGCAGCAACAAGGTGTTTAACTTACAATATAAGTATGGCGAATCTGTAGGGGTGATAGAGTGAAGCTTTTTAATTTTTCGGAGCCGATTGAATTCGAGGGCTTAATTCCTGGTACTTATAATAGATGGGGGAATGATGCCCTTATATTTAGGATAAATAAAGGGACAGGGAAATTGTCCACTAAGTACGGGACGGATAAAAGTGGTGACACATACGGCTTTTTGTTACTAGACAATAAACCATTGATAAACAGCTACGGAGAAGAACTGTACTGTCCGACATGCGCTAAGATTTTAAGTATTGGGCTAGGTAGAGAGCAAGTTGATCCGAGCATAGTTGATACAATTAAATACTCACAAGAACTAAACAATGATTTAGCTTATGCTTTTGAAAATGTTAAACCTATGCTTTCCATTTTAGAAGATGGATATTACTTGCTTACTCGTATAAAGATGATTCCAACTGATGGTGACGGTAATTTTTTTTGGAATTTATCTGATTCTAAGAAACTTTATAAAGCAACAGCGGATGTATATTATAAGTTTCATATTAGCTCGGGCACTCCAAAATTCATACTTCCTTCTCAGGGTGTTAATTGTTTGAATGAGGAGAGGGTTAATTATTACTTAGATCAGATTAAGAACGGTAAAACCATGACAGGACTTGCTTATTATTATGAGGGGTTCATGAGCACATTATTAGACGGACACCATAGAGCAACCGCAGCGTATATAGAAAATAAAAGTATCGATTGTTTAACAATAATAAAAGTTACAGGATTCGGATTCAATCAAGACAAAAAGCTAGATAAGATTTATGCTGGCGGTGAAATATATGATCTAAATTTATTCAGTAAGCCTGAGAGAATTCATGGATATCTTAAAAAGATATTTGATTCGAAAAGATCGAAGCTTACGACTAATGAAGTTGAACAAATCCTCAAAGACTGTTCGAACGTATGGAGCCATGAGACTATTCCTACAGGATACGATTTTGGTAAGAGGAATTACCCTGACTATTTATCAATTGCGTTTTCTGATATGGCAGGAGATGTTTCAGATGAACGAGTTTGTGAAGTTATGGGAAGGCGAGACGATGATGCAGAGTTTGAGTTAGAGATGATTTATAAGATATTACAATTACAAGCGCCTGACAAAGCGTTCGAACTGTCTAAGAAAATCATCAACGATGCGAATTGGAAGGTACTAATAGAGGAAGCGTTTCGATATTTAGCATCAATAGACAGTACGGAAGTTGAAGATATATTTATAAAATATTTAATAGATTCTGAGTATGATCCAAAGGATATATGTCGAAAGATAGCTGATGAGTACCTAAATAATAGATAATCCATTATAACGATTGCGATGTGATAGGTATGGATAAGGATAAGCAATTCAGTAAACTCTCTGACCATACATTCAAGAAAGGAGTATTATATACACCATTTAATAGCAGTTTAGGAGACCAACTTTCTCTATCTCCATGGGCTATAGAGTGGTTACCTGAATATTTATGGTTAGCATTAATTCTAGAGCAGTATGGCAGGGAAGATGGACTAAATGTAGTTAGCAGGATCGCAGGGGAATTATCAAAGATAGATAAGGGATTGTGTATTCCTATGCTATCGAAGATTATTGAGTTAGAACCCCAAAAACAGCGGATTTTTTATGAAGTAATATGTAAATGGGCTACTAGAGATGTACTATCCCCTCTAACAATAATATACCGTACAGATAAATATGCTCTCTTTTATGAGTATTTTTCAGACTTCGAAACCTCAATAGATGAAAAAACTGTTACCTTACAAAATGTAATTGAAAAAAACCTTTTCCATCAGACAAATGAAGCTACAGATATTAGGTTTCTAATTTTATGGTTTAACGTTTTCGCTGAGCGCATTCATTTTGCTAGGGGGATGGAAATAACAAAGGCATTAGTTGAGTATCCTAAATTATCTCATGATCATCAAGAAATGAGACTATATCGCTCGCTAATTAGATCATCTGAAATGGCTTTAAGATTTAGAGAAGGTAACGGAGATTTTCCAAAACGATTTTGGCATAGTCTCGGGTTATTAACAAAGTGTAGAACTTTTATTATTGATTATGGTGAACAGGTAGGTGGAAGTGTGTCATTTTTAGAGGATGCCGTTAATACGATCGACTACTTAATGGCTAATAACAAAGAATCGCTACTTACAGACGAGAAATTTTCTGTCTGCTTGGGTATCGCAACTTATGCACTGAAAATTTATAAAGAAGTGCTTGAAAGTCGAATTGGAGATGGAATCTTAGGTAGAAATGCCTTAAGGACTATTACAGAAGTGTATGTGACTTTGAAATACATGTCGTTAAAAGAACAAGACCAACCAGATATTTGGAAGGCTTTTAAGGATTACGGAATAGGTAAGTATAAATATGTAATTCTCAAAGCTAGAGAAGTTGAACCAGACCTCGAAAAGCACCACTTTGCACTTCCTGTACTAGAAGCATTGCTTAACGAAGATAAAGGTGAAGAATTCACCAATATGGACACAAGGCTATTTGATAATCAAAATATAAGAAAGAAATTTGAAGCCATTGGTGAAAATGATCTTTACGATCTTTATTATGAATATGATACTAACTTCACTCATGGATTGTGGGGAGCTATTAGAGAAAGTGCAATGATTTTCTGTGATAATCCTTCTCATAAATATCATACTGTCCCCGACATTACTTTTGAGCAGAAACTTAGAAGCGTGGAACATGACTGTGAGTATGTTCTTAAGAAACTATTTAATCAGCTATCTTCATTTTATGAATTTCCAGACTTTTTTATAGATAAGTATGGTGGTCTAGATGATTGAATTGAAGCCGATCGTTAAGATTCAAAAGGAATATTTAGACCTGATAAGTAAATATGTCGATTGCTTAACGGATGAGGAAACCACAAACAGTGAACTGGCATATTTCTTTGAGGAAGTATCACTTTTTTGGCGTAGAAAACATGAGATAATTGACTTTTTTCTAAAGAAGATAAGTACAGATGATAAATGTAGCTTTCTTGCAGGAGCAATGTATATTGATCTGAAAAATGATGGGCACTATGAATTCGCACCTTGTGGGCAATATCGTATATTTACAGATCCTGTCTCGAAAATGAGAACTTTCTTTTTAACCGAAAGCAGTGCGATTAATCAAAAGAGAGTAAGGGATTACTTAGTCAAGGTTGTAAATGATTGCATAAATGTCCTATCAGAGTTCTCGAACTATTTCATAGTTCTACCTTTGGATGATATCTTTTCGGAAGATCAAGAAGATCGAATGGCCTTTTTGAAGAAAAGCTCTTACTCGTTTATCTCAAGCCTTTTTGTTAACCCCTGTGCAACAGAGGAAGAATTTATAGATAAATATCATTCCCTTAAGGAGATAGAACAAGATATCAGAGCAGATTTACTTGATAAATTAATCCTCAATGATAAGAGTGATGTCTCTATTTCTCTGCAAGAACGGATTGAAAAGAATTTAAATGATACTCTGTCTCTTGATGTTTTAAGACAAAGGATGGGGGATGCAGAGATTTTTTTAATGGCAATAGGGCAGTTTTTCATGCAAATCATGGATATTATTCTAATAGCTATTTCATACAAATTAATACCTTTCGTTAGATCAGATGTAGTATTTAATTATTTATTAATTACGTATCCTATGATATCGGAAGATAAAGTAGCTGTTACCCTCTTAGAACAGACTACCATAGCTTATATATTTCATAAGATGTACGGGAATTATGATTTTTCCTCCCTCACATTTTCTGATTATCATTCCCATGTTTCCGAGAATCGTATTATCGATTCTGTGATTGAAAAGTCACGGAGTAAGGGGAAAAGCGTTTTTGATTTACAAATAAGTGAAATTGCTTCACTAATAAAAGAGGAATGTTCATCATTTTTACCTGCATAATTAAGAGAACAAAAAGAGCCACTATTAGTGGCTAGGTGATAGGCACATCATATACATTTGTACACACTGGCTACTCCACACATGTGGAGTGTGTAATATTGATGGTTCGAAAATGAGATGTGACAGGTTCGCTACCGAAGGCAATCCCTCGTAATGCTCTCAGAATAATTATCGAGAAATCCTCCCAACCAAGTTAACATACAACAAACTTGTTGCTTGGGAGGTTTTTCGAATGACGCCGATGCTCAAACTTGTCATGATGTACGTGAATCTAATCGTAGTTCTCTCGTCGGTCTAGAACTGGACGATACGCAGACGCAAATGCTGTTGTCCATCACGAGGCACCACTGTAAGCCCGGCGTCTAGTGGCAGAGCCGATACGACACCAGAGAGGGGCAGCAAATCCGCGAAAAATTCTGAGCTTACGCTCGATTGTGTTTTGCAAGTAGAAAA
>NZ_RHHT01000008.1 GCF_003710985.1 Brevibacillus panacihumi
ATTTTTGACTTGCGAAAAACAACCCACCCTGTATTCTGACAGGGCGGGTCCTTTTTTTGTCTCACCAGACTGAAGAACGCTCCGTAAAAAGGTGCATATCGTTTTCTACTGAAGGAGAAGATATGTTTAGAATTTTCTTGCAACTAATTCAATCTGCGTGATATGATATTTTTAGCAAAAAGGTTAAACGATTAACTTATACGTTTAACCTGTCGTTAGCAGGGAGGTTTCAAATGGTTACTTTAAAGGATATCGCCAAACACGCCAATGTCAGCGTTTGTACGGTGTCTCGATATTTAAGCTCCAATATGGCGGTCAAAAAGGATACAGAGGAAAGAATTCGATTTGCCATTAAAGAGCTGGGATATGTACCAAATGTTGTCGCAAAAGCGCTAAAACGCAAGGAAACCTCTAATGTGGCTGTAATCCTGCCAAAGATTAATAATCTCTATTATTCTGAGATCACTTCTGGCATCAGCCAAACCTTGGGGGAACACCATTATAATCTTTATATCTATGAAGTGGACAATCTCCATGCAAATGAAGATGAAATACTTCAGCTCATGCGTGAAAACATGATAGCTGGCATTATCTTCATTGGCTTATTTTCTGACAAGACTTTTAAAGAAAGCATCCACAATGTTATAGAATGGAACATTCCCGTTGTGTATGCCAATCGATATATTCCGTACGACGGCTTTCCTTTGGTGTACCCGGATTTAATCAAGGCAAGCAAACTCGGTACAGAATATCTGTCCTCCAGAGGCAGAACTCGAATGGCTTTCATTCATAAGCATCTGCCTGACTATCTGCTTGATTATTTTATAGAGGGCTTTCGTGAAGCGAGCCAGGATCAACAACAGCCGATGGTTATAGCAATCCAGGATGACATGGATCTGTCAAAAGATTGCATCCCGCATCTTCTTCAAAATGATATAGATGGCGTATTTGTCCTCAATGAATTGAGTGCTGCATATCTGACCAAGGCATTGATCAAAGCCAATATTCGTGTACCTGAGGATATTTCTGTATTGAGTTTGGGAAATTCTCTGATGTCACAGATTTCTACACCGGAGCTTACTTGTGTAGATCTGCAAAACCGTGAATTGGGAATAAGAAGTGCTGAAATTATCCTAAGCCAAATTCGAAAGCAAGAATTTGAACCAGTCAATGTTCTGGAGCCGTTTATCGTTGAACGTAATTCTGCCTGATTTTTAGTCTAACTAGACTAAAAGTCAGGTGACTTTTAAACCTCTAAAAGTTAAACGTTTAACTAAAGTTTTTGGATAATTCCGATAAGTGAAGAGCATAGCTCTCCTTATAAAAAAGTGAAGAAAGAAAGGGAGAAACAGTTCATGAAACAAACAGAAACCAATCATCTCGAAAAAGTCCGTGCTATTTTTGATGTTTTGCATGGCAGAAAAGAAGCGGACCTTCTCATGAAAAACTTGAACATCTTGGATGTACATGGGGAAACCGTCTATCAAGGCTCGCTGTTAATTTACGATAAGCGAATTGTTGCCCTTAATCCAGATGAGTCGATGATCAAAGTGAAGGAGGTATTCGATGGCCAGGGGCTTTATGCCATACCGGGTTTGATTGACGCCCACTTGCATTTTGAATCGCAGTTAGCCCATCCGACAGCGCTGGCTGAGGCCATGGTTCCATGCGGGACAACCACGATCTTTGCGGAGTGCCTCGACCTGTTAAGTGCGGCTGGCGAGGATGGTGTACGAGCTGCTCAACACTTGTTCCGCGATTATGACAAGCTGCCGTACAGATTATATGCTTTTGCCCCAGGCAAAAAAACGGCAGCCTGGGTAACAAAAGAAATATTAGATATGGAGCCGGTAATCGGTTTAGGAGAATTCGAGCATTTTACATACAGCAAGGGGGATGAAGACGACTTCCGCAAAGCCGCTTGGGTAAGAGAGAAAGGTGGCTTTATGAATGGACACTGGGGCCTGACTGCTCTGCCTGATATGGTGCTGAATTATTTGCCCGCAATCGGTGTATCCAATAATCATGATGTCTGGAATGGCGACGATATTGAAAAAAGTATTCGCTACGGTTTCCCCACACAAATAAAGTTTGGTGTAGGCAGCAGTGAAGTGATCAAAACATTGCTTCGTGCAATTGTAGACCGCAAGTTCCCTACAGAAAATTTCATGCTGTGCACGGACAACATCTCGATTGAACGTCTTCTGAAAATGGGGCATATGGATTGGATCATCTCGCTATGCGCTGAGATGGGGATCAATCCGATTAAGGCAATCAAGATGGCTACCTACAATACAGCCAGATCCTATCATATGGATGACCAGATTGGCTCTTTGACACCAGGCCGTTTCGCAGACATCGTGCTGACTGACAGTCTATCAAAAATAAACCCTCTCTATGTCTTTAAAGATGGAGAATTGATTGCCAAAGACAGAAAAATGCTTAAGAACGCGGAAATCGACTACTCAGGCATGTGTACCCAAGGAGTAACCGGTCTAGATGACCTAACTCCGGAGCAACTGGATATTGTACCGTTGGAAATTTCTGAAGACGGCTCAAAAGCGAAAGTCTATTTGTTTGATGTATATGGTCGCGGGCATGCGAAGTTTTACCAGGAAGTCTGGGTGCCGATGCAAGATGGAAAGATCGTTCCGGAATATGAAGGAGAAAAAGTAAGTCGCCTGTCTGTGATTCGCCGTTATGCGGAAGGCAAAAGACATGTGGTGAATGGCTTATTCAAGGGCGTATATGTGGAGAACGGTGCCGTAGCAACCTCCTGGCCTGCTCCAATCCCATACTTTGTAGTAGTTGGACAGGAAAGCGAGGAAATGTGCTACTGCGCAAAAGAGGTTGATCAATACTCAGGCGCCTGCATTGTCACTGATGGCAAAACGAATAAGAGTGTTATGCCTATTGAAATCTACGGCATGATGACCAATATGACAGTGCAAGAATTAACCTCTAGTGCTAGGGCAATTGATGCTGCTTTGGAGGAATTAGGCAACCACAACGAAGGTGAACCAGTAGTAAACAAGCTTTTAAGCCTGTTTATTTCTCTGCACCGTTTCCGTTTTATGGAGTAATCCCCCCGAATATAGGAAAGGTGCTCCAAGTCTTTGCTGGAGCACACTTCCTGAAGTCTATTGCATACAAGTCTCAGCATGATCTACAGATCGGTGGTTTTCTCGGTTGGCCCATACATTTTATTGAGAAAGAGGGACGGTATATGCAACATAGCGGCGAGGCAATGGAACTGCAAAGCAATAGCAGTTTAACCAAGAGGTGGATCATTTATATTATCGGCATTTATATACTTACTCTTGGTATTAGCTTGGCAATCAGGGCTGGAATTGGAATATCGCCCCAGAGCAGTCTTACTCGGACGATGACTGTGATCTATCCCGAATTAACGCAAGGAACCTACTCCTTCTTGTTGGAACTCATCATGTTATTTTTAGCATACCTGGTCCTGCCAAAAGATTTTAAATGGAAGTATTTCGCCGGATTAATCCCGGCCTTAGTGTTAAGCGTGTTTTTGGACCTGAATCTACTGCTTACCAGTTTCATTAAACTGGAATTGTATTATACAAAAGTCATGCTTCTCGTTGTCGCGGATGCCGCTCTAGCCTACGGTTTATTTCTCATGATTCGAGCCAACCTCGTTCTGATCCCGGTTGATTTGTTTGTGAATACGGTGTTTAAAAGAACAAAAAGAAAATGGGGGAATATTAAAACGGTTTTCGATTGCTCCTTGCTTGTGATAGCAGCGTGCATCGGTCTGATTTTCTTGAGTGAGATCATGTTTATTCGTGAAGGCACCATTATTAATGCGATATTGGTTGGTCAATATATTAAATTGTATTCCTACCTATATAAGAAAGCACAGACTCGAAAAATCGGCGGGGATCCGACTATCATCAATCGGTAATGTTACCCTGTAGATGTCGAATTTGGTTACCATACATGGTATTTCGTTCGTCTTCAGCACCAAGTTGTTCCTATGGAACGGCTTGGTGTGCCGTTTTTTCACCCCTTAATTCAATCCCCCTATCATTCCTCTCATTTACCGTCTCTTCAATCGCAAATTACTATCAGTAATCGTTTTAATTAGCAAATAATAGTGATACACTATAGTTGTAATAGTGATACACTATAGTCAAGTTACAATTTATCAAGAAAAGGTGTGTACTACAGGTCGCACCTTGGCTTGTTATGGAGCCAAGCAGGAGCGCCTACATCTTTTCTTCAAATATGAGCGAGGTAGGACGGTAAAATGAGTGACAGACAAACCGAAACAGACGTTATTTTGATTGGTGCCGGAATCATGAGTGCGACTTTGGGTACGCTGCTGAAGGAGTTAGTACCGGACTGGAACATTACAGTCTTTGAGAAACTCGCAACCGCAGGGGAAGAAAGTTCCAACGAATGGAATAATGCGGGTACGGGACATTCAGCACTGTGCGAGCTAAACTACACCGTCGAAAAACCGGACGGATCCGTAGATATTAGCAAAGCTATTAAAATCAATGAAGAGTTTCAGGTTTCAAAGCAATTTTGGTCTTATCTTGTAAACAGCAATCTCATACGTAATCCGCAGGACTTTATCAGACCATTGCCTCATTTGAGTCTCGTGCAAGGTGAAAAGAATGTAACGTTTTTGAAAAATCGTTACAAAGCGCTGTCCAACAATCCTCTGTTTCAAGGGATGGAATTCTCCGATGACCCGAAAAAACTGATGGAATGGATTCCGCTCATCATGAATGGCCGCAACTCGAATGAACCGATCGCGGCAACAAGAATCGAATCCGGAACAGATGTCAACTTCGGTGCTTTGACACGCATGCTGTTTGACCACTTGAAGGAAAAGAACGTCGATGTAAAATACAAGCACAGTGTGGAAGATATCAAACGCACCAGCGACGGCTTGTGGGAATTGAAAGTGTGGAACATGGATACGGGCAACATCGAACGCCATACGGCGAAATTCGTCTTTATCGGCGGCGGTGGAGGAAGCTTGCCTTTGCTGCAAAAGTCCGGTATTCCAGAAGGAAAGCATATCGGAGGATTCCCGGTAAGTGGACTGTTCATGGTATGTACGAATCCGGAAGTGATCGAGCAGCATCATGCGAAAGTATACGGCAAAGCCAAGGTTGGCGCTCCGCCGATGTCTGTTCCGCATCTAGACACTAGATTTATCGACAATAAAAAAACATTGCTCTTTGGACCGTTTGCGGGCTTCTCTCCGAAGTTCTTGAAAACCGGTTCTATGTTTGATTTGCTCGGCTCCGTAAAGCCGGATAATGTCTTTACGATGCTGGCCGCAGGCGCAAAAAACGTTCCATTGACAAAATACCTGATCCAGCAAGTAATGCTTTCGAAAGAGCAACGCATGGAAGAGCTGCGCGAGTTTATCCCGAACGCCAAAAGCGAGGATTGGGATATCGTGGTTGCCGGCCAACGTGTGCAGGTAATCAAAGATACGGAGGCAGGCGGCAAAGGGACGCTTCAATTCGGTACGGAAGTCATTAGCGCTGCAGATGGCTCGATCGCTGCATTGCTTGGCGCTTCCCCGGGTGCTTCTACAGCCGTTTCCGTCATGCTTGAGTTGATCAAAAAATGTTTCCCAGAGCAAATCCAAGAGTGGGAACCGAAAATCAAAGAAATGATTCCTTCTTATGGCGTGTCTTTATTGAAAAGCCCAGAGCTTATCGAGGAAATTCATACGTCAACTGGGCGGGCGCTTGGTCTATCCAGTCCAGAATTGGCCCTCGTCTAGCAGGTACAACAAATGAGCGGTCTTCGTCCCGAATTACAGGGGCGAAGGCCGTTTTGTTTTCAACGAAAGGTTTCTTATTCCAAGATGAAGAATATCATTTCAAACACGATTTCTAGGACTGGATCATGGTGATAAGAAAGGGTGATGAACATGGAAATGGAAAATGTAATAAAGATAGAACAAGTAGAGAAAATGGATGCCCACCTAGAGGAGTTCTCAGAATTACTCAAACAGGTGGTTGATAGTGGTGCATCCATGGGGTTTTTGAGGCCATTGGATCTGTCCGTGTCGAAAAGCTTCTGGGAGAACGTACTTGCTCCAAACGTTATTTTATTCGCGGCGAAAATAAACCATCGTATCGTTGGCACAGCACAGCTGCACCTATGCGCCAAAGAGAATGGGAAGCATAGAGCTGAAGTCGCGAAAGTAATGACACATCCTTCTTATCAGAAAAAAGGAATTGGCAGAGCGCTCATGCAGGTGGTAGAGCAAAGAGCCAAGCAAGAGGGCAGGTCGTTGCTGATACTTGATACTAGAGAAGGAGACCCTTCCAATCATCTCTATACTTCATTGGGCTTCATTCGAGCAGGGCGGATTCCCGGCTACGTAAAATCGGAAAAAGGCGAATTAGAAGCAACCATTTTGTATTACAAAGAACTATAAGATCCGCGTTCAACAGTTCCTATCTCCATCGTCACGGTTCCCCATATTCTCCCGCGCCATTTGCAAAAACTGCTGCAACCCTTTGGACAGCCATCTTTCCCTGTGATAGCAGGCATAAATAAAGCGTTCTGGTTCCGGTGGAGGAAGAGGTGCACAAGCAAGTATGTGATTGTTCACTTCTTCTGTTACGGCTTGTCTGGACAGGAACGAGATGCTGTTGCCGAGCATTAACGCCCGTTTGATCGACTCCAGCGAATCCAGCTCCATACAGGTTCGCAGCTTGATCTTGTGGGCAGCAGCCCATTGTGTAGTCATTTGGCTAGTCGTGGAATGCGTGCCGTGAAAAATGAACGGTTCTTGCGCAAGATCGAGAGCATCGATGCTGCTCATAGCGGCAAATCGATGAGCAGCCGAGAACACGATCACCAGCTCATCTTCGCCCATCAGGTGGATGTGGAGCTTGGGCTCATCGAACGGCTGAGAAGAAATAAAGCCGAGATCAATTTGGTGCTCCAGGAGCAATTGTTGAATGACAGGAGCGGGTTTGATCATCAGCTTGACGGACATGCCGGGATACTCCCGACTGAATTGGCTGATCACTTGGGGCAGCAGATACGTTCCTGGAACATAGCTGGCTCCGATGGTGATCGTTCCTCGCTCCACATCTCGGAATTCCAATAGCACCCGCTCCGTTTCTTTCGACAGAGCTGTAATTTTGGACGCATAATGCAAGAGGGCGTTGCCAGCCTCGGTCAGTAATATCACGCCTCCGCGCTGCTCAAACAAGCGAACCCCATAGTACTCCTCCAAACTCTTCATATGAAACGTCACCGTAGGTTGTTTGATCCCCATCACTTCAGCGACAGAAGATACCTTTTTATATTTGGACAAGTGCATGACAATTTCCAGCTTCGTAATATTCACTTCGCGCTCCCCCTCGTATGAACCCTTCTGGCATTTCCGGACGTTTTGCACCCCTATTATAGAGAAAATCTATACGAACCAATAGATCATAATAGAAAATTTAACGATGACGATACGAAAGGTTAACACTAGCAAAAAACAACTGCCGTACACTCAAAGTAGATTCGTAAAACAGGAAGGAAAACGGCAATGGATCTAATCGTAAAGCAACTAACCAAGTCCTTTGGAGCCGTACAAGCGCTCCAGCCACTTGATCTGCATATTCGATCCGGGGAGTTTACGACATTGCTCGGTCCGTCGGGCTGCGGCAAGACCACGCTGCTGCGGATGATTGCCGGCTTGGAAACGCCCGATAGCGGTGAAATCTGGCTCGACGACGAGTGCGTGTTTTCCTCAGAGAAAGGGGTGTTCAAGCCTGTCCATAAACGAAAGCTCGGGATGGTTTTTCAGGACTTCGCTCTTTGGCCGCATCTGACGGTGTACGAGAATGTCGCCTTTGGTTTAAAAGCGACGAAGCAAACCAACGGGATGAAAGAGCGAGTCATGGACGCGATTGGAGCCGTTCGTCTGAGTGGCTTGGAACAACGCTACCCTAGCCAGCTTTCAGGTGGTCAGCAGCAGCGGGTCGCTTTTGCCAGAGCGATTGCAGTCGAGCCAAAGCTGATATTGTTCGATGAACCGTTGAGTGCGCTGGACGCGCTTTTACGAGATGAGATGCGGGCGGAGCTGTTGCACCTGGTGCAGTCGAGAGGACTTACTGCGATCTACGTGACCCATGATCAGCTGGAGGCGATGTCGATGTCTGACCAGATCTTGGTCATGCAGGGAGGCAAGGTGCTGCAAAAAGGAGCACCGGAGGAGATCTACCACCGCCCGACAGAGCCATTCGTAGCGAAGTTCGTGGGAAAATCAAACTGGATTGACCCGGACAAGCAAATGATCCGACCGGAAAAGCTGCGTTGGAGGGGGCGTCCTGGAGATTTGACCTGGTCTGCTGTCGTGAAACGGGTGAGCTACCTGGGAGATCGGTATGAGATCATGCTGGAGCTGGAGGATGGGACCGTATGGGCAGCCTATCATGATCATCGCTTACAGGCAGGGGACCGTGTCCTCGTATACGCATCACCGCATGACATTCATTCGATTCATCCAATAAAGGAGGAAATATACGTATGAAAGCGTCAAAAATGGTCGGCCGTGCAGGGAAAGCAGCATTTCTGACAATGACAATGAGTCTGGCATTTCTCGTAACAGCTTGTGGGAGCAATTCCGCAGCGGGTACACCGAGCAGCAACCAAACTGCAAGTACGACGGCTCCGACACAGACTGCAAGTACAGAATCAGCTCCGACACAGACTGCAAGTACAGAATCAGCTCCGACACCGAAATCAGATAAGCTGACTGTCTATGTGGCGGGTCCGGGCAAGATGGCTGCCCAGATCAAAGAAGGCTTTGAAGCGAAATCAGGCATCAAAATCGAGCAATTCGATGGAACCACAGGCAAAATCCTGGCACGCCTGGAAGCGGAGAAAAGCAATCCAGTTGCAGACGTCGTAATACTGGCGTCTTGGCCGTCGGGACTGTCTTTGAAGGAACAGGGCTTGACCCAAAGCTACGCGGATGCCCAGCATGCTGACAAGCTTTATGACACCTGGGTCGATCAGGATAAACACCTGTTTGGCTACAGTGCATCTGCTCTGGGAATCACCTACAATACCAAGCTGGTAAGCAATCCGCCCGCTGATTGGGCAGATTTGACCAAACCGGAATGGAAGGGTGCTGTCAACATCCCCGATCCGTCCTTGTCCGGCTCTGCATTGGATTTTATCTCCGGGTATCTGAATGAGAATGGAGATGGCGGATGGACGCTGTTCAAATCGTTGAAAGCGAACGATGTAGCGTTGGCGGGTGCCAATAAAGAAGCGCTTGATCCTGTCATTACCGGTGCAAAAAGCGTCGTGATGGCTGGTGTGGATTACATGGCTTATGAGGCGATGGCCAAAGGCGAGCATATCGATATTACATACCCGGCGAGCGGCACGGTGATCAATCCGCGCCCGGCGATGATTATGAAGGATGCGAAAAATCTGGAGAACGCGAAGCTGTTTATGGACTACCTGCTTTCAGATGAAGCGCAAAAAATCGTAGCGGACAGCTACCTGTTGCCTGGACGTACCGATATTCCCGCACATGAAAGCCGTACGCAAGTGAAGGAAATCAAAGAGTTGAAATATGACTGGAACTGGATGACGGAAAAGGGTCCTGCGATCACTTCTGAGTTTTTGGGAATTTTTAAATAAAACAACGAGGTTATGATGAAGCCTTCAACTTCTGCAAGAATAAACAGGTCGTGGGGTGTGGCGCTGGCGCTTGTGCTGATGACATTGCTTGTCGTCACGCCCCTTCTTTTCATTTTGCATACGAGCGTCACTCCGAATGATCAGTGGAACGTGCTGGCACCGCTGCAGGTCATTATGGATGCTGAATTGAGCGTGGTGCTGACGAATTCCATCATTCTTGGCTTTTGGGTTGTGGCAGGGGCCTCCATTTTGGCTTTGCCGATGTCGTTCCTGACCGCCAAGACAAGTCTGGCCAGGCATAAATGGCTGGATGTCGTGCTGATCATTCCGTTTATGACACCGCCTTACATCGGATCGATGGGCTGGATGCTCTTTATGCAGCGGCGCGGATTTTTGGAGCAGATGGCGCCTTTTACCGAAGAGCTGACACCCTATTTCTTCTCTTTATTCGGAATGGTTGCGATTATGAGTCTGCATCTGTTCCCGTTTCTCTATCTGATTCTGCGCAATGCGTTGCGTCGGATCGGGGCAGGCTACGAGGAAGCCGGGGCTGTCTATGGGGGCGGGTTCGTGTACCGCTTCCGCAGAATTTTCGTGCCGCTGCTGCTTGGCAGCTATGCGATGGGGGCTTTGCTGGTTTTTGTGAAGACGATTGCGGAGTTCGGTACGCCAGCTACTTTTGGCCGCAAGATCGGGTACCATGTGCTGACCAGTGAAATTCACAGATTTACGTCCAGCTGGCCGATCGATTTTAGCAAAGCGACCGCGCTCGCTTCCGTCTTGTTGGCTACCTGTCTCATCTTTTGGTATGGGCAAAATCTGATCTCCCGCCGTTATGACTATCAAACGCTGGGGGGCAAAGGCTCCAAGGTAAAGCTGATTCATCTGAAAGGGTGGGGGCGCTTTACGGCCTGGGGCTACATCGTTTTTTTGTTAGCCACCGCTATTGGAATCCCGTACTTTTCGATCCTTGTCGCCTCCCTGCAAAAGCTGCGCGGGGACGGGCTGAGATGGGGGAACTTCACGCTGGAGCATTATCAAAGGCTGCTGACGTGGGGATCTCCGGGCATGGAAGCACTCCTGAACAGTCTGGGTCTGGCCTTGATTACGGCTACCATCGCGGTTGTGATCGGCACGTTCCTTGCCATGCAGATCAAGCATGCCAGCAGGGTGTCGGAGCGTGTAACCGATGTGTTTAGTCTGTTGCCCAACACAGTGCCAGGAATTGTAACCGTAGTCGGGCTGATATTGTTATGGAACGCTCCGTGGATGCCGATCAAAATTTACAATACGTACGGGATGGTCGTCCTCACCTATGTTGTGCTTTTCCTGCCATATACGGTCCAATACGTAAAATCCGGCTATCAGCAGATCGATGCATCGTTGACCAATGCGGGACGAGTGTTTGGCGGAACGCCCTGGTATACCTTTCGCAGAGTCGTACTGCCTTTGCTTGTTCCGGGCATGATGGCGGGCTGGATGATGACGTTTACGATCTCGATCCGGGAGCTGGTCGCATCGTTGATGATTTTGCCTCCTTCGATGAAGGTATCGGCCACCTATATTTATGCACAGTTTGAGCAAGGAGAGGTTTCGCTTGGGATGGCGATGGCTGTCATTTCTGTTGGATTGACAACCATTGTGCTGGCTGTAATGAACTACCGAGGCGCTGACAGGACGTGATGTGATTGATGCAAGTAGAGGTATGGGGCGGTGCAGGCGAGCATGGCCGCTCCTGTTATTACGTCCAGTTTGGACAACGATCGGTCCTGCTGGATTGCGGGGTAAAAAAGGGACAGGAAGACATGTATCCCCTGCTGGATGCAGCCAAAGTCCGCACGCTGACGACCGTTTTTTTGTCCCATGCGCATGAAGACCACTCCATGGCGATACCGCTATTGTATCGTCATGGGTATAACGGGGTCGTTTGGACCACGCGCTCGACAGCGCATATGTTGGAAAGCTATTATGCAAGCTGGCAAAGGTACGTGAGCGATGCCGGGAAAGAGATGCCCTATACAGCGGAACATATCGAGCAAGTGCGGTATCGTTTTTTGGAAGACGTGTCCGCACCGGGACAATGGTTTTCGGTGGAGCCTGGAATCGAGGCCTGCTGGGGCCCAAGTGGACATTTGGCTGGCTCCGTCTGGTTTCTGCTCAAAGCAGAGGGGCATACGCTTTTCTATTCGGGTGATTACAGTCCGGACTCAAGGCTGCTTTCAGCAAATTTGCCTGCCCCAGAGTATGTGAAGGATCTCTCACTCGCGATTATAGATGCAGCCTATGCGGATGATGAGACAGAACAGGAGATCCTGATCGAAACATTGGTTGAGACATGCAGACAGGTGTTGAATCGAGGAGGTCATGTTTGGCTACCAGTGCCGATGTGTGGCAGAGGTCATGAAATGATCGAAATTCTGGCCGAGGCGTTCCCCGACACTCAGATGCTATGTGATGAGCAGCTGGAGAAGGGCTTTCAGGCATTATGCGGGGACGAGTTTTGGTTTCAAGCGGACAAATGGCACGCATACAAGCAGATGTGGAGCAACCGCGTCCAGGTATTGAACGAGGAACAGGTGATGCGAAGAAGCACTTTGCCCGAGAGAACGATCTTCCTGTCAGCGGACCCGATGCTGCAATCGAGAGCTTCGGGGATTGTGCTGGAAGCCTGCCGAGCCCGCCAGGAAAACGCAATCCTTTTGACGGGACATGTCTATCCGGGGACGCGTGCTGCCCAATTGTTAGCCGAAGAAAAACCAGGTTTTGAAGTGACCCGATGCCGATACAAAATTCACCAGGGTCTTCCAGATGTGAGACGAATGCTTGATCAACTAAGGCCGAAATCAACCTTGCTCGTGCATGCTCCCAAAGTCAAGACGGATCGGTTGCAAACGAAGCTGATCGCTTCGGGCTATGACGGCATTTTCTCTTGTGTGCCGGGGGATACGATCATCATGGGATAGAGCAGTCAAAAATGACTGCTCTTTAAATTTTTTTGCCTTGAAAATTCCTGACTTCCATAATGAGATTGAATAATGTGGAATTTCCAAGTCTAGAATAGTAACACCTGTAAACAAGGGGGTGTTACCATTATATGTATGTAAAATGTCCGTCCTGCAACAGAGAAGTAAAGATCAAAAAAAATGGCAATGGGAGATGTGTATGTGGGGCAAATATTAAGGTGATCAATTGAATGATACCCAAATCCTATTTGTAAAAAAGTGCGATATTTTACACATAAGTATGGACATTAACACCCTCTATGTGTAAATATCTTTATATAATAGGTCAAGGGGTGTGCAGGAAAATGAGATATCTTTATAAAATCTATCATGAAATACCCGTTACAGATTTCCACGAAATACACCAAAAGAGATTCAAATTTGATACAACGATTCGTTTAGGTCTGTCGATAAAGCCGATGAAACAGCCGCATTCATATGAATTATATTACGTTCCTACAAATAAAATGTTAGAGATGGTAAGCAAAATCCATCTCATTTCCAATTCCTTTTTGCAGACATTTCAGATACTTCCTACGGTTGCACAGAAACAATTCATTAATGAGTGTCTGGTCGAAGAATTATATAATACGAATCAATTAGAAGGAATTAGAAGCACGAGAGAGGAGATTGCCAGAAGCGCAAAAGAGGTCAAACTAAATAAGAAAACAAAAACTAGATTTGCGAGTATGATTAAGTCCTATTTACGTCTGCTAAATAATGATATCGAGTTGCCGGAGTCCGCGAAAGATATTAGAGCGATCTATGACGAGATTACCAATGGAGAAATCGAACAACAGGAGTTACCAGATGGAGAAGTTTTTCGAAAGGAAATCACCTATATTTTAAAAAAATCAGGTACTGGCAAGGTCATTCATCAGGGGATAACCCCAGAAAAGGAAATCATCCATAAGACCGAACAGTTACTGAGGTTTATGAATGATAATGACGAAATCCCTGCTCTTATAAGGGTCGCTATTGGACATTATTATTTTGGGTATATTCACCCTTTCTATGATGGGAATGGACGAACTTCAAGGTTTATCAGCAGTATATATTTATCAAAGGTGTTGGGAAATATCGCCTCTCTATCATTGTCCAGAGGATCAAATAAATATAAAAATAAGTATCTAGATATTTTCGAGATTACCAATAGCATCAAGAGCAGAGGAGAAATGAATTGTTTTATTGAGACTTTTTTAAGGATTATCATAGATACTCTGGTCCAAATGAACGCGGAGTTAAAAGAAAAAAGCGAGTTGTTGAGTATCGCTGCACAAAAAATAGATGTTGAACCCAAGTTGGCAAATAAGGAAGAACTTCATAAAGATATTATGTTGATATTAGCGCAAAACCATTTCTTTGATTCAAGTATGGGACTTACAATTAAGGAGTTGGCGGCCATTGTCAGCAAATCAGAAGCAACGATTAGGAAGATTGTAAGGGACTTAATTGCTATGTCTCTCATCGAGCAAAAAGGTGAACGACCGGCATATTACTGTATGAAACAAGAGTATTTTGAAATCTAGCATGCTTACATAGACAGTCACAAACGGCTGTCTTTCTTTGCATAATAGTGAGAGAAATAAAGGACGAACATGATGATAAACTTTTAGAAACTAGCGGATAAGAGGTGATCTTTCATGGAGAAAACAAGATCGATTCGTACCTATAAAGCCGTCACAGAAGCCAAGTACCTGTCCGTAGAAAACGCACACCGTTATCGGGCCATCTTGCGCTATTTCTATGAAGAACAACAGAGACTGCGTTACTGGTTAAGACCGGAAGAAATCCTTCAAGCGGTCAAAGAAAGAATAGAGCCCAGCGATGCTTCTTCTTACAACGAAGATTTACTACAGCTGGATTTGCAACAATTGCATGATTGGGGCAATTTGCAACGGAAGCAGTCCGGAAAGGTGAATAAAATCGAGGATTTTAAGAAAAAGCGGTATCGTTATCAGGCGACCCCTTACACGATCAAGTTTGAGCGTTTGATTGAGGATTTGGAGGAGATGGGGGATGCGTACGGCGGCTCCCTGGAGGTCACCCAATTTGAAAAGCTGGTAGAAACGCTTCGCTGGCTGACAAGACTGGCCCGTGTCTCTTTCCATCGACCAGGTGAGCGCCCAAGGTACGAGATGGAAGATTGGAGCAACGAAAAGCTTTATGATTGGTGGACGGAATTGTATGAGCAGTTTCGTAAGGTGACCAACAATGCAAGAGATTATATGGCGAGCCTAGACAGCGTACAGGTAGAAGATGCGATGATGACCGAACAATTCCTCCTGTACAAGGACAAGGTGACAGACTATTTGAGGCGGTTCATGATGGGGCTGCAGCGCAGTTCATATCAGATTGAAGGGCTGCTGGTACAGGTAGACCGCAGACTGTTGCAAGATCTCTTGCACCGGGTAGCAAGCTACGAGGTTTCGATCCCTCGCTTCGAACAGACGGCTTGGACTAAGGAAGACTATACAGCACGTTTTTTTGAGCAGTGGGAAGGGATTTGGCACTGGTTCTTGGGAGACGGAAGCGGTCGGGGCAGTGATCTAGAAGATCTGCAGCGCGAAACAAACGAGGCGATACGCAGAATAGCGCGCTATGCGCAGCGAATGGGAGAGCGGCAATCCAGTATGCGAAGCCGCAGAGCGGACTATCTGTATCTCGCCAAATGGTTTGCATCCCATGAAGAAGTGGAGCCGGCCCATTGTTTGTCCGCAGCCGTATTCGGGATCACGGAGATGCACCATTTCTGGGTGGAAGGACCGAAGTCAACGGAGGACATTTACTGCGAAATTTGGGACATGTCAGCATCTGACTATGACGTGAAGCCGCGCATCAATGGTTATCGGGAGAGGACAAGACCGAGCAAGATTGATACAAAAGATGAGCAGAAAGAAGCCATGCTCGCCGCCTACTTGCAACAGAAAGCACAGCGGCAGAGCAGATTGAACGAATTATTTGCCGCAGATCGGGTAAGTTTGCGGGATTTGCCAATCGTGGAGCCCTTTGTGCGGCAAACCTTGCTCGGATGGATCGGAAAAAGCATGGCGTCACCAGCACGAGAAGGAAAAACAGATGACGGCAGAAGATTTAGGCTGACGGAGACGGGGACTGGGGAGCGAATCAGACTGCAGTGTACCGATGGTGTATTGGAATTGCCGGATTTCGTGTTGTACTTTCTGGATGAAAGCAAGGTGAAGAGATGAGTGAACAGCAGGCTACTGATACCAGGTATACATCCCGATTTGATGATTTGGCAAGACAAGCGGCCTGGGAACTGCTAAGAAGGCTATGGATCCCGAGAAGCGATATTCTTGTTTACCAGGCAGTTCGCGACCGTGAGATGGTGCTGCGTTCCTTTTTCAATGAAAAACTGGGCTTTCGCCTTTTAATCCACTACGAATTTGTCAAGCTGGAGAAGTTTGTAAGCAGAGGAATCCGCCCGTGGATGGGGTTGCCTGGCTTGCTGGAAGTGCGCGACTACGTGTTTTTTTGCTTGTTGATGGCGTTTTTAGAGACGAAGAGCGTAGATGATCAATTCCTGCTCTCAGACATATGTGAGGAGGTCAAAGTATCCTATCCGGGGCAAGTTGTTGTCGACTGGACAAGCTACGAACAACGTAAATCGCTGGTTCGGGTCTTGCAGCTCGCTCGGGAATGGGAGCTACTCGTAGTCGTAGACGGTGACGATTTAGGGTTTACAGCTTCAGAGCAAGCGGATGTGCTTTATGAAGCCACCCCGTTGGTCAAATACTTTTTGCGAGCGTATCCGCGCGATCTGATGCAGTTTGAGACAGCTGAGGATTTCATGCGGATAGTGGAGTCAGAAAACGAAACGCTGGCCCGCAGGCACCGCGTGTACAGGCAACTTCTGCTTACCCCGGGAGTTCGGGAGGAAGAGCTGGACGACGGAGATTGGACGTATCTGCGAAATCAGCGAAACGTGATTGCCCGTGACTTTGATGAGACAGTATCCATGTCGTTGGAACTCTACGGACATGATGCCATGCTGGTGCACTATGGAAGAAGCCAAAGCTTAACCTTGTATCCAGATGCGAGAGCGATTAGCGATGTCGTCTACTTTTTTGCCAGAGCAGTACGCGGTCAAATCGATATGGGAGAACTGCAGCGTCAAAAGGACGGCTGTCTTCTGCTCACGCCCGTCGATTTCGGGAACCTTCTCGTTCAATGTCGTACCGACTTTGGGGATGGTTGGGGGAAAGCGTTGCGGGACCTGTCTGACAAACAGCTGGCCAAACTCTTACTGGAAGAGATGGAGGCGTGGGGATTGGTGCAGCGTCATGAACAGGAGGAACTCATTCGGGTCATGCCGCGACTGGGTAGAATCATGGCCCGTTACCCGAAGGATTACGAGAAAAAGTTGAAAAATGAAGGCGGTGGTGGAACAGATGGAGACACAGAATAAGATCAATAGATGGCAGTTGTCCAGAGCGGGTCTGGTCAATTTCTGGTACTACGGCGATGAAAGCTTTGATTTTGCGGACGGGAAACTGTTGCTTCGCGGAACGAACGGTTCCGGAAAATCGGTTACGATGCAAAGCTTGCTTCCTGTCGTACTGGATGGGAAGAAAAGCCCGGATCGGCTGGATCCCTTTGGCTCCAAGGCGCGGCGCATGGAAGATTACCTTTTGGGAGAAAAAGAGGTCACTGGTCGGGATGAACGCACCGGTTATCTTTATCTGGAATTTTGCAAACCGTACACCGCGCAATTTCTGACCATAGGCATCGGCCTGCGGGCAAAACGCAACGCACAAATGGACTTCTGGGGATTTTCCATCCAGGACAACCGAAGGATCGGGAAGGATTTCTATCTGTACCGGAATGTGTATAATGCCGAGACGCAGGAGCAGGAGCGAATCCCTTTAGCGAAGAGAGAATTAGAGCGCGAGATCAGTCAGGGAGGCAGAGTGGTGTTTTCCCAGAGCGATTACGCGGAGATGGTGAACAAGTTGCTGTTCGGATTCTCTTCGGCAGACAGCTATGAAGATTTGATCAAATTGCTGATTCAACTGCGCAGTCCCAAATTGTCCAAGGATTTCAAACCGACAGTCATCTACAACATCCTGGAAAATTCTCTGCCTGGCTTGTCTGATGAAGAGCTGAGGCCGTTGTCAGATGCGATTGAGTCCATGGATCGCACCAAGCTCCAGCTGGAACAATTGGAGCGAGATCACAAGTCATTGGCGCGGATTGCCAAGGACTACACCGAGTATAACCGCTTTATCTGGTTTGACAAGGCGAAGGGACTGGCAGATACTGTACAGGCTGCACGTTCCGCACAAAGGAAAGCCCAGGAGTATCGCCAGCTTCTCGTGCGTGAAGAAGAAGAACTGACCAGGCTGCAATCCGAACAAGAAGCACTTGCGTTGGAGCAGTTGACTCTGACAGCGGAACACGATCGTCTGAAAGAGAATGATTTTGCCAAAGCTGAAGCGGAACGGGTCGAAGTGGATGGCCAGCTGAAGAGGGAAGAATCACGGCTGACTGCCAAAAGGAAAGAGTCCGATGTCAAGCGGGAAAAGGTCAGCCAGCTCCACCGGACAATAGATGACATCCAGCTGAAAATGAAGCAGGCCGATGCCGATATGGCTGATTTGCTGGAGAGTATGGAGGATGCTGTCGGGGAGAACGAATTTCCGGTACATGAAGTAGCTCGCGGCGAGTTTGAACGGGCGCAAGCGGGCTACTCGATGGAACTTTGGCAAAAAGAGTCCCGGCAGTATCGCGATCAGCTGCAGCAAACGCTGGATCAGGCTGTCAAAACGGCAGAAGCGGAACGAAATCGTCTGGAAGCGGAACGCGCGCTGGGAGACGCCCAAAAAATGGTGGATGAGTTGCAGCGTGAACAAGATAAGTGGGAACGTGTCGTAGAAGAAGAAAAGGATGGGCTCATTGCCAACTTACATCAGTGGCAAGGTGAGGCGCAGGAGTTAAAGCTGTCTGTTGAGGCTGTTAGAGAAACCATTCGGCGCATTACCAAGTTTGAAGCTTCGGATCGTTACGAAATAGTCAGGGAACCGCTGAACCAATCCTATCAGCTTTTCCGGCAAAAGATTCGGGATCAGCTCGCGGATCTGGGAAGGAAAGTCGAGGATACAAAGCTGGACCGTCAAAAGGCAGAGGCTGAACTCCACATCTGGCTGGCGAAAAAAGAGCCTGAACCGCCGCGTCATGAACAGACAGAGGTGGCGAGAACGTGGCTGACAAACCAAGGCATCCCCTATGTGCCTTTGTACGAAGCGGTCGAATACCGTCCGGAGGTGCCTGAAGAAACGAGGGCCGCGATTGAGTCCGCCTTGAAGGAAGCGGGGCTCCTGGATGCGCTGATCATTCCGCATACCTATCTGGATCGTCTTGATGTGTGGGCGGATCAGATCAAAGACAGGGTGATTGTACCTGAGCCGCAACTGTTTGCCCACACCATCAGCGAATGGTTGACGCCTTCTCCAGTGGAGGGGCTGGGTGTAGGCAAAGAAGATATCGAAGCAGTCCTGCAGACTGTAATGACAGAAAAAGCAGGCGGGTCATCCGTAGCTGCTTATGTCACTGCGAGCGGGACTTATGGTATGAGTGTATTGAGCGGTAATGCTCCTGTTATCGAAAAATCAGTGTTTGTAGGAAGGGAGGCACGGCGCAGATATCGCGACGAACAGCTGGCATTCTGGAGGAAAAAGATAGAAGAATTTGATCTGGAGCTGGAACGTCTGGGAAAAGATGTGCAAGGAATGGAGAACCGCTTGGACCTCCTTGGGCAGGAATATCAGCAGTTCCCGTCGGGCCATGACCTTCTATCGGCTTTGCAGGCTGTCGAACAGATCCGGCAGCGTCTGGTGATCTGGCAAGAAGAAGTGCAGAACCGCAATCGAAAAGTTCGTGCTGCCGTGGAAACGCTGTACCGGGAGCGGGAAAAGCTGAAGCAAGGCGCAGACGGATTGACCATTCCGCTGGACGAAGATATACTTCGTCAGGCACTTCGCTCCATGCAGGATTATCTGGAAGACCTGCGTCAATTGGAGACGGCTTACCGCGAGAAACTGAATTTGACTGATCGGCTTCGTGTCACGGAAGGGCTGCATGAAGATGCGATCTATGACTGGGATCGGCTGCGCGGCGAAGAAAATGAACTGCAAATGGGTGTAGAACAGCTGAACCAGCGCCTTCAGTCGATCGATCGGATGCTAGCTTCTCAGGGAGCAGAGGAGATTCGTGCAAGAATTCGTTACTGCAAGGAAAGGTTGAGAGAACTTCCTGAATTGATGACAGCCACGGCTGGAGCGATAGGAAACGCCAGGGCGAAATGTGAGCAATACAAGGAGAATCAAGTGGAGGCCGACAAAATGGCCGAGGTTCGTCAACAATTGCAGACGGCCTGGTGGAAAGTATTTTCCGATGAATACGCCTTAGGCCTTTGGCGTTACCTGGATTTATTCCAGGAGGAAGCTGCCGCAGAAGGCGTGCAGCACCAGCTCGATGATTTCGCGATTCGCGTGGTAAAAAAGCTTCAGCCGGCGATGGCGGAACGGGAGAGGGAGTATTATAACAATCAACTGCAGAGAACGTTTGAAAATGAACGACAGATTCATTTGCTGGAGTATCAGCCGACACTTGATTACGTGCATGAATACAAGGGAGAAGCGGCTGGGGAGCAACATGCCGAAGTATACCAGTTGACACATCTCTGGAAAGAGCTGAAGACCAGATCAAGACGGAGAACGATTTTGCTGGAGTACGAAGGCAAGCGATGCCATCCCTATGATTTGCAGGAAAAACTGGAACACGAGATTCAGATGCATCGCCTGTATCTGACAGCAGAGGATCGCAAAATTTTCGAGGAAGTGATCCTGCAAAGCGTTGGACGTGTGATTAAACATCGCATCCATCGGGCGGAAAAATGGGTCGAGCGGATGAATGAATTGATGTCCCAGCGTAATAGTTCGAGCGGACTTACCTTCTCATTGAAGTGGCTTCCTCGGGCAGCGGAAAATGAGTTGCAAATGGATACCGCCGATTTGGTGGAATTCCTACGCAAGGACCCTGCCTTGATGAGGGAGCAGGATATCGAGCGCATCACCAACCATTTCCGCTCCCATATCGACAGGGCCAAGCGGGATATCAGCGGGGCCGCAGAGGGCAGCGGAGAAACCCTGCATCAGATTATGAAAAGAATCCTGGACTACC
This sequence comes from Brevibacillus panacihumi, assembly GCF_003710985.1. Classification (GTDB taxonomy): domain Bacteria; phylum Bacillota; class Bacilli; order Brevibacillales; family Brevibacillaceae; genus Brevibacillus; species Brevibacillus panacihumi. Next base: position 20,868 of record NZ_RHHT01000008.1, read on the forward strand.
GTCATTGGTTTACGTTTAAACTTTTCCACAAACGCGAAGGAGAGCCGAACAAAGAGCTCACAGACCGCCTTTTCTTTACCTTTAGTGGTGGCGAGAAAGCGATGGCAATGTATATACCGCTCCTGTCTGCAGCGTACTCTCGATACTTGGAAGCAGATTCGCTTGCACCGCGGATCATCTCTCTCGATGAGGCCTTTGCGGGAGTGGATGAGAATAACATCCGGGACATGTTTGAGCTTGTGGAACAATTGGGTTTCAACTACATCATGAATTCACAGGCTTTGTGGGGAGATTACGACACGGTCTCTCGCCTGGCCATCTGTGAATTGATTCGTCCCAAAAATGCGGACGTCGTCGCAGTCGCCCGATATTTGTGGGAGGGCGGCACGTTGCATGTGATGAACGAAGAATGGACGGATTGGGGAGATTCCGTGGTTGCAGTCAGCCTGGAGGAAGATACTGATGACGAAGAATGAGGACCGGCAGCTTCGTCATCAGGCAGACAGCTATTTTCGCTCCCGATCGCAAGGCTATGACCGCCTGTTCAAGGGATTGCTTCGGAAGTATCGCAGTCTCGGTCATTTTGGCGGGAAGCTGACGTTGCCCCGACTGTCACTGGAAGAAGCGGATGTTTTGACAGGTCTGCTGAACAAGCGTTTTGATCCGGGATCAGACGGAATCATACGGGTCTCAGATGTGGAAAGCGGATTTGCGAAAACAAAATATGCGCAGCTTGACTTGCTTTCCATCCTAGAGGGATATTTCGGGGAACCGATTGTCAGCAAAAAAGAGGAGCAGCTTTTGCAGGAACGTGAGTGGGACCTGTTTTGGGCAGACTTGCTGGAGACCGTCGCAGAAGAGCCTTGTTCAAAGGCGCAAGGCTGGATACAGGCGCTAGCCAAACATCAGGGCACGGGCGCTCTGGCAGTCAGCCAGTGGTGGAGTGCATCTGCGGAAGAACTTCGGGAAGCTTTGCTGACAGTCGTACGAGCTGTCCGCCATCTTGATCGGATGGCGGACGGCGAATATATCCGTCTGGCTGTGTTGGCGACACAAGTGACGGGTAATCCGCACGGTTTCGATATGCAAACACAGTTAGGAAAATTGCTGCTTTATGCAATTTGTTATATATTGGAAAAGGTTGGCCCATCCAATGCGGAAGAAATGACGCAAATTTTGTACGAATGTCAGATTCTCAGAGATGATCTGTCTTCACAGGTCGCTATTAGCGGAATTGTGGGGCAAAACACGAGGGGGCGTGGGTATCTCGGAAGCGAAAAGGAGGTCTACGGCCTGCCACTTCGCACGGTAGTCAAATATGCAGGATTTGAACCGTATTTGATGGAGGGTGGGGTGAAGCGGGTTTGGATTGTAGAAAATCCCGCTGTGTTCTCCTCGATTTTGGATCGTTGGGAGCATGATTATCCGGAAGAGGCTCTGCCGCCATTGGTCTGTTCCTCGGGCCAGTTTTCCCTGGCGGTGCTCGCCTTGTGTGACCGCCTGGCAGCAGCTGGATGCCAGATGTTCTACTCTGGCGATTATGACCCCGAGGGTTTTCAAATGGCTATACGCTTGTGGCGCCGTTATGGAGACGAACATGTGGCGTTCTGGCGATACCAGGAAGAGGATTATACATCGAAGGTGCAAGAAATCCCGATCGAAGAGAGAAGATGGAATCAGCTGCGGAAGCTTGTCGAGGACGAAGGGAGCAGGGACTTGCCTGCCGATCTGGTAAAAACCATGCAAACGGCACTGCGGGAGTATAAACCAGTATATCAGGAGGCGTTGCTGGATAATCTCTACCTGGACATCAAGACGGCGTTGGTGACGAGAATAGTTGAGAGAGCGTAGGTTTTTGGACCTAGCTCTCTATTTATTTTTGCGGTATACACGATTTTCCAGAAATGATATATGATTAGAAGTGACATCATGCGACAAAAAACAAGGGTTTCTGGCAATGGATTCATACGAGACTAACGTCACAAGCTGAACATGTACTTCACGAGGATTGGAGGGGTAAATATGGTATTCATCGCACATATTCGTGAAAGTGATAAGCAAATTCAAAGCGTGGAAGAGCATTTGCTCGGGGTCAAGGCATTGGCAGAAACGATTGGGGACAAGATTGGAGTCAAGCATATAGCGGGTCTGGCAGGCATGCTTCATGATATGGGCAAATTTACGCATCAGTTTAAAAACTACATCATTGAAGCTGTACAAAATCCGGAAAATCCGCCGAAACGGGGAAGTGTTGATCATTCTACTTCGGGCGGACGGTTATTGTACCAGAAGTATCATACGGGAGTTCCGTCCAGAGGAGGGTGGATTTTGGCGGAGGTGGTAGGAAACGCCGTTATTTCCCATCACTCTTATCTCCATGATTTTCTCAACTCTGATCAGGAGTCCCCTTACCTTCGTCGTGTAGAGGAGCGGGAATTACCAGAATATGAGCGGTCGATGGAGAATTTTTTTACTTATGTCATTTGTGAAGAAAAATTTCAGCAGTATGTATCACGAGCAGTAGAAGAACTGGAGGAATTTCTAAGCAAACCCTTTGCCGCAAATGGCGAGAGCAAGCTGATGCTCCTGACCAAGTATATTTTTAGTGCCTTGATTGATGCAGATCGGACGAATACCAGATTATTTGAAGAAAACAGAAGTGAAGAACCGGAGCAGTGCCGCAAAGATTTATTTGAAACCTACTATAAAAAGCTGATGGACAAGATACGTGCCTTTCAAGAAGAGTCAGATGCCGACACACCAATCAATATACTAAGAAGAAAAATGTCAGATGAGTGTGACAAATTTGCTGAAAAACCTTCAGGCATTTATACGCTTTCAATCCCTACCGGCGGGGGAAAGACGTTGGCAAGTCTGCGTTACGCCCTCAAGCATGCCAGCCGAGAAGGGAAGAAACACGTCATTTATGTTGTCCCGTTTACAACCATCATTGAGCAAAACGCCGCAGAAGTGCGCAACATCTTGAAGGACGATGGAAACATTCTCGAGCATCACTCCAATGTGATTGATGATGAGCAGGATGACGATGAAGATCAGTCCGGGATGATCAATACCCGCCAAAAGTTAAAGCTGGCTAAGGATAACTGGGATTCTCCAATTATTTTCACAACCATGGTGCAGTTTTTGAATGTGTTCTATGCCAGAGGAAGCAGGAATATTCGTAGGCTTCATAATCTGTGTGAATCGGTGATTATTTTTGATGAGGTGCAAAAGGTTCCTGTCTCATGTGTATCGTTATTTAACCATGCGCTTAATTTCCTGAAAACATACGGTCGTTCCAGTCTGATTCTTTGCACAGCGACTCAGCCAGCTTTGTCTCGAGTGAAACATCAGTTAGATATCAATCCGGATGCGGAAATTATTCAAGACCTGAGTCAGGTCATAGATGCGTTTAAAAGGGTGGAAATTGTAGACAAGGCAACGGATGAGCTGTTTGATAATGAAAAACTGACTCAATTTATTCGTGAAAAGCTGGATGAGGTCCAAAGTATACTGGTTGTTTTGAATACGAAAACAGTTGTCAAAAATTTATATTGCGAATGGGAATCGAGTGAAGTGCCGCTCTACCATCTGAGCACTTCCATGTGCGCTTCCCATCGGAATGCCATTTTGAAAAAGGTACGGAATCATCTGAAACATGGAGAGAAAGTGATTTGCTTCAGCACGCAATTGATTGAAGCGGGGGTAGATGTCAGTTTTGATTGCGTGATTCGCTCCTTGGCTGGACTTGATTCGATTGCGCAGGCTGCCGGTCGATGCAACCGGCACGGGAAGAGAGAAATTCAACAAGTGTATGTGATTGATCACGTCGAGGAGAATCTGGATCATTTACCGGAAATCAAGGTAGGAAAAAAAATCTCCAAGAAAATCCTTATTGATCTGAAAGCCAATCCGAAGCATCATGGCGGTAATCTTTTGTCTGTTCGGGCTATGGATCGCTATTTTCAGGAGTTTTATGGAGACCTGGATAAGAGTTTAAACTATTTCATCCCGAAATTGAAAAAAGAGATGATTGAGTTGTTGATGTCGGACAAGACTATTAACTCATACTATTTGGCTTACAAGGACCGTTGGAAGAAACACCTCCCTTTGTATATTGCGAACAGTTACAGAACCGCTGCAGATTATTTTCAAGTGATTGACGATCATACCACAGCAGTGATTGTTCCTTACGAGGAGGGGAAAGAGATAATCGCCCAGTTAAATGGCAGTGGAACAATCGAGAATCTTTCTGGCTTATTGAGAAAAGCTCAGCAATACACGATCAATTTATTGCGTTATGAACGAGACCAATTGGCACAGAATGGCGGACTGGTACCGTTGCTGGGTGGGAAGGTTTGGGCATTGGCGGAGACGGCTTATAATAAAGAGTTTGGGGTTGATTTGGAGAACAATAGCGAATTAGAGGATTTATTAATTTGAGGATGATGAGAACCTATCCTCATTCTAGATAGGTTCTCCCGAATTATATACTATATTTTTCAATCCACGCCTTTGGCGACAATTTATTATACCATGCGCAATCAGAAATTTATAACAAGTTCATATAATATATAATTCAAGAAATTTTGTTGAATTACTATTTGTTTGCGCATACAATGTAAATAATGGAAATGTAAGGTTTGGTGGTGGTTGCTATGAAAGTCTAAACATTATGGAATGGGTACAGGTCAGAATAATAAGGGGGAAATATAGTGCAACAGAAATGTTTTTCTATCAAATTTAAGCAACTCTTAACCAAAGAGCCAAAAGGAATTGGAAACAAAAATAGGGTGACAAGATCGTATAGTATTGAGGTTAAATTTACAAACGCTCGCTATAGGGAAGAAGGACAAGACGTCATGTCAAGATACAGGGTTGTATCACAGGGGAATCAAGAATGATAAAGCTTTTAGAAGCCAGAGAAAAAAGAATCAACTGCGAATGATTAATATCAGTAATGGTAGGGTACACCGAGCCTTTCCTTAAACCACGTGGACAAGCAGGAAGAGAAAAGTTTGGGGTCAAGCTCATATATTGACACAAAACTTTTCTCTTCCTCCCCTACCCAATTGTTTATAGAAATCAATCGGGGATCAGGGAGAAACTCTAACATTATGAGGAGGTGTGACCATGCGAAACGCTATCGAGTTTATGGTCTACGGTGACTATGCGTTGTTTACCGACCCGTTAACAAAGCTCGGAGGAGAGAAACTCTCCTATCAAGTCCCAACCTATCAAGCTCTAAAGGGTATTGTGGAATCGATTTATTGGAAGCCGACGCTGATCATGGTCGTAGATGCAGTACGTGTCATGAAGCCGATCCGAATGGAATCAAAGGGGATTCGTCCGTTGGAATATGGTGGAGGCAATACACTGGCCAACTATACATATCTGAGAGATGTCTGCTATCAGGTCCGCGCGCATTTTGAATTCAACATGAACCGTCCGGATTTGGCCTATGATCGCAACGAGAATAAGCACCACAACATCCTGAAGCGCTCTCTGCGGGCAGGTGGAAGAAGAGACATCTTTCTCGGGGCGAGGGAATGTCAAGCATATGTCGAGCCATGCGTGTTTGGAGAAGGGGATGGTTTTTACGACAATTACGGCGGCGATCTTCATCTTGGCAACATGATCCACGGCATCAATTATCCGGATGAAACAGGCCGGAACCAATTGGAGGTTCGCTTGTGGAGTCCTGTAATGAAGGATGGCTATATTGAATTTATCAGACCAGAACAATGCACACAGGTAAGGACGATTATGGACATGACACCTAAGCGGTTTGACGACGCTAATGTCAGTTCCGCAGAAGAACTGTATGCACAGCTTGCAGTGGGGGGAAATCCATGAGTTGGCTGCTAAATCTGTACGAAACATACGAGTCTAACTTGGACCGGGTAGGCGAGACCGAGAAGAAACATAACGAACAAGAGTATACCTTGCTGCCGATCTCTCATACCACACAAAACGCCCACATCGAAGTGGAAATAACAGAGGATGGGGAGTATCACTCTGGCTCAGTCGTTGACAAAAGCGATGCCAATACGTTGATTCCGTGCACCGAAGACTCAGCAAGTCGTTCGGGTTCCAAAATTGCGCCTTATCCTTTACATGACAAGCTAAGCTATGTGGCGGGAGATTTCGTCGCCTTTGGAGGGGAAATCAAGAAGGAAGAACCATTTTCCTACTACATCAAACAACTGGAAGAATGGGCAAATTCCCCTTACACTGTCCCCAAGTTGAAGAGTATCTATCGTTACTTGAGCAAAGGCAGGCTTATCGAGGACTTGGTAAATGACGGAGTGTTGTTTGTGGATGAACATAATAAGCTTTTGGAAAAATGGGACAAGACTGGCACCAAGCCACAGATCTTTTCCGCCGTCGCTGGTGACCAAACAAGTGCCTTTGTCAGGTTCAATGTTCGTTCCGCTGATGTGATACTGCAAAAGGTGTGGAAGGATCCGGAGATGTATGATTCGTTTATTCGTTATTACAACGAGCAGTTAGCAGACGAGGATCTTTGCTATGTAACAGGAAAAATTCTCCCGGCAACCGACAAGCATGCAAACAAAATTAGAAATCCGGCGGACAAAGCGAAATTGATATCAGCTAATGATTCAAGTGGATTTACGTTCCGCGGAAGGTTTCAGGAAAGTCGGGACGCAGCCCGTATCAGCTATGAGGTATCCCAGAAAGCCCATAATGCATTGAAATGGCTCATCCATCATCAGGGGAAGGTTATTGATCAGAGAGTCTTTCTCGTCTGGAGCAATGAAGGCAAGGAGGTACCAGGAGTCACAGATGATTTTTTGTCCATTGATCCGACGCCTGTTGTTGCCCCAAGGAGAGCATCATTTACCAATGAGGAGATCGCCAAGGAAGTCTCCAAAGCTTTGGATGGGTACAGAAACCAGCTTTCGCCTTCTTCCAGGGTGAATATTATGGTTCTGGATTCAGCGACCACCGGCCGAATGGCTGTACTGTATTACCGCAATATGGATCAGGAGCACTACTTTAGTAAGCTGATCCAGTGGCACTCCACTTGCGTGTGGTTGCATCGATACCAAAAGGATGAGAATGGGAATATCGTGCAATTTTATGGGGCGCCCGCAACGAAAGACATCGCTTTTGCAGCCTATGGACCAAACGCCAGCGACAAGATTGTCAAAGGGTTAATGGAGCGCATGCTTCCTTGCATTATAGATGGACGAGACATTCCACGAGATATTACTGAAAGTGCCCAACGCCGAGCATCCAATCCAGTATCGATGGAGAAATGGGAATGGGAAAAGACAATGAGTATTACATGCGCTCTGATTAATAAAAAGGAGGGAATAAGTGTGGCATTGGATGAAAGCAATACTGAACGAGACTATTTATTTGGGAGATTGTTGGCGGTGGCGGATGTTTTAGAAAGACGTGCCCTTGGTAAAGAGGAACTTCGAGCCACCAATGCAATTCGTTATATGAATGCGTTCTCCCGGCATCCAGAGAGGACCTGGAAGACCATCCAATCCTGCTTACAGCCGTATCAATTAAGGCTTGGCAAGAAGGCATCCGACCTCAATAAAATTATTGATGATATAGGTTCACGAATTCCGGTGGACCAATTTAACAACAAACCACTATCAGGTTTGTATCTGTTAGGTTTTTATAGTCAGAGACATGCAATTTACAATAATAAGGGCAATGGCGACACAGAAGATACACCAAAATAGAAGGGGAAGATCAAAATGAATACACTCGATCATAAAATTGACTTTGCTGTTGTGTTATCTGTGACTAAGGCGAACCCGAACGGAGACCCGTTAAATGGCAATCGACCAAGGCAAAACTTTGACGGTTACGGGGAAATTTCCGATGTTGCCTTGAAGCGGAAAATTCGAAATCGTCTTCAAGATCTCGGAGAATCTATTTTTGTGCAATCCAATGATCGCAAATCGGATTCCTATGGAAGCTTGAGAGAGCGTGCTGATTCGAATGTGGAATTGGAAAAGATCTTGAAATCAAAAACGGTATCGAATGACGAATTTGCCCGCATTGCCTGCCAGGAATGGCTGGATGTCCGTAGCTTTGGCCAAGTCTTTGCATTTAAAGGGGATAAGGGGGGCGTATCTGTCGGAATTAGAGGTCCCGTATCCATTCATCCTGCAACCAGCTTAGACCCCATCGATATTTCAAGCATTCAAATTACAAAAAGTGTAAACACAGAGCCAGGCGTTTCTAGAGGTTCAGATACCATGGGGATGAAGCATCGTGTCGATTTTGGTGTTTATATGTTTTACGGGAGCATCAATACGCAACTTGCTGAGAAAACCGGGTTTACCAACGAAGATGCGAAGAAGTTGCAACATGCTCTTGTCACGTTGTTTGAAAATGATGCGTCTTCTGCAAGACCTGAGGGAAGCATGGAGGTCCATAAGGTGTATTGGTGGGAACACAGCTCCAAGCTAGGTCAATATTCTTCTGCGAAGGTACATCGTTCAGTAAAGGTTGAAAGACTTGTGGATCAACCCAAATCAATCGAGGATTATAAGTTTACTGTTCAACCCTTGGAGGGTTTAGAGGTGGAGCAGATTCATGGAATATAATGAGGATGAGCATTACTTACTCTTGTCAGGCATCCAGCATTTTCAATTTTGCAAACGGCAGTGGGCGTTTATTCACATCGAACAACAATGGGAAGAAAACGTAAGAACCGTTGAAGGAGAACATCTTCACAGGAATGTCGATCAACCGTTTACGAAAGAAAAACGTGGCGACAAGGTCATCGTTCGTGCAATGCCCGTCAAGTCCGAAAATCTAAAGATAACAGGAGTATGTGATGTCGTCGAGTTTATCAGGAACGACAATGGTGTTGAAATTAGCGGTGTGGAGGGGAGGTATCTCGCTTATCCGGTTGAATATAAGCGTGGAAAGCCGAAAACGGGCGATGAAGATGTTTTGCAATTAGCTGCTCAAGCGATCTGCCTGGAGGAAATGCTGTTGTGTGATATCGACAAGGGATACCTTTTCTACAATGAGATTAAACACAGGGTAGAGGTTCCGCTAACTGAAACGATCAAACAAAAAGTGAGCTTGGTCGTGGCTGAAATGCAAGAATTCTATAGTGGTAGGCATACTCCAAAAGTCAAGACGGGGGCATTTTGCCGAAGCTGTTCTCTTCAAAATATTTGTCTACCGGAACTCATGAATAAACGGACTGTAAAAAGTTACGTTGAAGGGAAAATCAAAGAATGAAAAGGCTGCTCAACACCCTCTATATCACACAATCAGATGTTTATTTATCCTTAGACGGAGATAATATTGTCCTTTTGAAGGAGCAAGAAAAGCTGGCCAGATTGCCGCTTCATAACCTGGAATCTATCGTCTCCTTTGGATACACAGGTGCTAGTCCGGCACTAATGGGGTATTGTGCGGAGCGAAATATTTCATTGGCATTCTTCACCGCCAGCGGAAGATACCTCGCCAGGGTCATCGGGGAAAGCAAAGGCAATGTTGTCCTGCGGAAACGACAGTATATGGCCTCGGAGGATCTGGTCCTTTCGGCAAAGATTGCACGGAATTTTATTGTGGGTAAGATTTATAACCATAAATGGATGATCGAAAGAATGACACGGGACTACGCTTTACGTATTGATGTCCCACAATTCAAAACGGTATCGCAACAGCTGTCAGCTTTACTTTTAGATGTGAGGGAATGTGAAGATCTTGAGAGATTGCGGGGGCTGGAAGGACAAGCGGCTATTAGTTACAACAGGGTATTCGACTCTATGATCCTACAGCAGAAGGAGGACTTTTATTTTCACTCGCGCTCCCGCAGACCGCCGATGGATAACGTAAATGCGATGCTGTCATTTGCCTATTCCCTCTTGGCGCACGATGTCTCCTCTGCACTGGAAGGGGTAGGGTTGGATGCGTATGTCGGTTTTTTGCACAGAGATCGGCCGGGACGAGCCTCTTTAGCGCTGGATGTGATGGAAGAGTTACGTGGGGTATTTGCTGATAGGTTTGTGCTGTCATTGATAAACAAGAAGATTATGAGCAAGGAGGACTTTTTCGAAAAAGGGAACGGTGCTGTTATTATGAAAGATGAGGGAAGGAAGAGATTCCTGACCGCATGGCAAAATAAAAAACAGGAAAAAATTACGCATCCTTATCTTGGAGAGAAGATCTCCTGGGGGCTAGTCCCGCATGCGCAGGCTTTATTGTTAGCCCGATATTTACGTAATGATCTAGATGAGTACCCACCCTTCTTGTGGAAGTAGGTGAATGAAGAAGTGCTAGTATTGATTACGTATGATGTAAGCACGACGAGAGGTGAAGGACAAAGAAGGCTTCGCAGAGTGGCCAAGATATGCCAAAACTATGGGCAACGTGTCCAAAACTCCGTATTTGAGTGTGTTGTTGACTCCACTCAGTTTGCTATTTTAAAGCTAAAGCTTCTCGAGGTAATTGATCAACAGCAGGATAGCCTCAGGTTTTATCAGTTGGGCAATAATTATAAGAACAAGGTTGAACATGTGGGAGCGAAAGAGTCTATAGATTTGGAAGGTCCATTAGTTTTGTAGTGCGAACCAGAGGTGCGAATGTATAGCGTACATGATTTCGCTGGGACATTCGCACCTGGAAAACGCGCTTAATTGTTCTCTTTTTTATAGTTTTTTACATATATATCCAAATTTTGTCTGATTTAAGTGCGCTTTGATTACAAATATGGAACTTTAGGTGTGTTTTGTTTAAAAAATCGCTGTCGCATCCTACGCGGATGCGTGGATTGAAATCAGCAACTGAGAAAGCCTGACACGGAAATCCTCCAGTCGCATCCTACGCGGATGCGTGGATTGAAATTTGAACATGAATCTTACCACCGAGCTGTCCGAATGTCGCATCCTACGCGGATGCGTGGATTGAAATTCGCGAGCATCTTCGTAATCTCCTGGAACGTAGGCGTCGCATCCTACGCGGATGCGTGGATTGAAATCCTCTACGATGTCGACGCGGGCGTACCGGGTGCGGTCGCATCCTACGCGGATGCGTGGATTGAAATTACGAAGTCGACAACGGCAAAGTCCGTCTCAAGGTCGCATCCTACGCGGATGCGTGGATTGAAATCCGCTCCCGAGATAACCTTATACGCCATATCCTGCGTCGCATCCTACGCGGATGCGTGGATTGAAATGAGCCGTACGAGCCCGTTTACCCGACGATTGCATGGTCGCATCCTACGCGGATGCGTGGATTGAAATGTCTTCGACCAAGAGGCGGACGCATCCGAACAGGACCGTCGCATCCTACGCGGATGCGTGGATTGAAATCGGCAATCCACGACGTATCCGGTTTTGGCGTTGACGTCGCATCCTACGCGGATGCGTGGATTGAAATGGGCAAATTCGCATTGGCGAGCATGACGGTGGCAGTCGCATCCTACGCGGATGCGTGGATTGAAATGACCGACATTACGGAAACGGCGGCCGACTCCTACGTCGCATCCTACGCGGATGCGTGGATTGAAATCCTTGAATGTAATGGTCAGGTAGTTGTCTGCTCGGTCGCATCCTACGCGGATGCGTGGATTGAAATACGGGGTCAGCCAGACCATCATGAACTACGAAAGTCGCATCCTACGCGGATGCGTGGATTGAAATGTCCAAGCTGATCAACTCAGATGCATCCCGGCGGCGTCGCATCCTACGCGGATGCGTGGATTGAAATTTAACTCTGAATTTTCGTCCGTTTACCTCGACAGTCGCATCCTACGCGGATGCGTGGATTGAAATCCGTAAGGTGTGGATGCTTTCCATTTCGGATCGGGTCGCATCCTACGCGGATGCGTGGATTGAAATCTTACTGCCGCCTTCGGGTTACACATCTGGAAAGTCGCATCCTACGCGGATGCGTGGATTGAAATTCAGTACGCTTCCAAGCGGGAGCGCCTTCTGCCGGTCGCATCCTACGCGGATGCGTGGATTGAAATAGTAATCCGGCTTGCTGTCAGTACGCGCTTTTGGGTCGCATCCTACGCGGATGCGTGGATTGAAATTTGAAAGCAGTTATGAAGCTGGTACGGGCAAGTCGTCGCATCCTACGCGGATGCGTGGATTGAAATTTCGGAACTATTGATGAATTCGAACAGAAAGTAGTCGCATCCTACGCGGATGCGTGGATTGAAATATCCAGTGAGTACTCCAATGCCCGTTCGATCTGTTGTCGCATCCTACGCGGATGCGTGGATTGAAATTCCTATTTTGGTGAAACTTTGTCCAATTTATCCGTCGCATCCTACGCGGATGCGTGGATTGAAATGGCAAGCTCCGTCAAGTGGATCCAGTCCCTTGGGTCGCATCCTACGCGGATGCGTGGATTGAAATATCTTCGCTTGTTATCCCGGTCGCGTCCGGTGAGTCGCATCCTACGCGGATGCGTGGATTGAAATCAAAAGCGTGGCAAGACGTGGCAATACACCATCAGGTCGCATCCTACGCGGATGCGTGGATTGAAATACCAAGGATCAATTCTTAGCATCCAAGCAATTTACGTCGCATCCTACGCGGATGCGTGGATTGAAATATTGGTGATTCCAAGGCTGCGTAAGGCGTATATCGTCGCATCCTACGCGGATGCGTGGATTGAAATCTCAAGCTCTCGATTGATCCTGGAAATTACGGTGTCGCATCCTACGCGGATGCGTGGATTGAAATTGCTGTATCGCTTGAATGAGGGTACAAAGGCAAGTCGCATCCTACGCGGATGCGTGGATTGAAATAAGCGATAGCAGCCAAGGCAATCACCCTACAAGGCGTCGCATCCTACGCGGATGCGTGGATTGAAATAAAATTAAAGCTATGACTAACGATGAATTCGAAGTCGCATCCTACGCGGATGCGTGGATTGAAATAAAACGGCGGCGGATTTCGAGAGTTCCATGTCGCGGTCGCATCCTACGCGGATGCGTGGATTGAAATCCAAAACGGAGGAGGCCCGCCAGAACCGGCCATGTCGCATCCTACGCGGATGCGTGGATTGAAATAATTGGCGCCGGCAGTAGGACATGGGGCTAATGTGTCGCATCCTACGCGGATGCGTGGATTGAAATGCGATGGGAAAAGAAAAAGGAGACTACTCCGCAGTCGCATCCTACGCGGATGCGTGGATTGAAATAAAACTGAAGAAGAAATCTCGACCATCGAAAATTGTCGCATCCTACGCGGATGCGTGGATTGAAATGCTCTATTTTCCCTTGGCGCATCAGTCATTTGTTGTCGCATCCTACGCGGATGCGTGGATTGAAATCTTCCTACGAGTCCGGCAAGCCTGACGCATCCATCGTCGCATCCTACGCGGATGCGTGGATTGAAATCGGGAGTCGTTGACATCACCAACACGATGCTAAGTCGCATCCTACGCGGATGCGTGGATTGAAATAAGATGACGCCGAATTTACGGTATTGGACATTAAGTCGCATCCTACGCGGATGCGTGGATTGAAATACGCTCCACATTTACTACCTGTAGATCCAAGCAAAGTCGCATCCTACGCGGATGCGTGGATTGAAATCTGCGAGCCGATGACTTTTCTCAAGGAGATCTTCGTCGCATCCTACGCGGGTGCATGGATTTAAATTATATTACCGTGAAAGCTGAAAAGACATGCGGGACGTCGCGTTCTACGTCGAGGTAAATGCCGGCACGAACGGGAAGGGTCCTGGGACGTCGTTCAGTAGCAGGATCAAAGACAAAACGTTTTTCCCCGATTCTGAACCCGTTCCTACACGAAAAGGGTGAGGCCATATGCCCCACCCTCAACGCTTTATCGATCCGGTATTACAAACGACACGGTTGTCCCTTCATTCGGCTTGCTGCGTATCGACAGCCCTTGCCCGTACATTTGCGTCAACCTGCGATTTGTATTGGAAAGACCGATTCCGCCCTTTTTATCCCAGGGTGGGCTCAACAATTGCATTCTCTTGTTCCATCCCTTTGCCATCATCGATGACTTCCACAAGCGTGGAGCAATCCTGCCGGACGATGCGGATATGAACCGTGCCGCCTCTCGATTGCTTGAGGAGACCGTGTCGGACTGCATTTTCCACCAGTGGTTGGATTGTCAGCGGGGGGAGCAGCAAGTCGATGTCGGAATCAATCTCCCATACGACAGACAAGCGATCCTCAAACCGTTCTTTTTCCACATACAGATAGGTTTCGATCAGTTCCAGTTCATGGGATAGCTCTACCAGTTCCTTCGTATTCAGAAAATCAAAGCTGATCCGCAAATAGGAAGCAAACGCATCGCCCAGCTCACGCATTTTTTTCGTATCGATATCGCTTAATGCCAGTATGGAATTCAGCGTATTGAAAAGAAAATGAGGATGAATTTGAGCCTGCAAATAAGCAGCTTCCATCCGTAAGCGTTCAGTGATGGATTGCTTCAGCGTGATTAACGCTCGTATGCGGTACTTGAGCTCCAAAGCATCTACAGGCTTGGTGACATAGTCGTTGGTGCCCGACAAGAAACCCGTATAGATATCAGCAGGCTGGCTGCGCGCAGTCAACAGCAATATGGGGAGCTCCGACAAGGAGTAATGCTCCCTTACCTTTTGCGTCAATTCGTATCCGGACATCTGCGGCATCATGACATCAGCAATCAATAGATCCCATTGCTGTGTCGGGAGAAGCTCCAATGCCTCTTGAGCAGATTGAGCGATCGTAACGCTATACGGCTCGGTAGAGAGGATTCCAACCAGCACATTCAGGTTGACGGGGTCGTCGTCGACAGCTAGGATCGATACTTTTTCGCCGTTGAGAGGATGCGGATCGGGTTCTGCGGATGGCACAAAGCCATACGGGTTGTCCGAGAAAATCAATCCAGCTTCCGCTTCATCCGTCTTTTGGTTCTGATGCATCGAATACTGCGGCAAGCTCGAAATCGCCGAGCCGGCTAACGGCAGATCGAAACGGAACACGGAGCCTTTTCCTGGTTCCGATTGGACCGTCAATGCACCGCCATGCAATTCGACCAACTGCTTGCATATGCTCAACCCCAGCCCAATTCCTCTGCCGTCGCTGATCCCGTAAGAGCCCTGCTCATAGGGCAGGAACGCTCGCGCCTGTGTTTGCTCATCCATGCCGACCCCGGTGTCGGAAACATGGATGACGGCACGCCCTTCCCGGATCTCGGCAAAGACAAGGATCAATCCTTTTTCCGTGTATTTAAGGGCGTTATGCAGCAGGTTGTACAGAATCTGTACGAGCCTTTTCTCGTCGGCCATCACAGGAGGCATCGTCTCGGCAATATCCATCCTCATCTGGACCGGCTTTCCTTCGGTCATAAAGCGAAGCATGCCGATTACGCCCGGTACGATCGATTGAATCTGCAGGGGCTGCTTCTCCAGCACGATTCGCTGTTCCTGGAGCCTTGCCACATCGAGCAGATCGCCAAGCATATGAGACATGCGAAGGCTGATCGTGATTAGCAGCTCCATATCCTTGACGCTTCGCTCACTCATCGTTTCTTTTTCTTTGGTTACGACACTCTCCGCGATGTTCATGATGCCATGGAGTGGTGTTCGCAGTTCATGCGAGGTATTGGCGAGAAATTGGTCTTTCAGCTTGTCAGCTTTCTTTAACTGCTCATTCAACTTGGCATTTTCCTTTGCATTGCGGAAGAACTTTTTGAACCAGTATGCAGAAAACCCGACAATGGAAGCCATAATATCCAGCGGGTAATAGACGAATATCATCTCTTGATACGAATTCCATAAGCTCCAGAAAAGGCTGGATAAAATACTCGCCGCGGACAAAAGCAAGAAGACGACGTCGTGATCCGCCTGCTTTTGGAAGATCATTGATCCAATGACGTAGAGAAACCAGGCAAAGGATATGAAGCAGAAAAAGCCAAAGATTCCAAACGCGACGGTCGCATGTACCGGTTGAGTGGTTACAACCAATAAAAAAACGGAGTAAACAAAAAGAGCCACCGTGTAGATCCGCATCCATTTGTTCCAGGCTGGAGCCGATGAGAACCTCCTGAACAGAAGCAGAATCAGAAAGATCTGCCACAGGAAGGAAAGCAGCCTGATCTTCAGCGCCCATGCATAATTGATCGGCAGCCATAGCAGAAGCAGGTAGTCATGGTGGGTTACAATATACACTCCAGCCAACAGCGTCAACAGGCTGACGATGAACAAAGCCCGTTCGCGAGGGCTAAAGAGGTACAGGATCAAAGCATACTAACCATGAAGCAGCAGCACCATAAACGTAACGAGTTGGAATCCGATGGAATACCAGCGAACGTAGTCAATGGCCGCCTGGGAGCCAAAGCGAATGGAGTCCAGAATACCGCCGTTGTAGGGGTCTTCAAAGTTCGCGACTCGGATGAGCAATTCAATTTCTTTTGTGCCCTCCACAGAGTAAGTAGCCGTGTAAGAGACATACTTTGGCGTGTACGCATTCGCGTTTTCGGCGGGGGTTCCCATATTGCTCTCGGCGATCCCGTTTATTTCCACCCTGGATGAGGCTTGTATTCCTTTGAACCAGAATCCGGCAGGCTCCTCCAGAGGGTCTACAAGAATGCGCAGCCGATAGGTGCCGTACCCCAATGAGGAACCCGCCTCCTTCGAAAGTGCCTCGCTCCAGTCCCCCGGAACTTGAACCGTGCGAACATCGTTAGCTTCCAATGACACATCCTGATGGGAGATGAGCTTTCCAGGATAAAACTGCCATTCGCCATCCAAAGGGACAGTCGAGGTTCGATCCATTTTCCAGCCGCGCAGATCAAGAACGCCATTGACCGCAGGGGTAAATGCAGCCGAAGAAAAATTCTCGGCCCAGACCCATCGCAAGCCAAGGAGGAGACCGAAAAAAAGCAGGATAATAATGATGTGTTTGAGTGTGGTCAACTGTTTGCTTCTCATATAGAGTGATTTCAACATCATTAGACAGTAACCTCTATAATTCTTTTCCATTGGAAATTATAAGTTCATCATACTGCGGAATGCTTTCATCTTCCCTCTACTTACCGGAATTTCTGTCTGCTTGCCATCGTTCATCTTGATTAGATACGTATTATGGAACCAAGGGATCATTTCTTTTATCTGTTTTAAATTGATTACATAGTTTCGATGACAGCGAAAAAACGAGCCCGTTTTATTCAAAATAGCTTCCAATTCATGGAGGGAAAGATCGCATTTTTCGATCGTACCATGAGTGGCAATATATAATTCTCTTTCCTTTACAAATGCAAAGAAAATTTGGCTTACCTGGATCGGTATAATCTTGTTGTCTTTTCGGACGCATACATATTCCTCCAAAGCGGGAGGAGGTTGGTGATCAGTGGCTTTCTTTTTTGTTTGAAGAGACTTCACTTTCTTGATTGCCTCGTCCAGCTTGGATTCAAGAATCGGTTTGGTCAGGTAAAAGACAGCTGGGGTATGAAAGGCTTCCAATGCATGTTCATGAAAGGCAGTTGAAAAAATGATCAGAGGCGGATGGGACAGTTGATTCAACTTTTTCGCAAACTCCAGACCATTCATCCCAGGCATTTGAATATCTAAAAAAAGCAAGTCGGGCTCTAGCTCGATAATCTGGGGAAGAGCCTCAACGGGATTGTAGTGGATCGAAACAACTTGGATATCGATATACTTTTTTAACATGTATTCCAATTCTGAACATATTGCTGGTTCATCATCGATAATCATGGTTTTCAAGAACAAGTGGGTTCACATCCTTTCAGGGTCCGTGGAGGGGGGCTTCGAATGTCACGAGGGTTCCCTTGCCTGACTTGCTTTCCAGATGAAGACCATACTCATTCCCATACACGGATTGCAGTCTCTGATGTACATTCGAAAGTCCGATTCCTTGAGACTGGCGATTCAGGACTTCAGCCAAACGCTCCTCGGACATGCCAATTCCATTGTCTTCAATGCTGATTTTCACGTTATGGCTGGAACGCGCCACTCGGATCGTCAGCAAGCAGTCACTGATTTTGGGGGATAGCCCGTGATGAATGGCGTTTTCAATAATCGGCTGTAAAGTCAGGATAGGCAATTTCACATGCAGCAAAGATTCATCAATCTCCATCAGAACAGTCAATCTGTTTGCGAATCTGACCTTCTCGATTTCCAAATAAGACTTGATGCCGTCCAGTTCTTCCTGCAGGCTGTGAAAATTCCCCTTGTTCCTCAGGTTTCGCCTGAAGATGTCGCTTAAATTGCCAAGCAAGCTCCTGGCTTGTTCGGGGTCGGTTCGGCAATAGGACATAATGGTGCTCAATGTGTTGAAAAGAAAATGCGGGTTAATTTGTGCTTGCAAGGCATTTAATTCTGCCTGTTGCCTCATTTTCGTATGATGCTCGATTTCAGCAAGCTCGATTTGAACCGAAAGCAGATTGGCCAAGCCGTCTGCCAATTTGAGATGAGTCTGGGACATTCTGAAGGACGAGCTTCGATAATAAAACTGCAAGCTTCCGATAATTTTATTTCGATGATACAAGGGCGCCCCGATCACTGACTGAAAAGGTAGATTTCGAGGAAATACAAGCTCCTTGTCTTGGTAAATCACATTTTGCTGTTGAAAAACGGCTTTCGCAACTTGTGCAGCAAGCGCTTCTCCTTGAAAAGGCTGTTCCAATTCTATTCCTTTCACGCATAGCAATTTCTCGCAATTCGTGATGGCAACGGCATCTACCGAGGTGATCTCACAAATGATATCAGCCGTTTTCTCAGCCGAGTCTTTATTTAAGCCTGTACGAAGGTGAGGCAGCGTACGACTGGCGATGGTAAGGGCGAGATTTGCGACAAGAGCGCCGGATTGGTCTTGCATCATTTTGAGATTCTGAAAAATAAGAGTGAAAATCGACAGCCCCAAAATGGTAATGATGGTCGTCGGTATGGCTATTTGCATTTCCAGTTCAAGGGCAGCTTCAAAAGGTTTGGCTACGAGAAATACCATGATCTTTTGGATTAATTCGGCTGTAATGCCCAAGAGAAGGATGTATTTCCATTTCATTTTTGAAAGATCATGCTTGGTCCCGACGATCCCGCCTAATAAACCGACCAATACGGTGGATGCCGCACATGCGAAAGCGGTGAAGCCGCCGATCTGATAGCGATGAATACCTCCGATGATCCCGGCAAGCGTTCCAACCACCGGGCCCCCGATCAGCCCGCCGACAAGAGACCCGACAATCCGTGTATTGGCGATTGCATCATTGATCCGAATGCCGTTTTCTGTACCGATGACCGACATGAAACCGAAAAGGGTCGAGAGAATCATGATGCGTTTCCAATTGTTTTTTCCATAAATGATGTTGCGAAAATAATTCAATTGCCCGATCAGCAGGGAAATCATGGCGATAACCGATATATTTCCGAAAAGTTGTACTAACATGTTGAAATTCATGGCATCCTCCTAACAGTAAGGGTAATCCCTGAGAACGAATAAATCAATGCAACTCAAATTCCAATACAGGCATTTCGGTTGCTGTTTTTGAACACTCAGCAGGAAGTAATAGATGCGTATCCGCACACCTCGTAAAATCAAAAGCATTGATAAAGCGATCTTGTGACGGGATGAAATGAAATCCCTTACAAAGTTTTGGACAAGCTTCTGAAGGAACGAATGATCGACCTTCTACAGGAATTCAAAAGGAGGATGAACTATGAGTCAGTCCAATGATCGAGCACAGACACGACGCATCACGGCAAACATCTTTAAAGGTTCGGTTGGAAACCTGATCGAATGGTATGATTGGTACGTATATGCAGCATTTGCCGTGTATTTTTCGTCTGAATTCTTTCCCGCGGGAGACCCGACGAGTCAACTGCTGAATACAGCAGCAGTCTTCGCTGTCGGTTTCCTGATGCGTCCGATCGGGAGTTTGCTGCTCGGACGTTACGCCGATCGCCACGGCCGTCGCGCTGCCTTGACACTTTCTATCACCATCATGGCAGGTGGTTCTTTGATCATCGCCTGTACACCAGGGTATGAGACGATTGGAATCATGGCTCCGATCATCCTGGTTGTTGCGCGACTGCTTCAAGGGCTGTCACTCGGGGGAGAATACGGCACCTCTGCGACCTACCTGTCCGAGATGGCCAGCAGCGGCCGCCGCGGCTTCTACTCCAGCTTCCAGTACGTGACACTGGTTGGAGGGCAACTGACAGCACTTGGCGTTCAGATCGTTCTTCAACAAGTACTCACTGATGCAGATATGAAGACATGGGGATGGCGCATTCCTTTTGTGATCGGTGCATTAGGTGCCCTGGCAGTATTGTGGCTGCGCCGTTCGATGGATGAATCCGAGCAATTTTCAAAAATGGGATCTGAAAGCCGGTCTAACGCCGGAACAATCCGCGCATTAATGAAGCATCCCAAGGCAGTGCTGACCGTAGTGGGTCTGACGCTCGGCGGAACTGTTGCTTTCTATACGTACACAACCTATATGCAGAAGTTCATGGTGAATACAGTGGGCCTCCCCAAGGGAGTTGTGAGCTGGATCAACTTTGTCGCCCTCTTGGTGTTCGTTGTCCTTCAACCGCTTGCCGGTGCGCTTTCTGACCGGATTGGACGGCGCCCGCTGCTGATGTTTTTTGGTGTCTTCGGAACGTTGCTGACTGTGCCGCTGTTCTTGTTCATGGAGAATACACAGAGCCCGATCGGCGCATTCTTGCTCATGATGGTCGGTCTCATCATTGTCACGGGCTACACTTCGATTAATGCAATCGTGAAGGCCGAGCTCTTCCCGACAGAAATCCGCGCGCTTGGCGTTGGTTTCCCTTACGGAGTCACAGTGGCCGTGTTCGGTGGTACGGCAGAGTTTATCGCGTTATGGTGCAAGAGCATTGGCGTCGAATCTATGTTCTACTACTATGTCGCTGCTTGTATCGCCGTGAGTCTCATCGTGTACTGGCGCATGGGTGAGTCTTCGAAGGACTCTTACATCGAAGCAGAGCTTGACCAGAGCAAACGATAGCATCCTTTATGAAAAACAGATCCGTAAGGCGATCCAACCTTGGCAGTCTGCCAGGGAAGGGTCGCCTGTTTTTTGTGTGAATGCTGGGATCGAAACGAGTTCCTTGCGATAAAAACTTGAAATCGGCAGGAAAAAGTCTCAAAATAGAGATATTGCTTTTTGATATAAATGATTTTGCCGTAACGGGGATGATAATAAGACAGTTGAGAAGGGGGATTCGTCAGTGGAAATAGGAATTAGTACGTTTGTAGAGACTACACCGGATGTCAAAACGGGTGAGGTGATCAGTCATGCCCAGCGTTTGCGCGAGGTGGTCGAGGAAATCGTATTGGCTGATCAGGTAGGATTGGATGTCTTCGGGGTAGGTGAGCATCATCGCAAGGATTATGCGGCATCTTCTCCTGCGGTTGTGCTTGCTGCCGCCGCCCCGCAGACCAAACGGATCCGGCTGACAAGCGCGGTTACCGTGTTGTCCTCCGCTGACCCGGTGCGCGTATTCCAGGATTTTGCTACACTGGACGCCCTATCGAATGGACGAGCCGAGATCATGGCGGGCAGAGGTTCCTTTATCGAGTCCTTCCCCCTGTTTGGGTATGATCTGCAGGATTACGACGAATTGTTCGATGAGAAGCTGGAGCTATTGTTGAAGATACGCGAATCGGAAAAGGTAACCTGGAGAGGAGGGCACCGGCCAGCGATTCACAACCTGGGGGTATACCCCAGACCGGTGCAAAACCCGCTGCCTGTTTGGATTGGCAGCGGTGGAACGCCTCAGTCTGCCATACGAGCGGGAGTGCTTGGGCTGCCGCTCGTTCTCGCCATTATTGGCGGCCGTCCAACTCAGTTCGCACCGATCGTAGAGCTGTATAAAAGAGCCGCGGCACAGGCAGGTCATGATCCTTCCAAGCTGATGGTCGCCTCGCATTCGCACGGTTATGTCGCAGAGGATACCCTGAAGGCAGCGGACGAGTTTTTCCCTTCCACGCAGCAAGCCATGAACGTGCTGGGACGGGAGCGTGGCTGGGGGCATTACGATCGATCCAGCTTTGATGCCGCTCGCAGCTTTGAAGGAGCGCTGTATGTAGGCGACCCGGAAACAGTAGCCGACAAGATCATCCACCTGCGAAAAAAGGTGGGCATCACACGTTTCATGCTTCATGTCCCCGTTGGCTCGATGCCCCATGATCTGGTCATGAAGGCGATTCATTTGCTGGGGACAGAAGTGGCGCCGCGGGTGCGCGAGGAAGTCTCCAAGTGGGAAGCGACACTCTGACCGAAGAAGGCAAGGACAAAAGCAATGCCCCGGAAGAAGAGCCTTTGTTGCGAAGCGCCTCTCTTTCGGGGCATTTTTGCGAAAGTGTTTGAAGTGTCGACGAGCATTGACAGATTTGTTTTTTGTTCCTTATACTAGCCATACAGTTAAACATCCGATGTTTGGGGGTGTTCCGTTCCCGTGCTGCAAAAAACAAATCGAACAACGCTGGTCGAACAAGTTGCCCTTCAAATTCAAGCCTTGATTGAATCGGGCAAGTGGCCAGTCGGATCTCGGATTCCGGCTGAGCCTGAGCTGGTTGCTGAACTTGGCGTCAGTCGAAATACCGTTCGCGAGGCTGTACGAGCCCTGGTCCACGCCGGGCTGCTGGTTCCCAAACAAGGAGATGGAACGTATGTAAGCTCCGCCAGTATTCTGGGCGTGGTTCTCCAACGGCGTATAAGAAAGTCAAGTCTGATGGAAACCATGGAAGTGCGGTATGCCCTCGAGCAGGAAGCAGCTCGATTGGCTGCCATCCGTCGAACACAAGAAGATGTAGATGCGATGCTGCACTATATGGATATTTGCAATAAAGCCGCCGAAGCGAAAGATATCAAGACGTATGTAGAGGCAGACATTGCTTTGCACCAGGCCATTGTAGGTGCGACGCAAAACAGCCTGTTCATCGAATTGTACGAGCATATGACAGAGGCTTTGCAAGAATCGGTCAATCATCTCACGGAAATGAAGAGCCACTCGGATTGCCACCAGCAAGCGCATCGAGATCTGGTAAAAGCCATTGTCCAACAAGATCCCGTGAAAGCCACAGAGGCTGTTCAGCGCTATATGGATTACTTTCGAGAAGAGCAGAAAGAGCAATGTGAGTAGGAAAGGAAGAGACACAAGGTCATAATACGAGGAGCCGATCATGAGTACACCGAATCCCATAGAAAGAAATCAACCGTCTTCCCAATCCAGCGCCACCTTTACGCCTTGGGCACTTATACTCGGTATTGTTTTTATCGCGGCCATTCTTCGGGCTCCCCTTACTTCTGTAGGTCCGCTCGTCGGGTCGATTCGGGATCAATTGCATATCTCGAATACCGTAGCCGGAATGATCACTGCTTTGCCGTTATTTTGCTTCGCGTTGTTTTCTCCCTTTGCACCGAAGCTGGCGCGGCGATACAAGGTAGAACCGGTTCTGCTTGTTTCAATTGTCCTGCTCTGCGTGGGAATTCTCCTGCGTTCGCTTTCGGGAACAGCCACTTTGTTTATCGGTACTGCGCTGATTGGATTGGCTATCGCTACCGGAAACGTTTTGTTGCCGAGTCTGATTAAAAGGGAGTTTCCCGAGCGAATCGGCATGATGACCGGAATCTACTCCATGTCGATGAATCTGTGTGGAGCCGTTGCTTCCGGAATCAGCATTCCGATAGCAGTAGATCTGGGCCTGGGCTGGCAGGGCGCGCTCGGGATCTGGGGTGTTTTGAGCCTGATTGCCATCTTTACCTGGCTGCCGCAGATAAAAGGCCGCCGTCAGCAAATTGCCGCAAGCAATCAACAAATCTCAAACGAAAAAATTAACTTGTGGCGTTCGCCGCTTGCCTGGCAAGTAACCATGTTTATGGGGCTGCAATCTTTGATCTTTTATGTCCTGATCACTTGGCTGCCCGAAATCCTCCTGCAACAGGGGATCGACAAAAGCCACTCGGGCTGGATGCTCTCGATGATGCAGCTATCCTTGCTGCCGTTTACCTTCCTCGTACCTGTCATTGCGGGGAGAATGCAGAGTCAACGACCGCTCGTGTATGTTACGACCCTTTTGCTGCTAGGCGGGACATTTGGTCTTCTTTTTGGCAGCATTGAATGGATTTTGTTGTGGATCATGATGCTGGGGATAGGAGCGGGTTTTGCTTTTAGCCTGGCGATGATGTTTTTTACCTTGCGTACACGTACGGCACAACAAGCGGCGGAATTGTCGGGTATGGCTCAATCAGTCGGCTATCTTCTGGCAGCCATCGGCCCGACCCTTTTCGGTTATCTGCATGATGTGACCGATAGCTGGACGCCTCCGCTTCTGATCCTCCTTGCTGCCTCTATCCTGATTTTCATTTTTGGGTTTGGTTCAGCAGGCAATCGATTTGTGGATTCCCGAAAATAAACACCGGACTCGATCAGCCAGCTTGGCATACATGCCAGGTTTGCTGATTTGCCTTGTTTGGATAAGCAAGGGAGGTGGAAGAATAACTGGTAGAGGAGGGGTACAATGTTGGCAGATCTGCAAAAAGGCGAATACGGCTATATAGCCCGTATGGAACGCCATCTCAAACACCCTGTAGAACAGGTGTGGTCCACGTTGACGGAAAACGATAAGCTGGCGCAATGGTTTCCTGAGTTGCGAGTGAAAGATCTGCGGGAAGGGGGGACCATGATATTCGACATGCAGAATGGTACGTTCGAGGAAATGGTGATCAGCGACTGCAAAGAGCTGGCAGTTTTGGAATATGAATGGGGCGAGGATCGCGTGCGCTTTGAATTGGCGCCAGATTCAGCTGCCGAATGCCGGTTGATTTTCCTTGAGAGGATCAAGAATATCACGGACCATACCCCCAAAGACCTCGCTGGCTGGCATGTATGTCTGGATGTCATCGAAGCGCAACTGGATGGGAGGACGCTGGAATCCCGTAAGCAAGAGTGGGAAAAGTGGTACGAATCCTATAAAAAGCTTACGAGAGAGATTCTTGAAAGCGGGTCGCATGGTCCTTCTTGAAGGAATTGGCATCATATTACTATTGACTTGAAGAGGTGTATTTCATGAAGTTGACGATTGGCAAAAAGCTGGTAGGGTCTTTTTTAGGGATTGCCCTGCTGTTGGTACTGACAGGCCTGATCTCGAGTTATTATCTGCAGGAAATTAACCACTCCGGTACAGATTTGATCGGCAGACGGGCATTGATATTGTCGAATGTGCAAAAGATTCAAGCAGAGGTGGCTAAGGAAAGCAACAGTCTGAGCGGGTATATACTGACACGGGATCGAGATTTTTTAGATGATATAAAGGTCTCGAACGAAAATGTGACCCGATTAACGACCGAAACGATTTCTATAGCGAAATTGGGTGGATTTGGCGAGCAATTACAACGTCTGGAAGGGTTGAACCAGGAATTTAAAGAGAAATATGAGCATGTGCTGGGGATGGTTCAGAGCAATCAATCTTTTGATGCGATCAGATACTATTTTAGGAGCGAGGTTTTGGCGCTGGGAATCGAGATGGACGAGATTGCAGAAGGCCTCGCCAATGAACAGCTTGCATCAATGACGGAAGAGAGCCAAAAGAATTCCGAGTTGACGCAAAATGCGATAACGAATGTCGCAGTTCTCAGCATCTTCGCTGTTGTTTTGTCGGTGTTGATCGGCATATTCAGCTCGCGAATGATCTCCAAACCTATCGTGGCGATCGCAGCAGCAGCAGAACGAATTGCGCAGGGTGATTTAACAACAGAGAATCTTCAGATCAAGAATCGGGACGAGGTCGGCGTTCTTGCCAGTTCATTTAATCAAATGAAGGAAAATTTGCGCACCTTGGTTGTAGAAATCCATGCCAGTGCAGAGCACGTAGCGGCTTCCTCTGAAGAATTGATGGCAAGTGCGGAGCAATCCAGTCAAGCGACGGAAATGATCACGCAAACCATCCAGGAAGTTACCGCGAGTGCCACCATGCAATCCAAAAATGTATATGAAAGCGTCTCGGCTATCAATGAGATGTCGTCCGGTATCCAGCAAATTGCCTCCAGCGCCCAAGTGACATCTGAATTGTCGGTGGAAACGTCCCACAAGGCATTGGAAGGAAATCAGGCGATCATCACCACCGTGCAGCAAATGGATGCTCTTCACCAGACGATGGATCATTTAGCAAAGGCCGTCATGGAAATGGAAGGTCATTCGCAGGAAATCGGACATATCGTGGAAGTGATTTCAGAGATCGCAGCACAAACGAACCTTTTGGCTCTTAATGCAGCGATCGAGGCAGCCAGGGCTGGTGAGCAGGGACGCGGGTTTGCTGTGGTTGCGGATGAAGTTCGTAAACTGGCTGAACAATCTGCTCAGTCAACTGGACAAATTGCAAACCTGGTCGGAACCATTAAAAACCATACACGTACCGTGGTAGAGTCAAT
The DNA here is from genome assembly GCF_003710985.1 of Brevibacillus panacihumi. Taxonomy (GTDB): domain Bacteria; phylum Bacillota; class Bacilli; order Brevibacillales; family Brevibacillaceae; genus Brevibacillus; species Brevibacillus panacihumi. Next base: position 47,272 of record NZ_RHHT01000008.1, read on the forward strand.
GGAGGTAGGAGTCAAGGAAGTCGATGAGGGTATCCGAGTCGTCCACACAGCAGGAGCATTGTTTGAGGAAATCAAACAAAACATCGACAAGGTCTCGAACCAGGTACAGGAAATATCTGCAGCGTCGGAACAGATGTCTTCCAGTACCACGCAAGTCGTGCATTCGATTGAAGAGATTTCACAGGGCTCCAAAACCGTTGCCTCCGAATCAGAAAATGCATCTGCTTCTGCCGAAGAACAGTTGGCATCGATAGAGGAGATTACCTCTTCCACTGCTTCTTTGTCCAAAATGGCGGAAGAACTGCAAAGTCTGGTGGGTAGATTCAAAGTGTAGGGTTATTGGATGATGTGAATAACTAACCGATGGTTACGATTGCGTTTCAGGGAAGAGGGCAGAAGTGGGCATGTTTTGGTATAATGGAAGATCGTTGAAGCAATACAAATAACCTTAGGAGAATAAAATACCATGACTACTTTTCCGAATTGCCCAAAATGCAATTCCGCCTATACCTATGAAGACGGCAATCATCTGGTCTGCCCTGAATGTGCCCATGAATGGATGGCAGGCTCCGAAATGGCGAGCAGCGAAGATGAGAGGGTTGTAAAGGATGCGCACGGCAACATCCTGCAAGACGGAGATAGTGTAACGGTTATCAAGGATCTGAAAGTGAAGGGCAGCTCCTCCGTCCTGAAGATCGGAACGAGAGTGAAAAATATTCGTCTCGTGGATGGCGACCATAATATCGATTGCAAAATTGATGGCTTTGGCGCGATGCAGCTAAAATCTGAATTTGTGAAGAAGATATAGGAAGGAACCATATCGATTGTTGACTGATCCCCTGGGTAAAAGGGGGTCTTTTGTTTTCGAACAATTAACAGCCCCCCTCGGATTGTTTTTTGGTTAGAATGGAAGGATGATAAGCGAGTTGGTTGGAAAGGGTGTCATAGATGAGCAAAACACTAGTACTGGCTGAGAAGCCCTCCGTTGGTCGGGACATCGCCAGGGTCTTGCAGTGTTCCAAAAAAGGAAACGGTTATTTTGAGGGAAACCAATATATCGTCACATGGGCTTTGGGACATCTCGTCACATTGGCTGATCCGGAAGTATACGGACAGCAGTACAGTTCATGGAGAATCGAGGATTTGCCGATCATGCCGTCCCCGTTGCGGCTGGTGATCATCAAGGAAAGCAATAAGCAGTTTCATGCAGTGAAACAACAAATGAAGCGAAACGACGTAAAAGAGATCGTCATTGCGACCGATGCAGGCCGCGAGGGAGAGCTTGTCGCTCGCTGGATCATCGAGATGGCGCACGTGAACAAGCCGATCAAGCGTCTGTGGATTTCTTCCGTGACCGATAAAGCGATCCGCGACGGGTTTCGCAATCTGAAGGACGGCAAGGCGTACGACAATCTGTATGCTTCCGCCGCAGCTCGTGCAGAGGCAGACTGGCTGGTCGGAATTAATGCTACACGGGCTTTGACCTGCAAGCATAACGCGCAGCTTTCCTGCGGCCGTGTCCAGACTCCGACACTGGCGATTGTCGCCAAAAGAGAGGAAGAGATCCGTCAATTTACCCCGAAGCCGTATTACGGATTGACCGCAGTGGCACAGGGACCGATTCAGCTTCAATGGCAGGACCCGGAGACGAAGGACGTCAAATCCTTTTCCAAGGAGAAAATGGATCGACTGCTGGCGTCGCTCAAACAAGAGCAGAGCGCAGAGGTGATCGAGGTCACCAAAGCACACAAGAAAACCTTCGCCCCGCAGCTGTATGACCTGACCGAGCTGCAGCGGGACGCCAACCGGATCTTCGGCTTTTCGGCAAAAGAGACCTTGTCGATCATGCAAGGGCTCTACGAGCATCACAAGGTTGTGACATACCCGCGGACGGACTCGCGGTATCTCTCGGCAGACATCGTAGATACCCTGCCAGATCGGGTCAAGGCTGTGCAGATGAAGCCATATGCGCCGCTCGCCGCCAAGGTGCTGCGCGCGCCGATCAAAGCCAACAAATCCTTCGTGGACGACAGCAAGGTATCGGATCACCATGCGATCATCCCGACCGAGCAATCCGTTCTGCTCAGTGATTTGAGCGATAGGGAGCGCAAAATTTTCGATCTCGTGGTAAAACGCTTTTTGGCGGTTTTGTTCCCTGCCTTCGAATACGAGCAAACCACGATCCAGGCGAAAATAGGCAGTGAGCGGTTTATCGCCAGGGGGAAAATCGTTCTTGCCCAAGGCTGGCGGGAAGTCTATGACTACGACGTCGAGGACGAGGACAGCAAAAGCGGCGTATCGGAGCAGACTTTGCCGAAAATCGAAAAAGGAGACCGCCTGCGCCTCCAGTCTGTATCGCAGACCAAGGGCGAGACGAAGCCGCCGGAGCCTTTCACAGAAGCCACGCTGTTGAGCGCGATGGAAAATCCCGCGAGATACATGGCGAACGAGAGTAAAGAATTGATCAAAACGATTGGTGAGACAGGCGGACTGGGTACTGTAGCGACTCGCGCCGACGTCATCGAGAAGCTTTTTAACAGCTTCCTCTTTGAAAAGCGCGGAAAGCACATCTTCGTTACAGCAAAAGGAAAGCAGCTTCTGGAGCTTGTCCCCGATGACTTGCAATCGCCAACGCTGACCGCCCAGTGGGAGCAGAAGCTCGGCGCCATCGCCAAAGGGAGCCTGAACAAGCAAGCGTTTATCAGCGACATCAAAACCTACGCGAAAACGGTCGTGCAGCAGATCAAAAACAGTGAAAAGACCTTTCGCCATGACAATCTGACCAGAAGCAAGTGCCCGGAATGCGGCAAGCATTTGCTGGAGGTAAACGGAAAGCGGGGCAAAATGCTGGTATGCCAGGACCGGGAGTGTGGCTACCGCAAAAACATTGCCAAGCAGACGAATGCCAGATGTCCAAAATGCCACAAAAGGCTGGAGCTGCAAGGTCAGGGTGAGGGCCAAACCTTCGTTTGCGTTTGTGGACATAGAGAGAAGCTGACCACCTTCCAGGAGCGAAGAGAGAAGGAAAAAGGGAGCAAAATATCCAAAAAAGAGGTTGCAAAATTCCTGAAGTCCCAGGAGAAGGATGTGGACGAAGGGATCAACACGGCGTTGAAGGATGCGTTGTCGAAGTTAAAATTTGATGAATAGAATGGGCAAGATTCAATTGAGCAGCCACTCCAACATGCGGAGTGGCTTTTTGCTTGCCGATTAGGAGATGCGAACCTTGCCGATAGCCTGAAGAGCTTCCTGCAGATCCTCAAGCTCTTTGGTGATTTTTGAAAATCCTGCGATCTCGGGGATGTGCTTTTTGGCTGGGGCTCGCTCTTGTTCGGCGGCTTTTGCCATTGTTTCAAACACAAGCAGGAATTGGGACATGATTTCATCCGAAAGCATCGGCCGGTTCGGGTATTTCATGCTGGATTCAAGCAGATACGCCAGCTGTTCAATGGAGAACATGGCTGGCCACAGACGTTCCAGTGCATGTTTGTTGCTGGGGATCTCCCCCAAAGCTGTGGTGTAGACGATTTTTAAATTGGTTACATTGGTTTGCAGCTTGCTTCGCTCCATCGATCCATGATGTCCTGCCTCTCGCTCGGAAAACAGGGCGAACAGCAGGTGTTGTTCACTTCGAATTGTTTTTGCCATGAAATGGGGAAGCCAGTTGGAAGCTTGTCGCGAGCCTACCAGCAAGGTTCCGATCAGGCCGATCGTGACGCCTGTCACGACGTCGATGATCCTCGCTGTGGCAAAATAGCCAAAGCTGTGCAGAGGAGAGGTGCTTTCTGCCATCAGCAGGGAATTGGATGTGATAAATAGCGCCGCGATCCCGTAGTTAAAGACAATCGCAAGCTCTGTAAGTGCGGTAAACAGGAGGATAGCGATGACGATCACGATCCCCTCAGGCTTCACCCAAAGGATCAGGGTAGCAATGATGACCCCTATGATCGTACCGATTGAACGCTGAATCGCACGGTGAAAGGTAGCCACGATCGTAGAACCTGACATCACAGCCGCACAGGATAAAGGAACCCAATAAGAGTGATGAAAATGAAAGGAATTGGCTATGAAAGCAGCTACGGAGAGGACTACCCCATATTTGACAGCGGTAAAGAATACAATGGAGTTTTTATCAAAGGCTCCCATTACAGTCGTCCAGGGAGATGGCTTGGAAAGGGGGATTGCACGATCGATCCGGGAAATAGGCTCCTTTACCAAGTCATGAGCATGATCGACCAAGGAAATCAACCGCTCGATGCCTTTGTCCGCCGGTTTGGGCCAGCGGGCTTTGCTCGCGTGGCGGCATTTTTTCGGATCAATCGAAGTGGCGATCAGTCGGACCGCAGCCCCGATTTCCGGCGGAAGCCGATCGCTGCTCTCCTCCCCATGCTCAAGAACTTCCAAGAATATCGTATTGGCCTGCTCATGTAAAAGCAGCAGCCTTTTATAATGATCGGAGCTGCGCCAGGATAGATGCCCGGCGAGAAGCGCATCATCGGCTGTTTTCAGCGCGGACATCAGTTTTTGCCTCGCTTCGTGAAATTGTTTTGTCCCAACTGCATCCAAAAAACCGGCAAGCAAGGTGTAGGCTTTCTGTACAGCGATGGTTTCAGGACCATGGGGATTGAAAAACCAACCCATCATGCCTAGAAGCCAGGCTAACGCGCCTCCTAAAAAAACAAGCCCTGCACGCAAGGGAGCGAGCGACGGGTCGATTGGCATTCCAGTAGACATCAAAAATCCCAAAACAAAAAATATCGCAGAGGGTCCCGGGATTTTGAAAGCGCCGAAGATGAATACCGCAATCATTCCAATCAAACCAACAGCAATTGCTGCCGCAAACGGGAGGGGAGCAAGCAAAGTCCCCAAGCCAACGGAGAAGGACATTCCCAGAAGGCAAAAGAAAAGCTTTTTGGCTCTATGGGCATACGGCACATTGAACGTGTAGAGGTAGGTGAAGCTTCCGATTCCCGCAATCAATCCATACGGCAAATTTCCGAGCAGCAATCCCACCAGGACTGGCAATCCAGCGCATACTCCCGCACTGATGGCTTTTTCCCAAGGGAGAGGGCTTTTCTTGATGGCAAACGCCTGCATGACTGTCGTGCTGAACATTCCGTTCTTTTTTTGCATTTCCTGGTCGCCTTTCTAGCTCGTCGAGTTCGAGGTAAAATAGTAACGTTACTATTCCTCTTTTTCCAATTCCCAATACTTGGGGTGAAAGGAGCAAGCCCAGTGAACTCTTCGAAAGGCATCATTGAGAAATTAAGCCTTGCCAAGTACCCAACCAAAGCCATCCTTCATATCCCGGAAGATATCCATGAATTTGCGGGAATGGACTTTGATACAACCTTGCAAAAAGAGCAATACGATTTGATTTTCATCTTTGTCTTTCATTTGGAGGACCTCAAGAAGCATGTGCAGGAAGTGATTGAGAAGCAATACCTGGCCGATAAAGGGTACCTCTACTTCGCTTACCCGAAAAAGAACAATCCTCAGTATACGGAGTACATCGACCGGGACAGCATCTTTCCGGCCATGTCAGTGGATGACGAGGGGTTCGTGGAAGGAAGCCGCATCAAGTTTGCCAGAATGGTGAGTTTTAATGAAGTGTTTACCGTGATCGGATTAAAGGCAGAGCCAGCCAAAGCCAAAAAAGCGGCAAACCCGCCAAAAAGCCAGTCTGTGAATGATTACATTGAGCATGTCGAGGACATCAAGAAATATTTGAGCGATAAAAAAGAATTGTTGAGGATCTACAACGAACTGACCTTTGGCTATCAAAAAGACTGGGCGCGTTATGTCTACAGTGCGAAAAAAGCAGAGACCCAGGAAAAACGTTTGGCAGAGATGGAGACAGTCTTGGCGGAAGGCTATAAAACGATCGAGCTGTATAAAAGAGCGAAAAGGTAAAGACACAGCATACGCTAAGAAAACCACTCCCAGAAAAGGAGTGGTTTTTTGTTGGCACAAAGTAAAAGTCATTCCTCCAGACCTGCTTGCACCGGATACAGTCGCTTTAGCTTCCGCTGTTCCTCCAGCAGATGCATCATCCAGTCCAGAACTTCAAAAGTATCGGTTGTAGCGTAAGCGGGATGGGCGAGGTTGCGGGTTTCCAGTGGATCATCGGTGATATTGTACAGCTCGAATTCGTCTGGTACGGGCTGTGTTCGATCCTGCGCCACCCAACAGATCTCCTCCTCGCTCCGGCCACCTTTCATCGGGACGAATGCTTCATCCTGCACACCTGGCTGGCTCCAGAATTGGGGGTTGTCAAAGTAGCGGGAGAACTTCCACAGTTCCTGTCTGCCCTCTCGGTGCAGGGCTGCGATGACGGTTTCGACATGGTTGGGCTGGATGACTGCGGGATACGGCTGTCCCAGAGGGTTGATTTGATGCTGGCCGCGAGTCACATCGTCATCGCTCATAAAATAAATGGGTTCTTCGGCTATGTCCGCCGCGTCGTTGCCCAGAATGACAGGCGCCAGATCACGCCCCACGAAAGGATGGACCTCGGTAAAGGTGCTCTGTAATTGATTCTGGAGCGAGGGGATATCTGCTTGGGCAAGTCCGAGCATGGTGGGCAACAGGTCCACATGGCTGGTCAGGGTGAGGACGTCATGATGCCGGGAAAAGAGTCGAGGGTTATGGATGATCAATGGCACATGGAGCATTTCTTCGTAGGCACAGTACCATTTTTGGTGGAGGCCTCCATGTGCCCCGAGCAGATCGCCGTGGTCAGAGGTAAACAAGACGATTGTATTTTCATAAAAGGAAGAGCGAATCAGGGCTTGCAGCACCTTCCATATTTCCTGATCGGCGTTTTTTTGCAATTGATAGTAAAGCTTGCGATAAAACGCCTGATCGAAAATCGGCTGCAGGGCCCGCGGATAAATATCGCGATAGCTGGCTTGGCAGCGAGGTTTGATATGCAAGGATTCGTCAAAAGTTGGCGGAGGAGGGACATCGGGCATCGGCTCCACCTCGAAGCGAAATACAGGGAGATGTGCCGTAATCGCGCCATACAGAACGATATCATGAGGATTTACAAAAGATGCAACGACAAGCCAGGGCAATGCATCGGGGTCCTGGTATTTCTGCCTATCGAGCGCTTCGATCAGCTCCACGACTTCAGCAGCGAAGACGACATCCCGCCCGCTTAGGCCAATGGCTGCGGAGGAACCGGAATTGCGCGGGTTTTTTCCATGCGGTTCCGGGCCGACCCATCCGGAAAATCCGTAGCCCTCCAATCGATTCGCTCGCAGATACAACTCCACCTTTTCTCTGTCCGGTACGCCGGTGACAGGATCGTAGCTCGGTACGCTGGCATGTGTACCGGGTACGATCACATCTTCATAGGAGAAATGCCATTTGCCTTTATAGTAGGTCTGGTATCCGGCAGCTCGAAAATAGTCGCCCATCGTAGGAACGGTGTTCCGATCCAGCCAAAACATATCGGAGTCGAACGGACCTTTTGCAACTCCAGTCGTCTGAGTAACACCGTGCAAGGAAGGATATTGTCCTGTGAAAAGGGTGGCGCGACTTGGGCAGCAGGCTGCGCTCCCGATATAGTGCCGATGGAATTCCAACCCGTGAGAGCGCAAAAGCTGCAGGGCCTTACGATTTTTTTTGTTCCACTCGCGTACTTCCAAGCTTTCATAGACAGGAGGGTACCGTTCCTCGTCTACGAGAATCACGAGAAAATTAGGCTGCACATCAGGTTTCGACATGATCACACATCCCAGGGAAGATTTTTACATTAGGCTATGTGACGGAGTAGTGTATTTTTCCAAAAAGTCAAAAGCAAAGGCATATCCAGCGCGCTGCCTTTCAGATTTTATTCAGAACCGGACAGTAGAATCAGGTGCTGTTGGGTGAAATCCCACAGCTTTACCCTCTTTGTTCCTTGAAAAATTTCGCCTATGGTTTCAGCGGAGTTTACAATACAATATATGGTAGAAAGTCGGGGGCTGTCAGGGAGGCATCGGTATGGAGAAGTGGCAAGGTAAACATAGGCATCAATTCATCGTCCCCACTGTAAAAATGGGTTTTCTTCTCTTGATGGCTCTTATGATCGTGACGACGTATTCGGAAATACACGCTTCTGCGCGCTTTCATGCTCCGGGAAACGTGTACTATGTCGCGCTGGACGGGGAAGACAGCAATCCCGGTACCCTGGAAGCACCGTGGCGGACGATCCAAAAGGCGGCGGACACGATCACCGCTGGCGAAACAGTGTTGGTAAGGGAAGGCATCTACGAGGAATTCGTAACCATTACATCCTCTGGATCGGAATCCGAGGGTTACTTAATATTCCAGGCCTATCCGGGGGAACGTCCAGTCATAGACGGCTCCAGACTGAATATTGGCAGTGGTCAAAGCGCTCTTGTACAGATCAATAGTGCGAATTATATCGTGTTTGACGGATTCGAGGTACGCAATCTCTTTTCTTCAAGCGAATCCGAGTATCCCGGGGGCATTCGGGTTCAAAATGGCGGGTCAAATATCCACCTTCTGAACAACGATGTGCACCACATCGAAAATCGCTCCCGCAGTGGAAATGCCCACGGCATTCATATCTACGGAAATTCATTCATACCCCTCAAGAATATCCGTATAAGCGGCAATCGTGTGCATCATCTGACACTGGGTTCAAGCGAATCGCTGACGTTAAGCGGCAACATCGACGGCTTCATAGTCGACGGGAATGTGATCCATGACAACAATAACATCGGCATTGATATCGCCGGATTTTATGGCGCCTGTTCAAGTCCGTGCAGGGATCAGGCCAGGAATGGCATCGTTTCGGGCAATACCGTCTATCACATTGATTCTTCCATCAATCCGGCTTATGGCAGCAATTCCAACAGCGCTGGCGGTATCTATGCCGATGGGGCGACCAATGTGATCATTGAGCGCAATCATATTTATCGAAGCGATTTCGGGATCGAGCTGGCAAGTGAAAACAAGAGAAAGTCTACCAGCAATATTGTCGTGAGGAATAATTATATACATCATAATGACGGTGCGGGAATTATCATGGGCGGCTCGCAAAAGAGCAATGGCGGCGCTGAAGATAATCTGATCCTCAATAATACGCTGGTCGAAAATGACCAATTGAAGCAAGGCTACGGAGAGATCACCTTTCAGGAGAACACCAGCAATAATGTCGTGGCGAACAATCTGATATACGCTCTCCCCGGCCGGGCACTGATTCACAAGTCCAGCTCAACCGGCTCAGGCAATGAGATTGATTTCAACCTCTATTATCGCCCAGACGGCGAGGACGGAAGGTCATGGAAGTGGGATGGCCACTCTTATAAAACCTGGGATTCCTACAAGGAGATGACGGGTTTGGATGGCCACTCGATATTTGCAGACCCGCAATTTGCCGATCTCAGTCGGGATATATTGCTGTCAAGCAGCTCGCCAGCAATAAATCGGGGGACAGAGGCGTATATGAAAGAAGCGGTACTCGATTTTTACGGTACTGCCAGAAGCAGAGGCACTGCCGTCGACATCGGCGCGACGCAATTCAGCGGAGCATTGCTCGCAGATGCCGAGGTGCAGCCGGTGGAAGACGAACCTGCTCTGATCGAGCTGCCTTCCGAGCCAGAGCCAAGCGTGGAGCCCTCCGAGGGCGGAATACTCGTAGACGGGGATTTTTCCGACTGGACAAGACTGCCTGTGTTGAGCGAGGGCAAATCTCGCGTGCGCCAAATCAAGTCCGTGATCGCCGACGACGAGCTGCATGTGCTGGTAACCGGGAGTCTGCTTGGCGACAAAGGGCAGCTTTATCTGAACACCGACCAGGATGCGGATACGGGTTTTCAAGCTCCTTTTTGGAATGGCAGCGGAGCCGATTATCTTTTGGAGAATGGAACCCTGTACCAATATAGCGGAGAAGGGGATACCGACTGGAGCTGGACCAAGGTTCGCTCTTATAAAAGGGATGGAAAGTTCGTCGCGACATCGACCGTCGTAGAGGTCTCTTTGCCGCTGGAGGATCTCGGCATCAAGTCAGGAGATCCGGTCTATATCGGTTATGTATGGAAGGATTCTCATGCGGACAAGCTTCCTCAGGAAAGCAGCATGATCGAGGTAAACGATGGCATTGTGCCATCTCAGCCGAGCGATTCGATCAAAGAGGAGACCGCTGCAACAGTGGAGCCCGGGAAGAATTGGGACAACGTGGAGGCGTTGAGTACGAGTGATTCTACTCCACGGGTCTTGAAGGTTACCCATGATCGAAAATTCCTCTACATTCTGGTAGAGGGCAGCGAGCTGCTGACAAAGACGCAAATTTATCTCAATACGGACAACCAAAGCGACAGCGGCTATAAAGCCTCGAACTGGACGGCTGGAGGCGCGGAATATTTGTTGGAGTACGGCATTCTTTATCGCTATTCCGGGACGGGATCAAGCTGGTCCTGGGATGAGCAAACAGAACTGACTCACAGCGATTATTGGGATGAACAAGACGAACGCATCGAAATTACCATTCCATTGAAAGAACTGGGCCTGCAACGAGGTGACAGCATTACTCTTGGCGTGCTGAAGGATGACAACAGCGCGACACAGTTGCCGGTAAGCGGAGATATGCAAGGGTACACGTTAAGCAGTAACTGAAGCACTAGCTGATGTAAGCAAAAGAATCCCATCCTGTCAGGCACGAATGACGCGCAGTTTGCGGCTGAGAAATGACAGGATCTATTTTTTTTCGTGAAAATGACAAGCGGGCGGTGATTTTGTTTGAAAGTACTAGTAACGGGCGGGTACGGTTTTATCGGCTCTCACGTAGCTGACAGGTTTCACAAGGAAGGGCACGAGGTGTACATCATCGACAATCTCATCACGGGACAAAAGAAGAACATAGACTTTAAGCATAAAGGGTATGTGTTGTCGGTAGAGGATGAGAAGTGCGAGGAGATATTCAGATCGAATAAATTTGATGCCGTCGTTCACATGGCTGCTCAGGTCAGTGTTCCCTCATCGATTACGAACCCCATACATGACACGGAATCAAATGTGCTGGGCCTCGTCAATATGCTCAATTTGTCCAAAAAGTATCATGTCTCCAAATTCATCTACGCTTCCTCTGCGGCTGTCTATGGAGAAAAAACGGAGCTTCCGATCAAAGAGACGGATGCTTGCGTCCCGATTTCTCCGTATGGCATCAGCAAATGGGTTGGGGAGTCGTACTGTAAAAAGTGGCAGGAGATGTATGGATTACAGACACTCGGGTTTCGTTTCTCCAATGTATATGGTCCCAGGCAGGATGCGAGGGGGGAAGGCGGAGTTATCGCGACGTTTATCAGCCGCATGATCGCTGGACAACCTCTGCACGTTCACGGGGAGGGCAACCAGACACGGGACTATATCTATGTAGAGGACGTGGCGGACGCTATTTTCCGAGCATCCTATTCCCCGCTTACAGGCATCTACAATCTCTCGACAGGCACGGAGCTTCGTGTCAATGAGATCGTAGAGGCATTGAAGGCGCCACAAGTCGAGCATGTAGAGAAAAGGCCTGGCGACATCGAACGATCCGTTCTTGACAATTCGTTGATCAAGCGCGATCTGGACTGGACGCCGATGTATTCCATTCAGGAGGGCCTCGAGCGTACATACCGGTATTTTGAACAGGAGTGGGCGAAGGCAGAAGCAGCGGCCACGGCGGCGGTCGAGCCTACAGCTTTGAGGGCCGTGTCTCGCCACGCGTACAAGTTCCTGATCCCATACGCCGAGAATCTGCTGGCATTTGCCTTGACGGCATGGCTGACACTGAGTCAGCAGTACAGCTCTTACGGCGCCATTGATGTGAAGCTGTTTTATATCACGATCATGGGAAATCTTTACGGCAATCGCCAATCGATTCTGGCGGTCGTTTTGTCCATCGGGTTGTTCCTGTACCAGAAGCTGATGGACGGCAGGGAATTTATCTCCTTGTTGTACGATACGGATTTCTTTTTTCAGATCGCGATCTATCTCTTCATTGGCCTGGTGGTAGGCTATTCGATCGACCGCAAGAATGCCCAAATTCAAAATCAGGAGCAGAAGCTCGAGGAGATGGAGGGCAAATATGCATTTTTGCATGACCTGTACAATGAGGTTCGCGAAGTAAAAGAAGAGCTTCAAATGCGCATCCTCAAATCGGGGGACAGCTACGGAAAGATCTATTCCATTACAAAAGAGCTGGAAAGCCTGGAGCCGGAGCAAGTGTTTCACGCAACAGTAAATGTCGTGAAATCCATTATGAACGCACCCACTGTATCGATTTATACGGTCAATCGAACCGGTACCTATCTTCGCCTGGTGGCTCATTCCAGCGCTCAGGAGCTGCAAGCCCCCAAATCATTGAAGGTCGGGGATCACGACTACATCCAAGCGATGCTGGCCGATGGCAAGGTGTTTGTAAACAAACAGCTGTCAGCAGGAGCTCCCTTGATGTGTGCGCCCATATACTACCGTGATCAGATTGCGGCTGTTGTCGCGATCGACGGACTCTCCTTCGAAACATTTTCCTTGTATCACCAAAACCTGTTCAAGGTCACAACGGATCTGGTCTCGTCGGCTTTGTCCAAGGCGTTTGCCTTTATCGAAGCTACAGAAAACCAACGCTACGTGGAAGGAACGTCGCTTTTGCGGCCAGAAGCATTCCAGGTCATTTTACGGTCGAAACAGCTTGCAAAGGAACAAAATCAAACCCCATACCTGCTCCTGAGAGGGAAGCAAACAGATCAACATTTCGCAGAGATGTCGGACAGGCTGGATGGCATGCTGCGCGAGACGGACTATATCGGTCTGGATGAAGACCATCATCTCGTCGTCCTGCTGTCCAACACCAGTCTGGAGGATGCGAATCATGTGCTCAACCGGTTTGCCCAGAAGGGTATTTCTCTCCAGGTAGCGGAAGAGGAGCTGTAGCATAGCATGGCGGAAATCTTGTTTGTGGTATACGTGCTGCTGTCTGCGGTGTTGCTGGCCATGCGCTACCGGAAGTCTTGGAAGGACTTTCTCCTGCGCCTTGTGCTGGTAACAGCTTTTCCAGTCATTGGCTGGCTGTTCCCCCTGTTTTGGCCGAAAAGCCTTCTACAAGAGGCCGACGAGGAATTTCATGATTATGTCACTCGTCAACAGGAGGAGCACCAAGTTAGACGTGTTGGTATTTATGCAAGGATCGAAGCACAGAAGGAGCTGAACGTGATTCCCATCGAAGACGCGCTGTTGATCAATGAGCATCGGACGCGTCGAAGAGTGATGATCGATGTCCTGAAGCAGGACGCGAATCAGTATCTGGAAATTTTGCAACGCGCGGTCAGCAACGAGGATACAGAAACCTCCCACTACGCCGTAAGTGCCATTATGGAAGTGAAGCGCAAAATGATGCTTGCTCTGCAGGATTTGTCCGTGCGGTATGAGAACGACAAGGACGACGAATACCTGGTTCGGACGTATGCGGAGGTATTGAAAGGATTTATGAGCAGTGGATTTTTGGACGAGCGTACTTTGTTAAAGCATCGCTACACCTACCTGGAAGTCTTGGGAACGCTGACGGAGCTTACGGAAGACTCCGAGTGGGCCTATCAGGAGAAAGTGGATGTGGAGATCGTGCTTGGCATGTTCGCAGAGGCAGAAGCGACCGGCAAGCAATATCTTGAGAAGCACCCGCTGAGTGAAGAAGCGTATTTGTGCTTGATGAAGGTATATTTTGCGATGAAATCAGAGGACAAGCTTTATGAAACGCTAAACAGACTGAAACAGACGCCGTTGAGACTGTCCAATCACGCATTGACACTCGTCCGATTCTGGTCGGAGGGAGCTTAAAATGCAAAAGGAAGTTGGTTTTCGAAGAAATGTGTATTTGATTATGCTCACGATTCTGGGCCTTGCTGTTTTGATACAAGTCGCCAGGTCGCAGCTCGTGCTGCAATTCAAGCATAACGATGAGCATCTGAAGGAACGCGCAGCCATCATGGCGCGTGCTGCTGCCCCGGATTCACAAGCAGCCGGAGTCATGACGGACGAGCTGTTTTGCCTTGCCTACTTGGGCGATGACCCACCGAGTGTGGAATTGAAGGAAAATACAGCGCGCACCCTGTCTTATCTGAAGCGCCAGGTCCAAGAAGTTGATTTGAATACGGATGTCATTGACTATAAAGCATGCACAGCAGTTTTGCTTGCCACTGGCGAGCTTGACGCGTTGGAGAGCGGGGCTGGTCTGGAGGAGTTCGTCCATCACGGCGGAGCGGCTTTTCTCATGACCACGCCAGTCATCGGGGATCGCTTTCATCAGATGTATCGCAAATTGGGGATTATCGAGTTTGAATATCCCGTTCTCTCCAAAGGCGTTCGTCTCCTATCGAACGTACTCATTGCAGAGAAGGGGCTGGAGGTAGGGGAAGAGATCGTTTCCAACGTCTCCAATCCCGTAGAGCTGGATGCCGAGTCCACGAAACTGATCGAGAGTGAGGATGGGATCCCGCTGATGTGGAAACGCCAATACGGCGCTGGGAACTTCATCGTCTACAACGGGGACAAGCTGCATTTGAAAAACAGCAGAGGCTTGGTCGTCGGAGGAGTAAGCATGATGCAGCCCGACTTTCTCTATCCGATCTTCAACTCGAAAATCTTTTACATCGATGACTTTCCTTCACCGATCGCCAAAGGCATCCATCCAGCCATCTATCAGCAGTATGGGATGGAGCTGCCCACCTTTTTCCAGGACATATGGTGGCCGGATATGCTGAAGGCAGCTCGCCTATACAATGTCAAATATACGGCTGCAGTCATTCAATCCTATAACGATGAGGTCAATCCTCCGTTCCGGGACCCGGTAGACCAGGAATGGCATCAGCTGGTTTCCTATGGGCGTGAAGTCGTCAAGAGTGGCGGAGAGATCGCCATACACGGCTATAATCATCAATCCCTGCAGACCAACAAGGCGATTGCGGATTATCTAGGCTATCAGATCTGGAACAGTCAGGAAGATATGGAGGAATCGATCAAGGAAGTGAATCGGTATATCAAAACGGCATTCCCGAATTTTACTCCGATGTCCTATGTGCCTCCCTCCAATGTACTGGGCAGAGAGGACGGACGGGAAGCCCTGAAAAAGGCCTGGCCGGAGATGTCTGTCATTGCCTCCTTGTACGATACGGACTACGAGGGGCGGGCGTACGTACAGGAATTCGAGCTGTCCAAGGATGGGATTATCGAAATGCCGCGGGTGACTTCGGGATATTTTGAAACGCCATATACCAGATGGCTGGAAGCCAATACGATTACTTCTGTCGGCGTATTCTCCCACTTCCTGCATCCGGACGATTTGCTCGATCATGCCAGAGGCCGGGACCAGACGTGGGAAAAGCTGTACCAGGATTTTTCAGATTATCTGGAACGTTTGCACCGCACTTACCCATGGATGCGGGACATCACTTCTACAGAAGCAGGATTTGATATGGTCAACGTCCTTCAGACAAAAGTAAGCGTGACGAAAGAGCCCCAGCGCATCAAGGGAGTAGTGGATCAATACAAGCAACCGCTCTACTATGTGTTGAGGACAGAACGGAAAATTGCTGTACAAGAGAACTGCACGGTTCAGAAAATAGATGAGAATGTCTACCTGGTTACGGTGACAGGCTCGACATTCTCGATAGGGTTAGGGGGATGAGTCTATGAGGATCTGTATCATTGCCGAAGGTTCGTATCCTTATGTCACGGGTGGCGTGTCCAGCTGGATTCATAACCTGGTCCTTCAGTTGCCCCAGCATGAATTCGTGATTTATGCCATCGGGGCCCAAAGCAAGCAAAGGGGTCAATTCAAATACGAGATCCCTCCCAATATCGTCGAGGTAAAAGAGACTTTTCTCGATGAGTACTTGAATGAGGAGGGGAAGTGGGGCAAACATTTCCGCATTCCCCCTGAGCAAAAAGAAAATATACAAATGCTGCTCGGTTTGGAAGGCGAGGTACATTGGAATCGACTGTTTGATTTTCTAAGAAACGGCAGCTTTCGCAATGCGGCTGATTTCCTCTCCAGCAAGGATTATTTTGATCTGTTGGACGATTTATGCCAGAAGCAATACTCACTCGTACCGTTCACGGAGATGTTCTGGACGGTTCGCTCGATGATTTTGCCGCTGTTTCTTGCCATTCGGAACGAAATTCCCAGGGCGGATCTCTACCATAGCGTATCTACCGGCTATGCAGGTGTTGTTGGGGCGTTGGCCAAGCATGTTCACGGCAGTCCCTTCTTATTGACGGAGCATGGCATCTATACGCGGGAGCGGGAAGAGGAGATTATCAAGGCAGAATGGGTCAAAGGATACTTCAAAGACCTCTGGATTCAATATTTCTACCGCCTGTCAACTTGCGCGTATCAGGCAGCAGATCAAGTAACGACCTTGTTCCACCACAACAAGGAGATTCAAGTCGAGCTGGGCTGCGAAGAATCCAAGATCAAGATTATTCCCAATGGCGTGGATATCGACGACTATCGTTATTTGCCGACAGCGCCAGAGGATTCCATCATTCGAATCGGCGCAGTGGTGCGCGTCGTGCCGATCAAGGATATCAAAACCATGCTGCAGAGTTTTGCGGTGATCAAACGCGAGGTTCCTCAAGCGGAATTTACGATTATGGGACCTTATGAAGAAGATGAGGAGTATTACGAGGAATGCCTGCAGCTGGCTGCTGCGCTGGAACTGACAGACGTGACGTTTACCGGGTCAGTACGGGTAAAAGATTACTTGGGAAAAATGGACATGCTTGTGCTGACCAGCATTAGCGAGGGGCAGCCGCTGGCGATTCTCGAAGGAATGGCCAGCTCCAAGCCTTTCGTCGCGACAAACGTAGGAAGCTGCAAGGAGCTGCTCTACGGATTGAATGACGGCATCGGCCATGCTGGCTTGATTGCACCGGTCATGCACTATGAACAGATAGCCCAGGCCGTCATACAGCTTTGTCGTGACCGCGAGCTGCGGGAAGAGATGGGGCGCAATGCATTTTCGCGTGTGCGGAGATTTTACCGCCAGGAGGATGTCATTGCTGGCTACCGTACTTTATATGAATCGTTGGGGGGTGAGGGAAAATGGCAGGGATTGGCTTCGAGCTGAGAAAATTGTTTCGTGATCAAGGGCTGATCAATAACGTCAAAGCGTATGCCTACTCCTCATTGACGACAGTCGGTCCCATGATCCTGTGCATGGTTCTGATTATTGCTCTGCAACGAATCATGTCGTCTGCCAACAGCAGCTATATTGAATGGGAATTGTACATTGCAACCGTATCGTATTGCTTTGTTTTTTCCATCATTTTTACCAGCGGCATTTCCATGGTGCTCACCCGGTATGTAGCCGACATGATCTACGAGAAAAAGTATGATCGCTTGATGTCGTCCTATTACGGTGCTTTGATTCTGATTCTACCGATTGGAGCCGTTCTCGCAGGATGGTTCGTGAAGGATGTTTCTGCCGGGCTGGATTATAAGATTGCCGCCTACTTGTTTTTCATGGAATTGATCGTCATCTGGATTCAGGGCGTGTATCTCTCCGCGTTGAAGGATTATATCCGCATTGTCAGGAGCTTCATAATCGGGGTAGTAGCAGCGTTGATCAGCGGCTGGCTGTTGTTCCAAATCACCGGGCTGCAAGCGACGTCAGCGGCGCTTCTGGGGATCGATATCGGATTTTTCATCATTGCTGTGCTGTCCTTTCATCACTTCGAACAACGGTTTCCCAAGGGAAAAGCCGAAACCTTTTTCCATTTTCTAACCTATTTCCGCAAGTACAGCTCGCTGTTTTTTGCAGGATGCTTCATTTATTCCGGGGTGTATTTGCATAACTTTGTGTACTGGCTAGGACCCAAAGGCGTAGAGGTAGCCGATCGCTTCCTGGTCATGCCATTCTATGATTTGCCTGTGTTTTACGCGTTCATCAGTGTGATGCCAACGCTTGTCACGTTCGTCGTTTCGGTGGAAACCTCTTTCTATGAAAAGTTTCGCATCTATTATTTGAACATCCTGAACGGAGGGACGGTTACGGATATCAAGGGGGCAAAGGCAGCCATGCAAAAAACACTCATCCGGGAGATCAGCTTTCTGATGGAAGTTCAACTGCTTTTTACCGTTCTGGCGATCGCGCTGGGCATCAAATTTCTTCCCACAATCGGTTTTACGATGGCACAGCTGGACGTATTTATCCTTCTGGCGCTAGCTTACTTCCTGTTTATCATCATGTTTGTGCTCAGCCATATCCTGATGTATTTTGACGATCGAAAAGGCGTTCTGCTGATCGGGGCGCTGTTTGTCCTGTTGAATATCGGGTTTACCTATTGGATGATGACGCTTGAGTATGACGGGCTTGGGATGTTCCTCGCCTCCTTCCTTGCTTTGGCCATCGTGATTGCCCGCCTGCGGTATGTATTGCGCAACATTGACTACTTCACATTCTGCTCGCAGCCGATCAACGCGAACCAGCCGGCTCGTACCAAGTCCTTTTTTCCCAAGCCGAAGACGACCGTTTCCGCCCTGCTGCTGATCAGTCTGGTACTGTCTGGATGCACGGCAGCAAAGGATGCGGGGAACGCTTCAGGCCAGGAGGGGCAAGCCGAGGAAGTCATACAGATACAAGAGGAATCCTCCTCTTCCAGACTGTCAGAGGATAAAAGGATCTACGAGCGGGACCAGGATGATTCTCTAAAAACGATATACGTGACGATTTTGCCGGATAAGGCAAATGCAGACAAACCGCTTGACTGGTACGGTCTCAACCGCCTCCCGGATCGCATGGAAAAAGGCAAGCTGGAGATCATCATGCAGGAAGGCCAAGCGGACGGCAAAGGACCGGCTCCAGGGATGTTCGGCTACGGAGCAGACCAGCCGAATGCGACGATTACCCTGCGAGGAAATACGGCATGGCATACCGCACAGAAATCCTATCGAATCAAATTGAATTCGGAGGCAGGCTTGTGGCTGGATCAACGGACGTTCAATCTAAACAAGCATATGCTGGATCCGTCCAGGGTGAGAAATAAGCTGAGCTTTGATCTCTTCGAAGAAATTCCCAATATGACAAGCCTGAGAACGCAGTTTGTGCGGATGTACGTAAAGGACTTGTCGACCGGGAACAAGCAAGCTCCCTTTGTGGATTACGGCTTGTACACGCATGTAGAGCAGCCCAACAAGCGCTTTTTGCAATCTCATATGCTGGATCCGAATGGGAATCTGTACAAAGTCGCCTTCTTTGAATTTGAACGTTACCCGGACAATATCAAGTCGCATGACGATCCGGAGTACGATCGGGAAGCCTTCGAGAAGATCCTGGAGATCAAAGGGCGCGAGGAACACGACAAGCTCATCCGCATGCTGGAGGATGTCAACAACAGAACGATCCCGATTGAACAGGTGATTGAGAAACACTTCGATCTCGACAACTTCCTGACCTGGACCGCTGCCAATATTTTGATGGACAACATGGATACAGACGCCAACAACTTCTACCTGTATTCACCGCTTAATTCAGAGAAGTGGTACTTTCTCCCGTGGGACTATGACGGCGGTTGGGAGCTGCAGCGTAAAAAGGGCAGCCTGCAACCCTACCAAAACGGAATCAGCAACTATTGGGGATCGGTTCTGCATAACCGATATTTCCGCCACGAGGAACATATCGAGCAGTTGAAGGAAAAGCTGGATGAACTCTCTGCGATCATTAACAAGGATCGGGTTGCGCAGCAGCTGGACAAGTATGGTCCGGTAGTTGAGCCGTTTTTATTCCGGAACCCTGACATCGGTTATTTGCCGGGACTCAACACAGACTTCAAGAAAGAGCTGCAAAAAATCGCGGAGACTCCTGAACGCGGGCTGCAACGATTCTTGGAGGACCTCGAGAAGCCACGGCCCTTTTACCAGGGAGAGGTCGAGGAAGAGGATGGTCTGATGAAGTTTGTGTGGGACATCTCATTCGATTTTCAGGGAGACGACCTTTTGTATGATGTAGCGGTATCCAAGAATCCGCAATTTACGCAAATCGTGGCCAGCAAGAACGGACTCAAGGAAAATAGATGGGAGATCCCCGCTCTTCCTCCCGGGACTTATTATTGGAAGGTTGTAGTCACTGACAGCAGCGGAAATCGGCAGAATTCATTTGATTACTACCTGGACAGCGATGAAAACTACTTTTTCGGGATGAGAGAATTTGAGGTGGAGTAGTTGACAAAGAGTCGTCAAACATTCCGGACCGAGCATAAGTACTACTTGCATATCCATGATTACCAATCGCTGCGGCATCGGGCATCGGCCATGCTTATGATGGACCCGAACTCAATCAATTTGGATGGTTACTGCATCCGGAGTCTGTACTTCGACGGCCCACATGACCATGCCTTGCATGACAAAAACAACGGGATATTCAACCGGGAAAAATATCGCATCCGGATCTACAACGGCAAGGATGATGTCATCGCCGTCGAGCGCAAGAAAAAGCGAGGAGACTATGTATTCAAGGAGTCGTTCCGGATCAATCGGGAGGAGTACGATCTGCTCCGGGTAGGAGACTACGATTTCCTGCAGAAAAAGGATTCTGCGCTGCTGCGTGATTTTTATCTTGCCTTGGCGCATCGAGCTTTCCGTCCTACAGCGATCGTCGAGTACTGGCGCGAGGCTTATGTCTATGAGTACGGCAATGTGCGCATTACGTTCGATAAGAAGCTGTCTGCCGGCGTCAATTCCTTTGATCTGTTCGATCCCAATCTGGTGCTGGAAGAGGCGATTGCTGTTCCGCAGACGATCATGGAAGTAAAGTTCGATTCTTTTCTTCCGGACTTGATCCGCAACCTGATTCAACCACAGAGCCAACATCGCTCTTCGATATCGAAGTACGTCATTTGCAGAGAAGTCAATGTAAAGCATTTTAAAGAATAGTCGGGCAGGTGCAGCTATGGATGAAGTATTAAGTTTTCAGGATATTATCAAGAAAAGCATTCTCCATTTGGAGGCTTTTCGCAGCGTGTCGTATATCGATATGATTCTGGGGTTGCTATGCTCGTTTGCAATCGGGATGTTTATTTACTGGATCTATCGAAAAACATTTCGAGGTGTCGTCTACAGTTACAATTACAATGTGTCGTTTGTGCTGATGTCGATGCTGACGGCGTTGATCATTATGACGATCAGCACCAACATCGTCCTGTCCTTGGGGATGGTAGGCGCCCTCAGTATCGTGCGTTTTCGGACGGCTGTTAAGGACCCGTTGGACATCGTCTATATGTTTTGGTCCCTGACTGCAGGGATTGCCAGCGGGGCGAAGATGTATCCGCTGGCTCTCGGGGGATCTCTCGTGATCGGCTTGGTGATCATCTGGATGTCCAAGCGCAAGGTGACGGAGCAAGCCTACCTCATGATCATTCGCCATACGGAGGAAGCGACAGACGCTCTGCGGGTAGAGCTGCGCAAGCTGAACAGCAAATTGAAGTCAAAGACCGTGCGCAAGGGCTTTACCGAGGTTACCGTAGAAGTGATGCTGCGGGATGACAATACTGCGTTCGTGCAGACGATTAGCGAGCTGGAAGGCGTAAGCGATGTTTCGCTGATCAATTACACAGGGGATTACGCTCAATAACGGAGCGGTTATTGAGAACAAAAGCAGCCATTCGACACTTGGATCGAAGGCTGCTTTTTTGTCAGGCTGGGGATGGTAAATTTCGGATGCCCTCCGAAGCTGAAGATACTCCATGAGAAGCCTGCAAAAGGTGGGGGGACCAGGCAAAGCTAGTCGAGGAAAAAAGGGAAAACCAGCGAAGGTATTTGGGATCTTGACCCAGGCGCAACGGAAAAGGCGGAACACGGTTTCAACGGCCAACCCTGAATCGCTTCATCGAAATCGGCTGCTTTTGGCCGCGGTTCCGTCTTTGGAGTGGAGACGGCCAGAGCCAGCCCTCAGCGAAGATCCCAACCCACCTGAAGCGTTTTCCCCTTTTTCCTCCCCGCCGCTACAGCTGGTGGACCGCCAATTAAAAGGCCACGGGTGATCTTCCACGTTAATCTTGAATACCGAGCCTTACTTGCTTTGCAAAAGAAGCTTGATAAAATAAGGTGCTCCAATAAGCGCTACCATGATTCCCGCCGGAATGCCATCCGGCTCGACCAATTGCCGTCCTGCCGTATCTGCAAACAGGAGAAGCCATCCGCCGATCAGCAAGGCTACCGGTAGCAACAATTGATTTCGCGGTCCTATCAAGGCTTTGGCGATATGAGGAGCCATGAGACCGATGAAAGCGACCCCTCCTGTGACAGAGACGGCTGATGCGGCCAGGGCAACGGCCGTTACCAAGAGAATGACACGCTCCTTCTCGACGGAGACCCCGATGCCGATCGCGACGGATTCGTGAAGGGTCAGGAGGTTCAAAGCATGTGCTTTATACAGTGCAAACGGAACCAGGATCACGAGCCAAGGCAGAAGAGCCCATAGAAAAGGCCAGTCCGAGCCCCAGATATTCCCTGCGAGCCACTTGGCGATAAAGTCTACCTTGGATCGCTCCGCAGAGGAGATCAGAACAATCATCAACCCGGATAATGCCATGGAAAAGCCGACCCCTGTAAGGATTAAGCGGTTTGGTTGGAGTCCGGTCTTTTTGCTGTAGGAAAACAGGTAAATCAGACATGCTGTCAGAAGCGCGCCGACAAACGCGACAAGCGGGAGCGCGTAGATAAACAATCCCGCTTGTACAGGGAAAAACAGAAAGAACAGCGCAATGGCTACGCCTGCCCCGGCGTTAATCCCCACAATGCCTGGGTCTGCCAACGCATTTCTTGTGATTCCTTGCAGGATGGCGCCTGACAAGGCAAGGGCCATACCCGCCAGCAAAGTAATGATCATGCGGGGCAGACGGAGCGAGAAGAGGACAAACTCCTCCTTGAAGGTCCCCTGACCAAGAAGAACAGGGATCAGTCTGTCATAGGAAACGGAGGAGTACCCGAGTCCCATGCCGATCCCAATCGTGACGGCAGTCAAGATAAGCAAAAGCAAAACAATCACTCGTTGTTTTCGTATGACCGCGGGTTGGATCATGAGAGTGCAGACCCTCCTTTCCGTACGACAAAAAGGAAGAAAGGCAGGCCCATTACCGCGATGATCGCCGCCACCGGGGTCTCATACGGAGCGTTCACGGTTCGGCCCAGAGTATCAGCAATCAGCATGAACGAGGCTCCGACCAGGGCAGACATCGGAAGAATCGAGCGGTAATCGGTGCCGACCAAAGTACGGACGATGTGTGGAACCATCAGGCCAATGAACGTCATGTTTCCGATCAATGCCACAGAAGCGCCTGTCAGCATGATGATGACGAAAAAGAGCAGGATTTTGATTCTGGTGGTTTTTTGCCCCAATCCGACGGCTACCTCCTCGCTAAGACTGAGAATCGTCAGCTGTTTGGACAACAGCAGGGAGAGCAGGATGCCGAGCGTGATGCAAGGGACAATGACTTGAAGCTGGCTCCACGACGTGCCGATCAGGCCGCCAGCCGTCCACATGGATACATCCTTGGAGATTTTGAAGGCTAGCCCTACGCCCTCTGCGATCGTATAAAGCAACGATGAAACGGCTACACCAGCCAGGACGATGCGCAGCGAGGAAAACCCGCCCTTTTTTCCTGCGCTGATCCCGAATACCAGTGCCGCACCTGCAGCCGCACCGATCATGCATGCCAGCATCAAGACGAAAGAACTGGCAGAAGGGACCAATGCCAAGGAGATTGCCAATGCTGCATGTGCCCCGGCTGTCAGTCCGAGCAGTCCCGGATCGGCGAGCGGGTTTCTCGTCATCCCTTGCATGATGGCGCCGGCGATGGCAAGGGCAGCGCCCACGAAGATCGCAGCAATTTCACGAGGCAAGCGGAGGTCCCGGATCAGGGAGATTTTCTCCTCCGCAGCCTGCGATGAGACGGCCAGCCACACGTCACGTATCGTCGTGTCGGCTGCTCCGAATAGCATGGCGATCACGAACATCACCAAAAAGAACAGGAATCCCGCAAGCAGTTTATAGACGAAAGGAATGGAATGCCGATACGTTTTTTCCATGTCACTCAGTTCCCTAAAAAGTGTTTGAGAAAGAAATCGAGCTGCAGCTCCAAGGTCAACGGATCGTTGAAGTAGAACTCCTGGGCATTGGCTTCAAAGACGCGATTGTTTTTGACGGCAGGGATGCTTTGATACGCAGCTGTTTCCTGAAACGAATTGTCTGTCTCTTTGTTTTTGCTGAAGATCAGATAATCGCCCGCAAATTCGGGAAGCACCTCAAGGGACAGGGCATAATAACCGTCCTTTAGCGCCAGCTGCTTTACCTTCTCCGGCATGTTCAGCTTCATCTCTTGATAGAGAATTTCAGTTCCGCGTCCCCAGTTATCGCCGTAGACGTAGAGCTGTTTGTTGAAGTTTTCGATGACAGACACAGTAGCGTCCTCGCCAATTTTGGCCTTTATCTCTTCTCCGGCTTTCTGAGCTCGCTTTTTGAAATCATCGATCCAGGCCTGCGCCTCTTTTTCCTTGTTCAACAGCTTTCCAATCTCCAGATGCTGCGTCAAGTAGTCTACTTTTCCGTATGTAAAAGTGACTGTTGGTGCGATTTGTTTCAATTTGTCCAGATTTTTGACCGTGGACAGACCGATGATCAGGTCGGGATTCAATTCGATGATTTTTTCCAGGCTCTCATCGGATACTTCCTCCACGTCTTGTAACGGCTCGTGAAAATTCGGATTCATTTTGGACCAGGAGTCGACGCCGACCAGCGGAACGTGCAAGGCCAAGACGTTTCCGGTGAAGCTGGAGAGGACGACAACTCGTTTGGGATCGGCAGGAACCTCGACAGGTCCCTCTTCAGACTGGTAGGTGATCGTATTCGCCTTTGGCTGGTCGGCAGGTGTAGGCTCTGCATTTCCGGCAGATTGGCTGCTGCAGGCACTGAGCAGCAGGACTAGCACAAGCATGAGGGGAGTCCAAATGTTCTTCATTTTGCTTCTCCTTTTATCAGATCGTAGGTTAGGCAGACCGGTTTTTTGGTCCGCGGATCGCGGCCGATTTGGGCATCGATTTGAAATACCTTTTTCAGCACGTCAGGCTTCATGACTTCTTCGCAATCGCCGGCTTTGACGATTTGTCCGTCTCTGAGGGCGATCATGTAGTCGGCAAAACGGGCAGCCTGATTCAAATCATGGAGCACCATGATGATCGTGCGCCTCTGCTCCACATTCAGCCTGTGCAAAAGCTCGAGGACTTCAAGCTGGTGAGCCAGGTCCAGATAGGTGGTCGGTTCGTCCAGAAAGATCATCTCGGTATCCTGAGCCAGTGCCATGGCGATCCACACCCGTTGTCGCTGACCGCCGGACAAGGCATCCACAGGCCGATGCATAAACTCTTTGGTCCCTGTGACCTCCAGGGCCCAGTCAATCACCGCGACATCCCGTTTTGTCAAACGTCCCAAGCCTTTTTGATAGGGAAACCTGCCGTAGGAGACCAGCTCTCCCACTGTCAGGCCGCTTGCGCCCTCGGGTGTTTGAGGAAGAATCGCCAGCTTTTTGGCGAGCTCCTTCGTGTTTTCCTTGGCGATTGGCTCACCGTCCAAAATGACTGCTCCTGATTGATGCGGAATGATCCGGGTGATGGCCTTCAGCAGCGTTGACTTTCCGCAGCCGTTCGAGCCAATGATCGCGGTGATTTTTTGATCGGGAATTTTCAGGCTGAGATCCTTCACGATCAGACGCTCTCCATAGCCGATGCGCAAGTCGCTCGTGTAAAGACGAACCATGATTTGACCTCCATGAAATGTAGTTCACAACAAAATAAACGTTGATAATGATTATCAATTTCGGTATTGTAAACAATATAAAGACATCCGCCTTTTTTTGTCAACAGGTTTTCCAAAGGGCGTGAAGGAGTGATCGTGGATGGATCAGCAGGAGCTTTTTGATGTGACAGTGATTGGAGGAGGGCCGGCAGGACTCTATTCGGCCTTTTATAGCGGGCTTCGCGAAATGAAAACCAAATTGATCGAGTTCCAGCCCCAGCTGGGTGGAAAAATCCATGTCTATCCGGAAAAAATGATTTGGGATGTGGGGGGACTGACACCCGTACCCGGAGCAAAATTGATCGAGCAGCTTGTCGAGCAGGGGCTAACGTTTGGTCCGGAAGTGGTGTTGAATGAAAAGGTGGAGGCGATTCGCCGCAACGAAGAGGGGATTTTTGAATTGGAGACCGCTTCGGGGCGCAAGCATTTTTCAAAAACGGTCATTGTGGCGATTGGCAGCGGAATCTTGAAGCCGCAAAAGCTGGAGATCGAAGGAGCGGAGAGGTTTGAGATATCCAACCTGCATTACACGGTGAAGTCATTCCGCCCCTTCAAAGACAAGACGATTCTCATTTCGGGCGGCGGGAATGCTGCCCTGGATTGGGCAGCCGAGCTGGAGCCGATCGCCAAACAGGTGTATCTGACTTATCGCAAAGAGACGTTTGCCGGCCACGAAGCGCAGGCATCGCAGGTCTTGAACAGCTCTGTTGCATGCTTTTTCCAAACGACGATTACGAAGCTGATCGCGAGTGAAAATCATGAAGTGATTGATCGGGTCGAGCTGACCCATCTGGACACGGGAGAGGTCTCCTATCTGCCTGTCGATGAGGTGATTATCAGCCACGGCTACGAGCGCGATACGTCTTTGTTGCAAAATAGCAAGCTGCCCATCAAGATTGCGGACCAGTATTACATAGCAGGCAACGCCAATAGCGAGTCCTCCATTCCGGGACTGTACGCGGCAGGCGATATTTTGCGGCATGAGGGGAAATTGAATTTGATCGCCGGGGCCTTCCAGGATGCAGCGAACGCTGTGAACAAGGCCAAACAATTCATCCAGCCGGATGCCGGCAAAAGCGGAATGGTTTCCTCGCATAATGAATTGTTCAAAGAACGCAACAGGGAACTGGTCAAGCAGATGCTGAGATAGCAAAAAGGCGGCTTTCTTTCCGGATTTTTTTCTCCTGTGGTAAACTGTCTGTGAACAAGAAGCGATTTCACGACAGAATACTGGGTGGTTTATAGATGCGTTCAATATGGCAAATTTACAAAACAGACTGGCTCAACATATTCAAAGTTCCGACGGGCATCTTTCTGATTGTTGCGATCTGTATTCTTCCCTCTCTCTACGCTTGGGTGAATATCAAATCCGTCTGGGATCCTTATGCGAACACAGAAGGCGTCATGGTCGCGGTAACAAGCGAGGACGAGGGGACGACGATCGGCGATAAAACGATCAACATCGGTGATGAGCTGATCCATAACCTGCAAAACAATCACAAGCTCGGTTGGACGTTTGTGGATCGGGAAGAAGCGGAGAGAGGCTTGCAGAGGGGAGAGTACTACGCCAGTATTTTGATTCCGGCGGACTTTTCTTCCAAAATGACAGGCATTATCGACGGACGGCTGGACAGACCCGAGGTGATCTACAGCGTCAACGAAAAGGTAAATGCGATTGCGCCGAAAATCACCTCTTCGGGCGTCTCCACGCTTGCCAAGCAAATCAACGAAAATTTCACGGAGGCGGTCAGCGAGGCCTTGCTGACTAAGCTGACAGAAGTCGGGATCAAGATCGAGGAGCAGCTTCCGACGATTCGCAAGATCGAGGCCGGGATTTTTGAGCTGGAAAGCAGGCTCCCTGAGATTCATGCAGCAGGGCAAAAGGTGCTGGAGCTGGAACAAAAGCTCCCTGCGATTCATGAAAAAGCGCAAGTCATCCTCGAGGTGGAGAAAAGAATCCCGGAGATCAATCAGGCAGCAGAGTCGATTTTGACGTTGCAGAAGCATTGGCCGCAGATCAGTGATACGCTCTCACGGATTGGGGAGATTCAGGATCGACTCCCGGCTATTCAGCACGCGGTAGCCCGCATCCAGGAGCTGGATCAGAACTTCGACAAGGTCGCGGGAACGATCGAGCATGCGACGGATATAGCAGGACGGGCGATCGGGATCGTAGAGGCTGCTCAGGCAGCGATACCGCGCGTAGAGGATATGGCAGACAAGGGTGCTGCTATCGCCGAGCGGGTAAACGCATTTCTGACGCAGAATGAAGCAGCGTTCCAATTGATTGGTCCGCTGGTCAAGCAAAATCTGACGCTGGTACAGCAAGCTGCGGATGCGACGACAAAGCTAACGGAGAGACTGCTCCAGGTGGATCCTGCCCTTTTGCCAACAGCTGAGGAGGCAGCCGCATTGAGAGATCGGTTGGCTGGCGCGGGCCGCATCCTGGAACACACTTCATCGCTCTTGGAGAAAATTAACGCCTATCTTCCCGGACAGCCGCTAGACGGGCTGATCGAACGGCTCCAAGCCCGGACAGATTCCATCCACCAAAAGGTCCAGCTATTGGACATCGTGGCCAAGGCTTTGGAGAATGGAAAAACGCCAGCGCGGGATGTCGTGGAGCGCTTGCACAAGCTGTCTCAGGAGACGAGCAGCGTGCTGGGCGATATTCTCTCGCGTTATGACAGCGAGATTTTGCCCAAGTTGGAGGACGGCATTGCGAGGCTGATTGACTTTTCCGATGTCGCCGCTGAAAAAATCGAGGCAGTGCAAGCACGTCTCACCGCCATCGATGGCGTACTGGCGGATGTGAAGCAGGGGTTGGAATTCGGTCAGACGGAATTGCAGCGAATTACGGAGCAGTTGCCGCAGATCCGGTCGAGGGTGCATGAGGCGGCTGTTGGTCTGCAACAAAAGGCGGATGAATTTGAGCGTGTGATAAATATCGCCGTACCGCTGATCCAGGAAAATCTCCCGGCCATCGGCAAAAAGCTGGATCAGGCAGCAGCCTTCATCCAGAATGACCTGCCGAGAGCGGAACAGGAGCTGTCTCAGTTAGCCGACTTCGTACGAGTGAGGCTTCCTGAACTGGAATCGGGGGTGCATCGGGTAGCGTCGCTGGTACGGGACGATTTGCCGCAGCTAGAACGGGCAGTGAGTCAGGCAGCAGACAAGCTGCGCGAAGTGGAGGCGAACAACAACTTTGCCGCTCTCGCGAAGCTGTTGCGCGGCGACATTCAGAAGGAAAGCGAGTTTTTGGCAAGTCCGGTCCAGATCAAAGAGAACCGGCTCTATCCGATCCCCAATTACGGCTCTGCCATGTCGCCCTTTTACGGCGTGTTATCCTTGTGGGTGGGAGCCACATTGCTGATCTCCCTGCTGAAGGCAGAAGCGGACAACCCAGAGGGTCGCTACAAGCCATACCAGCTTTATCTGGGCAGACTGGGAACGTTCCTGACGATTGGGCAGCTTCAAGCGATCAGCGTCACGCTTGGAGACATGTGGATTCTGGACGCCTTTGTAGCGGACAAGCTCCCGTTTGTGCTCTTCGCTATGCTGGTGAGCGCGGTGTTTGTAACGATTACCTATACGCTATTGTCGGTATTCGGCAATGTGGGCAAAGGAATTGCGATCATCTTCATGGTGTTCCAGTTCTCCAGCTCGGGCGGCACGTTTCCGATCAGCATGACCGCGCCCTTTTTCCAGATGCTCAATCCGTTTATGCCCTTCACCTATGCGATCAGCCTGCTGCGAGAGGCGGTCGGAGGCATTTGGTGGGAGACGGCCTGGCGGGATATATTGGCGCTGCTTGGCTTTATCGGTCTCAGCCTGTTCGTCGCGCTGGTCCTCAAGCGGCCACTATCCGGCATTATCAAGAAGTCGACAGAGAACGCAAAGAAAACCAAAATCATCGCTTGATGAAGCAAATCAAAGCCCGCCTGCGCGCGGGCTTTTTTTCATGGCAAGATAGTCCCTCAACTGAGCAAAATCAGTCGCATAAATATGTTCATGCCCATGATTGCCATCTCGTTCCCCGACGATAGAGGCGAATTTGGCATACAGGCGATTCAGGTACGTATTTTCAGATTGAACGAAAAAGCGCACCTCCTTTACCTGGCTGTTCTCCGCTTCTATCTGCTCTACCATGTATCGGAAGCCCTGCAAAAACAGGCGGCTGCTGCGAAACTCCTGCTTGATGATGGCAGAGAAGATAAAGACAACCTCCCCCTGGGGATCAGGCTGGTGCTCTTTCGTCACGTATTGATAATGACCCCAGCCAATTACGTTGTCCTGCGGGTCTACGACAAGGATGATCTGCGAGTCTTGAATATTTTCCAATACGTGGTAGATGGCATCGATTAATGTAAATTGCCTGTTGAATTCCAAACGATTGTGAATAAAAAAGAGGGTGAATTTCACGAGATCCTGATCACCGCTGCAGCGCCTGAAATGGGCAGTCATGGCTTTCTGCGCCTCCTTTAGCTTTTTCTCTCTTGCAAAGTCTGTCGCACATGGGAGTCAATCTCGGGATGCTTCGATAGGATGTAGAAGAGCTTCTTGCGCTGCAGCGTCAAGAAAACGCAAGGCGTCAATGCCGTGACAGTTGCTGTGCGCGGGACGTTCTCCAGCAAGGCAATCTCGCCAAAATGGTCGCCGTCCTCCAGCACAGCCAGGCGAATGGGCTCGGAAGCTCCATCTGCCGGGCGCCTGGTTACTTCTACACGGCCCCTGGCGATCAGGTAAAACGTCTCGCCAGTCTCTTCTTCCCGAATGACAGATAGTCCTGCAGCGCAGGTTTCGGTATGGAACAGATGGGCAACCTCCTGCAAGACAGACTCGTCAAGACCTCGGAAAAAGGGAAGCAGCGCCAGCCGACTCGCTTCAATCGTCGCTTCACGGCCGCTATCCGAGAGGGACAGGCCGCTTTGCTTCTCCCACAGCTTTTTGTAGAATCCGCCTCGTTCCAGCATCTCTGTATGGCCTCCGCTGTCTACCAGTTCCCCCTGGTCAAAGACAAAAATCTGATCTGCCCCCGTAATGGAGGCCAATCGATGGGTAACGGTCACCACGGTCCGATTGCGAGACAGTTCCTCAAAGGTGCGGTTGATTGACGCTTCAGAGATCGGGTCCAATGCAGAAGTGGCTTCGTCCAGAAGTAGGATGGAGGGGTTGCGCAGAATCGCCCGGGCGATGGCGAGCCGCTGCCGCTGCCCTCCGGAAAAATTGCTGCCCTCATCCAAAACCATCGTCTCGTATCCGTCGGGAAGCCCCATGATCATGTCGTGAATCTCGGCTTGCTTGGCTGCTTGCATGATCTCCTCGCGCGTCGCATCCGGTTTGCTCAAGCGAATATTCTCCAGCAGCGTCCCGTGAAACAGGAAGTTGTCCTGAAAGACGACGCCGATCCGCTCACGGTACGAGCCCAGATCCAATGTTCGTAGGTCTTTGCCGTTGATCTCGACTGTCCCTTTGTCCGGTTCATAAAAGCCGAGCAGAAGCTGCACCAGCGTGCTTTTTCCCGAGCCGCTCGACCCCACGAAGGCTGCCGTCGTTCCAGCGGGAATGTGCAGATGAATACCCTTGAGGACCAGCTGCTCGGGGCGATAGCCGAAAGTGACGCGACGGACATCAATCGCCGGATGCTGCATAGCGGATGGGTCAAGCCTGATCGAGCCTGTCGCTTCGACGGGCTGGTCCAGTACCTGCTTGATTCGTTCCATGCTGACCTGTGCATCCGTAAAAACAGGCAAAGTAAAGGTCAGGGTGAACACCGAATTGCCCATGGACGTATACATCGTAAAAAATGCGACCAGAGAACCCAAAGTAATATGTCCGGTCAGCGCGAGGTACGAACCGAATCCAATAATCGAAAAGTTGATAACCAAAAGGCTCGTCATCGGAATCCGTTCCAGCTTGGCCCCGATGATATTTTTCTGGTAGCTGCTGACGAACAGGGACCCGAGCCGTTTATGGAACTTGTCGATCATGGCTTGCTCCAGCTGGAACCCTTTGATTACCTTTTGCGCTTTCATATTCTCCTGGACGTCACTGGTCATCGCAGAGAATTGAGCTTTGTAATCTGCATTGACTGCTTGGGCGCGACGGCCCAGCAGGTACGGACCTGCGAAAATGACCGCTGCTCCCAGCAGGATGAAGAGGGCCATGCTCCACTCCAGATAAAACAACACGGAGGTACTGATTAGCACGACAGTCAGCGATTGCAGCCCGGTGGTGAGAATGACTGCCATCGCTCTTTCAATGGCGGGCAAATCAACCGAAAAAAAAGAGACCAGATCGCCGGAGCGGAACTTCTGGAAGGTATCGATATGTACGTGCTGCAAATGGGTAAACAGCTTCTCGCGCAAGTCATTTTGGATTCGCGCATTTAATTTCGCCAGGGCGTAATCACTCAGGATGCCGGCACTCAGGCAAATCACTCCGGCGGTCCCGAGAACGATCATGATGAGGGTGAAGGCGTCCATGTCTTTAGGCTCGATCGCCTGGTCGATGATGATTTTGAAGCTGAGCGGCGCAAAGGATACGAACGCCAGGTCCAGTAGAAGCGTGCAGAAAAAAAGCGCGGTGAGCAGCTTGTAGGGACGCATGTAGCCAAAGAGGTTTTTCAGGACAATCAGCATGTCAACGTCTCCTTTTCTCGGTTACAAGACAGGACGGAATTTGGCTGCATACGCCCGCAGATCGGAAAAAGCGGTACGGTATTCGTCGATGGGGCCAAACACAGTGTCCACCGAATCGATCTTTTCGGCGAATTTGGAAAACAAGCGGCGCAAGCGGTCATTCGCCGGGGTCCAGAAGCGCAATTCACGCACATCCTCTTCCAAGTCGGTGATGTGTTCGATCAGGAATTGGATCGCCTGCAGGAAAAGACGGGTGACGCGGTACTCTTCCTGGATAAAAACGACCTGCACCTGAATCACATGCTGGTCTTCGTACTGGTTTTCGCCAGTTCCGTATATGTACGAGAAGGCACCGATGACCTCGTCATCGTCGTTATAGCAGAGGAAAGATTCCCGATCCATCAAAATCGGGCTGGAGAGAAAGCTGAGGGAGACAGGGTAAGAGTAGGGAAGGCCCAATTGATCGTAATGCTCAAGCAGAAAGGTAAGGTAGGTTTGTTGATACATTTCAGATGAACAGACGGAGATATACGTGCTCATATCGCACCCCAATTAATTTTTGCAAATTTTCCTAAATAAATAATCATTCTGTACTAAAAATCCAGTACAATAAAAAAGTGAATTAGGCAGGAAGACCTGTCCTGGGTCAAGAATACCCTATTTTTGTTATACGGTAAATACAGGGAAGGGACCGTCAATAAACGGAAACGAGGTAGTCGAAGTGATCAAAAGCGTTTTCCAGCGCTTGTTCGGCCGAGGGCAAGCGAACATAAAATCAGTACTGCCCAGCGTTGTATTACTGACTGTCTTTTACACCGTAATCATGATGTCGTCGGTTATGGGCTCGGCTGCTGCAGACACGCTGTTTTTGAGCCATTATGACATAGCCAAGCTGAGCTACATGTATCTGTACATAACGGTTGCTGTCGTATTGGTCGGAATCTTTTTTCAAAAGGTCTCGGAGCGGGTCTCTCCCTATCACCTGCTAGTCGGCTCCATTCTCGGTGTAGGAGGATTCGTGCTTTTGACCGGTCTCGTTCTTAAGACGGGCGTCGCATGGATTTATCCAGTGATGTTTGTCGGGTATGAAGCCAACACGGTACTGCTGACGATGGCCTTCTTCACCTTTATGGCGACCGTCCTGGACGCACGGAATGCAAAGCGTTACATCGGCACAGTAGCGGCTGGAGGCGTCGCCGGGACTATCATTGGGGGATTTGCCACCAGCTCGCTGGCACCATTTTTCGGCACGGAATTATTGATATACGTCTACGCTGCTCTCGTCGTTTTCGGCATCTGGTTTGTAAGAGGTTTGCAGAGGAAAGCATCCCATGGAGGGAGCGAAACTTCAGATCACCGCCCCCAGGAAAAGCAAGCATCAGAACCATCTCCTCCCCACGGAAATCCATTCAAACAACTACCCATTCTCAAATACATCGCGATCATAATCGGTACAATTTCTGTAGCGATTACACTGACTGATTACCAGTTCAAGATGACGCTGGGTCAAAGCTTGTCAGAAGCGGAATTGGCAAGCTTTCTGGGCATGTTTTACAGTGTGACGGGTGTGATCGCCTTCGTCTTTCAAGTGTTTGTATCGACTCGCCTGCTCACGCGTTATGGCATTGTACCCGCCTTTCTTGTCATGCCCTTGTCCATGCTGTTTAGTTCGATTGCCTTCTTCCTTGCGCCTGTTCTGCTGACAGCAGTAGTGCTGAAAGCCAGTTACCGCGCTTTTGCAGAGACCATCCATCAATCCGTGCACGAGCTGATGTATTTCCCGATCCCGGCCCATTTACGCGGAAAAGCCAAAGGATTGGTCGGTGGAGTGATTGATTACGGGATGAGTGGTGTGGCAGCGCTGCTGCTGATCATCATGGCAGATAAAATCAGCTTGACCAGCTTCAGCATCATCGCTGCTCTGATGCTGTTCATAGCCGTTTTGGCCATCTTTCCTGCAAAGAGAGAGTATGTGCAGATGCTGCTCGCCACATTGAGGAAAAAACAAGGCGATATGGGCGATTTGGACCTTTCCTTGATTCAAGCACCCTTGTTGGCGAAGATCATGGAGGACCACAACAGAACGGACACCGAGCGGCTCCATGCGTTTCGATTACTGGCGCAAATCCCGCAGTACAGCATGGAAAGGTATCTGGCCGCCCTATTGGCGAATTCTCCTCAGACGCTGCAGTTCGAGGTTCTGGAATACATGGAAAGAGCGGGCAAGCCGCAGTGGACTCCGTATCTGCAGCCGCTGCTTCAAACGGATAACAGTTTGCTTCTGGCAAAGGTTATCCAAACGCTCGCCGCATCTGCCGATAAGAGGAATACAACATTATTTGCGTCCTTTTTGGAGCATCCGGCCACAGAAGTCCGTATCGCAGCGATCTATGGACTAATCAAGCAAGGCAGCCCTGACGAGACGTTGTACGAATCATTGCAAAGACAGATGCAAA
Organism: Brevibacillus panacihumi; assembly: GCF_003710985.1. Classification (GTDB taxonomy): domain Bacteria; phylum Bacillota; class Bacilli; order Brevibacillales; family Brevibacillaceae; genus Brevibacillus; species Brevibacillus panacihumi. The sequence continues at coordinate 82,204 of NZ_RHHT01000008.1, forward strand.
GCCCGGACAAGCAGACTAGGCGCCACGCCATCACGGCCGCAGGAAAACTGGCAGATCCGCGATTGCTGCCAGATGTCCTGGTCCAGCTCGGGGAATCACGTTTGCAAAAGGAAACGTTGGCCGCTCTCGCCTTATTTCCCTTGGATGCGCTGCTCCATCACCTGCAACATGAGTGGGATAAGCCGCACGCGGATGAAACGATTCGGCTGTACACGGCCAAAATCCTGGCCCAACACCCCTCAGGTGAAGCGTATCGCTTTTTGCAGCAAACGTATCAGAAGGCATCGACTCGTATTCGTGCGAGCATCGCGGAGGCCATGTTCAAGCTCTATGATTATCGTGGCGAGGAGCAGGATTCTCTTTCTGCAATGATCGAAGCGGAAGCCAGACATGTACAGCATGGTTTGTACGCACTTCAGGCACTCTCGTTACGGTCTACTCCTGAAATGGCGTTGCACAGCGATGCCCTGCTGCAAGATAAGAAAACGGCAATGGGCAATCTGTTCGCGCTTTTATCTCTTCTCTACGACAAAAGAATGATAGAGACGATTGCCTTTAATTTGGAGAGCGGGGATATGCGGCAAAAGGGAAATGCCCTGGAGGCTATGGACAATTTGTTGCAAAAGCAGCACCGGGGGTCCATTATGCCGGTTATTCTCGCCAACTATGACAACCAACGTGTCATGGTGAAATCAGAGAATCAGGCATGGACCGACCTGTATGAAAAGGCGGATGACTGGCTGAAGATCTGCCTGCTCCATCTATGCGCGCTTGATCCCGCCTTTGCCCGAATGAACGGAATCAGGCCATTAACCAGGGAAGAGGAGGAACGAATCACACAAGTTGGATTCTTGAAGCAGGCCAGTTCTTTCTCGGAACTGCCAGGATACATACTGGCAAAGCTGGCGGCTGATCTCCAGAAAAAAGAAGTACAACCCAAAACGACCATCATTCAACAGGGAGAAATCGGTGACGCCCTGTACCTGATCTTGCAAGGGGAGGTCCAAGTTGTCAGGGATGGCCGCAGGGTAGAGCGATTGGGAGAAGGGGAGCTGTTCGGGGAAATGTCGCTGTTTGACCACGTACGTCGAACAGCGACGGTCTTCTCGGAGACGACGGCAACTCTGGGTGTAATCGGCAAAGATGCGTTTTACGATTTGGTAAGCAGCAATCTGGAATTGGCGATTAGCTTTGCCAGCATGCTGAGCAAACGGATTCGCAGATTGAATGAAGAGAGTCATTCCTCGCAAGTGGATATTCGGGAGGACTCTCATTCGGATGTGACGGGAGTTTCCCCGCTTGTGAGGAAATCAGCGGAAGATAAGGAAGCATCGTCCCTGACGGAAAAAATGATGATCCTGCTCAAGGTAGACTTGTTTGCTTCCTTTTCCCATACACAATTGGCAGCCTTGGTGGAGTTGACCGAGGAGGTAACGGTTCAGGCGGGAGAAACGATTTTGCGATACGGGGAACCAGGTGACGCCCTGTACGGCATTATCTCAGGCCGTGTAAGCGTGGAACGGGATGGAAGGAAAATGGCAGAGCTTCATCAGGGAGATGTCATCGGGGAAATGGCCCTGCTGGAGCGGGCGCCGCGCTCTGCTAGCGTAACAGCGCTGGAGACCTCCGTGCTGGTGAAGATTCGCGATGAGGTGTTTTACGACTTTTGTTACGGGGATGAGAGCGTCATCCGCAGCATGATCGAGTCACTTGCTTCGAGGCTTCGATCGATGCAAGGACGAAATATGAGGAGAGGTGCAATCGGCTAGCGGTTGCCTGTAAAGGAGACAAGAAGGAAGTGAATGCACTAAGCCAGTTTGACGTATTGTTCCTTGCCCACTTGGTCGGGGATTATCTCTTGCAGACGGAATGGATGGCGAAGTACAAGGCAGAGCAGTGGCGCCCTCTGCTGGCGCACTGCTTCGTATATACATTGGCCGTCAGTGTGGCAGCGTATCTGTTTTTGCCGACAGGCCTATCCTGGTGGGCGATTGGATTCGTTTTTCTTACACATGTGATCCTGGACCGCCGGGGAATAGTCCGGTTCTGGTATGAACGGGTCATGGGCGTCACGGATGAGCGCAGCAAATGGTTGATGATCATGGTGGACCAGACTTTCCATCTGATCATTCTCGCTGTTGCAGTCAGCCTGTAGGGAGGGGGAACGACACCCTATGAGTAAAAAAATTCGCAGCTTCCTGGTGGTTGGCAACATCCTGATCCTGCTGATCTGTCTGGCTATTTTTTTCACAGGAGCCTTCCAGGTGCTGAGCCGGGCCCTCTATGATTACAACCAGCAAACCTCCATGACGCATGCGCCGCATGAAGACATTATCGTCATTGAAATCGACCAGGAGTCCCTGGATTTGATCGGCACCTTCCCGTGGTCGCGAGACATCTACATACCATTGCTCGAGCAGTTAGCAGGAGCCAAGGCGGTAGCATTCGACATCACGTTTGCTACGAAAAGCGACGATCCTGCCGTAGATCAGGCATTTGCGGAGGAGCTGGCGAAGCATGACCAGGTCATCATCCCTTCCACCGTGGAGATGGAGAGCTTCTTTCGCAAGGAGACCCTGGTAAAAAAAGGGGAGCTGCTCAAGGGGCAAAAGTTGAACAGGCCGATCCCGGAGATTGCTGCGGCCTCAAAAACAGCACATATCAATGCTGCCATCGATGAGGACGGATTGATCCGGCGAACCTGGCTGATGCTTGATACGCCTGAAGGGCCGATTCCGTCGCTGGGATATCAAATTGCTGAAATGTACGGGGCGGATGTAAAGGATTATCTGGCTGACCATCCGCAGGCCGAAATGAACATCAAGTTTAACAGTTCCACCAAGGATTTTATGAGCATCCCGTTCTACATGGTCATGAACGGGGAGGTCCCGGCAGAAACCTTTACGGACAGAATCGTCCTGATCGGGTTTGCGGCTGCCGGTGATGACGCCAAGCCGACGCCGGTAGACAATCATATGTACCTCGTCTACGCGCACGCCAATATCGTGGATCAATTATTGCGTCACGAGAAGATTACGGTCATTGGGGATCTGGCCATCCTGGTCCTGATTCTGGCCGCAATGGCTGCATCGGTGTTACTGACCTGGAGAACCAAGACAGTCACGAGCGTAGCTCTTCAATTTCTCCTTACAGCGGTTTTGTTGGCCGGGCAGTGGCTTCTTTTTCAAAAGCGTTTGGTCTACCTCGATGTGGTTTACCCGCTCGCGGCGCTTTGGCTGGTCTATGTCGTCAACCTTGCAGTGAAGACTTTTTTTGAAATGAAGCAAAAGCAATTTATTACGAAGCAGTTTGGCCGCTATCTGTCACCCGAACTGGTGAAGCAGATCGCGAAAAGCGACGTAGAGCTGCCGCTGGGGGGCGTAAACAAGGAGCTGACGATTCTGTTTTTGGATATTCGCGGCTTTACACCTCTATCCGAAAAGCTGCGGCCAGAGGAGATCGTCGATTTTCTCAACATGATGTTCGATATGATTACCAATCAGGTGTTGGCGAACAAGGGGACGATTGACAAGTTTATCGGTGACGCAGCCATGATTCTCTACAATGCTCCCCTGGATGTGCCGCATCATGAATACCATGCGGTCAAGACAGCTTACGACATTCAGAATGGCATGAAGAGTGTGCAAGCGGACATCCTGCAAAAATACGGTGTCGAGGTTAGCATCGGGATCGGAATCAACACGGGTGAAGTGGTGGTTGGCAATATCGGTTCCTATTTGCGGGTTGATTATACAGCGATTGGCGATGCCGTCAATACGGCAGCACGGATCGAGTCCAATTCGGCAGCCAATCAGATTCTTGTATCCGAAGAGACTTATTTGCGTACGAAGAATTTCTTCAGGTATCGCGTGGTTGGTGAGAGGCAAATGAAAGGAAAAAGCGCATCCATTCGCTTGTACGAGGTCGAGGATTGGATCGCGCGACCAGATGGTGTGGAAGCAAAAATAAAGGTGGGGGAGTGATTGAGCATGGAGAATCGAATAGGGCAACGTGAAGCCCTGACAAGATGGATCGTGGCGCTCATCCTGGTCTGCCTGCTTTGGTCGGGGATGGCGGCTGTCACGCATGCCGAGACAGCGCGTGTCGCCAAGGTGGAGCAGGTGACAGGCACAGTGATGATCAAGAAATCAGGAGGAACGAAGGAGTATAAAGCCTTTAAAAGCATGAGTTTGAACAAAGGAGACCAGATCTCGACTGGGGCCAAATCAAGCGTCGTGCTCTCGATCGTCGATCATCAGGACGAGATTACTGTGGGCGAGAATACAGTGATTACACTCGCGGAATTGCAGGAGACCATCGAGGGCAAGCAGACGAATGTCCAGGTCTCCTCCGGCTCCACCTTTGTGAAAGTGAAATCCTTGACCAATCAGGCGGATGAATTTTCGGTGAAGACGCCTACCGCCATCATGGGAGTACGTGGCACGCAATTCTACGTGAATGTTGACCCGATTACCGGACGAAGCGGTGTTTTTGTGGCATCTGGCATCGTGCAGGCAGAAAATACGGCTGAACAACTCCCCACCGTTGTGTACCCGATGATGCAAGGGGCCTTTTACGGACGTGATGCTGCGCTTCCGTCTGAGTCAGGTGTGTCCTTTATTCTGCCGGATGATATCATTCAGGATTTGGCGCCCGAGGTAATAAAAGCGTTGATCCGGAATAAGCAAGTGATGGACCAGGAGCATGATCAATGGATCGAACAGGTTCGCCAAAGCTTCGAGAGTGGCACAGCAGAAGCGGGCTTCCCGCAGTTGCATCTCGATCAGCAGATGGACCTTGATCAATACGAAAAAAATATGCAGTCTTTAGTCAATTCGCTCATCCAGACATCATTGAACCGCAAAATCGTAAGTGACGAAGAAATCGCCAAATTGGTCGAACAAGCCAATCAGGAATTGGAGCGCAAAATCCGGCTTGGCGGTGTTATTGACCCGATCGAGTGGAATGAGAAGCAGCAGGGCGAGCGCGATCGTTTGCAAGAAATGGAAGAGCGACGCAGGTATGTAGCGGAGGAGGCACAGAGAAAACGCGAACAAGAATACAATGACTTGCTGAATCGAATCAAGCAAGAGCATGAGAGATTGGTTCGGGAAAATGAAGAAGCAGAAAGAAAAGCGCGTGAAAAGCTCGAAGCTCGAACAGGAACTCCTGCAGGCAACACCGTGGCAACGAAACCGTCGGGAGGCTCGGGAGGATCAGGTGGATCAGGCGGATCAGGCGGTTCGGGCGGGTCTCCGGGTAAAGACAAAGATCCAGAGCAGGACTTGACTGTTGCCCGTGTTGACAATCTGGAGGAGCAGGTCGAACTGGCTGCAGCTTACAAACTTCCGATCTATGTCACTGCTGAGATGAGCAATGGCACTTCGAAAAAAGTGTTTGTGGAATGGGATCAGAAGCAGATAGATACTCGCAAGACAGGTACGCACCGGATCGTAGGGAAGGTAAAGAACTACGACAAAGAGGTTGTTTTGACGCTGCATGTGGTTGCGCCTTTTGGCAAACCTGTTCATTTAACGAAAGGGCCGATCCAATTCGACAAGGGTTTCGTACTTGATATGGGGGCAAACAGCATTCCCGACAATGCGACTGTGCGCATCAATGAGGTGAGTGTGCCCGGCGGTGAATTGACCCCGGCAGGTCTGGTGCTGCAGTTTGCCTTTGAAGGAATCGAAATTACGCGTCCTGTGACCCTTTCCTATCCGATTGAATCAGGACAGAAGACGGACGATGTCGGGATCTTTTACAAGAAGCGGGATCAGTCTTGGGAGTATATGAGCACCAATGTAAGCGGCGGAGTGGCTACGGCAAGCGTCGATCATTTTTCCACTTATGGGGTCTTTCATGCGCCACAGGCTGCTGCGGTAGTGGCATCACCGAGTGGCGGATTGGTGGATTCCGGTACCTTGGTAACGTTGGAGAGTTCGACACCGGGAGCAGTCATTTACTATAAGCAAAATGGGGACTTCACTCGCTATGAATCAGGTGTGGCGGCAAGCGGGGGGAGCATCGAAGCCTATGCCGTGGCAGACAATATACGCGACGGAGAAGTAAAAAGCTGGATATTTAACACAGTGTCCGCAAGCGTGGCAGACAGTCAGCACATCCAACTCTCTTTTACGGGACCGATCCGGAGCGCATCCGGGAACGAGGTGACGCTGGAGGATGGTCAGAGTTATCGGTTTGACATCCCATCTATGGATGGATCGCAGCAATTGGCGGTCGCAGACAGCACGCTTTCAGGTGATCGCTCTGTGCTTGTCGCTTTGGCGAGTGATACGTCCAACATGCTGCGAAATTCCTTTGCAGCGAAGTTTTATGACCCATCCGGAAGCTATGCGGCGCAGACCAATTCGTTCTTGCTGGGGATTGATCCGCCGGAGCCAAAACCGGAACCAAAACCGGAGCCCATTGATATTACGATTGAGATGGGATTCGGTGGTGCGGTTTACATTGGATGGGGCGAGGTAAAAGGTGCTGAGAAGTACGATGTTTGTATCAATGAATTTCCTTGCATCTCCGTTGATAGTAGCGAAACCTCCTATATGACAGAGGTGCCCAGTGGTGAAGAAAGTAGAGTGACGATTATAGCGTATGATGCGAGAGGAAAGCAAATCACAAAAGGGAGCGAGAAGTTTGTTTATCAAAGGTTTGAGGTAACTGCTACGCCGTCAGGTTCTTCTGCAGAAATCAGTTGGACCATGGTAAGTGGTGCGGAGAACTATATAGTTTGTTTGGCTGGCGAAGGTGTAGAAGAATGTAGTGGTGAATTGGATGCCGATGTCCTGCAATATGATGTTCCTGACTTAAGTCCAGGTGTTTATTGGGCGGAGGTCACTGCTTATGGTAGCGATGGTTATATGCTCACAAGAGGAGAAGCGACATTTACCATTGAGGAGGAAGAATTTCCGGAAGAGCCGCTACCATTAGACGAGATCAATGTTTGGGTTGCTGGTACGACAGAAACCACTGTTACCATTCGATGGTCAGCTCCTTATGAGAATATGGACAGCATGCGATATAGAGTATTCTTAGATAATGATGATGATTCAGAGATTGATTTGGGCTGGTTAACCGCTGATAAGTTGGAATACACATTTGAAGAATTGGAAACGGGTCAGGAATACACATTTACCGTTTTCGCTTGGCCGGATGACTTTCCGATCGCCAAGGGAGAGACCATGGGAAAACCTGAATTGACTACTTCGTAATAGGTAACATCCAAGCGCTAGAAATGAGGTGTAGTTCCATTGCAATTTGTAAATGTAAAGAAATACCTGACGGGACTTACTATTATACTCTCAGCGACTGTTGGGGCAAATTCTAGTTATGCAGCCCAGGATATCCAATCAACAGCACAAGCGGAGGCAGCACCAAATCAATTCATAGCCGGAAGCGGAGCCGTCGGAGAACTCAACGGCCCCGCCTCCTCGGCCTCCTTCCGCCAGCCTGCGGGACTGGCGATTCTCGCGGATGGCAGCGTCCTTGTCGCGGATTCGGGCAACCATCTGATCCGCAAAATCTCCACTGGTACCGTAAGCACGTACGCAGGCTTTACCGTATACCGCGACGCGAAAGGCTTTCCAGCGGGACTGCTGCTGGACGGCCCTCTGAACCAATCGATGTTTCATCAGCCTCAAGGCTTGGCTGTTGATCAGAACGGGGCTTTGTACGTAGCGGATGCGGCAAACCATGCGATCCGTAAAATTACCCCGCAGGGAGTAGTCACCATCGCCGGTGACGGGGTGCAGGGCGATCGGAATGGCACGGGGAAAGAAGCGCGTTTTCATTCGCCGAGTGATGTGGCGGTAGCGGAGGATGGTACGCTCTATGTCGCTGACACCTTGAACCACGCCATTCGCAAAGTTGCTCCCGATGGTAGCGTAACTACGCTGAACAGCTTGTCTGAGCGGACGGTAGAGCTGGCGAGCGGGTATCTCGAGAGTGCCGGAGATTTCCGCGACGGCAAGCTGAGTGAGGCAAAATTCAATGAACCATCCGGCATCGTACTGGACGCCAAGGGCAATCTCTATGTAAGTGACACGGGTAACCAACGGATTCGCTATCTAGACCTGGAGAACGAGACAGTGACGACGGTGGCAGGGGGCGGAGAAGCTTACGCGAAGGACGCGCTTTATGCTGAGGGGTCCTATGCTGACGGGGAAGCGGCGGCAGCGAAATTCCAATTTCCCAAGGGGCTTGCAGTAACCGCCGACGGGGGACTTTTGATCGCGGACAGCATGAATCACGCCATCCGTTATTTGCATCAAGGGAAAGTGACGACCTTGGGATCATCCTTTTCCATGCCGGTAGCTGTCAAGGTGGATGCCCTGGGGAAAATCTGGGTGGCGGATGCTTCCGCACAGACAATCCAGCAAATAACGGTTCCCCAATCCGCTCAATAGAAAAAGACAATGAAGAGAGGAACGATCCAGGCAGTCATGCTTGGGACCGTTCCTCTTTTCTTTTCACTGCTCATCCGGGATCGCGGGAATCAGATCTTTATGGTCAATCGGGCTAGACAGCACAATAAGGGTGGTCGAATCGCCATAAACACCGAGGCGATTGACGGCTTGCTCCAGAGAGCGCAACGATTCCGTTACTACCTTTACCAGATGGTTGTACTGACCGCTGATACGATGGCATTCCACCACTTCCGGCGTTTCCTTGCAGAACTGGACGAACTTGTCGCAATCCTTGCTGTGAAAAAGCAGATAGGCAGTCACATGCAAATTGATTTTTTCCGGGGAAACGACGGCGCGATACTCGGAGATTACGCCCTTTTCCTCCAGTCTGCGCACTCTTTCCGTCACGGCCGGTTGAGAAAGCCCGACGATTTTGCCCAGCTCTGTCATCGAAAGCCTGCCCTGATTTTGCAAAAGGAGCAGGATATGCTGATCGACTTTGTCCACGTTCACACACCACCTTTGTTTTCAAGTTTTTATATTTGAAATAGCTTGAAAACCAATTCGCTCGATCCTTTATTCCGTTGTTATCTTATGTAAAACCTTGTATTCATCTTATAAAATAAGGGTCAATTGAGCAAAGAAAATATTTTTGCAAAAACCAGAAGAAAGGGTGTGTGAACGATGAGTCTGCTATTTACGCCGATGACGATAAAGGGAATCGAACTGAAAAACAGAATTGTCATGTCTCCGATGGGGACGTTGGCTGCTGAAGAAGACGGCAAGGTGACCGAGTGGCATATGCTTCATTACGGAGCAAGGGCGATGGGACAGGTGGGTCTGATTATCCTGGAGGCGACCGCCGTATTGGAGGAAGGCAGGGATTATCCCAGCAATCTCGGACTGTGGTGCGATGAGCAAATTCCGCAGATGCGCCAGCTGGTGCGGATGCTGCATGAGAACGGCTCAAAAGCAGGAGTCCAGCTCTGGCATGCAGGACGCAAACGAGTGATGGAGGGGGAACCGCGCTCTTCCTCGGGATTGCCGTACAAGGGCAGAGCTACGAAAGGGTTGACCCAAGAAGAAGTACGTGAAACGGCAGCGGGGTTTGGGCAAGCGGCGATCCGGGCCGCAACGGCTGGTTTTGATGTGTTGGAAATCCACGCGGCTCACGGCTATCTGATCAATGACTTTCTCTCCCCGCTTACGAATACCAGGGAGGATCGGTACGGTGGATCAAGAGAGGGGAGGTATCAGTTTTTGCGGGAAATCATCGATGAGGTGCGGAGTGTCTGGAGCGGGCCATTGTTCGTTCGGGTCTCCGCCAACGAGTACAGCGAGCAGGGAAACAGCATCCAGGACTACGTGCAATTCGCCGCATGGATGAAACAGCAGGATGTCGACTTGGTCGTATGCAGCAGCGGAGGACTCTTGCTGGAAAGTCCGAGAGTCTATCCGGGCTACCAAACTCCCTACGCAGAGATGATCCGACGTGAAGCTCATATTGCTACGGCAGCAGTAGGATTGATCACACAGGGAATTCAGGCGGAGGAAATCTTGCAAAACGGTCGGGCCGATCTGGTAGCGATAGGCAGAGAATTGTTGCGGGATCCGTATTGGCCGCGTACGGCTGCAAAGCAATTGGGTGTGAGAATACAGGAACCGGCTTCGTATGAGGGCTTCTGGTTTGGAACGTAAACGCGAAGAAAGCCTTCCGCCTAAGCGACGAAAGGCACATTTGCATGTTCGGGACCAAAACGCGAGCTAGATGCGATAGCCGAGCTGCCGGGAAATCTCCTGCGAGGTCTCGCGGATTTTTCTGACCAGTTCATCCTGTACGCGCTCCATCGTGATCCGGTTGCTTGGGCCGGAGATGCTAAAGCTGGCGATAATCTTTCCTTGAGAATCAAAGATTGGCGCGGCGATGCAGCGGATGCCTTCTTCGTTTTCGATATTGTCCAGAGCGTACCCCTGGTTTTTCACGGCTGCGACTTCTTCGGCCAGCGCTTCGGCGGATGTGATAGTCTTGGCTGTTCTGGCTACGAAATCAATACCGGAAACCACTTTGCGGTAGGCTTCTGCGCTCATCCCGGAGAGCAATACTTTTCCAACCCCCGTACAGTACATGGGAGCGCGGCTTCCAATTCGGGAGAACATGCGAATCGTCTGGTTGCTTTCGATTTTGTCGATATACATCACTTCGCCATTGTCATCGATGCACAAGTGGATGGTCTCATTCACATCGTGGCAGAGCTTCTCCAGAAATGGCTTGGCAATCTGGATGACATCTATGCTGTTGAGGATATTTCGCGATAAATAGATGAGCTGAAAGCCCAGCTTGTACTTCTCCGTCTCCTCATCCTTGACGACGTAATTCATGTGTACGAGTGTGGCCAAGAGGCGATGCGTCGTGCTTTTGGACAGTCCGACTTGTTCGGATAAACGGGTAATTTGGATGCCTTCTGGATACTCAGACAAGACATTTAAGAGTGTAAGCGCTCGTTCTAAAGATTGCACATTTGACATGAACGTTCTCCTTCTCAATATTGCTTCAATCCCACATGAATCCCCGATTGATTTTCCAAAATCACCCTTTTGAAATGCTGTTCCATTTTTATCATAGTGGAATGAAACGGCTTTGTAAACCGAGGAAACCCGTGCAGATCAATGATTTATCTGATAAATCGAGCAAGTGCAAAGAATTTGGGAATGATGTATTGAAATGTTCTGGCAGTTCGTTGTAATATATTTGTGGAACGTTGTTCTACAATACGGAACTAAATATCATCCTTGCCAACCATCCTTGCTCACATGTGAACCCCACAGATTGATTTTCACCACAAAGAGGAGTTGATACCGAGTGAAAATTCTTTATGCTCACCATCCAGAGGACGTCAAAACGTATACAACCGAGAAGCTCCGTGAGGAATTTTTAATGGAAACTGTATTCAGATCTGACGAGATCACGTTAACGTACAGTCACGTGGACCGGATCATATACGGCGGCGCCATGCCAGTAGAGAAAGCGCTGTCATTGGATGCCGGAAAAGAGCTGGCAGCCAAATATTTTCTCGAGCGCCGGGAGTTGGGCGTCATCAATGTCGGCGGCGACGGCACGATCACTTGCGATGGAGAAGTGCATGATATTCGCGCGAAAGAGGGCATCTACATCGGTCGAGGGACCAAAGAGGTAGTGTTTGCATCCAATGACCCTTCCCAGCCAGCGAGGTTTTACCTCAATTCATGTCCGGCCCATACTAGCTATCCGACCGTGAAGATCGATCGGCAAAAGGCTCTGGCTCGTCCGCTGGGGGACAATGCCACAATGAACAAACGGACGATCTATCAATACATTCATCCTGATGTCCTGCAGTCTTGCCAATTGAGCATGGGCATGACAGTCCTGGAGGAAGGCAGCGGGTGGAATACCATGCCATGCCACACTCACGAGCGCCGGATGGAAGTATATTTTTACTTCGATATGGCGGAGGACACGCGCGTCTTCCACATGATGGGCAAGCCCGATGAAACCCGCCACATCGTGATCAGCAATGAACAGGCGGTCCTGTCGCCAAGCTGGTCGATCCATGCCGGGATCGGGACGCGCAACTATACCTTCATCTGGGGCATGTGCGGGGAAAATCAAGACTTCGACGATATGGACCACGTAGCGATGAAGGATTTGCGATAGGTGGGTGAGACAAACATGTCTGTTCAACAGGTAATGATTACGGACTGCGATCATGAGGATATTGAAATTGAGCGCCGTGTTCTGAACGAGGCGACTGTCCCTTTTGTCCTCAAGCAATGCAGAACGGAGGATGATGTCATCCGGGAAGGGCAAGGCGCTGCCGTTTTTCTGAATCAGTATGCGCCGATCACCGACCGGGTCATGAGAAGTCTGCCGGAGCTAAAGCTGGTTGTACGCTACGGGGTAGGAGTCAACAACGTCGATTTGGAGGCAGCCACTCGCCACGGCGTTCAGATATGCAACGTGCCGGACTATGGAACAAATGAGGTAGCCGACCATGCTTTGGCTCTGATGCTGGCTTTGACTCGCAAAATCCCGCTCATGACGGAGCAGGTACGTCAGGGCATCTGGAACTACCAGACGAGCATCCCGATCTTTCGCCACAGCGAGCAGACCGTTGGCGTGATCGGCGTCGGTCGCATTGGAACCGCGTTTGCCAACAAGGTACACGCGCTCGGCTGCAAAGTGATCGGCTATGATCCCCGGATCAGCGAAAAGCCGAATCGCAGCATCCCCACGCACATAGAACTGGTCGAGCTGGACGAACTATTGGCGGTATCAGATGTAGTCTCGATCCACTGTCCGCTCGACCATGCCCGCAATCTGATCGATGAGGCGGAGTTGCGTAAAATGAAGCCCACCTCGTACTTGATCAACGTATCGCGAGGGGGCATCATCAACGAAACAGCTCTGGACAAGGCGCTTTCTGAAAAATGGATTGCCGGGGCCGGCGTGGATGTGGCTGAGGCAGAACCTCTGCCAGCCGCTTCTCCCTTGCTTCGCCATTACAACTTCCTTTGCACTCCGCATATGGCCTGGTATTCCGAGCAGGCTGCGCAGGAGCTGAAACGAAAGGTGGCCGAGGAAGCGGTTCGCTTTTTGCGCGGGGAAGCTGTCCACTATCCTGTGAATCACTTATAAAAATAGATAAGGGGTCATGAAAAATGAGAAAATCATTCCGTTCCATAGCTCTAGGTGTAACCGCTTTCTTGGCGTTGTCCGTGCTATCCGCATGCGGCAGCAGCAACAGCAGCACTGCTTCCACTCTGGATTCAGGTCAGGCGCAGGTGCTGAAGGTAGCCTTCAACCAGCCGGAGAATCACCCGCAATTTAAAGCGATGAAAGAGTTTGGTGAAAAGCTCAAAGAGCGTACCGGAGGCAAATACACCGTAGAGGTCTATCCGAATGAACTGCTTGGCGCCCAACGCGAAACCATCGAACTGGTCCAATCCGGGACGATTGCGATGTCCATTGTGGCGGGGAGTCTGATGGAAAACTTCAATCCTGATTTCGTGGTGTTCAATCTTCCCTATGTCTTTGACTCCAAGGATCACCAGATGTCCGTACTGAATAATCCGGAGGTTGTCGGTGACCTGTACAAGTCTACGGAGGACAAGGGAATGACCGTCTTGGGCGCATTCCACAGCGGAATCCGCAATGTGTACAACAAAACAAAGCCGATTGAGACGCCGCAGGACCTGGCTGGCCTGAAAATTCGCATTATCGAAAGCGATACCAATATCAAGATGATGGGTCTCATGGGTGGTACAGGAACTCCTATGGGTCAAGGGGAAGTGTACACCGCGATTCAATCCGGCGTCCTGGATGGCGGAGAAAACAACGAGTTGATCTATACCAACCTCAAGCATGTCGAAATTGCGCCGTACTATTCCTATACACAGCATCTGATGATCCCCGATTACTTGATCATCAACACAAAGCTGCTCAACGGCATGTCTGAAGAGCATCGAAACATTTTCAAAGAAGAATTCGCCAAAGCCATCGATAAAGAAGTGGAACTGTGGGATGCCGATGTTGCAACTGCCAAACAAGCAGCGGAAGCGGCAGGGGCGAAGTTTAATCAGCCAGATATTAAGATCTTCCAAGAGGCAGTCAAACCATTGCTGGAAGAAAAACTGACCACAGACAACACCAAAGCTTTGTATGAAAAGGTGAGAAAAGCAGCCCAATAAGGGATGGAGTGATTGGGATGGGAGCTTTGAAAAAGGGATTGGACAAAATATTGGCAGCGTTTTGCATCGGATTGTTTGGTTATCTCGTGTTGTTGGTAACTTGGCAAGTGGTGACCCGGTTCGTCTTCCATGACCCGAGCGTCATTTCCGAGGAATTGGCAAAATACTGCTTTGTCTGGCTGGTTCTCTTTGGTTCTGCCTATGTTTTCGGGGAAAACGGGCATATGGCCATTGAATTTGTGAAAGACAGGTTCCCTGCCGGCATGAATAAAGGGGCAGAGGTATTGATCCAGGTCGTGATCATCGTATTTGCAGCACTTGTTCTGTTGGTTGGCGGGTTCAAAGCGACGAGCCTGGCCTGGACACAGCTGTCTGCGGCTTTGCAAATACCGGTCGGGTATCTGTACGCTGCATTGCCGATCAGCGGGTGCTTCACGATCTTTTATTGCATCCACAATGTGTATCAGGTTCTGACACAGAATAAAGCCGGGCAGCACCAGGTGCAGGAAGGGAGTTAAACATATATGGACGTTGCTGTTCAGGCTGCGATGATTTTGTTTTTCGGAGTAGCGATCCTGCTGGTAATCGGGGCGCCCATCAGTATCAGTGTCGGGATTGCCTCGGTTCTGGCGATGTTCTCCATACTGGAAGTGGACAATGCCTTGCTGACTTCCGCCCAACGCATGTTTACAGGGATGAACTCGTTCGCCCTCTTGGCTATTCCCTTCTTCATCCTGGCCGGGGTGATCATGAACAACGGAGGGATAGCCATCCGGCTGGTCAATTGCGCCAAAGTGCTAAGCGGCCGATTGCCAGGCTCACTCGCCCATACGAATATCGTCGCCAACATGCTGTTTGGCTCCATCAGCGGTTCGGCTGTCGCAGCAGCGGCAGCCGTCGGCGGGACCATGACCCCTTTGCAGGAAAAGGAAGGCTACAGAAGAGAGTTTAGTGCAGCGGTCAATATTGCCTCTGCCCCGACGGGAATGCTGATCCCCCCGAGCAATACCTTGATTGTGTATTCGCTGGTCAGTGGCGGAACCTCGATTGCTGCACTGTTTATGGGCGGTTACATACCCGGAATTTTGTGGGGAATTGGCTGCATGATCGTCGTGTTTTTCCTTGCCAGACGTTTTGGATATAAAAGCGAGGGAGGGGTGACGCTCAAGCAGGCATTGCGAGTCTTTTGGGATGCAATCCCAAGTCTGCTGCTGATTGTCATCGTCATCGGCGGGATCATTGGCGGGGTCTTTACCGCAACGGAAGGTTCAGCCATTGCTGTCGTGTACTCCTTGCTGCTGTCGTTTCTGTACCGGACGATCAAGCTGAAGGATTTGCCTCGCATTTTGCTGGAATCAACCAAAACTACAGCGATCGTGATCTTTTTGATCGGTGTTTCTTCCATTATGTCGTGGGTGATGGCGTTCACGAACATTCCAAACATGATTGCGAGCGGTCTGCTCGGAATGACGGACAATATTTTCGTGATTCTTTTGATTATGAATATTGTGCTGCTGATTGTAGGGACGTTTATGGACCCGACCCCGGCCGTTCTGATCTTCACCCCGATCTTTTGGCCGATTGCACAAAGCTTCGGCATCGATCCGGTGCATTTTGGAATCATGGTGGTCTTCAACCTGTCCATTGGGACGATCACACCACCAGTCGGTCCCGTCCTGTTCGTGGGAACGAAAGTGGCCAATCTGCGGATTGAGAACGTCATCCGTCCGCTTCTTCCTTTCTTCGCCGTGACGGTCGTGGTCCTGATGCTGATCACCTATATCCCGCAATTGTCGCTGTTCATACCGAAGCTGCTGGGGCTGTAGATCCATGAAACCATTTCAAGGAAGTGTTTAGATGAAAGCCATTGTCTTCGAAGCGACGCAAACCGTTTCCTTGCGAGAAAAAGAAATGCCGGAGGTGCCGCAAGGATGGGCCTTGATCAAGACCTCCCATGTAGGCATCTGCGGAACCGATTTGAATATCTATGCAGGCAGCCACCCGCGGGCAAAAGCGCCTTTGGTGATGGGGCATGAATTTTCGGGAACCATCGCCTCCGGTCATCCGACGCTGCCGGAGGGAACGCCGGTAACCGTCAATCCCTTGCTCAATTGCGGCACCTGCATTCCATGTACCACAGGACAAAGCCATGTATGTGAATCCTTGCAGCTGGTCGGCATCGATTGTGACGGAGGGATGGCAGAGTATGTGGCGGCGCCTGTCGAACGAGTAGTGCCGCTGCCGCAGGGCTTGTCTTTTGCCATGGGGGCATTGGTCGAGCCTGTAGCAGTCGCCATGCACGCAGTAAGACAAGGCGGGTATGTACCGGGCGATCATGTCGTCGTCTTTGGAGCGGGGACCATCGGACTGTGCGTCGCCTTGGCTCTGAGAAGCGCAGGGGCATCACAAGTGACGATCGTGGAGACCAACGAGCTTCGATTGCAAAAAGCCAAGGAGCTTGGTTTTTCTACGATCCATCCACAGCAGGAAAACGTCCGGGAAGTCGTCCTCTCGCAAACGAACGGCACCGGGGCCGACTTTGTGTTTGATTGCGCGGGTCACCATTCCGTCGTGCCGCTGCTCACGGATATCGTGAAGGTGCGAGGTACCATCGTGATTGTGGCCGCTTATAAAAAGCCGACAGAGGTAGATTTGCTCAAAGGCATGTTCAAGGAGCTGACGATGCGCTTCGTCCGCGTCTATACCGACAAGGATTTTGAGTTGGCGGCACAGCTTTTGGTGCAGCAGCGCGATTTTGAAAAGATCATCACACATGTGCTGTCGCCGGACGAGGCGAAGAAAGGCTTTGATTTGTTGACCAGTCATACAGATGCCGTCAAAGTCATGTATCAATTTACATCAGACAAATAAGGAAAACGGAGGTATGGAGATGCAATACGTACTGGATATGTTCTCACTCAAAGGCAAAACCGCACTGGTGACAGGGGCTCGCACCGGAATCGGGCAAGCCATATCCGTCGGTTTGGCTGCAGCAGGTGCGCATGTTCTGCTGCTGGGCCACCGCGATAATCTGCATGAGACCAAGGCGAAGATCGAAGAAGTCGGGGGCACGTATGAAACCGTACAGATTGATTTGAGCCAGGTAGATCAGATTCGCTCACAGATTAAGCCCCTTCTGGAAAAACATCAAATCGATATCTTGGTCAACAACGCTGGGATCGTCTATCGCGAGCCTGCTGTGGACTACAGCGAACAGGAATGGATGCGCGTGGTCAACATCAACCTGAACGCAGTGTTTATCCTCTCCCAGGAAATCGGTCGCGGCATGGTAGAGCGCGGCGCAGGAAAAATCATCAACATCGCCTCTCTCTTGTCGTTCCAGGGCGGAATCTTCGTTCCAGCCTATACAGCGAGCAAGCATGGAGTGGCCGGATTGACCAAATCTCTGGCGAATGAATGGGCCGCCAAGGGCGTGCAGGTGAACGCCATCGCTCCTGGCTATATCGATACCAACAATACAGAGGCGATCCGCAATGACAGCAAGCGCAATCAGGCCATTTTGGAGCGAATTCCCGCAGGGCGCTGGGGAGTGCCGGACGATTTGGCGGGAGCGGCGTTGTTCCTGGCTTCCAAAGCATCCGATTACGTCAATGGCCATGTGCTGGTCGTAGATGGCGGATGGATGAGCAGATAAGTCGGACACCAAGAAAGGAAGAGGAGCCTTGATGGATATCATCACTATCGGGGATGGGATGATTACCTTCGATCCCCAGAGCAGGGGTCCGCTGCGGTTCGTCAATCAGTTTGAACGCAAAATCGGTGGCGCGGAGCTGAATGTGATACTGGGCTGCGCGAGATTGGGATTAAAGGCAGGCTGGATCAGCCGTCTGGGCAAGGACGAGTTCGGGCGGCATATCGTGAATACCGTGCGCGGCGAGGGAATTGACATTTCCGAAGTCAAAATGATGGAGGGCTATGCCACTTCCGTCAATTTCAAAGAAGTGAAGGAGTCAGGAGCGGGTCGTACCTTTTACTATCGGCAAAAATCCCCGACAGAGACGCTTACGCCCGACCTGTTGCCCGAAGACTATATCGCAAAAACCAAAATTCTGCACGTCACGGGCGTTTTTCCGGCGATTCAGGAGAACAACCGCGCCGTCATCCTGCGCGCTTTGCAATTGGCGAAGCAGCACGGGGTTAAGGTCTCGTTTGATCCCAACATCCGTTTGCGCCTGTGGTCCAAGGAGGAAGCGAGGGAGACGATTCTTTCCTATCTGCCATACGTGGATTACCTTCTGGCTGGGCGTGAGGAAATGGAGCTTCTGTTCGATGCGTCGCAGGAACAGGCATTGCTGCAAACACTCCAAGCTTATTCCTTCCAACAAGTCATAGTAAAAGACGGTGAGCATGGATCCTATGCGTTGGTTGACGGGAAATGGCTGCATCACCCTGGATTCCCTGTTCGGAAAGTCGTGGATACGGTAGGCGCAGGAGATGGCTTTGATGCTGGGTTCCTCTATGGCATGATCCATCAATGGCCGATCGAAAAAACGCTCGAGTTTGCCAACGCGATTGGCGCGATGGTCGTGCAGGTACACGGGGACAATGAAGGGCTGCCATACTTGGAGGAAGTAGAGGGATTTCTGGGCACACGCGAAGTGATCGAGCGTTAGGAGGACTCTGTATGACAATCGAGAGGCTGAAGGCGATTCCGCTGGTCCCTGTGTTGCGTAAAATCCCTTACGACAAAAGCCATGACATCGTGCAGGCACTGCTGGACGGCGGGATCGAAGCGGTCGAAATCACCATGGAGACGGAGCGGGCAGAGGCCATCATTCGGGAGTCGGTCGAATCCTACGGAGACCGGGCGTTGGTTGGAGCTGGCACCGTTCTGGACGTAGCGGATTGCCGTAGAGCGATCGAGGCAGGAGCGCAGTTTATTGTGGCGCCGGTGCTCGAGGAGGCAGTGGTACGGTATGCTGCGGATCAGGGCATCCCGGTGATCCCCGGGGTATTTACGCCCAGTGAAATGCTTCGTGCCGTCAACCTGGGGGCTGCCATGATCAAGCTGTTTCCGGCATCGGTGCTGGGACCATCCTTTATCAAAGACGTAAAGGGGCCCTTGTCGCATATTCCGATCATGTGCACCGGCGGCATCACGCTCGATACGGCGAAAGCCTATCTCGACGCAGGAGCCAATGCCGTAGGTGCCGGAAGCGCTCTGCTTCGCAAAGATTTGATCGAAGCAGGGGATTGGACAGGGCTGACAGAAGAAGCGAAGTGCTGGCTGGCGGCCATCCGAGATTAACGGGGAGACGAATAGAGAAGAGAAGCAGGCCCTTCCTGTGCGATGGGCCTGCTTTTTTGTACGAAAAACTCAAGGAGCGGGCGGGATTTCCACTCGCCATTGGAAGTTATCGTAGGTCTTTTTTTGTGTCTGCATCACGAGTGTCAGTTGCGAAGGCAGATGGTCCAGTTCTTTGATCAACAACGTTTCTTTTACATGGGCACCCGAACTGGAGCCCTCGATGGGCGATCGCTGGTAGTCGATTGCGACAGGATAGGAGCGTCTCGTGTCATCCCGCAGGAACCATTTTGGCCAGCTGGCAGTTGTGCCTACGATATCCAACTCCATCCTCCAGACCCTTTCCCCCGTCCCTTCCACTGTCTCTTGCACAAGGGGGGAGAGGGTGTAGGTGTTCTCTCCGATTTGCTGACGAAACGGCTGCTGGGTCAGTTTTTTCGGGTTAAAGGAGAGTGAGATGTCAGCAGGTTCGTTTACCGTGATCTCATCCAGCACCAAAAACAGCTTTCCCTTCTCTTCATACGGAACGAACGAGCCGTACCAGCCGTATTTTTCCGAATCGTTTTCCACTGTGTATTCTGCCAGTGACACCGTTTTTGTCTGGTTGACCGAACCGGGTACCATATCCGCATAAATCTGACCTTGCTCATCTTCCATATGATACGAGATTTTATGGGAGAACAGGTCGCGAAGAAATGCTTCGTCGAGGTCTATTTGCAGCCGTTCACGTGCTTGCTTTTGGATTCGTTCCTTCGCCTCTGCCGTCCAATTTGTTTCGATTTCCAGGCGAGTAGCGCTTGGGGCATATGTCACCTGTTTTGCATGCAGGTTAAGCCCCTCCGGTGTAGTAAAAGATTGATCGATCGGAATGGTTTTGCTCGCAGCCATGTTTTTTTCAATATCGACGGGTATTTTCAAACTCCATTGAACGGGTTTGATCTCCCGGGCCCCATACTGTTTTACGTCCATGTGAACGACGATATGGTTGGGCGGGTTGCGAAGCGAAAAGGTCAGATCGGCATATTGCTCGCCGCGTTGGAAGCCAGCACCCTCGGCGATTTTTTCTCCTTTTTCATCGGTTACATAGAGTTGATTTGGCCCTGATGTCTCGAAATACAAGTCGGGCAAAATTTCCCCTTGATCATCGACCAACACATATGTCACAACCACTCGAGACGGGTCTGCCAGAATGTCCTTGATCTTGAGCGTAATTCCCTGGTCCGTGACAGAAGCATTTGCAGGTGTAGAAAACCATTGTTCAGCAGCCTTTTTCAGCCCCAGACCCTCTCCGAGACGGATTAGGAATGAGGTTCCTATCAACAATGCGACCAAAAGAAAGGCTATGGTCACAGCAGTCCACTTTCGCCTGTTCTTCCCTTTCCGACGACGGCGCGAGCTTCTTGGCGGCAAGGGAGTCGAGGGCTCATGGGTTTTTGCGGATTCATCTTGGAGTTTGGCTACCCATTGCTGACAGGACGGGCATGCTTGCAAATGTGCTTCGACGATCAACAGCAGTTCCCTGGAAATCTCATTGTCAACATAAGGAACGATGTATTTCTCAATGTCCTGACACTTCACGGTGTGCCCCTTCTTTCCTGATATGATCCTCTTCCATTTTTTTCGCCTCCTGTGAAGACAGTTTCATGACTCCACACGTATCAGTACCGGACACTAAAAATGGGCTCAACAAGTAGTACCTCTTTTTGAATGAAAATGTTACCAAAACGAAAGTGAATTCACAAAAATTTATTATTTTGGAAGTACGTGCCCGGGCAGTTTCTTTTGCGAGACCAATTTGCATTCCTTATTCACAAATCGTTCTGTTTTCGTGTGATTCCAATCACAGTGGGGACGCCTCCTCTTTTCTATACTGAATGCAAGGATTCAAGTTCAGGTACAAAAAGAGGAGGAAGGCCCCATGTTACGCCAAGAAACCATCCAAATCATTAAATCTACCGTTCCTGTGTTGGAAGTGCACGGTACCGATATTACGAAGCGTTTCTATCAATTGCTTTTTACACAGCATCCAGAGTTGTTGAATATCTTTAACCACGCGAATCAAAAGAAAGGACGCCAACAGACTGCCTTGGCTAACGCCGTCTATGCCGCAGCCAAACACATCGACCAATTGGAAGCGATTCTGCCTGTCGTAAAAGAGATTGGCCATAAACACCGCAGCTTGGGGATCAAGCCCGAGCATTATCCGATCGTAGGAGAAAATCTTTTGGCAGCGATCAAGGACGTATTGGGAGAGGCTGCGACAGATGAGATTATTCAGGCGTGGGCCGAAGCGTACGGGGTGATCGCGGATGCCTTCATCAGTGTGGAGGCGGATTTATACGAGAAAGCGGAGCGACAGGAGGGAGGCTGGGAAGGATTTCGCCCCTTCCGCGTAGAGAAAAAGGTTGCGGAGAGCGACGTCATCACCTCGTTCTATCTCGTTCCGCAGGACGGCAACAAGATTGCGAAGTTCGAACCAGGACAGTACGTGAGTGTAAAAATGGAGATCCCGGGCGAAAAGAATGTCCACATCCGCCAGTACAGCTTGTCGGACGCTCCGGGCAAACCGTATTACCGGATCTCCGTGAAGCGCGAGGACGGGCAAGCGAATCAGCCGGAGGGCAAGGTTTCGACTTTTCTGCACAAGCAGGTAGGGGAAGGAGACGTGCTTTGGCTGTCTGCTCCGGCAGGCGTGTTTACACTGGATTTGAACGAAAGCCGTCCGATTGTGTTCTTGAGCGGCGGAGTCGGATTGACGCCGATGGTCAGCATGCTGCATACGCTTTTGGAGAAAAAGCCGAACCATCAAGCAACCTTCATCCATTCTGCGCAGAACGGAAATGTGCATGCAATGAAAGATATAATAGAAGAGTTGGCACAGAAGCACGAACAAGTCTCGGTATTTTGGGCGTACACAGAACCGACAGTGCAAGATCGAGAAAGGAAAGCCTACCATAAAGAGGGCTATATCGACCTTGCCTGGCTGAAAGAAGTGCTGGGGACAACCGACGCCAGATTCTATCTCTGCGGACCAGTACCGTTCATGAGTGCGATGAAAGGACTCCTGTTGCAATGCGGAGTAGCAGAATCCGACATCCATTGGGAATTTTTCGGTCCGGCGGCTACTCTGTAGACGGAGGGTTGCTAGCTGCAGCAGCCTGTGCCCGGAGCAGACGGTTGACGGTCTCGCGCCGCAAGCCGATCAATTGTCCGATCTCGTCTTGCGTCAATACATCGGTCAACGTCGTTGGCGCGATATAGGCTTGAAACCAGCGCTCCAGCTTCTCCAGCTTTTTGGCGGGAGTCACCTCTGTCAGCTGGTCGATTCGCTGCTGCATCATCCGCAGCTTGTCTTGAAGCTGTTTGGCGATGGCGAGGCATTTTTCCGGGTTTTGCTGCAAAGTGGGATACCACTCACTCTCGGGCAATACATCGACCTCGCAGGTCACAAGCGCGACCGCTGTTCCGTAGTATGGATTCGGACTGATGAGAGAGTGATGCGGGATGATCTCATCAGGGACGATGATATTCACCAAAATGGTGCTTCCATCTTCATGCACGCGCAGGATTTTCAGCAATCCGCTTTTGAGATGATAGAGAGGTCCTGATTCTCCCTGCCGAAAAAGCGTTTCGCCTTTATGCAACCTCATAAATATGCCTCCAATGAAACAGCGAGGGATGCTTGCTCATCCTCTTCGCTGTTTTTTGTCATGCTGATTATAACAAGACGGGATCATGGAAGCGAATCCTCTCTAGTGTTCGGAAATAATGAGTAAAAACCGAACATTCGACAATATTCTCATTGAAAAATAAATGAAACACGAATAATAAAGTAAAATATATTGAAATCAATCGGCAATCATGTTAGTTTAAGGTGTATTCATTCGTAGTTTCAGGATTGAAATAGAGAAAAGGGGAACGAGAGAAATGGAATGGAAAGATATTGTCGCGGCACTCAGCGTAGTGCTCAACGGCTTGCCGCAGGGGTTGCTCGCGCTATCGCTCGGTTTTGCTTCTGTCCCTACGGCCTTGGCGTTTTTGGTAGGGGCGGCAGGTAATGCAATGACTGGATCGGTTGCAGTCGTTTCCTACCAAGCTGAGACGATTGCGGTGGCAGGGACGATGGGAAAAAGCATGCGGGACCGGATCTCGATGGTTTTTCTCGGGGGAGCGATCATGACCGTCATCGGTCTGTTTGGCCTTTTGGAGAAGATTGTAGATTTTATCGGACCTGTCATCACCAATGGCATGATGGCCGGGGTCGGAATCATGCTGGCAAAGGTATCCTGGGATATGGCCCGCAACAACATGTCCGTCGGAATCACTTCGATGGCGAGTGGTTTGCTTACGTATTTCATCACCAAAGACCTGGTGTACACGATTACGATTTCCGTCATTCTCTCCAGCCTGGTCTCGAATATCCTCAAGCAGGATACCGCGATCAAGCCATTGGAAAATGACCGTTTCAAGCTGCAAAAGCTGAGCTTCGCGTCGCATATTTGGCGCGGCGCCATGGCGATGGTCTGCTTGAACATTGGTGCGAACATTGCGTTTGGACAAATCAATGGAAAAATTGCCAATACGGATGTCAACATTGATACCCTGACCATTATCAGCAGCGTGGCGGATATGGCGTCTGCCTTGTTTGGCGGTGCCCCGGTAGAGGCGATCATTTCGGCTACTTCCGGTGCCCCGAATCCGGTAGCATCGGGTGTACTGATGATGATCCTGATGGCTGCGATCTTGTTTGCGGGCTTGCTGCCAAAGATCGGCCGCTATATTCCGAGTGAGTCGATCGCCGGTTTCCTGTTTGTTCTGGGTGCGATCGTAACGGCTCCGGGCAATGCGATGGCTGCACTGACTGCCGAAGATCCGTCTTCTACTCTTGTCGGCGGTATGACAATGGTCGTGACGGCGATTTCTGATCCGTTCTTTGGGATGCTTGCGGGATTAGTAATGAGAGCGTTGATTAGCGTGTTTGGCATGTAAGAGATATTGAGGAGGGAGTTTCGTGGAAAAGACATATACATTGGAAGTAGCAGGCGTCACAAGAACGCTGCCGATCATTCAGATCGCGGATGATCTGAGCATCGCCAGCTTTGTGATTTTGGGAGATACAGAGCTGGTGACGGCTGCAGCGCCGCTCTTGGCGGAAAAGCTGCCAGAGGTGGACGTGCTGATTACCGCCGAGGCCAAGGGAATTCCTTTGATTTTTGAAATCTCTCGGCTGCTCCAGATGAAAAAATACTACGTGGCTCGGAAAAGCACCAAACCTTACATGGAGTCTCCATTGATTAACGAGGTCGTTTCCATCACGACGCAGAAGACACAAATTCTCTGCCTGGATGGGGCGGATGCGGCCGAAATAAAAGGCAAGCGCGTTGCGATCATCGATGATGTGATCAGCACTGGGAAGTCCTTGCTGGCAATCGAGGAATTAGTCAACAAGGCTGGAGGCCATGTCGTAGCTCGTGCAGCCATTCTCGCAGAGGGCAGTGCAGCCGAGCGCGATGACATCCTGTTTTTGCAGGAGCTGCCATTGTTTCCGCACGCGAAAAACGAATAGCAAGAACATGCCAGGTGCTGACCTACTCTGAAGGTCGGCACCTTTTTATAATGAAAGGTTTTTTCCAGATAAAATTTCATTTTCACTAGTTCTCAAATTAATAATAATGAACTAAAATGAATCAATATAAATGACTGACGATATTGACTCTTTCCTCAATTTCTAGTTGACAATTAACTCGTAAAATCATAAGATATTATATCGTTGCATAAACATACGTTATTTTGAATAAATGCACAGGGAGATGTCAGCATGTATACCATCCCAGGCCCGGGCAAGTATGTACGAGAAGCTGGTTTGTTGGAAAAAGTAGGTTCCTACATCAAGGAATTTGGCGATAGCGCCCTGTTTATTGGTGGGAAAACCGCTTTGTCAGTAGTAGAGACCAAGGTCAAGAACTCCTTGGACAACGATAAAGTAGAAAACAAAGGTTTTGAATGGTACGGCGGCGAGTGCTCCTGGTCGCAAGTAGAGCGATTGAGCCAGATCGTACAGGAGAAAAAGCCGCAGGTGATCGTCGCAGTCGGCGGCGGCAAGGCGATTGACACAGTGAAAGCAGTCGCTTACGCAGTGAAGCTGCCTGTCCTGGCGATTCCCACCATTGCGGCTACCTGCGCGCCAGCAACACCGATCGCTATCATGTATGACGACGAAGGGACTTTTATTGAAATCAGCCATCGCTCCAAGGCGCCGAGCGTCGTGCTCGTTGATTCCGATGTGATTGCGAAAGCCTCCCATCGTTTCCTGGTCGCGGGGATCGGGGATACGTTGGCGAAGTGGTTCGAATCCTCGGTATCCGTAAAAAAGAGTCAGCCTACCGCGTTGAACCGAAGCGCCGTGAAGCTGGCCAATGAGCTCTATCATCTATTGCTGGAGAAAGGTCCTTCCGCGGTCGAGACGATCAAGCAGGGGAGGGTGGATCAATCCGTAAATGATGTCATCGACAGCATTATTCTGATTAGCGGAAGCGTCAGCGGTTACGGCGGGGATGACTGCCGGACGGCTGCAGCGCATGCGATCTACTCCGGTTTGACGATCTTCCCGGAAATCCACGACACCTACCATGGCGAGATTGTTGCCTTTGGCATTCTGTCCCAGCTGGTGCTGGAAGGCAGAAGCGAAGAGGAGATTCGCGAGCTGATCGCCTTCTACCAAAAAGTAGAGCTTCCCTACACATTGGAAGACATGGCGGTAAAAGGCCTGACCCCGGAAGACTGGAAGCGTCTTGGGGAAGTGACGGTCGAGATCGAGGATATGGCGAACATGCCGTTTGCGGTGACACCTGACATGGTGGTCCATGCCGTTCAGGGAGCCGACCAAATCGGAAGGAAGGTAAAACAGCAATGAAACTGGAGAACATGGTCCGCAAAGTATACCCGAACCTGATGCCGTATGTCTGCCAATTGGCTGACCTGCCGATCGAAGAGATGAAGCAGGCATTGGGAAAAGAACAGGTGTACAAGCTGAGCTTCAACGAAAATCCGCTCGGCCCTTCTCCCAAAGCGGTACAGGCAATGCAAGAAGCCTTGCTCCAGTTGAATCTGTATCCCAGCTCCACAGGGGATGCGCTGCTGGCACGGATCGGGGAAAAAGAAGGCGTAGAGGCAAAGAACGTCATCTTGTCCAACGGCGCAGACGAAATGATCATCCTGGTGGCCCAAACCTTCCTAGAGCCTGAAGACGAAGTGATCATTCCCGAGGTGAGCTTTGTCCAGTATCTGGCATCCACGCATATGATGGGAGCAAAACCCGTTTTTTCTCCGATGAAGGAAGATCTTGGTGTGGATCTGGATGCGATCATCGAACGCATCACCCCGGCTACGAAAACCGTGTTTTTATGCAATCCGAACAATCCGACAGGTACCGTGATTCCGGCGGACGAGCTGCGCGCCTTCCTGAAGCGCGTACCGGAGAATGTCCTTGTCGTAATCGACGAGGCGTATCACGAATATGCAGACGATCCGGAATACCTCTCTTCGGTAGAGTTCGTCAAAACGTATAAAAATGTATTTGTCATTCGCACCTTCTCCAAAATCTATTCCCTGGCGGCAGCGCGCATCGGCTACGGAATCGGACAGGAGGAGCTGATCGAGGCGATCCATCACGTTCGACCGCCCTTTAACGTGAACAGCATCGCGCAGGCAGGTGCGCTGGCAAGTTTGGACGACGAACAGCATGTGTCCGAGTCAAGACGAATCAACCAGTTTGGCAGAAAGCTGCTGGCTGAACTGTTTGACGAGTTGGGCATGAAATACCTGAAAAGCGCGACCAACTTTGTCTGTGTCGATACAGGACGAGACAGCGGCTACATGTTTGATCAGTTGGCGAAGCACGGTGTCATTGTCCGCAACCTCGCTGGCTACGGAATGACGACCTCATTGCGCGTTTCCATCGGTCAGCCCGAAGAAATGCAAGCCTTCGCTGCAGCCATGAGAGAAATACTTGCAAAAGAGCAGAAATAAGGGGGAAGTACCATGAAGAAGTTCAAATTTTTATTGTTGTCCGCACTGCTGAGCGTAGGCTTGGTCGGATGTGGCAGTGGCAATGCTGGATCATCGGCTCCGAGCCAACCAGCGGAAGGCTCCAACCAGGCTGCCCAGCCTGCTGAGACGGCTTCCAAAACACCGCTCAAGGTAACACTGCCAACCTGGACAGGCTATGGCCCATTGTTCCTGGCGAAAGAAAAAGGATTTTTTGAAAAGCACGGTTTGAACGTAGAATTGTCGACGATTGAAGGCTTGGCGGAGCGCAAGGCAGCGCTGGCAGGCGGACAGGTAGACGGCATGGCGACAGCACTGGACGTACAGGTCACGCTGGCTGCTTCCGGAGTGCCGATGCAAGTGGTATGGCTGCTGGATGACTCTTATGGCGGCGACGGCATCATTGCGAAGAACGAAATCAAGTCACCTGCGGACCTGAAAGGCAAAAAAGTGGCGTTTGAACAGGGATCTACCAGCCACTTGCTCTTGCTGACTGCCCTCAAGCAAGCCAATTTGACAGATAAAGATGTAGAAATGGTGCAAATGTCTGCCGGAGATGCCGGGGCTGCTTTCGTCGCGGGTCAAGTCGATGCTGCGGTTACGTGGGAGCCATGGTTGTCCAAAGCTTCCCAGGCTGATGGCGGCGTACTGGTGACGACAAAAGAACTGTCCGGGATTATTGTGGATACGGTTGGTTTCCGTAAAGACGTCATTGAAAAACGTCCTGACGATGTGAAAGCATTTGTCGCAGCGATGGCGGAAGCGATGGACTACTGGAAAGAAAACGCAGACGAGTCCAACGAAATCATGGCCAAAGGTCTGAAAATCGATTTGGCAGAGTTCACAGGTACGGTTCCAGGCTTGAAATTCCTGCACAAGGAAGAGAACAAGGAACTCTTTGGTACTGCTGACAAGCAAGGAAATATCTATCAATCCACTCAGAACGCAATCGACTTCTATCTCGAGCAAAAGCTGATTGATCAGGCTCCTAAAGTGGAAGATGTACTGAATCCAACGTTTGTTGCCGGACTGTAGAGGAGTGCCCCACTGGGCCTCCTTTTCTCATGCCGCCTGGGCAGATCACCAGGACGGCGCGAATAGAACGGGAGACTATTATTTTTTGGAAAAATGAGGGATGACAGATGTGGAAGAATGTCTTTACCCCGAAGAAGGAGATCGCCAAACCTTTGTATTCCGGGGCGGGGATTGCTACGTTTCTCTTGCTGTTGCTCGTCTGGTCCGTGCTCACGTACGGGGGGTTTGTAAACGCGCTGTTCCTGCCAGCACCTGACAAGATCGTGACTACAGCCGTTTCCATGTTCCAAAGCGGTGAAATCCTTGGCGATATCGGGATAAGCTTCTCCCGCGTCCTCTCCGGATTTATACTGGCGGCCTTGATCGGAGTGCCGCTTGGCATGCTGATGGGCTCGCTGCGGATTATGGAAGGAGCCTTTGAACCGATTATCGGCTTTATCCGTTATATGCCGGCTTCCGCCTTTATTCCGCTGTTTATCCTGTGGATCGGGTTGGGCGAAGGGGAGAAGATGGCCGTTATCTTCTTCGGAACCTTCTTTCAGCTGACGTTGATGGTGATGGACGTCACTAAGAACGTGCAGAACGAATTGATCGAGGTATCCTATACCTTGGGAGCGAAAAAGCTGCAGCTGTTTCGACGCGTGATCCTGCCGGCTTCGATGCCAGGGATCGTGGACACGTTGCGCATTACGTTTGGCTGGGCGTGGACCTATCTCGTCGTAGCGGAGCTGGTCGGGGCATCCGAGGGGCTTGGTTACATGATCATGCAAGCTTCGCGCTTCCTCAAGCCTGACAAGATCATCGTGGGAATCCTGATTATCGGTCTCATGGGATTGATCATGGATATCATCTTCAAGATGATTTATCGTGCATCTTTCTCCTGGATGAGAAAGGAAGGGTCATAAGATGACAACGCCAAAACTAGTGATCGATAACGTAGGCAAAGTTTTCTCTACCAAAAGCGGCAAGGTAGTCGCTTTGGATCAAACCTCTTTTACCGTGCAGGAAGGCGAGTTTGTCACGATTCTCGGACCTTCCGGCTGCGGGAAGTCTACGATTCTGCGCGTCGTTGCCGGACTGGAGGAGCCGACCACCGGACATGTCTATCTGGATGGGAAGGAAATCCACGGACCTGGCCCGGACCGCGGCATGGTGTTTCAATCGTACACGCTATACCCCTGGCTGACTGTAAAGCAAAATATCACCTTTGGTCTGGATTTGAAGGGTGTACCCAAGAAGCAGCAGGATGAGATTGCCCAGCATTATTTGGAGCTGATTGGGCTTTCAGGCTTTGACAAGCATTACCCGATCCAGTTGTCCGGCGGGATGAAGCAGCGTGTCGCGATTGCCCGTGCGCTTGCCAACGAGCCTGAGATTTTGCTGATGGACGAGCCTTTCGGGGCATTGGACGCACAAACGCGGGCGATCATGCAGGAGATTTTGCTGAAGGTGTGGGAGGAATCGAAAAAAACGATTCTGTTTATCACGCATGATGTCGAAGAGTCTATCTTCCTCGGTGATTCCATTTATGTGATGACGGCAAGGCCGGGACGCTTGAAGAAGAATATCAAGGTGCCGCTGCCTCGTCCACGCGACTACCAGAACAAGAGCAGCGAGGAGTTTTTGGCGCTGAAGCTCGAGTTGCTGGAGTTGATTCGGGAAGAGAGCCTGAAGGCGGTTAAGCCTTAGTCTATTGTAATCAGCAGAAAGACGCGGGTATTTGATGTATCCGCGTCAATTTGAATTGGTGGCCGTCTGGCTGCTGGGATCTTCGCTGGGGGATATTTCTGGCCGGCTCCATGAGCATCTTCCAATGAAAAACAAGAGTGAAAGAATTGAATGGAAAATGATTTTTCGATATGATGTCCCAAGGAGCAAGTTTTTTGTTATGATATTTTAAAAATATCAACATGTATTAAAATTCTGTAGGAGGTAGAGAGAATTGAAAAAAGCAGTAAAATTTGCTTTGAGTTCCTTCCTCGTTCTCTCTCTGGCACTTGCGGGCTGTGGCAAGTCAGAGGGCGGAAGCACGACGGAACAACCGAAACCAGAACAGGGACAAGCTCCAGAAGCCGTATCCTTGGAGATTGGAATGCTGAAGCTGACAAGCTCTGCACCATTGTTTATTGGCATAGAAAAAGGATTTTTCCAAGAAGAGGGCATCGATGCCAAAGCCAAATGGTTTGATGCGGCACAGCCAATCGCCGTGGCCACTGCTGCAGGCAGCGTAGATGTCGGAGCGACCGGTATTACTGCCAGCTTGTACAACATGGTTGCAGGCGGACAGAAGCTTGTGATTGTAGCAGATAAAGGACGGGAGCAGGCAGGCTACTCTTCCTCGGCCTTGTTGTACCCAAGTGATTCACCCCTTAAAAGCATTGAAGAGCTAAAGGGGAAAAAGCTGGGAATCACCCAAACAGGCTCTACCTACCACTACATGGCGGGCAAATTGCTGGAGAAGCATGGTCTAACGCTGAAGGATATCGAGCTGGTTCCGCTCAACAGCATCAAAGGCTTGATGGAAGCGCTGAAAAGCAAACAGGTTGATGCTGTCCTGCTGAACGAACCAAACATTTCGACAGTTGTGGAAGAAGGCTACGGCAAAGTGATTGCCCAAGTCGGAGACGAAATGGAGTACCAAACCTCCGGAATTTTCTTCTCGCCAAAATTTGCTGACAACAAGGATGCGGCAGAGCGTTTCCTCAAAGCGTACGCCAAATCCACTCGTTACTACTACGATGCCGTGCTGAATAAAGTGGATGGCAAAATCGTCCCTGGCGAGAACTACGATGAAGTGGTCAACATCATCGCGAAGTATACCGACCAGGAGCCGGACATGATCAAAAAAGGGCTGCCGTACATGGACCGCGACGGCAAACTGCTGGAGTCTGACATTAAAACACAGGTCGAATGGTATGCAAAAGAAAAATTGATCGATAAAGAAATTGATCCTAGCGAGATTGTGAATACACAGCTTCTGGAAGACGCCGTGCAAAAATTAGGGAAGTGAACCTATGAGAATCGTCATTGAGAATGTAGACAAGACGTTTGTGGACGCGAAAAAAAGAGAAGTGACGGCATTGCAAAACATCAATTTTGCTATCGAACAACAAGAATTTGTCGTCTTGGTGGGACCCAGCGGATGCGGGAAATCTACCCTTTTGAACATCGTCGGCGGTCTGATGTCACCGAGCAACGGCTCTGTCTATTTCGAGGGGACGGATAGTAAAAAACCAAATCTGGGAATCGTTTTTCAGGAGATCGCTTTATTCCCCTGGCGTACGGTGTACGAGAACGTGATTTACGGGCTGGAGGAGAGCGGTGCCAGCAAGCAAGAACAGCAGGAAAAGGGCAAGCATTACATTGATATGGTAGGTTTAAGCGGTTTTGAAAATGCTTATCCCAAGCAGCTCTCCGGCGGTATGCGGCAACGTGCTGGTATAGCCAGAGCCTTGGCGATCGAACCAGACCTGCTGCTGATGGACGAGCCTTTTTCCGCGCTGGATGCGCAGACACGGACGATTATGCAGGAGGAGCTGCTGACCATCTGGGATCGGACGCGCTTGAGCACGCTCTACGTGACGCACAACATTCAGGAGGCCGTCTACCTGGCGGACCGCGTAATCGTTCTCTCTCGTCATCCGGGCCAGATCAAGAGCACGATCCGCATCGATTTGCCGAAGATCGGACGGGATAAGGACGAATACCGGATGCGCTTCGAGCAGTATGTCGATGAAATCTGGCAGCTCATTCGCCACGATGCCCAAGAAGCGTCGAGGGAGGGGTAAAAAAATGCCGGATAAGCAAAGACAAGTCATTACCAATCGCGTTGCCTTTTTAGAGACGAAGATCCCCAGCTATGCTGCCGTTTTGGGAATTACGGTGCTGTTGGTACTGTGGGAGATCGTCTGTCGCCTGGGGATTGTGCCTCCGCTGTTTTTGCCAGCGCCCACCGCAATTTTGACGGCTGGCTGGGACATGCTAGTCAGCGGAGAGCTTTATGAAGATCTGGCCGCCAGTCTCGTCCGAATTGGTGGGGGATATGCAGTCGGAGCCAGTCTTGGCATTATATTTGGTCTGATTCTAGGCTTCTCCAGATGGACCGACGCTATTTTGACTCCTATCGTGTATTCCATCTATCCCATTCCAAAAATCGCGCTGTTGCCACTGATTATTCTCTGGCTCGGAATTGGGGAAACGCCAAAACTAGCCATTATTGCACTCGGGGTCTTTTTCCCGGTCGTAATCAATACGTTTTCCGGGGTGAAAAACGTCGACCCGATGCTGATTAAAGCAGCGGTCACCTTTGGCTCCAATCACTTCAATGTCGTTCGCAAGGTTATCCTGCCTGCATCCTTGCCGATGATCTTCGCCGGATTGAAGCTGGCAGCAGGAACCTCGTTGCTCCTGTTGGTTTCCGCCGAGATGATCGCAGCACAGCAAGGGATCGGCTCGATGGTGCTGCACTACGGAAACCTGATGATCACCACCAAGCTGATGGTCGGAGTGCTGGTGCTTTCCTTGCTCGGATTGACCTTCAACCGAGTCTTGCAATGGTTGGAGCGCAAGCTGGTGCCGTGGAAGTAAGCAATCTACAAACGATACGGACAGAAAAAGCAGCCGGAAATTTGGCTGCTTTTTTCTTTGCAACTAGAGAAACTGCTTTTTTTTACGATAGGTGGAAGAAGGGATCACCGGTTTGTTTCGATTGCCTGCTCGTACCGTTAGCGCAGCAGAGATTGCATTTAATAGGGAAAAGGTAGGGGGAATCGCATCCAGAGTAGAGAGAAGCGGCAATTCAATTTTAAAAAGAATATCTGCAAATTCGCTGATTGGAGCCATGTCTGAGTCTGTGATGCCAATGATGAATACGCCCTTTTCTTTTAACTCTTCCGCCAGCCATAGCGTGTCCAGTGCGTATCGATGAAACGAAAACGCAACAAGGACGCTTTCCGTTGTCATCTCATTGATCCGAATCGCAGCGTCGATTGTATCCGGCCGAAAAACACGGCTGTTCCCTCTGATAATTTCTAAATTGTACGAAAACCACTCTGCCAGAATCCCCGTTTGATACAAGCCCGCATGGAGAATGCGGTCTGCCTCCAGCAATTTTTCGATCGCCTTGTTAAAATCGGATTCGCTGATTTGCTCCGCCACTCTTTGAATGTTCTCGATATCCTTATACATGACTTGTTGATGAAAAAGCGGGACGTCGCCAATATCTTTTTTGGACTCCCGAAAATGTTGGATCGGATTCGAGGCGTCGTACAGAAATTCCCGCAATTCACTTTGAAAGTCGCCATATCGCTTATATCCTAACTCGTTGCAAAAGCGAATCACAGTCGTCTCGCTTATGCCGATTTCCTCCGCTACTTTTTCCGCGGTCTTCGTCGCAAAGGATAGAGGATTATGCAAAAGATATTCTGCCGCCAATTTCATGCGTTTGGTCAGCTTTGGATATAAGTTTGAGACTTTTTGGTTTATATCAACCACGAAAAAACCTCCTAAACAAAAGAGCAAACTTCGTAGTTAACTTTATCAAATCAAAGAGAGTTCTTCAATTTTCGTGAATTTGAATCAAATGATTTATTTTACGTTGAAAAAAATCAAACGATTCATTATACTGTACCCAGACAGCGAAGTGAAACACAAGAAAGCGTGAGGTCGCAAAGATGTGAACGCTTTCTAACACAAAGGGGTGCACAGGCATGGAGCATTTGGAGGGCAAAAGGCACGGCAAATTCATGATTCTTTTTGTACTGATTATCAGTTATGCGATGGCTTTTGCAGACAGGTCGATCCTAAATTTTTCCCTTTCCTATATCGGGGAAGACCTGCATTTATCGGCAACTGCTTTAGGGGTGATTTTAAGCAGCTTCTCTCTGGGGTATACACTGATGCAGATACCCGGTGGTTGGTTGTCAGACAGGTTTGGCAGTAAGATCGTTGCGCTTGTATCGATTATTGTTTGGTCCCTGTTTACCGTCACGTCAGGATTGGCCTGGTCCATGGTTTCGTTGATCATCATTCGCTTTTTGTTCGGAATCGGGGAGGGAGGCTTCCCATCCGCCACCTCAAAGCTTGTCGCAGAGACGTTCCCTACAAACCAAAGGGCGCGGGCACAGTCAGCCATGCTCTCCTGTGTCGCGCTTGGAGGGGCATTGGGGCCGATCGTCGCTGCCCCGATCATTTTATCGTACGGATGGAGACCCTTGTTCTTTATGATGGGTGGTGTGGGTTTAGTAGTTGCTATCCTCTTCTATCTGTTCATTCCGAAGAGAAAAGTGGCGGTTCAGGAACAAAGCAATACTTCTCAGCCAAAGATACCCTTGAAAGTCTTTCTGAAGATGCCAACGGTGTGGAAGCTGGTCATTGCATGGTTGGGACTGGAGCTTGCCCTGTACGGATTTGCCTGGGTTCCCATTTATTTGATTAAAGTCAGAAAAATCGAACTCATCCAAGCAGGCCTGTTTTCAGCACTGCCAAATCTTGCTGCTACAGTAGCGATGGTGATCTCTGGATTCCTGTTGGATAAATATTTCAAACAACGTGAAAAACATTTTCTGGTTGGTTCCATGCTGCTAGGAGCAGGCTTTCTGTACGCGATTACGATTACGTCAGACGTGTATCTGACGATTGCATTCCTCGTGCTTTCCACAGTTTTCTTGCGGAGTGCGATTACAGCTGTTTGGGCCATTCCCCTGAAGGTTCTGCCTTCCGAGGTGGTTGGATCCATATCCGGAATCTTGAATTTCGGAGGACAAGCTGCGGGGTTCTTATCACCCATGATCATGGGCGTATTGATTTCAGCCAATAACGATTCGTATGATACGGGATGGTTGTTTCTGGGCGCCTGTTTGGTAGTTGCCGCCATTGTTGCTTCCACGATCGGCAAAGGCAAGAAGGATATCGAGGAGTTCCACTTGCAAACAAATCATGAATAAGGTGAGTAGACGTGAGAACGAAAATGATTGTAGAGCGAAATGTGATCTACGGTTCGACAGATAAAGAATTTCTGAATGCGGATGTGTATCGTCCTGTAGCCGAAGTGGAAGTTCCTGTCGTCATTTTGCTGCACGGCGGCGGCTGGCAATCCGGTTCCAAGGAGATGTATGCAGAATGGGGACCGTTTTTGGCCGAATCCGGCTATGCGGCGGTAGCGATCAATTACCGTTTATCAACTCCGTCCTATGCGACATGGCCGGGCGTCCTGGAAGATGTAAGGGCTGCTGTTAATTTTATAGTAGGCAAGGCAAATGAATGGAAGTTGGATCCCTTGAAAATGGCTTTTATCGGTGATTCTGCTGGGGCACATCTTGCTGCGATGTACGCGTTGGAAAACCCATGCAATGCTAGCCATAAAATACAGGCGGTGGTAGGGGTGTATGGTGTATATGATCTCGCAGAACAATTTCGATACAATTTGCCATTAAAAAAGAACAACATCAGGAATTTGATGGGAGGCAGCCCTGACGAGCATCCGGAGGCATATCGCGCCGCGTCCCCCATTCATCGGGTAGAGGAGGCGTTGGCCCATCCTGCTTTTGACACGAAATTCCTGATTATTTGGGGGGAGTTGGATCAGACAGCTCTTCCGGCACAGTCAAAACGCTTTGCAGCCAGGTTACAAGAGTTGAACTGCCAGGTGCAGACATGCAGCATTCCCGATCAAGCCCACTTTTGGTTTAATCGGATACCGGAAGTCCCCGCAGGAACGCTGGACAGTTATCCAAATCAAGTCATCATACCGGAACTCATGGATTTTCTGGATTCCCATGTGAAGCAGTCCCTGCCTGGTAACTTTTCCGGTGCGCAGGTAAAAAAGCTTCAGCAAATGTTCGGTTCATTCTAGCTTTTTAGAAAAAACAGTTGCGGGCATCCTATTATTTCCATTAGAATAAATCAATATTGTCCAACAGCGAATCGGTTTGCTGGCATTTGTCAGATCCAGTATTCATACAGAATTCTGCCTTTATATAGGGAGGTATCTATGAAATGGAGGAGACATTGTTTACTTGTGAACTGGTGACAAAGGAATGGAAAGTAGTCGGAATGCACATCACGGCTCCTTTTCCAGCAGGATTTCCCGAGGCTGCCTTACAGATCCACCATGAGTTTTGGGAGAAACGCCATGTAATCAAGCATGCGGTGAACCGGAATGTTTTGTTGTCTCCATTTATCTGCAATGAGATCGTAGCGACGTACTTTGCCTGCCTCGAAGTGGACGACCTCACTTCTGTCCCGGAGGGTATGATGGGTTTTTCCATACCGGCCACACGTTACGCACAAGTGTCCTGCACAAACAAGACCATTGAGAAGGGCTATGATGTGCTGTTGAATTGGATGCATCAAAACGGCTATCGGCAAAAGGTTTTCAAAGCCTTCCAGGTTGAGGTGTACGATATACAAGAGACGGCCGAGGAAGAAAGCGTCAAGCTGCTGATACCCATTCTGGAAGGTGAAGGGTGAACCGAAGAGCAAACGTTAGAAGCAACGCTGGACAAATCTGTCCGGCTTTTTTTTTTCGAAAGTTATTGACAAAGATCGCTGAAGCAAGTAAAATCCCTGTATAAAACAAACGGATATAATAATCGTTTGCTAAAAAACAAACATATGTTATGTTTGTCTATAAATTGAATAGAGGTGTTTTTTGTGAATTGGCTAACCTCAGCAAAGCCAATGCTGGTTTTTCTGATTCCCGTGATCTTGTCTAATGTCTTACAGTCCGTGGGCCAAGTGTTCGGCATGATCGTTGTGGGACAGACGCAAGGAATTGATTCTGTCGCAGCCATCGCTGCGTTTTTCCCGCTTTTCTTTTTCCTGTTGTCATCTGCGATTGGGATCGGCTCAGGAAGCTCGATTCTCGTCGCCCAGACATATGGTGCAGGAAATATCCCGAGAATGAAGCAGGTTGTGGGTGTCACCCTGGCATTTACACTGATTATTTCGGTCGTGGTGGGTATTTTCGGAAGTGTATTTGCAGAAGGAATTTTACGGCTAATGGGTACTCCGACGAATATTCTGGAGCAAAGTACGAAGTATGCGAGCATTCTGTTTCTCTCGATGCCGATTACCTTTTTCTATTTGACGTATACGACATTTCTGCGTGGAGTCGGCGATTCGAAGACACCTTTTTTCTTTCTTCTGATTAATACGATTTTGAATGTAATATTGTTACCCGTTCTCATATTTGGCTGGCTGGGACTTCCTGCATACGGTCTCTACGGGGCTGCATACGCTGCTGTAGTTTCGGGCTTGCTGACCTGTGTTCTTTTGATCGTGTTTTTGCGTAAAAAGGATCACATTCTCAAGCTGGAAGGCTGGACGGCTCCATCTTGAAGACATTGCTGCGTCTAGCCATTCCAACCAGCGTAAGCATGGTCTCGCTGGCGATGTCTGAAATCGCCGTGATTACGTTCGTCAACGACTATGGCTCGAATGCAACCGCCGCTTACGGCATCGTCAACCAAATTGCCAGCTACGTGCAAATTCCTTCAATGAGTGTATCGATTGCCATCTCGGTCTTTGCAGCCCAACTGATTGGTTCCAAAAAGCATGCGCAGATCGGGCCTACTACGAAAACAGGGATCATGTTGAATTACCTGATGGGCGGTGTGCTGGTCATCCTGGTTTACTTGTTCTCCAGACCTATCCTGGGAGTCTTTCTGGACAATGCGGAAGCCGTCGACATCGCGCAAAGCCTCATTCTGATCTCCTTTTGGAGCTATCTGATCCTTGGTCATACGATGGCGCTCTCTGCAACGATGCGGGCATCCGGTACCGTCATGTGGCCGACGATTTTTACCATCGGATGTATTTGGCTGATCCAGGTGCCCGTGGCGTACTCGCTGTCGCATTTCACATCCCTTGGCATTCAAGGTGTATGGTTGGCGTATCCGATCGCCTTCCTGGTCAATCTTCTGGCGCAGTCTACTTATTACCGCCTGTTCTGGAAGAAAAAAGCGTTGCAGGCTTTGTTGGATTAAGCAAGGGAGAGCACATTTTTCTGATGGGGAAAATGTGCTCTTCTTGATTTTTAACCATCTATGCAACGTATTCGTGTTCAAATAATGGATTGTTTCGGAAGGAATTGGAGCCCTTGTTACTTAATAACTTCTATTGGGGTGATGTCATGACAAAGTTTATGATGCTTTTTATCGCAATGGGACTTGTATTGGTTGGGTGTAGTCAAGATAAAGCAAACGAAAATAACGAAAAAAATACAAATAGCAGCGCAAATCATGCTATAAACACAGAGATTACACCCAGCACGGAACAGAAAGGATTACAAGATACCACCGAATATGTAGCCAAGAAAAAAGGGGAACTATCTGTTCAGGATTCTGAAACGGCTTATGAAATGTGTGCGAGAGCGCTGAATGACTATTATAAAGCGGTCTGGAACGGCTCGGATATCGAATTGGATGCATTTATCGATAACGATAACCTGAAGCAGTATACGCAAAAGAAAATTGAATCTCAATATGCTGTGCATGTAAAGAACAAACATACTGACAAGGTGCAAAATATTGAGATTGGCGCTTGGGAAGTAAAGTATACCGATGATGGGGATGGAGGTTTTCTCTATCTAAAAGTACCTGTGCAAATTAATATGGATGTAGGTAGCTATGGTGAGGTCACTGAATTTCTTGTACGTAATAGTAACGGCAAGCTAGTCATTGTTGATTGGTATACGGGCGCCAAGGATAGCTATGACTTCACGGTGCGTGGAGAAAATCAAACAATTGACAACCCCAATATTTGGAATGACAGCGAATGGGTAAAATCTTTCTGACAGAAATGTGAAGAAAGGGCAGTCGATTGGAATTTGACTAGGGGGAAATCTATAATGAGGGAAAGAAGCAAGCAAAGACAGGTGGCCGCTGCGTCCCTCTTTTGGAGGGAGTGAGCGGGAAAAGAGGACAGGATGCAAGATCATTTGCGAAGAGAAGAAGCAGAGCGCTTTATCATATCCTGCTACCGTGAACTGGGCAAATCGCAGGACGAGATCCAGGCGCGGCTGCAGGCAATCAGAGAGTCATTTGCAGCAAAAGGCTATTATGAGCATACAGCAGAAGAACTGAGTCATGGTGCGAAAATGGCGTGGCGAAACAGCAATCGATGCATCGGTCGCCTGTTTTGGGAGTCGCTGCATGTGTTTGATGAGCGTCATGTCACAAGTGAGGAAGAGATGGTGCAGGCTCTCCTTCGTCATATCGAATTCGCGACCAACGGCGGAAAAATCCGACCGGCCATCACGATTTTCGCGCCTGCGACAGGGGAGGGATCGCGCCCGCGCATTTGGAACCAACAGTTGATTCGCTATGCAGGTTATGAGACAGCGGACGGCGTGTTGGGAGATCCCGTGTCGTTGTCATTGACTCGACTCTGTGAAAGCCTGGGCTGGAGAGGTGAACGGACGCGTTTTGACGTCCTGCCGCTTGTCGTTCAAATGGACGACAATCCCCCGCGCTATTTTGACATTCCAAAGGAATTGGTTCTGGAGGTTCCGTTGCGTCATCCGGAGTACCCCGCATTTTTCGAGCTGGATCTAAAGTGGTACGGGGTTCCCATCGTCTCCAACATGCGCCTGGAGATTGGCGGAATCGATTATTGGGCCGCCCCCTTTAACGGCTGGTACATGGGGACGGAGATTGGAGCGCGAAATCTGGCAGATCAGGATCGCTACAACCTGGTGCCGAAAATGGCGGAGATCATGGGTCTGGACACAAGCCGAGACATCACGCTTTGGAAGGACAAGGCGCTCATTGAGTTAAATATTGCCGTCCTGCACTCGTTTAAGGAGGACGGTGTCTCGATTGTCGATCACCATACCGCAAGCCAGCAGTTCCAGCTTTTTGAGCAGCGGGAAAAGAAAGAAGGCAGGGATATGACAGGGGACTGGACCTGGTTGATTCCGCCGATTTCGCCTGCTGCAACACCGATTTTTCACAGTTTGTATGACAATCGAATTGAGACGCCCAACTTTTTCTACCAGGATGAGCCTCGCTCAGGGGCATGTCCCATCCATGCCGATACCCTGACTTGTCCCGTCCATAGGTCGTAAAAATCGACCTGCATCAAAGAAAATGCCTGCACGAAACAGGGCATTTTCTTTTTTTATGCATTCATGTCACATAATGGCTGCCGCGGTACGTTATATCAAATGAAAGGAGGGAGAGCGTGGACAGCAAAGAGACGGAAGGGCTGCTGGATATGATTCTCCAGGGTGATGAAGAACGTTACGAAGAACTCATGAAAGCCTACCAGGTGAAGATTTTTCATTATTGCTACCACATTCTGGGGCATCAGATGGAAGCGGAGGATGCCACACAGGAGGTATTCTTCAAGGCATACTGCAATTTGAAAAAATACAAGCCAGAAATGCCATTTGCCGCATGGCTCTACAAAATTGCCTATAACCACTGTATGGATGTGCTGCGAAAAAGGAAGTGGAGCCGGTTTCTTCCCTTCCTGCAGGAAGCCGAGAGAGGGGAGTCGCATATTGATATCCACATTGAGGACGTGTACTTCAGTGAATCGGTGTACGTAGCAATGAGCGCGCTCTCGGTCGAAGAGCGTACCCTCTTGATCCTGCGCGGGGTTGAAGAAAAAACCTATGAAGAGATTTCCCAGATCATGAACAAGAATGCGGCTAGTCTGCGCAAAAAATTCGAGCGTACAGCGGCAAAGTTTCGTCATGCGTATTCCCCACTGGAGAAGGGAGGAGCTAAGCATGCAGAATCAGCGCGACTCACATAAGGACATCAAAGACCTGTTTAGCGATCCTCGAATTCCACAGCAGATCGATGTTACAAAGGCAGTCATGGACAAAATACAGTCCCAAAAGGAGAGGTTTTTTGTGAAATACAAAGTCAGTCTTCTCGTTGCGATCGGAATATTGGCAAGTGTCACTACGGCGTACGCCGCTGTCGAGTACCTGCAATTGAAGAATGAGCAGGGAGAGGTCATTTATCAGGAAAAGGATGCGACACAGGCGCCAAATACGACCATACAAGCACCTGATTTGGCAATGCTGGCATTGATGCAAAGAGAGTCCGAAATCGAGGAACAGATGGAGCCTGGTACCGCTGCTGCTGTCTACATCAAGGAAAATAACCCGAAGAAAAGTGTCCACACGATTGCAAAACCGTTTGAGTTTGCCAAGTTAGAGGATTTACAGAACAAGCTTGGAACCCAATTCGCGATTCCTGCTGCCCTCCCGGATGGATTTGCGTTTGCCAACGGCAGCGTGGAATATGAGGTAAAGCGTGACTATGACAAGGAAGAATTGTATAAGCTGGCTGAAGCGACTGACCAGGATTATGTGCAGAAGCCACAGGAATGGACGGATCAATTGATCCAGATCGTGGTCAATTACGCTGCTGGTGAGGACACGATTCGGGTTGCGATCACGAATATAGAAGGTGTACAAGACAATACCGTCTACTATGTGAATCAGGATGAAAGAAAAACGGAGAAAGTGGTCGTCGATCAGAAGGAAGCCATCTATTCGGAACAGCCGATGCGAGAAACGACGTATAAAAGCATTGTGTGGGTAACAGAGGATTCGGGCAAAAAGCTGGAGTACCGGATTTCCACGAATTCGTCCAAGTGGAATGCAGATGCGGCCAAGAAGTGGATGCAGGCGTTTCTGACTGCGAAATAAGGGGGGCGACCGACTGTGGTGGAAGGGAGGAAACCAGCTAATATT
>NZ_RHHT01000080.1 GCF_003710985.1 Brevibacillus panacihumi
CTCTACACCCTGAATCACTTCCTCGAAGCGGGCTGCTTTTGGCCGCGGTTCCGCCTTTGGAGTGGGAGGCGGCCAGGAATGACCCCCAGTAAAGATCCCAACCCGCCTGAGTGTTTTCTCCTTTTTCCTCCTCGCCACCGCAGCCGGAGGACCACCAACTACTATTTAAAATCATTATAAAAAGATATTGACTTTATTCGATGATCTAGTAAAATGAGAAATGTTCCTAGTTAATAATAATTTTAATCTGATAGAGAGAAAGGGGAGGCCTTCATGTATGACGTCATCATCATCGGCGGCGGTCCGGCAGGGGCATCGGCTGCAATCTATACAGCGCGCGGAAATCTGAAGACCTTGGTCATCGATAAGGCGCCTGGTACAGGTGCATTGGCCCTGACGCATAAAATAGCCAACTACCCGGGTGTAGAGGGTGAACTGTCCGGTAAAGAACTGCTCGATAAAATGCGTCGCCAAGCGGAGAGCTTCGGCGCAGAATTCATCCAAACGACCATCACAGCCGTCGACGTGGAGGATGAAGAAAAAAGCGTCTTCACTGCCCACGGGACATTTGAGGCAAAAGCGATCATCGTCGCGACAGGCTCCAAAGGACGCAACCGGATGCTTCCGGGCGAAGAAGATCTGTTGGGTCGCGGGGTAAGTACATGTGCCACTTGCGACGGCGCCTTCTATGAGGGCAAGCACGTAGCCGTCATCGGTGACAGCGAGGAAGCGCTGGAAGAGGCTCATGCACTGACCAAATTTGCGGATCGCATTACCTTCCTGGTGCCGCGCGCTGACCTTCAGGGTGTGGAGGAAGTGCCGGAGTTACCCAAAACAGAGCTGCTGTTCCGTACACGCCCACTGGAAATTCTAGGTGAAAAGAAAGTGGAGGGTGTCCGCATTCGCACCGCAGAAGGCGAGGAAGAAGTCCTGGATGTTGATGGCGTCTTTGTATTCCTCTCAGGCAGCAAGCCTGGCACTGATTTCCTGGATGGACAAGTTCCACTCGATGACGAGGGCTTCATGATTCTGGATGAATTCATGCAATCCTCCGTTCCAGGTGTCTTCGGCGCCGGAGAAGTCCGCAAAACCCCTGTCAAACAGGCGGTCGTAGCCGCGGCAGACGGCGCGATTGCGGCGATGGCTGTCGACAAATACATCAACAAGCGTTCCAAAGTAGTTCCACAATACAAATAATCAGGCAGATAAAAGGAGAGAGACATGATGGCACAAGCAATCGTATATTCCAGCACCAACTGCAATTTTTGCAAGCAACTGAAAACCTATCTGGACGAGCAAAACATCTCCTATGAGGAGCGCAACATCGACGAGTCCGATGAATTCGCACAAGAACTGCACAATCTGGGCATCATGTCCGTGCCTTTGACTGTGATTGGCGAAAAGCAAATCCTGGGCTTCAACCCGAACCGAATCAAAAAAGCGCTGGCTGCTTTGGAAGAAAGCGCACAGTAATTCTTGCACGACTGAAGAACGAGTCCTGACGCAACCAGACCAGACAACATGAATAGGGAGAGAGTTCATATGATGACAGAGCAAGTGCAATTGCAAGTTGGGAAAAAAGCACCCGATTTCAACCTGCTTTCCACGAAAAACATGGAGACTCTGGAAGAACGGGTGAAGCTGGACGACTACAAAGGAAAATGGCTGATTTTGTTCTTCTGGCCATTCGACTTCACTTTCGTCTGCCCGACAGAGGTCACCTCTTTTAGCGACAGCATCGAAGAGTTTCGCGATCTGGATTGCGAAGTATTGGGTGTCTCCACTGACAGTGTGCACACACACCGCGCCTGGATCAAAACTCCGCGCGACCAGAACGGG
Organism: Brevibacillus panacihumi; assembly: GCF_003710985.1. GTDB lineage: Bacteria > Bacillota > Bacilli > Brevibacillales > Brevibacillaceae > Brevibacillus > Brevibacillus panacihumi. The sequence continues at coordinate 1,840 of NZ_RHHT01000080.1, forward strand.
ATCGGAGAGGTCAACTTCCCGCTTGCCAGCGACTTCAACAAGGAAACAGCGCGTGCCTATGGTATTCTGGACGAGACGGTAGGGGCAGCGTATCGCGGTTTGTTCATCATTGACCCGGAAGGAATCTTGCGTTACCAGGTCGTGACAGACATGAACGTAGGCCGCAGTGTAGAAGAAACCTCCCGCGTCCTGCAAGCCTTGCAGGCAGGCGGTCTGTGCCCTGCGAACTGGAAGCCGGGCATGAAAACATTGTAATTCCCAAAAAACGATTCCGCATCCCGATGGCTGCGGAATCGTTTTTTTGCGTTTGGTAACCTCCCTGGGCGCATGTGCATAGCCTACTGATAGAACAGGGAGGGGAAACACATGCAATTTTATTACGGAGAGCAAATGCCGCTGCGCATTTTGGATGAGGGAGAGTTCTGGAAGCATCAGGAGGCGGAGCATACAGAGGTTATTCGCGCACTCGTGCCCAATTTGGAGCAGCAATTTGTACAGGCGCTGCAAGAATGGGAGCAGGAGCTGTCACGTACGCAGGCTACATTTGTTCAATATATTGAAACAGCAGTTAGGGGCGGAGCGTATCTTCAACCCGCCTTTTATGAGCAGGTGCTGGAGCTGGTAAAGTTTGCATTGCGAGAAAGTGAACAGTTTATCATGCTGTTAAATCAATTAGGGACGGAAAGCGAAGCCTTAAAGCATAATCCAACTGCCATTACGGTGTTAAACCATATCCGCCGGGAGTCGGAATATTTTATCGGGATTGCCCAGGCCCTTTTATACAGTCAATAACGATCAGACATGAAAATTGAAAGATGAAAGAGGCGTTTTCGAGCCGTTCAGACTCGGAAACGCCTCTTTTTTTCCTCTTTTCAATTGAGAGCAACCTACCAATTTTCCGCAGCAGTCGGAAAATACGGGATGCAACAGATGGACCTGCCAGCTTTCTGGCATTAGGGCGATCGTCAGGCAAGGTTGCAGGACTTCGTACCAAAAAAAGTAGGGCGTTATATTCATTATCTATCAAATATTAAAATTCGATTACAAATATGAATTAAGTATGAATGGTGATTTCAGGCTATGGGAGGGTGGATTCTCTACGTATACAATTTGGGCAGAAACGGGCAACAGCACAACGGAGGTTGAAGAGGATTGGGACAGCACAGGAGACGTCGGGGGCAATGGGCCGCTTTGGCCGTCATGATCGCGGCTGTTTTCACCTCTCTCTGGTGGAATGGCAGTGGCAATCGTGTAGAAAGCATGGAAATATCGAAAGGCGTGCAGACGAAATTCCGCACGAATGGCGAGTATATCGAAGTCTACCAGGACCAAGCCTGGAAGCCCTTTTTTACCAAAGGAATCAATCTGGGCGCATCGCTGCCTGGACACTTCCCGGGGGAACTCCCCATCACCAAGGAAGATTATTTGCGCTGGTTCTCCATGATCGATGAGATGGGGGCGAATGTCATCCGGATCTATACGATCCATCCACCAGCCTTTTACGAGGCCTTGGTCGCGTTTAATCAACGCAAGGAGGGGGAGCCGCTCTATCTGATGCAGGGAATCTGGAGCCCGGAGGAATTGCTGATCGAAAAGCAGGACGCGTTCCTGCCGGAAATTCATGAACAGTTTCAACAAGAGATCCGGGATGCAGTCGGAGCCGTATACGGGGCTGTCACCCTTCCGGAAAAAATGGGGAAGGCGAGCGGAAAGTATCGGGCCAATGCAAGTCCTTACCTCATTGGCTGGCACATCGGTACAGAATGGGACCCTGTCATGGTCCAGAAAACCAACAAGCTTCATCAGGCGACGGAACCTTATCAGGGGAAGCATTTTCGCGCCACGCCGCAGGCATCGCCCTTCGAGTCCTGGTTGGCGGAGATGGTGGATCTGGTCGCGGAGGAAGAAAGCCAATATGGATGGCAGCATCCGATGACGTTTACCAATTGGGTGACGACAGATCCCATCCAACATCCAGGCGAGCCGATTTATCACGAGGATATGGTGAGTGTCGATCCGACGCATATCGAGCCGATCCATTGGAAGGCAGGGTATTTCGCGTCCTATCACGTCTACCCCTACTATCCGGACTTGTTTCGCTATGATTCCGATTTGAAGCAGGTCAAGAATGACCAGGGTGAGATCGATACGTACAAGGCGTATTTGCGGAAATTGAAAGCCCACCACGACGGACTGCCGATCATGGTGACGGAATTCGGTGTCCCGGCTTCCTGGGGCAATGCGCATCTGGGGGAGCTGGGAAGAGACCAGGGCGGACATACCGAGGAGCGCCAGGGAGAGATCGACGCTCAATTGATGCGCGAGATTCATGCGGAGGGATACGCCGGAGGCATTCTCTTCGTGTGGCAGGACGAGTGGTTCAAGAAGACCTGGAATACGATGAAATTCGAGCTTCCGGAGGACAGGCGCTCGCTCTGGCTGAATGTTCTGACCAACGAGTCCCTGTTCGGCGTCCTCGGGATGCATCCGGGCAAGGAGGAATTGCTGACGATCGACGGCGACAAGACAGATTGGGAAAAGCTGGACGAGGGTCAAAAGCAAAGGCTGGAGATGTCGAGGCCCGGCCTCTCAGAGCTCTGGGTGACACATGATGAAGCTTATCTCTACGTCTTGGCCGAGCTTGCGGAGGACTTTGATCCGCAGACACGGACGCTCTATCTGGGCTTCGATACGCTTCCGGGAGGGAATCGCAAAGCGCCCGAGCTATCCGGACAGACCTTGGATGAAGGACTGGAAACGCTGGTTCGACTCGGCGATGCGAAGGAAAGCGAGATTCTCATCGCTGTGAACTATGATTTTCATACCCGATTGTACGGCAAAAGGTATCGGATGCTGCCGGTCAAGGAGGAAGCGATGCAGGACAATTCCGGTGTTTTCGTCCCTTGGAAGCTGGCTGTGGGAATGGCGATGGAGCCGCCCGACAGCAAAGCGTACTACCCGATGGAAGAGGTCGTCGCAGGCAAGCTGCGCAGAGGAACAACAGACGCCAGCCGTCCTGACTACAACTCATTGACAGCCTGGGAGGCAAAAGGAAGGATCGTAGAACTGCGCATTCCGTGGATGCTGCTCGGCTTTACCGACCCCAGTTCCCTTCAGGTGATGAGTTATCGGGATGAAGGGGCTGCCTTTGTCACCGAGACGACGAAGGGCATTCGGATTTTCCCTTGGACCGTGGAAAGACAAGCAGCTTCCCAGGCACCGATTGCGGTAGAGTCGGACAAGCCGTATCCGTTGACGAAGCTGCCGCGCTACAAGTGGGAGCCATGGGAAGAAGTACATTATCACGAACGAAAAAAACAGAGCTACACCCGGATTCAACAGGTGTTTCAAGAATTGACCGAACCAAATCGAAAAGAGACCAAACCATGAGGGGATGGGGGTGGGGATGTGGAGACACCACTGACGATAGCCGTGTACATGCTGTACGGCCTCTGCGGAGCGGCTGTGCTGGGGCTGCTTGTGCTGTTTGTCCTGAAGCTGCGTCATCTCGCTGCTGACAAACGCGAGCGGGTTTGTCTGGAAAAATACCAAGACTATTTTTTCTATATCCAGGCCTACGGGGAAGAAGAGGGGCGTCTGAAGCCGCCAGCGGGAGTCCTGACGCGAAGCGAAAAAAGGATCATCCAAAAAAAGCTGATTTCCCTACTGGAGCGCTTTAGAGGCATTCATCGCCAAAAATTGCTTGATCTCTGCGAAGACCTGGGGTTAGTCGAGATGGATCTGAAGCGGCTGAACTCCTGGTGGAAATGGTCGCGGGTGGACGCTGCCTACAATCTCGGGATGATGCATGCGGAGCAAGCGGTCCCGGGGATCATCCGGCTCATGAAAAAAGACGATAACGATGCCAGCATGTTCATCTTCGCGCGCGCTTTGGCCAAATGTGCGCGCCAGGAAAAAGATCTGCGCGAGATGGTCAAGCTGCTGGTGGCGTACCGCCAAAACTGCCAGCCGCTGATCGTCGATATACTCAGCGACAGTCAGATCGATACCGGCCCCTTGTTTGTCTCTTTGGTGAGCGAGGAGGATGCCGATCTGGTCAAAGTCGGGCTGATTGGACTGACATCACATGTCCAGCCCGGCATGGGCTCGATCCTGGATCAACTCGTGAATTCGGCTGACAAAGAGGTCCGGATCAAGGTGGTAAAGCTGTTGTGCCGGGATATTCGTTATCTGACGAAGCGAAATGTCAGCCTATTCTTGACGCATCCTGACTGGGAGATCAGCTCTGTGGTGGCGAAGGCGATCGGCGAGCTGGGATTGTCCACCTACATTCCGCTTTTGAAGCGTGCAGTGAAGGATCCGCATTGGTGGGTCGCCCGCAACAGCATGAACAGCCTGGCTCAATTGCAGGTGGATGGCTTCCGGGCACTTTGTTCGATCTTGGAGGAGGAGAGGGACAGCTGCATCCGTGAGATGGCCAATCAGGTCATCCAAAAGGAACTGGAGAAGGGCAAATTTCCCAGCATCGATCTGGAGCAGCAGATCACGCACCAACAAAAGCTGCTTTTTTACCAAGAATGGAGCAGGAAAACACTCAATACCGCCCATGCATTGGAAAAGTAGGCAGGAGGGAGGAAGCGATGAGAGATTTCTTGCTATATTACGGGATGTTTGCCATCTATTACGTCTTCGTCATCAACTCGCTGTATTTATTCATCATGATGTTCTCCTTCAAGAGCATCATGGGGATTCTCAAAAGTTCCCTGTACTCCAGGTATCAGGCCCTGTCCGGCTCGCCGCATGTGCCGCCGATCTCGATCCTGGTTCCCGCGTACAACGAGGAGCTGACTATCATCGAGAACGTCCGGTCGCTGTTGTCGCTCAACTACCCGGAGTATGAAGTGATTGTCATCAATGACGGTTCTGGGGACGAGACGCTCAACGTGCTGATCAATGAGTTCAACCTGCAGCTCTCCCATCATGCTGCCGTCCGGCCTGTGCTGAATACGGGGAAGGTTCGCGGTGTCTACTACAACCCGGCCTATCCTCATCTGTATCTGATCGACAAGGACAACGGAGGAAAGGCGGATTCGCTCAACGCGGGAATCAACCTTTCCCACTACCCGCTGATCGCTTCGATCGACGCCGATTCATTGCTGGAAAAGGACGCCTTGATCCGCATTGCCCGCGTCTACATGGAGAATCCGGAGGAGACCGTGGCGATTGGCGGCGATATCCGCATCGCCAACGGCTGCAAGATCGAGGATGGCATTGTCAGCGAGATTCGCCTGCCGAATAAGCTTTTGCCGATGCTTCAGTCGATCGAATACCTCAAGGCCTTCCTGGGAGGGCGGATCGGCTGGAGTGCGATCAACGGCTTGATTATCGTCTCCGGCGCCTTCGGTGTCTTTCGCAAGGATTATGTGATCAAGGTGGGCGGTTATCGCGGCGGCTATCCCGGCGAGGATATGAACATCATCATCAAGCTGCACAAATACATGCTGGAGAACAAGCTTCCGTATCGCGTCGCTTTCTGTCCCGACGCAGTCTGCTGGACGCAAGCGCCAGACACGTGGAAAATACTGGGGAGCCAGCGCCGCAGATGGGGACGCGGAAACTTGAAAAACATGATCGAATACGGGCGGTACATGGTTTTTCGCCCTAAATACAAAATATTCGGTCTGGTCACCTTGCCGTACAACATTTTGTTTGAGACCTTGAATCCATATTTTCGAATCACAGGACTGTTGGCATTGATCGGCTACGTGCTGATGGACATGACGCAGGCCAATATCCTGCTGATCTATGGCGCCCTCAACATTCTCTATGGGTTTCTCTTGGGGATTGGCGCGCTGCTGCTGGAGGAAATCGCATTTCGCCGCTATCCGCGTTTTCAGGATACCGTCAAAATGCTTTTCTATACCATTCTGATGTTTTTCGGCTACCGTCAAATCGGTGTCATCTGGCGGTTTTTGGGTCACATCGAATATATGCGCAACAACAACTCGTGGGGCACGATGACCCGAACGAGCTGGAAAGCTGAGGAAAAGAAAACGATTTCCAGTCTGGAGGTAAGAGGATGAACAGTCTAGTCCCTGCATTTCATCAATTTCTGCAAGCGTCCAGGTCAGAACACAACTCTTGCGGCATCATACTCGCTGCATGCAAGCAGCTTAGCCCGACATCGGTCAGCTACATCGAGGAGGCTCTCCAACAAAAAAGCACGGGCTTGCACATGCAAATCTCCTATGACAAAAACACCCGCCTGCTGGCAGTCTATCTGGAGGGGCAAAACCGCAGCGAGACTCACTTTTTTTCTCTGCAGGTCAAGGATGTCCTGCAGGAACGCGGGCTTCTGGCAGGCAGTCTATTGATCGCCAGCTTTTCCGAATCCAAACAGGCGACAAGCTACGTCCTGCAGCGAATGATTCAGGAGGTCATGGAGCTGGCGGGCTATGGGGAGATCAAGCTGTTTTTTCACCGCCTGGATGGCAGAGAGGAAACGGCGGGCAGCATCCTGCTGGTCAACCACGACGAGACGGTTAACGAGTTCCTGCAAATATTCCTGCAGCAAAAAGGCTACCACGTAACGATCGCCCAGGATGGCATGGATGGGGTGCAAAAATACCAGGAGCTGTTCCCGGATTTGGTCATCACCGATCTCAACCTGCCGATCATGGACGGTTATCAACTGATGGAGAGAATCAAGCAGCAGCAGACAGGACCAGCGAGCAAGATCGTCGTTCTGACGGACAAGAAGCTGGAGGAAGATGTAAAAAAATCATTCGCTCTCGGTGCTTCCGACTACATCACCAAGCCTTTTTCACCTGTAGAGCTGGCGGCACGCGTGAAGCGGCTCATTTCATAAAGAGACCATAAAAGGGGAGAGACGAGTATGGGGAGATTCGAGGAACTGCAGCAAAAATTGGCGGATAAGACTGCTAGAGTAGGGGTGATCGGGCTTGGCTACGTCGGTCTGCCCCTTGCCGTGGAAACGATAAAAGGCGGATACGCCGTCGTCGGGATTGATTTGGACCCGAGAAAAGTCGAGAGCTTAAAGGCTGGCGTCTCCTACGTCCAGGATATTTCGGATGAGACGTTGCAGGAATGCCTCGCTACAGGTCGTTTTTTTCCGACGACAGACTACGCTGCCATTGCGGAGCTGGATGCGATCAGCATCTGCGTCCCTACACCGCTGAGTCCGAATCAGGATCCGGACACCTCCTACATTACGCATGTCGTAAGCCAATTGAAGATCCATATGAAGCAGGGGATGCTGATTACGCTCGAAAGCACCACCTATCCGGGCACGACTGAAGAGCTGATTCAGTGGGAGATCGAGAAATTGGGCTATCAGGCAGGGGTGGATTTCTTCCTCTGCTATTCTCCGGAGCGGGTAGACCCAGGCAACCGGAAATTCAACACCTACAACACGCCCAAGGTGATCGGGGGAACCACCCAAAGATGCATCGATCTGGGGATGGCGCTATACGGAAATCTCGTACAAGCGGTCATTCCCGTCTCTTCGCCGAAAGTGGCAGAAATGTCGAAGCTGTTGGAGAACACCTTCCGCAGCGTCAATATCGCCTTTATGAATGAGATGGCCTTGATGTGCGACAAGATGGGCATCAATGTCTGGGAAGTGATAAAGGCGGCTTCGACCAAGCCTTTTGGCTACATGCCGTTTTATCCGGGACCTGGCATCGGAGGCCATTGCATTCCGCTCGACCCGATGTATCTGTCATGGAAGGCAAAAGGCTTTCGTTTTCACAGCAAGTTTATTGATATTGCGCAATCCATTAACGACAGCATGCCGGACTACGTTCTTCACAAGACGGTGCAGGTCCTGAATCTTTATGCCAAATCGATCAACAGCTCCAAAATCCTCATTCTCGGCATGGCGTACAAGCCGGATGTGGACGATCTGCGAGAATCGCCGGGACTGGAGATCTATGAATTGTTTAAAAAGAACGGGGCAAGCGTGGACTACTACGATCCGTACGCCAAACATTTTGTCAATAAAGCGGGAGAATCGGTTCATTCCATCGCCTATGATCTGGAGCGGTTCCGCACTTACGACTGCATGGTGCTGATCACCAATCACGGCAGCTTCGACTACCGGGAGCTGGCTGATTTGGGCGTCGCCGTCATCGATACGCGCAATGCCTTCGAAGGTGTGGAGGGTTCCCATATCTACAAGATCGGGATGGCTGTTTCGATCCCGCAGAAAAAGGAAGTCGTCAGCCTGCTCGCGTAAGGCGGGCCAGGCTGCCCTACATCAACGTATGAACGTGAAGGAGGAAGGACCATGTGTGGAATCATGGGATACATCGGCAAAAGAGAAGCGCAGCCTATTTTGATCGACGGACTGCGCAAGCTGGAATACCGCGGCTATGATTCAGCCGGAATCGCCGTGAGCGACGGAACAAAGATCGCGATTCGCAAAGCGAAAGGGCGAATCGACATCCTGGAAGGCCAGGTGCGGCATACCCGTCTTCACGGCTCGATCGGCATTGGTCACACGAGATGGGCGACACATGGACGCCCTTCGGATGCCAACTCTCATCCTCATACAGATGAGCGCGGCAAGTTCGCGATTGTTCACAACGGAATTATCGAAAACGAACAGGAAATCAGGCAGGAGCTCATACAGGAAGGGGTCGCCTTCACTTCCGAGACGGATACAGAAGTCATCGCCCACCTGCTTGCGAAGCATGATCAAGGCGATCTCCTTCGAACCGTTCAGCAGGTCGCGGCAAGACTGCGCGGGGCCTACGCGCTGGCGGTCATGAGTGAAGAAGAGCCGGACAAACTGATCGCTGTCCGCTATGCCAGTCCTTTGATTATCGGCGTGGGCGTGGATGAGAAGTTTATTGGCTCCGACATCCCTGCCATTCTCGAGCACACGCGGGATGTCTATGTCATGGAGGACGGCGATATGGCCGTATTGACCCCGGATTCCCTGGAGCTGTACGATCTCGAGACGCTGCAGCCGATCGAACGGGAGCAGGTGCGGATCACATGGGACAAGGAGCAGGCTGAAAAGGACGGATTTGACCACTACATGCTCAAGGAAATCCATGAACAGCCGCGTTCTCTTCGTCAGACGATGGCTGGCCGCATCGATGAAGACCGGCAAATGGTCAAGCTTCCCGAGCTGGACCTATCCCCGGAGACTGTGGAAGAGATTGAAAAAATATATATTGTGGCATGCGGCACCGCCTATCACGCAGGCATGATCGGCAAGCATGTGATCGAGGAGCTCGCCCAAATCCCGGTAGAAGTAGATGTCGCCTCGGAGTTTCGCTACCGCAAACCGCTGTTCAACCAGAAGACACTAACCATTGCGGTCAGCCAATCCGGCGAAACCGCAGATACATTGGCCGCAATGCGCGAAGCCAAGCGCAATGGCAGCAGCGTACTGGCGATCACCAATGTCGTCGGCAGCTCCATCGCACGCGAGGCTGACCATGTGATGACGACCAAGGCAGGACCGGAAATCGCGGTCGCCTCTACCAAAGCCTACACGTCTCAGCTCATTGCCTTTTATCTGCTGGGCCTCTACTTCGCCCAGGAGAAGAGAAGCATGGAGGCAGCGGATTGTGCGGCGCTGGTGCGGGGTCTCCAGAAGCTGCCCGATCAGGTGGAAAAGATTCTCGCCCATGCCGATGATATCCGGCAATTCGCCACCTCCATCAAGGAGGAGAGCCAGATGTTCTTCCTCGGCCGAGGGCTGGATTACGCCGTCTCTCTGGAGGGGTCTCTGAAGCTGAAGGAGATCTCCTACATCCATTCGGAGGCCTATCCGGCAGGAGAGCTGAAGCATGGGACACTGGCGCTGATCGAGGAGGGAACACGCGTGATCGCGCTGTCCACCCAGCCGCATCTGCATGAAAAGATGGTCAGCAATATCACGGAGGTAAAAGCGCGCGGAGCCGTCGTGCTGGGTGTCGCATTGGAAAACAATGTGGAATTGCACCGTTCGGCAGACGAGGTATGCCTGATCCCCGCGACCCATCCGCTTCTGGCTCCGGTGCTTTGCGTCATTCCCTTGCAGCTGATCGCGTATTACACGTCGGTCTCGCTCGGCAATGACGTCGATCGGCCGCGCAACCTGGCCAAAAGCGTCACAGTCGAGTGAGGACAGATTTGCAAGAATACCTGTGAAAGCGAGGAGGGACGCCACATGAGCAGTTTGGAGCCAAATCTGAATCAGGATACCCTGCTGCGCATCATGCTGCAGGCTTGCAAGCTTGGCAATCAGACGAAAGAAATCAACTCTCGCATGATCATAGACAGATTGACTGATGAGTTGAAGCCGTACTTTCCGGCTCGGGAAAAAGGGACGGGGGCGGTCACTCGCAGCAATCGAACACAACAGGAGGCGATCGGATGAGTGTCCACGCTGTCGTATTGGCTGCTGGCAAAGGAACGCGAATGAAATCAAAGCTGCACAAGGTCGTCCACCCCGTATGCGGCAAACCGATGATCGAGCATATCGTCGATCAATTGGAGGGTCTCTCCCTCAAGCATCTGGTCGTTGTCGTCGGTCACGGCGCAGACGATGTGAAAAAGCTGCTGGGAGAACGCGTCGAATTCGTGCATCAAGAAGCTCAGCTTGGCACGGCCCACGCAGTATTGATGAGCGCGCCGATCCTGCAGGAGCAGGATGGGGTGACGATTGTGCTGAACGGGGATACCCCGCTTGTGCGCAGGGAAACATTGGAAAAATTGATTGAGCATCACAGGGGGAAGCAATCGGCTGCTACCGTGCTGACTACCATCGTCGCCAATCCGACCGGCTATGGCCGGATCATCCGCGACGAAGACGGCGACGTGAGAAGAATCGTCGAAGAAAAGGACGCTACATTGGGGCAGAAAAAGGTATGCGAAATCAGCACGGGCATCTTTTGCTTCGACAACCGGAAGCTGTACCAAAGCTTGCGGAGGGTGGAAAATGGGAATGCCCAAGGGGAGTATTACCTCCCGGATGTGATTGCCATCCTGCAAGAGCAGGGAAACGCGGTATCCGCCTACGTGTGCGAAGATCCCGAAGAAGGCGCAGGAGTGAATGACCGCGTACAGCTTGCCCATATCGAAAGCCTGCTGCGCAGAAGAATCCACGAGCGCCATATGAGAAACGGCGTCACAATCATCGACCCGGCCAACACGTACATCGAAGCAGACGTGGAAATAGGACAAGACACCGTGATTTACCCCGGCAGTTTTTTGTGCGGCAGAACATATATTGGCGCGGGCAGCCGAATCGGCCCTCATGCCCACGTGCAAGACTGCCTGATAGAGGATGAGGTGAGTCTGTCGCTTTCTACCGTATCGGGCAGTGTCATCCGCGCCAAGGCTGTAATTGGCCCGTATGCATACATCCGCCCAGGCTCCGAGGTCGGCAGAGGAGCGAAAGTAGGCGATTTCGTCGAGTTGAAAAAAACGAAGCTGGGAGAGCACTCCAAGGTCTCGCATCTCTCGTATTTGGGAGACAGTGAGATCGGCAGCCACGTCAATATCGGCTGCGGGACGATTTCCGTGAACTATGATGGCGCGACCAAGCAGAAGACGACGATCGAAGACCATTCCTTTATCGGCTGCAACGTCAATCTGATCGCGCCAGTGACGATTGGGGCAGGTGCTTACGTGGCGGCAGGCTCGACGATTACGGATCATGTGCCGAGCCAGGCATTGGCGATTGCCAGGGAGCGGCAGGTGATCAAGGAAAATTACAGGCAGAAAGGAAAGCAGACCTGGCAATCATGATCCGGAACGGGCTGGGAAAATGGTTTCAGCGCCACAAAAGGATCTGGCTGCCGCTGCTGCTTTGCTTGCTGTCACTGACCCTGACCCTGCTGATGATAAATCAGAGCCCCCCGTTGACCAGAGCAACATGGATCTGGAATGCCAAACTGATCGTCTCACAGCCGGAAGAAATCGTCGCATTTGCGAACGAACACCAGATCAACCGGATTTACCTGCAGATCAAGCCAATCGACATTCCACCGCAGGCTTACCGAAGCTTCATCGGCTTGGCCAGCCGTGCCGGGATCGGCGTCGAAGCGCTGAGCGGAGATCCCCATTGGGTCTTCACCCGCAATCAGGAGAGTATCGCCAGCCTGATCGCATGGGTCAAGGCGTTCAACAATCAAGCACCAGAAAACGAACGCTTTCAGGGAATCCATGTGGATATCGAGCCGTATCTGCTGCCGGAGTGGGAGCAGGATCGGGAGAACATCGTCCGGCAATGGATGGAGAACATCGAGTACCTGGTCGCGGAGACCAAGAAGGATACGGATTTGCTCGTCAGCGCGGACCTTCCTTTCTGGATCGATTCGGTCCAGGTCCCCGGAGATGCCGATAAGCTGAGCAACTGGATGCTGCAGCGTCTGGACAGCATTACGCTGATGGCCTATCGCAACTATGCGGACGGTCCCAACGGCATCCTGAGCATCGTACAGCGGATCGTGGATGATGCGAATGAGCAAAAGCAGCGGTCTGTCATCGTCGGAGTCAATATCCTGAATTCCGGAGAAGGTCCTCATGTCAGCTTTCATGAGAGTGGAACAGAGGAGATGGCGAATCAACTGGCTGTGTTGCACCGGGCCTTGTCCCGGCATCCGGCCTTCGGAGGAAGCGCTGTCCACGACTATGAGAGCTGGAAGCAGGTCAGTCAAAGAGAGGAGTAGCTGATCTGAATGAAAGCCAAGAAACTTACATTTAGCGTCCTTTGCCTCACGATCGGCTTTTTGTTCGGTTTTTCCTCTGCGGAGCAGAAAAGCAAAGCCACCTGGATCTGGCAAGCGGATAAGATCGGGGAGGAAAAGCGGGAGATTCTCGCCTTTTCCAAACAGAACAATATCGACATTCTCTATGTGCGGATGGATATGAACAGACCATTCGAATACTACCGCTCCTTTATTCGCGAGGCATCCGCACACGGAATCAAGGTGCACGCGGTTGCCGGACATCCTGCCTGGGCATGGAAAAGCCACCAGGATCGTATGCTGAAAATCGTGAATTGGGTCAAGCAGTACAATCGGGAAGCGCAGGAAGATGAGCGCATTCAGGGGATTCAGCTCGATATTGAGCCGTACCTGCTGCCGGAGTGGCACCAGGATCAAGAACAGGTCATCCGCGAGTGGAAAGCCAATATCCAGGTGTTTGTAGAGGCTGTCAAAGCAGATTCGGACCTGGAGACAAGCGCTGCAATCGCCTTCTGGCTCGATGAGATCAAATCCGGGGAAGGGAGCGATATGCCGCTTTCCTCCTGGATGATCAGACACTTTGACACGCTTGTTCTCATGGCCTATCGTGACAAGGTGGCGGGTCCTGCCGGTATCCTGGAGCAAATCGACTCCGAGATGAAGGATGGTGATCGCATGGGGAAAAATCTGCTGGTCGCCGTCAATCTGAAAGAGGGTGACGAGGACCACACGACTTTTGCAGAAGAGGGAACGGCTGAAATGCAAAAGCAGCTGGACCTGCTGTCGCAAAATCTGAACCAGCATGCGTCCTTCAAGGGAGTGGCGATACACGACTACCGCTACTGGAAGGAGCTTTCCTCAGAACGGGCAACGCCTGCGAAAAAGCCTTCTCCCTATATCGGCACCTATATCTGGCGAGCGGAAACCCTGCTGACGGAGAGAGAGGAAATTCTCGCATTTGCACAGGAGAAAGGCGTAAATCTCCTGTACATTCGCATCGATATGAATCTGCCTTTTCAGGAGTACCAACGATTCAATCGGGAAGTCCGTGCAGTGGGGATCGAGGTGCACGCGATGGGCGGCCATCCGATCTGGGCGCTGGAGGAGAGCCGCAGCAAGATCCTCAAGCTGGTGCAGTGGGTGAAGAGCTACAACGAGGCTGCATCCGAGGAAGAAAAGTGGGCGGGCGTTCACCTCGACATCGAGCCGTATGTCATGCCCGTATGGCATACGGATAAAGAAGGACTGCTCCGCCAATGGATGGAAAATATGCAAGCCTTCGTCGCTGAGGCTGGGAAAAGCCCGGGGTTGAAAACCAGTGTGGATCTGGCCGCGTGGCTGGACAACTCGCCTACACCAGGTCAGCCGGAGCTGCCGTTCAGCCACTGGATGATCAGCCAGCTGGATCATACGACAATGATGGCTTTTCGCGATCAAGCCGAAGGGGAAGGAGGCATCCTGAGCCTGGTCGACAGCGAGATCAGATATGCGGAAAGCATCGGCAAGGATCTCATCGTCGCCGTCGAAATGAAGGAGAGCCGCGAAGCAAATTACGTCACCTTTTACGAAGAAGGAAAGGCCGAGATGATGCGGCAGCTCGATCTGGTGACGCGCTCTCTGGGCGTGCATTCCTCCTTCAAGGGAATTGCGGTGCATGCTTATGAATATTGGAAAAATGCCAAAGACTGATTTCGTCCGGTCACCGTAGTCCCTCCTGTTGTACAATATGGGAAACGGACAGGAACAGGAGCGACAAATCATGAGGGATGTGCCGAATCGCTATCAAGGACTGCCTCCCCGGTCGGCAGAGATGCTGTACCAGATTGTGCGGAAATTTTACCGAGGCGCTGTCAGCCATTTTGACGTGATCCAAGAAAGGAAAGCGGAGGTGTTGGCTGCCGCCAATCCATGCAGGATGAGCCAGGATGACACCTCGCTTCGCCAGGCTATCAAAACCCTTTTTCTGGAATTTCACTTCTATACGACCTGCTGGCTGCAAATGGAGCTTGCCTTGTACAGGCTTGCACGCAAGGACGAAAGGCTGGCACAGGTCCATGAAGCTTTTCAGCCAGAATGGAAGAAGCATCTGGATGTGCGGGAACGCCTGGAAAAAACCGATGCCTGTGTAGACGAGCAGTTCCAGCAGGATGCTTCGGCCTGGAAGATTGCAGAGCAGGATGCCTACCGCTTTGGGGATATGATCTTCACGGTTGATGAAAGAAGTTTGCAGGCACTCCATGACTTTTATCAAGCCATTGAGACGGCGAGAAAGTCGGGATGATACAGGAAAAAAGAGGCCGCTCCGGGTCGTGGGACCGCGGAATGGCCTCTTTGTTTTGTGCTGAACCAGTCGCAGCAGGGTGTTTAGAAGCTGCCTGGGAAGATCGATCCGGTATGCGGTGCAGCTTGTCCTGCATTCAAGGCGCGCACTTCCTGGACATTGGTTCCGGCAAAGTTCGGGGAGAAGACAGCTTGTGCGCCGAATCCTAGTTGCCCTGCAGTTGCTTGCGTTTGTTGCGGGTATCCGCCGTAGAAGGCTTGTTGTTGCAGCTGAGCCTGTGGCTGTTGTTGGAAGCTGGTGTTGGCAAAAGCAGCACTGTTTTGGTTTTGCTGACGTACTTCCTGTGTATTCGTTCCTGCGAAGCCAGGAGAGAATACGCTGTTTGCGCCGCCGCCGAAGAGTTGCCCCTGCGAGGACATGCTTGCCTGCGGGAATGAACCCAGGTTGTTGCTGAGCGCATTGTAGCTGCTATTGCGGGCTTGAACTTCATTTACATTAGTCCCCGCAAATCCGGGGGAGAAAATCGATTGTGCACCAAAGGATGGCTGGTAGGATGCTTGCGACTGAGTAAAGCCGCCAAAAGGCTGTTGGGAGAAGCTTTGATTAAGCTGTCTTACCTCTTGTGCATTGGTTCCCGCAAAGCCTGGTTGGAACATCGATTGAGCCGAAGCGTTGCCCGCGATCCCGCCAGAGGAGAAACCGCCAAATGCGGGGGCTGCAGAAGCTTGGGAGAACCCGGTTTGGTTTTGGTACTGCACTTCTTGTGCATTGGTTCCCGCGAAGCCCGGTTGGAACATCGACTGAGCCGAAGCGTTGCCTGTGTTCCCGCCATAGGAAAAAGCGCCGTATGTAGGTGCGGCAGAAGCCTGGGAAAACCCGGTTTGGTTTTGGTACCGCACCTCCTGGGAATTGGTTCCCGCAAAACCAGGCTGGAACATGGATTGAGCGGATTGTGGAAAGCTGGATTGCATCATGTTGTTTGATTGAAAGGTCATGATTGACCACCTCCTGTCATTACTTTTTACCAAGGATTGCAAGCTAATGCATGGAGGAAGGATAGAAAGAAAATTCCGACAGGCAAATGTAATAAACATGCCGGTTCCATTAGCCGGCATGTTTTTGCAAATCATCGGGAGTCCACTTTCCAAAAGCGAGCCAAAGAGTGGGTTTGCCTGTGGGCCCGATCGAGGCTTTCACGAGTTCAAAACCAAGTCCCTGAAACAGGGCAAGACTCGCCTCATTATCCAGCGCAATACGCACATACAGCTTGGGAAAAAGGGCGCATGCATATTGGGTCAAGCCTTTGCCAATACCGCGATGCCGGTATCTTTTGTCGACGACCAGAAGGGAATGATGCAGTCCGTATCGACTGATGGCAAACAGGCCAATCACCTGCTTGCCGCGCATCGCCAGCACCAATCGGGTCTCCTGCGACTGCAAGTGCTTGGGCGTCAGCTTCTCCAGCCAGTCAATCGCTTGCTTCGTAATGCGGCGATCTCCTTCTTGTCGGACAAAACGGACCAGCGTTGCTTGCGATTCTGCCAAGAGCTGCGGAGGGAGGAGCCGGAATGTTCGTTTCATAGCTTCACCCCCTATCCCGCCTGCGCCCCGTGACCGCCCTGCAAGCGGGAGACATATTGGGCGTAGTGAATGAGATTGGACAAGGAATGGCGCCGAATCGTCGGCTCATCGAATTTTTCCGGCTTGGCATTGGCCTCGAAAAACCAGATATTCCCTTCTTCTGTAAGGCCCAGATCCATAGACATCTCTGCCAGATCTTTGCTCTTCTGGTGCAGGGCGCGCGCGATCGACAGCGCAGTCTGATGGATCGTCGCTTCCATTTTTTTCGGATCATCCGGGAACAGGGCTTGCAGGACGCTTGCCAGCGAGTGGATGGACCCTCCGCGCGGCACATGGGTGGTAATGCTCTGGGCGCCGGCCCTGCGAATTCCCACACCGGTCACGCCCCACTCTCCTTCGCCGTTTTTCTGTACAAGGACTCGCAGGTCAAAAGGTTTGCCCTGATAGCGCGCACGCCTGATTCCCTTCTGCATGATGTATCGCTTCTGCCGCACATGTCCTCTGACGTAGCGCCAGAGATCGTCCAGATTGGAGAAGCGGCGCGTGATGGCTTTTTGCTCCTTCAGACGCTGTACCCGCCACGCCTTGTTTTTATATTCAATCCGCATGATTCCCTCTCCCGCCTTGCCTCGCACCGGTTTGAGATAGACAAACTGATGCTCGGAACAGAAGTGGCGGAATCGGGCGGGAGAGTCCAGCTTCTTCGTATCAGGGAGGTAGGGACAGATGTCCGGAAATTCCTCCAAAATCGTGAAAAGCTCCTGTTTGTCAAAAAAGCGGCGGTTAAACAGGGTGACATTGGCTAGCTGGGCGATTTTTTCCAATGTGTTCCTCACCTTGGGCTGTCGTTCTGCCTTGCGTGTCGGAATGCGATTGTAGACCACATGGGGAAAGGGCATCATCACCGGCTGCCAGATTTGCTCCCGGTCGTTGTACAGAAAGCCGCGGATTCTCTTTTTTTCCCAATTGATGCCATGAGGGGTGAAGACATATACCAGGGCGCCCCATTTTTTTCCGGATAGACAGATGTCCTTGAAGTTATCCCGGTTCCCGACGAAGGAAACACCGTCCCCGACCGTCAGAATGCCCAGGATTGGCCCGATGCGCAATGTGTTGCTGCTCATCTTCCAGTTGATCCGCGTGCGGAAGCGCCCAGGCTGTTGACTGGGAAGGCCTGAGTAGAGCCTTTTTGGTTGCGAGAAGGGTCCCAGACTGGCAGTCAGCGGTTTTCGTCCAAGCTTTAGCTTAGCTTGTCGCGGAAGCTGGATATACCATTTGCCGCTGGGGAGGACGGTCAGCCACCCGGAGCGCAATTGAGGCATGGGTGTTCCTCCTTCCTGAAAAAAACGATGTCTGACATCGATCAAAAGTTAGCCAGATAGCAGCTGTAGTCGACGAGGAGTCTGCGCGATTCCTGATCGGCATGCTTTAGTCGGGCGTGCTTGAAGATGGAACGGCCCGGTTTGGAGTTGGCTTCAAACATCCAGACATGACCGCGTGTGTCAATTCCCATATCCAATCCCAGCTCACCCAGGTCGGTTCCTTTTGCCTGTTCTATCGCGGTGGCCAGGCGAATCGAGGCTTGCTTGATCCGCTCCGTGATGATGGCCTTCTGTCTGCCAAAGAGATGGGAGAGCAGCTCATCGCCCGGAATGACGGTTCCGCCCGTCCGCACATGCGTGGTGACGCTGCCTGATCCTGCCACTTTTGCTGCCGTGCAGGAGACGACCCATTCATTCAACTGGTTTTTGTGCAGATGCACCCGAAAATCAAATGGACGTCCATGGAAGGTCATCAGCGGAATTCCTTGCTGGGCGAGGTAATTGCGGATTCGCCGCGTACGAAACACATGCTGATAGAGAGACGCCAGTTTGGTGAAGTGGCGTTTTACATTGCCGTTTCCCGTGTGATAGGAAGCTTCGTATCCTTTTCCCGGCTGCCGCACGACTTTGACGATGCCGTATCCGAGGCTTCCATTTTTGGGTTTCAGATAGACGATCGGGTATTTCCTCAACAGATTCCGCACCGTTTGCAGTGATGGCGCGGTATACGTCTCTGGTATGTGTTCGTTTACATCCGGGTTGGGGTACAGCAACTGGTGAACACTCCACTTGTTGAAAAAGCCTTGGTTGAACACCGGCAAGTGCGGATAACTGGCCAGCTTGTATTTAAATTCCTGTACAGCTTCATGCTTTTCTGCAGATCTGGACGGGATTCTGTCGTAGACTACATCGGGCATGGCCGTCGTCAACCTCCGCCAGACAAAGCTGCCTTTGCTGTTTTTGCGCAGAAACCAGGCAGAGACGGTATGGTTGTGCCAGTCGACATCGTGCGGAGAGAAGATGAAGTAGAAGACCCCCTTGCCTTCTTGAGCCAGCAGCAGCTTGTGAAAAAATGAGGTGCGCTGTCCGATAGGTTGACGGGGATCGCGGCGGATACCGGTGGTGACGATGCCGATGGCGGGACCCAGGCGCAGGACCTCGCCTTCGCGCTTCAGATTGATCAATCCCCCATGGGGAATGCCCAGCTCGGATCTCAGCAGGCTGGTTACCTTGACGATGGAGCTGTCAGGATTTCTCCTGTCTTGCAGGACTGTGGCTACGACTTCCTTTTTCCCCAGCATGACCGTGATTTTTTGACGGGGCCGAAGCTGGAGCTTTTGGCAGAGATGAATCGGCAGGATGATCCCGCAGACATGAGGATGGGTAAGGAAGCGTAGCCGCACTCTGGTTATTTCCATGCTTTGTTACCTCCTACACGCTCTTCATGAGATAGTTGGCGTATCGTACCGGTTGAGTGATCGAGTGCCTCTTGGCGACCGGATCGTTTATCAGGTTGAATACATTGCGCCCTGGTCTGCTGTTGACTTCAATGACCCAGACATGGCCGGAGGTATCGATGCCGATATCAATTCCCAGTTCTACCAATCTGCCGTGGGACTGCTCCAAAAAAATGGGCAACTCGACTGCCAACTGGTTTACCTGCTGTTCGATACGTTCCTGCATGGCCGGCTTGTAGGTACGAGCGAGAAAGGGAGAGAGTGGGACGGCTTTTCCCCCACCGTGCAGGTTGGATGTAATGCTGCGCGGGTCTCCCAGCCGCACAGCCTTGCCGGTTACCTCCCATTCGCCATGGCCGTTTTTTTGGACGAGGACGCGAACATCGAATGGGATACCCTCTGGTGTATGGAGCTTCAGATACGGTTGGACCAGAAATTTGCGTCCTGCTGTAAAAGAGGAGAGGAAGAGCTTCACTCCTCCCCAGTGCTTGAAGAAGCGGTAAAAGGGCTGATTCCCCCGGTTCCTTCCTTTCAGCTCAAAGCCGTCATTTTTTTGGCTGATTCGCACGACGCCGACCCCGTGTGTGCCAGCGACTGGCTTGATGATCGCTGAGCCATGCGCGCCAAGGGTTTCCTGCAGATGGGCCAGCGAAAAAATCTGCGTCGGAGGGAGGAAGGGAGCGATCTTGGGCGATCTTGCGAGGATCTGCTGCACCTGCCATTTGCCGGACAGACCGTACCCCAAAAATGTAATGGCAGGGTCGTTTTGCAACTTTTCGACAAATGGTTTATAGTGGCGGTAAGATGGGCCGATAAAGCATCGGTCATAGATGAACGCAGGCAAGGGAAAGGTGCCGCTTTGCCAGACCCCTCCCCGATATTCATAGCCGCTGACCGTTCGAGTGGCAAAATCGACTCTGCGCGGAGAAAAAACAAAGACGCGAATGCCGTGCTTTCGTCCAAAAAGAGTCAGCTTTTTATAATAGCCCTTATCGACAAAATGGGAGCCTTGACAACGGGTCATGATGCCCAAGCTTTTCTTAGCTGCCATGGGTGTCACCTTCGTCTTGTTTTCTTGCTAACGGTTTTTCTGTTGGGCTTTGGACGCGGAAAGCCGCTGATATACGAGGCGTATTCAAACATGCGTACGGCGGATGGCCTCGCCCGACGCGGGGGTGCTTCTGCGCCGTCTGGCATCGGGATGGAATTGGCCGTCTTGGATGGTTTGCTGTTGACTTCGAGCAGCCATACCTGTCCTCGCACATCTACCCCGAGGTCGACACCGAATTCGGCATAGTGGCCGGGAAGAGCTTCTTCCAGCAATCGGGAAAGCTTCAATGCGACTTGTTTCAATGTTTGCGGCGTGGGGCGGTGCGAACTCGCCCAAGGTCCACACAAACGCAGCGCATGGGCTGGAGACATCATCGAGCCGCCGCGCGAGACGTTGGAGACAATTCGGTTTTGTCCAAGGCGGGCAACTAGCGAGGTGACAGACCATTCTCCTTTGCGGTCTTTTTGCACCAGTACGCGAAAATCAGCCGGTCGGCCCTGAATGCCGATCAGGGGTAAACCTTGCTGCAGCAGATAAGGTTTGCCTTTTGTTCGTTTGCTGAGATATTTGTGCAGTCCAGAAATACTGGAAAAATGTTTGTTCAATCCGCCGGGACTGGCTGCTTGATAGCCGTTTTGCTTGCGGTGCAGACGGATGATTCCGCGGCCCATGCTGCCATTGGCAGGCTTGGCATAGACGGTGTGATAGCGGGTGATCATTTCTTGTAGATCATCCTGTTTCTCATAGCGGAGCATGCCTGGCAGGTGGGGAGCAGCGGCTTCTTGCTTTTCCAAAGCTGAGTGGACGTGCCATTTGTTTAAAAATCTTTCATTGAAGAATGGAATGTTGGCTTCCTTGCAGCGCTGGATCCAGGCACTCATCGCTTCGCTTCGTTCCCGTTGGCGCGAGACGAGACGATTGTAGATGCATTGGGGAAGCGGCAGCACCCGCTGTCTCCAGGAACCGCCTTTGCGAACCAGTCCGCGGACAATCCCCGCATCCCAATTGACGTCCTGCGGTCGAAAGGCACAAATCACGCCCCCGCGCTTCCGACAGCTGTCTGCCACTTCATTGAAAAAATGAGAGAGCGGACCGAAAGGCGCGAGCGGGTATTGGAGATGGTACGCGGATACCAGGATACCGAGATAGGGGCCAAAAACAAGAGACTGCTGGTTCGCCTGGTAATCCACCAGCAACGGGACTCCCGTAGGCAGATGCAACGCTTGCGCCAAGGATGGTCGGATCCATGTTCGGCTGTTGCGTTCCATGCGGCTTACGCGGGCGCGAACCGTTTTGTTCCCGAATTGGACATTTAGTGTGGACGGTTGCAGGTTCCATTTGCGCATATGCGCCTGGGGCAGGTATAGGTCAACTTCTGATTTTGGCTCGATTGCTTGCACGACGGTTGGTAGGTACGACATGATTATCCCCTTCCCATCAGGCATGAAGTTAGTCTATGGTATGAGCAGCCAAATGGTTTGGTGCCATGCAGAGAAGAGAGGTTATTAGGATTTATGAACAGTTGGTTATTACTAGTGAACATTGCAGTCGGATCCGCAATCGGCGGAGTGACGAACGAGCTGGCGATTCGCATGCTTTTCCGCCCCTTGCGGCCTTGGTATATCGGGCGTTGGCGCGTTCCTTTCACGCCCGGACTCATACCCAGCCGCAGAGATGACATCGCGATACAAATGGGCAGGTTGGTAGAGGATCATCTTTTGACGACCGAGGGGATCAAACGGGCGATTGCCCAGGGAGGCCTGGAGAACAACCTCAGGAGCTGGCTGGAGGGCTTCGCTGCAGAGTGGATGTCCGAAGAGCGCAATCTGCGCCAAATCCTGCAGGCCACTGTCTCACAGGTTTTTGATGAAGAAGGGAAGTGGAGCGATTCCGTTCGCACGCCGGTTTTGCTCCACTGGAACAGTTTCGTAGAGCGGACATTGCGCCACTATGAAGATCGATCCTTGCGAGAGCTTCTGTCACCGGCCGGAGTGGAGCGCGTGGAAGCAGCGACGGCCGCTGCCAGCCAGATGCTTTTGTCGCGTCTTCGCGGCTATCTGCACACATCGGAGGGGCAACATACTTTGCAGGAGATGATTCGCGGTCTTTTGGGCGGCGGAGGCGGCATGTTCGGCGGCCTGGTCGGGATGTTTCTTGGCGATGACAAGATCATCAACAAGATTTTGCCCCGCCTGGATGAATGGCTGCAAAGCCCGGAGCTTGCCCAGCGCGTGCAGCAATTCTTGAAGCTGGAAGCGGACAAGCTCCTGGAGAAAAAAGTCGGGGAACTGGTGGAATGGGTCGGACGGGATCAGGTCGACGATTGGGCACATGCCCTTTTTTCCAGAATGGAAGCCCAGAGCCTGCGTTTTATCGACGAACCGCTTTCCCGGTTGACGGCCCCGTTCCGCGAGACCATTTTGACCAAAACGATTCCGCGATTGTCCGGCTGGATGGTGCAAAGGCTGGAGAGCAATGTGGAGCGGATCGTCAGCAAAATTTCTGTCCGCGATATTGTGACACGGCAGGTAGAAGGATTTCCGATGGAGCGGATCGAAGAGATGGTTATCGGCATATCCGGCAAAGAGTTTCGTATGATTACGCTGCTAGGTTTTATCCTGGGGGGCATGATCGGATTGGTGCAGGGTCTTCTCGCACTATGGCTGGGTTGAAAAACTGAAATGATAATGTAACTCCATTGTAATCTTCCTGTAATATTTCGGGGGTATGATAAAAGCACGATGAAAACCCCCTTAATGATATACTTTCTGTCGGAGTAGCTATAAAAGCTACCCTTTTTTTTTGCTCCTCCTTCGGGTATATTGATCGAAGGAGAGCATCGCAGCAGGACCGGATGCATGAAGAGGGGGGATGGAGGCGTAAATGGCAACCAAGCATGAACAAATTTTACAGCATATTGATCGCCTTCCGATCGGTTCGAAGATTTCCGTGCGGCAAATCGCCAAGGACCTGGATGTAAGCGAGGGGACCGCGTACCGCGCGATCAAGGAAGCGGAAACGCAAGGATACGTGAGCACGATCGAGCGTGTAGGAACGGTCCGTATCGAGAAAAAACAAAAGGAAAACATAGAGCGGCTTACCTTCGCCGAAGTGGTCAACATCGTCGATGGCCACGTGCTGGGGGGAAGGGAAGGATTACATAAGACATTGAATAAATTCGTCATCGGCGCCATGCAGCTGGAAGCGATGATGCGCTACATCGACGCCGGGAGCCTGCTGATCGTGGGGAACCGCTACCAGGCGCACAAGATCGCCTTGCAGCAGGGCGCTGCGGTTCTGATCACAGGGGGATTTGACACCAGCGACGAGATGAAGCAGCTGGCGGATCGCCTCGCGCTCCCGATCATCTCTTCCAGCTACGACTCCTTTACCGTGGCTTCGATGATCAACCGGGCGATATACGACCGCCTGATCAAAAAGGAAATCGTGATGGTCGAGGACGTGTTGAAGCCGCTGGCGGAGACACCTGTGCTGCTGACGTCCGACACCGTCGCCAAATGGCATCAATACACCGAGCTGTATCAGGATACCCGGTTTCCCGTCGTAGACGAGCAGATGCGTCTGATCGGGATCGTCACCTCCAAGGACATCATCGGCCATGATGAGACGGCCACCATCGACAAGGTGATGACCAAAAACCCGATTACGACCTCGCCGCGGGTATCGGTGGCATCCTCCGCCCACATGATGGTCTGGGAGGGCATCGAGCTTTTGCCGGTTGTGGACAATTACCGCAAGCTCGTCGGTGTTCTCAGCCGCAACGACGTTCTGAAGGCGCTGCAATTTACTGCCAAACAGCCTCAGATGAGCGAAACCTTTCCCAATCTGATCATGTCCCATTTCCGGGAAGAACGACAGGCAGACGAACTGACCTATGTCGGCGAAGTGACGCCGCAAATGACCAATCACCTTGGAACCATTGCCAGCGGCATCATGACCACCGTGATGGTGGAAGCGGCATGCAATCTCCTGCGTCACCATCGCCGCGGCGACATGGTGCCGGAGAACGTCACCGTCTACTTCCTCAAGCCCGTGCAGATGGAGAGCCAGATCCAGATCAAACCGCGCCTTTTGGATATCGGTCGCCGCTACGGAAAGGCAGAAGTCTCCGTCTACCAGGGTGATCAGATCGTAGGTCAGGCCATGATTGCCGCCCAGATAATCGAGCGCTAACAAAGAAGGTCAACCCTCACTTACGGGATCAGCTAGCCGTGAGGGGTTGGCTTTTTTCTATTATTTTCGAACCACAAAGCTGGCCGAGGAAAAAGGGGCAATACGCGAAGGCATTTGGGATCTTGACCCAGTCGGAACGGAAAAGGCGGAACACGCTCTCAGCGGCCAACCCTGAATTGCTACCTTGAGACGGCTGCTTTTGGCCGCGGTTCCGCCTTTGGAGTGGAGACGAACAGGAATGACCCCAGCAAAGATCCCAACCCGCCTGGAGCGTTTCCCCCTTTTTCGTATTATGAGG
>NZ_RHHT01000081.1 GCF_003710985.1 Brevibacillus panacihumi
CTTTTCCGTTCCGGCTTGGTCGAGATCCCAAATGCCTTCGCTTTTTTTCTCTTTTTCCTCAGCCAACTTTTCTTATTAATCGTAGCCCTTTTTAAGGGTTTCTCATGGTGTTTTGAAAATAAAAACTGCCCCTTTCTTTTCAGGGACAGTCTTTCCAACTCTCACGGCTTATTTTTTATTCATTTTCCATATTGAGTACGTGGTGAAAAGCCTTCAAGAAATTCTCGGGCGCATGTGCTCCAGACAAGGCAAGTTTCCCGTCAATGACAAAGAACGGCACGCCGGTAATCTGGTTATCTCTGGCGAATGCGATGTCCGCATTGATTTCATCTGTATGTCGTTCGTTTTCGATCGCATCGCGGATTTGCTCTCGGTCAAGGCCCAATTGTTCTGCCAGCCCGAGCAGGACCTGCAGATCGCCGATATCTTTACCATCTTCAAAGTAAGCTTTGTAAATGGCATCCACGACCCTCGCTGCATCAGCACTTGGAACACTTTTGATGAACTGATGGGACGCCCAGGTATTTGGCATTTTTTCTACCTTATCAAAACGAAACGGCAGTTTAGCCGCTTCTCCAGCACGCGTGACTTGGCTCAACATTTGCTGCACCATTTCGGGACTTCCTTTGGAAGCCATTACCTCTAGGAATGGCTTGCCTTCCTTGGGAAGGTCCGGGAACAGCTGATAGGCGCGGTATTGGATATGGATCGGCTCCCCTGTCCATTGGGCGATGGCATCAGACAAGTTCTTTTTCCCAATCCGGCACCACGGACAAACCATGTCCTGAAAAATCTCGATTTGCATGGGTAAAACTCCCTTCCTCGTCGCTTTTCTTCGCTATTGTACTCGATACACGTTGGTTATGCATCGCTCTTTTACCGTTATCGACACTTTGAAGCGGCTGAAGGAGTCGTGAGGCACAGAATAGAAAAAACCCAGCCAAAAAGCTGGGTTAGCGAATTCATATGGTGCGGTCGAGAGGACTTGAACCTCCACGGTGTTGCCACCACTAGAACCTGAATCTAGCGCGTCTGCCAATTCCGCCACGACCGCATTCGTGGTGCCGGCGATAGGACTTGAACCCACAACCCCCTGATTACAAGTCAGGTGCTCTACCAATTGAGCTACACCGGCCTATTGGGAAAAAGAATGGCGGAGCTGACGGGACTCGAACCCGCGACCTCCGGTGTGACAGACCGGCGTGAACTCCAACTTCACCACAGCTCCATGCTTTTTCACTCTCCAGCAAGACTCTCGTGCTGGGGACTTCTGTAATATAGCATGATTTGATATAAAATTGCAATGCTTTTTTTACTTTGATATCGTTCTTTTTTCTCATAGATTTATGTGGAAAAATCAGCTAGAATTTTAGATAGATTTGCAGAATTTAGTAGAATGGTGGAGTGGAACAATGAGACAAACTTCGCGAGTCATCACCTTCCTTGCCCTCTTTGCTTTACTTCCTTCTGCTGCACAAGCGGCTTCCTATACATATGTGGTTTCAGCGGGAGATACGTTAAGCAAAATTGCGAGGGAACACCAGACAACCGTCGATGATATCGTGCAGCAAAACCAGTTGTCCTCTGATCGGCTTGCGATCGGGCAAACGCTGATCCTCTCCGGAGTTGGCGCAACCAGCTTGCCCCCGGCAGAAATGACTCCTGAGGAAAGCAATCGGGAAGCAGATTCGACCCCATCGGAAAACTCAGAGCGTTCCATCGGGCAAAAAGCTCGTGTCGTTGCTGATGTGTTGCGAGTCAGACAAGCCCCCTCTCTGGATGGAGATCTTCTCGGCAAGTTGTATTACGGCAGCCGGGTCGAACTGCTCGAGCATGGCAGCGAGTGGTCCAAAATTCGCTATAAGCAGGGCGAGGCCTATGTAGCAAGTGAATATTTGAGCCTGAAGGGTCAGGATTCTGAAGACATGGCTGATCCCGACGACATCAAGCGGCTCGAAGATCTTGAAAAACTCGTAGCTCCGCTGCTTGGCACTACCTATGTACTCGGCGGCACTACGCCAGACGGGTTTGATTGCAGTGGTTTTACGTCTTATGTCTTCAATAAGCTGGGTGTCTCACTTCCCCGTACCTCCGAAGAGCAATTTCTTGGTGGAGTACCCGTTTCTTTGGACGAAGCGAAGCCAGGCGATCTGCTGTTCTATGATGCTCTGAACAAAGGACGTGTCTCTCACGTAGCAATTTACCTCGGCAACGACCGAATTGTCCATGCCAATGGGGATGATGTTCGTTACGGCAAAATGGAGTACATGCATAAGCTCTATCCGTTTTATGGCGTAAAACGCTATCTCGAATTTGAGTAGTATGCATGAAAAAATGAAGCCCACCGACTGACGGTCATCAGTATGTGGGCTTTTCTTCTGTTTAATGACGTTGCTGCTGTGATTCGCCAGATTGGGAGTTTTGGTTGAACGAAATCTCCATATTGCCGAGCGCTTCTTTCATCTTGTCCAACTGCTGCTGATAATCGCGCACGACCACGGTGAGGACACTCACCGATTCCTTGAAGTCTGGTTCACCACTCACTTTGTCTATGGCTCTATGTAAATGCATCATTTTGTTTTCGGTTTCTCTGAGCCGATCTAATAATTGTAAACCATTCATTTCGATCACCTCACTTTTTTCTTATACTTTCCCCGCTAATCAAGGTCCCTATGCGTTCGAAAAAAGTCCCTTGCTATTCAAGAAAAGACAAAAAACGCCCGATTGCACTCGGACGTCGTTTTGCCATGCTGATGTATTAGCGAGCATCAGCAAGAGACAAGAATTTCTCAATATCTTTTTCAATCAATGCCAGCGAGCTGCGCCAGAAGTCCACCGAACGCACATCGACATCCATGATGGCAGCAACATCCGCAACGCTTTTCTTCCCTGTCACGGACAACAGTTCATCATACTGCTTGACGAAAGCCTCAGGCCGCTTCTGGTATTCCGCGTACAATCCTTTGGCGAACAGCAATCCAAAAGCATAAGGGAAATTGTAATAGTTGTAGTCCGCACTGTAGTAATGCGGCTTGCACAGCCACATGTATGGGTGCAGGTACTGGTGATCAAGCCCTTCTCCATACGCGTCTTTTTGCGCTTGCAGCATCAGGGCATTCAGCTCTTTTACGGAGAGCGATCCCTCCTGCCTGCGGGCAAACAAGGCTGATTCAAACAAGAAGCGGCTGTAGATGTCGACGATGACTTGACCGGCACCCGAGATGTCGTTTTCCAAAATCGCAAACGCCTCTTCCGGCGTCGCTTCTTTCAATGCGGCATCGGCAATAATCGTCTCGCACAGGATGGAAGCTGTCTCGGCAATGGGCATCGGATAATCGCTGTTTAAAAACGCTTCATCCACCAGGCACTCTCCGTGATAGCCATGTCCCAATTCATGCGCCAATGTGCTCACGTCATTGAAGCTGCCTGTAAAGTTCGCCATGATCCGGCTTTCCTTGACCACGTGCAGGTTGTCGCAAAACGCCCCGCCCCGCTTCCCTTCCCGGATCTCCGCGTCGATCCAGCGGTTGTCAAACGCTCGGGCCGCAAATTGGGACAGCTTGTCGCTGAAGCTGGCAAAGTGCTTGACGATAAAATCGCGGGCTTCCTGGTACGTAAAGCGCATGTCCGCTTCCCCGACAGGAGCGAAGAGATCGTAGAAGGGCAATCCGTTCGCATGACCCAGCAGCTCCGCCTTTTTCCGATAGTAACTCTGGAAAGCGGGCAAGCTTTCGCGCATGGCAGTCAACATAGCATCCAGCGTCTCTTTATCCATCCGGGAGTCCTTCAGCGTTTTCTCCAGAGCGGATTCATAGCCGCGGAGCTTGGATACGGTAATGACTTCACCCTTGATTCCGTTAAGGGCAGCAGCTACGGCGTCATCTACTTTCTTGTAGGCTGCCAGTTCCGCTTCATAAGCGTCTTTGCGCACCTGCGGGTCCTTTTCAAACGCCATGTTGCGGACTACAGGCAGCGGCAGTTGCTTTTTCTCGCCGTCCACCACGATATCCACCAGCAGATTGGCTGTCAGGCTTTCCTGAAGTTTGGTCCAGGCATTGGAGCCCGTGTTCTTCATCTTGGCGAGAATGATTTCTTCCTTCTCGCTAAGCATATACTTGCTTTCTTCTGCTGTCTCCTCAAGGAAAAAGCGATGCTCTTCCAGAAGAGCGGACTTGCTGATCAACTCGTCCAACTGCTCCAGCGAGCCGATCCATTTTTGAAACTGGACGCTTGGCTCCACCTTTTCGACGGCGAGCTCCTGGATGCGCTCCGAGAGCTGCAGCGCCTGCTCATTTCTGGCATCTACACTGGCCGTCAATTCGGCAAAGCTGTACAGCCGATACTGCTTCTGCAGGATCGATGTCAGCTGTGTAATGTAGGACTCCATTTTGGCGACCGCATCGTCTGCCGAATGCAAATGCTCATTCGCCCATTTTTTCAAGTCCTGGATCTGCTGCACGAGCTCTTCCCAATCCCGTTTGCATTCCGGCGAATCAAAGGATGTATACAAGACATCCAAATCCCAACGCATATTCATGTATTTTGCCCCCTCTCAAATTACCCACCCCCCTATTGTAAAAAAAATTGGATAGATTGAGCAAGATTTACCAACGAAAAGCTCCCTGCAATTTTGCTGCAGGGAGCTTTCCCATCGTAAAAGCGTATCAAATCACACTTTGACAGGCTGCGTCAGGAACGTAAGGGCTGAGAGGGCAAACAGCTGGGTAGTCTCGACGAGCTGAGCGATATCCACATACTCATCCGCGTGATGCGGGATGTGTCTGTCTCCTGCTCCCGTCGTCAGGATGGGGATGCCAGCCTTGTGCAAAAAGGTTCCGTCCGTCGCCCCTGGCACGCCGTTGTACACGGGCTCTTTTCCCGTCAATTCACGGTAGGAGCTGGCAACTGCCTTCACCACTTCCTCTTCCATAGCAGTCAGCGTCCACGGCCGTTCCTCGATGACTTCCAGCGTTGCCCGGAACTTGTCGTCCTCTTGCCCGAGTCTTTGCAAGATGGCCTGCATTTCAGCTTGCAGCACATCGTGATGTTGTCCAGGGACCGTACGGATATCGAGAGTGGTCATGCACTGATCAGGCACGACATTAATCTGGGGATCGCCCTTGACCGGAGCCTGCAAAATCGTCGGCGTGATACTTGGCCATCCCAGCATCGGATGTTCTCCCAGGCGGGCCATCTCCTTGCGTTCCAACTCTTCCAGCTCAAGGATCGCTCGTGCCATGCGCGTGTTGGGATTGATTCCGGTAAGAGGCATGGCTCCATGCGCCATTTTTCCAAAGGTTCGCAATATCGCGCGCATCGCACCCTTCTGTGTGATGCAGAGCTGATTTTCCTCCGGCTCGCAGATAATGGCCGCATCCACCTGATCCGCCCAGCCCCTGCGGATGAAGTCCTTGATCCCGATCATCATCCCTTCCTCATCGCACGGAATGCAGAGAAGAATTTTGCCAGCAAATGGCTGATTGGAGCGTTGGATCGCTTTGACCGCGCATATCGCGGCCGCCAAATTCCCTTTGGTGTCGCAGGAGCCGCGGCCGTAAATGCGTCCGTTGGCAATCTCAGCGCCAAACGGATCGTAGCTCCAAACCTCCCGATCGCCTTCTGTCACTACATCAGTGTGGGCTTCAAAAAGGAGTGTCTTGCCGGGTCTTCCGGAGTCGTATATGGCAATCACGTTGGGACGGCCGGGTACGACCTCCTCATAATAGACCTCCAGCCCCATGTTTCGCAGGTGGTCGGCGACGAACAAGGCCACTCGCTCCTCGTTGCCCCCCGGCTGATCCGGACGGTAGACGCTTGGAATCCGGACCAGCTCCCGGGTCAGACGCACCACCTCTTGCTCATCCACAAAAGAAACGACCTGGTTCATCCTCCACCTCTCCTCTCATCTCATTCGATCTCGATACGCCGGAATTCCCCCCGCTCGCTCTGCGTGCTTGACTGCCGATAAGACAGCTTCTGCAAGAACTTCCGCCGATAAGGCTCCGATCAAATCGACAGAAGTCTGAATCCCTCCTGTCGCCACCGCAAAAATGGTGTCCCCGTCGTGCATGGTATGGATGGGGCGTATCGTCCGGGCCAATCCATCATGCGCCATCTGTGCCACTTTGTTTGCCTCTGCCTTAGAGAGGTTTGCGTTGCTTGCGACAATGGCAATCGTCGTATTGGTCCCGGGCGGTATCGGTGAAAAGGAGTGTGTCGTCATCAGCTCTACACTGTCCAGAATGTCACCGTGCTCATCTCGCGGTCCTGCCAGTATCTCGGATGTTTTCGGATCGAAAACGTGGCCGACTGCATTCACCGCCACCATCGCACCGACGACAAGACCATTTGGCAAGCTGCGCGAGGCTGAGCCAAGGCCGCCTTTCATGGACTGTGCAAAGCCGTTCAGCTTGCCTACGGTCGCACCTGTCCCTGCCCCGACATTGCCCT
This sequence comes from Brevibacillus panacihumi, assembly GCF_003710985.1. GTDB lineage: Bacteria > Bacillota > Bacilli > Brevibacillales > Brevibacillaceae > Brevibacillus > Brevibacillus panacihumi. The sequence goes on from NZ_RHHT01000081.1 coordinate 6,451, forward strand.
GCTGCACAACTTCTCTACTCGCACGATTGCATGCCTCATATCCCATGCTTCGATCAGGTCGAACCCGCGGATTGCCAATAGACAGATCAAACAGCACTGCCGCTGGGACGATGGGAACGATGCCGAAGCCGACATCGAGTCCCCGTCCTTGTTCTTCCAGCCATTGCATGACCCCTGTTGCCGCATCCAGACCGTAGGCACTGCCGCCTGACAAGCAGATTCCATGCACGACACTGACGAGATTGACGGGATTCAACAGGTCCGTCTCGCGTGTACCAGGGGCGGAACCCCTGACATCCACGCCGCATACGGAAGGCTGCTCCAGCAAAAGGACACTGCATCCCGTCAGCGCTTCCTGATCTTGTGCATGCCCTACCAAGACGCCAGGCACATCTACGATCGTTCCAGTCATTTCGTAACACTCACCCCGAAATCTTTGATTTTTGTTTTCCTGCTTTCACCAGATTTTTCCACGAAGCCACAACAGCCAGTGTCACGATTACCGAGACGATGGCCTCCGGCAACCCGCTCGTCAGCGCTACCGTAGCTGCTACCCCAAACGTCATGTAACCGCGAATGACAGCCATCCCCAGAACCAGTATGGTATTGGTCATCGCTCCGATAAAGCCTGCAGCTCCGATCGCGAAGTATTCATTGATGTTTTTGAGCCCAACATAAGTGAAGTACGCGGTCACTCCGATAAAGAGACGCGGAAGGATGGCAACCAACGGATCTTTGAACAAGGGAACCGTAGCATTCAAGAAGGAAGATACACCAAAAATAAGACCAATGATCATGCCTACGCCCCAGCCTTCCATAATGCCGCCAATGACCGCGGGAATGTGCATAATCGTCGCATTTCCCGCAGCAGTCGGCACCGGAATGTAGCCGAGACGCGTGACACCCAGCAGGATCGCGATTGCTCCCAAGACACCTGCTATAACGATTCTACGTACCGTCAAGCCTTTTTCCATGCCATACTCCTCCTCTAATATCCTTCTATTTGGAATGCCCGTCAAAGGGCGGATTCCCAACCTGAATTACCAAGGAATGTAGAGCATGATGACCGAAATCATGATGCTGATGATGAGTGCGGAGTAATCCTTGCCAGTGGCTTTGTAGTGAGTATACTGCGTCCGCGAGGCTCCCGGCATATAGCATCGGGCTTCCATCGCCAAGATCAGATCCTCTGCGCGTGCCAACGCGACATTAAACAACGGAATGATGATCGGAAGCATGTCTTTGGTCCGACGGATAATGCGCCACCATTCCCCCGTCCCAAAATCGGCGCCGCGGGAAGCCTGGGCTTTCATCATTTTTTCCATCTCCATGGCAAAGGTTGGCACGAAGCGAATCGCAATCGTAATAATTAAAGCAAAGGCGTGAACCGGAAATTTCACTTTTTGCAGCGGTCCCAGCAGTCTTTCCATGCCATGGGTCAATTCCGTCGTCGAGGTGCTTAGCGTCAGGACGCTGGAGAGGAAAATGACCTCCACGAAGCGCATTGCGGAGACCAGAACCAGGCGGACGCTTTCGCTTGAGATCGTAATAAAGCCATATTGGAAATAAATGGTCCCTCCGCGAGCAATCTCGCCATAAAACAGCAATTGCAGCGTTGCGAGGATGATGATAAACGGAATCGCCGGTTTCACTCCTGAGAGGCCGTAATGCAGCGGGATCTTGGAGACCCAAAACATCCCGATGCAGACCGCCAGAGCAAACAGATTCCCGACATACGTACTGCAGATGGCAATCGCCAGGATCATGATGACAAAAGCGGCAAGCTTAAAGCGCGGATCGAGCCGATGCACCACGGAGTTCGTGGGCAGATATTGACCAATCGTAATATTGCGCGACAACTCGAATTCTGTTGACATCGTGCTCCCTCCCTATCGTTTGATCAGGTTCAAGATCTCGGCGGCAGCCTCTTCAGGCAAAAAAGACCCGGTATCTACGGCGTATCCTTGCTCACGCAATTGGTACAGGATGTCCACAGCTTCCGGTGTCCCGATATGATGTTCCTGCAGCAGTGACGAGTTGCCAAAAATGCGCCGCGGCGTTCCTTCGCAAGCAATTTGTCCGTTCGCCATGACATAAACTCGCTGGGCCAGCCGGGCGACTTCCTCCATGTTGTGCGAGACGAAAATGACCGTCAGTCCCTCCTCCTGATTCAGCCTGAGGATGCGCTGCAGAAGTTCGTTGCGGGATCGAGGGTCAAGACCAGCCGTCGGTTCGTCGAGCACGAGCACATGCGGACGCAGTGCGAGGACACCCGCTAAGGCTACCTTGCGCTTCTGACCACCGCTCAAGGCAAAAGTCGGCCGATCTTTCATCTCGTCAAACGACAATCCGACCAGCTCCATCGCCCACTCTACCCGTTCCTTTACTTCCGCAATCGGCAGGCCCATTTTAAAGGGACCATAAGCAATATCATCCCCGACCAGCTTTTCAAACAACTGGTCCTCCGGATTTTGAAACACAAGTCCTACCTGGCGCCGCAGCAATCGAATGTCTACCTTCGGATCGGAGACGTCCAGCCCGTTCACGACGACTTTTCCTGACTGCGGTCTCATTAACCCGTTCAAATGCTGAATCAGGGTCGATTTGCCAGAACCGGTGTGTCCAATGATGGCGATGCACTCTCCCCGTTCCACCTGGATGCTCACGCGATCCAGCGCCCGGTGTGCCAGAGGGGTTCCCTGCATATACACATGCGACAAATCAGCTACATCTACGATGGGACTGGTCATGTACCGCTCGCCTCCGCTTGTTTGATCACATGACGATTTACTTCCTCGACCACTTCTTCGTTGGCGATCAGATTGGGAGAGAAGGGTTCCCACTCTTGATGAACCAAGGCAGCTATGCGGCTTGCATCCGGAACATCCAAATGCAGCTCTCGCAATCTCTCCTGATGGGCAAACACTTCTCTGGGCGTTCCCTGCAGGACGATTTGTCCAGCCTCCATGACGAGGACCCGATCCGCTTCTGCTACTTCTGACATGTGATGCGTCACGGTCACGATCGTCATGCCCTCCCGATGGAGCTTGCGGATGACCGAGAGAATATCCTGCCTTCCGTAGCTGTCCAGCATGCTGGTCGCCTCGTCCAAAACAATGCATTGCGGCCTCATCGCCAGGATGCCCGCGATGGCGATCCGCTGCTTTTGCCCCCCGGACAAGTGATGGGGAGGTCGATGGCGAAATGCACTCATGCCTACGGCCTCCAAAGAAGCATCGATCCTCTCTCTCATCTCGTGAGCGGCGATCCCGATATTCTCCAGCCCGAAAGCCACATCATCCTCAACTATCGTTGCAACGATCTGATTGTCCGGGTGTTGAAAGACCATTCCTACCTGGCTTCTTACCTCGTAGATGCGTTCTCGGTCACGCGTGTTGATTTCGTTTACGTAGACATCGCCCGTCTTTGGAGTGAGGATTCCGTTCAGATGCTTGGACAGCGTCGATTTGCCCGAACCATTGTGTCCGATAATTGCCAGGTATTCGCCGGGAAACACATCTAGCGAGACGTTTTGCAAGACGGGAATCTGTTGATCCTGGTTTACCTTGTAGGAAAAAGAGACGTTCTCAACTCGAATGATGGGGTGTTCGGCAGTCATTGGCTCCCCTCTCCTTCACAGATTTCACGTTGCACATTCGGCTCTTCCGCGCGAACGAGCGTATATGTTTTTAATTTTCTGTAAATTATATTCATGGAGACCGTCTGGATATCACTCCCTCTCCTTGTTTGTCCGGACCTTTTCGGCAAATATGGCAAGTGGACGGCTTTCAACCCTGCTATTCCTTTCACTTCTTGCCGCTCCCAAAAAGTCCTTCTGTCTTTGAAAAAAATTATTCCCATCCAGACATGCTGCCTACATGCTTCCTTCTTTGCCCTCCTCCGCTCGCTCAAGCAATTGTCCCACTTCAGCGGGAGGTTTGCGCGGCCGCCGCTTTGTTTTGCGCTTCTTTTTTCGCAGTACAAACAAAGCCGCCAGCAGCAAGCCGAGAGTTGCGAGTTGGAGCGGTTGAAGCATCTGGGGCAGGACCCATCCGCTCATGACAATCAGATGAAAGAGAACAGCCATGTAAATCAATATGGAGGCAAGATTTTGCGCTTTCATAAAACGAATCCTTCCCTTCGCCATCTGTGAAGAAGACTCCCGCTGCTTCGATCTCGCGTGGCGGGAGTCCTCCTTCGAATCATGATGGTTGTCTTGGCGCTCTGCGTTACAGAGGCAAAAGCTCTACTGTTGCCTTCGCAGACAATCCTTCTACCATCTTCAGCCACGCTGCAGGCTTCTCGGGCAGCACCGCATAGTAGCGTTTGAGGAATGTCACGATCAGATCGGCTGACAGCTCTGTTTGGTTCTCATCAGTCGGCATGAAGCCGAGATCCAATCCGGAGACAGCCTCACCGTCATTTTGCCAGGATGGATGGACATAGGAAAAATTGGTGCGCTTGTAGCCCAGATGGGACAGGACCTCGCGGCGAACGAAGGGATCCATGGGCTTAATTCCGCCAAATGCATGCTCTTCCACGCGATACGGATCGTAGATTTCAGCAAACATTCCGTAGAGCTCCTTGCCGTTTTCGGCAGCTAGCGCGTGCAGATCCTTCTCCCGCTGTTTGGCGAGGAAGCGGCCGATCCCCAGACCCTCCCGACCTATAATGGTAAAATCCGTCATCGCAACATTCAGATCCGTGTAGTAGCGATACTCTGTAGCACCTACCACTTCTCCGTCGTGAACGGCTACGAATACGCGGATCCCCGGGTCTTCCAGCGGTTCCTTCCAAAGGCTGTATTCCAATACCTCTTCGGGTGGAAAGACCTCCTGCATCAGTCGGTGCATTTTGGCGAACAAGGGATCATCGATATGTTGAATGCGAATGTATTGCATGGTTTTCATGCCTCCTTATGCTTGTGTTTCATTTGATTGAAACGGATTTTTCCATTCCATCAGGGTTGCGTAGTTCAAAGACTCCTCATCCTCCAGATAATCCGCTACGACTTTTACGGGTGTGCGGCCGCAGCGCATCAAAAACGTCAGGACAGGGTCTTTTACTTCCCCCTTGATGACACGTGTCAGATACTCTTCAGGCGTCCACTGCTGCGCATAGCGGCTGTATCCTGGCATGCGACCACCGCCAAGCAGCCGCTTCAAGCCTTTTTGGACGACAAGCTCGTACATCGCCTGCATCATGCAATGGCCAAGCTTCAGCTTGCGATAGCTGGGACGGATGCAAATATCCACGATATACAAGGTATCTCCAGCCGGATCATGATTGCGGATATAGCCGTTGTCGGTGATTTCCTCCCACTTGTGGTCAGGATGCCGCGGGTCGAAGGATACCAAAAGGCCCGTCATGGAGCCCGCCAGCTCTCCTTCCACCTCGACGCAGATCGCCCCTTCTGGAAACAGCGTGATGTGATTGGTCAACTGCTCTTCGTTCCACCACAGCTCAGAGGGAAAAGGAGGCGGAAAGCTCTCTGCCTGAATCTGAATCAGCTCCGCAAAATCGGCTTGCGTGTAATTGCGAATCACTGCGGAACGCGGTTTGTCGCTGTCAAATACATACAGTTCTTTGCGGTACATTTCCATCCTCCTTCGCGCTTCAGATTATTTCCAATCCGGATACAGGTCGGTGCGCCGATCGCGCCAGGTTGTAACAGAGCCTTTTTCACGCACATCGTAGAGAAGCTGCAGGTCCAGGTCAGCGGTGACCAGCATGTCCCCATTGATTTCGCCTTCCGCCAGCACTCCCCTTGGCGGGAACGGAATATCGTTGGGGGTCAAAATCGCAGCCTGTCCAAAGTTGGCACGCATAAAATCTACTGTCGGCAAGGAGCCTACAGTTCCGGTGAGAACTACGTAGACCTGGTTTTCGATCGTGCGGGCATGGGAAGTATAGCGAACCCGGTGGAAAGCATGGCGGTCATCCGTGCAGGAAGGACAGAAAATTACGTCTGCGCCGCGCGCTTTGGCGATGCGCACCCATTCCGGGAATTCGATATCGTAGCAAATGATCATCGCGACTTTTCCCTTGTCTGTCTCAAAAATCTGCAGCGAATCGCCAGCCCCCATATTCCACCCCTTCACTTCCCAAGGCGTAATATGGATTTTTTTCTGCTGACCGACACGTCCGTCTGGATAGAAGAGAAAAGCGGTGTTGTACAGCTTGCCGTTTTCCTCGATGATGTGCGTGCCGCCAATCAGATGCATCTGGTATTTGCCCGCCAGGGAGCGGAACAGTTCGATGTATCTTTCGGTAAAAGAAGGCAACGCTGTGATCGGCAAAGCATTTCCCTGCCCATCCCCGATCGACATAAGCTGGGTAGTGAACAACTCTGGAAAGAGCAAAAACTCTGTGTCGTACTCATCCGCATTTTTTACGTAGTGTTCGACTTGCTGCGCAAACTCTTCAAACGTATGTATCGTATGCAAATGATACTGCACGGCAGATACGCGCATTTTCAACTTTCATTCCTCCTTGCGGGCAGGGTGGTTGTAATAAACTTCAATATAACAAAAACATGGATTTCTGTCTCGTCCGGGAACAGTTCTGCGCAAATATTGCTCCCAAAAAATAAAGCAGCGGCGATATAAGACCTAAAATAAAGTCTAGATTCGCCGCAATGTTGCTTGAAACGTTGTTTTTAATGAATATCCCGTTTTTTGAAATTGCCACCCTTAACTTCAGCTACGTCATAAACAGTAACAAAGGCATTCTTGTCAGTTTCGCGAATGATATCTTTCATTTTGTTCTCTTCCATGCGATTGATCACACAGGTGATTTCCTTGAATTGCTCATTCGAATATCCACCATAAACCTCATTGTATGTAGCACTTCGGCCTAATCGGTCACGGATTGTCTCTATCATTGTTTCGGGTTGGGTTGTGATGATTTTAAAGGTTTTTGAGCCACTCAAACCTTCTTCAACGACGTGAATGACTTTGGCAGCGATATAGTAAGCAAGCGCTGAAAGGATAGCGCCTTGCAAGCCGAACACCGTTGAGACAATTATAAACACAAACATGTTCAAGAATAAAATAAGATCACTTGTCCCAAAAGGCAGTTTTCGGGAAAGCAGTACGGCTAACATGTCTATTCCATCTAATGCGCCGCCATTGCGCAATGCCAACCCCATGCCAAAACCAATGATGATACCGCCAACAACGGTGATCAACAATGTATCACCGTGAATAATCGTTGGGACATGGTGTAGAAGGATCGTTCCGGCTGCGAGAGAGGCAATACCGATCACCGAATAAATCGCAAAGCTTTTTCCGATCTGCTTGTATCCGAGCCAGAGAAAAGGAATGTTCAAGACGGCAATGAGAACGCCTAGCGGCAATCCAAATAGTTTTGAGCCAACGATACTTAATCCTGTCACACCGCCATCCGATACGCTGTTTGGGATTAATACCGCTTCTAGTCCATATGCTGCAATAAATGCCCCAATGATAACCATCAACACTCGTAGAGCTTTTTGTAGTTTTTGGGGCTTGTGCTTTATGACTGTATTCATCTGATGTCCCCGTTTCATTCTTTCGTTTTCAGTAACTCATTTTTTAACCATTTTATTCTAACACATCAAAGTATCCGATTATCATAACTCCTTAAAAAAAATTTCGTGCTTGTTCAGCATAATATTTACCATATCGTTTCGCTTTACAGCCCGTAAACATTTTGCGCAATCGTCAGTCTATGTGCGACGCCCCTTTGAAAGAAAAAAAAGGAAGCATCCCCTAAAAGGACGCTTCCTCACGTTTAAGATCAGGCAAATTGTCTCGCCAAATTCGCCATCTCGATCGCAGAGACCGCTGCATCCCAGCCTTTATTGCCGGCTTTGGTGCCCGCGCGCTCGATGGCTTGTTCGATTGTATTGGTGGTCAAAACGCCGAAAATGACAGGAAGTCCCGTGCGCAATGAGACGGCAGCGACCCCTTTGGCGCATTCGGAGCATACATAATCGAAATGGGGAGTTGAGCCCCGGATGACAGCCCCTAAAGTGACAACCGCGTCGTAGCGGCCGGATTCCGCCATTTTCTGTGCGATCAGAGCAATTTCGAAAGCTCCTGGCACCCACGCCACATCAATCTGTTCCTCTTCTACTCCGTGCCGCTTGAGCGCATCCAAAGCTCCTCCTACCAGCTTGTTTACGATCAACTCGTTAAATCTGCCTGCCACAATGCCAATTCGCAATCCCGTGCCTACCAAATGCCCTTCAAATGTTTTCAATGCTTCCACTCTCCTCTTCATTACATGTGTAGGAAATGACCCAGTTTTTCTTGCTTTGTCGTCAAATATCGTTTGTTGTGCGGCTGCTCCGGCATTTCAATGGGGACGCGCTCAACCACCTGCAGGCCGTACCCTTCCAGTCCGCGAATTTTGCGTGGATTATTGGTCATAAGTCTCATGCCTCTAACTCCTAGATCCCGCAAAATTTGCGCGCCGATACCATACTCGCGCAAATCCGCAGCAAAACCGAGCTTTTCGTTGGCTTCTACAGTATCCAAGCCTTGCTCCTGCAGATTGTAGGCACGCAGCTTGTTGATCAGTCCGATGCCGCGACCTTCTTGGCGAAGATACAGCAGGACGCCGCTACCCGCTTTTTCGATCTGATCCAGTGCGGCATGCAATTGCGGACCGCAATCGCAGCGCAGGGAGCCAAATACATCACCGGTCAGGCATTCGGAGTGAACGCGGACCAGAGTCGGCTCATCTGAAGAAATTTCTCCTTTGATCAACGCCACATGCTCCTTGCCATCCAATTGATTGGTATAGGCAGCGATCCGAAAATCGCCGAATTCGCTCGGCAGCTGCGCGACGACTTCCTGTTTGACCAGTGATTCGGTTTTCATGCGGTAGCGGATCAGATCCGCGATGCTGATCAGCTTCAAATCAAAGCGGCGAGCAATTTCTTGCAGCTCGGGAAGGCGCGCCATTGTACCATCCTCATTCATGATTTCGCAAATCACGCCGGCGGGAAAACGACCGGCTAATTGCGCGAGATCGACAGCCGCTTCTGTATGCCCGGCTCTGCGCAAGACACCGCCTGGTTTGGCGACCAAGGGGAAGATATGACCGGGCTTGCGAAAATCGCTCGCCTGCTTGCTCGGGTCCAGCATGGAAAGAACGGTGTGGGAACGTTCCTGCGCAGATATTCCCGTGTGCGTGCTTCGCTCATCCACCGAGACGGTGAACGCGGTGCCCTGTTTATCTGTATTGGACTCGACCATGGGCTTTAGCTGGAGTCTGGCGGCATGCTCTTCTGTTACGGGCACGCATACCAAGCCCCTCCCATGGGTAACCATGAAATTGATCATTTCCGGTGTCGCTGCGTCTGCCAGGCAAACAAAATCTCCTTCGTTTTCCCGATCTTCATCATCGACGACAATCACAGCTTTTCCTTGACGCAAATCCTCCAATGCTGCTTCTATTTGATGAAACATGTTGTGCATCTCCCTCCCTTTAGGCGAAGCCGTTTTCCTGCAAGAATGCCAGGCTGAGGCTTGAACCGTTTGGCTTGTCCGCTTGCTCCTTCGGCGATCCGTGGTACAACAGCCTTTCCACGTATTTTCCGATCATATCTGCCTCGAGATTGACCTGCTCTCCCGGCTGTCGATCCTGCAGGCTCGTCATGGCCAGCGTGTGCGGAATGATCGACACACGAAAAGAGGAATCCTCCACATCAACGACCGTCAAGCTGATGCCATCCAGGCAAATGGAGCCGCGCGGCATCATGTATTTCAATAATTCAGGTCCTGCCTGAATCCGAAACAAGACCGCATTGGCATGCTCTTGACGCGATAAAATGGTTCCGGTGCCGTCCACATGTCCTGATACCAGATGTCCTCCCAGACGATCTCCCAAGCGCAGAGCCCGCTCCAGATTGACGCGTTGTCCCGGCACCAGATGACGAAGATTCGTATGAAGGAGCGTCTGCGGCATGACATCCACCTGAAATTGGTGAGCGCTATGCGTTGTAACAGTCAGGCAGACCCCATTGACCGCTATGCTGTCGCCGATTTTGACACCTTCCAGAACCGTCTGCGCTCGTATCACCAGCTGGCTGGCCTGATGATCTCCAGAGATGGACTCCAGTACCCCAACTTCTTCTACCAAGCCAGTAAACATGCCATCACTCCCTTTTCTTACTGTTGCATCACTTCCATAGCGGATACCCGGTAATGCGAATGTCTTGCGTATCGATCGGCTCGATCCGTGCGTGGATCAAATCGAGCGCATCCTCCATGCTTGCGATGCCTTCGCCTCCAAAAATGGTTGGCGCGTTCCTTCCGCCGACCAGCTTCAAGGAAACGAAGCTGATCATTTTTTGGATAGCCTTGGCTTGCAGGAAAGCCCCGTTTACTTCTGCTCCTCCCTCTACGAGAAGGGAGGTGATTCCCCGTTCTCCCAATACCTCCAATACTTTATCTACCGTCAACTCATCATCTATAGCAATGACCGAAACTCCTTTCTCAATCAAAGCCAGACGCTGTCGCTCGCTGGATCGCGGCGAAGTCAAAATCCATGTCTCGGCGCTACGATCCGTCACAACCTGAGCTGTCAGCGGCGTGCGCAAGCGTCGATCCAAAATCACCCGAACAGGCTGCACTCCCCAGGCTTTTCCGTCCACACGAGCTGTCAATGCCGGGTCGTCCGCCAGAACGGTACCGCTGCCGACCAGGATCGCATCATGTACGCGACGCAGCTCGTGGACCTCTCTTCGCGCTGCTTCACCCGTGATCCACTTGCTGTGACCCGTGTGCGTGGCGATTTTCCCATCCAGCGTGCTGGCTGTCTTCAATGTGACAAAGGGGCGCTTGGTCTGGATGTAATGAAAAAAGACTTCATTCAGCTGTTTCGCTTTCTCTTCCTCGACACCGACGATGACCTCGAGACCTGCAGCCTGAAGCTTTTCAACTCCTCCTCCCGCAACCTGCGGATTCGGGTCTAACGCTGCGACCACCACCCGGCTGATTCCAGCCCGTATGACAGCCTCTGTGCAAGGAGGTGTTTTTCCTACATGGCAGCATGGCTCCAATGTGACATAGAGAGTCGCATCCTTTGCCTGATCGCCTGCCATTCGCAGGGCATGGACTTCCGCATGCGGCTCCCCTGCCCTCAAATGCGCTCCCATCCCTGCTACGGTGCCATTCTTGACGATGACGGCCCCGACGAGCGGATTGGGACTCGTCTGTCCTGCTCCCGCTCTCGCCAGTTCGATCGCCATATTCATATATCTGGCGTCTTGATGCATCGTGCTCCTCCCTTCTCCTCCTTGTTTTTTGGCAAAAGAAAACCCTGAACACCTCGTGAGGTTTCAGGGTATAGGGAAAGAAGCCTTGCTTTCCACGTTTTTTGCAAAACGAGAGGAAAGAAAGCGAGTCTCATCTTCTCCCATCCGGACTTTACCGTCGGCTCTGGAATTCCACCAGATCAGTCGCAAATGACAAGCCATTTGCGAGTCGCGGGCTTGGACGCAAACGCGCCATCACCGCCGGTCAGGAATTTCACCTTGCCCTGAAGATGTTTCGTATGCAGTTCCCGCCTGTTTCTGACCCCTTCCTCCTTCCAGAAAAAAATAATGCCCGTGAGTTCGACTCAGGGCATTGGGAAACAAGCCTCTGTACCACCGTTTTTTGTCAAAACGGCCCACGAAGCCAGCCAAATACCTTCTCCCATCCGGACTTTACCGTCGGCCTTGGAATTCCACCAAGTCAGTCGCCATCCAACATCTACGGACAGCGAGTCGCGGGCTCAGACGTGCGTTCGTCATTACCGCCGGTCGGGAATTTCACCCTACCCTGAAGGTTGGTATTCAGTTGTGAACATTATACCACAGTTTTTCAATGAATCAGAAGTTTTCTTTCTGAGAAATGTTGCGAACGGTCTGATAGAGCAGTTCCGTCCCCAAGGCTATATCCGTGTAGCTGGCGTATTCCTGGGGATTATGGCTGATCCCGTCCCGACAGCGCACAAAAATCATCGCGTAGTCACACACATAAGACAGCGCCAGTGCGTCATGGAACGGTCCGCTCATCAATTCGGGTGGTGTCAGATTCATTTTCGCGCTCTCTTCGCGGATCACGTCTTTGATCCACTCCGCACAAAAGCGCGGTTCGCTGTTGGTATCTTCGCTAATGGTATAACTGAGCCCATGCTGCATCGCGATCTGTTCGATCTCCTCCCGCAGCTCCCGCTCGCGCAGATTCCGTCTCTCCAGATCGATATCCCGCAGATCGACGGTAAAACGAACCTTTTCCGGAATGATATTGCGGGAATCCGGGAACACCTCCAGATGGCCGACAGTCCCCACTGTCGGAGCAGACGGGTCCATTCTCGCCAGTTCATTGAGAGCGACAATGACCTTCGCCGCACCCAAAAGAGCATCCTGGCGCATGTTCATCGGAACAGAACCTGCGTGTCCAGCAAATCCTGTCATCTCCACCGTCCACCAAAGCGGGCCGGATATTCCCGTGACAATGCCGACTGGTTCGTGGCTTTTATCGAGAATGGGTCCCTGTTCGATATGAAGCTCCAAAAAAGCGGCGATACTGCCTGGGGCGTAGAGCGATTCCGCAAACCGATCCGGTTCGCAGCCAAAATCCAGCAGCGCCTGTCTGCGCGTGATTCCATGCTTGTCGGTCCGCTCCAGCTCCCCTGGCTCCAATCTGCCTAGTATTCCCCGAGAGCCAAACAACCCTTTCTGAAACCGGCATCCTTCCTCATCGCAAAAGGCTACCACTTCGATCGGTTGTTGTGGCACGATGCCTTGCTCCATCATCGTTTGGACGACCTCTAACCCGCCAAGGACGCCAATGGTTCCATCATATCGCCCCCCGTATGGCTGAGAGTCGATGTGCGAGCCAATCATCAGCACCGGCGCATCGGGATTGCGCCCTTCCAAACGGCCGATCAGATTGCCGAAGTGGTCGACGCGCGTTTGCAAACCTGCCTCCTCCATCCACCTGCGCACCAACTGGACACCAGCCAAATCCTCAGGCGACAAGGCCAGCCGACAAACTCCCGTCTCCCCTATTTTCCCGATTTCCGCCAGCTGCTCCAGTCGTTCCTGCAAGCGCGCCTGCCGGATCGTCAAAGTCCTTTCGCTTCGCTCCATCATCCTTGCTCCCTCCTTGTCACTTCCTTAGTGACATCGTATTCCGCTCGTCCGGTTCCTAGTCGCCTTTTCCAGCATTACTCCAGCAAGTGTGGAAAAGATGCTGATCCTTTTCCCTTTTTGCTATAATGAACGGGAGTTATACAGGGGGATGAATGACATGGAAGAATGGTTGAACAAGCGTGTGAAAATGAAGGAAGGTCCCAAAAAGCGGGGTATTGTGGAGTATATAGACGATCAGTACATCGTGGTCTATTTCACCTTCCCCCGAAAGGAACGGGTGATCTTTCCGAGCAAGGAAGCCTTTTTGCATAAAATCGCCTTTATCGATGAAGCCTGACATACGAAAAGCCCTTGGCATCGCTTATTCGCGATAACCAAGGGCTTTTTCTTTTGGCATAGCTGTATGAAAGTTACGCGTAATGCTCTTCGCGCAGGCGTTTGATTTCTTCGCTTTCAAGATACTCGTCATAGGTGATCATTTTGTCAATGACACCCTTCGGCGTAAATTCGATGATCCGATTCGCGATGGTTTGCACGAACTGGTGGTCATGGGACACGAACAGCAGCGTGCCTTCGAAGTCGATCAAACCGTTGTTGAGCGCTGTGATCGATTCCAAGTCCAGGTGGTTCGTCGGTTCATCCATGATCAGGACATTGGCGCCAGCCAGCATCATCTTCGAGAGCATGCAGCGCACTTTTTCTCCCCCGGAAAGAACATTGGCTTTCTTCAACGCTTCGTCTCCAGAGAAGAGCATACGGCCCAGGAATCCACGGATAAACGTCTCATCCTGTTCTTTGGAATACTGACGCAGCCAATCCACCAGACTGAGGTCGGTATCGAAGTACGCCGAGTTGTCTTTCGGGAAGTACGCCTGGGAGGTGGTCACTCCCCACTCGTACGTACCGCTGTCTGCTTCTACTTCTCCCATCAGAATGCGGAAAAAGGTCGTTTTTGCCAATTCATTTGGACCGACAAAAGCGATTTTATCCCCTTTGTTGATCGTCAGATGGAGATTTTCAAACAGCTTTTCTCCCTCGATAGTCTTGCTCAAGCCCTCGATGGCCAGCAGGTTTTTGCCCGCCTCGCGCTCTGGCTTGAAGTTGATGAAAGGATATTTGCGGCTGGACGGACGAATGTCTTCCAGAGTGATTTTCTCCAAGAGCTTTTTACGGGAGGTCGCTTGCTTGGATTTGGAGGCATTCGCCGAGAAACGGGCGATAAACTCCTGAAGCTCCTTCATCTTTTCTTCTTTTTTCTTGTTCTGTTCACGAACCAGCTTCAGCGCCAATTGGCTGGATTCGTACCAGAAATCGTAGTTCCCCACGTACATCTGGATTTTGCCGAAATCGATGTCCGCGATATGGGTACATACTTTGTTCAGGAAGTGACGGTCATGGGATACCACGATAACGGTATTCTCATAATCCATCAGGAAGTTCTCCAGCCAGCGGATCGACTCGATATCCAGGTGGTTGGTCGGCTCATCCAGCAGCAGGATGTGCGGATTGCCAAACAATGCCTGTGCCAGCAGGACACGAACCTTTTCCGTACCGGCCAAATCGACCATCTTCTTGTCGTGCATCTCTGTCGGGATCCCGAGACCGATCAGCAGTTCAGCCGCGTCAGCCTCTGCCATCCAGCCGTTCAGCTCTTCGAATTCGCCTTCAAGCTGAGAGGCGAGAATGCCGTCTGCTTCCGAGAAATCTTCCTTCATGTATAGCGCATTCTTTTGTTCCATGATCTCGTACAGCCGTTTGTGACCCATGATGACTGTTTTCAATACTTCAAATTCATCGAACTCGTAATGGTTCTGTTTGAGTACGGCAATCCGTTCCCCAGGGGTTACAGATACGTGCCCGCTGGTAGGTTCGATCTCTCCGGAGAGAATCTTGACGAATGTAGATTTTCCGGCGCCATTGGCCCCGATCAGACCGTAGCAGTTGCCGGGAGTAAACTTGATGGATACATCTTCAAACAAGGCGCGTTTGCCGTAGCGGAGCGTCACGTTCTGAGTGCTTATCATCTCTATACCTACCTTTTCGAATCGTTCAAACACTAATCTTATCAGAAAACGACGATTTTGGCAAAAAAGATGACCATCCAGCGATTGAAACGAAGGAATCGGGGAATCCTACCTGAGAAAACCGCAAGTCAAGAGAGGAGGGATTCGGATGTCCAAGCAAAACGGTGTAAAGAACGAGATGGGCAACAAGGAAAATCCATCGCAAACCAGATCCTCCACCACAGTCGGAAAAGAGGAAACCCGCTCCAAACAGCGCGGTGAATAGTGAGACAAAAAACCGGCCACCCGTTCGTCAGGATGGCCGGCTTTCGGTTTTTATTAGCATCAAAAGCTTGCCTGGATGGGAATAAGGGTCGGCAGCGGCGTTTTTTCCTGCGGCGCCTCCACGTAAAAGGAAAGATTGTTCAGCTTCACGAATACGGTGCTCTTCTCCTGCAGATCCAACTCGCAAAAACGCTGCCGGGTCAGCTCCGCTTCAAACAACTCCCCGGTATCCAGCCGCTTTAAGTCCAAACGAATAATGGGGCCAAGCAGGGAGATGTGCTGAATCTGCGCCTGGACGAACTGACTGTTCTGCGCTGCGAGGGCGATCTCTACATCATGCGGCCGCATGTAGCCGACTGCGGGCCATTCTCCATCGCGAAGATTATCCCACTCCGTATCAAACTCTGCCTCGCCCAGTCTGACTTTGCCATCGCGTACCCGACCGCGAAACAGATTCACCCTTCCAAGAAAACTGTATACGAAGGGATTGGCGGGATGGTTATAGATTTCCTCTGGAGAACCTACCTGCTCTACCCTTCCTTCATTCATGACGACGACCTGATCAGCCAACTCCATCGCTTCCTCCTGATCGTGCGTAACAAAGAGAATGGTCAAGCCAAGCTTCTCATGCAAATGACGGAGCCAGCGTCTCAGCTCCTGCCTCACTTTGGTATCCAAAGCGCCAAACGGTTCATCCAGCAAGAGAAATTTGGGTTCCACCGCGAGAGCGCGCGCCAAGGCGACGCGCTGTCTTTGCCCACCGGAAAGCTGCGAAGGATAGCGGTGCGCCAATCCATCCAATTGCACCAGACGCAGCAGCGAGTGGACCCTTTCCTTGATCTCCTGCTTGGGTGGTCTGGTCTTGCGGTTGCGAACCGCCAGTCCGAAGGCGATATTGTCAAAGATGGTCATATGGCGAAAGAGAGCGTAATGCTGGAACACAAACCCTACCTGCCGTTCACGCACATCCCGGTTGGTATTGTCCTCGCCATGAAACAGGATCGCCCCTTCCTCCGGCTGCTCCAGTCCTGCGATCAAGCGCAGTAAAGTCGTCTTCCCGGAACCCGATGGGCCCAGGAGCGCTACCAGTTCGCCTTCCGGAATCTGCAGGCTGACGTTATGCAAAGCCGTAAAATTTTTGTAAGATTTGGTGATATTCACGACCTCTATACTCATCCGTGCTCTCTCCTCTAGCGTAGAAGTTAAGGTAGCTCTTCTTTGCGTTGCGTTTTCCACTCGATGATACTTTTGAGAATCAATGTTACCAGTGCCAGCGCCGCAAGCAGGGTAGCGACAGAAAAGGCTGCTGCGAACTGATATTCGTTGTACAAAATTTCCACGTGAAGCGGCAATGTATTGGTCATGCCGCGAATATGGCCGGAGACGACGGAGACAGCGCCGAACTCCCCCATCGCCCTCGCATTGCACAGGATGACCCCGTACAACAAACCCCATTTTACATTCGGAAGGGTCACACGAAAAAATGTCTTCCAGCCGCTGGCTCCAAGCGATACGGCCGCCTCCTCCTCATCCTTCCCCTGCGCCTCCATGATGGGAATCAATTCTCGTGCCACGAATGGAAACGTAACGAAGGTGGTCGCCAGAATGATTCCGGGAACGGCAAAAATGATTTTAATATCATGGGCTTCCAGCCAAGGGTACGCAACTCCCTGACTGCCAAACAGCAAAACAAAAATCAAACCGGCGATCACGGGCGAGACCGCAAACGGCAGGTCAATCAATGTGAGCAGAATATTTTTCCCGCGAAACGTAAACTTGGCGATCGCCCAGGCAGCGGCTACCCCAAAAGTGACATTGAGCGGCACGCTTACCAGAGCGACAAGCAACGTGAGTTTGACCGCCGCAAACGTTTCTTCGTCCAAGATGGCAGCCATAAACATCTCTGAGCCCTGCTTGAACGCCTCCATAAACACAGCGACCAAAGGCAGGATCAAAAACAACCCGAGAAAAAACAAGGCCAGGCAGATCAAAAGCCAGCGGATCCAGGCTGATTCGGTCATATGCTTCAAGCCAGACACCTCCTACCGCGCCGCGTCGAACTTGTTGATTCGCCATTGTAAATAGTTGATGATCAGCAGCATGACAAAGGAAGCAACCAGCATCACGGTCGCAATCGCAGTAGCCCCCGCATAGTCAAACTGCTCCAGCTTGGTCATGATCAACAAGGGGACGATTTCCGTCTTGTGCGGCATATTTCCTGAAATGAAAACGACAGATCCGTACTCGCCTAAGGCACGCGCAAATGCAAGGGCAAATCCTGTAAGGACCGCTGGCAACAGATGCGGCAGAATTACCCGAAAAAATGTGTTCCAGCGAGTGGCACCCAATGTCGCGGCTGCCTCCTCCATCTGCAAATCCCAATCCTGCAGCACAGGCTGTACGGTGCGCACGACGAAAGGCAGTCCGATGAAGGTCAATGCCACCCAGATTCCCAACGGCGTGTAGGCGATCTTGATCCCCCACTCCGCCGCAAACTGCCCGATCCAGCCGTTTTCTGCGTAAATGGAGGTCAGTGCAATGCCGCCGACCGCTGTCGGCAAGGCAAACGGGAGATCTACGATGCCATCAATAAATCTCTTGCCTACAAATTGATACCTTGCCAGTACCCAGGCAACCAATACACCGAAAACGGCATTCATGCAGGCCGCAAAAAACGAAGTAACGACGCTAACCCGAATCGAGGAAAGGACCCGTTCATCCAGAATTGTTCCGATGAACGCCTCCCAGCTCATCGTGGACGCTTTTAAGAATAAAACGGACAGAGGGATGAGCACGAGCAGACTGAGGTAAATGATCGTATAGCCCATGGTCAGTCCAAAGCCTGGCAAAAACCCGCTGCTCCGCGACGTTTTTCTTTTCATGATGTTACTCCTCTGGCATGGATATGTGATTTAGGGCTTATAAATTTGGTCGAAAATGCCTTGATCGGCAAAATGCTCCTTTTGCGCCTTGCTCCATCCGCCAAAGACCTCGTCAATCGTAAACAGCTCGATCTCGGGAAAAGCAGGCGTGTGAGCTTTCAGTACTTCCTCCGAGCGGGGACGGTAGTAATGCTTGGCGGCAAGCTCCTGTCCCTGCTTGCTGTAGAGGAACTGCAAATAGGCTTCTGCTACTTCCCTCGTTCCGTGTTTGTCGGCGTAGCGATCAACAACCGTGACAGGCGGTTCCGCCAAGATACTGGTGGAAGGATTGACAATTTCAAACTTGTCTTTGCCCAGTTCATGGACAGCGAGATAGGCTTCATTCTCCCAGGCGATCAACACGTCTCCGATGCCGCGTTCTACGAAGGTTGTCGTTGCACCGCGCGCTCCTGAATCGAGAACCGGGACATTTTTGAACAATTGCGTGACGAATTCTCTAGCCTTCGCCTCGTCTCCGTTGTTGTGTTTCAAGGCATATCCCCAGGCTGCCAAATAATTCCACCTTGCGCCGCCAGAGGTCTTGGGATTGGGGGTGATGACCCCGATCCCGGGCTTGATCAGATCATCCCAATCCTTGATCTGCTTGGGGTTTCCCTTTCTGGTAAGGAACACGATCGTAGAGGTGTAGGGGGAGCTGTTGTCCGGCAGCTTCTTCTGCCAATCGGATGCGATCAATCCCCTCTCCGCAATCGCGTCGATGTCGTAGGCAAGGGCCAGGGTCACGACGTCAGCCTCCAAACCATCTATGACGGAGCGAGATTGTTTTCCCGAGCCGCCGTGCGATTGCTTGATCGTCAGCGTCTGCCCCGTCTTCTCCTTCCAATCGGAGATAAACGCTTTGTTGATGTCCTGATAGAACTCCCGGGTCGGATCATAGGACACGTTCAGTAAATCGAGGGTTGCTGTCTCACCCGATGCAGCCCCTTCTTCCCCTGTCGTTTGTGCGCACCCAGCGATACTCAAGGCCAGCACCACGATCCCCAGTCTCCCAAGGATGCGCGCAAAATACTTCTCTGATGTCTTCATCCTGCTTCTCTTCACTCCTCCACAATCTCATCTGCCCCATATATCCTCATCTACCCTATGCCCAACAGGTAGGCTAAGTTCGGGGGCAGTTCGCCCTGGAGGAAAAATAGGCGCTTTTTGGCTACCTTCTGGACATGCAAAAAAAGAAGCTCTCCTCTATAGGGACTGACCCCCGTCCGTAGGACAGGGATCAAAACACCTTAGCCAATTAAGCAGCCAGTTGCCGATATTGAATCGGTGACTGGTTGTTTAGTACCGTTTGAATGCGAATTGAGTT
>NZ_RHHT01000082.1 GCF_003710985.1 Brevibacillus panacihumi
AATACGAAAAAGGGAAAACGCTCCAGGTGGGTTGGGAACTTCGCTGTGGGTCGGCCTGGCCGCTTCCACTCCAAAGGCGGAACCGCGGCCAAAAGCAGCCATCTCAAGGAAGTGAATCAGGGTTGGCCGCTGATGGCGTGTTCCGCCTTTTCCGCTCCAGCTTGGTCAAGATCCCAAAAACCTTCCGCTGGTTTTCCCTTTTTCCTCAACCATCTTTTCCTGTTCCCCTTTTACCTTTTGTGGTAACTTCCTACACGTTGAAAAAGCCCTGCCATGTGGCAAGGGCTTTTTTGTGCTTGCTTATAATGTTCTTATGCCTTGCGGACGTTGGTTGCTTGCGGCCCGCGTTGGCCATTTTCAACGTCAAAAGTTACCTCTTGCCCTTCCTCCAATGTCTTGTACCCCTCTTCTTGGATGGCGGAGAAGTGTACAAATACATCCTCTGCCCCTTCACGCTCGATGAACCCAAAACCTTTTTCTGCGTTAAACCACTTTACTCTTCCGTGTTCCATTGATTGCCTCCTAGCATGTAGCACATACATGAAATGATGTTTGACTTACCCCGTTAGTATCTCCCGTCTAAGGGAAATCTAACCTTACGAATGAAAAACTTGTCCTGTAATAGCTGTAAATTCTTCGGGTGTAATTTCTCCGTGCGGACGAGCATCTGTTTGGACGACCTGGCGCAGCTGGTCCAACGTCACCCATTTGTACGAGTAGGCGATTTTCCAGAATGTCATGCTCCCGAGCCTCCTTTTCGCTCGATCAGCTCAAGCTTGACCAATGCCAGCTCTTGCCCAAGCGTCTGCATCAGTGTTTCCCGCTCAAGGTTTGTTTCTTTCAAAGCGGCCAACTCCGCTTCCAGCGTCTGCAACGGCTTTTCCCTCGCTTCTTTTTCCTGCTTGACCTGTGACAGCGGTTTTTCATTATAGCGATGGATGGACATCATACGCTCCCCCTATTCCTGAAAGACTGGCCTCGCTTGTTGCCGTCCCCTTTTGAATCCGCACGCGGAAATTCACGCCCCACTTCTCTGCCGTCTTGACCGTATTGAGAAACGCGTAGCCACGGCCCATCTTGGCAGGAATCGTGCAATCCTCCCACGTAGGCTCGGCGTCGAAGCCGTTGTTGCATACCTCAACTCGCACCTCGGCGCCCAATGGGATCTGCCAGTCGGGAGTGAGCAAAATCCGCTCCGCTGCGATGTCGGTTTCCATCGGGACCTGCAATCCCTCGAACATGATTTCATTTACTTGGCGAGTAAAGGTGAAGGTTCGGCTGGACGACTTGCCTTGTTCGTCTGCTGCGCTGATGGTCAAAGTATGCGAGACACCCGGCTCGAGCATCAGCCATTTGTTTGCTGGGATGGTCAGCGTTTCTTGACGGTTGGGCACACCGGAGTATGACCGAATCGTGCTGCCGTTGATTTTTTCTGTGATGGTAAATGGATTTTCCTCTGGGTCAGCAACCGTGTAGGTGATGCTCGGTGTGATTTTGATCGTACCCAGGTTGCGATCTTGATCCGAGATGATCGGAGCGCGGTTGTGAATGACGCGGAATTTACGGACGACCTCCGTGCTTTTTCCTCCCTGGTCGTCCTCGGCCCATACGGTTAGTGTGTGGTCGACGTTCTCCGCCAGGTCTGCCCCCGTCACATCTGTGGTGCCGTCGCGTAACCGCTTGTTGCGGAAGGTCAGCGTCTTGGCAAAAGAAAGAGGCGTGCTTCCGTCTGATACCCCGGATTGCAGCGCCTGCGGTGTGCCATTGTTGATTTTGTATTTGGCGGTGAGGACGTTGCCGGGGTCTGCTTCTGTTGCTGTGCCCTCAATTGATAACGTTGTCCCTTCCGATAATGTCCGACTAATGGTAGGGTCGGTGTACGGAAACTTTTGCGCTAGCTTGTCACCAGTGTAATTAGGATCGACATCGATTTTGTCGTATGTGGCTTTGTCTATTTCATAGATCCTAACTCCATCCATATACGCGATGCCAGTAGTAATGGAGCCATTACCAAGACTCACTCGTGCTTTTGATTTTCCGGTAAACTTGAGGTAAACGGTTTGCCAAACTCCGATTTTTGATGTGTCCGTATTTGCGCTTATTGAGTTGTTATAACCACCAGAATCTGCAACGTACAGTCGGTACGACCCGCTAGTATAGCTTTCGACGAAAACGTCAACCGCAGCTAGGTAGTATTTGGTAGCGTCTAGCAATATGTTATCTTTATACCTGTGTCCATTAGTGCTGGAGTTTGTATACATAAAGCTAGAGGACCCGTATCTTTTCACCGTATTACTCAACTTGACGACATCTGTGCTATACACTGACCACTTAATCATATCCTCACAGTTACCATCTGATCCGAGTATATTCTCGATTGGCGACGTAAGTTTTAGTGTTGGCGGTTGGTTGAGTGTGAATGAGTCAAATTTTACAGAAGAGGCTTGCAAATCTCTGTAAATCCATCTGATTACGCCATCTACCTCTCGTTCTATAACAGTTACATGTTCAGCATTTCCACTCTTATTATTCGTCAAGTTTTCCGGGTCTAACCATAATTGCCCGTCAAATATCCTTCTCCTGATTTGTGTATAGCCATTGTCATTGAATTCTATACTTCTTCCTGTCCAAAAAACATACACCCTGTTTATTCTATCTATAGAGATTGTGGGGTTCGTTTGCTGGTAGGCACTACTACTTGTTAGTCTTCTCATTAATTGCCATGTAGCTCCTCCATCCGTTGATTTTGAATATCGGATGTTACTGTAATTTCCATTCGCATCATCTCTACCATGCCAAACTACATGTATCTCGCCGTTACCGTCTACTACGGCGCAGGGGTTGGATTGTAGATAATTGCTGCTCCCGCTGTAATACACTTCACTGCTTCCCCAGTTAGCATCTAATGAATTTGGGTACACAGCTTTAGTAATAAAAGCGTTCGTGACACAAACGATTCTACCTGTATTGTCTTGCCAAAAAATATACGGCGCTGTTCCTTTAATTACTACGGAAGGGTTTTTAATTTCTGTTTCAGTATTTGCAGTAGTTACCTGTATGGCACTTCCCCACGTCACTGTCCCACCTGAAATCGTGGCTTTCGCTGCTCTGATATTTTCTCTTAAGCCCCAAAATTGGATTTGAGTCTACCCCCCTTATCTTGTTAAGCTGGTATCAGAAGAACAGAGGGGGATTTTTTATGCAACGAAAACGCTATCCAATCGAGTTTAAACAACAGCTGGTTCAAGAAGCCCAAGATGCAGGAAATGCAAGCCAAGTTGCCAGACGGCATGGG
>NZ_RHHT01000083.1 GCF_003710985.1 Brevibacillus panacihumi
GGGTTTCTCATCAGTCTGAGGGGCGATAGATTCGCCCCTTTTTTTATCTTCTTTTTTATCTTCTTTTTATAGAACTTTTTAGGACGGGGGACCAGCATAAGCTGGTCGAGGAAAAAGGGAAAAAAAGCTCAAGGCATTTGGGATCTTGACCCAGGCGCAACGGAAAAGGCGGAACACGGTTTCAGCGGCCAACCCTGAAATACTTCTGGAATCGGCTGCTTTTGGCCGCGGTTCCGCCTTTGGAGTGCAGCCAGCCAGGGATGACCCCCAGCAAAGATCCCAACCCGCCTAAAGCGTTTTTCCCTTTTTCCTCCGCTCCACTACAGCAGGACGACCACTACCGAAAAAAAGCGAGCTTAGTTGCTGATAACGACGGAGTTGGAATAGCCATCCCAGCTTACTTTTGCTCCCAAAGCTTCACTGACAAAACGGATGGGAACCATGGTTGTCTCATTGTTGTACAGAATGGCGGGCACGTCCATGGTAATGGGCTGCCCATTTTTATATGCCGTTTTGGAACCAATGGTCAGCTTGATGACGTCGTTGCCCCGTGTGGCTGTGACGCTTTGTGTCGCTTCATCCCAATCTACCTTCGCTCCAAACGCTTCAAAGACAGCGCGCATAGGAACGAGAACCCGCGAGTTGATTTTCACCGGCGGCTTGCTGTAATTTTGCAATTCCCCGTCAATGAAGACAATGATCTGTCCAGATGTATTCACTGTATAGAAGGCAGACAGTGATTGCGCATACTCTTGGCTTGCCGGATCGATGACTTCGATGTAGAGCGTATAGCCCCCGGTGGTCAGATTGAGGTTCGAAATGATTTGATTGACATTGGACGGATCGATGGACACGCGACGCACTTCGTTGCCCCAAGCATCCACTACAACCAGATAGTATTCGTAGACTTGATAGGAACTGGACACTTTGAGTGTCACTTTAATCGTACCGTTGCTGTTGATTGAGACATTCCCGGGAAATTGCGCTCCGCTTGGAATGGAGAATTCTACTTTTGGCGCAGAAATGACCCATTTTACGCTTTCGGAATAGGTTTTGCTGCCGCCGTTTGCCATCTCAAGCTGGACAGTGTACGTACCTGCAGGCAGAGACAGGCTTTTGGAGGACAGAGTCGGGTTCTTGGTTTGAACAGGAATCCGCTTGACGACTTGTCCATTTTCATTGAGTACGACGAGAGTAAACTTTGCCTTCTCGTATTCAGTCGTCAGGTTTATGACGATCTGGATCGAACCCTCAGAGATTTTCACATAGCCAGGAAAAACGCTTTCTTTGCTCTTCGTAAAATAAATGGATTCTTCTTCCGATTGCAGGGTGAATTTGCCGCATGCCTCTTCAGAAATGATAGGATCGATAAAATATTCACCTGAGGTTTTCTTTTCTTTTATTTCATAGTTTCGTACTTCCAGATACACTTTTGCATCTTCTGACAGCTCGTTCAGCTCTTCATTGGAGATGCGGATCTCACCAGTTTTTACTTTGACTTGAATTTCTTGGCCTTGCAGATCTGTGGCTGTGACGGTTTCGGCTCTTTGTTTCGCTACGGTGTTCACCGGGATTCGCCATTGCTCTCTTCCCCGCTTGTCCATAAAGACCAGTTCCATGTGTTCCAGATATTCCGGTTCAACCCGGACATAGGCAGACAGATTGCCGTCTGCATCGAGTATGACTTCCTTCAATACGGGAGCTAAAGGATTGCGGATGGCATAGCAAGAGGCCTTGGCACTGCTAATGCCGAGAGTGGACACAAAAAGTAGAATGATGCTTGCGAGGCTGATCCATTTTTGCAATCGGTTCATAGTTGTATGACTCCTTTATTAGATGAATTACTTGTTTTATCGGAATAAATACCTACGTCGATTAGTAGAAAGTACCTAAAAAAGAGAAGAACATTTCAGCGCCGGGAAATGCTCTTCTCTCTTTTTTGTTTGTTAACCGGCTACGATCAGTCCGCATGCCAGGCGTTTTCCGGAGTTGCCGGCTGGCTGAGTGCGGTAATCATCAGGGTTCTGGTGGATGACGACCGTTTTTCCGATCACATCTGCCGCACGGAAGCGATTGGTGAAAACATTCATTCGGGCGTAACCGCCATTGGACAGGAGTACAGGCAGATCTCCCGCGTGATGGGGGTGGGGCTGGTTGGTAGGGTTCCAGTGTTCGCCCGATGCCAGAAAGGGATTGGCAGGATCACCGACGGCGCAAGAGCCTTTGTCATGCAGATGGAAGCCAAAAAAGGGCCCGATCGGCTGTTGGCCTTCACTGGAAGGAAGACCGCTCACTTCGACAAATACATCCGTGCCATAAGGGACATCGGTAAACACCACAAAGCCTTGCAGGTCGGGAGCCAGGGGGCCGCCCTGGATCTCGGCGTAGGCTTGGGTCGGTGCATAGGCATACGAGGAGGACACGAAGCGCGGATCGTATCCGTAAGCTGCAGGCATATACCAATTCATTTTTGAATTCACCCTTGTCATATCATTTAATGGTACATCGTATGACATGGGTGGGCGTAGCGTGCTTGCCTAGGTTCAGAAGGGTTATTTGTCTTGTACGCAGAAAAGGTAGAGTCGAAGTGGCGTTAGGGAAGGAAGTGTCGGAGGATGCGGTATCGCGGATCGGATTTTTACGACAGGGATGAGAATTTTGCCAGGTATATGGAGCGCAGGCAGTCCGAGGAAAACGCCAATGACACGCTGGAGAAGCCTGTTTTCGAGGAATTGCTGGGGAGTGTAGCGGGACTCCGCATTCTTGATGCCGGCTGTGGAGACGCTGGATACGGGAGAGAGTTATTGGAGCTAGGCTGTACGGCTTATCTGGGCTTGGAGGGCTCTGGCAACATGGTGATGGCCGCTCAAAAGTCGCTGGAGGGAGTCAATGGGAACGTCGTTCGAGCCTGGATGGAGGAGTGGGAGTATCCGCACGAAGCCTTTGACCGGGTGATCTCCCGTCTGGCGATTCATTATGTAGAGGATCTGGATCGATTGCTGCACGACTTTTACCAGTCTTTAAAGCCCGGCGGCAAGCTCGTATTTTCTGTCGAGCATCCCGTCATTACGTCAACTTTGCAGCCCTCTGGCCAACGGACAAGCTGGGTAGTGGACAATTATTTCACGGAAGGCTACCGGGAGCAGCAATGGATGGGAGGTACTGTCTACAAGTACCACCGTTCCATTGAGACGTATTTCTTGGCTTTGCAAAAAGCGGGCTTTGTCGTGGAGCATGTAAGAGAATCCAAACCGGTACGCTCGAATTTTCGCCAGGAGGAAACCTATCAACGCAGGCTGAGAATTCCGCTGTTTCTCTTTTTTTCGGCCAGAAAAAGAAAAGACGAGGATTAGGCTTCCCAAATGCGCACCGGCCTGACAGGAGCCTGCGACAAGGACAATTGGTAGACGTCGGGATTGGTCAGCCGCTCCCAATCGGCATATCCTGTACGCTCATCATAATGCTTGAGCAGCAAAGAGAGCAGATTGCCATGGGTAGCCAGGACGATGTTGCCCTCGCCGCTTGCGGTAACTTCTTTGATCACGCCGAGGGCGCGGTTCATCGCCATTCTGCTGGATTCTCCGCCTGTGAAGACTAGATCCAGGTCGTCAAAGGTGCGCTGGAGCATGGTGCGCCAATCGGGATTGTTTTCGCCGCATAGCACCCGCTCCGTCAGTCGCTCATCCGTATCGATAGAGAGACCGAGACGGTCTGCCAAAGGCTGCACGGATTGGCGGGCGCGAAGAAATGGACTTGAGATGATTCTCGCAATCTCTTTTTCCTGCAAAAAGTCGGCGAGACGCATGGCTTGTTCCTGCCCCGCAAGTGTCAAAGGAGCAGCAGCCTCCTGCCCTTCGGCGCTGCAATGTCTGACGAGAAACAGATTCATTCGATCACCTCGTTTTTTTATATTTTATTAACTGACGATGTCGCCCCATTTGAGCTCGAGATTTCCCATTCCATCAATAAACACGCCTTTGACGCGGTCATGCTTTACCCAGGAATTGGTATAGTAGAAGAGGGGGGCGATCGGCATTTCGTCCATCAGGATTTGCTCTGCCTGTACGAGCAATTGATTCCGCTTCTGCGTGTCCATCTCGACGGCTGATTGTTTTAGCAGTGCCTGATAGCGTTCATTTTCCCAACCGGTGTCATTGTTCCCGCCTGTTCGGTCCCGGAAGATGCCCAGGAAGCTGATCGGATCATTAAAATCCCCGAGCCATCCGGACCTGGAGATCTGATAGAGCCCCTTGTGCTGCTCTTCCAGAAATACGGTCCACTCTTTGTCTTCCAGCTTCACGTCGATATCAAACGCCTGTCGCCACTGTTCTGCGACAGCCTCTGCCAATTGCTTGTGCGACTCAGAGGTATTGTACGTGAGCGTGATGGGAGGCAGGGCGGCAAGACCCAGCTCGTTCAGGCCTTCCTGCAGCAGTTTTTTGGCCGTCTGCGTATCGTTGTCCAAAAAGTAAGGTTCCGTCTGTACGGCCATCGAAGGGGGAACGAAGCCCAGCGCCGGCTGCTGATGGCCTTGCCTGACTTGATCGATGATCAGCTGCCGATTGATGGCGTAAGAAAACGCCTTGCGGATCTTGACGTTGTTGAAAGGAACCTGTTGCGTATTGAATTTGTACATATAGACTGCCGCAATCGTCTGGGTGTTGATTTTCCCTGCATCGGTCAAGCTCGGAATCGCTTGGGCGGGTAACGTGCTGAGCGGAGCCCCAGCCCAATCCAGCTCATCTTTTTCATAGAGAAACAGCTCGGTATTCTCGTCCGAAATCATAGAAAATTCCACACGGTCAAGCTTTACGGCGTCCTTGTCCCAATACTGGTCGTTTTTAGCGAGAACCAGCTTTGCATCATGATCCCATTGCTCAATTTTAAACGGACCGTTGCCCACATGGGTATCTGCGTGTGCTGCCCAGCGGGAATTGGCCTCGATCTTCGGCCGATAAACGGGATAATAGGTAGCAAAGGCGGTCAACTCCGGGAAATAGGAGGTTGGATGCTCAAGCTGGACGACAAGCGTTTTGTCATCGATTGCCTTGACCCCGACCTCGTCTGCTGAGGCAAGTCCATTGTTGTATTTTTCGCCGTTTTTGAGATAGTACATCTGATAGGCGTAAATGGATGCGGTCCGTGGATCGAGGACGCGTTTCCAGGCGTACTCAAAATCATGGGCGGTTACTGGATCGCCATTGCTCCATTTGCTGTCGCGCAGGTGGAAGGTATACGTGAGCCTGTCCGCTGAGACGTCCATTTTTTTCGCAACAGCCAACTGGGGCCTTCCATCGGCTCCGATGCGCGTCAAACCATCGAAGGTCGCGCGAATGACTGCAGCCGATGTGGAATCCTCCGCAAAAGCAGGGTCTGCTGTAGGCGGTTCAATCGACAGGTTCATTCGCAGCACTTTTTGTGCACGCGGCTGTTGTGGTGACGTTTCGGGTTTCTTTTCCCGTTTCGTTTGGCTGGAGGCGTTTTGCTCACAGCCCGTAATCGCTGCACTGATGCAGAGCAGTATACACATCGCAATGAAAATCACTTTTCTCACGATGGGGTTCCCCCCTTTCGAGCTACTACTTACTATACCCATGTAGATATGTAGTGAAAATATTTGTAATGAAGATTTAATTATTGTTGATAATGTTTTAGTATTTTAATAGACTAAGTACATTTATAAACTATTGTATAAGGAGATAGAAACAATGAACATCCGAAGACTAGGGGCAGCGGAACGCCCGCCGATGGATTTGCTGCTGTTGGCAGACCCATCCCGTAAGCTGGTGGAAGAATATCTGAAAAGGGGAGAGTGCTATGTAGCGGAGTCAGGGGAGAAGATCGTGGGCACCTATGTGCTGCTGCCGACTCGTCCGGCGACGGTGGAGCTCGTCAATATCGCCGTGGCAGAACAGCATCAAGGGAGCGGGATCGGCAAGCAACTGGTGAAGCATGCGATCCAGCAGGGGAGGGAGGCCGGTTATCAGACGATGGAAATCGGCACTGGCAACTCCAGCGTGGGTCAGCTTGCTTTGTACCAAAAATGCGGATTTCGGATAACGGGGGTCGATCGAGACTTCTTCCTGCGGCATTACGATGAGGCCATCTTCGAGAACGGCATTCAGGTGATAGACATGATCAGGCTTTCTCAGGACTTGTAAAGATCGTGAGGGAGTCTCATGCGAACAAGCATTCACTCCCATGCAGCAATTTTACAGCGATTTCCATGGTGAACGCAACTGACAACAACGACAGCCTGGACAACGGTTCTTCGTCATCACAGGCTGTCTGACAGTTTGCTAGCAAATCGGTATTGGCTGCGCTCAACTGTAGAATTTGAACTGGTTTTTCCCTTTTTTCTTGGAATCGTACAAGGCTTGGTCTGCCCGCTTGTACAGCATGTCCGGGTTCAGACCGTCCTCAGGAAAAAGCGCAATGCCGATGCTGACCGTCACTTTTTCACCGTCCAACTGAATTTCCTCCGCCGTCGACACCAGAATGGCATCAATCAGCTGCCTGGCTGTTTCTTCTGCTTCCGTCCTGCCCGCAGAGGGCATGATCAGGACGAATTCGTCACCGCCAAGCCGGATCGGCGTATCCATGGGGCGCGCCACTTTGCGCAGGACTTGGGCCACGCATTGCAACAAGTGATCGCCTATATCATGGCCCAAATGGTCATTGACCAGCTTGAAATTGTCCAGATCGATCATAAGCAGCGCTGATTGTTCATGCTTCTTGGAGATCGCCGCCTTCAGTCGTTCGTCAAAAGCCGCTCTGTTGTTCAGTCCTGTCAGGCTGTCGTGAAAGGCCAGGTACATCGGTCTTGCAACCCAACGCGATATTAAGGAAGAGAGAATGATTGTGATAATCAGAATAATCAAAAGCTGGAAGATAAACTGGTTTCTGTAATCGTTCTGGATCACT
Source organism: Brevibacillus panacihumi (assembly GCF_003710985.1). Classification (GTDB taxonomy): domain Bacteria; phylum Bacillota; class Bacilli; order Brevibacillales; family Brevibacillaceae; genus Brevibacillus; species Brevibacillus panacihumi. Next base: position 6,925 of record NZ_RHHT01000083.1, read on the forward strand.
TGCAAATCCATGTCGTGATAGACGATTTCCAGGACTTTGCTCTTCGTGGTACCTTCGTCATACTCCGATATATAGTGAACATAGCGATAGATGGCGGGTTCATTGTTCCACAAATCCTCGCATTCGGTTGTTGTTCCTGTCGTCAGTGTTGTTTCGAACGCTTTTCTGCGTTCCGGAGGGAGCTTTCGCTGTATGGCAAAAGGATCTCCCAGTTTGTATCCTCCAATATTCAGGACGTTGATTTCGTAGATGGATGGCGACCTTTGAACGAGCTGGTCGATCGTAGACAGAAAATTGAACTTGTGAAAAATGTCCCCCTCTTGCAGAGAGTAGCCCAGCTGGATAATGTACTTTTTATCTCGTGTCGGCATGTAGCTGTATTTTTTGATGACGCCAGTCTTTTGTTCGAGGTCCATCCCATCGTGGAAAAACTGGCCGTTATTACGGTATTCATCCAGCACCTTGGCCAATTTCCCGCAGCAGGCATTGAAATCCATGCCGATATCTTGCTTGAACGTACTGTGGAGAATGACGTTGTTGCTGTCGATGACGTAAACATCGAATGAAAACTGGCGTTTGAGAGAGTCGAAGTCCCAGGTTTCAAAGGAAGGATTCTTCTCGTACATGTCCAGGATCTGGATCGAGGCGTCTTTCATTTTGTTCGCTATGTTGTCGCCAAAAACATAGTAGGCCTTTTCGATGGTCTCCAATGCGTATTTGGCCATTTGTTCGTCCTGCTCAACCTGGTTTTGCTTGTTTTCAATGGCACGTTCGCGCATCCGCAGGTAATCGCTAGTAGCGATGGTAAAGGAAATCGTGAAGGCAAAGACAATCATGGTAAACGTCAGTTTAAGTCGAAAACGGGCGTTCAACTGTTACACCTCGCTGCTTTAGGGAGCTTTAGGGAAAAAAGGTAGGAATGAATAGTCGAATAGAACTATTCCACGTTGGAACTGGTAATCCTTTTTTTCGACAGAAATGTTGAAAGATGACGAAAAATGTAAAACCGATCTGTAGGCAGAAGCCTGCAGATCGGTTTGAAGAAGAAAAATGTGTGAATCCTAGGTCCTCATTAAGGTTGGAAGCCAGGTGGCGATTTGCGGAAAGATCATGATGATGGCGACTAGCAGCAGATCCAGGCAGATAAATGGGAAAGCTGCCGCGTAGACTTGCCCCATTTTGACCCCTTTGGGCGCGACGGCCTTCATCACGAACAGTCCGGTTCCAAACGGTGGAGAGATCGTCCCGATTTCAATCGTGATCAACAGCATGGCGGCGAACCAGAGCAAATCGATGCCCAGCGTGTTGGCAATCGGGATAAAGATGGGCAGGCAGACCATGAGAATGGACAGGGATTCCATGAAGGAGCCGAGCACAAGCACGATCAAAAGCATCCCAATCACGAGCAGCGTCACGGAAACATCGAGGCTGGCAATCATGCGAACCAGTTCACTGGTCGCCCCGGAAAAGGACAGGATTTGGCTAAAACCCGTCGATCCGGCAATAATCATCAGCATCATGGCGGAAATCTTGAGTGTGCCGATCAACGCCAGCTTCAGCGTATGGAAATTCAACTGCTTGTAGTAGGCAGCGAGCAGCAGACTGCCGATCGAGCCCATCGCGGCTGCTTCGGTCGGGGTAGCGACGCCCAAGAACATCAGTCCCACGACGAGGAAGATAATCAGGGATAACGGGAAGATGTAGACGACGGTTGCCTTGATTTTTTCCGAGAACGGAATGGACGCGACATCATAATGCGGTGCCAGCTCGGGTTGAAGCTTGGCCCGGATGATAATATACAGCCCGAACAATATCGCCATCAGAACACCGGGCAGGATGATCGCGATCATAAACGCGCCGATGGAGATTTGTCCCATCGAAGCGAGCAGAACGCCCAAAGCGCTTGGCGGGATCAAGGCAGCCAAGGTTCCGCTGCCTAGAATCGGCCCGATCGACATCTGGTTTTTGTACTGGCGCCGCTCCATTTCCGGGACGAGCGTGGAGCCGAGCATCGAGGTGCTCGCCATCGTCGAACCTGTCAGGGTAGAGATCAGGGTTCCTCCCGTCACAGCGAGCAAACTCAATCGCCCCGGAACTTTTCCAAACCACTTGTCGAGGGTATCGATCATTCTCGGGGCAATTCCCGTATGGAACATGATCTCGCCCATCAGGATAAAAAGCGGAATCGGGGCCAGGGCGAAAGTAGCCAGAGAGCTTTCGATGCTTCCCATCAATTGTCTAAGCCCCACTTCCCCTCCCCAGAGAAAAATGGCTGCAACGATATTGATCGCCAGGAAAGAAAAGGCCACAGGCACACGCAGAATCATCAAAGCAAGCAAACTGAAAAAAATCAGCAAAAGTATTTGCCACCAGTCCACGATCATCCCTCCTTTATTCCTTGTTCTTTGGTGAACAGAGATGGTGAATCCGGGGTTATGACGATATCCTCATCCTGTTTTTTGCGGGCGAGGGTTGCCAGGTACAGCTTGCGTGCGAATTCCAGAGCAAGCAGCAGCGAGCCGATCGGAATGATCACGATTACGTACAGCTTGGGTATCGCGATCACCGACATGCTGCGAATATCGCGGACGTAGTGATCAATCGAGACCAGCGTGCCGTACCAGAACAGCACTGCGCTCACTGCAATGCCGATCAGCGCGACCAGCATGTCATTGTAGGCGCGCAATCGCGGGGACAGCATGCCCTCGATGATATCGACTGCGATGTGGCCGCTGCTGCGCGCCAGCCAAGCCCCCGCCAAAAAGGGCAGGTAGACCAGGATATAGGCATTCACCTCATCGACCCAAAGCAGCGGATAGTCGAAAAAGGTGCGGGAAATGACTTGGGCCCCGATGGAGAAGGTGGCAAACAGAAGCAGGATACAGGCGAGGACGGCAAACGCATTTTCGATGTTGTCGAGCCATCTGAAAAGGGTGTTCTTCACATTTTGTCACTCCTCTATGCGTCGGCTGGGCTCACGGATTGTATTTCAGCAGCTTCTTCAGCTCATTGACCTGATCGGGAACAGCTTTCTCCAGTACGCCCCATTTCTCTCTTTTTACGATTTCCTGGAACTTTTGGCTGTCCTCCGGGCTGAGCTTGATCAGCTCCACGCCTTTTTCTTGCAGGGTTTGCTTTTCTTTTTCGTTTTCCTTTTTGAAGTACTCGACCATTTCTGTTTCAAAATCCTTGGTCAGGGCGAGAAGCTTTTGTTGATTCTCTGGCGAAAGCGACTCGAAAGACTTGACGTTCATCAGGATGGTCGCGTTCTGGTTTAAAAAAGGCTCGTCGATCAGGTATTTGGTTACCTCTGTCCAACCGTTCAGACGCGGTCCGAGGAGCGGAAAACCAAAGCCGTCTACCATTTTGCGTTCGAGAGACGTATAGACGTCGCCTGGGTTCACCTCCATCGGGACCATATCCAGAGCCAGCATGACTTCATGGTAAGTAGAGTTGGAGCGGAATTTGCTGCCTTTCAGCTCGTCCAGCGCTTGAATTTTCTTGTTGGTCCAGAAGTAGTAAGGAGACTCGCTCAACCAGCGGCCCAGGTAGACCAGATTGTTTTGCTTGAAGCGATCAGACATGTAGTCAAAATAGCCGTTCTCCCGCTCTTCCGCCGGCGTGAAGGGAGAGAGGTTCAAAGAGTGCGATTCCGGCATGAGATGGCCGTAGTAGGAACTGACGTTGAAGCCAATATCGACAACCCCATTGCGCACGGCATCAAACTGATCGCCGACCGGCAGCGATTCGGGTCCACCTACTACCCGTATGGTCACGGCGCCGTTCAATTCTTTTTCCACCTTTTCCTTCCACAGCGGAATCATGTCTTTGGGGAAGGGGTGATCCAGAGCCAAAAAGCTGACCAATTTCAGTTCCACGGGACCCGAGGACGAGCCTGCGGAGCTTGCGGGGCCGCTTGCGGAGTTCGAGCCACACCCGGCGAGGAGCAGCAAACAGCAGAGGAAAGACAGAAAAATACGTGGTCGCGCAAATTTGAACATTCAGTTAATTCTCCCTTCGAAGTAAGTAGAAGTATAAAATGTTACATTTATTATCTATAACTTGAGCGTGAATAACTATTAAGGAATTAACGTTTCTGGGGATGGAAGGGGAGGAGTCGGTAGGTTTGGGAGATTCAAAGAAAGGAAAAGAAAGGAGCAAGCCTGTTTATGCAAAGCTGCTCCTTTCTGCCTTTCATTTATCTTTTCTTTCCGTACATAATCGAAAAATCAACGGTGATTTCAGCCTGTTCCTGATTCATCCATTGTTGAACAAGGGATTCTGATGCGCCCCATGACAGCGGAGTCATTTGTACGAGATGGTGCAGTTGCTCCTTTTTCAAAGCAATACGGTATGCCACACGCTCCATCTCCAAGAGCGCAAAATGACGTTTGAACAGCTCGCGTATCTTCTCGTTCGAATACGTTTTCCGCGAAGCATTCGGATTAAGCGCAGCTCTTACTTCTTGCAGATAATCGCTTTCCGGAATCACCTTGATCACGATGCCGTCGTCTGCCATGATGCGATGAAACTCAGCATAATTGGAGGGCGACAATAGATTCAGGATCACGGAGAAGGAACGCTCCATGACCGGACATCTGGCGAGATCGGCCACGCACCAGATGGCGTTGGAAGTTCCCCTCGCGGCCATCTTGATTCCCTCCTTGGAAAGATCGAGACCAACACCCAAGGGGGCGATTTTTGCTCGCTCCCGGATCTGATTTTGTATCGACTTCAGATGGGAGCCTTCCCCGCATCCTGCATCCAGAATGCGCAAAGACTCATGGTGTGGCTGCATGAGCCGAAGGATGCTCTCGCTGATTCTAGATATCAACGGTTCAAAAAAACCAATGGCATTCATGTGTTGTCGAGCCGCAAACAAGGACGTGTCATATTTGGTTTGATAAGGACGCGTCAGCAAATTCACGTAACCTTGTTTGGCAAAATCAAAGCAATGTCCGCTCGAGCAAACAAAGCTTTTATAGGCAATGACCTTCAGCGGATTGAAACATAGCGGACAAGCGAATACATGCTCATGTTGAGCGAGCAGCTGGAAACGCTCCAGGTTGTTTTCGTTTTTGGACATAAAAAAGCACCCCTTCATTCGTTTTCGAGAATGAAAAAGGCACAGTGAAAGAAACCCAGGTCATTTTCCAAAAAAAATGACTTGAGCCTGCCTTCCTGCACCTCTCATTAACGGTAACGAATGAATTGGATGATCATGGAAAAAAGCAACTCCTTCAAAACAGATCGAGGGGAAAAAGACACCCCAGACAAATATAACATGAACAAGGATGGTTTGGTTTGAAAAATGGCAAAGCAAAGAGTATCTTGAAAATAATGATGAGGGTTGAATCCATGAACAAAATGTTGGGAGGGGAGTTTCATGTACTTACGAAGCCTTGAGATTTTGAGAAGTGGAAATTCGGATCCCAATCGCTATCCCTTTTCCATACCAGCAATAAAAAGTTTAACCTCGCTTTCCTTTCGAACCAACGTTACATTTTTTGTCGGAGAAAATGGTTCCGGAAAATCGACGATTCTTGAGGGGATTGCTTATCAATGTGGCTTTCATACGGCAGGTGGAGGAAAAAATAACTACTATGAGGTAGACTCTGCTGATTCTGCTTTGGGCGAGAACATTCGCCTCTCGTGGATGCCCAAAATGACGAACGGCTTTTTTCTCAGGGCAGAGACTTTTTATCACTTTGCCTCTCATATGGACACGATGCCGTCAAGCCTGCAATACTACGGGGGACGTTCCTTGCATCAGCAATCACATGGAGAAGCATTTCTGTCTCTTTTTACCCATCGTTTTGGGGAAAAGGCGATATACCTGTTGGACGAGCCCGAAGCGGCCCTTTCACCTGCGCGACAACTGGCGCTGTTGCGAATCATAAAGGACCTGGAGAAAAGCGCCCAATTTATCATTGCTACCCATTCCCCGATCTTGCTTGGCTATCCCAATGCGCAAATCTTGAATTTTGATGAACAACCTGTAGAAGAGATTCAGTATGAGGACACGTTGCATTACATCATTACTAGACGCTTTCTCGAAAACAGAAAAATAGTATTGGATGAATTGTTTCATGAGTAAGAAGCGCATGCATAACAAAGTGAAGAAAAAGCTGTTCGGATTGTTCGCCGGTGAGTGGTTTGCGGCTTTGATGTTTGCCGTGCTATGGGTCCTGTACTTGTATTTGCTCGAGGGATTCGAGGTCTATTTGACTTCCGCTCCGTCTCTCTACGCGTTTGTTCTGCTGGAGTGGATCTTGCTTCAAGGAGGATATTACTGGTTTTTGAAATGGAGGCAGGTGAAGAACAAGTCGTTCTCCAGCCTTCCTGATCATCAATTGAGGCTGTTTGCGTTTTTCAAAAAGAGCAATTTGCTCCTGATCTGCATCGGGATCTTGGTTCTGATCTACCAATGCTGCGTCTTTGCCGCTGATTTTTATTGGTTTTTATTGTTGTTTTCTTTCGCCGTGATTGAACATATCAACTATTACCACATCCGCCTGTCCTACATGAGTGTAGAAGAGATCAAGGAATTTTTGGCCCAAAAAGGATTTCGGCGTTCGCTGCTGGCAAAGGAATTGAAGAAGTATCATCGTGCGCAAGTGAAAGGAAAGGACGGGCGGCCCCAATAGGCACGCCCGTTTACCATTCTTCCTGCAAGATTCCCATGTGAAGGATGTCATGCCATTTTCCTTCCCTGAACATAGCTTGGCGCGATCTTCCCTCGTGTTTGAAGCCCAGCTTTTCATACAGCGATATCGCATTTTCATTGAAAGAAAATACACGAAGCGATACCCGGTGCAGATTCATCTCTAGAAAGGCGTAGTCCAGCAACAGCTGCAGGGCCTCCTTGCCGTACCCTTTGCCCCAGTACGCTTTCTCGCCGATATCGATGATGCATTCGGCATTGCGGTTCTTGGGATCGATGTAGACCAGAGAAGTGATGCCGATTGGCTTCTGCGTTTCTTTTTCGAGAATGAGATAGCTTTTGGACGTGGTCGATCCGAGGATCACCTGTGTGACGAAATCCGCGGTACCCTCATAGGAATGCAGATCCAACGCCGGAAGGGTCGTTCGCATGACCTCCAGATCATTTCTCCAGGAATGGTAGATCGGGATATCCTCTAGGGTCATTTTGCGAAAGGATATCCGTTCCGATTCAAACAACATCTGGACTCAACTCCTCTAGGTTTAGGGTTTCTCTTCTGCTGCCACGGGACGCAGCATTTCTTTTAATGAAAACAAAAGCAGGTCACACTGCTCATCCACATCGGTATTGTCTTGACCCAAGTGAGCGGTGTCCAGCATCAGGCCGTCGATGAAGGAAATAAGGAAACGGGCAATCGAATCTGCCGGGAAGCGGGGGGCCAGATCTCCGCGTTCGGCACCTGCTTGGACAAAGGCAATGAACACCTCGACTAATCGTTGGTAGCGATCCGTGATGTAGGGGTAGCCTGATTTGTTTTCCTTGACGGACAAGAAAAACTCCGAATTGGCCACGAGAAGGGATTGGTCAATCTGCTTGATTTGCATTCGCTGCTTGTCTAGCCAGGAGGTGAATTGCTGCCAGGATGTGAGTTCGTCATCCGGAGTGAATGAAAGGATGTCTTGCTGGTCTTCGTGCCGGAGAAGTTCGATGTAGACGTGCTCCAGATTGTCGAAGTAGGCGTACAAAGCACCGCGCGATACACCTGCTTCCTCGAGGATGTCCTGCATCGTGGCATTCGTGTAGCCTTTTTTGATAAAAACCTGCTTTGCTGCTCGCAACAGCTCTGCTTTTTTTTGGCGTTTATACTCCTCACTGACTTTTGGTGCCATGTTCTCACCTTCTCTATTAAAACGACACATTTGTCGTTATTTCTGGTTTTAGTATAAACGACACGAGTGTCGATTTTCAAGTAAAAAAATACCTTTCGCTTGAGCGGAAGGTATTTGGCTTGAGGATACATCTCCAGCATTTCTTGTTTGTTATTCATCTGTTGATTACGTCAGTTGATCCGTCAGAGTGATAAGCTCCGCCAAAGCGTCGATGACAAAATCAGCACTTTCGGGCGAAGGCCAATGGTGATTTTGCTTCCAGACACTGATCATACCAACCTGCTTGGAAGCCTGTACATCGTTGATCGGATGATCGCCAACATATAGGCTTTCTTCTGGGGAGACGCCGAGCAATTCCAGGGCATGCAAAAAAATGCTCGGGTCTGGTTTCTTACGCCCTATCTGTTCTGATACCAAAATTGCCGAAAAGTAGGGTTCGATGCCCAGCGCGCGAATATTGCTCATTTGAAATTGGGTATAGCCGTTGGTGATGAGACCCAGTTTGAATTGTTGTTGTAGCAGATGCTTGAATGTCTCCGTCAGGTGGGGGACTGGCACACAGTGAAAATGAAAACGCGTGACATAATCATCCAGAAGTTCTTCTGCGGATATCCCATGTATTCCGAATTCCTCAATCAATTGCTGGTAGACGACGTCTTTCCATACATATCCATGGGCATCAAGCTCGACAAATCGATTTACAAAGTCGCCTCGTAAGATATGTCCGAGAAAGGGCTGAAAGCGATCGTGCTGACCGTGAATGAAACGCAGCAAGGAAGCATCCCTGTCGAGCAGAGTGTTATCCAGATCAAATAGAACCGCTCTGATCATCTGAAAAAATCCCTCTTTTCCCCATGAATATGCTTAGCAGGATTGACCGACAAGCGGCGGGAAGCCGGCTCGACTCCACAGCCACAAAGGGGTATGCACGTCGATCGGGGCAAAATCGCTGCCTTTCAATGCCGTCTCCCAAGCTGACGCTACTTCCTGGCGGTCGCTGGTGCTGCCGTTTAAGACCTTTTCAGAACAAAGCCCCAGTTGGACACTTGCTTGCAAAATATGCGTATCCGGTGCAATCGTAATCAGTTCGCGAGATTTCCAGGAAATACCTGCATAAGATTCCAGGACGTACAGCCAGTAATGAAAGATTTTGGGCCCGGACAAATAGGGAAAAGAGGATTTGCGCCGGACTTGCATCAGGTCGATCAGCGCGGCGATGTCGTAGTCGACAGACTCCAGCATTCCGGCAACGCTTCCGTCTGGAGAGAAATCGGAAATGCCCTGCGCGACCTTTTGCCAGATCTCGGGATGGCGATTGGGCTGAAGCGCGACACGATGTCGAAGCAGCGCACTGCGCAGCTCCTCTCTGTCACCAGCAGATGCTGCCAGGGGACGAAAGATCCAGCGAGTGCCTTCGTCCTGATAAGCATGTGCCACTGATTGCCAGAGTGTGTAGGCATTCCGCTGGTAATTCAGGGACATCGCCAGCGTCAACACATTCGGCAAATCCTCGTCTGGAACGATCCCGATCAGGGCATCCTCAGGCATCACTTCACCGCCTAGAAGGCCATTTTGATGCATATGCACCAGTTGTCTTACGTTTTGTAAAAAGGTTTCGTGTGTCATTTTGCTACCTTTCGATTGCTTAGAGATAGGACGATTTCCCTTTGCTAGAGAATGAATTTTCTGGTAATCCATGATACAATACGTCCAGCACTCGTGCAACGGATACGAAAAAACACGGTTCGGTTGGTAGTCCGGACGCATGGTCACGAAGATGACAGTGTCCATGTCAGTAACCTTCCCCCCTCGGGATGTCCGTCGTCTCCGTATATTTTTCAGAGGGGGAAGCAACATGAAGCTTACCGTTTATTTTGATGGTCAATTTTGGGTAGGGGTGGTAGAGGTACAAGATGGCGACAGGGTAAAGGCAGGCCGCTTTGTTTTTGGTTCTGAACCCAAAGATCAGGAAGTGCTGTCGTTCATCCTGAATGAACTGGACGCAGTGATCAGTCGAATGTCTCAGGAAGTCATCGGTATAACTCTCACAGAGCGAAAAATCAATCCAAAGAGAGTAGCTAGACAAGCAGCCCGAGAGATGTCGAAGAAGGGAATCTCCTCGTTTGCGCAGGAAGCCCTGAAGATGGAGTATGAAAAGAGAAAGAAAGAGAAGCAGGGCGCTGCACGTCAGCAACGGGAAGATAGGAAGGAAAGGCAGCGGGAGATACGAATTCAAAAGGCGAAAGCGAAGCGCCGCGGCAAGTAACGGGTGTTTCGAGGAGGAGTAGCGAGCATGCAAGAATTGATCTTTGCCAAGGATTACAAACATAACGATACCCTTCGAGAAAGCTTCTCCGAACTCGCATCCCAGACCTTTGGCATCCATTTTGAAGAATGGTACCAAAAAGGCTTTTGGAATGAACGGTATATTCCTTATTCCTTGATTCACGGCGATCAAGTCGTAGCCAACGTCTCTGTAAACCTTCTTTCCTTCGTGATAAATAGCGAGAAGAAAACAGCGATTCAGATCGGTACCGTCATGACGCACCCGGATTTCCGAAAACGGGGGTTGTCGGCAAAATTGATGAATCTCGTTTTGGCAGAGTATGAAGATCAGTATGATTTCATGTACCTTTTTGCCAACGACACAGTACTCGATTTTTATCCCAAGTTTGGTTTCCAGCCTGTGGAGGAGCATCAATTTTCCATGTCCTATACCCCCGGCTATATCGAAGGGCTCACAGGGATACGGAAGCTGGACCTCAATCAAACGGAAGACCTGGATCTGGTTGCCCAATTCGCGGCACAGAGGGTGCCTGTTTCCCAGCGTTTTGGAACGGACAACTGCCCAGGCATTTTCATGTTTTATGCTTTGTATGTCTTCCCTCAGGAACTGTATTACCTGGAGGAAAAAGACGTGATCGCGATCTATAAGCAGGAGGGCGACTGCTTGCATCTCTATGATTGGCTCGGCAAGCAGAAGGTCAGCCTCCTGACGCTTGTGCGAAAACTGGCAGGGCCCGAGACGAAAAAAATCATGTTTCACTTTACTCCGGATGAGGAAGGGATCGAGACTGAGAGTATAAGCGTGAATACGGGCTTGTTTGTAAAGACGAATGGGAAGATTCCGTATCCGGTGCATGTAAAGCATCCGATGACGTCCATTGCCTAAGGGATGTAGCCACTGACAGGAAACCCCATGTGCGAAAGGAGTCTGCAGCATGGCAGCGAACCAAGATAACAACCATATACACTCAACTTTGCAAGGGGACTGCGAGAACTGCTTTGGTCTGTGCTGTGTCGCGCTCCCCTTTGCAGCCTCTTCCGACTTTGCGATGAACAAGGAAGCCGGGAAGCCTTGCCAAAACCTGCAGGAGGACTTCCGCTGCGGCGTTCACAGCAGCCTGAGGGAGCGGGGCCTTCGTGGATGTACGGTTTACGACTGCTTCGGTGCCGGACAAAAGGTGTCGCAAATGACGTTTGGCGGACGTGACTGGCGGCAAGAACCAGGTAAGGCGAAGCAGATGTTCGAGGTATTCCCGATCATGTGGCAGCTGCATGAGCTGCTGTGGTACCTGAGTGAAGCTCTGACACTCAAGCCAGCCGCGGAGATCCGCGAAGAGCTCCAGAAGGCGTTCGATGAAACAATGCGCCTTACCCACCTCAATCCGGACGCGCTTGGGAAACTGGACGTAGCGGCACACCGGGCTGATGTGAATGTTCTGCTGCTGCGGACAAGCGAGCTCGTACGAGAGGAGGCCCAGCGTCAAAACAAGGGGGCAAAAGGCCGTCAGAAGAAATACGGCCGAGGTGTCGACCTCATCGGCGCCAAGCTCAAGGGTGCCGATTTGCGTTGTGCCAATCTTCGTGGAGCATATCTGATCGCTGCGGACCTTCGTGGCGCAGATCTCCGTGCAGCAGACCTCATCGGCGCAGATTTTCGAGATGCAGATCTCCGCGGAGCCGATCTGACCGAGAGTATCTTCCTTACGCAAACGCAGCTGAATGCAGCGAAGGGCGATGCACACACGAAAATACCGCCGTCACTCGAAAGACCGTCTCACTGGTCTGCTTAAGGGAACCTGCAGCAGAGGAAATGTTGAACAAGTTTGCGGTAGGCAAGAAATCAAATTAAGCAGGAAGTGGGGATCAACATGAGTGATGCAACGAACGAAGCGGGAATGCTCCTCGATGGGATTCCCATGCTGCGCAACCGCTACAGGCTGGAACGAATCCAAAAGGGGTACTCGAGCGATCGCAAATACATCGTATACGATCATGTGGGAATTCCCCGATACGTACTGCGAGCCTACGGCATTCAGCATGAAGAAAGCAAAAAGGAAGAATTCCGGATGCTCCAGCGGATGGAGGAAATCAGCGTAAGATGCACCAAGCCGATTGAGAGCGGTGTCCTGCCAAGCCAGGGGCTCGGATACATGATTGTTTCCTACATCGAGGGAGAGGAAGCTTCCGAAGTGCTGCCGCTTCTTTCTGAAAAGGAGCAGTATGACATTGGCGTACAAGCTGGCCTGGAGCTGAGAAAGATTCATCAGATTCCTTGCACAGACGACGGCGTGGGGTCCTGGCATGAAAGAATGTCTGCCAAATATGCCCGCAATCGTGCCGAATACGCCAAATGCGGGGTTGCGATCGAGGAGGAGAGCAGCCTGTTATCCTTTATCGACGGGAATGTGCACCTGATGAAGAATAGGCCGAATCTCTTCCAACACGATGATTACCATGTCGGAAATTTGGTTGTGAAGGATGGCAAGTTTTCAGGTGTGATTGATTTCAACAGGTACGACTGGGGAGATCCGATACATGAGTTTTTAAAGGCAGGGATGTTTAGCGCGGAGGCAAGCGTGCCGTTCTGTATTGGGCAAATCCAGGGATACCATGATTTCAACGAGCCTAGGGATGAGTTTTGGCGGTTGTATTCGCTCTATCTGGCTATGACATTGATCTCATCCGTGGTCTGGATTCTGAGAGTGAGGCCAGAGGAGCTGGACTCTATGATGGGGAAGATACGCAAGGTGATGGATGATCACGACTGCTTTGAACGGATCGTGCCCAAGTGGTATCGGAAGTAGAGCAGAAAAAAGTGAGTCCGCCGCATTCTAACAATGCAGCGGACTCATTCGGTCAAAGCTTGAACGCCTTCACCGATTCTTGCAATTCTTCTGCCATTTTGGCGAGTGTATCCGAAGCAGCGGCGATCTCTTGCATGGAAGCCGTCTGTTCTTCGGCAGCTGCCGCGATATTTTGAGTGTGGCTTGCCGATTCGATGGCAATTTTCGTCGTTTCCTCTATCAGTTCCGCCATGGCTCCAAACTCGTTCACATTGGCTTGAAGAGCTGTTGACACCTCGCCGATTTGAACCAGCACGTCATGGACACCAGTTGTGATACGTTGAAAGGCTTCTCCGGCTCCATTGACCAACTGGAGGCCCTCATTCACGGAGACGTGCCCTTTATTGATTGCATGCACGGATTGATCGATGTCCTTTTGGATGGCTTGAATCAACATTCCGACCTGGTTGGCCGATTTCTCTGACTGCTCAGCCAGCTTTTTCACTTCGTCCGCGACGACGGCGAACCCTCTGCCGTGCTCGCCAGCTCGAGCAGCTTCGATGGCAGCATTCAGCGCGAGCAGCTGGGTTTGTGCCGCTACTTCGGTTATCATCGATAAAATCGTCGTGATTTCCGTTGATTTTTTGCCAAGCTGATTGATCAATTCGGCAGTTGAAGCGGTTTCGTTTTGGATGGTATGCATATGACTGATCGTTTTCGCGATGACATCGGCTCCGTTTTCCGCCGTTTTCGCAGTCACTTTGGAGGACTGGTCGGCTTTTTCCATGGAAAGGGAGATTTGCTTCAAGTCATCGGAGATTCTCGCGATCGCTTCATTCGACGCTTCTGCTTTATTCATTTGCGTGTCTGCCCCGTAAGCCAACTCCTGGATAGAGCCTGCCACTTGTTCTACGGAACGGCTGGTTTGCTCGCTGCTGGCGGAGAGCTGTTCCGAGGTGGCAGCCACTTGCATGGAAGCACTGGAGACTTGTTCAATCATCTGTTTCAAATTGGAGCTCATCTGATTGACGTGATCAGTCAATTGACCGATCTCATCCTTGTTTTTGGTACGGAGCTTTTCAGCGGAGAGATCACCTTCCGCAATTTTGGCAACGTGCTCTGTCACCTGTCGGATGGGTTTCGATAGATGGCCCGAGAACCAGATGATGAGGAACAAGCCCAGTATGATGGCTGTTCCCAAAACGATCGCCAATGTGACGAGGAGATCATTCGCCCCGCGGTTAAAGTCCATGAGATAGGTTCCGGAGACCACAATCCATCCCCATGCAGGATCTTTTTCGGCATAGACGATTTTCGGCGCAATCTGGTCCTTTCCAGGCAATGGAAAGTCAAAAGTGACAAACCCGCCCCCGTTCTCGGCCGCTTTGATCGTTTCCCGCGTCGTATACATGCCGTCTGGCGCCTGGGAGTCGAATAGATTTTTTCCTTCCAGCGTTGGGTGAGCAACGGCCATTCCTTCCTTGTCCAAAACGAAAAAATAACCGTATTCGCCCATGTCCACTTCATTTTCGATCGTACGAGTACCGTCCGACTGGAGTGGCCCGATCAGTTTTTCTTTCATTTTTTCTTGTGCTTCTTGTATCGATAACGTTCCTTTTTGAACCTCATCATTCAAAGCCTCCATCGCATCCAAAGCCAACTTGACATTGTTCTTTAATCCGGCAGACCCAAGCTGATCCAAATTCTTCTTGGCTGTAACATAGCCTGACAGGCCAATAAGAAGACTCGGAATCAGTAAGAGGAATGCTGTAATTGCAATGAGCTTCGTCCTGATCGTCAGTTTCATCGTCATCACTCCTTACTATTATTTATCGGATAAACATATGGTTTAATTTGAATGAACTTTCTAAACTTGCTGCATTTTGTTTTTCTTGGTGCGTAACTATGAAATAGGCACTTGCCAACATTCTCGAAAAAAATAAGAGAATGTGGAAAGTGCCCATTTGATGATCTTAATACTTATCGACCGTTGCCCCAAGCGAAGCCGCCCTAATGAACGGCAATCCTTGCAAAGATTTCAACTGATCTCTCGTCCCCGTCACGACGATGCCGATGATCATACCGGTTTTCTGATTTTCTTTTATCGCCTCGTAGGCCTTCTGGGCAGGCTCGGAATAATAGATGTTTTTGCTGGAAGCGACGCTTAGAACATCCTTCATGAATTGCTCCTCTGTCGTTTTTTGGACGGGGTTCAGCCTGTCCCGATACGCTTGGAAGCCATATAGACTGTCAGCTCGTAAAGGTTCCTGCAATTCTTTCAGCATCTCCAGATCACCCTCCAGAAAACTATTTGCCCAGTACCAGGTGGAATGGACGTTTTGGGGCATCATTTCATTCACCTGATCGAGCGTGTATCCCTTATCGAAGGACAGGGCGAACTCCAAATAGGCATCATCATTCATCTGATCCAAGAGCGATAAATCATCGATAGACTGTTTGAAAGAAACAGACGGATGAAAAAACATCATTTCTCTTTCACCGCTTGATTCGTTGTAAAAACGCTTCAACTGATCCCCTTCATTCACTTGAACGCCTCGGCCTCCGCCCATGAGTGGAGTAGCTTGCCCGTTAAAGATATGGAAGGAATAGTGATGATCGCCCCAAGGGATGACACGATTCTCGATGACCTTATACGTATGGTAGCTCAATGTTCCGCCTAAAAATTCGTAACGGAATTGAGGGCGGGCCAAATAGACGTTTGGTCCCATAATTTTTTCATTCAATTCTATGGGTGTAAAAGCATCCCAACCTCGATCATTGGCAAGTAATTGGTTCCCGATGTATCCGCCGATCAGCACCATGATACTTACAATCATAGAGATGATGATGTTTCGAACCATGCTTTTCCGTCTTGCTTTTTTCCATACATCGTTTACAGATTGAATATCAAAGGGGCCGCTTTCTATTCTATTTTTTTCGTGATCACTCATGATCTGATTCCCTCCTGTAATACTTTGAAAAACGCTTCCTGGCACGGGATAAGTACGTCCTTACCTTATCTACTTTCATGTGCAGAAAGGTTCCCATATCACGGTAGCTCATCTCTTTTTCGTACTTCAGCACCAGCAATTCCTTATAGGTCGGCGATAGCTGCTGGAACACAGCCTCTATTTCTTGCTGGGATTCTTTTGATAACAGTGTTTTTTCCGGAAGACCGTCGTTTGATATCAGGTTCGGTTCGGCAATCCAGGGTACTTGTCTTCGTTTTTTGCGACAAAGATCGTAGTAAGCATGAATTGCAACCTTGAAAAGCCATGACGCCCATTTATCGGAGGGAACAGAGTCCGCATATAGAAAGGCTTTGGTAAAGGTGTCCTGTACGATGTCTTTTGCATCTTCGCGGTTCGCACCCATCTTTACCAAATATAGGTACAGACGATTCATTTGATTTTGGACCCATTCTCGATCCTGCCAGTTCATCTCCTACCTCCTTTCGCTACTAGAACGAAATAGGAATCAAAAAGTATACAACCCCCACATGCGCACCTGATAAAGAAGTGAGTGGGAGATTTATCGAAAACAGAAGGGCGGACAATATTGTCCGCCCTTGCCCATGTATTCACTTTCTATGCATCACGACTTGAGAACGGCTTGGGGAAAACAGATTGCGGCTGTAGAAAGAGACTAGCGACGGCTCGGCGATTCGGCCACCATCCGACATGCCGGTATAACGGAATGAGGAGAAGGGCATCTATGGGTCGTTCCGTATGAAGCTTTATTTCAACCATTCCCCAAAACCTCTTTTCAGTCGTTTCGATTCGGTACGTTACAGATTCATCGCAAGAACAGTATGTAAACTGCCATAATTCCTGCATCTGCGAGGATATGGCTGACAATCGAACCCATCAGGGAATTGCCTTTGTACCGCATGTATCCCCATATCATGCCGGCGATAAAAACAGGAAGGACCATCATGATATTATACGGCCAGCTAAACAAAGGGATGATGGAAAGGAAATGATAAAGACTGTAAAACAGCGAGGTAAGCAGAATGATGGTCCGTACAGACCGTTTTCCTTCCAGCTTTTTTATAAAATAGCCTCTCCAGTAGATTTCCTCGAGAAATGGATTGATGACGAGTAAAACCAGAATGAGCCATATGACGAGATCGCCGGAAAATTGCCAGTCTGCCAATAAGGCTTGCAGATCATCGTGATCAAAAAGAAAGCCGTGGAAGAAATATCCCGCAAGAAGTATCGTCAAAAAGAAAAGAAGTCCCGTTGCAATGCCGTGGTAGACATTTTTACGATTGAATACGAGACCCATCTGTCTGAACGCTTCTTTTCTCGTTTTTCTTTTGATTACGAACCATTCCACAGCGGGAACAGCAAACAGCCACCCATAAAAAAGCAGAAATGTGACGGGTACGCTGCTCATGATTTGCAAACCCAAAAAGATCATCAAGGTTGGTCCAAGAAATAATAGAACGAGATTCATCAGATCCCCACCAAATCATAGCATGTTTTTACCTATAACGATTTTAGTGGGGAAAAGGGAAAGAGAGTAGTACCAACTTCAAGTGGTACCTTGCCCGAATAGCTCATCGGTCACATTACTTCACTAACCCAGCTCGCAATTTCGTAATGCCGAATTCCAAATAGCCTTTTAAGCAGGTCAACATATAGACCCAGCCTTCTTTGTTGTCTACCAATTGGTGAATAAAATCATCATCTGTTTCGCGGAAACCTTCTTCATTCACTTCTACAATGGTGCTTGAATGATCCAGCTCATGTAGCGTAATCGTAACCACATGGCCTTCCCCCCACTCGAATACGATCTTATTATTGTTCTTTATTTCCAGGATCGTAATATCCCCTTGCGCAGCGTATTCCTCATATCGCAATGTAATGATCTTTCCTTGTTCCCATCTCTCAGAGCTGGAAGAGAACCAGAAGTTGCCGATTTTTTCAGGGTCTACGAAGGCTTCGAATACTTCATTTGCGGGTCTTTCTATTTTCATTTTCGTCAGGTTGTTCATACCATACCAGCTCTCTTTCGTTATAGGGATATGGGAGGCAAGGTCTTTCCCGTCTCGAGCAAGCTCTTCAGATTGCTCAGAATGGCGGGCCATCCATTGTTTAGTCCCTCGAAGGTATCGTCCCGATCTACAATATCGGCAGGGACCAGATTTTCATGTTTCAGGGTTAGTTTTACTGTTGTTGAATCCATTGGTTTAAGCTCAAATGTGACCAGTGAAGGCTGCTCGCGGGAGGCCTGATCGGCCACATAGGTCCATGTAAAAGAAAGCAGGCGATATGGCTCGCACTTTCGTATCGTTCCGTAATCGCTAACCTGTCCGTTCCTTGAATACGTAATGGGGGAGCCTTCATGCCAATCGGATTCGATCTTGCTGCCGAAGAAGTACTGTTCCGTAAAATCGCTGCTCGTCAAAGCCTCCCACAGTTTTTCAGGTGTTGTTGCCATGTAAATCACGTATACAAACGTGGTGTCAGTCATCACGACCCTCCTCGAGTGTGGATGCATGGATTTACTGGTTATTTTTCCCTGTCAGGTTTGTTTGTATAAGGAAGGGGGGAGTTCTTAACAAAAACACTCGGGACCATCTTGAGATCCGTGCTGAGGCGCATCAGCATCTTCTTTTTCATAGGAGAGCAGCGCGTTGACGCCGTGGCTGAGGATCGCTCCAGCTCGGGTTGTTGCCGCAACGAGAAGTGCTTCCACGATTTCCTCCATGGTGCCTCCGAGAGCCTTGTATTTCTTCACATGAACATCAATGCAATAGGGACATCCCGCAACATGGGCCGTGGCGATCGCGATCAATTCTTTTGTTTTTTGCGGCAATGCATGGGCTGTTTGATAGACTTGTTTCTCGAAATGCAGATAGGACGCGGCTGCCTCGGGGCTTACTTTCATTAAATCGGGAATCCGTTGTAAATGTTCCGGGGAGTAGTAGGGCTTCATTTCACTCATCTCCTTTGTCTACACTTTGGCGGAGCATGTGTGCACGCCGAGTATTCGATAGACCAAGCACATTCCTAGCACACCAGTCAGGATCAGTGGAATCCCGAGCAACCCCACGTATTTCCAGGTGCCATTGACAAACACAAGCATAGACAAGAGAGCAATTCCCGATATGAGTCGTATGATACGATCCAATAAACCAACATTTTTCATCGTTTTCATCCCTCCTGTGTTTAGTGTAAGAGATGAAAACAATCCACTTCTGTGACATAGTCACTTTACTTGAGACAGTTTTTCCAGTTCGCTGCGTTTCAGCATCGAAATTTTGCCTCGCCCCAATCGAATCCAGCCAAGCCTCTCGAATTCCTTGAGCACTCTGCTGACCACTTCTCTTGCCGTACCCAATTCCAGGGACAATGACTCATGGGTGACATAGAGCGGTGCTTCAAAATGGGGGTTCGTCTTGCGAAGCAGCAGTTCCGCTACTCTGCGATCCATCGGCAGGAATGTCATATCCTCAATGAGACTGGTAACGGAAATCATTCTTTTGATAAAAAGACGATAAATAAATTGATTGAGATCTTTGTATGTATCCATCCATTGTTTAAACAAGGCGACGGGAAGCACGAGCAATTCCGTATCCTCTTCCGTCTCCGCAATAGCTTCGTACCCTGTTTCCCCGAGAATGCTTGCCATCATAATGACGCATACTTCTCCCCTTTTTACCCGATACAGCGTCAATTCTTTCCCGGTTGGGCTTATTTTGTAGATTCGCACACTTCCGCTTAAAACGAAGGAGGCATGTTGAAAAATATGTCCTTCCTCGATAACCGGACGGGCGGGCAGCGTGATCACGGCTGCCTCCGTATTCTGCCATTGTTCATGAGGAATAGCGGCAAAGCAGGGGAATGTGGAGACGATGCTGGCTATCTTCTCATTCTGCATGCAATGCAAAACCTCCCAGTCAGGGTTTATCAAATAAAGCTCTCCACATGGGCGGGAAGTTCACTGGTTGTGTCCTACAAATGACTTCTGATTTCAATCTCGAGCAAGGGTAATTTTCGACCCTGGAAAACCGTCGACTCTATTTCTCCAACCCGCTTTGCCCCCATTAAAAGGTAAAAATTTTCTGCATGGGGTTCACTATGGATCGTAACTTTATGAATACCCAAATCCTTGGCCACTCCAGCATGTATCTCCATAACGCTTTGCCATATCCCTTGCCAATCGCTTCCGGTTCGATAAATAGATCTTTCAGCAAGCAAGAATCGCCTTCTCGTTCCAGACCGAGAAACCCTTTTATGGTGTCGCCATCTTCTATGACATAGACGAGAGAAGAAGCAATATATTCAGGAGAAACGGTTAAATCGTCCCGACAAGCTTCCATAAACTCTTCACTGTAACCCCAGTAGGCTTTGGAACGAAAGGAAAGATCGCTTAAATAGCTAGCCTCATGAGCTTCTGCTTTCCGGATATTCAATTTGATTCACTCCTTTCAAATGACGGTACAGACTCCGTGCTAACGCGACTCTTCTGATGCTCTCTTTTGTCCAAGGTGGAGCTTTGGGATGATTCATGATTTCGTCGTAGGTCATCCAATGTACTGCGTCAACTTCATCGGGGCTCTTGCAATGTGCCGTGCCCTTGTCATATTCACAAAGGAAGACCACGTTGATCACGTTGCCTCCATCATCTGTTACAAACGAGGAGCTGTATACAAAAGTGACAGCATCTTTTATTTCGATGCCAACTTCCTCATACAGCTCTCTTTTTACAGTCCGTTCCAGGATGTCGAGCGTGTTTCCTTCTACGTCTACTTTTCCCCCGACAAGAGATAGAGTCCCGCCTGCATGCTCTTCCTTACTGCTTCGCGTAATCACAAGCCATTTCTCATCCTTACAGATAGCACCTTCTACGTTTACGATAAACATGCTGTCTTGCCCCCTCAAATGGTTCTTCTAGAATCAATTTTAACATTTTTTTCAAGAATCGTTTGCCCTGAGAGGTGGATTCGACAATAAAAAATAGAGGGGGCAAAAACCCCTCATAGAGAAAAATGAAAACACTTTCATCTTTGTACAATACCTAAATATTATCCTAAGAAAGCAATAGAACGTTTCACTTTTCTTGCAAATGCAATGGGATTATCGATAGATTCCCAGTGTATATACATAAGACGAGGGTTATCAAACAGCCAGTGATTATGAACTGCTGTCACTGTGACCCCGTTTTTGCGAAGATTTGACAGTAATCGATTTACTTGGTTTTGGAAGAGGGCCGTTTCTCCTAAACAGAGTGCGCGACCTGAACTGTCCAATGATTCAAAGGAGAACAGTTGATACCGGACCAATGGTGATGTGGTACGTCTTCCTAAAATTGCGGCGTTAATTCTCCTGTTTCTGGTGACAAAACAAACCGGACCCTTTGTTATTTCATGCTCAGTTCCGCCTAAAATGGCTGAAAATTGGTTGCATAGTCTTCTAAAACGGGGACTTGCTTTCACTTGTGCCGCCATACGAAATCATCCTTTCGTATTATGATAATCAGACAGCCTCATCAACCCAAGAAAGCGATGGATTCCTTGGTTTTCCTAGCAAATACAATCGGATTCTCAACGGCTTCCCAATGCATATACATCAGACGAGGAGTTTCTTTTAGCCAGTGATTGTGAACCGCAGTGACTTTTATCCCGCGTTTACGGAGATTTGACATCAATCGATTTACTTGATTTTGATGGACGGCAGTCTCACCCAAACAAAGAGCGCGCCCCGTACTATCAAGAGATTCAAACGAGAACATTTGCATTTGAACCAAAGGGGAGTGCGTTCTTCTACCCAGGATCGTCGCCCGCAAGTTCGTCATTCGCGTGACAAAACAAACAGGACCTGCCTCAATTTCCGATTCACCGCCAAGGATTCTTCCAAATTGGGCACAGAGTCTTCTGAATCGTGGGCTAACACTCATTTTTTGGGCCATATTAATCCTCCTTTGATCATGATCGCAATATCGTATGAAGAATGAAGGAAATTGCATTGGACGATACACCAAGTTTCAAGAATAAAAAATGAATGTTGTCCTCAGGCGAATCACGCCATCCTGGACGAAAAGGAAAAGCCGAGCGAAAATCAGGGCAGATACCTGAATGTCGTCGGCTGAGTCGAAAATAAATCAGAGAATACTTATCTTTCCTGACCATGATTGTCAGTGAAGTTGGTTTATGATTCACATATACAAAACTCTACTAGGAGGGAATCACTTTGAGAGAAGTGTTACTTTTTATAACGGATGGTTTTGCTGATTGGGAGGCAAGTTACGTCAGCTCAGAGCTGAACAAGCCAGGAACAGGATATCGTGTAAAGACAATCGCAATTGATCAGGAACCCAAGGTTTCGATGGGAGGTCTAACGGTCCTTCCAGATTACACTGTAAAAGACTTCAATCCCGACTCCGATATCGCCATGCTCATCATACCTGGTGGAACGGGATGGAGAGAAGAAAAGAATCAGCAAGCGAAAGTCATTGTCGACTATTGTGTTGACAAGGAAATTCCTGTCGCAGCGATCTGTGATGCTACCACATTTTTAGGAAGCCATGGATATTTGGATCATCATAGACATACAGGCAATACGTTGCCTTATTTGCAGCAAGGAGCCCCGAATTACAGTGGAGAGCAACATTATGTAGATGGTCAGTCCGTCCTTGACGGGAATCTGATTACCGCGAATGGAAGCGGCGCACTGGAGTTTTCAAGACACATCTTGGAGAGATTGGGTGTATTAGAAGGCGACGAATTGAATGAATGGTACGAAATATTTAAAAAGGGCTACTTTCCCGCGTAGCCCGCACATGTGCAACGTAACATTTCCGCTTCACCTACAATATGATGGCCTAGAACAATCTAAAGAGGTGAGCCAATGGCAGTCGTAAAAGCCAGGAAAAATGATATTGACATGTTGGCAAGATTGCTTCGAGCCGAAGCTGAAGGTGAAGGCGAAATGGGTATGCTCCTTGTAGGAAACGTTGGGATTAACCGAATAAGAGCGAATTGCTCTGACTTTAAAGGGATCCGGACGATTCCCCAAATGATCAACCAGCCGCATGCGTTTGAGGCTCTGCAACATGGCATGTACTACCAAAGGGCCAGAGACAAAGAACGCCGTCTGGCGCGACGGGTTGTGAATGGCGAGCGGTTTTGGCCGGCCAAATACGCCCTCTGGTATTTTCGTCCGGGAACAGCTGCTGCTCCTCAGCCGTGTCCGCCGACCTGGTATAATCAGCCGCACGTAGGACGATACAAGCTTCATTGTTTTTATCAGCCGACCGGAGAAGAATGTGAAAATGTATATAATATCTATTAATTTCTACAAGGGGCTACATCGTTAGCCCCTTTCATTTTCTCCGTTATTCTACACTCTTTAATGATTCAATCATATTTATTTTCGTGACTTTTTTTCTAAGAAGAAAGTTAGATAGGATGGTGAGCAAAAAGGCCAGAATTACGGATACCAACATAACGGAAATGGTAAGCTTATCCGGAATTTGTTGATGGGCGCTAGATAGTGCCTTTACGACATTTGCATACATATAGCCGCTAATCGGTAAAGCTGCCATTACCGCAAATGCGGTTAGGATGATGTTTTCAAAAAATATCAGCCTGTTTATTTTATATTTTTGATAGCCTAACACTTTAAGGGTTGCAAGCTCACGATTCCTTTCATAAATGTTGATGGAAGATATCGTATAGATGGCGCCAAAGGAGAGGATGACAGCACAAATGATAAACATGATAAAGATAAAACTGTTTTGCTTCAAAATATACTGAGCTGATTTCTTTAGATCCGTCTTACCAGCAATGGCCTCTACTTGAGGATCTTGTTCAAAGAAGTTGCGGATGCTGATAAGATCTGTCGAGTTATTTGCTTCCACTACAAGCGAGGTTGGACGGTAATCTAGCCCAAGGCTTTGTAAATAATCAGCTGTGATCGTAAATGATGGATTCGAATACTGAGTAGATATCTGTACGACCTTCAGCGTAACCGTTTTCCTTTTCAACGCCGGTTCAGTAAACGTAATGGTGAGGAGATCCCCTTGAGCTATGTGATACTTATCAGTGTAGGATTTGGGTACCAGCACTCCGTTATTTTGCAGTTGGATTTTATTATCGTTTTCGTCAAAGAAATGAATGAGAGAGTTATTTCTTTCAGTCACCACTAAATCTGCCTTTACGCTTTCATTACCGTTTCTGAATTCAATAGGTAAGGTGGATAAAGAATAGCTGTTTTTCATACCGGAGGGCAGCTGAAAAGGATTCGGGGATGCTCCCATTTTATAATCCACTCTTAGATCATAGGTATAAACATCTTCAATTTGGTTCGCTACTTTTTGCAAGGCCGATTGAGTACCGAAAGCCGTCATCAATAAAACGGTGCTGACTACAACGCCTATGGAGCTCGCCAGCGCTTTTTGTTTATGCAGGAATATATTACGTAGAATGAGCTTGTAGCTGTAAGGAATATGACCCCAGATACCCGGAATTCTTTCGAGGAGTATCTTTTTCGTCGTTTTTGGCGGTTTAGGACGGAGCGCTTGAGCCGCACGTTCTTTCAATATGGTTCTACCACTCAGATAACAGGCTAGCATCCCAAACGCGCTAGAGATTAGGATGGGAGGAATGATTGAAAAAAGAGAAAGTGAGAATTGAATGCCTGGCAGAGAGTAGGCCTTTGCATTCGACGCAGTTACGAAGGGAACAAAAACGAATGCGGCAATGGCACAGCCCAGGATTGAGCCTAGGATACCGACCAGTACCGGGTATCCCATGTAGTGAAGCATGATGCTTCTGTTTTTCACCCCCAAAGCCTTCATAATGCCCACTTGATTTCTTTGAGAATCGATCATCCTCGACATGGTCAGAAATAAGATAATCGCTTCGATCAAAAAGAAAACCAAAGGGATCACCTTACTCATCAAATGATTATTATGGATCGTGGCATGTAGCGTGGAGTAGCTGAAAGTCCGTTCTTTGCTGACTTGATTTAGGTAAGTGAGTTTTTGGGACTGTTCTTCAATGGATTTACCTACTTGATTCATATCGGAGCCGTCTTTCGCATCGATCAGGATTTCATTATAGAAAAAGCCACCAGCGATTTCAGGTATCGATTCTTCGCTAATATAAGCTACTCCGTAGGTTTTATGGTCTTGTATCGCGTTCTTTTTGGCATATTCAACATTCTCGCATAAGCCGCTAATGGTAAACTTCACATGTTTATCATTGGCGCGTAAATGGATTTCATCGCCAACACGATAGTGATGTTCATTGGCATAATGGGAATCTACCAAGATTTCACCCTTTTTTGACGGGATGCGACCCTCGATGATAGCAGGTGTATTGATTTCATTATCTGCAGGGATCGAATGAATTTTTAATAAGGCTTTATAATCTGCAAAGGATTGCGTGGCATCGAAGGTGTAGCGCCCTTCTAGTTTATGAATGCCTTCGATTTCGCTTAAACCAGCCAGCTCCTGCTTGGAAATTTGACTGTAATATACATGTAAGTCAGCTATATTATGTGCTTTAAAGTAAGCCTTCGTATAAGCGCTGAGAGTGTCACTCAAGGTGGTCAGCCCCGCATAGAAAAACGCTCCTACTGCAATAATCAAAACAAAAGCGAAAAATTGCCCTGCGGATTGTTTTATATCCCTGAATAGTTTGATAACTAATTTCACGATCACCACTCAATCCCTTCGACGCTTTGCTTGTCTTCATTCATCGTTATGCTTTCTATCTTTCCGCTTTTCACCTTGATAATTTTATCGGCTATGGGAGCTATGGCGGAATTATGTGTGACCAAGACGACGCACTTTTTCGTTTCCTTGTTCAAATCTTGTAGAAGCTGCAAGACGGACTTGCCTGTGACATAATCCAAAGCCCCGGTTGGTTCATCACAGAGCAGAAGTAAAGGATTTTTGGCAACAGCTCTAGCGATCGCCACTCGTTGTTGTTCTCCTCCTGAGAGCTGGGAAGGGAAGTTTTTGAGACGGTCCGTTAATCCAACTTTATGTAAAATATCTTTCGGATCGAGATGGTTTTTACATACTTCCGTGGCAAATTCAACATTTTCGAGAGCGTTTAGATTCGGAATTAAGTTATAGAATTGAAATACAAAGCCAACTTTCTCACCCCGGTATTCTGTAAGCTTTTTTTCGTTGAATTTTGTGATTTCTTGATCTCCCACAAACACTTGACCTGAGGTAGCCGTATCCATACCGCCAAGTATATTCAGAATCGTACTTTTGCCGGCACCACTTGCACCCAGAATCACGACGAATTCTCCCTCTGATATGGAAAAGTCAACACCATCCAGGGCCTTGATTGGCACTTCTCCTATTTTGTATTCCTTCGTTACCTTTTTGAATTCGATCAGCTTTTTCAATTCTTGCCTCTCCTTACTTTCTAACCGCTAGTTGCCCCGCTGAACTGCGCGGGTAACGATCGAATGGTTTGGGTTATAACTTCCATTATATACCAGTCAGTTAGAGGTTAAATCCTGCAGCCGATGTATTTTCGCATCAGTCTCCAGGAGGAGTTAGGTCCTGTCGTTTCAGGGCTGGACGGCCAAGGGGGAGGAGAGGTACCTTGCTTTTTTGTAGGCTAACGGTGTCATTTTCATCGATTTTCGGAATTTCTCAATAAAGTAGCTTGTACTATGAAATCCAACTTGATAAGCAACTTCCGTAACCGTAGATTCTGCTTCTTGGAGCAGGACTAGGCTTTTTTGAATTCGATAATCCGTTACGTAGCTCAATGGAGTTGTATGCAGTGTTTATGGCAGACTAA
>NZ_RHHT01000084.1 GCF_003710985.1 Brevibacillus panacihumi
ACACGTGGAGCTGACGAATACTAATCGGTCGAGGACTTATCCACACACATCCATAAAGCATCCATGCAGATCCAGTTTTGAAGGTACAAAGCAAAAGGCCTGATGAAATCTCGTAAAGAGAGCATCAGGCCTTTTTTGCTATGTACTGCTCCATGCCAATGGAAACCTTGTCCACTACGGGAATGGGTAGTCATACATGTAACGGACACTTTTAAAAATCGGTTCGAATCGGCTTGATTCGCACCGGTTTGACACGGATTTTCGGGACACGAAGGCTCGGGATCCGTAGGGCGATTTTTCCGGATTTCGAGTCAAGAATCCGTCCATTTTCCATCCAGCGATGCTCCACTTCCTGAGAGGCATTGATCCATTCCGTATCCATCCTGTGCCCGATATCCTCCCAGCGGTCATCCGCATACGTGCTCAAATTCAGCCACCGGTCATCGATCCAGGAGAGGAGCTGCGACTTTTGCTTCTTTTCCAGCAAGTCTTTTTCCCGCAGATAGGAGACGGCAGCCTTCAGCCGGTCATATTCGGCTGATACCTTGTGCAGCATCTGTTTTCGGGTATCGATGAGCTCTTTTTCCTCAGTCTCATACTGATTCCACACGTCATCGATAGCCTCTTGCATCCAATTGCTGTTCTCCTGGTACAATTCCTCCAGGTATTTCTTAAATACCTGTTCCAACGCTTTTTTATCCTTCACGGTGGTGTAGGTACCGCCGCCCGCTTCGGCTACAGACTTGAGCTGACGCTGCGCTTCATCATCGACATCAAAGCCGATCACATTGACTACTGCTTTCAAATCGAGCTGATGAAGTGATTTGGCCACTTCCACCGGATTGCCGCCACACGTTTCGATGCCATCCGTCACCAGATAGATAATCGTCTCGGCCCCTTCGCTGTGAACGTTCTTCAGATCGTCTCGCGCTGCTTCCAGAGCAGTGGCAATGCCAGTCCAGCCTTTGGGTCCAAAGCTTTGCAGCGAAGTTTGGAAGCGAGTGGCGTCATAGCTGCCGAGTGGATACACCAGCTCGGTTTGCGCACACGAGAGGCCTTTGTCTTTATCCGCACCTGAGCCTTTGTGCCCAAAAACGCGGAGCCCCACATTTGATTGCTGGGAGCTGCTCGCCAAAAAGTCTTGAATGGATTTCTTCGCGAGCTCCATCTTGACCCCGCCGTTTACCTTTCCGGCCATGCTCCCGCTCGCGTCCAGCACAACCTCAATGTTCATCTTTCTTTCCGTCGCTGGAGCAGAAGCCGGGTCTGCAGGATCGATTGAGAGCAGGGCCTGTCTGTAATTGACTTGCTCCAATCGATCGAACGTACCTTTTTCCTCTTGATAATTCTCGCCAATCAGCTGCAAGAGTCTAGCGAAAATGTCCTCATCGGCCATGCCTTTCGACAGCTTGTCCAGTTCTGCTTTCACCCTCGATTCGTCATAATTGCTCCCTGCAAAAAGCCCTGCCGGTTCTTCGTAGGAAAGAATTTCTTCCAAGGCAACAGGAGGCTTGGGCAATGCAGGTGCCGTACCTTCTGCTGGTGCAGAAGAGGGGGAGGGTGTAGCAGTCGCCGGTTCAGAGGAGGAATTCTGCGACTCTTGCGTTTCAATGGTTGGGATTGCTTCGTTCTGATTTGCTTCCGGAACGGCTTCGCTGCAGCCTGAAGCTGACAGAAAAAGAGCGGTGACCAAAAATAGAATGGGTAGCTTTCGCATTACCATTTTTCTCCTCCATTAGATAAGATCTCTTATCTAACTATAGCAACAGTTCAGATGGAAGGATATAGGAGAAAAAGTGCAATTAAAAAACGCATCAAAGTCTTTGACTCGATGCGTTTTTTACGCTCTTTTGAGGTAACACTCTCTTTTTTGGCTTGGAGGGTATAAGCGATTACTGGTGGAAAACAGAGAATCCGGCGTTTTGTTGATTAGGTTGAGCGAAGCCGGCAACAGTACGGGAAGCGCTGCTTGCCATCTGATTGCAGAGGTTCGAAATTTGCTGCAATTGCTGCAAGGCTGTCTGATGACCCTGGAGAGCGGTTTGGATCATGAGGGCAGCTTGACGCTCGCGTTGAGCCAACTGCTCGAGCTGCTCCGCATTTCTTTGTTCTTGCTGCAGCAGCTGTTGGTATTTCACCGATGCTTGTTGGGTTTGTTGCACGAGTTGCTGGATGAGCTGTTCGCACTGTGCAAGTTGAGTGGAAAGAGATTGCGAATTCGAAAACAGATTCATATTCATAGGGTCCTCCTGTTTCAACATGATTAGACTGTGTTAGCTTGTTCTTCTTTGCATCCCGTTATTCTGTAGTTTTGCGAAACAGGAGTCTGGTATGCCGAATCGAACAGGAGGCAATCACTGCTTGACGCTAAAAGTTATACGACGTCGTTCTGATTGACGACTGGGTTGGATCCACTATTAGAGGCCTTTTGCGCAAGCGTTTGAAAACTTTCAAGAACACTTGTCATCCTTTTTATATCTTGGCTAAGCTCGTCTGGAGAGTTCACATGTTTTTTTATATCCAAGGCGATTCCCTCCATTTGATCGGCTAGACGGTGCACCATACCTACATCGAATTGAGCCACTTTATGCCCTCCTTCTTCATAGCCATATTTCGGATATTGTGAGATAGGATCACCAATTTGCTGGGAGGCTATGTATTCAGGATGCCGGAAGGGGAGCGTTACGTCCCATCCGAAGCGTAATGATGAATGAGCTCCTGGGCTTGCTTGCGAATACGATCCACCATCTCGCGGGGCTCGATCACTTTGGCGGCAGTTCCCAGCTGAAAAAAATAATCGGAAACGTAATCCCAATCCTCTTGGTCAATCACAGTCTCGACGTAGCCTTGCTCTGGGTGGACCATCACGATGTGGGGTTCCAGCCAAGGCTGGCTACGGCATTGCCTCAAGCCTTCCCGTGTCAGCTCCACATAGATGCGGACGGGTTTCTTCGGCGTTTGTGCCGTATAGCGGTCCAACCAGTCAGACAAAGGCATTTGCTGAGTGAACGTTTGCTGTGTTCGTTCCATCCAGACAATCCGGTCAGTCCGAAACAATCGGATTTGGCCATATAACTCGTCAAATGCTGGCATGTACCAGAAGCCATCGTAGGCGTAGATGCCGACCGGAGCCACCTTTCTCACCGTATTTCCCGACTTCGACACGTATTCGATCGAAAGTAACTCATGAGCGATGGCTGCCTCAATGATTTCTTTCAAATATGGGGAGGCAACACTTCTTTTTTGATTCCAAAAGGTTAAAACCGAATCAAGGCGGTCCACTTTTCTTTTCATATCGTGAGCAAGGCCCGCGTACAGCTTCGCGAAGACGGAACCTATGTGAATGTCAAAGGGAAGCGATTGATAATACTTTAATGCCTGAAAAGCGAAAAACACTGCGAACGCTTCCTCCTCATCAAACATGATCGGCGGCAGCATGCGGTTGTTCAGTACCCGGTAACCGCCACCTCTGCCTGGCTCCGTATAGATCGGAACCCCCATGTCGCCAAGTTCGGCAAGATACCTGTGTGCAGTCCGTACGGAAATGCCGAATTCATGTGCGACATCCTGCGCGGTAAAAATGCGTTTCGTATTGACATACAGGATCAGGTCAAACAAAAGTTTGGCTTTGGACATGAATTGCCTCCTCTGCTTATAACATGACAGTTATTGACATGTTTTAAGCGTATACTTTTTTTTACGAATAGCAAGAGGAGGAGAGGTCCATGAAAAAAGAGGATGCCATTCGTGTCATCGGCGCGAGAGAAAAAAATCTGAAGGGAATCGATGTAACCATCCCCAAGAAGCGGATTACGGTATTTGCAGGCGTATCGGGCTCCGGCAAATCCGCTCTCGTCTTCGATACGATCGCGGCGGAATCACAGCGGCAATTGAACGAGACGTACTCCAGCTTTATCCGCAACCGCCTTCCGCAATACGGACAGCCGGAGGTAGATGCCATTGAATGTTTGCCGGCGGTAATCGTCATGAACCAGAAAAGGATCGGAGGCAACGCAAGATCCACGGTCGGGACGGTCACGGATATTTATGCGCTGCTGCGGCTTTTGTTTTCCCGTTTCGGCATTCCTTTCGTCGGATATTCTGACGTATTTTCCTTTAACAACCCGCAGGGGATGTGTCCGGAATGCGAAGGCTTGGGCAAGTCGAAAGCAGTCAACATCAATCTGCTGATTGACCGGGAGAAATCATTGAACGAAGGAGCCATATTGTTCCCGACCTTCAGGCCAGGGGACTTCCGGTGGAAAAGATACGTCAGCACAGGTCTATTCGATAACGACAAGAAATTAAAGGACTATACCGAAGATGAAATGGATACGCTCCTGTATAAAACCGGATTCAAGCCTGCGCATCCGACGAAGGACTGGCCGCCGACGTCCCTATATGAAGGGGTTGTTCCACGTATCAAGCGCACGTTTTTAAACAAGGATTCGAGAGACGCTGCGAGGTACAAGGAAGCGATCGATCGCATCATGACCGAGGAAATTTGTCCTTCCTGCCGCGGCGGTCGTTTGAACCCGCAGGTGTTGTCATGCAAAATAAACGGGAAAAATATGGCAGATTGCGCAGCCATGCAAATCAGCGAGCTCATCGAATTCATTCGTTCGATCCGCGAGCCAGATGCACAAACAGTTACAGAAGCGATCGCAAAACGTCTTGCCTATTTGCAAGTGGTTGGGCTTGGGTACTTGAGCCTGAATCGCGAAACGTCCAGTCTGTCCGGCGGCGAATCACAGCGGATCAAGATGGTGCGCCAGCTCGGAAGCAGCTTGAGTGATTTGCTGTATATTTTCGACGAGCCGAGTATCGGACTTCATCCGCACGACGTCCACACAATCAACCGGCTGTTGGCACAGCTAAGGGATAAAGGCAACACGGTGTTGATCGTAGAGCATGACCCTGATGTCATCGGAATTGCCGATCATGTCATTGAGATGGGGCCATATGCCGGAACAAGGGGCGGAAACGTCGTATTCGCAGGAAGCTTGCAGCAGCTGGTGTCAGCCGAGACCTTGACAGCCGTATGCATGAAGCGTAAACCCACATTCAAAACCGAGCTTAGAAAGCCTGAAGGTTGGCTTACTATCGAGCATGCCTCTGTCAATAATTTGAAGGATGTCAGCGTTCGCATTCCGACCGGCGCACTGACGGTCGTGACCGGAGTGGCTGGGTCGGGAAAAAGCACCTTGATCCGTCAAGTGCTCCCGAAGTATTATCCGGACGCGATCCTCATCGATCAAGGAGCAATCGGAGCATCCAACCGCTCCAATCTGGCCACCTATTTGGATATATTCGATGCCATCAGAAATTTGTTTTCGAGGGAAAACAACGTGAATGCTTCCCTGTTCAGCTTCAACTCGCAGGGGGCTTGTCCTCATTGCAAGGGCTTGGGGACCATCTATACTGATTTTGCCTTTATGGATACGGTCGCAAGCGTCTGTGAGGCTTGTCAGGGGATGCGTTATACGCAGCAGGTTCTGTCTTATCGCTTTCGCGGAAAAAACATTGGGGACATCTTGGCCATGACCGTTGAAGAGGCGCTCCACTTTTTTCATGAGGATGAAGTAATATCAGCGCTGACAAGACTGAAAGAGGTAGGTGTCGGGTATTTGTCGTTGGGGCAGCCGCTTAGTACTTTGTCAGGCGGCGAGCTTCAGCGGATCAAGCTGGCAGCAGAGCTGGAGGGCAACGGAACCCTTTATGTGCTGGACGAGCCGACTACCGGGCTTCACATGTCAGATGTGGAGGTGCTGATTCGCCTGATGAATCGGCTCGTTGATAGAGGCTCTACTGTGATCGTAATCGAGCATAATCTGCAAGTGATCTGTCAAGCCGACTGGATGATCGATCTCGGACCTGGTGCGGGAGACCAGGGAGGCAAAGTCATGTTTGAAGGCATACCGAAAGAAAGTATTCATTGCAGTTCCTCGATAACCGGTAAGTATGTAAGGCAAGCAGTCCTTGGAATAAAGTAGAAGGCAAATGCACCCCAAAATACCAACTTCTGACCCGACGACATCGTCCCGCAGGCATGCTTCGCATGTGCAGGTGACGATTTCGAAAAAAACAAACCCATTTCCTTTTTCATGGAGATGCGCCGTTCCGGCAAGATGTTCTTTTATCATAGAGTAATGGGACACCGCTCAGGAAAGCGAGGAGAAGGAGTATGGCCAGAAGGAGAAGAGAAGTACCGGTTCAAAACACTCCGGAATTTCAAGCGTGGCTGAGAAGCAAGAAAGTAGGTAGAAGAGAGCGTAAAGATCCGGAAGCTTTGCGCGCACATTATCAGGAATGGCACAATCTAAACAGGCAGAGGAGAAGACGAAGCCCTTTGCTGAACTTCAAAATGCCGTCCCTGGGGAGCATTGATTTGAATCAGTTGGGAAACGGCATAAAAACAGCACAGGATATTTTCGGTGCATGGCAAAACATAAGAGGAATGTGGGACATTATAAAAAAATAGATGTAAAAAGGAGTCAAGAGCTATATACGCTCTTGACTCCTTTTTATCTACACCAGCTCTTTTTATAAAATGAGTACATCTTTGCCGCTTTTCTGCCTTTCGCAGTGGATCGATCCCTTTGATTTTCTAAGCATTTTAAAAATCGTTGGTCACATTTGCATGAAAAATACCCATGACGCTCATAGCAGAAGTCATGTTTCTGGCAACAGCGATCCACGTCATCGATAGGCGCACCTGGACCGCTGCAGCCCATACCGCACCAATTCCCGTAAAAGCACGGAAGACCACGAGTGGAACCAAAGAGATTTTTTCTTCGTCTGGATGCCATGTTGGAACATCTCCCATGTAAGAATGCGGTTCAATCCTGACGATTCATTGTTTTCTGCATCGCTTCGCATCCAGTATATTTTCAAACGGATCATATTGCGCGGGCTGTTCACTCAGGGCAAGATCACTGTTTCGCGTTTCCAGCGCTAAGATGAATAGGGCGTTCATTTATTTTATCTACAGGCAGACATTCATCCAAACATTACGAGAGCCGTCCACATATGTTGAAATACAGAAGGAGGGAGTTCGATGAGTGGTTTCTTCGGAGATAACTTCGCTATGATCCTGGTTCTGTTTGTTTTGCTCGTAATCGTTGGATGTGATTGTGACTAATTTGAAAAAGATCTGTTCCAAATGCCGAAAAATGGCTGCGGGACGGATCTTTTTTCATATGTGAGACAAATTCGATTAAAGGTCCTGTCATCAGCGTGAACGGACCTTTAATCGTTATAATGATGAAAAACTCTCCATCTCCTTGTTTGTTAACGGAGGGAGTGGATGTACTCGGATACTTTCTGCAATCCTTGGCGCAGCATTTCGGTTTCGCACGCATACCCGATCCGCACCCAGCCCTCCATGTCAAAGCAGATCCCTGGGGTTAGGAAGGCACCCGTTTCTTTCAACAGCCCTTCACAAAATTCGACGGATGAAACGGGGAGATCTATTTTCAGCATCGCGGTCGTACCTGCACGTGGTTTTACATACGTGACAGCGGGCTCCCCAGCCACCCAAGCATCGAGAATGGCCAAATTTGTCTTGATGATGTTACGGTTGCGGTCAAGAATCCGATCATAGTTTTTCAGGGCGTGGACCGCCAACAGATCATCGAGCATCCCGACGCTGATCGTCGTATAATCGCGGTGCTTGATGCATTCCTTGATCACGTCATGTGGAGCTGCGATCCAGCCTAGACGAAGACCAGCCAGAGACAGCGCTTTTGACATGCTAGACGTGCTGATGCCTTTTTCGTACAAATCGGCGACAGAAGGGACGATGAGATCATCCTCCTGCAGAAGATTGCGATATACCTCGTCGCAAAGCAGATAAGCATCGCAAGAACGCGCGATTTCTACGATCTGTTCCAGGTGCTTCCGTTCCATAAGAGCACCGGAGGGATTGTTCGGATTGTTAATGCAAATCAGCTTTGTATTTTCCCTGACAAGTGCGCGTAGTTCAGCCAGATCAGGCAAGAAGCCGTTTTCCGGCTTAAGCTGGAGTAAATCGACGGAAGCACCGAAAGATTTCGGCACATCATAAATTTGCTGGTAGGTAGGATGGACGGAAATGACATGATCGCCTGCCTTCACTAGTGAATAGAATACGAGGAAATTAGCAGCGATGCCTCCATTCATTACGAGCACTTGATTTGAATCGATCGATTCATACAACTGGGAAACCAGTGTCCGGAATTCAGGAGATCCTTCGATATGCCCATACGTTAGTTTGGTGTTATAGAGGGAACGGAAAAAGTCATCGGGATTGGTGCCGTCGATGGAAATGAGCTCCTCGATGGTAAACGAATCCACGCACGTCTCCGCGATATTGTAGGTCGCACTCATTTCATACTTGTTCATCCAATCTTCTACTGCAAACAGATTAATATCCACACTGATTCCTCCTTTTTACCATATCCTGTGATAGGTCTACAGCTGAACGACGGACCCTATGCCTTTTTCCTCAGCTTTTTTGAGAATGTAGTCTGCTGTGATCAGGTCCTGCAAAGCGATTCCGGTACTATCATAGATGGTGATGTCTTGATCGGACAATCGTCCCGGTGTACGCCCGAGAATGACGCTTCCCATTTCAGCGATGATATCGTCTTTGGAGATCAGGCCTTTATGAAAGGCTATTTTGGTTTCTCCGACGTTGATTGCCTGCGTCACATCATCCACGAAGACGCGAGCGGTAGTGAACAAATTCTCATCGATTTCCTGTTTTCCTGCCATATCTGCTCCGATACAGGAGAAATGGGTGCCGGGTTTGACCCATTCTTTCAAGATAAGCGGCTTGCGTGAAGGTGTGGCCGTGATAATAATGTCTGCTTCTTCGGTTGCTTGGCGAATGTCGTCTGTCGCTACGTACTCAATCACGGTACGCTCCAGAAGAGTCTGGTATAGCTGATGATCGTCTTGATAAGAAGACAGAAACATCTCATGAAGCTTTTCTTTTATCGAGGTGGAAAATGTCGTGGCTTTTTCATACGAGCTCGCATGGTAGACCGTTACTTTTTTGATGTTTTCCATGGTAATGAGCGTAGCCATGATCTCGTAGGGAGCCAAATGCCCGCAGCCTACCAAAAGGAGATTCTCCGATTCCGGCCTTGCCAAATATTTCGCTCCGATACCCCCGGCAGCGCCTGTACGCATCAATGTCACGGGCTCTCCGCTCATCATGCCTTTGGGTACTCCGGTATCACTATCGAGAACTAGAACGAAACCTACGAGTGCCGGAAGATTTTTCGCAGGATTATCCCCAAACCAGGAAACCAGCTTCAAACCAAATATATCAGCCCCCATCAAATGCCCGGATTTGATATCCATATCCGCTTTTCCCGGAGCAAATTCATGAAACACCATTGGAAATAAGGAAGCTTCCTTCATTTCCTTTAATGTATAGGCACGTTCAACAAGCTCGATCACACTCTTCATTTCCAGCAATTTTTTCACGTTTTCCTGGTCGATCACTCTGAATGGAATCATCCCATATCCCCTCTCCATTTTTGAAGTGAATGATATGGCTTTGACTTTAGCATAGATTAAAATAATAATGAAATTAGCGATTTCAATAGTAACCATTGATTTTTTAGGGAATTTACGTGTTTGGAGGGGAGTGGAATGGAGCTTCGCACTTTAAAAACATTTCAAGTAGTAGCAGACCAGCTCAATTTGACCAAAGCTGCAGAGCTTCTTGGATATACACAACCAACGATCACGTTGCAAATACAGACGCTGGAAAAGGAAATTGGCCATCCTTTGTTCCATCGGGTAGGGAAAAAGACGTTTCTCACGCCTGCTGGCAAAGTAATGAAGGAGCATGTGGACAAGCTGTTCGCCGTAGTCTCTCAAATGGACAAAGCGATCAAGCTCTTGGACGGACCAAATGGTACGCTGGTGGTCGCTGCCCCCGAGTACTATTGGACACATTATCTGTCGCAGCTTATTCGCTCGTATGTTCACCATCATCCGCAGGTCAAGCTCAAGCTGGTTTCTTGCAATAGTGCCGATGCAGTGAACTTGATAACGTCCAATGAAGCGGACATCGGGATCATTGCAGGAGAGAGCGGAAAGCAGGAAATCGAGAGTCGTTTGCTGGAAAAAGAACAATTGCTATTGGTCACGTCGAGAGAAATTTACGAGAAGCATGATCGGGACTACATCATGGGGAACTATCCGTTTATTTATAAAGAAAGCTATAACCTTGAGGGACTTCATAGGCAGTCGATTTCTGAGTTGAACTATCATCCCGCGGCAGTAATCGAGAGCAGTAGCGAAGAAACGATAAAAATAGCAGCTTTAAATCATACGGGAGTAGCACTTATCAGCGCCAATTTAATTAAAGATGAACTCAAATCCGGTACGCTCGTCCCGCTCCATCAACTGGAACAGCGACTGGAAACCAACCTCATCTTTTTGAAGGACCGCTCGGAGGAGATGACGATCCGTTCCTTTGCGGAGCTGGTCATTCAAGGGTGGACCGAGTCAGGCAAGATTACATAGAAAAGAGAGAAATCAGGGTAGAGGCAGATCCTCAACAGAAGGATCCGCCTTTTTTTTGCAATATGAAGAATTGAAACCGTCAATCGTTACTATAGGCATTCCTAATTAGATGAGCTTGATTGAGTATGTTACGATTTAAAGACGAAATATTTCGAAAAAGGGAGGTTGAACCGTCATGTCACAGCCTAACTTGGTCACGAACACACCACTGAACAAGAAGCCCAAGGAAATCAACGTATATGTGCTGCTCCTGCTTGTACTGATCATTGCTTCGATTTCCACGTATGTTCTCCCGGCTGGAGAATATACCCGGACAGAGGTGAACGGTCGAAGTGTGGTCGTCCCGGACACCTATCAAGGGATTGAATCCACACCGGTCGGCTTGATGGACATTATCGGCTCTGTTCACACAGGGATGGTAGAAGCATCATCCATTATTTTCTTCGTCCTTATTATTGGTGGTACATTCGGCATTTTAACAGCGACAGGTACAATCGCAGCATTTATCGCTACTCTCTCTCGCAAGCTTGCCAATCAGGAAAAATGGCTGATACCGGTTATGATGCTGTTTTTTGCTATGGGTGGAGCTTTGATGGGGATGGCGGAAGAAACATTGGCGTACATCGGGATCATGATTCCTCTGGCCATAGCCCTTGGGTTTGATGTCATAACGGGGACCGCGATTGTCCTTGTAGGCGCTTCGATCGGCTTTACGACCGCGATCATGAACCCATTCACCGTGGGGATTGCGCAGAGTATCGCCGAGTTGCCGCCCTTTTCCGGGATCGGATACCGCATCCTCTTGTTTGTGATTATGTACGTGGTCTCCGTATTTTTTGTCTACCGCTATGCGATGAAAGTAAAGCGGGATCGTGGGTACGGATTTTTTGCAGACGGGAAATATGAGGCAATCGCTACCCAAAACCAGAAGCTCGAGACGAAGCACAAGATTGTACTCGGCTGTTTCCTGCTGAACTTTGTGCTATTGGCTTACGGTGTCTTGCAATATGAATGGTTCATTACCGAGATCGCCGGGCTGTTTCTCGTTCTGGGCATCATCATAGCCTTTGTAGGAAGACTTTCACCGGATGAATCGGTCAAAGCCTTCATGAAAGGGGCTGGGGGGCTGATTTCCGGCGCTCTCATTATTGGAGTGGCTCGTGCGATCGTGGTGATTTTGACGGATGGCCATGTCATCGATACGATTTTGTATTATGCCTCCTCGGCGATTCATCATTTGCCGCCAGTTCTGAGTGCAGTGGGAATGTATTTTCTTCAGGCGATCATCCATTTCATCGTGCCATCGGGGAGCGGGCAGGCAGCTCTGACCATGCCGATTATGGCGCCGCTTGCTGACCTGGTTGGAGTCACACGTCAAACGGCCGTACTTAGTTTTTCGATGGCAGACGGTATCGGAAATATCATCTTCCCAACCTCGGGTTATTTCATGGCTGGTCTGGCGATTGCCGGGATTCCTTGGATCCGCTGGGCGAAATGGATCCTGCCACTCATTTTGACACAGTACGCAATCGGTTTGGTATCGGTTATCGTAGCGCAACTCATCGGGTACGGACCTTTTTGACGGGGGGCTTGAGAGATGGAGACTTTGGTCGAAAAAGAGCTTGTTGAATGGGCGGTACGACATCGGCGTTATTTGCATCAGTATCCGGAGCTTTCCGGCGCAGAATATCAGACGTGCGCGTACATCAAGCGGCATTTGCAAGAACTGGGGATTCCCCTTTTAGCGTACGAAGAACCCAGTGTCGTAGGGCTTGTTCGCGGCACGGATGGGGGCAAGACCATTGCCTTGCGCGCCGACATCGATGCGCTCCCCGTGATGGAAGAAGGAAACAAACCGTATCACTCCAGAGTAACTGGAGTCTCCCACGCCTGCGGGCATGACGGACATACGGCGATCTTGCTTGCAGTGGCAAAATGGTTGTCTGTGCATCGAATGGAGGTGAAGCCCAACGTCCTCTTGATCTTTCAATCCTCAGAGGAGCGGGATCCAAGCGGCGCGGCAGCTTTACTGGATCAGGGTGTTCTCGATCAAGTCGATTCGATCTTCGGCATTCATCTCTGGCAGCCTTTGGAGAAGGGGAAGATCGGCTTATGCCATGGCTCGATGATGGCGGCATGCGATGAATTTACAGTGACCATCGCAGGAAAAGGCGGTCATGGTGCCATGCCGCACGAAACCGTCGACCCGATCTACATCGCGTCACAGATTGTAGGGGGAATCCAGTCTGTAGTCAGTCGGTCTCTCCATCCGCTGCAACCGGCCGTAGTAACTGTAGGACGGATAGAAGGAGGCAGCACATTCAACATTATCCCTAAGGAAGCCGTACTATTCGGTACCGCACGTAGCCTGACTGAGGAGACGAGACAGAACATACACTTTCACATGAAGCGAATCGTGGAGGGGATCGCAGCAAGCTATGGCGCTTCTGGACACATGGATTACAACTGGGGCCCCCCTGCGCTTGTGAATGAGCGAACCCAAAGTCGCTATGTAGAGAAAGTGATCCGAGAGAGATTTGGTGCGTCTGTTCAGGCGGAAGATATGGAGCCCTCGATGGCAGCAGAAGATTTCGCCTACTACCTGCAGCGTTGTCCAGGAGCCTTCATTTTTGTCGGGATGGGCGGGGAGGCGAGTGCGTACCCGCACCATCATCCCATGTTTGATATTGATGAAGATGCCATTCCACTTGCGATTGAATTGTTTATCGAGCTTGTCCGAAGGTATGAGTGACAAGCGGAAACGGGAGGTACGAAAAGATGTTGAATGTTTCGATGTTAAACGTTTTGCAGGCAAATAAGCGGATCGAAAACGAAATCGTCAGAACGCCTTTGATTCTGTCGACCAATCTATCCCAGCATGTCGGCTCAGAAGTGTGGTTGAAGCTGGAGAATCTGCAAAAGACAGGGTCGTTCAAGCTGCGAGGTGCTTTGAACAAGATCGGATCACTTTCTGCAGCGGAGCTGGAGCGTGGTGTTATTACCGCATCTGCAGGTAATCACGCTCAGGGTGTAGCTTATGCAGCGTCTCTGTCTGGAGTGTCTGCTCTCATTGTCGTGCCAAAAACTGCCCCTGAAACCAAGCGGGCAGGCATCCAGCGTTACGGAGCGGAGTTGGTCGTTTTTGGAGATAATTACGATGAATCGGAGGCTCACGCATATCAGTTGGCGGAGGAGACAGGGCGGACCTTCGTACATGCTTTTGAAGATAACGAGATTATCGCAGGTCAGGGAACAGTCGCGCTCGAAGCGCTGTTGGAACAACCTGATTTTGACGCTATTGTGGTGCCAGCAGGAGGCGGAGGACTGATCTGCGGGATTGCAGTGGCTGCCAAAGCCCTCCATCCATCGATTGAAGTCATTGGCATCCAGACTCATGCTTCTCCGCCGTGGTTCTATTCCTTTAAGGAACGAAGATTGGCGGAAGTGACGTACAGTGATTCCCTCGCGGACGGCTTGCATGGGGGTATATCCAAAGGAAATCTGGATTTGGCCTTGCAGATCGTCGACCAGTTCGTGCTCGTAGAAGAAGAGCAGGTCGCCCATGCGATGTACTGGATGGCCAAGGAGCATCATTATATGGTAGAGGGCTCGGGAGCGGTCGGAATCGCAGCTCTGCTACATGGTCATCTACCGCATCTGAAAGGAAAGAAAGTCCTGAATATTGTGAGCGGTAGCAATGTGGATGCTACCAAGCTGGGAAAAATAATCAGCAGTTACTCCTAATCAAACCAAAATATCGTGGGAGCAAACATTTTTCATAGCTGTAAGTGAGGAGCGGGAAGAATAGTCCCACTCCTTTTTCTCAGTAGATCTACATACGGCCGCCGCAGTAATCCGCGAATCACCCGGAACGATCGGACTGTCTCCTTTAGTTTCGCATCGGAATGGTTTGAGGATATATTACTCCCACTTACATAAATGAGTCAAAAAATGGGTCTGGATTCCAAAGCGTATATCCATGAAATTGAGGGAGAGCATATCTATTGATCTTCAGATTTCCAACACCGGATTTAGTCGACGAGGCCCATCCCAAAATTATACAAAGAAAAATAAACGAAGGCCTAATATCGCTTGAAAGAAAGGAAATTGAAGTTGACAAGTGTTCTCAACTAAGACAAGCATCACGGTGTACATATGATCAGGAATCGGCCGTGATGCAGAAGTAATCTTGGGAGGCCCTTAGTGTGATACGCTTACTCTTGTTGGTCGGAATGTCCATTCTAATGGGAATCACGCCATTACATGCAAACGCGTTTGGTTTGGACAATAAAGGTGATAAAGAGGAAATCAGTCTTTTTTTATCACAGTTGTATAAAGACCGTAACGATTTCCTCATCAAACAAAACCCGGAAGCGATAAATAAATATTATCGAATGACTGAACGCACGAGCCGTTACGCTTATCAAATGGAAGTAAAGCGGGCCAAATATCTGTATTCCTGGGCGGAAAAACGCGGGCTTCGCATCGTAGAGGCTGAACCGTTTATTCGCATCGTCCGTATAAAAATGGACGGAAATGTAGCGAGGGTCATCCTGGCACAATCGGCTAAAATTTCCTATGCCTACAAATCATCAGATCTGCCCCTACAGTCGTTTGGGGTAGGAACGCGACATGCTCTTACAATAAAAAAGGAAGACAACGGCTGGGTCGTCAAAAAGGAATGGTATTTGGACCCGTTAGAGGAAAACCCAAATTTAATTCCGGACAGCCCACCTGGCTTTCCTCGCCTTTCCTCTATGGAACACACTCCAAAATCAAAAGGGCGATACAACAGAGAGCAGGCTGTTGCTTACGCAAACAAATATGCAGGTCTGGCTTGGGGAGCCGGAAATGAAAATCGGTAT
Organism: Brevibacillus panacihumi; assembly: GCF_003710985.1. Lineage (GTDB taxonomy): Bacteria > Bacillota > Bacilli > Brevibacillales > Brevibacillaceae > Brevibacillus > Brevibacillus panacihumi. Next base: position 15,390 of record NZ_RHHT01000084.1, read on the forward strand.
AACAGGGAATATAAGGATTATACGCCGCTCGGCGGAGACTGCACGAATTTTACATCTCAAGTTCTTGGAGATAAAAAGGAAGGCGGCGGTTTGCGGATGACGGGCGCATGGAGATATCGGGGAGGGGGGAGCCGTGCGTGGGTACAAACGGATGCTTTCGAACGTTTTCTGCTTTACTCCGGGTATGGAACATTAATTGCCAAGGGTACATTCACGGAAATTTCCCGATCAAGCAAAAAACATCCAGATGGAGCCATCGCAAAATTAGTACCAGGGGATGTTATCGGATATTCGCTTGATGGAGACACAGACCATTTTTCTATCGTTGTCGGTCATGATGTGAAAGGCTACCCTTTGGTCAACTCCCATACCGCAGACCGTTATCGTGTACCGTTTGACCTTGGTTGGGATAAAAATACGAAGTATATCTTGATTCATATTAACGATTAAGGAAGGGGAAGTATACCATAATAACCTCGTTCATATAATTGGGGGGACGAGGTTATTGAGGAGTGAAAAAATGCGGCTTCCCGTCTTCCTAAAACAAACAGCGCTACGTACCGGCGCTATTTTTCTTGTGAAAGCTATTGGACTAGCTGTTCGCATTCCACTATATCGTCTACTTGGTACCGAAGGAACAGGTATATATCAAATCGTTTATTCTATTTTTGGATTTGCACTTACTCTCCTCACCGGCGGTTTTCCCACGACATTAGCGTTAGTGACTGCCAAAGACCCAAAGCGTGGATCACGACTTTTTAAAAGCTTAGTTCCGTCTTTTTTAATAGTAGGCGTATGTTCCGGTATACTTTGCTACGTCATGGCTCCTAATCTCGCCAATTATTTCGGGGATAGGCACTTGACGTTCCCCATTCGCTGCCTCGCTCCAGCCTTGGTTATTGTCCCTTTGCTGCAGTTATATCGCGGTTTTTTGCAAGGTATTGAATCTTACGGGGATGTATCAACATCCGAGCTGGTAGAGCAAGTGGTACGCGCCGGTACGATGCTATTGCTAGCCGTTGTATGGATGGAATACGGCATTTATGCTGCTGCCGGTGGGGCAGTTTTCGGTGCATGTACAGGAGCTTTTCTTGCATTATGCTATCTTTGGGTATCGAAATACAGCAAAAAACCGCTCTCTATTGGCACGGTGAACGGAATATTTACTGCATCCTTGCGCTGGGCTGTTTTCGGGCCTGGAATTTTCTATTTTTTCAAATCTTCCATACCGATCACCTTAACAAGATTAATCACGCCAGCTTCAGATCTTTTAGACGCACTCATTATTCCTGCCCGCCTTCAGCTATCGGGACTGAGTCAATCGGATGCCGTCGCTGTTTTCGGAGAAATATCCGGAATGGCATCGATAACGGTGTACCTACCCACAATTCTTACCGCGGCATTATCGTATACGATTGCTTCCAAATTGACCGCCAGTTGGCAAAACAAAAAAAAAGAGGACTTTATCGAACGTTCAAGCTTTTCATTAGAAGTTGGTTGGTTCTGGGGTATCGGCTCTACTGTTTTTCTGTTTTTTCAAGCAGATGAGCTATCCACCATCATTTTTGGAAACAAATCTGCTGCCCAAGCAATACGTTATATGTCTTTTGTTCCAATCGTTGTGGGCTTGAGGGAACTCACGACAACGATATTGTGGGCAATGGATCAAAAAAGAACGCCTTTATTCGGCTCGCTTCTGGGTCTGGCATGTTCGGCGATCTCCGCTTATTATTTGACAGCTATACCCGGTTTCGGTTATGCCGGTGCAGCCATGAGTGTATTTGCCTTTGAATTCGCTCCCTTGGTTTGGAATGCCTTCATGGTGCAAAAACGATGCAAAGGTGCTTTTCCCATAGGCAATATATGCATTGGCTTGCTTTTCCTTTTGGTCATCACCTTTTTATATGCTCCGTTTAATGCCATTCTTCTGAAAGCAGGCCTTCATTCGAAGATCATCCGGTCACTTGGAAGCACGCTATTTTTTATCGTTTGCATCATTTTGTATATGTTCTTCCGCTTTCGGAATAAGACAGGAGATCGTTAACGGGTTGATGTTTCCTATGAACCTGCGGCTGGTTAAGCCATACTCAGCGAATTCTATTTTGTGATAATATATGGCAAGACAAATATGAGATGAAACACAAATACGAGATAGCTAGGGAAAAGATACCTATTTTCTGCTGGAGCTACTTTAAACGTAGAGGTGGCATGATGTTAAAACGTTTATTTGTTTCAGGTTACAAGGCACACGAGCTTGGCATATTTAATGAAAAAAATCCAGGGTTAGCAATTATTAAAAAAGCACTGAAGCGGGAACTCGTAAGATTCCTAGAGGAAGAATTGGAATGGGTCATCATTTCAGGTCAGCTCGGGGTAGAAATGTGGGCAGCCGAAACTGTTCTGGAATTAAAAAAGGAGTATCCACATCTAAAATTGGCAGTAATTACCCCGTTTTTGAATCAAGAGGAAAAGTGGAAAGAAGAGACCCAGGATTACTACCGAAATATTGTGATGCATGCCGACTATATGAATAGTGTCTATCAAACACCTTACCAGGGAGTTTGGCAGTTTGCAGAGAAAGATAAATTCTTGCTATCCAATTCAGACGGCATCTTGTTAGTTTACGATGAAGACAACGTAGGCTCGCCGAAATTTTTAAGTAAGCTCGCCGCAAAAAAAGCGGATACTGACGATTATCGGTTATTTCGCATTACCGCATACGACTTACAGACCATTGCAGAGGAACAGCAGCAAGAATTATACAATGACTATTTTTAATGAAAGAAAACTGATATGAAAAGCAGGTTTTTTACATATAAAAAATGGCATAAGGGTTGACTTCAACCTAAAAACACAAAGGAGTGGAGGGCCATTGATCAAAATCCCTCTAGTCGCAGCATCCTCCAGCTGGTGGACAGTTTGTCCCTCACCCCGATGAAGTCATAAAGCCACAAAATGCAGATGGTCTTTTAATATCCATGCGCTAGGAGGACAGTGGTAGCGGATCGGGTTTGCCCGCGCATTCATGCTGCGCCCCATAGATCATGGCTGGAGTCGTATCGGCACTGGATTTTCGATCCAGTATCAAATTTGAATCTGCAGCCGGATTTGCAGGATGGGGTACCGACAACATTTCGGAAATTTTTGAACGCTAAGGAAATTCGAAAACAAAACAGCCGATTTCACCTTTTATTTTTAAGGAATCGGCTGTTTTGTTTTTCGTTAATGGTTCCGCGTAAGGGAAGTTCATTAATAAGCAGTTTTGATAGATTTGTTGAATAATCAACAAATAGCGTTCATTTAACGATTGAAAACATCCTGTTTCTTTCTATAATCATAAACAGATGTTGATTAATCAATCGATGTTTATTTTTAAGCTTTATCATTAATGAAAGTAGGAGGCGAATTTTATGGTTAAACGAAATAAATTGCTACTATTCATATTGACCATAGGTGTATTCGGCATCTTAAATACGGAAATGGGGATCGTTGGGATATTACCTTTACTTGCTGATCATTTCCATATCAGTGTATCCAAAGCAGGGTTGCTTGTATTTGGCAAGCAAAAAATGCAGAGTTCGGAAACCATTTTGTGCATAGCCTTGCCAGGCTAAATTTTCATAATTTTAACGGTGGGAAAGAGCATGCCGAAGGCGATAGCTCTCTCCTGTGAAAGCTACGATATGAGCGTGATGTACAAGACGGTCGAA
>NZ_RHHT01000085.1 GCF_003710985.1 Brevibacillus panacihumi
GTCACCCCCTCCTACTCGATTGCGTGGGAACGATTATCCTCGCTGGTTCAGGTCCGGAAGAGGAGAAGGTTCACATGGTTTAACGAATCTTCGCTAGCGGGTAATAAGTAATAAAGACACAAAGCAGTAATCAACGGCCTGTATTATAGGAGGATTCATCTTGGCAAAAAACAATGACGCAAAAAGCGAGTTAGGGAAATTCATGGTTGTGATCGGAACCGTTCTTGGAATAGCTGGAGGCTCTATTTTCCTGTTGAATCAATTCGTTTTTGACTCCCCAAAACCCACCGCTGTTAAAATGACGACTCCGCCGGAAGTAGCGAATGACGCGGAACCCCAACCGCCCCCTCCTGTTGTTGAAACGGTAAACAATCCGTCTGTAGCAACGGTTGAGCCTTTCTATGCATCTCTTCAGATGGACGAGTATTCAGCTGTTTACAATCAGAATGGCACGGAAAAGGTACTCTCTTTTGATTTAACAAAAGAAGAAGTGAAAACGTTGCTGGGGAACCCGACATCTGAGTCCTACGTGGATGGCGAGACGAGGAGCTTATGCTATCAATACGGTTCTTTGTCCATTTTCTTCGATGACCAGGACCAATACATTAGCTACATGACATACGAGGGAACAAAGGAAATTTTGAATAAACCATGGTTGACTAGCCTTGCAAAAACAACAGATTCAGGCAACGTTGATTTCTATCAGTCCCCAACCGGCTATACGATGGTAAAAGTGGACCATTATCCTGAAACCAATGAAGTAGTTGTTTACTTGATAAAACAATACCCACAGAATCAGACTGTGACTGCGCCACCAATCGAACTACCTCAAGCTATAGACAAACCAGCACCAGAGCCACAGAGTACATCTACGGAAGCCGGAATGAATGCCAATGGTGAATACTTGTTGTCCCCAGGTGAAGAAATTCTCATTGAAAATGTTCAGGTGACCAACGACAGCAGAGTCCACACCGCTAAGTACACCATTGATGTCAATTATCATTTCGCCTACAACAGCCCCAACATGGTAAAGGTGATGACAGATCCTGAAAAAGACCTGGAACTTATGCCCGGAGAAACGGCAACAGTCCAAATCAAAGTAAAAGCCAGCAAAAACGCTCCAAAAGCAAGCTACAGATTTATCGTTTCATTGAAGCAAGGCTGGTCAGGACGACCGCTGAAGGATTTTACGGTAGAAGTGAAATAGGAATGGTGGTAAAGTAAAGCCCTCCTCATATGATATGCTCCCCTTTAAGT
>NZ_RHHT01000086.1 GCF_003710985.1 Brevibacillus panacihumi
GATCGGCGAAATGCCCCTCGAAATGCAGGTCAAGCTGCTGCGTGTCCTGCAAGAAAAAGCCTATTATCCCGTTGGCGGCACGAAAAAAATGGAAGCAGATTTTCGGGTGGTCGCCGCTACCAATCGAGATTTGGCATCGCTCATCGCCGAAGGAAAGTTTCGCGAGGATTTGTACTATCGATTAAACGTGTTCAGTCTGACCATCCCGCCGCTCCGGGAACGAAAAGAAGACATCATTGAACTGTTTCAGTTCTTTTTGTACGAATTTTCCCTGCAATACAACCGCCCGATTCAACGTATTTCCCCTAACCTGATGCATTACCTGCTAAAATACCACTGGCCGGGCAATATCCGGGAACTGCGCAATACGGTGGAGCGGCTGGTCGTTTTTGCTACAGACGGGATGATCAACGAAGAGCACCTCCCTTTCTCTCTGTCATCAATGCCCAAAGCGAATTCGGCTCCATTTCATTCGAACCCGCAGAATCTGCGGGAGGAGCGAAATCAAAATGACCGAAAAATGATCCTGCACGCACTGGAGCTGGAGAACGGAAACAAACAAGCTGCTGCGAAAAGACTGGGAATCTCTCGAAAGACTCTGTACAACAGAATGCATAAATTAAATATACCGATTCGATAAAAGGAACATGTTTCCACCACATTACAAATTTCCGAAAAACATGTCGAGAAATACTTCTCGGCATGTTTTTTGCATTGGGAGTTGGTGTGATCATTCCTTTTTAGGATTTACTACAATAAGGAGGAATCGTGTGATGGAGTCAGATCCAATCATCGTCTGCCGTTGTGAAGAGGTCACATTGCAGGAGTTACATGAGACAGCAAAATCCTATCAGTGTTCCTCTCGCGAACTGAAACTGAGAACGAGAGCCGGGATGGGATACTGTGGAGGTCGGACGTGCCGAAATCTGATTGACATGATTGTCAATGAGGTAACCGGAAAATCGCCTGGGCATTCCATTCCGCTCGGATACCAACCTCCTGTTCGCCCCGTAACTTTTGGTCTCCTTGGAGGACACAAATGACAGGTAGAATTGAACATCACCCTATTCTTGGATCCTTGGAGAATCGCAAACAAATCCTCTTTCACTTTGACGGCAAAACCTATACTGCCTGCGAATCGGAAACCATTGCCGCCGCGTTACTGGCCAATGGCGTACGTACGTTGCGTGTTCACGAAGAAAAAGGAACTCCGCGCGGCATTTACTGCAACATCGGACATTGTTTCGAATGTCGTGTAACAGTAAACGGTGTGAAAGGCATACGCGCATGCCTCACGCTTGTTGAAGAAGGCATGAATGTCGAATCAGGCGTCCAGCTGCCTGTTCCTTTTAAGGAAGGAGGACACCAGAAATGACGGATGTCCTGATCGTGGGGGCAGGTCCAGCCGGACTTTCAGCAGGCATAGCCTGTGCGCAGCATGGTCTTCAGGTAAAAATTGTCGACGAGTTTCCTCGCCCTGGCGGCAGACTACTGGGACAACTCCATGAAGAGCCCGACGGCACTTGGTGGAACGGTATGGAAGAAGCCAAACGTCTGTTGGAACAGGCTGAGAAGCTTGGAGTGGATATCGACTGCGGTGTATCTGTCTACGACGCGGCAAAAACAAAAGAGGGCTGGAGTGTCTCTAGTTCCCATGGAAACTTCGAGGTGCCGAAACTGCTTCTCGCCACCGGAGCGGCTGAAATGGCCCTCCCTCTGCCTGGCTGGACTCTTCCAGGCGTCATGTCCATTGGGGGTGCTCAAGTCATGACCAATGTTCATCGAGTAAGAGTGGGGGAGCGCGGCATTGTCGTAGGTGTTAACATATTATCTGTTGCGATCGCACGCGAACTGCAATTATCGGGAATTCATGTCGATCGAATGGTGCTTCCCGCCCAAAATCCTGTAACCAGGGATGCAGGAAATCCTGAGAAGGTCTTTCAGTCCATGTTGCGTGTGGCCCACCTCGCACCATCCACCTTTATGAAACTTGGCAGCAAACTGCTAAAATCAAAAACCATGCAAAAGCTGGCACTCCAATTCTTGCCGGGCATCGGCGGTATTCGCATGTGGGGGATCCCCATACAGCTAAAAGCAGCCGCTTTGGAGATTATCGGCGACAAACAGGTGGAAGGTGTCAAAATAGTGAAAATCAACGCCAAAGGAGCGCCGATTCCTGGCACTGAAAAAGTGATTCCGGCCGACTTCGTCTGCATTGCCGGCGGACTTTATCCACTGGTTGAACTTGCAGCGGTGGCAGGCTGTCCGTTTGCTTACCTCCCGGAGCTTGGCGGGCATGTACCTTTGCATAACGAACGAATGCAGACACCTGTCGAAGGACTTTACGTTGCTGGAAACATCACAGGCATTGAAGGTGCCAAAGTGGCAGCAGCCCAAGGAACGGTTGCCGGCCTCTCGATCGCCGATGAGTTTGGAAAGCTTCCTGAAAAGAACCTGCTGTCAACAGCGATTGAAACGGTGGAAGTTGTCCGGCAAAACGCTACGATCCAATTCCATCCCTGTATTGCGCAAGGACGGGCAACTGTCAAAAACATGTCCGCACAACACAAATCCGATGCGTAGCACTGCGACTACGTGTAATCCTGCAACCTTTTCAACCCAAAATGGGGCTGTCCAGAAAGTCAGTGAAAACGGAGTTTCGGTGACAACCCCACTTTGACTTTTTTTCTGAATAGCGACCAACTGCCACGAGCATGCTGCCCGTGGTTTTTTCTTACCCCGAATGGGCTGTCAAATCAATGGTTTTCGCCATTCATCGGTTCCAAACCGGTGTCAACCTATCGAGTCACGAGCGACGGTCATGGAAACGGACAAAACGAAGCGTGGGGGGCAGATGAGCATGAAAACGCTTGTCGCTGAACTGTACGAATTTTGTGCAAGCCAAACATTTGTTCACTGACAGATTATGTCATCCGGCGCGGTAAACTGAATTTAACAATGCCGTTCGAGTCCGCACTGCTTTCGGATGAATCGGTTGAAGCTTGTCTTCAAAGAGAATTGCGTGAAGAGATGAACATTGAAATGGGAATGTAAATTTTTTTGTGTAAATGGATTTTAACAGGTGGATGGTTACATTAACGGCTTTACATGGAGGGGCGGGCGTGATAGGCTTGTTTGCCATGCGATGCATATTTTACTGGCATCGCCCAATCGCAAGAAATCATGCCCGCAGAGGCTCCATGTCAAGCCGACTCAACAGTTGATTATGCGGACAGTTCCCCTTGCAATCGATCTCCAAAATGGATGGCAAGTTGTGATATACATTCTTTCCAATTCCGAATCGGCATAGTCCACTTCTTCGATGCCTCAACAGTAGCAAGATAAATGATTTTCCGTAGAGCAACGTCGGATGGAAAAGCTGTTTTGGTCTTTGTGACTTTACGGAGTTGTCGGTGATATCCCTCGATGATATTCGTTGTATAAATCATCTTGCGTATCTCTGGGGGATAGCTAAAATAGGCGGTCAGTTCGAGCCAGTTATTTTCCCAGGAGCGAATAATGGGTATTTCTTTCCCCCACTTGTCTTTGAATGCAGCAAATGTTGATTCAGCCTCTTCCAACGTAAGGGCTTGATAGACTTTCTTTAAATCTGCCAAGACAGCCTTTTCTTCCTCGAACGGTACATATTTCATAGAGTTGCGAATCTGGTGAATGACGCACAGTTGAATCTGGGTTCTCGGAAAGGCAGCGTTGATCGCCTCGGAAAAACCAGAGAGTCCATCCTTGCAGGCGATCAGAATGTCTTCTACACCACGGCTTTTCAGATCTGTACACACATTTAGCCAGAAACTGGCACTTTCATGCTCCCCGATCCAAATGCCCAAAATGTCCTTATGCCCAGACATGGTAATACCAAGGACGCTGTATGCCGCTTTGTTGACGATTCGATTTTCTTGACGAACTTTAAAATGGATGGCATCAAGGAAAACAATGGGGTACACCCGATTAAGCGGTCGGCATTGCCATTCCCACCATCGGCATGATCTTGTCTGTTACTTTGCTTACCATTGCAGGTGAGACATCGATCCCATACAGATCCTTCATGTGTTCCTCTATGTCTCGTGTTGACATTCCTTTGGCGTAGAGTGCGATGATTTGTTCTTCCAAGCCATTAACCGTGGTCTCATGCTTCTTCACAATGTGAGGTTCAAATTCACCATTTCGGTCACTGGGCACACGAATTTCTGTATTACCGAACTTTGTTTTGCTATACCCATTCCGACTATTTCCCGTATGATCGCCATCGGCACTATGTTTCGCATAGCCCAATGGTCATCCATTTTCGCTTCAAATAACTGCTGGATCGTGTCACGAAAGAGGTTCTTGAGCATCTCGTGAACGTCTTCGATGGTACGGCAATCCTTTGCTAATTCCTTAATTGTCAAGTCTCTTTTGTCTTGCATAAATGATCATCTCCTTAATGGAAAGTTTAACCATTTACACAAAACTTTTTACGCTCTCTTTCATTTCCAATTCGCAGGAGAATCTTTGACCATTACCGGCTCGGATACGGATAACACCATCCAGATTACGGAAGAAAACAATTGCTCATCATCTAAACCGTGCGCGATCGTCGTACCGGCTCGAATATTCCTGGACATTGTGCGTAAGCTGCCGGCAGGTGAGATCCAGCTGAAAATTGGAACAAATGAGATCTCCATCTCTGCAGGGAAATCGACTTTCGAGATTAAGACAATGGAAGCGGATGAGTACCCTTCTTTTCCATTTGACGATACAGGCGTTTGTGTTGAGATCCAAGCATCGGATTTGGCAAATGGGTTACGTTTGGGATACGCATGCGCGGTATCGACTACGCGTCCCACTCTGCAGGGAATCCATATTTTTGGCAAGGAAAAGGCAGTAACGTTCGTTGCAACGGATGCTCATAGGCTGGGGTCGTGGACCGTTCAGTTGGAACAAGAGATCTCGTTACCCAAGATGATTCTACCAGCGAGAGCTGCTGAGGAGATGATCAAGCTGATTGAGAATGCGACCGATAAGGTCACCATCCACTGCACAGAAAACTCGTTACGATTGTCTCACCAAAACGTGACATATGTGTCACGACTGATTTCGGGTACCTATCCGGATACATCCAAGGTAATCCCGACCAATTTTTCCACCACATTTGTGGCAAATCGGGATGAACTAGTCAAGGTGCTGGAGCGGGTGAGTATCGTTTCCAAGGAAGGAAAAACCAATATGTGTCGCTTGCAGGTGATCCCATCCGCAATACCTTCTTTGCTCATTTCGGCCAGCCAGGAGGGAATGGGAAAAGTACAGGAGGAAGTGTTTATCTCGGATCTCGAAGGCGAGATGTTTGAGATGAAGTTCAGCACGAAGTATCTTCTGGAAGCGTTACGCCATATGAAGGCCAAAGAAGTCATGTTTCAAGCATCAGGAGCAAATGCACCGATTATCATCCGGCCAACAGGTAATGAACCAGGGTTTGCCTTGATTCTACCTGTGCGGTCTGCATAATTTACAGAGCAGAAGGGGATTTCATTCCCCTTCTGTGTTTTTGAAAGGATGCATGAGCGATGAAGAAAAGGAGATTTTCGACTGTTGAGTTCCTAAAACAACTCCAGGAGCGCAGCATCCCATCAAAAATTCCACGTCTGCAAACTCCTGGTATGTTTCGCATTGTCGAATATCTGTATGCCGGTGCCGATGCATCAGAAGTCGATTTCGACAGCTTCACACTGGACGAACTGGATTACGTATACAATGAAGCTCACGCGCTGTATTCAATGGAGGACATCTATGATGAAGAGACTGAGCGGGCCAATTGGTACAACGTGATCTATGAGTATGTCAGGAGCACGCAGAACATTTACACACTGCTTCATTCTAGGAAGAAACAGTATGCAGAAGAAGACGATTTTATCTGAGGGAGAGCGTTGAGATGTTTAGTATCGAGGATTGCCAAGTTATTCAGTCGTCCATGGATAATTTGCTTTCGTTAAAGCTCCTTCACGATGCTGGATACCGGGTATCCGACATGGGGCACTGGGTAACGGATTACGCCTATGAGAACGTCGGAGGCGATATCTTTTTTATGGCAATGGAGCGGCTGTTTGGTGCCTGCGCGGAGGAACAAGATGAAGAAGGGGCATATGACATCAGGAAGTTCGTTATCCTTTGTCCAGACGTCGAAGAACTTCTTGGAATGTTTACAAAGGAATGGGTTGAACGACAGCTTACCTGGAACAAGAGGGTTATCTGCGACTGGACCGGGGCTGAGATGATGATTGAACTGACAAAAGTAGGTTTCCTTATAGAGATCCACGAAAGTCCGTTCTTTTTCAATCAGTTCGTCCAAGAACTCATCCAGATCAGGAAGTCAATCGATCAATTGTTGGTGTATGCCCAATATCTAAAAGGAAGCAGAGGTGCGAAGCATGCTGCATTATACCGTGAAGTTCAGTGATGACTTTACGCAGCATACACCATACTGCACTGTCTGCGTAACCTCATCAGAAGGTGTTCAGATTGACGAATATGTAATGAGTTTTGATGATTTTGTCGAGTCCATCCGAAATTCTGAATCGGAGAATCTTAAGCCACTGAGAATTCTTGGGGTTCAAAAACGGAAACGACTCAGGAAAATCATCGGAAAGAAACGGATAAAAAACCCGGCGAGATGTATTGCGACTCCTACCTTGCCCGTCAACTGCGTTAAACATATCTGGGTGGATCGTGTGCAGAAGATCCAGTTGGTGTTTATCGAGGTGCCGAAAGGAAAATGGGATATTGCCTATTATAACACCGCTTTTGAACAAGTGGGATTCCCGCGGATGTTGTTTGGATACCGAATTCAGGATGGTCGAATTCAACAGCTGCACATCCTGGCAGTCAAGGACAAGGGGAGGATTCGCGAGGACACCGAACTATACAAATTTCCTTACGCGAATGTATCGAATGGTGTGGTTTGTATGGGGGGAAATGTGCTGCCGGTAATCAAAGACTTGGCCCAACTTGCTACCATGCACCAGGTCTTTTTTGCGGCTCCCAGTTCCACTTGCTATTACGACACGAAACGGAACGAATCCGGGTTCAGTGATTTGCGAGAGTTATACAATCGCATGCAAGGGCAGGATTTTCCAGAGGAATGGTTAACATCCAAGCAACAAACGTTTGGCCAATACTGCCAAGGATTGTAGATCAAAGACTTTAGCGAAAGCTGCAGTCTTTATTTTATTGAAAAGATTACACGAGGAGGAATCAAAACATGACTGACAAACTGTATCAAGAAACCTTGTTCAGTTTTCTGGGAGAAGGGGAACCGGAGGCCATCCAGGACACAGGAAAAGGCAAAAGGACAACGGCAACCAATAAATCACGAGTGGCTTCCAAGGCCCAAAAGACAACGTCTGAATCTGCCACGAAAAGTAAACCGGAAACATGGGAACTAAACACCGAGACGATCATCCGGTATGGCGGGGAGAACATTCCTCTGACCGATTACTTTACGCTCGAAGAAATCACAAATGGTCTTCAAGACAGTTCTCCAACTGATGAACAAACCAGCATCGAAGAGAAGTTGAGGAAAATTACCGGCGAAGACGTGCGGAAACGGATGGAGAACGACTTTGGCGAATTAACCGAAGAATTAACGACGATGACATTCAACAAGGAAAAGAATATGATCATTCCGGTTCTAACCGCACGTAAAAAGGGTAGCGGGATGATTTTGGATCGCCGATATGGTGTATACCTCCGATTGGAAGATGCTGTGGCAAACCGACGGTCCAACATGTATGTTCCCGGAGCTGACGGTCATATGTACCATATCCGCGAAACAGAAGCGCTAACGATCTGCAAAAAGGCACGGAAGGTTCCCAGTGTTCCAGCGTTGGTGGAAGGCGTGCGCCTCAAATTCCCCAGGATTCCCTGGGGGATTCTGACGCAGTTTTTGATAGTTGCCCGTCACTTCGCCCGGACATACAGCTCTGAGATTCACGGTGAGATATATTGGGATGGGCAAGGTTATCAATTGGTGATCCCGGCGCAGATCGTTAGCAAGCACATGTGCGAGCCGATTGAACAAATCTTTGATGAGAACCACGTCAAAGTAATGGAAATTCATTCGCACAACACGATGGACGCCTACTTTTCTGCCCAAGATGATCGCTCCGAGCAGGCTCCGATCCTCTACGCGGTTGTGGGAAGGGTGCTGGATTTCTTCCCGCAAATCCTGGTGAGAACGTGTCTGGACGGGGAGTATCTGATCATCAATCCCCATATCGTCTTTGAATCACCGTTGGAGTCTCCGACGAGCCTGGACTTTCCTCAAGTGTCCGTGAAAGGAGCGGGAGACGATGATACGGTTTAACGAACGGAAGAAGATCTTTTACTATATTGTTCAGATCGGCGCAGGCGCAAATGGCGGATATATTCTGCAGCAATGCGCTCAAATGATGAATATATTCAAGGTACAGGGGTTTTACCTGGTGGCCGATCCGGATACGGTAGAACAAAAGAATTTGGCTAATCAACTCTTTATACCAAAGGATGTCGGACAGAAGAAAGCTGCGGTACTGGCTAACCGGTACCGCAGCCATTATCAAGTGCCGATCGCTGCATTTGATGAACGGTACATTGAGGATGAAAGAACGTTAGACCGGCTGTTTCAGTTCACAGATTATCGCGGATGTTACAGGTGGGACACGTTTTTTCTTCCGATTTTGATCGGCGCGGTGGATAACAATTACACGCGCCAGGTCATGCACAGTTACTTTCTCAGTCAAGAGAAGCTGCTCTACATCGATGTGGGAGTCGAGTCTGCCTGGGTTCCACAAGACGGACGGTCGCGTGAAGAGTGGACGGAGGAGGAGCGGCAGCGCCACGCCAATACAGGATGGACGGGACAAGTGGTGGCCGGGCTCAGATTAAACGGAAAAACTGTTCTGGAACCGGTGGCCTGCCGCTTCCCGGACATTTTAGAGGATGAGGACGAGATCGCTCCCTCTGAGATGGCTTGCTCGCAGATGATCGCGGCCGAGCCACAGCGGTTAATTACTAACCGGTTTGCGGCGCAGGCGGTGGCTAGTTATTTGAATGAACTGTTTGGGGAGAGCTCCTTGTCTACACACGTGACGTTCTTCCACGCGAAGAAATTGTACATGCGTGGGGAAAGGATTGTTGATGGGTGAGTGTCCAGATTGGGCACTCTTTTTTTGTTTTGTTAGAAATTCTTGCAGTTTCAGTTAATCGGACTGGTATCCCGTCAGTGCTATTGATTGACTCAAACCTACTCAGGGCAGCGTTGCTCGTGGTCATGAAAAAGCTCCCTCACGCTGTTGTAGGCACGAACAGGTAGATAAAGGTAACTACACCAGGGTAATAACAAGTAAGCTGTTGGTTGTTTGAGCGAGTAGGGTACATCCATAGCGTTTAAAGCGTAGCCAATTTCTTGCCAATAGACGGGATTAAAAGGATTTTTCCATAAGATTACGCTCCTAAGTCGGTGGTAACGCACATGGGCATGACTCGTCAGGGCCTTACCTCCGAAGAAAACGAAAAAGTTAAACTATTACAGCCCTCCTTCGGAGAGATTCGGGGAGGGGATTTTTTCTCCTTAATACCATTTTTTCGTCGAACAGTGTAGAATTTTTTTTGTAGATTTATAGGAAAAATTGTTATAAAATCCATTTTAGTTAATTAATTGTAAAAAATGTATAGGAGGATTGCGATGAAGTTTTCACTGTTTAGTCGTTTACTTACTTTTTTGGTCGCTGTAGCTTTGCTAATTACTTCTCCTTTAAACAGTCATGCATTAGCCGCAACTTCCAAAAAAGAGGCACAACAATTTAATATTGATCGTGTTGCAGAGGTTATTCTAGTTTCACTTGACGGGAAAAAAATTGAGACAACTTTTTATGTGACTGAAGGAACCGAGATAGATGAATCTACTTTCGATTCGTTAGGAAAGGGTTATAAGCTTAAGGAACTAGAAATTAGAAAAATAGGTCCTGATGGATTCGATATTCAGGAATTAATTAAGTCAAACAAATCTGCTTTGTCTGCGGACACAGAAGATGGTGTAATTAAACCTCTATGGGTAGAAACTGCATTTGATGTTGGTAATTTCATGATGTCTTTAGCTGACTTTAGGGCTGAACCTTCTGTTTGGAATGGCTTTAAAGTAGTGTTTGATGGTGCATCAGTAGTTTTCCCCGGCGTTCCAGCAATTTCTGGCGTAGAGAGAATGATAAAAGCCAGTAAGACATTAAAACAATCACTACAAATTGGAGTGAAAAGCTTTCGTGACTTAAAGAAAGATAGTGTTCCATCTGGGTGGCATCGCCATCATATTTTTGAGAAAAGGTTTGCAGATCGTCTAGGTACAACGGAGAATGATTTGTTTGCAATTGCAATTCCAAAAGATTATCACAATATAATTACTCAAGCATTAAGAAAGGAAATCCCATATGGTGCAAACTATCGGGATTACAGCCGTTCTGAAATAATTCAAGCGCACATAGACGTGTATAGAGATTTATGGCAAGAATACGATGATGAAGTTTACGAATTCTTGTATAAATTTGCCAGAGAAAAACAACATAGTATCCGGTAATTTAAACGCTCCACACCTTATTGGTGTGGAGTTATAATAATATATAGAACTGGAGGTGAAGTAATGAAAATAAAGGTGCATTTTACGTTTCGTGTGTATGATCTGAAAACCAAATTTAAAATTGATCAAATTCTAAATTCTTTGATCAAAGATTTTGTTGTACCGGAACCTGATATAAAAAATGATGATGTTTATGTTCGGTATAAGTTTGAAGTCGTTTACGATAAATATTTAATTGAATCGATATTAGAGAAGCTTAACTCTATATACGAAGATTCTTTAGGAAGTAAAAAAATGTCATCTACCTTCCGGGATTTCCGATATATATATGAATATACGGATGATGAGATGGAAAATGCTGAATTGTATAGAATCACTTCCATCGGTAATAGGCCGGAATTATATGTATCTAACAAAACAAAATATGAACTAAAGCCATTTTGTCCAAAATGCTCAAGATATGAACGAATCATAAAAGATGAATTAATGTTCAATACATTCGTCCTTAAAAAATCCCCATTAGTTTTTGTCAACGACTATATGGTTATTTCTCAGGATCTTGCAGAAAAATTTAGGGAGTGGAACCTATCAGGTTATGAATTACGAGAGGTAAGGCATAAAGGATCAAAACCAGGGCAAAATGCCTTTCAAGTTATCCCAACCAATATCTTACCACCCCAAACATCAACTGCTCCATTAAGTGATGACCCTCAGATAAAGATGCGAAAATGCCCTGAATGCGGTGTTGTAGAGCATTTGCAGCTACCTTATGTCTATGATAAGAAAGCCATTCATTTCATGCAGGATTTTAATGTAACGTATGAATATTATCCCATTAATGACGACACAGTCATTCGAGATATGTTAATAAGTAAGAAGGTAATTAGGTTACTAGTTGAACAAGGAATTGCGAATATTAAAACATCGTCTAATGATAATAATTGGACTCTTGTTCCAGTTTTGACGAACACCACACTTTAAACAACCGTTTATTCTATACGATCCGTCTTCGTTATTAGAGACTGGACTGTAAAAACTTTCGTATTAGGTGGTCAGCCAGAAAAAATCTGGCTGGCCGTTTTTTGTGAAAATAGCTGTAAGATGACGATAGCCGAGTAGAACGATCCATAGTTAGGGCTTGCTGAACGAATAAAAAATTGAGAAACGACAAAGGTTTTGCCTCGTTTTCATCGAAATCATGTGCAAGGAAATCGACGATTTCCCTTCAAATTTCTTGCACATGGAGCGGATCTGAATGTACGAATTTCTCTCTCATCGTGAAAATCAACTGCTTCTCCCCGATGATTTTTTCTTGCCGTTTGGCGGCAAGTTGAGTAAAGAAAATCGCTGGGTCAAGTTGGCTCGGTTGGTACCGTGGGCACATGCAGAGAAAAAGTATGCCAAGTCCTTCCGCAAATCGTTTCGTGGACAAAAGGCCGTTTCCATCCGTGTCGCCCTCGGGGCACTCATCATTCAGGAACGTTTGCAACTGTCGGACCGGGAAACGGTCCAGCAGATTGTCGAAAACCCGTATCTGCAATACTTCATCGGGCTGGAAGGCTATCAGGATCATCCACCGTTCCACCCGTCGCTCATGACGCATTTTCGCAAACGTTTAGGCGAGCAAGTTCTCCGCGAAATCAACGAGATCATCGCGGTCGAGGCCGCCAAATCGACACCAGATTCCGACCGTGACGATGAACCGAAATCCGGTAGAAAATCCAAAGGTAAACGTACGACCAAGCGTCACTCAACATCCGAGGAAGATCCGAACCAGGGTGTCTTGTTGCTGGATGCCACATGTGCCCCGGCGGATGTGGCGTACCAACCGATTTGAACTTGCTGAACGAGGCGCGTGAGAAACTGGAGGAGATCATCGATACGTTACATGCTCCACAGATTGGTCGTGCCCGCAAACCACGGACTTATCGGGATCAAGCGCGAAAGGAGTACCTGGCCGTGGCCAAACAACGTCGTGCAAACGGCAAGGTGATTTGTCGAGCGATCGGCAAGCAGCCCCTAAGTAGATATTTGGTAAGATGATAGGGAAGGAGGGAGCAAACCGTGATCATAGCCACGAAACTTCATATTCCCCGATCACGAAGCCCGCTTGTTGTTCGTTCCAGACTCACCCATCGTTTGCATGAAGGGCTGGATCGTGCACTTACCTTGATCACAGCGCCTGCCGGGTATGGCAAAACCACCTTGTTGGGCGAGTGGGTGACGACGCTGGAAAAGCCCGTCGCCTGGGTCTCTCTTGATCAAGCGGATAATGATCGCATGCGTTTCTGGGCACATACCGTTGCGGCGCTTAAACAGGCCTATCCGTCTTTTGACGAACAGGCTGTGCTTCGTCATGCCGTGGAAGATCCATCGGGGTTCTCACTGATTGCCACGCTCGTCAACGGGCTTCATCGTATACCGCAAACGACGGTGCTCGTATGGGATGACTTTCATCACATCGAGGAAGCGTCCATATTCAAGGGAGTCACTTATCTGCTGGAACGCTTGCCGTCACATGTTCATCTCTATCTCGCAAGCCGAAACTTCCCATCGTTGCCCCTCTCGAGAATACGGGCGGGAAATGGGTTGAACTGGCTGGATGCGAGAGATCTCCGCTTCTCTTCGGATGAAACGACTGAATTTTTTGCGAAGTGCGGCGGTATGGACATGGCCATCGAAGACGTGGCTGTCGTACAAAAAAAGACGGAGGGATGGGTAGCGGCGATGCGATTGGCGATCTTATCGTTGCATGAACATGCTGATCCCGCATCGCTGGTCAGGAAGATGGCGGGAACGGAACGTGACATATCGGATTATTTTTTCGATGAAGTGTTATCCTATCAGTCTGAAACGATGCAGCAATTTTTGCTGCAAACGTCGATTTTAGATCGGATGACGGGCGAACTTTGTGAGGCGGTAACTCACATAGCCGAAAGCGATGCCTATCTGCAACAGTTAGACAGGGAAAGCTTGTTTCTTGTGGCTCTGGACGAGCGGCGGGAGTGGTACAGGTACCATCATTTGTTTCAGCAGTTTTTGAAGGCGCACCTGAAAAGGCGGGAGCCGCGGCGATGGCAAACCCTTCACATGGCAGCGGGAGAATGGCTAGAAGCGAACGGGTATCCTCGTGAAGCGGTGAATCATTACCTGGCGGCTACCAGTTACGAACATGCGCTTTCATTAATAGAGGCGATTACACCAGAGCTGATGGCCAATGAATGGACGACGCTCTGCACGTGGCTCAGCGCTATTCCCGATTCACTGTTATTTGCTAGGCCGATGATGCTTTTGACAAAGCTCGCTTCCCAGTACATGTCCGGGCATGTCGAAGCGGCCACAGTCGGGTATTGGCGAGCGGTTCGCAGGCTGGAAGAGGACACAGCTTCCCTTCATCCTTCTGAAGCCGAAACATTGCATGCAGGACTCGCTTTTCTGGCCGCATTTCGCACGTTTTTGGATCGTGATTTTGAATATGCCGTTCAATTTTCAAAGGAATATGTCGAGAAACAACCGGAAGGCAATCTCTTCATTGGATTCGGAAGCGACCGGGATGGCTATCATCCGCTGTGGGACATCTATGTGTCGGATGACGGCCTTCGACTGGCGGAACAGGTGGTAACGCCCTTGCTGTCGATTTGGTCCGGAACCCGAAACGTGTATTTTGTTGCTCATCTGTATATTGACTTTGGGAAAATGCAGTACGAACGAAATCGCTTGGTCGAAGCGGAAAAGGTGATGCGCCAAGCCTATGATATTGGAAGAACGCATCATAATATAAGCCTGATGACCATCGCGGCGCTATGGCTTGCTCGCATTGCCGTCGTGCAGGGAGACGAGGAGATGGCAGACGACAGATTACAAGAGTTAGCCAAACTAGCGTCTGTGAAGGCGAATCCCAATTTGTCCGGGAAAATGGCCTTGTTCCGAGCCATGCAAGGCTGGATGCGTGGGGAAGAGAAACCGGTGAGACAATGGCTGAGAAAGAGCGGCTTGCGATTTCAGGATGAGATTCCGGTATCCATGATCAAGGAATATGATCTGCTGGCTGCTATACTGGCAGAGCAGGGAAAAATCGAGGAAGCTGCATCTTTAACGGAGCGTCTCCTCTTTGTTGCTGGAGAAACAAGACGGCAAAGCGATTACATTCGCCTTCTCGTTCGTAAGAGCAGAATTTTTTTTCTTCAAGGAAGGATTACAGAATGTATGGATGTATTAGAAGAAGCGCTTGCATTGGCGTGGCCCGAAGGATATATCCGAACCTTTGTTGACGAAGGGAATGCCTTTGGGCAAATATTGGATCGATATATCCGACTGCGTCAAAATCAACATCGCCGCCCCAGTCATAAGGTGCCTTTATCCTACGTGAAACGATTGCTCAGACTGTTCCCGCCACTTGAAAAGGAAGCCAGCATTCCCCCAGAAAGAACGGCGGTTGCTTTAACAGCCAAAGAACAATGTGTGCTTCGTTTGATGGGAACAGGGATGTCCAATAAAGAAATAGCACTGAAACTGAATGTTTCCCTGGCAACCATAAAAACACACATTAACAATATCTATGGGAAATTACAGACGAATAATCGATTGCAAGCGCTGGAACGAGCCAGAACACTACAGTTGTTCTGACCCGTTCCTCTTTTTTTGTATAAATCATCTCCACCTCCCTGCTCAACCTTTTTGATCTTTTGTGCCAGGCAGGGTTGATCACAAAGGGATTTGGAAGTTAGTATAATGAGTTGGATAAAGCTATGAAGTGAGGGCAGGAGGATGATGAGGAGATGAATGTTTTAAAGATAAGGCAAATGAACATACCGAAGCGTTACAACGTGACCAGGATTGGTTTACTCATGCTGACTATACTTTTCGCATGGTTGGGTACAGACACTAAAGAGGCAACAGCAAGTGAAAGTGATTATGAATATCAGGAGATTGCCGGTGGTGTAGAGATTACGAAATATGTGGGCACGGCGAAAGATATAACGATTCCGGATACGTTAGGCGGTAAGGGCGTTATACGAATAGGAAATACAGCTTTTCGTAATAAAGATCTGACAAGTGTGACGATTCCGGACAGTGTGACGACCGTCGGGGAATCCGCATTTGCATCCAATCAACTCGAGAGTGTGACGATTCCGGACAGTGTGACGAGTATTGGGAGGTGGGCATTTCAAAACAACCGACTCAAAAGTGTACAAATCGGGAACGGTGTGACGAACATCGAGACTTCCGCATTTGCATCCAATCAACTCGAGAGTGTGACGATTCCGGACAGTGTGACGAACGTCGGACATTACGCATTTAAATCCAATCAACTCGAGAGTGTGACGATCCCGGACAGTGTGACGAACATCGGGGATGGGGCATTTGATGACAACCAACTCGAGAGTGTGACGATCCCGGACAGTGTGACCAGCCTTGGGGAGGGGGCATTTCGAAACAACCGAC
>NZ_RHHT01000087.1 GCF_003710985.1 Brevibacillus panacihumi
CCTCAGACTGATGAGAAACCCCCTTTCTGGGGGATTTCTCAGTTAGTATTGAAAAAAATAGCAGCACGAAGTGCTGAATATGAGGATAGCCTACACCTAACTTGCTTTCGCTAGGTGCAGCGCTATCTTTTTTATGTTTTGAACAGCTGCTGTCATCAATGCTTGTTCTTGGACGTTTTCGCGTCCACGCAACCTACAATAGCGAAGCCCATGCAGTTCTTTAGCATCTGCAAAGCTTCGCTCAATGGTTTGATATCTTAATCGGTATAGATATTTTCCTGACTTACTTAAACGGTTCTGTCGAACCCATTCCTTGCTCTCTTCCCAAACGTGTCTAGTTATCACCTTTTGGTGATTTTTAGACCGAGTACACTCCTTGAGAATGGAACAATTCTTACATATTTCTTTGTTGGACTTATACATCCTATACCCATTTCGATCTGTAGTCGAATAATGTAGCTCCTGTTTTTGAGGGCATACATACATATCTTGCTCAGGAGCATATTTAAAACGCCATTTGGCAAGAAGACCTTTAACAGGAGTAAAGGCTCGATGACCGATGACAGCAAAAACGTTTATATCGTGCAAAGCCTTACAGATTGGAGTAGTTAAATATCCAGCATCTAATGCGACTGCTTCGATCGTGTCCTTAAAACCAAACTTCTCAATCTGGTGATGTAGCCTATCTATGTAAGGTACGGAATCATGGACGTTACCAGCGGTAACATGTACATCGGTTATAATATTGTATTTATGATCGACAGTCCGGTGATCAAGATAGAAAAAGCCTTCTGGCTTTCCGTCCCGAACCATGTAACCACTTTGCGGGTCAGTGGTACTCACCTTAATTTCTTTTTCTTCCTTCACATCCTCTCTAGACTTCAATCCTTTTTTCCATGTGCTTCACGGTCTTCATTAATGGCTGCCTCTAGATCTTTAAGATAGGCATGACTTGTTTTCTCAATGACTTGCTTCTTAAATTTACGTTTATTCGCATTTGCTTTAAGATGAGTGGAATCGCTTATCAATACACGTCCACCAACCATACGATGCTGAATTGCTAGGCGCACAATTTCATCAAAAATCTCCTGAAAAACATCTGTATTTTTAAAACGGGTTCGGCGATTCCAACTAATGGTTGTGTGATCTGGAACTCGATCTGTTAAGGATAAGCCAAGGAACCAACGATAAGCGATATTAGTCTGGATTTCTTTTTCGAGTTGTCTTTCTGATCGGATACCGTAAAGGTATCCAATGAAGATCATTTTAAATAAAACAACAGGATCAATGGATGGTCTGCCGTTGTCCTCACAGTAATAAGGGCGCACTTTTTCACGAATAAAAGAAAAATCTATATGTTTCTGGATGACTCGTAATAAATGGTCCTCCGGGACCAGCTCATCAAGGCATACAAATTCATAATGCATTTGTGGATTATTTTCTTTGGACGATAGCACAGCTTATCACCTACCGGTAAATGTAATTACAAGAATATTATAACACATTAACGCGGTGTCGCTTTAAAAAGAAGTGAAATAAAAATGGCTGTCGACTTTCTCGACAGCCTGAGG
>NZ_RHHT01000088.1 GCF_003710985.1 Brevibacillus panacihumi
TGTTTTTCGCAAGTCAAAAATACAGAGAATCGCTGCGGATTTGTGCATAGGCACGGCCAACGCTGAAGATTATGACGATCTCACTCCGGATAGCGCATTTCGTAGCCGGTAGCTCTCGCCGGTGAAAGCCAGGACGTGTGCGTGGTGAACGAGTCGGTCCACGAGCGCTGCTGTCAGTCTGGCATCTCCAAACACCGTGTTCCACTGGCCAAACTCAAGGTTAGAGGTGACAATCACACTCCTTTGCTCATAGCATTCGGAGATGACGTTAAACAGTAGTTCAGCTCCGTCTTTGTGAAAGGGCACAAACCCCATTTCGTCGAGGATGAGTAACTCAGCCTTCTGCAACTCCCGCTGAAAACGGCTAAGCGTCCCGGATTGGTACTTGTCCTGTAACGCGGCCACAAGGTCATGCACCCGAAAGAATCGTACCTCGTACCCTCGTCGGCAAGCCTCCACGCCTAGTGCCGTTGCCAGGTGGGTCTTGCCTGTTCCCACTTTGCCCAGCATCATCACGTTCTCTTTCCGCTCGAGAAATGCCAGATCCGTTAGGAGCTCACGACTGCAATGCGCTGGGAAGGTGACTGCTCCGAAATCATAATCCTCTAGTGTCTTCATCTGTGGAAACCGGGCTTTCTTCATGAGTCTGCGAATCCTGGATATCTCTCGGCCCCGCAGTTCCACTTGGAGGACTTCAAGCAGGTATTGCGAGCGGTCATTGAACGCAATCGCCTCGTACGCTTCCATCACATACCCCAAGTGGAGGTTCTTGCATGCAGTAACCAATTCGTGTTTCATGCTCTGCTCACCCCCAGAATGGCGTCATATTGCCTGAGGTCCGGTGTGTGCCCGTGAATCTCCATCGGTGTATGAGCCTCCGCAAACGGCTTAGGGTGAAACTCAGGATGTTTCATCGCATATAGCGCATGCTCAAGGACTGTGTCAGGATCGAAATGCCCAGCCAGTGTATCGAGTGCAGCACCCATGTCGGACATCTGGTGTGTATCTAACAATCGACGAATCAGAGCCACACGAGATTTCCTCAGATCGATATCCTCCACTTGCACGAATCTGCGGACGGAAGCAGGCATGAACCTCGCCAGATCGGAGTACATCACCATCCTTGGCTTTCTCAGGTAACCCTCAAACACATCTGTCCACTCAATCGGGATTGCCTTTTCCGTGTACGGGCGAGGCAACGTCCCCAGGTGTCGGTACTCTCCGTCGCCCGACAAAACCTCGATCTCGTCCCATTTCACCTTGAGCAATACGGGATCTAGCGCACGGCACTGCGGTAGTGGATATGTGGTTGTTTCAAACCGGAGTTCCCGATATTTGTTCAAGCGGGCCGGTTCAAGCCTGAAAACCTCAAACGCAACGGTTGGCATAGCCAAAAGCTTCTTCCGTTCTTGCTCCCACAAGTCGACGATACGCTCTTTCTTGGCATAGTGTGGACGATCCATGTCTGCCTCTGCTGCCTGGGCCAAGTATGTCTCAAGGTCAGCATCCGTTTCGCAAATCGGTGGTGGTACGAGCCAATTACGCCGACTGTACCCCACCTTGTTCTCCACATGCCCCTTTTCGTGACCACGATAGGGATTACAGAATTCTGGGTCGAACCGGTAGTGGGTAGCAAACCGCAGGAACTGATCGGTGCATGACCGCTTTCCATCACGGCCAATCGAGACCACCGCCGCCGACAAGTTGTCGAACCAGATTTTCCTCGGAACGCCTCCCATCCGTTCAAAGATGCGCTTCATTGCCTCCAGAAAACACTCTGTGTTCTCCTTTCGAACCGGAAAGGCGAAGGCCGCATTGCTAAACGGGAAGGACATAATCAGCACTTTGCGCTCCACGAGTTGACCTGGTTGCCCAACATAGGCTGTACCAAAATCAACCTGTGCCTCGCCGCCGGGGTGTTCGAGTCGTTCATAGCTTTCGGCACGTTCCAGCTTGAGTTCTTTTCGGCGTTTGGCTACATATTCTTCAACAGTGCGTCGTCCGCCCTCAAACCTGTATTCATCACGCAGACGATCAAAGATTCGCTTCGCGGTATAACGCTGTTTGCGGGGCAACGCCTGCTCCTCCGTTAACCAAGTATCAATGATGTCAAGATACGGACCGAGAACGGGATATCGTCTCTTGCGCCGACAAACGGGTTCATTCCAATCGTCCTTTGTGGCGTATTTCTTGGCTGTCCTCCAATTGACTCCCATGGCTCTCGCAATCTCCGAGATTGAATAATCCTCATTCTCGTACAAAAATTTGATATACTGTTGCTGTGGCACTTTCAACATTCCTCTCACATCTCCCTGGTTCTTCTGGACAAAGACCAAGGTAGACTTAATAGAGTGATGTTGGCAAGTGCCTATTTATTTTTCCGCCTTGTAAAACGCAGGCTAGCTCTGCATTTTTACGCTGCGATTTTCTGTACTTTTATTATGCGATATACA
>NZ_RHHT01000089.1 GCF_003710985.1 Brevibacillus panacihumi
TATTTTGATAAGGGGATGTTGGCAAGTGGTTTTTTAATTTATGCAGCCCCTACGGGTCTGCATAAATTAACTGCCATAACCTACATTTTTAGTCTGCCATAAACAGGGGGGGGGGGAAAGCTTATGGGAAACAAGATACTGCTGGAAGTACGGGGATTGACGAAAACCTTCGGTTCCAAGACCGTCGTGGATCGTCTGAATCTTCGAATTGAGGAAGGGGATATATACGGGTTCATCGGCACGAACGGTTCTGGAAAAACAACGACGATCCGCATGATAACGGGTCTCGTCCATCCCGATGCCGGCGAGGTTAGGATTGGCGGGTTTCATCTGAAATCGCAGTTTAAGGCCGCTATCTCTCTTGTAGGCGCCATTGTTGAGAATCCGGCTTTTTACACGTATCTTTCCGCCTATGATAATCTCAAGTTGACGGCGAACCTTTTGCCGGGGGTAACCCGGAAGCGGATCGATGAAGTGCTTGAAATCGTTGGACTGTCCGATCGGGCTAAAGACAAGGTTGGTACTTACTCACTTGGCATGAAGCAGCGGCTTGGTATTGCGGGTACGCTTCTGAACCGTCCGAAGCTGATCATTCTGGACGAACCTACGAACGGACTGGATCCGCAAGGAATGAAGGGGATCAAGGAGTTGATCGCGCAGCTCGCGGCGGAGCAAGGGATCTCTTTTCTGATTTCAAGCCATCTGCTTCATGAAGTTGAACAAATATGCACCAAGGCAGGGGTTATCAGGAAAGGGAAGCTGATTGCGGAGGGTGAGGTCAGGCAGCTGCTTGCTTCGGGAGAGGAAACCGTAGAGATCGTCACTTCGGAACCGGACAAGGCGGAGCAGCTTCTAAGATCAGCATCCGAGGTCATTTCCGTTTCGCGCTCCCAAGACCAACTCATCGTCCGAACAAACGGCGATTGCTCATTCAAGCTGAATCAACTGCTCATGACGAGCGGCGTTCACATTCGAACCATTAGCCGCAGGCCTCGGACGCTTGAGCAATTCTTTTTCGACATAACGGAAGGAGATGGCGAGCGGTGATCAGGCTGATCCAAAACGAATTTTACAAAACATTCAGATTAAAAAAACTTTATATTTTCATGGCTATCCTGGCCGTTCATGCTTGGTTAACCGTTCATTTCTATAACGCAGGCGGGGAATGGAAGTCGGTGATTCTGATGCCTAACGGTCAGTCTCTCCCGCTGACGCTCCTGAACAGCATGGCTCAATTTATGACCGTATTTATTCCCATCTATGTTGCCGACCTGATAACAGGCGAAGTAAAAACCGGTACGTTAAAAATGTCGTTACTGCGTCCAGTCCGGCGAATCGAATGGCTCAATGCCAAAATCGTCTCCTTATTCGTATTCATGACGGTACTGCTTGTTTTCTCCATCGCAGCGGAATACGCGATCGGAACGCTCGCATTCGGTTGGGGCGAACAAACACTCTATGCCGGATCGCTGTATACGCAGACAGAAGGTGTGTGGTTGACGCTTCGCCTGTCCTTCTCCATGCTCCTGCCGTATATGGCTTGCGGAATGATTGTGATGTTCATTGCCGTATCCGCGACGAACATAAGCACAACGATCGGGTTATCCATCGGCGTGTTGACCGCCATGCAATACTTGAATGCTTTCGAGCAGCTCAAACCGTATTCCATTGTGAACCAAATGTATTTTTTTCATGAATATGCTTATCAGATAAACGGGGAGGCCGCGGCTCAAAACATCGCAGTGATTGCCGGATATATCGCCGTTTTCTATCTCGTCAGCGCAATCATCATAAAGAGAAAAGATTTCATCCTGTAAGGGGGTACGCTCCTTGAGCAAACTTATCCAGTGCGAACTCTTCAAAGTGTTCAGGCAGAAAAAGCTGTATTTGTTCATGCTTATTCTGACCGCTGTGGAAATATCGGCTGTTTTTCAAATATATCGGGAAGCAGCAGGTTTCACTGGCTTCGGGCCTAATGGTCAGTCGTTTCCATTGATCGTACTCCATAACAGCACATTTTTTATCCCTATTTTGATCGCGATCCTGGCGGCCGATTCCATTGCGGAGGAATACCGGAGCGGCAACCTAAAAAAGGCGCTTCTTTGCCCGGTAAGCAGGATGGATCTGCTTCATGCCAAAATCGTGTCTATGTTCACAGTTGTGGCGGTTCTGCTTATTTATCTGGTTCTTTCCTCTTATGTTATCGGGACTCTGGCTTTTGGGTGGGGGGAACGAACAGTTGTCGACGAAATTGTTTATACATTTAGCGAAGGGGTCCGGCTTGTGGCCCAAATCGTTCTGCTATCTCTGCCGCCTAATCTGGCGTTCGGCATGATCGTTATTTTTGTAGCCTTGCTGACGACAAATCCAGGTGGTTCCATCGGAGCGGCTCTCGTGCTTTTAGCTGTTTCTCCGCTTGTTGAGGGAATCCCGCAGGTTAGAGATTTTTTTATCGGTTATCAAATGCGGGTCATTCCATTTCTTCCTCTACACGATATGGCTGCGATAGACTTGTGGGGCGGTTTGGCCGTCATCATCGTCTATTTTGGTGTCCTATATACGGGTAGTGTTATGATGATAAGGAAAAAAGATATTTTGATTTAAATGGGGTGAACCTGTGTCGTTTGACAGAATCTTGATCGTGGAAGATGAGAAAGAAATCGCCGAATTGTTAAAAGACTACCTGGTGGAAGAACATTTCGAGGTCATCATCGCCAGCGACGGACGAGAGGCGATACACCTATACAGAGAATACCGGCCGCAATTGATGATTTTGGATATCATGCTTCCCAAGCTTGACGGAATGGAAGTATGTCGCACGATCCGATCGGAATCGTCGATACCGATCATCATGCTTAGCGCCAAGAAAAGCGATGTTGATAAAATTGTCGGACTTGGGATCGGCGCAGACGATTATGTCGTTAAGCCTTTTAGTCCGGGCGAGATTATCGCAAGGGTCAAAGCGCAGCTCAGAAGGGCCAATCAGCTTTCGTCTCCTGCGGAGAAGTCGGAATTCGTCCGATATCAAGATCTAGAGCTTAATATTAAGGCTTATGAAGTGACGGTCCGGAATCAACCTGTCCCATTCTCGGCTAAGGAGTTCGAGGTGCTTCGTTTTTTTGCCCTTCATCCGAATCAGGTATTGACTCGCGAACAAATTTTTCAACATGTATGGGGGCTCGGCGAACATGGGGATTTGAACACCGTAACCGTTCATATTAAGAAAATCCGGGAAAAAATTGAAGTCGACCCCGCCAATCCGACGATGATCAAAACGGTGTGGGGAGTCGGCTACAAGCTTGACGGTGGTCCGCGATGAAGCTAGGAATTCGCTTCAAGCTGATCACATCGCTGACCGGGATCATTTTTGTTCCTGCTATTTTGATGAGCATTTCCGGAGTCCGAGAAAAGCATACGGATCCAATCGAAGGGGCTATAGGAATAAACTTCATGTTCCTGATCGGTTTTCTGGCGGTGGCGTTTGTTTTATGCGCTTATCTATTAGCGCGGGTCATCACAAAACGTATCCTCCTGCCGCTTAAGGAATTGAATGCTGCCGCGGAACAGATTATGAACGGCAATTTGGATGTTGAAATTCGAAATCGATACCATGACGAGATGGGCCGTTTCAGTTCCGCTTTCGATGTCATGCGAGCCAGGTTAAAGGAATCTTTGGATCAGCAAGCTGCTTACGAACGGTCCCGCAATGAGCTGATTGCGAATATTTCCCACGATTTACGGACACCGATTACATCCATTCGCGGTTACGTCGAAGGTTTGCAGGACGGCATAGCCCGGGATGAGCAGAAGGTCACCAAATATCTTGCGGTTATCAAAAACAAAACCGATCTGCTTGACCGCTTGATTGAAGATCTGTTTCAATTCTCGCAATTAGAGTCAGGACAACTGGTGATGGACATTCGGGAACTAGACAGTCGAGAGTTCCTCGAAGCGATGATAGCACCATTCGAAATGGAGTTTCATGATGCTGCGGTTGTATTGACTGTCGAACGGCCCTTCCCCTCCAGACCTATTCAAGTCGATAGCGATCGCATGGCGCAGGTGTTTGAAAATATCATCGAAAATGCAAAAAAATATGCCGGCAATCCCGCTGAAATTACAATTTCGACTCGAGACGAAGCGGACTGGATTCGGATTGTGATCAGAGACAATGGGATTGGAATCTCCGAAGAGGATACTCCATACTTGTTCGAACGCTTTTATCGAGGAGAAAAATCGCGTTCCCGTGCGTTCGGGGGAGCCGGATTGGGTCTTGCTATATGCAAACGAATCGTAGAAGAGCATGGAGGTCATATTGGGGTGCAGAGCAAACCGGGGGCAGGTGCCGAGTTTTACTTGACATTGCCGGTTGTCAAAGAGGATTGAATCCCTGACCTCAAGTTAAGGACAATTTCTTTCATCCAAAACGGGAGAGGAGTTCACATTGTGTTTCGTTACTACTTTATAGCTTTGTGCGTGATTATTGCGGACCATGCGGCCAAATGGCTTGTGTCGACTTACATGAAAATCGGACAAGAAATCCCCTTAATACCTGGAGTTCTAGGGCTTGCATCCATCCGAAACAGAGGAGCTGCATTTGGTATTTTTCAAGGACAGATCACATTTTTTATCATCGCGACGACCGTTGTCCTTATCGGAATTATGATCTATTTACCCAAAGCGCACCGTGAAAAAACGATCTTGCGTTATGGCTTAGCCCTTATATTGGGCGGAGCGCTGGGCAATTTTATTGACCGTGTTTTTAAAGGGGAAGTTGTGGACATGATTCAAGTCCATTTTCTCCACTTCCCTGTTTTTAATGTAGCTGATTCCTTCTTATGCATTGGTGTCATTATTGTGATGATTCATTCTTTGAAAGAGTCACGTGATAAGGATAAAGAATTGAAGGAAGCGGTTAATAAAAAGTAAACGCCGGCAGATGCGAGATCAAAAAAACGGGAAAATTGGATTATTGAGGATTATCAACTTAATTTAGTGTTTTATCGGCTTTGAACCATGGAAATGGGTACGATAGTGGAATTTCTCGCTGCAGGCAACCTCGGACAAGGAGAACCACTATAAACAACATTATTTAATCCGTCCAATCCAAGGACGGATTATTTTACTTTTTTGGCTATTTTTAAACAACTCTTATTATCAAATAAACAACAGAGCTAACGTTACGATTTCCCACAAAACTGTCGGACAGTTTAAGGCTGTTCGTTCGTCCGATGACTAGTTTAAGGGCGATCATCAGGAATAGTTGGTGTGCAGGCTTAGACAGCCTGTACTTCTTTCCAATAGAATAAGGTATTTGCTCGAGAAACGGCGTATTCCACGGCACGCCGTCTTACGGTTATGATAAGGTAAAGGGGAAGCTGATTCCAAAACCGCAACATGCAGAGACGGTGCGACTCATTTATCGACTGTATTTGCATGAAGGTTGGGGTTGGCAAAAGATCGCCAATTATTTAACCGATAAGAAGATCCCTTCCCCGAGGATGCTGATCGGAGCCAAGAATGCCGGAACCATGTGGCACGAGACGGCGGTAAAGATCATTCTTCAGAACCGTCATTATACGGGAGACTTGGTACAGGGGCGTTCGAGTGTGGACAGAAGCAATAAATTGTTTCATCAGGAGAAGGGGTACAAGCTTCGTCAGCAGATCGATGAAAGTAAATGGTATGTCGTAGAAAATGCGCATCCTTCCATCATTTCACGCGAAGAGTTCGACTCTGTGCAAGGGAGAATGGCGTTCAAGGCGAGAACAGGGTTTGGCGGTCGGGGTAAAAAGTCGTTGTTTGCTCATCTTGCGTACTGCGCTCATTGCGGCAAGGGCATGAATTATAAAAATGACCGCGAAGGCTATGTTTGCGTTACGTACCAGAAGCGCGGCAGAAAAGGATGCCCTTCTCACTTTATCCGGCATGATGAGTTGAAAGAATCTGTTCTAGCGGACTTACGTCAATTGTCGGAGAACGCGTTGGATCGGGATTCGTTGGTGGAAAAGGCTGCTCAAAAAGGCAAATGAAAAATCGAGCCAAGCCTTCACTGAACTGAATGTGATCCGGAAGCCTTTCCCCTGTTTTTGTATCAAGATTTTAGATAGGAGGTCAATATGACAATCGGAAAATCCAGAAGTAACAGAGAGCGTTTTCTAAAAGATCTAATGAATTTGATGGTACCAATAGAAGGTGGAACCGTTGAATTACGCGATTATATTAATATGAATAAATGGCTTAGTTCTGATTACACTTTATCAGACCCTGGAAGAGGAAGTGATAAAAAAGTTATTACATGGACTGAAACGATCGAACCATTCTATGTAATGAAGTATCCGGTAACACAGCAGTTGTATCATTTTGTCATGCATGAAGAAGAAGTAGAACCGAATGTGAATAACCTGCCAATTACGGAAGTTTCGTGGTTAGATTCGCTTGAATTTTGTAACGCATTGTCCAAAATACTTGGCAGGACTGAATGCTACACAATTTTCACAAATGAAAGTGAGAACACGATATACAACAAAGAAGCGAATGGCTTTCGATTGCTATCAGACGCTGAATGGCAGTATGCGTGCAAAGCGGGAACCAAGGGATATCGGTATGAAAGAATTGATAAGATTGCATGGTATCAAGAAAACTCCAATGGATCAGCTCAACAAGTTGGAAAACTGCTTCCTAATCCATGGGGGCTTTACGATATGATTGGTAATGTTTGGGAATGGTGCTGGGATCTATATAATACTGAACGATATGGGAATTATAGAGTCTTCCGAGGAGGCAGCTGGGCTGAAGTTGAAAATAATTGTGGTTCTACGATTAGAAGGAAAAGCATGCCTGATTTCAAGGTAGATGACCTTGGCTTTAGAATAGCACTTACAAAACGATGAGAACACGACATCGAGCATGCAGGGAAGAGATGAGACAGTATCGCTCTAAAAATAATCGAGTTGACATTACTACGAAAACGTACTAAATTGGATTCAAACACTTACTACGAATTCGTACTAAAAAGGAGCTGCCGGTATGCATCAGTTATATGATCTTTTTCTCAAGACCGGTTTGCGCCCATTCGCATTTATGACCGACATGTTGCAGCTTGAACAGAAAGTGACTCGTTCAGATCTGGCGACGCTGCTTATTCTGCTCTTTCGCGGGGACCTGACGATGACGGAATTGGCGGCCGAGATGGGGGCGCCGCTGAGTTCGATGACAAGTATTGCGAAGCGGCTAGAGCGAAAAGGCTATATCGCCCGAGCGACATCTCCAAAAGACCAACGGGTCAAGCTTGTGATGCTCACACAAGAGGGTCTTCGACTTGCGAAAGAATGGGAGCGCATCATGCTGGCGATGCTGGGCAAGCTGGAGGCGGCATTTACGCCGGAAGAGATGGAGCAATTTACGCTACTTTCGTTTAAGGCCATCAAAGTATTCCAGGACGAAGAACCTGTAAAGCTTCAGGAGATAAAGAACCGTCCGGTAAAGATCAATATCGACGAGTGACCGATCCAAACGGTCTCTTCATTTCCGTATTTACTACGAAATCGTACTAAAAGGAGCAATGGTTATGAGAATCATCATCTACACGGGAAAAGGTGGCGTCGGCAAGACGAGTATAGCCGCGGCAACAGCTGTGAAAATGGCAAAGCAGGGGAAACGAACGCTCATTCTTAGCACTGACGCAGCACATAGCTTAGCGGATTCACTGGACATGCGGATCGGGCCGGAGCCAGTCTCAAACAGTGAAAACTTATGGGGGCAGGAAGTGAACAGCCTGCGGGAGACGGAGAAAAATTGGGGAATTGTCCAGGGATGGCTAACTGCACTGCTAGACAAGGCTCAGCTTACTGATATTGCTACGGAGGAAATGCTCGTGTTTCCTGGCATGGAAGAGCTGTTCAGTTTATTGCAGATCAAGGAACACACGCAAAGCGGAAAATATGATGTGGTCGTCGTAGATTGTGCGCCGACCGGAGAGACGCTGCGGTTGCTCAGCTATCCAAATGTATTGAACTGGTGGCTTGAAAAAATGTTTCCGAACGAACGCAGGCTGATCAAGCTCGTTCGGCCGGTCGCCAAGTTCATCAACAACGTAGATCTTCCCTCAGATGATGTGCTTGACAGCGTTGAGCAATTGGCACGCAGCTTGGAGGAATTGCAACGGATCGTTCTGGACCCGGAGATGACATCGGTGAGACTGGTGCTGAACCCCGAGAAGATGGTGCTTGCCGAAGCGAAACGATCCTTCACATATCTGAATTTATTCGGATTCAATACGGATGCGGTCATCGTGAATCGGGTGCTGCCGAATGAGGCGGGAGAAGGATTTTTCGCATACTGGCGGGACATTCAAAAGAAATATGAAGAGGAAATTATCATGAACTTCCAGCCGCTGCCGATTCTCAAAGCGCCCATGATGCCAAAGGAAGTCATCGGATTGCCTGTTCTCGAAGAATTGGCGGATATCGTTTTTAAAGATCAGAATCCTTCCACTATTCTTTATCGAGGCAGAACAGAAAAGATCCGAGAAGAGGATGGCGGAATGGTTCTGGAACTGTCGATTCCCTTTGTGGAGAAGTCGGATTTGGATTTAACGCAGACGGGCGACGAACTGACGGTAAACGCAGGTGCCTACAAGCGGAAGGTGATTTTGCCAAGACCGCTTATAGGCCGGCAGGTTACAGGTGCGAAGTTTTCAGAGGACCGGCTTCTCATCCGTTTTGGGGAGCGAAATCTGGCAGAAGGGAATGAAGAGCAATGAGAAGCGATGAGCTTCGAATAGAACGGCTGTTGGAACATTTGAAGCAACACCAGGCGGGGAAGCATGCAAGAAACACCGTTAAGGAAGGGCTGCTGGCTTCTCGTGCGGTCATCGACAGCCTCATTGACTTGTTAGAGGAACCAAGCAGCACGCCATGCGCACGCAAAATTGATATTTCATAAATCGAGAGAGGATGAGGAATAGATGGTGAGTGGGATCAAACGTCATGTCGGGCTGACGCTTATGCTGACCGGATTGTTTCATAATATCTTGGGGCTGGTTGGATTCATGACACAACTGCAGCCAATGGTTGCTGAGGGTCTATGGGATACGGTGGGGAATGGGCAATGGGATCGCGTAACCGCATTCTGGTTCTTGATGCTCGGCTTCATGCTGATTCTTTTCGGCTATACGGTGGATTGGCTCATGAAAAAGAAAGGGATTACCCCGCCTGTTTCCCTCGGATGGATGCTATTTGTCTTCTGCTTGATCGGAGTTATCGTGATGCCGACTTCAGGTTTTTGGCTTGGCTTGCCTCAAGCGTGGCTCTTATTGCGAAAGTGAATGGGACAGTCGGTTGCCAAATCAAATAAGAGGGTGCTATGTGGTGAATCACAATCTTGATTCGTCGTTACCTAGTGGGTGGAAAGCCTACGCCCACTTTACAAAGACGTCAGGATGGGCGGCTTATGCAGGTTGCGTCTGGGCCCTCCTGTATGCGGTCTTTGTCCGATTCTATCAGGCCGCGGGAGGAACAATCGGTCTTTCGGCTCCGATCGTTGATACCACTGGCGGCATCTATATAGCAAGCTATGTCGTGGGTGTAATCATCATGTTGTGCGGATTTGTCTTATTAGGACTCGTTAAACCTTGGGGGAAGGTTGTCCCTTCATGGATTCCATGGATCGGTGGAGTCAGTATCTACCGAGGATTTCTGTTATTCCCCACCCTTCTCTGCTCTGTCTTTTTACTCGCTCATGGAGCAGCCGGAATCATTACAAGAGTCCTCTTTTTGGCTGGCTTCATAAATTTGAAAATGCCGACATTTAGCGGCGAAGTGGATATGCGTATCGATGCATTATGGGACTTGTTCGTGTACCAACCATGGTTTTTCATCATGGGAGTATTGGCTGGCTTGTCGGCAGCGCATTATGCACAATCGAGAGACGTTTCGCTTTCTGCATTGAAATGCGGCACACTCCTTTTCTTGTTTTTAACAATCCTCGTTACTGCGATTTTTGTAGCAGCCATCGTGTTTGACTTTGTCGAAAAATTACGCTTTTTTTAAGGCGTTCCTTCCTAAGATGTTACGTAATGGTCTTTGCTTGTTCAGACGGTGACATCTTAGTTGATCGGGAACACAAATCTAGGGAGGTGCATGGACATGAATGGGCATGATGTAGCCTTAGTAGTGGCTGGAATCATCGGAAGCGGCGTGGCGCTGGTACACGGCATTCTGATCCAGCGGCTCATGGTCAGGCCGTTGGCGAGTGCGGAGTCTTTATTTGCCGAGGCAAGAGTCAGATGGATCGTTTCATGGCTCTTGCAATTCAGCACGTTCAACTGGTTTCTCGGCGGGCTCGCTTTGATTGCTTCCATCTGGTTCGGGCCGGACGCAAGGCTTGTGACGGGCCTGCTCGTTGGCAGCTCCTATCTGTATGGCGTTTTCATCAACTTTAAGGCAACGCGCGGTCGTCATCCGGCCTGGATCCTCTACGGAGTTGCACTCGGTTTGATTGCCTTCGGCGTAAACGGATCGGGCGGTTGAGCCCACGACCAGATACCGTAAGTCGCCAACCAACGCGATTTTGTCACAAAACCCTCCCTCCCTTTCGTCTTTCTTATAAAAGGAAAAGGGGAGAATGGGCATGAGAACATATGATGCAGCGGTAATCGGCGGAGGGCTTTCCGGATTAACAAGTGCGATTTATTTGGCAAAAGCCGGTTTATCCATAGTTTTGTTGGAAAAGTCAAATCAGTTGGGCGGTCGTTCCGTTACGGTAAAAAAGAATGGTGCCATGCTGAATTTGGGTCTTCATGCGCTCTATAAAGGGGGGGCCGCTGAGGAGGTATTAACTGAACTGGGAATCCCGGTCAAAGGAGCGACAGTCCCCGCAAAAGGCGGCATCGTGTGGAATAACAAACTTTTCCAACTACCTGGAAATCCTTTCGCGATTCTCACATCCAACTTGTTATCTACTTCTGCTAAGTTGGAAATCGTTCAATTTGTGACACGACTAGGGCAAATCGATACAAAGGCTTTACCACCGATCAGTTTTCGGGAATGGGCGGAAAAGGAAATCCGCGATCCCATGATACGACACCTCATTTACGCTGTATGCAGAACCAATACGTTTGTACCTTATCCTGAGCTTCTATTAGCTGCTCCTGGGATCAGAAGGCTGCAACTGGTATTTAAAGGAAACCAAGTGATATATGTAGATAGAGGTTGGGGCCAACTGGTTGAAAGTCTTCGGCAGGAGGCGATCCGAGCAGGTGTTGCCATTCTGTGCGGAAAACATGTATCTGAAATTGAGCATGACGGCCGGGTAAGGCAAATCCGTTTTCATGATGGCGAAACACTGGAAATCCCATATGTCCTCGTCGCGGCAGGGCCGGGCGAAACCTTCAAGCTCGTGAAAAACGCGGAGCATACATCGCTCAAGGAGTGGCGGGATCGGGCGAAGCCAATCTATGCTGCATGTCTAGATGTCGCGCTCCGCAAGCTGCCCTACCCAGATGATCCAAAGCGTCATTTCACCTTCTTCTTGGATCAACCGATCTTTATTAGCACTCCATCAGTCATTTCCGATGCAAGTGAGGATGGTTCCGCCGTTATTCATGTATGCAAGGACATCGGCTTTGGCTCTGACAATCCCAAAGACGACGAAAGCCATTTGGAGCGGGCTTTAGACTTCATTCAACCGGGATGGCAAAAAGAACTTGTGGCAAGGCAGTTCTTGCCAAAAATTACCGTAGCCCATGATTTTGATTCCATGGATCGAATTGGGAAACGCTATGGCCCATCTGTCCCGGAAGTGCGCGGATTGTACGTTTCCGGGGATTGGACGGGTCGATGCGAAGTATTAGTGGATGCGGTTTTTGCCAGCGCGAAGCGGGCTTCCGAGGAGATCCTTCGAGAATATAACAACATAGGAGGGCGTGCAAACGGTGGAAGTGGAAGAGCTGTATAAAAGTCTGCGGCCTTCGCTCATTTCTCTTGCTTATCGTATGATGGGCAGCATGATGGATGCCGAAGATATCGTTCAAGAAACATTCCTTTCGATAGAAAAGGTTCCATCCGAGATGGTGAGGAATCCCAAGTCTTATTTGTTCAGGAGTGTGAGCAACCGGTGCATAGATCGGTTACGGGCGCAAAGCAAGCATCGTGAAGCATATGTAGGACCTTGGCTTCCGGAACCGATTATGAGTGAGGGGAACGGACAAATCGACCCTTTGGAAGGCTATATACGGAAAGAAACCATTTCGATGGCGTACTTGCTCTTGATTCATCAGCTTTCATGGACCGAGCGGGTTGTCTTTCTGTTGCGAGAGGTACTTCAATACGAATATGAGGAAATAGCGGAGATAGTCGACAAAAGCCCTACGAACTGCAGGCAAATTTTTCGTCGTGCCAAAAGGAGCTTGGGCGAAATTCCTCAAGTGAATGTCGGCATGGAGCGGGAGACAACCCATGTGATTGAACAGTTCGCGCAAGCCCTTTTGAGTGGGGATATG
This sequence comes from Brevibacillus panacihumi, assembly GCF_003710985.1. Classification (GTDB taxonomy): domain Bacteria; phylum Bacillota; class Bacilli; order Brevibacillales; family Brevibacillaceae; genus Brevibacillus; species Brevibacillus panacihumi. The sequence continues at coordinate 12,503 of NZ_RHHT01000089.1, forward strand.
AAAATACTGCTCGAAACGCTAACTTCGGACACGATCCTATATATGGACGGTGGAGGCAAAGTGAAAGCCCCCCTGCGTCCGCTGTATGGCCATGATCGAATAGCCCGTTTCTTTATCGGTATTTTCCTGGAGTTCCCTGCTGATTTCTCTTTTCAGCTTTGCGAGATGAATGCCCAGCCCGGATTGGCGTTTTATGCAGGTGGGCAACTAATTGCTACGATCTCTTTCGATATTCAAAATAATCGGATCGTGAACATGTATGCTGTTTTGAATCCCGATAAGCTGAAGAATGTCTCACGTTTTGTCGGCAATTCCTGAGGACCGTTGAATTATCTGTGGGTTTCTATCGTTAAACACATAACTGTCCATACAATAATAGTGATTCAATTGGTGTTATCAAGTCTTCATGGGATTATAACAGAGTACCTTGTATGGCTATATTGACGCGTACGGGGTAGGTGAAGTGCTGCCCACAGTTAGTCGGAAAAGTTAAATCAAGATGCATCAGTATTTAGACCCTTCCAATAAAAAATGGAAGGGTTATTTCTTAATAAAAATGAAGTACGATGGAAGTGAATATAATTCTTAGGATCTAGGAGGCTAACATTGGAAGGGTTTCGGACATTGACAAGTGTATTCAGTCTAGGATTATCTTGTGGAATATTTAGTAAGGAAATGATAATTCAATGGTGCGATCAGGCTATCGAAGCTAAAGATAATGTACCTTTTGAGATAATAGAAGTATCACTTATGTCTAAATCTAAGATTGACGATATTGAAAATAAATTGTTTGAATTGACAGGGCACTTTAAGGTTGAACATCCTGCAAAACTTGTATTGTCAATTATATACGATAAGGGGCATCGATATAGCTGAACCCGGTTGTTTTTGCTTTGAAATCATAGACCAGGGAGGGTAAATCGCCGATCCCATCGTTGTCAAAAGCACTGTAGATCAGCGTTGCCTGGTGTGCGGCGCGGAACTCTTGCTTGGCCGTCTCCAGGTC
>NZ_RHHT01000009.1 GCF_003710985.1 Brevibacillus panacihumi
TTCTTACTTGCCAAAAACACAGGATCTCTATCCGTTTCATGATTCCAAATTTCTACCAATGCACCCTCTTCAACTGCTCCACTAGACACTTTTATATAGTCCATCATTCCCCCTAGACCATGTACTGTAATTTTAGAGGGATCTGGGTCTGCTGGAGGTGTTATGTCATTGATTGGTTGGCTATTCTCGTCTTATACCTCTCTATCCCGGTATTTATAACGAGCCTACACCGTGCGGGCGACTTTCATCGCACACGGCGTCCCATCAGTGAATAGGTGGAATCAAATCCAAATAGGACAGCATGATTCATTTCATGCAGCTCTACCTGGTCGTTCTTCCCTCGAAGGGATGAAACCCTTCTTTTCCACTGACTGGGTTCCTTCGCTCCGGCCAGTTTTCCCCTCCCTGCCTGTGTTACCACTACAGGTTCAAACGGCAAGCCATCATCACTACTACGAACCCGCCGCCATCTTACCGGTCTCACTGGTGCTACCCCACCTCTTCCGGCAAGACTTCAAACGTTCCGCCTGGTCTATCCCTTGTTTTGCTGACCTTAGATCTCCACTATACAATACGTGAAAAACAGGTTTAACAGCCTGAATTGTTCCTGTTTCGGCTATGCAATCTCAAGCACATCGACTGTTACCAAACCCCTAGCGCTTTACCTGGAAACAGCTAACTCGTATTGGGTCAACATGGATTCGTCGCCTGACCATAGCCAGCTTTTAAGGAGCCCCGCCTTGCTTCATGCAAGTACGACTTCACCTGACTTCACTGGAATCATCGGGTTAGATTGATTTCTGTGCAGGAGGATCAGGCACGTGAGATATAGGCTGTTCTCACGGATTGGAGTTGCGCCAATCAATTTGACAAGGCAGTTAGAGAAAAGCCCTCATAGATGAAGACTGTTGTCTACATCATGAGGGACTTTTCACCACTTCTTTCACTCAGATGAGTTTATGAAGTAACGTTTCGTGATTTTATTAAAGGGCAGCAATTGCATCCTTTACAGCTTTGAGAGCTGTAGTGTCAATATCAAACGTATTTCCTTCACCTGCTGTTGCACCCTTAGCTTTAGCAGCGTCAACCTTTGCTTCTGCAGCGGCAACAGCAGCTTCAGCATCAGCTTTTTCTACTTCCCCTGCAGATTCATCTGCACCTTCTTTTATTTTTGAAGGTTCAGGAAGATCAGCGATTGCTTCATTTGCCGCTTCGATAGCAGCTGCTTTTTCCGCTTCTGCAGCTGCATCATCAAACCCTGTTAGCGTAACATTCAAGAGGTCTGTAAATAGGACTGTTTCAGGAGCAAATTTATCTCCATCTCCATCCATATCTACAGTTACGGAAGAAATGGAAAGACTTACATCTCCATCAGCTTTTAATGTAGCCGCAGAAGCTTTTACTCCAGTTAAAACTTTTGTGTTATCAGACAGGAATTCAAAATCTTTAATTACAGCTTTAGTAGAGTCTGCCCCTGTAAAGGTAACATTAAATACTTTTGCTGCATTTACAGCTTCAAGAAGATTTTGACCATCAGCAGCTTTAATTTCGAGTTTATTTTTTGTCAGCTCAACTTTAGGTGCTTCAGTTGTGTCTGTTACTGTAAAAGTTTTTGTCAATACTGGGTAAGCTTTTGAAGCATCTGGTCCAACATTTACCGAAAGAGTATATGTTTTACCTGCTGCGTATAGAGCATCCCCATCATCGTTTACAGCTTTTGAGTCGACAATAACCTTGCCATCGGCCACACCTTCACCTTTTTCTACAACTTTACCAGCTGCATCTTTTACAGTGAAGTTAATGTCTTCTGTGATTTGCTGTGCTTTACCACCGTTTGCATCAACGCCATAAACAACAACTGTCATTTTCTCAGGGAGTTTTTTAGAGTCTGTTGCGTCTCCGTTTTTATCCAGCTGTTCTTTAAATCCGTCAGCAGTAAAGTTCTCAACTGCACCAGCTTTTTCTACATGAACGGTCAGAGTTGCTTTAATTTGAGTGTCTTTTACAGCCAATTCAATAACAGCTGTTCCTTCTTTTCCTGCAACAGGAGTTACAGTGAAATTAATGCTGTTAACACCATTTACAGATTTAGTGTACACGTCTCCATTTTTAGTACCATCCAAAGTAACGAGGTCTTTACCAGATTTCACAGTTGCTGTTACATCACCAGTTACATTGATCGCGTCTTGGAATTGGTCTTTAAACTTGAGTGTTACAGCTTTTGAAGTTCCCAAAGAAGAAGAGACTGTTACTTCATTTGCTTCCAAAGAGATTTCCTTAAAGGTAGCTTCAGATCCTACTGTAATTTCTACAGTTTTTGTGAAGTATACTTGATTGTCTTTTACTACACTAATTTTTACTGGAACAGTTCCAGCTTTCAATGCAGTCACTTGTCCGGATGCTCTGTCTACCAATGCAATTGTTTTGTCAAGAGATTCATATTGAACAGTACTACCGGTCAAATCACTTGCTGCTTTAGCTTTACCAAATTGATCTTTGAATTGCAGTTGGAAGGTAAGAGCTGTACCACCCTTTTTCACTAATGTGTTCTGTTTGTACTCTTTATCTGTCCAATCAGGAGCAGTCGTAGCAAGAGTCCAATTGAGAACCTCTACTGCTTTACGGTTTTCACCTTTAACAGTGATTCTGTCGCTTTTTACAATGCTTCCGTCAGCTTTAGTATACTTCACGAATACAAAAGCAGTTGCTTTATCAGCTAAAGTAATGTTACCAGAATTAACATTAACAGAAGACTCAAATTCAACATCTGCTTTCACATCTTCAGTGATTTCGAGACCGTTTTCGTCAAATGCCTTGAAAGCAATTGCTGTTGCCTCACCAGCAGGTACAGTTTGAAGAGTCTCTACTTGAATGGATGCAACTTCACCTTTAACAAAATCAAAGTCTTTAGAAGCTGATTTTTCTCCAACTTTTACAGTTGCAGTATAGGTTCCCTTGGTGAGTGGCTCATAAAATTCTACAGTAGCGGATTTTTTATCTTCACTCAAAGTAACTGCTTTGATGTATTGCTTATCTGCTGTTACTTTGTTTACCACTGTAACATTCTCTTTTGCGATGGCTTCAACAGCATTAGCAAAGGAAACTTTTACACTGCTACTGTTAATAGCACTTACGCTTTCAACAACCAAGTCGCCAACAGGAGTTCCTGGCTCGAGGTCTTTATCAGTTGCAGGGTTATAAGGCTCTGCAGTTGGATCTTCAACGTTAGTGTAAACATTGCCGTTGAAAGTAGCTACAGTAGCTGGCTTCATGATAGCTGCGAGCTCTTCAGCAGTATTTGCATCCAGTGCTTCCACGAATGGAGCTGCATTTGCATCCGCATCTACAAATACTGTATCTCCGAGTTCACTGATGATAGCGTCCAAAGCGTCATCAAAATGATCACCGAGGAACGCATCGATGCTGTAGTACTTGTCAACATCTCCACCTACATAGAAACCAGGTTGTGGTTTTGCCATAGCAGCGGAAGCCATGCTAGCTACTACTGCGGTCGAGAGAACAGAAAGGACCAGCTTTTTATTCACGTACTACCCCTCCAGATTGAAAAATAGGAATTTTTTTTATGAGAAACACTCATGATGTATGTACTTTAGGTGAGTGTGTTCCTCCGTACTGTATCTTGTTTCTAAGAAAGTGCTCGATTGAATGAGAGCAGAGGGGTAAACCCTCTGCCCCTTATCAATCGTAACAATTCTCTAATATCCAGTTGATAGGAAATTAGTCTTCGAGTTTAATCGTTACTTCGTACTCTTTAGACTCTTTACCTACAGTTACTGTGATAACAGCTTCAGTTACATCAGCTTTACCCAAGATGCCTTCTACAGTGAATTTACCTTTGTCATCTGCAGTAACAGTTTTGGATTGTTTACCAATTGTAACTTCTACTTCTGCACCTTTAACTGCAGTACCAGTTACGGAGAACTCTTTCATCAGACCGCCCAGTTTATCAACACCGGACCATGCCAAGGATTCAACATCCAATTCTGGTTCTACTGGATCTGGTCCTGGATTTCCACCGTTACCATCTTTGTCATATTTAGCTTGAGCCAAGAAGTCTTCAGTATCGAAATCTTCTTTCTCAACTTGTTTCTTGCTGTTGATGAAGAGTACATAGTCGTAACGGGTTTTAACGTCTTCTGTGCTGAACAGAACGATGTAGTCGCCCTCTTCTACTTTGTCACCTGGTTCGATGTCATAAGCATTGAAGTAAACAGTGTTGGAGCGGACAGTATAGGTTCTTTCACCAAGCTTCTTGCCATCTTCGTCTCTTGCTACATAAGTGATTTTGTTGCCATCGATTTTGGTTGCGATAGCAGTGCTGATGTCGTAGATTTCAGCATCGCTGTAATCATCTTCATCCAGCAATTTCAGGGACTCGATGTCGTCAGCAGCGTCAACTACTTCAACAACTTCGTCAACAACTACTTCATCGCTGCCGTTCAGGCTGAATGCGATAAAGTCACCGGATTTGATGCCTTTGTCAGTCAGTTCGCTGGATTTGTCATCGAGGGTGTATTCAACTTCTTTAACCTCTTTGTCAACAGCAGTTACCACTTTCATGGTGTATTTGCCACTTTCACGGCCATACTCCACGATTTGACCATATTTCATATCGCTGCTAGCAGATTTACCTTCAATTACGAAGATAGCGTCTACTTCCAGTTCGTCTTCGTTCAGAGTGTACAGAACGGAAGTGTTTTTCTGGTCAGCGATTTTGCTGAATTTCGCAATACCTGGTTTTTTCAGGGTTTTGCGGTTTTTACCTTCAATTTCGCTAGTCAGGTCGAAGATTGCAGTATCGCTGGTAACTTCGTAACCTTTACCATTGTGTCTCAGCATATCTTCGTCTTCGTCAGCAGCATCCAACCAAGCTGTTCCAGAGGACTTATACAGTTTGGTAGGCAGAACTTTTACTTTGTCAGCTTCACCTTTAGCATCCAAGGTTACTTCCAACAGAAGTGGGTTTTCTTTATCTGGTGTGAAGTCAGCTTGAACATCATCTTCTGGGTATTGTTTGCCATCAGTACCTTTGATGTCTTTTGGATCGATGGTGATGTCAATTTTCTTACCAGTTTCGGAAACTACTTGGAAGTTGAAGTCTCCACCGCTGTACAGAGCTTGTTTTGTAACAGTTGCTTTGAAGCGACGATCTGTGATGGCATCAGCAGTTTCGATGTGACGAATACGGCCGGATGCATCCAGGTACAGTTTTACTTCTTCGCCATCAAGATCTTTGATGGTGTCTTGGTTTTTCTCAGTGATATCTTCGATGTCTTTGTTTCCGTTGTCAGAGTAAGTGGAGTGGCCCAGACGGAAACGGTATGTTTTGCCGTCAACTACCAGACGGTTGTCAGTAGCACTCTTCATAGTGATTTTGCTTACTTTACCCTCTACAACGTTGCGAGTAGCGAACACGAGCAATTTGTCTTCGTCGCCGTTTGCATAGTAGACGTTGTATACGTCGTTAGCTTGCAACTCAGACAGCTTAGCTGGTTTGTTGTTCAGGAATACGAGGAAATCTTCGCCTTCTTCCAGGTCTTCCAGATCGCCGAATGTTTTGTCATCCAGGTTGTAAATTTTCTTCTTGTCTGCATCGATTTTCTCGATCATTTTGGATCCGTATTTTACTTCTTTTACGGATTTGTTCATGGATTGGTCATCAATTACATGGATGTAACTGATTTCGTTTTTGTTGTTCAAGACAAGTTTAGCGGAGAAAGCGAAGCCTTTGTTGTCGCTAATGATGTCTTGCAACGCATCCAGAGCATCGTAAGGGTGGAAGTTGTAAGTAACTTTTACATCTTCACTGAATTTGTATGTTTTGCCGGAGCCATCCAGTTCCAATTTCAGCTTCTTGATGTCGCTGTCTTTGGACAGTTTGCTTCCGTCGTCTTTCATGGCAGTTCCGTCGAGGTAGAATTCGCCAAGGCGATCCATGATGACATCTTCATCTGCGGAACCTTCCATCCAAACGATTGTGCTTGGAGCATCATCTTTGATCCAAACTTGTACGTGTTGGCCATCGAACTCGTTAGGGTTGATGCCGTCAGCTACTTTGTAAGTAGTGTTGCTTCCCAGACCAGCTGCTTTACCGGAAAGTTGAACTTCGTTGGCTTTCAGAGTGCCCAGACCAACTACAGGAACGTTGGATACGAATGGCAGATCTTCGCCATCCAGTTTCTCATCGTTCACCCAGTCCATATCGCGAACGGTTACTTTCAGGTATTTAGTCAGAAGAGTTTCTTTGGAGTATTCGAAACGGATGTCAGTACCGAATTCGATTTGATCCAACAGTTTTACGCGGAGTGCGTTGTCCAGCATTTTGAAAACTTCGCCACGAGTTGCGGCATTGTTTGGAGCTGCGATGTTTTTCGCAATGTTCAGCTCGGAAGCTTTTGCGATGAAGTTGTTTGGCCAGAAGTCGCCTCTAACCGCTGGCTCATAACCCAGAGCGCGAACGATCATAGTAACTGCTTCTGCATAAGTAACTTGGTTTTGCGGTTTGAAGGATTTGTCTGGGAAACCTTTAACGATGTCTTGACCAGACGCTACGTTTACGAAACCGGAGAACCAGTCAGTAGTGCGAACGTCAGTGAAAGTGGATTGGAATTGAGCCAGTTTCGCACCTTGCTCCAGTCCGCGAGCGCGAACGATCAGAGTAGCGAACTCAGCACGAGTGATGGTTTTGTCTACGCCGTAATCGCCGTTTCCATAACCAGCAACCAGTCCAAGTGCTTCCAAACGTTTTACCGTTTTTTCCATGTTAGCATCCATTGCTGGAGCTTGAGTTGCTTCTTCAGCGAAAGCCATAGGAGCAACTGTAAGTGCTAGAGCACTAGCCAGTACACTGTTAACAACCTTTTTCATAACCTTGTGTTCTCCTCCTCTAGTATAAACAAATTGTTCTTGGGGAATATTCGTTGTTAATCTATCTTTCTTTTTAAAGCCCGAATCCTGCAAGCGCGTGTCACCTCCTTCCGCAGGACAGCATCGCTTTTTCCGTGTTAAAATTCTCTAGTATATACAGTATTGTGTAAAATGCAACAATCACTAGTGTAACACAGTAGCTAGAATTCGTGAATCTTTTTTACACAATTCCCCGTGTTTCGTGTGACATCCTATTAAACGCCTCAGCTCAGCAAAAGTTGCGGCGCCTTTGAAAAAAAGTTTAAAACTTTTTTGGTGGTCGTATTCACTTGGATTATGTACGAGTGACATCCGCCACAAATCGTATTATAGGTTACGTGCGGCAGTCTGTCACTCCTCAACCTTTTTCCAATTGTGATCAAATTTTTGTAGGGATTCCCTTAGTTGCCCAAAGCTGTCTGGAAGTTGACTACCGCCAGATTGTAAGTACGGATTGCGCGTTGGTATTGGTTCTCGCGATCGGACAGCTCTTCTTCTGCCTGAATCACTTCCAGGGTCGTCGCAAGCCCGTTTTCAAAGCGCAGGTTGGTCAGGCGGTAGCTTTCCGCTGCCGCTTCCTGGGCCTTCTTCTGGAATTCGATAGCCTGGTACGCAGCTTTCAGGTTGTAGTAGGCCTGGGCTACTTCCTTGGAGATCTCGCGCTCTTTTTGTTCAATCGCCAGCTTCGCCGTTTCTACATTATTTTTGGCAATACGGCCTTGATAAGTAGCCATAACGGAGTATTTCTCAATAAGCTCCACGTTCAGTTCTGCCAGTTTCAGCTCTTCTTTTACCTGTGTCATCTCCACGCGTTTTTGCAATGCCTCGGCTTCTGCCTGTTGCAGTGTTTGCGTAACCGGAGCAGTTTGTTTGTGGGAGACGATGATGTTCCACTTTTTGTCCAGATCCACGCCGAGGAAATCATTCAAATCCATGCGCTCGATCTCAAGATTGTTCTGTGCCGTCGTCAAGGCAGCCTGTGCACCGGCCAAGCCCATCTCCGCCTGGAGTACATCCGTTTTCGCCTTGGTTCCAACTTCAAAAGCCGCTTTCGCTACCTTCAATTGAGCCTCGGCACGAGCCAGGCTTTGCTTTTTCAGGTTGTAGTCGTCTTGTGCATAGAGCAAATCATAGTAGGCTTGTTGTGCGCCCAGCTTGATTTTGCTCTCTGTGGCCTTCAGGTTCAATGCATTGAGCTTGCGGTTCATCTCAATGGTTGCATTGTTTACGTATTTCGCTTTGGCTGCATCCAGAGTACCAATCATTTCATCCGGCATTTGGGCTGGTGTTTTGTATGCCAGCATGGAGTTAAGATCTGCATTTTTTACGTTCAGACGCGCTGACTCCAGCTGGGCATTGCTTTCAAGCGCTTGTTCAATCGCTTTTTCCAGCGTCAGATTCTCCAACCCAACAGTCGCTGCTGGTTTGGTCGTAGTGTTGGTTTGTTCTGCAGTAGTTGTTGCCTTGCTTTCGGCCGTAACTTCCTTCGCTGCAGCTTTTGGCTCTTCTGCATTAGCAGGTTTGGCCGTATCGGCTGATTGCTCGGCTTGTGTCGATGTCTCAGTCGCTTTGGCGCCGTCTGTGCCCGTATTCGCGTAGGCGGTCAAGGAACCGACACCGAGTACAGTAGTCAAGACTGCTGCCATACTGATCTTCTGCCACTTCTTAGACGAGTATGGAAAGTTCATCATGTACACTCCTTCTGATCAAAATATTACAGTTTGTCCCACGAACAATATAACACAAGAAAATGTTTCGTACACGAAAAATGAATCCATTGCCACTATTTGCACATGGGCCCTTTTTCTTTCATTTTCGCATACTCTCCTTCGTAATACTAATACGATTTTGTGTCAAAAACATTTCAGGAATCGCGAACTTTCTTTTTGCATGCTATCCTTTTCTAGAGGTGAAAGAAGATGCTGCATCAGTACAAGACAGTAGCAGGCTACGGAGAAGATGACATTATAATAGAACGTTCTCGATTTATCGGGTATGCCCAGAGGGTGACGACAGAAGAAGAAGCATCGGCTTTCATCGCGATGATCAAGAAAAAGCACTGGGATGCAACCCACAACTGCTCGGCGTTCGTCATTGGTGAGAACGATCAGATCCAGCGTTCCAGCGACGATGGCGAACCGAGCGGAACCGCAGGAAAGCCGATTCTGGAATGCATCAAGAAAAATGGCGTGAAGGATACAGTCGTAGTCGTGACCCGTTATTTTGGCGGCATCAAGCTGGGGGCCGGGGGATTGGTCCGCGCCTATACAGCAGGGACCGTCACAGCGCTCAAAGCGGCACGCATCGTCGTCCATACCTTGCATCAAAAGATCTCTGTGCAAGTCGATTACACCTGGTGGGGCAAAGTTGAAAATGAACTGCGTCTCGGGGAGCATCGGGTAATCGGGACGGATTTTACCGATAAAGTAACCGCCCACGTGCTGATTCCCGAGGGTGAACAGGATGCTTTCGTAGCAGGAATGATCGATTTGACGAACGGTCAGGCGCAGGTCGACTTGGGTGAAAAGGAGTATGTCGAAGTGCCCGTCGATGCGGTAGGAGACGAAGAATAGATTTACTTGCTGCACCTACTTTCTTCGCTTACGATATTCATATAAAAGCCGTACATAAAAGGAGGCTTCTATATGGGGCATTCAACGGGTGATGAAAATAGCTTATCAGGCCAAGTTCTGTCCCGCCTGGACGATTTGTTTGGACACATGGTAAAGCAGTTCGAACAAAACGAACAGCGATTTCAACGGATAGACCAATGGTTTGAACGGATCGAGCAGCGTTTTGAACAGATTGACCAACGGTTTGAACGGATCGAGCAGCGTTTTGAACAGATTGACCAACGATTTGAACGGATCGAGCAGCGATTTGAACAGATTGACCAACGGTTTGAATGGATCGAGCAGCGTTTTGAACAGATTGACCAACGGTTTGACCGAATCGAACAGCGATTAGATCGCATTGAGCAGCGTCTTGATGAACATGACAAGCGTTTTGAACAGTTGGAACAGCGCATGGAACGCCAAGAAACCCTTACACGCCACGTGGAGGACATGTGTGCGGAACTATTTCAGGCTATTACCAATACAAACGAGCGGCTGGATAAGCTCTATGAGGAAGTCCGTGAGATGCGGGAGGAACAGAGCGGGAAGAGAAAACATCTTGCATTCATAGAGACAAAAGTCTGGGAGCATGAAAGGGAAATCTATCTGCTGCGTGAACAAGTGGACAAGTACGGAAAAGAAAAGAGCTGAAGCGGTTATCGTCGCTTCAGCTCTTTTGATTTGTTTTTTTACTTCGGCAATTTTTTCAGTTGAGTCATGATCCGAATCGTGATGATCGCCATCTCTGCACGGGTCAAATCCCCTTTTGGATTGAAGCGATAGGTTGGCTTTTTAGCCGATGGATCATTGACTTCCCCATTCATGATTTTGGCTTTGGTTACTGCCAGTACGGATGGAGCAGCATAGTAGCCGGTTTGTTGTCCGTCTGTAAAGGACTTGCCCAGAGCCAGCATGGCTGCATCTGCATTGCCCAGCTTCAGATTGAGCGCACGCGCAATCATGATTGTCGCTTCTTCACGTGTCAGTGGATCATCCGGGAAGAAGCCGCGTGTGCTCTTTCCGCGCACAATCCCTGCACGAGCTGCCGTTTCAATATACTTGTACTCGTAATTCCAATCGTCAAAATCCGGATGGACGTCATTGAAAGAAGGTTCGGTCGGGTTTCTTTCGCTGTTGCCGCTATATGGCCCGGCATTGATTGGCAGATCCAGCGCTTTTACGAGCATCGTTGCGAACTCGCCGCGAGTGATTTTCAACTCGGTACCGAAACCGCTTCCTGGTGCATCATTCATGATTCCTTTGGCGTACAAGGTCTCAATCGCGTCACGCGCAAATGGATGGTTGATTACATCAGAGAAGGTTTCGCGCGTTTTCATGACCATGTAATAGCCGAAGCCTTTAAATGGAACAGTGACCGTCTTTTTGGATGTGTTCACGACACCGCCAAGATTGATCCACTCATCACCGTTATTGTAGAAAACGGTGAGGATATTGTTCGCTGCATTGACAATGGAAGGATCATACTTGATCGAAACCGTTCCGACTTTGCTCGGTACGAGGTTGTATCTCCAACGCTCGATAAACGGCTCCATCTTTACGTTGTTTACCGTGCCGTCAAAGTATGGGTCGCGGCCCCCTGGTGCTCGGTCTTCGTCTTCGTCCAAGCTGCCATGTTTGGCATTCCCGGCGTCTACAAAGTAGAGCGGGCTTGCATAGTTGAAATCAGAGGAGATGCGAAGCAAATCTTCCATTTCCCGTTTCAGACCGTGGTCATCAATGCCGACTTGACCATTCGTACGATCCGCGATCCCGAAATAGATCGGAACGTTGGTGAAAATATCAGTCTGAGGGGCATTTACTTCCGAACCTGCCTTATTGCTTTGTGGTGCCAGCAGGACGGTGCCAGACGGGAATTTCAGTTCAAATGCTTTTTCAAATACACTGAAAGAAAGCTTTTTGCCAAACACATCCCGGCTCTCAGCGCCACCTACTGCAGAGTTCAGGTTGAAGATTTTGATCTCGTCGTTGTAGCTGTTGCTGCCGAACTGAACCGTGAATTTGATCGTGTTCAATCCTGGCTTCAGCGTTACATTGGATTCAAACACATAGTATGTCTGTGGTATCAGCTTGCCTGTTTCCGAATCATACTCGTAATCCGGGAAATCGGTATTATAGGCAACTGCCTCTGTTTTCCCAAACATTACTTTCGTTGCTTTTTCTGCAAAGATCTTCACCGGAACAGAGTTGCTGTTCACCGTAATATACTGTGCATTATCCAGCTTGGTAGGAGAGATTACCGTCCAAGCCTGGGCATCCTGCGTAATGCTGATGTTGTGACGAGTAGCGATGGAGCCTTGAATAATCTCGATTTGATAATTCGTTGTGCCGCCTTTTGCCAGAGTCAGCGGGAACAATTTCAATCTGTTCTCCAGTTCTTCCCCTGTAAGGCCCATGTCGTCACTGAGTTCCTCCACCAGTTCTTCTCCATATTCGTCCGTGTCCATTTCAGCTGTGAACGTGAACTTGTTGCGAATATTATTTCCTTTAGAGAAGGTTGTGGAGTCGAAAATGGCACCCAGATCACGGGTATTTCCTTTGATGGCTGCGTCGCGTGTTTTATTGTACGCCGCATCATTAACGAAATCCCAGTTCCCCGAAGTATCCTTCAGCTTGTACCTCGCGATGACATTGCCGTCCTTCGTAATAGTAGCAATGGCACCTGGTTCTACATTGGTCGCTTTCCAGGAGAATTCACTCAGGAAGAAAGCGGAAGTCCGATAGGCTGCATCGGAAGATTTTTTCGCCAGTTCTGTCTGGCCTTTGCCCTGCACGACTTTAAGCGTGACATCTTCAATCTTCGGTGTCTTCTCTGTGTTGTAGATGATGTTGTAGTTGAATTTTACGCTCGGGTCGTCTTTGAGTGTAAAGACGAGCGCGTTGTTACCTTGATTGAGATTCCATTCACCGTTTTTGGTAAATTTGCCTTTTTCGATTTCGAATGGCACTACGTTGTCATTAGGATTCGAGTCTGTGATCCGGTATGCACTCGGAATTTCTACACCATTCAACGTTACCGTCATGTTGGTGTTCGTTAATTTGTAGTTGTAGATTTGGGCTTTAAATTTGTCCCCGTCCATCACCAGTCGGGATACATTGGGATCGGTAATTTCCAAAGAGCTGTCAATTACTTTGGATTCATTCGATACCGTATAGTACAACAGAAGCGATGGAACGACTTGAGGCTTCAGTTTGAAAGAGATTTCCTGATCGTCATATTTTACTTTTACCGTCGTCTCATTCGCTGGCAGCTTGACAAATTCGATGGTTACTGAATCTGTTCCCTTTGTCAGCAAGTAATCGGTTCCGGCTGATTTTTCCTGGTTGTTGTAAAACACTTTGAAATTGCCTGTTGTAGGCATATTATAAGCTTCAATCTTCACCTTGGCTGGCAGAACATTGACGATATTCACGCTGCCGTCCGTTCTCACCGGAATTTGCACCTGTGGATCCGGATCGGAGATATTCGTTACATTTCCAAACCTTGCTCCATCACTTGTTTTAAAAATAAAGCGATAGCTGTGGTTCGCAACGATGACGTCATTGACGATGTTGGACAGATTGCTGGAATCTCGTCTTTGCGTCTTGTAGCTAATTTGCATTTCGTACAAATTGTCTTTCTTCAAATCTGCGTAGTTCACTTTCGCACTTACGTCATACAGCTTGTACTCCGAGGAGAGGCCTGTATCCGTAACCGGATCAAATTCAACGTCGTTGTCTTGATCAATCGTAACAATATCAGACGGGTTTGTCAGGTTATTGATCTTGAAGACAAACGATCTCGCCGCTTTTACTTCGATTGTTGCTGCTTCGCTTTCATTCCCTGCATTATCTGTTGCCGTGAGAGACAGAATATCTCCAACAGATGCAGACGAAATTCCTATAGAAAAGCTACCGGCGCCATCTGCCACTCCGCTTCCCAGGACGACAGAACCTCTTTTCACTTTAATCGTGGAAAATGCTTCTGCCCCGCTTCCTTGAACGACATTGTCCATCGTGGTGATCTGACTTGGAACACCCGTTGGCTTATTCGGAGGGGTCGTATCAAGTGCATATCCTACAAGAACGTTCTCTGCACTGCTTGCGTTACCAGCAGCATCTGTAGCCGTAACAGTTAATACCGTGTTTGCTGTTTGAGTTGGGAATGTCACACTAAATTTCCCGTCATCCCCTGTTGTTGCTGTTCGTACGGTTGCTCCGCTGGTAACTGTAATCGTTGTACCCGCTTCTGCTAGCCCCGTAATTTTTGAAGTATTCGTATATACGCGATCTGTCACTGGTTGATCTGGAGCTACTGTATCAGGTGCTGTCGCATCAGCCGGATCGATAATCGTGACTGCTTTTGCAGGGCTTTCATTCCCGGCAGAATCAACAGCAACTACAGTCAAGGTAGTCCCTACTGCTTCAGGAGACGGCAGAGTTACGGTAAAAGTACCACTTCCTACATACGCGCTTCCAAGTTCAGTTGACCCTCTTCTCACGTATACGGTAGAGCCAATTTCCGCTGTTCCTGTAAGGGCCGTTTGTTGATTCGAAACCGGCTCATTTACATCCGGAGCATTAGGAGGAATCCCATCAATGACAGTTACCCCTGTTCCGGTACTGGTATTTCCTGCTGCGTCTTTGGCAAATACGGTTAGCGATGAGGCACTTGGTTGTCCCACAACCGTAACCTCAAATTCCCCGTTCGCGTCAGCCTTTGCATTTCCTTGAATCGTTAGAGTGCCCGATGCATTTTTTACAATAATCGTAGAATCGGCTTCCGCCGTCCCTGTTATTTTTGTTACCGTAGGTGGCGTAGTAGGCGGATCTGGTTGTAAAGTAACGGCTTTAAGATTAACTGGTGCATCAGGCGCCGTCGTATCCTTTGCACCGCTAGAGTCGAGAATGGTAGCGCCAGATTGCAATTTGATCAAAAGTTCACCAGTGATCGTAATGCTGCTTCCGGCCTTTTGAATTAATTCTGTGCTTGCAGGAGGGATCTGTGTGATGTCTGTACCGCCCATCTTCACACTGTAAAACTGGTCTGATCCTCCCTCAGCATTGCTTCTGGGGATTACCAAAACACTTCTGTTTACCAATGCCACTTCTTTATTGCTGCTGTATGCGTGGATGTCAATCTGGTTCAAACCAATTTGGGTTTCCAGCTCAACAGAGAAGTTGCCCGCACTGCGGATCGAGTCCGTGAACGTTCTCCCTGTTGTGTTGTTTTTGACTACGACCGTATCCGCATTTTGTGCTTTCCCGGACAGGCGAAGTGTCGTATTGCGGGACGTGTTTACTTCTACAATGGTCGGATCCGATTCCATGAACACAGAGTCCAGTCTCAAGTCAGAAAACATGGGTGTATTGTTGTACTGGACGTAGATTTTGGAGAGATCCGTATTGGAGTCGCCATTCTTAAAAGAAAACGAAATCACGTTCACTCCCGGAATCAGCGCGATATTCCGAAAGGTAAATGTGCGTGTTGCCGGGTCGATGGACGGCTTGATACTGCTCGTATCGGACGGTTGCGATCCGCTTAACGAGGATACCTGATAACGAAGGTCATCCCCGACAACGTTCAGTGGATATGTACCTGAGATGTCGATGGAGGATGAGTAATGAATATGGGGGTTGCTGGCCGACGTATTGTTGCTGATGCCGATAAACTGGAGTCCCCCTGCAGCTTGAGCAACACCCGCACCAAACGGCAGCAGTGTTGTGAACACCATCAGGAAAGCAAGTACTGCCGAAATCCAGGTTTTACTACCAAGCAAGTTTCTAGCCACTCGTTTCACCTCTTCTTTGCAATCTTTTAAACATAGTCTCGTCTTTCCTTTATCGGTATATTTTGACGAAAACTTAAGAGCAAACTATCTGAAAGAACGGTCGAAAAAAGGAAAAAACCCTCGAACAGGACGTGATCTTGTCACAATCTGTTCAAGGGTTGTCTGAAAATAACACTATTTTACGAATGGCTTCGCCGCTCCGACATCTTTACTTTCAACCGACGGTAAATATTGATCAACGGACGATGTCTGCGGCTGACCAGACCGACGATTTCCGTCCCCAGGTGGATCGCGATCAACAGCGCGACCATGACGATGAGCGTTGTCCATTTCGTCGTCTTCGTCAAGAGGATCGCCATCGTTCCAAAGAAGAGGCTGATTGTATAGATCACCAGTACGGTGGAGCGATGGGATAGACCCATGTTCAACAGGCAGTGGTGCAGATGGCCTTTGTCCGGACTGGAGATCGGCTTTTTGTTTACGATTCGCCGTACGATGGCGAAGAAGGTATCCCAGAGCGGAACTCCCAGCACCACGATCGGGATAATGAAGGAAACGAACAGCGCTTCCTTAAAGCCCATGATGGATAATGCCGCCAGGTTGAAGCCTAAAAACAGGGAACCCGTATCGCCCATAAACAGGCGAGCCGGATGAAAATTAAAGTACAGAAATCCGAGGATCGCGCCAAGCAGAACGCAGCAGTAAATCGCGACGTTGTACTCGTCCATCAGCAAGGCCACGATCGCCATGGTAGCTGTCGCAATTGCCGAGACCCCTGCCGACAAGCCATCCAGCCCATCGATCAGGTTGACCGCATTGGTCACACCGACGATCCAGAACATCGTGATCGGGACAGCCAGCCACAAAAGCCAGCCGCTGCCAAAATCCAGACTGCCGGAATACGGCAGATTAACCACGCCGATCTTTAATCCAAAGGGGACGACGACGATGACCGTCGCCAGAAGCTGACCGAGCAGCTTCCATTTTGGGGAAAGCTGATATTTGTCATCGAGCATCCCGACCAGCATGACGATCGTGCTGCCGATAAAAATTCCCAGCATCTCCGTTTTCTCCGCGAACGGAACGAACAGGAAGAAGGCAACCATATAACCGAGGTATATGGCCAATCCACCCATGCGCGGCATGATCCGTGTGTGGACCTTGCGCTGGTTGGGCGCATCCACAGCTCCTACTTTTACAGCCAGTTTTTTCACATAAGGTGTAGCTATAAATGCAATGATCAGCGAAGTCAAAAATCCGAAGATTGATGTAGACATCGGCTGTCTCCTCTCTACGGGTGCTCTATGAGCGGTTTCTCCACTTTTCCCTGAAGACGGTCCAAACAAATCTCGGTATCGCCAGCTGCCGTTTCCAACGAGATGGCGTTGCCATTAGTCTGTACAACCATTCCAGATTCAACTTTTGCCAAAAAAGGGGGGCACGTTTTACTTTTCCTGAAATCACATCGAAGGTGCCGCCCACACCCATCATCAGCGAAGCGTTCAACTGATCGCGATACCGGGCGAGCCATTCATCTTGTCTGGGTGAACCCATCGCGACAAAAAGCAGCTCCGGCTTCTTGCTTGCGATCTCCCGGACGATTTGTTCTTCTTCGTCTTGCCGAAAATAACCGTCTCTATACCCGACAATGCGCGCCTGCGGATAGCGGTTGGACAGTTTTTCCGCTGCCAGCCTGATTACTTCCGGAGTCGCACCCAACAAATACACATTCCACTGTTTTTTATGAGCCTCGGCCATCAGGGCTTCCACAAGCTCCACCCCGGTGACACGTTCATAGATCGGCTGATTCGTCCATTTTGCGGCGTAGACAATCCCAATCCCATCTGGCACCACATAGGCTTGGTCTACTATCGATCGAAAGGCTGAGTGGCCTTTCGCAAGCATCACAATTTCCGGATTGGCGGTCACTACATGTGTCTGTTCTCCGCTGTCAATCCGTTGTGTCAGGTGAGCTACGGTTTCGTCAAAGCCGCGAGTCGTAAACGATACGCCGAGAATATTTGCAACCGGACTGGTCAATGATTTCACCTTCAGTACATTAGACGGTCAACGAATCAAGAATGTTCCCAGATGCCATTCTAACTGAAAAGAAAAGCACATTCAAGATAGATCAAGAATGTGCCTGGTCAGCACCAGCAGTCAGTGCAAACATCAGATCGCCTTCTGCAACCACTTTGTCGTTTACTAGCGCACGACCGTGTCCTTTGCCAATCGTGCCGCGTACGCGTGTCAATTCCACTTCGAGGATCAACGTATCGCCCGGCTTTACCTGATCCTTGAAACGGAATCCGTCAATGCCGGCGAATAGGCCGATTTTTCCTTGATGTTCCTCCATGCTCAGCATCGCTACAGCCCCTACCTGTGCCAATGCTTCGACGATCAGCACGCCGGGCATTACCGGATACCCTGGAAAATGTCCCTGGAAAAACGGCTCATTGATTGTAACATTTTTCAATCCGACAGCTCGTTTGCCCAAATCCAGCTCAACAATCTTGTCCACCAGCAAAAACGGGTACCGATGCGGAATAATAGCCTGAATCTGTACGCTATCCAAAGGTGCTTTGATTTCCATGAACACCGCTCCATTTCCATACTTATCTAGACTTGTCCATGCATGAAGAACATGCCGCTGACTGAAACTATTTTCAACCACCCGCCTCCGAAGTTGGGGAGTCCGGGGTTGAGATAAAAGGAGCACTTCCTTCCCTTCCTGAGGAAGTGCTCTTTTTCCAACTGATCAATCAGGTTTGTTCAATAATCGAAACTTCCCCAGGTAGATCGCGCTTGCTAAAAAAGAGAACGCAATGACCGACCATAAAATGGCTTCACTGTAAGGGTAGCGGTACATCACCAAGGGGATGACCAGATACAGCAATACAGTGGTCAGCTTTCCGTAGGCATTGGCTGGCACCGTCTTTTTCCCTCTGAAATGGTAGACAGCAGCCACGCCGATCATCGCCACATCCCGGGCAAAGAAAAACAGCGTCGCCCATACGCTGATCCGCTCCGTGAGAAAAAACGAGGCAATGACAGCCAGCATCATCAATTTATCCGCCAGAGGGTCCATCATGACCCCAAACGTGGTCACGAGCTTGTGCTTCCTCGCGATATACCCATCCGCGATATCTGTCAGGCCTGCTACCAACAGTATTCCCAGTGCAATCTCCAGGTGGTAGGGCAGTCCCGAAAAAAACACGTAGAGGTACAAAGGGATGAGAACGATGCGAAAGATCGTAAGCGCATTAGGAAGATTCACGGATATCCCTCCGTATCAGAAAAACTGCACTTCCTTTTTCAACCACTCGATCCATTATACTCTGCGGACAATCTGAACAACAAGTCCACAAGAAAAATCGCAGGGCCCAAACCAATGGTCCGGGCCGCTTAAAATACATCCTCTACTGCGTATCTGAAAAAAGCAGATCGTACATATGCTTGTAGGTCCCTAAGTCGAAAACCTCTGCGGCTGGCTTGTCCCCAAGCGAACCGTATCCAATCATTAAACCGATGACCAGAGAGAAAAAGAGCAGGATCGGGACCAACAAGACTTTGGCCAACGTCAAAGGCAAGCTCTTGCCGCTCCTGACACGTTCTTTTTGAGTAACCTCTTGGGTATCTCGCGGGAACCGCTGTCCCTTTCCTTGGTTCATTGTCGTATCCTCCATCTGCTGAGCGGAATTATCTGGTCCGTATCGATGTCGCAATGCTCATCATCTGATCACTGATGCCGATAGCCCGTGAGTTGAGCTGATAGGCACGCTGAATGTTGATTAACTGCGTCATTTCCTCTTGCATATTTACGTTGGAAGCCTCTAATGCTCCTTGACGGACTGAAGCAAGATTATCAGTCCAAGCAGATTCGTAAATCTCCTCGAGAGCAAGAGGTGCCCCAGGATCGATATTCACATTCTCTCCGATGGAAAAAAGATTATCTCCGACTTGCTTCAGCATATCCGGATTATGTACTTTCCAGACCCCGACTCTTTCAAATGTGGGTTCTCCATTAACAGTCAAAAATCCATCATCCGAGACAACGAGCTCTCTTACTTCATCTGTAGGGAGAACGATGGGTGTATCCGATTCATTCAGCAACACATGACCGTTGGATCCCACCAGTACAAATCCGCCAAAATACGCGCTCTCTTCCAAGTGGAAAGAACCATTGCGCGTAAAGCGGAATTCCTCTACGCGAGCACCATTTGCGTCTAACTCTTGCGAACCTAATCTGAAGTATCCTTCGCCTTGAATCATCAAGTCAGTCGGAACATCAGTCTGTTTCATGCTGCCTTGTCCCATATCCAGCTTGGTCATCCCAAGCCTAGCTCCGCTGCCAATGCGCAAACCGACTGGTGAGTTGCGGTTCTCCCGATCAGTAGCGGGCTGTTCGGTCATCGAATCAACGAGCAGTTCGGAAAACGAAGCTACTCGACGCTTGTATCCAACCGTATCCATATTCGACATGTTGTTTGCGGAATTGTCCAGAGCCAATTGGATGCCACGCAGAGCTGAAGAAGAAATGTTAAGCGACTGCATCTTCGTCCTTACCTCCTAATTTACCCGTTTACCTTGCCGATCTCATTCGCAGCCTTTTCCAATGTACCATCTATCGTGGTCATAACACGCTGATTCGCTTCATAGGCACGCAGTACAGTCATCATATCCGTCATGGTTTGAGCTGCATCTACATTGGCCCGCTCGATCCATCCCTGTTTTAATCCGTATCGTCCGGCTATTCTGGTTGTATCATACTCGCCAGCACCTAGAGCCGTCAGGTCTTCCAACTCTGCGTCCTCCAGCGCTGTCGGGGCCAAATCGCCTTCATAGCGATACACTCCTGTGCCTTCGCGAACCAGCATTTGCGGATTTGTGATCACAGCCAAGCCCAAACGTTGATCCAGCATGACGGGAGGATCTTCAGGTGGTGCTGTAGGGTCTTCGTACATCAATTCACCCTGGGTGCTTATTTGCAAGCGAGCTCCTACATAGGCTCCATCGGGATCGTTGATGCGAATGGCTTGATTGTCGTTACCAAGCACATAATAGCCATCCGGAGTGACCAGGTATCCATCAGCATTGACGTTCCAATTGCCACTTCGCGTATAGCGGATCTGCTCCGGATCAGCCGGCTGATCCAGATCCTCCATCCGGGCTACACTGAAAAAGAGGCGACGCTCATTTCCGTCCTCATCCGGCTGCAGGTTGTCCATCAAGGCAACATCATAGGGATTATGCGTCTCGGCGATGTCACCTTGTCCAAACATGGGCAATGCCTCCGACATGTACACGCCAGTATGCAGACGGCCAATGACTGCTGCTTGTCCCGTCATTTGAGGCATTCCTTGGATATCCGGCCCCTGCTGATCGCGAATTCGGGCGATGAGCTGCTCCGGAAAAGCGCGCATCACCCCCACATCCTGCTTGTAGCCAGGTGTGTTGATATTTGCTAGGTTCGCCGCCAGTGTTTCCTGTCGATTCTGCAAGGCCAACATGCCTGATGCAGACGTATACAAGCCTCTGATCACGAGATCTTACCCCCTGAACAATTTCTTATTCCGCTGGGTAGGTACTTTGTCCAAGTAATCCAACATCATACCCGTTCCCTTGGCTACGCACATCATCGGCTCATCAGCTACCAGCACAGGAACCTTCAGTTCTTCTGCCAGCATCTGGTCAATGCCGTGCAAAAGTGCGCCACCGCCAGTCAGGAATACACCCTTATCAATTATATCGGCAGAAAGTTCTGGAGGTGTTCGTTCTAAAACAGATTTTGATGCTTGTACAATTGCACTCACCGACTCAGCCAGGGCTTCTTGGACTTCCTCGGAGCGAATCGTAATGGTTTGCGGCAAGCCGCTCACCATGTCGCGTCCGCGGATGTCCATTTCGTCCTGGCGTCCGCCGAATACGGTGCCAATCTGAACTTTTATATCTTCAGCCGTACGTTCCCCGATCAGTAATTTGTACTTATTCTTTATGTATCGCATGATTGCCACATCAAATGTATCGCCGGCGATTTTGATGGAGGAAGACGTGACGATGTCGCCCATGGAGAGTACCGCTACATCTGTCGTACCGCCACCGATATCTACGACCATATTTCCGGACGGCTGAAAGATTTCCATGCCAGCCCCTACGGCTGCCACTTTTGGCTCCTCTTCAATAAACACTTCTCTGGCCCCGCCGCTTCGTTCAGCCGCTTCACGAATCGCTTTTTGCTCCACGGAAGTAATGTTTGTCGGACAGCAAATCAAAATGCGCGGGCGAGCAAACATGCTTTTCCCACCGATTTTGGTCAGAAAATGCTTCAACATTGCTTCCGTGATCTCAAAATCTGCAATGACCCCTTCACGCAATGGCCGAATCGCTACGATGTTCCCAGGAGTACGGCCTACCATGCGATGAGCTTCATTTCCTACAGCCAACACTTTTTTGGTATGATTGTCGATTGCTACGACAGATGGTTCATCCAGGACTATTCCCTTGCCTTTTACGAACACCAAGACATTGGCCGTCCCCAAGTCGATCCCGATATCTTTGCCAAACATTGAAAGGTCCTCCCTGTTACCAGTTACATTCCTACATCATATCATAGGCTCTTCCACGTGAGAGGACAAGGAAATTATTTCTTACACACTCTCCTCCTGTTCCACCATAACTTTTTTGCTGCGGCGCTTGTACTTGATTTTGGTCGCTTCTCCTCCGCGGAGATGGCGAATCGCTTTGTGGTATTCCAAAATTTCCTTTACCTGGTTGGCCAATTCTGGATTTATCTCAGGCAGCCGCTCTGTCAGGTCCTTGTGCACTGTACTTTTGGACACCCCGAATTCTTTGGCGATCATCCGAACCGTATTGCGCGTCTCTACAATATATCGGCCGATTTTGATGGTCCGTTCTTTGATGTAGTCGTGCACGTCACTCGCCTCCTTGTATCTACATTGTCTGATACAATATATGGGTGGGTGCGGACACATATTCTACGTTTCCAAGCCTGACAAGCCAGCACGGCCGCAACTTTTTTTCACAGTTTGTACAAACGTAAAAAAACACCTGCAAAAGACGGGCTTTTACAGGTGCTTTGCGTCATTATTGATTTTTTGCTTCAGGTTGAATCAGGTATTTTTCCGGATTGACCGATTTTCCATCGACGCGTACTTCAAAGTGGAGATGCACTCCCGCATCTTTCTCATACTCGCTGCGTCCAGCATTGCCGAGCACCTGACCTTGTGTCACTTCATCGCCCGGTTTGACAGAGACGTTTTCCAGGCTTTGGTATACACTGACAATGTTGCCCTCATGCTCAATCTCTACGAGGCGGCCGACCAGTGGATCATTCTCCACTTTGGTTACCTTGCCTGCCAGAGCCGCGACGACATCGAAGCTTTTGCCGTCTACTGCCTTGAGATCAATCCCGGTGTGCGGGAAGTAGGAGCTTTCATACTTGATCAACGCTTTTTCCTGCACATCTGCAGTTGCTTCTTCATCATAGAAGCTCATGCCTTGTTCGTACTGAACTCCTGCGCCTACCGGCCATGCGAGCGGCTCGACGCTACCAGCTACCGGCACCGCATCGTCGCCTTCTTTTCCAGCTTCAGGAGTCGTGGTACCTTCCGCTGGATTGGTCACCACTACTCCGTCACTCGGATTGGTCATCTCGGAGACGGTCTGGATGACGTTACCCTGATACCACATCACAAAAGCGAGAATGATAGCTGCGGCGCCGATGTAGATCGCTGGAAACGCCCATTTCTTCCCTAACATTTTCTTCCAAAAACTGGACTTTCGGAATGGAATCGGTTGATTTTGATTTTTTTGATCTTCCATTTTATTCATCACCTCATCCCTCAGTATCGCCAGAATTTTGGCGTATAAACCTGAGAGAGAAGGGAAAATTAAAAAATTATCCGTTTTGCTCTGCTAGACCGGAATGATTTGCTTGAAATTCTGCAAGTCTATTCCTTGATAGTAGTACTTCACGATCTGCTCCGCATTCTTCCCTGTCTTGGCCATGCCGTTGGCGCCCCATTGACTCATGCCTACCCCATGACCGTAGCCTTTGGTAGTGATATACACCTGGTTTCCACGCAACTCCATGGTAAAAGAAGAAGAATTGAGATTCAGCTTCTCCCGGATTTCGCGGCCGGTAAAATCCTTGCCGCCGATGTGGATCCGTCCAACCCGATTTCCCGTTGTAGTAGAGATGATCCGGTACCAGGAGCCTTTGGTGGATGCCTCCTGAGCCAATTTTACGCCCAGGCTTTTTTCCAGCTCTGCGGTCGAATAGACGACTGTCTCCTGATAGCGGGGAGAATCGATATCCCAGGGGCTGGCTACGCTCTTCAAATACGGGATGGACTGCTCCCAATACTCTCCTGAATTTTCCGTAAAGCCATTGCTCGTCGAAAAGAAGGTCGCATCAATCGGCTTGCCCTGATACGTCAGGACGATCCCGGCAGTCGCTTGCACCGCTTGTTCGATTCTCTTGTTTTTCCACGCAAATTGCTCGCCCCATCTTTGCTTGCGCTGCTCCTCGTCCATATACACCTGGTGACTGACCGTATCCATCACATGCGCCCCCTCGGGGACATCCTGCCATTTCCCTTCGCTCAGCCTGCGGACAATATACGTCCTTGCTGCCATCGCCTGTGCCTTGAGCGCCTCCAGTTCAAACTCTGCGGGCATCTCGGCTGCCACGACGCCTGTGATGTAGGTTTCGAGCGGGAGGGTCTCCACCGTCTTTTTCTCGGAACGGTATACCTTCACTTCCAAACCCGGCTCCACCACAGCCTGGTTCTGCGGTTGCGAGACGACCGCCACTCCTTCCGTTCCCTCCTGAAAGCCAGAAGAAAAAAGATAGACCAGAGCAGCTGGCATGAATACGAGCAAGACTGGCAAAACGACTAACCACATGACGAGATAACGTTTCATGCTCCCTATCCTCCTCGTTTCGTGCTGACACTTCCAGTCTATGTCCCTTCCGCAAGCGATAGAACGAGAGAGTGAGAGAGAAGGGAGAATGTTAGAGCGGGTTGTCTGAAAGCAAAAAAAAGCTCTCTGCTAAGAGAGAGCTTTCGCTTGCCCCTACTATTCGCCTGAATGAAACGGCTTAGGCAAAATTAGGGGAAAAATTGATTTTAATTGGTTCAGGAGCGGTTGCTTCCTGCTTTTGTTCCTGATGGACATAACGTTCCACATCAGCGCCCAAGGCTTGCAGCTTCTCCACAAAATGGACGTAGCCGCGGTCGATATGGTGCAATGCTGTCACTTCCGTCTCGCCTTCGGAGACCAGTCCTGCGAGGACGAGTGCGGCACCAGCGCGCAAATCCGTAGCTGCAACCTTGCTGCCCGTCAATTTGCTTCCGCCTTCGACGATCGCGCTGCGGCCTTCGATCTTGATGTTCGCATTCATCCGGCGGAATTCTTCGACGTGCATGAAGCGATTCTCGAAGACTGTCTCGGTCACGATGCTGGTCCCTTCCGATACGAGCAGGAGAGCCATCATCTGCGACTGCATGTCCGTCGGAAAGCCAGGGTATGGCAGCGTCTTCAGATCGACTGCCTTCAGTTTTCCTTTGCGGGTTACGCGAATGCCATTTTCCTGTTCATCCACCTCGACACCCATCTCGCGCAGCTTGGCGGTAACTGATTTCAAATGGTCGCAAATCGCGCCTTCCACAAAGACGTCACCGCCCGTAATCGCAGCCGCTACCATGAAGGTGCCTGCTTCAATCCGGTCTGGAATGACGCAATGGGTGCAGCCCACCAACGACTCCACGCCCTCGATGCGAATCGAGCCTGTACCAGCCCCGCGAATCTTGGCTCCCATCCTGTTGAGATAGTTTGCCAGATCCACGATTTCCGGCTCCTCGGCCGCATTCTCGATGACCGTTGTCCCTTCAGCCAAAGCGGCTGCCATCATGATATTTTCGGTTGCCCCAACACTGGCGATATCCAGGTAAATTTTCGCTCCCTTCAATCGCCCCTCTACGCTGGCATCTATGAACCCTTGCCCGATCTCGATCTTGGCTCCCATCGCCTCGAATCCCTTGAGATGTTGATCAATCGGTCGTGTTCCAATGGCACAACCTCCTGGCAAGGCGACACGAGCTCGTCCTTTTCTCGCCAGCAAAGGCCCCATGACCAAAAACGAAGCGCGCATTTTGCGAACCAGCTCATAAGAGGCTTCTACACTTGACAGCGGCGAAGCGTCAATCGTCAGCACTTCATGATCATATGTAAGGGAAATTCCCATCGATTTCAAGAGGTCGCATATCGTTCTGACATCGTCAAGAGCCGGGACATCCGAGATGACGCTCGTCCCCTTCTCAGCCAGGATCGATGCTGCAATGATAGGGAGTACGGCATTTTTGGCTCCGGAAACTTTGACGTTTCCGACCAATGCCTTACCACCGCGGACAATCATTTTATCCAATGTGTACCCCTCCGCGTGCTAATATTCCACTGTGATGATTGGTGTACCTACGGTAATTCGCGTACCTGCCTGACGATCGAGATGAGTCGCCACCTGCAGATTCATCTTGTCACCGTTTAGCATGATGGACGAGTCCCACCAATCGGTATAACCGGAGATGCTAACAACCGTCTCATCTTTTAAACGTTCTCTTTCTTTTGCCTGGAGGGCGTTAAAAATCGACAAAATCCTACCCTCCTGTTGATCAACACTCATCTTATCATTGTACATTCCGCGAATACAAGTACTAAATTGCGGAATAAAGTCGGCTTTTGACAAGGCTTTAGTCCAATGTTCTTGTATAGATTCCATATATGGTAGTGTTTTTCGATTTCCAATCAATTGCCACACAAGATATGTATCGAGTGTACCATTTTTGGAAACCCCTGTAAGTTCGACATTCAAATGAACGCCGTTTTGAAAAAGATTAGCTTCATACGAAACCACGTGATCTTGTCTGGCAAGAGGGACATCAGCCATAGGGACTGACAGCTCTGCCGCCCATTTGTTTGCCAACTCTTTCAAAGCATTCGGACTCTCTACCTCTCCAAGCGATACGCGGCTGCGCATCTGAACCTCCAGGTCAGTCGCTCCCGACTCTTCGATGACCGCAAGCAAACGACCTGCGACTTCATGATCCGCGACCTGTTCCTTAGCCAACGCTGGTATCCAGTAGACCATTCCTACGACGATGAGTGCAACTAGTGACAACCAAGGCGACCACGTTTTCATCTGTTCTCGCTCCCCTTTTTCATGCTCTCTTTGTACTTCTCAGTTTGCACATGAAATTGGGTGGATATACCAGATGATTTGAAAGACAACCCGCAGATCAGGTAAAAAGATTGCCGAATACCATAGACCAGCCCAGGTAATCGAGGAAAAAACGGGACAGTTCATAGCCGATGACGATAGACAAAAAAATCTGCAGCAGCTTCGCCTGTGGGCTGTTTGGCCTTTTCAATATTTTTTCAAAGCGGATCGACTGCAAGGCCCACCAGCTCAATCCAATAAAGGTAATAGACAAGATAATGCTCAAGAACCCGTATAGATCGGTCGGCACAATCGGTTCCTCCTCATCAAAAAGAAAGGGACAGCCTGGTTGCGGCCATCCCCTCTATTGTAACTGAAACGATTTCCTATTACGAGTGTTATGGTGTCCGGGTCGGCAACATATTGCCAAAATCAAACGAAGGATTGAACGTCGCCTGGATATAGTCTGTCACCAATCCTGGGAAAGCGCCGAAGAATACGGTCGCAATCGCCAAGATGAAGATAAAGACCCAGATTCCTTTCGGTACGGACAACGGAGCTTCGTTCTCCCCTGCGCGCATGTACATCTGCCGGATGATCCCAAAGTAGTAGTAGTAGGAAATCACGCTGGTCACGATCATAATCGCGGACAACCAGTAGTTTTCCTGCGCGAGCGCACCCATAAAGAGATAGAACTTCCCGAAGAATCCGGCTGTGATCGGGATACCCGCCAAGGACAGCATGAAAATCGTCATGGAGATCGCCATCACCGGGGAACGATGATACAAGCCGGCAAATCCTTTTAGATCCTCCGTCTGCTGCTCTCGGGACACAACCATAATGACAGCGAAGACACCAAAGCTGACCAAGAGATAGCCGAACAGATAGAAAATCACTTCACTGAAAAAGAGTGTTGTCGGCGGCACGAACGGCACGAGGAGATAACCGGCTTGAGCGATCCCCGAGTAAGCCATCATCCGTTTGACATTGGCTTGTCTGAGCGCCATTACGTTGCCAAGTATCATAGACGCCGCAGCCATCCAGCCGATGAAAAGGCTGCCCTGTGTGAGAAAGAACTGACCTTCTGCGCTCGGCACCTGCAGGAAAGAGATCAGCAACAGACGGAATACCAGCGCAAAGCCCGCAGCCTTGGAGACGACAGCCAAAAATGCCGTGATTGGAGTTGGCGCTCCCTGATAGACGTCTGGCGCCCACATGTGGTAAGGGGCAGCGGATATTTTAAACGCCAATCCTACTGCGAGAAAAGCAAACGCCATGTAGATGATAAACTGAAAGCCCATCATCCCCGCTTCTGCCAACCGTTGCGAGATTTCATAAATATTGGTCGATCCCGTCAAGCCGTACACGTACGACATCCCGAACAAGGTGACGGCTGTTGCAATTCCGCCCGAAACGACGTATTTGAACGCCGATTCATTGGATTGCAACGATTTTTTCCGCAAGCCGACCATCACATAAGAGGATAGGGACAAAAGCTCCAATCCGACGAACATTGTGATCAGATCGGCGGATGAAGCCATCACCATCGCGCCCAAGAGTCCGCTGAGCAGAAGATAGTAAAACTCGCCTCTATGCGCGACCTCGCTCTGCCGCATGTAGGACAGCGAGATCAGGATCGTGAATGCCGTACCTCCCAGGAACAATAGCTTGAAGGCATTGCCGTAGTCGTCGATGCGAATCATATCCGCCATGTAGCTGTAAGGTTGATCCATGGTTTGGATATTGACGAAGACAAAAACTCCGGCCAGCACGATCCCCAGCAGGGAAAGCAGTCCGATCGCGTGCTTGCCCAAGCGCTTGCCCGCGAACAGATCCAAGAGAGACAGCCCTGTTGCAAAGCCTAATATGATGAATTCGGGCAGAAGGTAGGTCCAGTCATATGAGAAGATGTCTTTTACTTCCATGGATTACCCTCCTATTCCCGTCACGATGGGTACGATTGTTTTCAAGGTCTGCTGGAGCGGATTGCCCAAAATAGCCGGATACACCCCGATCAGAATGATAAACCCGAGCAGGACAACCATCGGGATTACTTCCATCGGCTGTGCGTCTGCGAGACGTGCAAAACGGTCCGGTGTCGGTCCGAATGTCGTACGCAGAATCGCCCGCAGCAGGTAGACTGCCGTCAAGACGATGCCCAACGCCCCCACAGCCGCCAGGACAGGAAGACTGCCGAACAAGCCCAAAAAGGCAAAGAATTCGCTGATAAAGCCAGACATCCCCGGCAAACCCAGCGAAGCCATCCCGCCGGCCAGCAAAATACCGCTGACAAATGGCATCGATTTCGCCAAACCGCCCAATTCATCGATCATGGAGGTCTGCGTGCGATCCCAGATGACGCCAATCAGGAAGAAGAGCAGCGCGGAGATAAATCCGTGCGAGACGATCTGGAACATCGCTCCCTGGAATCCGATCGTGTTCATCGCAGCCAATCCGAGCAGGACTATCCCCATATGGCTGATACTGGAGTAAGCCAGGACCATTTTCAAATCCTTTTGAACAAACGCAAGCACGGCTCCATACAGGATGTTGATAATCCCCAGCACCGCGAGCCAAGTGGAGAACTGGTACGCCTGCTCAGGGAAGAATCCGATTCCCATCCGCAATACGCCGTATGCCCCCATCTTCAGCAAAATACCGGAGTGGATCATGACAATGGACGGCGGCGCTTGCACGTGTACTTTCAGCATCCAGGTATGGAACGGAAAGACTGGCAGCTTGATAGCAAATGCGATGAACAAGGCCAAAAACAGTCCATAACGGAATGCGGGCGAGATAGCCGAGGCAATCGGATGCTGTGGTGTCGAGAAGATGGTCGCGATCTGCTCCATATTCATCGTCTGCGTCACGAGATAGATGACGATAAAGGCCAACAGCATGATGCCGGAGCCGATTCCGTTGTAGAGCAAGAATTTGTTCGCCGCTTTTTCCCTTTCTCCATATCCCCAGATTCCCACCAAAAAGAACATCGGCACGAGAGTCATCTCGAAGAAAATGAAGAACAGAAAGAGGTTGTCTGCGGCAAAAACACCCAACATCCCGATGAAGAGCACATGGAACAGAATGAAAAACTCTTTTAGCCGTTTCTTGATCTGCCAGGAAGCAACAGCCGCCAGCACACCGATAATCGCCGTCAGTACGAGCAATGGCATCGAGATTCCGTCTACTCCGAGCTCGTAATTGATCTCCAGCGAGTAGACAGTCCCGGACGGATCTTGGGAGATCGGAATGGAGATCCAGTCATGCTTCTCAACAAATTGCAGATTCGCCGTCCCGTAATTGAAAGAGGCAAACAAAAACAGCGACAAGATCAGCGGGAGCAGGGTGCCCAGGACCCCCACTTTTTTGATCGCTCCTCCCTGGTGGTTCGGAATGAACGCCAGAATCAGGATCGCCAGTACAGGTGAAAAGACAAGCGATGACAAGAGGAGATTATTGACCTGATCCAAAGAACCCACCCCCTTGTACCGTCAAACTGATGGCGATGATCAGCACCAGTAGGCCAAACAACACCATTGTTCCATAAGATTGAATCTGTCCATTTTGCGCTTTGGAGTGAAGAGCGCCGATTCCGTTCGTGATTTTGGCTGTCAGTCCTACCAGTCCATCCACGACGTACTTGTCAAACGCATTCAGGATAAAGCCAATCCATCCGAGCGGACGAACAATCACTGCATGATAAATCTCGTCTACGTAATACTTGCGATAGGATAGCTGATACAGCCAAGGCAAGGTCTCCGGGATCGTATCCGCCGGGATCTTTTTCTTGACGTACATCAGGTAAGCCAGCACGATGCCCAGTACGGAAATCAGCAAAGCAACCACTTGCAGCCAGGAGGCGGCATGCGCTACTTCATCTCCAAAGATGTGGCTGATCGCATTCCCGGTATCGGAGGCAAGCAGCCAATCCGATAAGAGCGGTGCGTACGGGGTGTTGATAAAGCCTGCGACAATCGCCAGAAGCGCGAGAATCAGCAAAGGGCCGGTCATCACGGCAGGCGATTCATGCGGCTGATGTTTTCCCCGCGCTTCCCCCGCGAAGGTCAGGAAAAACAGACGGAACATATAGAAAGCCGTGAAGAATGCGGCCAGCAGCGCGATGAGCAAAAGATCGAAGCGATGCGCCCCATAGACAGCGCCAAGGATCGCCTCTTTGGACCAGAAGCCCGCGAATGGAAAGATTCCAGCGATCGCCAGGCAGCCAATCAAGAAGGTCAAAGCAGTGATCGGCATCTTCTTCCACAGTCCGCCCATCTCAAAAACATTCTGCGTATGTACCGCATGGATGACACTTCCTGCTCCCAGGAAGAGCAAGGCTTTAAAGAAAGCGTGGGTCATCAGATGGAAAGAGCCCGCTACATAGCCTGCTGCTCCAGCAACCCCTAGAGCCAGCATCATATACCCGAGCTGACTTACCGTCGAATAGGCCAAGACCCGTTTGATATCCTTCTGGGTCAGACCGATCGATGCAGCAAAAATTGCGGTAAACCCGCCGACATACGCAACTACCGTCAAAGCGGTATCCGAAGCGATGAACAACGGATATGTCGCTGCGACGAGATACACCCCTGCCGCGACCATCGTCGCCGCGTGGATCAGCGCTGATACAGGTGTCGGACCTTCCATCGCATCGGGCAACCAGGTATGGAGCGGAAATTGACCTGATTTTCCCACGGCTCCGACGAAGATCAGTATCGCTGCCAGCGTAATCATCCAGGGCTCGAGCTTGCCGAGAGCGACACTGTCAAAGATTTGCGTATATTCAAAGCTTCCTGTCCACCAGAACAACAGACAGATGGCGATGAAAAGGCCCAGATCTCCGATGCGGGTAACGATGAATGCCTTTTTCGCTGCTGCCTTCGCTTCCTTTTTGAAGAAGTAGTACCCCACCAGCAAAAAGGAGCAAACTCCAACCAGTTCCCAGAAAATGTATACCTGCAGCAGATTGGGCGAAAGCACCAGCCCGAGCATGGAAAAGGTAAACAGGGCCAGGTACTGGTAGAAAACAGGGAAGCGTTCGTCTCCCTGCATGTAGCCCTTGGAGTAGATTTGCACCAACAGGCTCACCAGCGTCACAATCACGAGCATCATGGCATTCAGTTGATTGACCTCGAATCCCATGCTGATCACGATGTCTCCGACCTGCAGCCAGCTTACGTTGAATTTGAAGTTAGATGCCCCGTCCTGGAATCTCTCCCAAAACGTCAACAGCGCTATCCCGAATGAGATCCCCGTCAGCAAAATGCCGACCAGGGCTGCCCCTTCTTTCAGTTGGCGACCAAATGAAACGATCACGATGAAAGCAAGAAGCGGAAACAGAGGGATGAGCCAGGCGTAATGCAATAGAGTATCCATCTTTGTCCTCCTTATCAGGTCTCCATCTTATCGTTTCATCTGGTCCATCTCATCTACGTTGACCGTTTCCTTGTTCCGGTACAAGGCGATCAGGATCGCCAGGCCGACCGCCACTTCCGCTGCAGCAACGGTCATGGTAAACAAGGTAAAGATCTGGCCTGTCACCCCGGGATGCAATCCGAACTTGGAGAAAGCCACCAGATTGATATTCACGGCATTCAGCATCAATTCAATCGAAATCAGTACGATCACGGCATTGCGTTTTGTCAGAGCTCCGTACAGGCCCACGCAGAACAGGATCAACGCCACCATCAAATAGGAGGAAATGCTCACCATCATTGCTGATCCCCCTCCTTTTTCGCCATGATGATCGCTCCGACCAGACAAACCAACAGCAGCACAGACAATAATTCGAACGGAATCACGTACTTGGTGAATACTTCAATCCCGATCTCCTTGGCATTGTTCATCGACTGCTCGGCTGCCTGTTGTGCCGGCGCTTGCCACGGCGCATTTTGGATGCCCCAGAAAAGCAGACCGAACAAAGCGGCCACAAACACGAGGACAAAACGATTTTTCCACGTGTTCCCTGTCCCTTCGTCATTGGCATCGTGCTTGGTCAACATGATTCCAAAGAGCATCAGAATCGAGATCGCACCCGAATATACGAGGATTTGCGATACACCGACGAACTCAGCGCCAAGCAGAACAAAATGGCCAGCGATGCTGATAAAGGTGATTCCGAGTGAAATGACCATGTGAACTACACGGGTAAAGCTGATCATAAACACAGCGCCGCCAATCGTCAGCAGAGAAAGGATAAAAAAGGCTATAAATTCGCCGCTCATTTAGTTCTCCTCCCTGACGTTGGTATTGTTGTCGTCCAGCCATTTCAGGTCCTTGTACAACTCATCCCTGCTATAGGCTGCCAGCTCGAAATTATTCGTCATGACAATCGCTTCTGTCGGACAAACCTCTGTGCACAAATCGCACAAAATGCAAATCTCGAAATTGATATCGTAGGTGTCGATAATCTTCCCTTTCTTCTCCGGGTCCGGATGAGGCTTCCCTGTCAGCTGGATGCACTCTGTCGGACATACACGTGCGCATTGATTGCAGACGATGCATTTTTCCGGGGAAAAGTGCTGGATGCCACGGAAGCGCGGCGGCATCGGGAAGGGTACATCGGGATAGAAATGGGTTACTTTTTTCTCCGTCAGCTTCTTAAAGGTATACCCCAGGCCTTTGGCCAATCCTAGCATGTATGTCACCCCTCAGGATTTGAGAACTTGGCTGTGCCCCATCAAGCAGAGCGTTGCCTGCATATGGTACGACGATGTCGCTTGTCTCTCACCTCTTAGAACATCCCTTGCTGGTACGAGACAATCACGGCTGTAAGCAAGATATTCACCAGCGCCACTGGCAACAGCACTTTCCAGGCAAATGACATCAGTGTATCGGCACGCATCCGCGGCATCGTGGCGCGCAACCAAAACTGGAGAAAGACATAAGCCGAAAATTTCAAGACGAACCAGACGATCCCCGGAATGAAGTCCAATGCAGGAATAATCGGCAGCCAGCCGCCCAAAAAGAGGACCGTAATCAACGTTGCCATCCCGAACATGTAGACGTATTCCGCCAGCATGAACATCGCGAAACGGAAGCCGGAGTATTCCACGTGATAGCCGGAGACGAGTTCAGACTCTGCTTCCGGCAAGTCGAATGGCGTTCGGTTCAGCTCAGCCTGCGCTGCGATAATAAAGACGGCAAACCCGAGAAACTGCGGAATGATATTCCACATATCCCTCTGCGCCTCTACGATCTCTCGCAGATTCATACTGCCCGTCAGCAATACGACCCCGACAACAGACATGACCAGCGGGACTTCATAGCTGATCATCTGGGCTGCAGAACGCAAGCCGCCGATCAGCGAGTATTTGTTATTCGAGGCCCAGCCTGCGGTAATCACACCGAGAACAGTAATACCCGACAACGCGATGTAATAGAGAAGCCCGATGCCCAGATCCGCGAATTGGATGCTCTCCGTAAAAGGCATGACCGCCAGCACACCGAACGCAGGTGCATAGGCCAGAATCGGAGCCAGGGTAAACAGGGCTCTGTCCGCGTTTTTGGGGCGTGTATCTTCTTTTATAAGGAGCTTGGTTACGTCCGCTACAGTCTGCAAAAGGCCAAGTGGGCCGACTCGGTTGGGACCGATCCGCAGCTGCATCCAGCCGATTACTTTGCGCTCAAAATAGATGGCGTAGGTGACGAAGCCGAGCAAAATGACCAGCAAGACGACTGCCGCCAGAATGAACCAAAGCGTATTCCCCAATGAGGGAGCCTGCTGCAAAAGTTCGCTCATTAACAGTCAACCTCCCCGAGTACGATGTCGATGCTGCCCAGGATGGCAATCATGTTGGAGATGCTTTCTCCCTCCAACAGTTTGGGCAGAATCTGCAGGTTGGTAAAGGATGGACGGCGGAACTTCAATCGCCACGGCTTATCCTTGCCCTGGCTGGCGATGTAGCAGCCGATTTCTCCGCGTGGGGATTCGATTCGCACGTAGGTCTCACCAGCAGGCGGACGAATGACGCGCGGCACTTTTCCGATGACTTCCCCGTCGCTCGGGAATTGCTCCAATGCCTGCTCCAGGATGCGCAAGGACTGCACGATCTCTTCCATCCGCAAATGGTATCGTGTTGTGCAATCTCCATCCGTCCCAGTCGGTACGTCAAAGTCAAAACGGTCATAAATGCAGTATGGCTCGTCTTTGCGCAGATCCCATTTTACACCGGTAGAGCGCAGCATAACACCGGACAGTGAGTAGTCGAGTGCTGTTTTTTGATCAAATTTGCCAATGCCCTTAATGCGGCTGAGAAAAATTTCATTCCCGGTGACCAGCTGATGGTAGCTGGGAAGCTCTTTCTTCATGTAGGCGACGAAATCCTTGACCTTTTCGATCCAACCATCAGGGGCGTCCCATTTCACTCCGCCGATACGCATGTAGTTGAACGTCATGCGTGCTCCACACAGTTCATTGAACAAATCGAGAATTTTCTCCCGATCGCGGAAGGCATACAGGAAAGGTCCCATCGCCCCCAAGTCGAGCAAAAACGTGCCCCACCAGACCAGGTGACTGGCGACACGGTTCAATTCCATGGCAATGAGGCGAAGATACTGGGCACGCTCGGGAATCTCCAATCCCATCATGGTTTCCACAGCATGGCACAATACATAGTTGTTCGTCATCGCCGAGACGTAGTCCATCCGGTCTGTATACGGGATGATTTGCGTGTAAGTGAGATTCTCCGCCAGTTTTTCTGTACCCCTGTGGAGGTAGCCCATGACAGGGATGGCTTCCTTGATCGTCTCCCCGTCGATTTTGACAACCAAACGAAAAACGCCGTGCGTACTGGGATGCTGAGGGCCGACGTTCAAGAGCATCTCTTCGGTTCGAATGCCGGTTTCGGAAGAGGTCTCTGCATGTGTGGTGAGGATGTTCTGGTTCATCTGCTACACCTCCTCGTCGTATTGCACGTAATCCTTGCGCAGCGGATGTCCTACCCAGTCATCAGGCAGCAATATCCGACGCAAATCGCCATGTCCCGGGAAATAAATCCCCAAGAGATCGTATGTTTCCCGTTCGTTCCAGTTGGCACCGCTCCAAATATCCATGACGGATGCGACGCTTGACTGTTCTCGTCCTGTTTTGACTTTTACTGCCAAACTTTGACGGTTTTTATACGAGTAAAAGTGATAATAGACCTCAAGTCGATCTTCGTAATCGACGCCGTGCAAATCGGAAAGATAATCGAAGGCCAACTGTTCATCTTCCTTCAAGAACAGGGCTACGTCATGCCAGCGTTCATTTTGGATCACCAAGGTAGGTACTTCCTTGGCCAATTCATTAATATAAGAAGCTTCAATCACTTCTGCGCCAAATGCCTCTTTGATGCGTGCTACGTATTTATCCAGATAAGGCTGGTTCTTAGACGGCTCTTTTGGCTGACTCTCATCGGCTTCTGCCGCGCCTGCACCGCCAGCTTGGGCAGCCTTTGCTTTCGCTGCCGCCGCCGCTGCGGCTTTGGCCTTGGCTGCAGCTGCTGCTTTCGCCTTCGCGTCAGCGTCGTCTCCGCTATCACCGCCCTGCGCTGCGGCATCGCGTGCTGCCTTTGCCTTTGCCGCGGCTGCGGCTGCTGCCTTCGCTTTGGCTGCTGCCGCCGCTTTTGCTTGTGTCTCGGCATCTCCACCTGCAGCACCAGCATCCGAACCTTGCGCTGCGGCTTCTTTTGCTTCCTTCGCTGCTTTCGCCTTGGCGAGCGCTTCAGCAGCCGCCGCTTTTTTCGCCGCTGCCTTTTCTTCCGGCGTCATTTCCGAGATGGGCTTGCTGGCGGCCGGAGCCGGGGCTTCCGCCTGCGACTCGGCTTCCTTCGCCGCTTTCGCCTTGGCAATCGCCTCGGCTGCCGCCGCTTTTTTCGCCGCTGCCTTTTCTTCCGGTGTCATTTCCGAGATGGGCTTGCTTGCGCTTGGAGACGGAGTTTCGGCAGAAGCTTCGGCAGGGGCTTCGACTTCGGCTTCTGCCTTTGCCGCAGCCTCTTTTGCTTCTTTTGCGGCCTTAGCCTTTGCCATCGCTTCAGCAGCCGCCTTCGCTTTTTCCTCCGGCGTCGGTTTGCGATTCTCTTCCGTCATAGACTGGTCACCTGCTTTCCAGTCTTCGCTTCATAGCGAATCTTTTCTTGCAGTTTGTTTATTCCATAAATTAAAGCGGCTGGATTCGGCGGGCACCCCGGAATGTAGACATCTACGGGAACAACTTGATCTACGCCTTTGACCACACTGTAGGAGCGCACATAAGGCCCTCCGGCAGTAGCACAGGAGCCCATCGCAATGACCCACTTGGGCTCAGGCATTTGATCGTACAATCTGCGCAGCAATGGCGCCATCTTCTTCGTAACCGTACCGGCCACGATCATCACATCCGACTGGCGCGGAGAGGCACGGAAAATGACGCCAAAACGGTCCAGGTCATAACGCGCACCGCCAGCACCCATCATTTCAATCGCACAACAAGCCAAACCAAAAGTTAAAGGCCAGAGCGAATTGCTTCGCACCCAACCCTTTACCGTTTCCAGTGTTGTAAACATCACATTTCGATTCAACTCTTCTTGCAGTTCAGGCGCAATGCTTGACAGATCTAGTTCCATTCCAGCACCTTCTTTCTCCATGCGTAAATCAAACCAACTACCAGGAGGGTGATAAAGATCGCCATTTCCACCAGCGCGAACAGCCCCAGCTCCTTGTACGCGACTGCCCACGGGTAGAGGAAGAGCGTCTCTACATCAAAAATAACGAACATCAGGGCAAAGATGTAATACTTTACATTGAAACGTACCCAACTGTCACCAACTGGAATGTTACCGCTTTCATAAGTTGTTTGCTTTTCTGCAGTTGGTTTTTTCGGGCGTAACAGCGGACCAACGATACTTACAGTAGCCACGGGCAACAACACACCAAGAATCAAAAAAATGGCGACAATGACATAATTGTTGGTATAGATGTCCATTACCCACGTTCCCTTCTGCAATTCATGATAATAAACTGTTTTTTCTGACCTTTGAAAGGAGAATGCTTCCTTTCTGTTACAAAAAATACCTTTATCATTATAGCAAATCCACCAGAGGGTGTCTAACGAAAGCCTTCCATTTCCTCCATATAACGGAAAAAACCCGGGGAAAATATCCCCAGGCATTCCAATTGCAAAAGTTTATTGCAAATTTTTTCCGGTATATTGCTGACCCAGAAAATCTTCGTACACACGCTCCCAAACAACCGTGAAGGACATTTTTTCATCCTCGGGAATATCCAGCATGTTTTCAATCGGCTCTTCCAGGTATGGCGTCAATTTGATCAACACTTCAGCCAGCATTTCGTCATTCGTATTCAGCATCGCCTTCAGATCTGCTTTGGAGTAGCTGAAGGAGTTCTCTTCCTGCTCATGCAAATGCATGACGAGTTTGCTGAACATAGGGTGAACCAGCGCTTCGAGCTTCACGTAAGACAAAGCCAGTTGTTCGGCCTCACTCAGTTTGAACAGCGCAGTCACATCCGGGAATGGATATACCGGAATGTCCCATACATCGCCCTTGTCGAGCAACAATCCCCATTTGGCAAAGAGCTGGATCGCTTCTTCCCGGGAATTGGGGTATTCATAGTTAGAACGCTGGAAGAAAGCCTTGTGCTTATTCAACAATTTCACGTAGCCTTCAAAATCCTGCTCGGATTTAAACATATCAACTGTCGGTGTGGCAAAAGTGCCTTCAAGCGCCT
The DNA here is from genome assembly GCF_003710985.1 of Brevibacillus panacihumi. Taxonomy (GTDB): domain Bacteria; phylum Bacillota; class Bacilli; order Brevibacillales; family Brevibacillaceae; genus Brevibacillus; species Brevibacillus panacihumi. The sequence continues at coordinate 38,277 of NZ_RHHT01000009.1, forward strand.
TGAGTTCATCCAATGCTTGTTCCATCTCAGCCTTGGTTTCGTACTTGGTCACGACATAACAAAAGGCTTGAAACAAGACGTTCATTTCATGCGGCAACACGTCGGCCCAGCCATTTGCCTTAAAGCCGCTTGGAATGACAATCCCCTCATTGTTATGACGAATATCGCGAACAGTTTGCATCCATTACACTCTCCTTTATTCCCAACCGTCCATCCCGCAGCGCGTAGCTTATGAAAAAAAGTCAACCGGCAGGGCATTAGGTTTATTATACACGGAAACAAGATGGAATTACCAACTGCAAATATCATACCCGTAAAGCTGGTCTGCTCATGCATGTTTCCACTTTACAGGAAAAATCCCCGCAACCACAATGGCGCGGGGATACCGGCTTACTTCGTCACGTCCAGACGTGCAAGGGCACGCTGCAGTGCACGTTCAGCACGTTGAAAATCAATTTCCGGATATTTTTCTGCCAAGCGTTTTTCGGCACGCTCTTTAGCTGCCTTGGCACGCTCGACGTCAATATCACCTGGCAATTCAGCCGTTTCAGCGAGGATGGTTACTTTGTCGCCGCGCACTTCCATGAAGCCGCCGCTAACTGCCATCCGCATTGTCTGATCGCCTTCTACCTTTATTTGAACAGGCGCTGTTTTCAACGGGGTCACCATAGGCATATGGTTCGGCAAAATACCAAGATCCCCTTGAACGCCGCGGGCAATAACCATTTCGGCCTGACCGCTGTAGACAACCCGTTCCGGAGTTACGACTTCAACTGTCATCTTGCTCACTTAGTGATCTCCCCTTTCCAGGGTGTCTTACGCCATAGACTTCGCTTTTTCTACCGCTTCTTCAATAGTACCTACATAGAGGAATGCGCCCTCTGGAAGATGGTCGTGCTTGCCTTCGAGGATTTCCTTGAAGCTGCGAACCGTATCTTTCAAAGGTACATACTGACCTGGGTTACCGGTAAATTGCTCGGCAACGTGGAAGGACTGGGACAGGAAACGTTGAATGCGGCGAGCGCGTCCAACAACTTGTTTGTCCTCGTCGCTCAACTCGTCCATACCCAAGATCGCGATGATATCTTGCAGCTCTTTGTAGCGTTGCAGGATTTTTTGTACGCCGCGCGCTACGTCGTAGTGTTCTTGGCCTACAACGTCTGGAGACAGGGCACGGGAAGTCGACGCCAGCGGGTCAACCGCAGGGAAGATCCCCAGCTCAGCGATGGAACGCTCCAGGTTGGTTGTCGCGTCCAAGTGAGCAAACGTAGTAGCAGGAGCCGGGTCAGTATAGTCATCCGCTGGTACGTAGATCGCTTGAATGGATGTTACGGAACCTTTTTTGGTGGAAGTAATACGCTCTTGCAATTGACCCATTTCAGTAGCCAGGGTTGGTTGGTAACCTACCGCAGATGGCATACGGCCCAAGAGAGCGGATACTTCAGAACCCGCTTGAGTAAAGCGGAAGATGTTGTCGATAAACAGCAACACGTCACGGCCTTCTTCATCACGGAAATACTCCGCCATAGTCAGACCGGTCAATGCTACACGAAGACGAGCGCCAGGCGGTTCGTTCATTTGACCGAATACCATCGCGGTCTTCGGCAAAACGCCTGCGTCTTTCATCTCATGGTACAAGTCGTTCCCTTCACGGGTACGCTCACCTACACCGGCAAATACGGAGATACCGCCGTGCTCTTGCGCGATGTTGTTGATCAGCTCTTGAATGGTTACGGTTTTACCTACACCCGCACCACCGAACAGACCAATTTTACCACCCTTGATGTACGGAGCCAGCAAGTCAATAACCTTGATCCCTGTTTCCAGGATTTCAACATTTGTCGCTTGGTCTACGAACTCAGGGGCTTTGCGGTGAATGGGGTCACGACGTTCTACGTTGTCCAATTCTTGCAGGTCGATTGGTTCACCCAATACGTTAAATACGCGTCCGAGGGTAACAGCACCCACTGGAACGGAGATAGCTGCACCAGTATCAACAGCTTCCATACCGCGAACCAAACCATCGGTGGAAGACATTGCTACGGTACGAACCATGTTGTCACCCAGGTGAGTCGCAACCTCAACGGTCAAATCGATGTCGCGCTCTCCAGCACTTTGTGCTTTATGTTGGATTTTGATCGCATTGTAAATGGCAGGCAGGTGTCCGCGGTCGAACTCGATGTCAACAACCGGACCCATTACCTGAACCACGCGTCCATTCGCCATGTTACTTTTTCCCTCCTGTAAAGCTAAATTGGGAGCTATTCGCTGCCATTACGCCTGTGCGTTGGCACCTGCGACGATCTCGGAAATCTCTTGTGTAATGGCCGCCTGACGAGCACGGTTGTACTGCAACGTGTAACGGTTGATCATATCCGTCGCATTGTCTGTCGCGTTGCCCATCGCAGTCATACGAGAACCTTCTTCGGAAGCCTTCGCTTCCAGCAGCGCACTGTACACCAGTGTTTCCGCATATTTCGGCAGCAGATTCGCCAGTACTTCTTCCGAGGACGGCTCATACTCGTAATTCATTGCGCGGTTGTTGTTGCTCTCGGGAGCTTCCAACGGCAGCAATTGTTTTACGGTAGGTGTCTGCGAAATTGCACTATGGAACTTGTTGTAGCACAGGTACAGTTCATCGATTTGTTCGTTCGCGAACATCGCAACCGCCGAACTGGCAATCTTTTTGATGTCGGCAAAGGATGGACTTGCCGGCAAGCCTGTAGCCTCTTCCAATACTGGATAGTTGCGTTTGCGGAAAAAGTCGCTACCTTTACGACCGATCACGAAAATGCCGTACTCGTCCTTGGACTTGTGCTTTTCGGCAATCTTGTTGATCACGGCGCGAAGCATGTTGGCGTTGTAGCCGCCAGCCAGACCACGGTCGGAAGTGATGACAATGTAACCAGTCTTTTTCACAGGACGGGATTGAAGCATGGGATGCTTGGAGCCAGAGGTTCCGCTCGCAATGCTTGCGATCACTTCCTGGATTTTGTCAGCATAAGGACGTGCTGCCTCAGCCTTCTCCTGGTTGCGGCGGAGCTTCGCTGCCGCCACCATTTTCATCGCTTTCGTGATTTGGCGCATGTTTTTCGTACTTTTGATTTTGCTGCGAACCTCACGTATTCCTTTAGCCACTCGTTCTCACCACCTTGAGGACGCACGCCCGGGCGAGGTGCCCGGCATGCATCTGATGTCTATCAGGTAAACGATTAGCGCGTTACCGAAAAGCCTTTTTTGAACTGTTCGATCGCCGCATTAAATTCTTTTTCATCTGGAAGATCTTTTGTCGTACGGATATGCTCCAACAATTGCGGTGCGTTGGATTCCAGGTAAGACAGAAGCTCTTTCTCAAAGCGGCCTACGTCTGCAACTGGAATATCGTCGAGGAAACCTCTTGTTGCTGTATAAATAGAAGCCACTTGCTTCTCAACAGGCATAGGATCGAACTGACCTTGCTTCATGATTTCCATCAAGCGCTCACCACGAGTCAAACGGGCTTGAGTCGCCTTATCCAGGTCGGAACCGAACTGCGCAAATGCGGCCAACTCACGGTATTGAGCCAGCTCGAGCTTGAGCGGACCTGCAACCTTTTTCATCGCCTTGATTTGCGCCGAACCACCTACACGGGATACGGAAAGACCAGTGTTTACCGCTGGACGTTGACCTGCGTTGAACAGGTCTGTCTCCAGGAAGATCTGACCGTCTGTGATGGAGATCACGTTGGTTGGAATGTATGCGGAGATATCGCCCGCTTGTGTCTCAATAAATGGAAGAGCCGTAATGGATCCGCCACCCAAATCATCGGAGAGCTTCGCTGCGCGCTCCAACAGACGGGAGTGCAGGTAGAATACGTCACCAGGATACGCTTCACGGCCTGGAGGACGACGGAGCAACAGGGACATCTCACGGTATGCAGCAGCCTGTTTGGACAGGTCATCGTATACGCAGAGAACGTGTTGTCCTTTGTACATGAAGTACTCACCCATGGTTACACCGGTATAAGGCGCCAGGTACAGCATCGGAGCTGGGTCAGAAGCTGTAGCGGATACGACGATGGTGTATTCCAGAGCGCCTGCTTTACGCAGGGTTTCTACGATGTTGGCAACAGTGGATTGCTTTTGACCGATTGCCACGTAGATACAAATCATGTTTTGGCCTTTTTGGTTAATGATGGTGTCCAGCGCTACCGCTGTTTTACCCGTTTGACGGTCACCAATGATCAACTCACGCTGTCCGCGGCCAACTGGGATCATCGCGTCAATCGCTTTGATACCTGTTTGCAGTGGCTCATGTACGGATTTACGTGCCATTACGCCAGGAGCAGGACTTTCGATAGGACGGTAGCCGTCGTTGGCGATCGGTCCTTGTCCGTCGATTGGTTGACCCAATGGGTTCACGACGCGGCCAAGCATTGCTTCACCTACAGGAACCTCCATAACGCGTCCCGTACGTTTTACCGTGTCGCCTTCCTTAATGTCGCGGAAAGGTCCCATGATAACCGCACCTACGTTGTCTTCCTCCAAGTTGAGTACCATACCCATTACGCCATTTTGGAACTCGAGAAGCTCCCCTTGCATGGCTTTTTCCAAACCGTGAATGCGGGCGATACCGTCACCTACCTGGATGACTGTGCCTACATCCACAACTTCGATTTCAGATTTAAAATTAGCGATCCGCTCTTTGATGAGGGAGCTAATCTCTTCTGGTCTGATTGCACTCACTACATTCACCCCATTCATCCAACTTCTTAGTAGAGGTACTGACTTCCCTACGCTTTTTGTGCAAAGGTTTCGAGCTTGGTCTTCAGGCTGCCGTCATAGAGTCTGTCACCGATCTTGATGATGATGCCTCCCAGGATCGACGGATCTACCACTGCAGTCAGACGAAGCTTTTTATGCAATGTATGTCCGAATTTCTCTGCCAACTCTGACTGTTCTTCGGCAGTAAGCGGCTTAGCACTGGTTACGACTGCTTCCGCAATACCGCGCGCGTCGTTTGCCAATTTGACAAAAGAACGATAGATCTCAACCAGTTGCATTTCCCGTCCGCTTTCAATCAGGACGTTCAGGAAGTTGAAAGTCTCTTCTTCCACGTGGCTTTTGAACAGGTCATCGATCAGTGATTTCTTGGCAGGCACCGCAATATGCGGGTGCAAAAAAATCTTGGAGAGATCCTCGCTTTGTTCTACCGCTTGGACAATAGCTACCAGATCTGCTTCCACCTGATCAATTTTCCCACGTTCGCTCGCCACATCAAACAAGGCACGAGCGTAACGCTTTCCTACCGCGCTGCTCATAAGCGATCTCCCACTTGTGCGAGAAACTTGTCAACGGTAGTTTTTTGTGCTGCTTCATCCAGTTCTTTCTCGATGATCTTGGAAGCCAAGAGTACAGAAATGCTAGCCACTTCATCACGCAGCTCAGCTTTGGCTTTCGCAACTTCGCGAGCCAGCTCAGCGCTTGCATTTGCTTTCATGCTTTCCGTAGCAGCTTGTGCCTCAGCAATGATCTTCGCTGCTTCGTCAGACGCTTGCTTGGTAGCACGGTCAATGATTGCTTTCGACTCGGAACGGGCTTCATCCAGCATGCGGCGTTGTTCCGCCAGCAGATTTTCCGATTCCTTGCGGTTGCGCTCTGCAGTCGCCAGTTCGTTTTCGACATGGAGACGGCGTTTTTCCAATACCTTCGCGATTGGTCCTGTTGCATATTTGGATACAACAATCAAAAGCAAGAGGAAAATGATCACTTGGAATAGTAATGTGCCCCATTCCAGAGTTACTGTCCCAAACTCTAACACTTTCGTTCACTCCTTCCTGAGAAACAGGAGATATAGGCATCGGGTAGAAGCACCCGGAAAATACCTTACAAAAGAGAGGCGAAGGTCAAGCCTCCGCCTATTTCATGCTGTTCAACTGTACCTTACAGGCGGCCCATCAGGATGAAACCAACCGCTACAGCGATAATTGGAATCGCCTCGACAAGACCCATACCCAGGAACATGATACCCATCAGGTTACCACGTGCTTCAGGTTGACGAGCTACACCTTCAATTGTGCGGGAAATTACGTTACTTGCACCAAACGCGCCACCAAGAGCTGCCAAACCAAAAATAAGACCCATAGCAATAGCTACACCTAAAGTTTCCATGTTAAAAAAGACCTCCCTAAATTTGTATTGAAATAGAGTAGTGCTTAGTGTTCGTCATTGATGTGTTGCGAAATATAAACCATTGAAAGAGTCAAGAAAATAAACGCCTGAATCGCACCTACGAAGACAGAGTAACCGAGCCATACAAACAATGGCGCAGCGGCTAGAAGTCCTCCGCTCAGCAGGAAGGCAATCATGATCTCTTTGGCAAAGAGGTTACCAAACAGACGCAGAGGCAATGTCAATGGTTTGATAATGAACTCTTCCAGAATGTGGATCGGGTTGAGAAAAGTGTGTTTAAACCACCCGCCCGGACTCTTCCGAATTCCGAGGTAGTGAGAGTAAAGCAAGACAACCAAAGCCAATCCAAATGTAACACTTGGTGTAGCAGTTGGAGATTTCCACCACGCAACGTGAATTCCGTGGTCAGCGAGCTCGTGCTCGATTTTCTCACGCTTCTCAGCTGCAGCTTCTGGAGTTTCAGACACTGTCAGCATCTCCATAACTTTTTCGCTTACCTGACCTTTGTGCAATGTGGTTACATTGGCCATAACACCTAGCTGGTTTCCGATGAAAATGTAGAGAAACAGCGATAAACCAAGCGTCATCAGCATCATGGCTTTTTTGTAATCCATGTAGCCTGCGTTTACGTTTCTGACGAAGTCAAAAACCCACTCGACCGCGTTTTGCTTCCCACCTGGAACACCGGATTCTAGTTTGCGCGTCATGACAAACAAAAACACAAACACCAGTATAGCAGTAAGCACCGTCATGATCATCGTAGGGATGTCGAAAACCCAACCGCCTACATCAAATCGCAACGAATAATGTTCACTCATCTTTTCACCCCTTTCCATCAATAGATAGAGGTTGTCCGAAACATCCTGTCTTAGCACTGCTGTCGAACACTCTCTTGCGAACTCGTACTTCCAGAAATTTGTTTGTCAAATCTATTTGAAATTGCGGAATACGATTAAGTAAATGAGCCCTTGGATGAAAAAGAGTCCAAGCAAAACTCCGGAAAGCGTAAATAGGTGAGGAAATAAGAAAGTGAGATAAGCAGCCAGACCGGCAACCATAAACCGAAAAAACGTTCCTGTCCCTTTCGGTCGTACGGCTGGATCGTCTGCCATCAGACCGACTGTCCAGACTTTACCGGCAAGAACCATAACGTTCAGTATTCCGGCTCCTACTCCAAGCAGCAAGCTCTGCAGGAAGACCTTATGCTCTGGCAACACAACCATGAGGATCGCCAAGCCGGCCAATAAATAAAAAGAGTAACGAAAAGCTTTTTTAATCGCTAAAGCAAACGCTTCCATCGTCACCCCCTAAGATACGGGAGAATGAGTCGATAGACGGTATACGAACCAACAACAATCCCCGAAATCAGACCAACCAGTAAAAACCAAGGATCAGTCGCCAACCATCGATCCACATATCTGCCGAGCAAAAAACCGCCTACAACACATACGGCAAAGTCAACGCCAATCACACTGACAAGACCAATTGCTCGCCACATGCTTTCCGCTTTTCACGCTCCTCCCGTCATACGGAGAGGGCTACTTTCTCCGGAAGCCCTCATCCATATTAACGAAGATTTATTCCTTTTGTCAATCTGCGTCTTTTCCTGTACACAAAGCGTTCACATTTCTGCCGGAAATGGGTTTATTTGAGCTTTTCAACCACCGTCGCTACGCCTTGTCCGCCACCGATGCAAAGAGTCGCTAATCCATATTTTACCCCTTCGCGCTTTTGCAATTCGTGGACCAAAGAAACCAGGATTCTCGCACCGCTCGCACCGATCGGATGACCCAAAGCAATCGCTCCGCCGTTCACATTCAGCTTGTCGGGATTTATCCCCAGCGCTTTGCCAACTGCGAGGGATTGTACTGCAAAGGCCTCGTTAGCCTCGATCAGATCCATTTGCTCAAGGGTCAGGCCCGCTTTTGCCAGAACGCGCTCGGTCGCTGGCACAGGTCCGTAGCCCATAATGCTCGGATCTACCCCGGCGCTGGCGTTGGCAATGATGCGGGCCAACGGCTTGACGCCCAGCTCATCGGCTTTTTCTCTGGACATGATCAAAAGGGCGGCTGCCCCGTCATTGATCCCCGAAGCGTTGCCTGCTGTTACGGTTCCATCCTTCTTGAATGCGGGCTTTAATTTGCCCAGCGCTTCCGCCGTTACGCCCGCACGCGGGAATTCATCGACGGCGAAGAGAATTGGATCGCCTTTTCGTTGCGGAATCGGAACCGGTACGATCTCATCCTGGAAGCGTCCGCTCTCCAATGCTTTCTGCGCCTTCTCCTGGCTCCATGCCGCGAATTCATCCTGCTCCTCGCGGCTGATTTCGTATTTGGTGCAAAGGTTTTCTGCCGTAATCCCCATGTGATAGTCGTTAAACGCACACCACAACCCATCGCGAATCATGGAGTCCACTACCTTTTGGTCGCCCATCCGGTAGCCTGAGCGCGCACCTTCCATCAGATAGGGCGCTTGACTCATGTTTTCCATACCGCCTGCAAGTACGACATCCGAGTCTCCGCTGACAATCGCCTGCACCGCCAAATGAACGGCTTTCAGGCCGGAACCGCAAACCTTGTTGATCGTCATGGACGGAACCTCATGTGCCAAACCTGCACGTATAGAAGCTTGGCGCGCCGGGTTTTGGCCCAGGCCAGCTTGCAAGACATTACCCATGATGACTTCATCTACAACGTCCTTGGATACCCCTGCACGTTCCAATGCTGCTTCCAGTACAATACCGCCCAACTGAGTAGCACTGACCCCTGCAAGCGATCCCTGAAAACTTCCAATGGCTGTGCGAACCGCACTTGCAATAACGATCTCCTTTTGACCCATCACGATTTCACTCCTCGCAACCTGTTAAGTTGTTTGCGCTTTCATAAGATTCCATCTTTCTTGGGCGATTCCTGCTTTTCCTTGTATGCCCAGTTAACGGCAAAACGTCTATTCATAATCATGGAATCTCGCTGACTTCAGCATACCATATGCCAGTTACAAAGCCAGATCGGTTTCACGCGGATAGCTTTTCCGATCGAGCCCGAGTCAGGCTAAACGGGCTAGGAGTATTGTCCGTGATGAGCAAGGTGTCCCGACAAGCAGCAGATCTACCTGCGGGACACCCTCTCTGGTACGGCTGTTTATTTGTTCAAATGCAAAATCCGATAGAGCGCAACGACGCATACGGCACGGGTGGTCGCCTTGTTCGGCTCGTATTTTCCGCTGAGCGGATCGATCAGCCCAAGTCCTACCATATTGTTGATGGACGATGTAGCCCATGCAGGCAGTTTTTTGGCGTCCGCAAGCGTCTTGCCCGAGCCCTTCTTGTTCAACAGTCTGTCGAGGATGACAGCAGCCTCTGCGCGCGTGACAGGCTGATCGGGGCGGAAGGTATTGTCCGTATAGCCTTTGACCAGCCCTTTGCTGACCGCGACTTGTACAGCCCCTTGCGCATATGCCGGAACCTGGTCCTTGAATCCAAGCTTCGGCGTCGCAGGCAGATCCCATTCAAACGTACGCGCCAGCAACGTCACAAACTGCGCCCGTGTTAGCGGGACTTCAGGACCAAAGGTGGTTTCAGTCAAGCCTTTGACGTAGCCTTGGTTCGCCATATAGGTGATCTCAGCCTTGGCGTAATGGTTGGCAATATCCGTAAATGCCGAGCCTGCCTGGTCGAGGTAGTACGGTACGTATTTACCGAAGCTGTTCACCTCGTATACCCATTCACCCTGCGCGTTGACAGTGCCCAGAAGCGGGTCGAGGGTCTTGCTGACTTCGTTCACATACAAAAGACCGATTCCTTTTCCCGGGATCCAATTCTTCGGTGCCAGTGTCAACTGGATCGGTACTGTCGAACTGCTCAGCTCCTCGCCTGACTTCGCATCTCCAGGCTTGATGGTAAACGAATAGTCTGCCGGCACGTAGCCAGGGATCTGCTGATCGACGATGGAATCAACCTCGATCACGGCGCTATCCAGGAAAGCGGCAGTCTGGACGAGAGAGTATTTCAAATCCAGCTCGTGGCCCAATGACAGGCTGCCAGGCAATTCCGGCACGACAATCGATCCCTTCGGCTGCGCTGTCTGATTCGGCAGCAGCAGCGACGCCTCGTCGAAGTAGAGCGTTCCTTGGTCATGCGTAATGCCGTCGTTGGCCTGATCCACGACGTAAATGCTTTTCAGCTGCAGCGGATAAGCGACGCCTCCAGGGAAATACCCTTTCACTTGCTTCCAGCCTGTCCAGTCGATCTCTTTGGCCAAATCGACATAGACCGGTTTTCCGTTCGCATCGATGACCTCCGCCCGCAGCCAATGCCTGCTTTGGTCGCCATAGACCCATAGTCCCAGCCCGATTGGCTGACCCGGAATGGTGACGGGCTTGGACCCAAGCACCCCGTAAGCAATGCGCATTTCGGAGCTGGGCGCTCCCGAGAAATTGTACACGAGCTTGGCAGCCTTTTTCGTGCGGAAGACTGGCTCGCTGACCGCCGAGAAGGAACCCGCGGAGCTGATGCTGGCAGGAAGCGCAGCATGGTACATGCCCACCTGATTGTCGAAGGTAAGCCATGGCTGCTCAAATTGTCCGACTGCAAACGGCACACGCGTAACGGCTCCGTCGTAGGAAACCGTCAAAGTTCCATTGCCCGGCTGATCGCCTGCGACCAATTGGAGCTGGTCATTCACTGTGGCTATATCAGAGTCGACACTGACCTTGACGCTTTGCGGCGAGGCCGCGAGTGTCGCACCCTTTTTGGTTTTTAATTTGATGTCAAGCGTAAGCGCTTGTCCAGGAGCCACGGTGACCGGATTGGGCGAGACAACGATCTGTTGGATGTCCTGTCCTGACACGACCTGAATCGCTTTGCTCTGCGCGACGTTGCCCGATCTGCCCGTAATCGTGATCGAACCGGACCTTGTTGGCGTGAAACGCTGGCCATCTACCGTACCTGCGTCACTCTCCCACGTAACCTGCGAAGGGTTGAGCGCGTATGGCTGGTAGTGAATGTCGTACCCTTTGGACGCTGTCAGGTTCACTGTCTGACCGATCAGCAGATCAGTAGGAACATCGATCTGGAATCCTCTCAGCTCGCCTGTAGGCGCAGTGTTGTACACCGCCAGACCTGTCGGGACACGCCGCTCTGTACCCCCGCTGGGTCTGTTGGCAAGATTGGCATGCGTCTCACCAAGCATTCGCACAGCCATGGTGGTCGATCCGCCGCCATCGAAATTGACGGCGCGGAAGGAGCCCAGCTCCGCCATAATACGGGCCAGCTCATCCAGATAAACCCCTTTGTTCCCATCGATCGTCACCATGTACAGGGTCTTGCCGTCCTGCGAAACACCTACAGCGGTACGGGCGTTGAGAGAAGTGATGGACTTGTCCGCCTGGAAGGAAGTCAGCGCCTTTCCCTGATCCACCAGAAGGATATTGCCGCCTACCGCCTGCATCCACTCGTGGTTGAGTGGGGTGGTCTGATAATCGACTTTTGCCGTAGAACCGACCGGAAAATGTTGCTTCAGAAATTCTGCCGCCGTCCCGTGTCCCCACAGGACGTAGCCGTTGTAAGGTATGTAAAAGCCCGGTTGATTCACGCGCACTTCTGTCGCGACATTGTCGATGAAAAGCACTTCGACGACATCCTTGTAGCCGGAAATGGCTCCAAGACTCGACTGGCCGAATGCAGGTGTATACATATTCAATTGATTTTGGTGGCTCTTTCGTCCGTCACTTGGATTGTACTCTTCCTTATTGATGCCCTGGAGCGGAAAAGCCGTTCCATTCGGCGCGGTCACCTTTCCGTTGAAGCCGAATTTTTCGACCAACGCCGTCTTGTCTGAGGTGATCCCCAGGCTGTACCAGTACGAGATCAAACCCATCGACGAGATAACCTGCTGGTCTTTCATCACGATGCCAAACGGAGCTCCCCGCTTGCTCATGTTGAAAAAGTCCGCATTGATCGCAGCCACGGCTCCCGTCTCTCTCGCCATCTGCGTGATCGACTGCCGATCCGTCAGCTTCCCTTTTGTCCCGTAGACGGGTTTTACCTCTACGTAGGGATTGTTCAGGTCTACCTTCGTGACCATAATCGTAGCTGGTTGACCATCAAAAGACTTCGTATATTTGAATAATGTAGTTCCTTCTCCGATCGGCGTTTGCCATACCATTTGCAAAGCATTCGTTTCCGCCCTAGCCTGCGCGACCTGAACCGCCAATGGCGCAAACGGAACAAAAGCTCCCCAGGCCATCGTGCTGGCCGTGAGCAGCATTACGACTTTCCGCGCTCTCATGTTGGTGACTCCTCTCCGTTTCCCGAACTGTTGTTATCTTTCAGCGATTTCCTTCACGCTGACGCTCTCATAAGATGGCAGACAGCTATAAGTTAGACGCATGAGCTAGATTGATAGTTTCGGTAGATCTCTATTTTCTGTCCTTACAAATGATGACAAATCTTTTGAATCACATGGCAACGTTTCCCTGCGTCCTTTTGTATGGTGGACTACAAGCTTCAGTGGTGGGGGAGGAAAAAGGGAAAACGCTTCAGGCGGGTTGGGATCTTCTATGGGGGTCGGCCTGGCCGGCTCCACTCCAAAGGCGGAACCGCGGCCAAAAGCAGCCACTTCGAAGAAGTGGTTCAAGGTTGGCCGCTGAGCCTCCCGTTTTTTTGGAACGCAAAAAACCGCCCGGCGATGTGTCAACCAGACGGTTTGGAATAGATTGTCCAATTTTATGATTGACCTGGCACAAAAGGAGCAGGCCGCTCCGCGCGCAGACCGTAGTGATGAAGGATCGCCTCGACGATTCGGCGAGACGCTTCCCCATCGCCGTATGGATTCGCCGCGTGGGCCATCGCGTCATACGCCTGTTGGTCAGTCAGCAGTTCTTTCGTCAATCGGTACACTTGCTCTTCGTCCGTTCCGGCCAACTTCAATGTACCTGCTGCAATCCCCTCGGGACGCTCTGTCGTGTCACGCAGCACCAGGACAGGAACTCCCAATGAAGGCGCTTCTTCCTGTACCCCGCCTGAATCGGTAAGGATCAGGTGCGCGCGGCGAGCGAAGTTGTGGAAATCAAAAGCATCCAACGGATCAATCAGAGAGATTCGTTCATGATCGCCTAACAATTCCTGTGCGACCTCCTGCACAGCAGGATTCAGATGCACCGGATACACAACTGCGATCTCCGGATGCTCGTCCACGATGCGTCGAACCGCACGGAAGATCCGGCGCATGGGTTCACCGAGATTTTCCCTGCGGTGAGCGGTCATCAGCACCAATTTATAATCGGCGAAACGATCGAGGACAGGGTGCGTGTAATCCTCGCGCACAGTGGTTTTCAGCGCATCAATCGCTGTGTTGCCCGTGATGTAGATGGCATCCTCCGGCTTGTTTTCGCGTCTCAGATTGTCTGCTGACCCATCTGTTGGCGAGAAGTGAAGGTCAGCCATCACACCCGTCAGTTGGCGGTTCATCTCTTCCGGGAACGGCGAGTACTTGTCCCATGTGCGCAAACCGGCCTCTACATGGCCGATCGCTACCTGATTGTAAAAAGCAGCCAGACTGGCGACAAACGTCGTCGACGTATCGCCGTGAACGAGTACGATGTCCGGCTTTACTTCCTTGATCACCGCATCGAGGCTTTGCAGCGCACGTGTCGTCACATCGATCAGCGTCTGCCGGTCTTTCATGATGTTCAAATCATAATCAGGGGTAATGTCAAAAATCTCCAGGACCTGGTCCAGCATTTGACGATGTTGGGCGGTCACACAAACAACCGACTCGATCTGTTCACTATGTTTTTTTAATTCATGAACCAGTGGAGCCATCTTAATCGCTTCCGGACGCGTGCCAAATACCGTCATTACTTTACATGTCTTCATCGGATTTTTCCTCTCCTACTGCTACTTTGTACCGTACAGGCGGTCTCCCGCATCCCCCAAACCTGGAACAATATAACCGTGATCATTCAATTGCTCGTCAATTGCCGCAACGTAGATGTCTACGTCCGGGTGCTCATCCTGCACCATTTTGATTCCTTCCGGAGCCGCAATCAGACACATCAGCTTCAAGTTTTTCGCACCGCGTTTTTTCAGAGCCTCAATGGCCGCTACGGCAGACCCGCCTGTCGCCAGCATCGGATCGATGACGATCAGCTCGCGTTCTGCTACGTCCGTTGGCAGCTTGACGTAATACTCAACTGGCTGCAGGGTTTCTGGATCTCGGTAAAGCCCCACATGACCCACTTTCGCTGCCGGGATCAGCTTCAACAGACCGTCCACCATGCCGAGACCCGCACGCAGGATCGGAACCAGCCCTACCTTTTTCCCAGCAATGACGTTGGACTTGCAAGTCGCTACAGGTGTCTCGATCGTTGTTTCCTCCAGCGGCATTTCACGGGTAATTTCATATCCCATCAAAGTCGCTACCTCATCCACCAATTCACGAAACTCTTTGGTTCCGGTGTTTTTGTCGCGAATATACGTCACTTTATGCTGAATCAGCGGGTGGTCAAACACATATACACGGCTCATGTACGTTCCTCCGTTTTCCTATCAATATCTTTATCATAATAGCGAACGAGTTTGCTGACGTCAATTTGCGTAATCTTCTTACAGATATATGGCATAGGGGGAGGAAAAAGGGGAAAATGCTTCATGCGGGTTGGGATCTTTGCTGGGGGCGTCTCAGGGTCGGCTGCACTCCAAAGGCGGAACCGCGACCAAAAGCAGCCACTTCGAAGAAGTGGTTCAAGGTTGGTCGCTAAAAGCGTGTTCCGCCTTTTCCGCTCCGCCTGGGTGAAGATCCCAAATGCATTCGATTTTCCCCTTTTTCCTCGGCCAGCTTCCCTTTATCCTCCAGAGTCTGGATGTGGGTTTCTCATAGAGGTCTTACAAATACAAAAAAGCTGGCCCCCGGCAGTTGAACTACCGAGGGTCAGCCATCTTAAGCTTTCGTTTCGTTTTATGGTTAAATAGTCAGTCCTGCATACATCGGGAAGCGTTGGCACAACGCTGCTACGCGCTGGCGAGCTTCGTCGTGTTTCGCCGCATCTTCCGGGTTTTTCAGAGTGAGCGCGATGATAGCAGCTACTTCTTTCATTGCTTCCTCGTCAAATCCGCGGCTGGTTACAGCAGGGGTCCCCATGCGCACGCCGCTGGTCACGAACGGGCTTTCGGAATCGTAAGGAATAGTGTTTTTATTGGTGGTGATGTTGACTTCATCCAGCAGATGCTCTGCCACTTTTCCGGTCAGACCGATCTTGCTTACATCTATCAGTACGAGATGGTTGTCGGTACCGCCGGAGACGAGTGTCAGTCCTTCCGCTTGCAAGGCTTCCGCAAAAGCTGCCGCGTTTTTCACGATGCGTGCAGCATAATCCTTGAAGTCAGGCTGCAGCGCTTCTCCGAAGGCCACAGCCTTCGCCGCGATCACATGCATCAACGGACCGCCTTGGACACCAGGGAATACCGACTTGTCGATTGCTTTGGCGAACTCTTCTTTGCACAGGATCAGACCGCCGCGAGGACCGCGCAGAGTTTTGTGAGTCGTAGAAGTGACGAAATGCGCATAAGGCACTGGGTTAGGATGCAGACCAGCCGCTACCAGACCAGCGATATGGGCCATGTCTACCATGAAATAGGCGCCGACTTCATCAGCGATCTCACGGAATTTGGCAAAATCAATGGTGCGCGGATAGGCGCTCGCACCAGCTACGATCAATTTCGGCTTGTGCTCCAATGCTTTTGCACGGACATCCTCGTAGTTGATACGATGATCGTTTTGATCTACACCGTACTCCACGAAATTATACAGCGAACCGGAGAAGTTAACCGGGCTTCCGTGTGTCAGGTGACCACCGTGGGACAGATTCATCCCCAGAACCGTATCTCCCGGCTTCAAGATGGTGAAGTATACGGCCATGTTGGCTTGGGCGCCGGAGTGCGGCTGTACGTTGGCATGCTCTGCACCAAACAGTTCTTTTACACGGTCACGGGCAATGTTCTCCGCGATGTCCACGTATTCGCATCCGCCGTAATAGCGGCGGCCTGGGTAACCTTCTGCATACTTGTTGGTCAGTACGGTGCCCATGGCTTCCATGACAGCCTCGCTGACAAAGTTTTCAGACGCAATCAGCTCGATTTTGTCACGCTGTCTCCCGAGCTCCAATTGAATGGCTTCCAAAATTTGCGGGTCCTGTTTGCGTAGATGATCTAACATCGGTTAATCTCCTCCTCAATACTTCCTTGTTATATGGCTTGTCCCTTTTTGGGTCAGGTACAACTTTGGTTGGGGATGGTGCGTTCGTAGACAGCCCTCGCCCCGCCGATCAGCTTGGGACGAGTCCGCGCCGCCGTCAGATGGGCTTCTCCGATCTGGCGCAACGCAGGACGTACCGGAACAGCTACGTGCTTAAGATGCATGCCGATCAAGGTATCGCCTATATCGATCCCGGCATGCGCCTGTATGTGCTCGACAACGACCGCATCCTCGAGCTGTGTAAAGGCATGGGCAGCCATCGAGCCGCCTGCACTCGGGACTGGAATGACAGAGACCTCGGTCCAGCCGTGCCGCTCCATCACGCTTCGCTTAGTCACCAAAGCCCTGTTCAAATGTTCACAACATTGAAAGGCGACCTCGAAGCCGATCCGTTCCTGGACGGAGTGAATCCCTCGATACAGGGCGGCAGCCACCTCCTGGCTGCCTGCCTTCCCGATATGCTTGCCAACCACCTCACTGGTGCTGCAGCCGATCACCAGAATCTGCCCGGCAGTCAATGCCGCCAGCGCAGCCACTTCCTCCACAACCTCGCGAACCTGTCTTTCAATGGCTGCCAGATCCACTGCCTTCACTCCTCACCGATTTGCTTCGATCTGTTTAATTTTTTCAACGCGTCGCTCATGACGTCCGCCCTGAAAATCCGTCTCCAGCCAAATCTTCACGATATCCAACGCCAGACCCGGGCCAATCACCCGCTCCCCCATCGCCAGCATATTGGTATCGTTATGCTCTCTGGTCGCTTTGGCAGAAAACGTATCATGGACCAACGCACAACGAATTCCTGGGACTTTGTTGGCAGCAATCGACATGCCGATTCCCGTCCCGCAAATCAGAATCCCGCGGTCAAACTCCCCAGCGGCTACCTTTTTTGCTACCGGAAGGGCGTAGTCCGGATAATCCACCGACTCTTCACAGGTGCAGCCAAAGTCTTCTACCTCGATGTCTGTTGTAGCCAACCATTTTCTGATTTCTTCCTTCAGTCTATATCCACCATGATCAGCAGCAATCGCTACCTTCATCCGTCATCCCTCGCTTGTATCATGATTGCAAACTATTATACATCATTTTTCTCCAAGTAAAAAGCTAACATTCTTCCGTTTTTTTCTTTTAATGTTCGTACTATCATAGCAAACAAGGCTCTGGAACCAAGCCAGAACCTCGGCATTCTTATGATTCACGAATACGTTTCATGGTATCAGAAAGCATGTCCACCAGCTCCTCGATCTCGACCGCGCATCGGCGATAATCCTCCAGGCTTCCGCCATAGGGATCAGCAATGTCCGCGTAGCCTTCCACACCGATGAACTCTCGCAGCGTGTACACTTTCTCCCTCGCTTCGGGGAAATAGGTTTGTATCGCCTGCTTATGACTCGCTGTCATGGTCAGGATCAAATCGGACCACGCCAGGAGCTCCCCATTCAGCCGGGTGGATGTGTGCTCGCTATCGATTCCCCGTTCCTGCAAGACCTGAATAGCGTGAGTAGATGCAGGCTGTCCATCGTAGGCTGCTACACCTGCCGAGCGCACCTCAAATCCTTCTCCTTGTGTCTTGGCACGGAACAAGGCCTCTGCCATCGGACTGCGGCAAGTATTTCCCGTACAGACAAACAGAATTTTTTTCACGATTCGCTCCTCCTTTGCCCACGACATACCATTACATCACAAATTTTAACCCAAAACCTATCAAAATAAGACCACCTATTATTTCACTGTAATCGCCAAGCCAACCTCCCACACTCCGCCCGAGGAGCAGACCACAGTACGACATGGCTGTACCCATCAGTCCAAATAACGAGATGGCAAGAATTTTGTTCACTTCCATCAGACCAAAGGAAACTCCTACTGTCAAGGCATCCAGACTGACGCTGAATGCGAAAAGCAGCAAGCCGAAACCTGTCGTCCGCAAGACGCTTTTCTGGTCTCCATTGCCAAACCCGTTCCATAGCATATGTACGCCCAGGAGGATTAGCACCCCTCCCCCAAAGAAGACAGCAATATCTCCGACCAGCTCGGACAAGTACGCTCCAATGGCAATGCCGAATATGGGCATGGCAATGTGAAAAAGTCCAATTGTAATACTCACTCGCACAATTTCCCGCAAGCGAATTCCCACCATGCCAACGCCAATCCCCAGCGAAAAGGCATCCATACCGAGCGCAAAGGCGATCATGAGCAAGGTCAGGAATTGTCCCCATTGATACAAGGCCAGGTCCAATGCGCCTCCCCCTCCTGTCCTTTCACCTTATGCGGACAAGGAAGAGTTTAGACGCTTACACAGACAAGATCCGGCCCCCTGCTGCCTTTTCAAGGCGGTTCATCACAGCCATCCCCAAGCCGACGCGAGGAAAGGTCTCGGAGACGATGTACTGAACCTTTTCTTCGTCAAATTTTCGCAGGACAGCGTACAATTGCTGGGCAACCTGGTCAAGATGATCAGCAGAGCCCACAGACAGGACCACGTCGGCATCCGCGTTTTGCTCCCAATAGGCGGCAGAGGCGTCCGTCACAAGCACACCTGTGCGCAGTCCATTCTCTTTGGCGGAACGCAGCATGTCTGCCTGCCGTACTCGGACATGGCCGGGGGTACCCTCGACCAGCCACATTTCTCCTTCGGGAGCATAATGCGTATATTTCATACCGGGCGCACGGGGCGTCTCTACCGCTCCCACCTGGAAGGAAGGATCCAGCTCCACCGGACCAATCACTTCTTCCAACTGCTCTTTTGTTACGCCACCCGGCCGCAGGATGACAGGGGGATCTACCGTAACATCGATCACCGTCGACTCGACGCCGACCCCAGTCGGACCTCCGTCCAGCACTCCTGCCACCCGTCCGTTCAGATCTGTCATCACATGATCCGCCGTAGTCGGACTGGGCCTGCCGGAACGATTGGCGCTGGGAGCGGCAATCGGTACGCCGGCTTCTCTAATCAACGCCAACGCCAACGGATGGTCCGGCATTCGCACACCGACAGAATCAAGACCAGCTGTCACCAACGATGCTACACGATCCGTCTTTGGCAGGATGATCGTCAAGGGTCCCGGCCAAAATGCTTCCATCAGACGATCTCCTTTTTCCGGGACATCGCGGGCCACCGTAGACAGCTGGTCTTTATCCCCAATATGCACAATCAGCGGATTATCACTCGGACGCCCTTTTGCTAAAAATATCTTCTCCACGGATTCGTTCGACAATGCATTGGCTCCCAATCCGTACACGGTCTCGGTCGGAAAAGCGACCACTTCTCCATCTCGCAGCAATCTGGCTGCGTCCACAATCTGTGAACAACTCTGTATTTTTTCCACATCATTTTCCACATCGTTATCCACAATCCATACCTGTGTCGCTTCATGCAAATCCATCGATAAATTCCTTTCTCTCGCTCGTTTCATAACCAGTAGTGACTTTAGTATAGTGTTGCCTTTTAAAGTTTTCAACAGGCTGTGGGTAACTTGTGTATAACTTTTTCCCTTTCGGTGGAAAAGAAGGTTTGTAGTATGATAGCGATAGAAGCTGATTCTTCATCCCAAAGAAAGGATTGAACGTCCCTATGAACCCTCGCAAATCCTTGTTGTCCAGTCTGCTGACCTCCATCCTGATTCTCGGTGCTGTCTCCAATCCCGCTCTGGCTGCTGCGAACGCTCCGGCACTCTCCGCTCCCGCCGCTTCAGGTTCACAGCAGGGGGCAAGCATCGTTTTCACTCCCAAATCAACCAACTTCACGACCAAGGAATACGAAGCGAGAATCACGATCCCTCTGATTAGCGGGCTTGCGGACAAAACGTATCAGGCGCAATTGAATGCGGAGCTCGAAAAGCACGCAGCTGAATCGCTGAAAACCGTTCAGCAGCAAAGCAAACGGGATGCCGAACTCGCAAAAAAAGAGGGCTGGGAGATGCGTCCCCATGTTCTCGATATTTCCTACGAGGTGTATACCACAGGTAAACTGCTCTCCTTTGGGGTTACGACGTACACCTATACAGGCGGGGCGCATGGCATGGCGGATGTGCAATACTTCAACGTCCCCAATTTGGAAAAGACCCATAATCTGCAACTGTCTGAACTGTTTCAGCCTGGATACGACTATAAAAACGTACTGAACAATCTGATCACGCAACAAATCAAGACCGAAGAGCGGAAAACGGGCAATAAGCTGCCATATTGGTTTGAGGGAATATCGAATAACCAGGGCTTCTCTTTTAAAAACGGGACTCTGCTCATTCATTTCGGGCAGTATGAAATTGCTCCCTATGCAGCTGGAATGCCGGCCTTCACCATTCCACGCCATCAGTTTATGAATTTGCTGAAGCCGGGGATTCGTGATTTGCTGCAATAGAAAGATGTGGGGTTTCGGAGCCGTGAGGCTTGGGATCTTTGCTAGGGGGCATCCTGGCCGGCTACACTCCAAAGGCGGAACCGCGTCCAAAAGCAGCCGGTTCGTAGAAGCGAATCAGGGTGTAGAGTAGAGAAC
>NZ_RHHT01000090.1 GCF_003710985.1 Brevibacillus panacihumi
TGAACTGCACCCCGTCAAGTAGACAGTACAAATAAGTAAAAGTTTTAAGCGGCCTTAGTTCTGAATTCCGTGGGACTGAGGCCGTTTAACTTTGCCTGTAATCGCTCGTTATTGTAAAAGTGGATATAGGTATCGATGTCCTTCTTCAACTCTTCAAACGAGTTGTATGTAGTCAGGTAATACATCTCGCATTTCAAGGTTCCCCAGAAAGATTCCATTGGTCCGTTGTCAATGCAACGGCCAACACGTGACATGCTTTGGGTAATGTTTGCTTTGTCCAGTTTCCTCTTAAAAGCCGTCGAGGTGTATTGAAACCCCCGGTCACTGTGAAGCATAGGAGTAGCGCCCGGCGTAGCCTCAAGCGCCTGGTCCAGCGTTTTAAATACGAGTTTGTTGTTGTTCGAATGCCCGAGCACATAGGAAATAATGTTGTTGCTATGGAGGTCCAGGATGGCGCTGAGGTAAGCTTTCTGACTATGTCCATATTTGAACTCCGTTACATCGGTCAGCCACTTCTCATTGGGCGCTTCAGCATGGAACTTGCGGCCTAGCAAGTTCTCGGCAATATGCTGTGGAGCGGAACGCGGGTATTGCTTTTTCTTCCTACGGATTACCGACTGGATCCCTGCGAGGGTCATGAGCCGCCGAATTCGTTTGTGATGAATGGGTTTGCCTGTTTGACGACGGAGCTGGACAGTGTGCCGCCGGTAGCCGTAGATGCCGCGCACCTGCTCATGAAGGGTCAGCATGTCCTTCGTCAGTTGCTCGTTTTCTTGTTCCTGCGGGCTGGGTTTGTGGTTTACCCACTTGTAATAACTGGAGCGCTGAATCTGTGCAACCTCACACAACAACTGCACGCTAAACCCTTGTTCTTCATGTACCGCTTGTATGGCCACATACACATGCCTCCGTCGATGTCTGCTCAAACTCGCCTCCTTTGAATTTCCTTCAACTTTTTTAGAAACGCATTCTCCGCTCTAAGCCGTTCATTTTCATATTCCAGCTTCTTCATCTCCAGCTTGTGACGCTCGGCCTCGGTTAACTCCTCAGACGCTTTCTTCCGTCCTCGCCCGTCCTGAAGCGCATCTTGTCCGCCGTTCTCGTACTTCTTGACCCACTGGTACACTTGGTTGTAGGAAACATTAAACTGCGCTGCTGTTTTCCCATAGTTGCGCTTATGTGCCATACAGTAAAGCACGATATCAATTCGTTCCTGCCACGTAGTAGAACGTCCTTTGGTCATAGCCGATGCTCCCTCGTTAACCGATTTAAAGCTGCTATGACTATTATACTTGGCAATCCAGCTTCTGAGCTGAGTTCGGCTTGCAATTTTGTATGTATCGATGAGTTCATATTGTGAATACTTCCCCGACAAATAATCTTGAACCGCTTGAAGCTTTAATTCAGGGGAATACCGGTTATTCTTGATTCGGATTTCTAACCCTTCCATTCCGTACAATTCATACTGATGCCGCC
>NZ_RHHT01000091.1 GCF_003710985.1 Brevibacillus panacihumi
AGCTGGTTTCCTCCCCTCCACAAGAGCTGGCAGACCACCATGCAAGACCGCGGGTTTCCAAGTCTTTGCACAAAAAAGGAGGGAGCTGCACATGAGGTTTTTTCAGTCTTTTGACACTCTGCTCACGCCCGCGAATGGGTGGGCGATGTCAACGGGAGCCACGATGGCTCCCGTTTTTTATTATCTGTACGGCAGCGAACGGCGCGATATTCTGATCGTCCTGCTGGTCATGATCGCACTGGATTGGATGACAGGAGTGTACGCCGCGAAAAAAGACCTGACCTACTCCTCCGAGTACGGGTTGAGCCGGATTCCGCGGACCTTGTTTTTGTTTGCTCTGCCGGCTGTCGCCAACCTGCTGGATCGGGTGGTGGGAACGCCGGGCTTTTTGTTCTTCGGCGTCACGTTTGGACTGATCTACCATACGTGGACCAGTCTGACTGCCAATGCCTTCCGGGCAGGATGGCCGCTGCCCAAGGCTGTAGTCAAGCTGGTGTCCTCGGAGATTCAGGCCAAGGCAGAGCGATCGACGAGGAAGGAGAAGGAATGATGCAGATCACGGACTGTTTTTTGACCAATCCAAACGCGCGTCCCGGGAAAACCATTCGCCCCAAAGGCGTGGTCATCCATTGGACGGCGAACAAATCGAGCGGCGCCAACGCTATGGCGAATCGGAACTACTTCAACAAGCCGACCACGATCGCAAGCGCTCATTATATCGTAGA
The DNA here is from genome assembly GCF_003710985.1 of Brevibacillus panacihumi. Taxonomy (GTDB): domain Bacteria; phylum Bacillota; class Bacilli; order Brevibacillales; family Brevibacillaceae; genus Brevibacillus; species Brevibacillus panacihumi. The sequence goes on from NZ_RHHT01000091.1 coordinate 726, forward strand.
TGACAGGCAGATCATTCGCTGTCTGCCGGAAAATGAGATGGCGTACCACGTCGGCGCAAAATCCTATAAGCAGGATGCGCTGAACAGGCTGAGCAGCTATCCGAACAACTGCACGATTGGCATCGAAATGTGCGTCAACGCGGATGGACGTTTTTCCGAGGTGTACCGAAAGACAGTGGAGCTGGCAAGCCATATCCTGAAACAATACGGATGGGGCGTGGACAGGCTGTGGCGGCATTTCGACGTAACGGGGAAAAACTGTCCGGCCTTTTTTGTCACCAATCAGGAGGCCCTCGCTTGCTTCGGCGTGACAGCCGTCATGGCCTGGGAGAACTTTAAAAAAGATGTCCAGCGATTATTGACCGACGATTCGCTTGTACGGGAAGACGCTTTGCCCAGGTGCGCCATTCAGATCGAACTGCCCGCCACCGGCGCCCTCCATGAAGGGGTTGCGTATCTGCCGCTGCGAGCTGTGGCTGAAGGAGCAGGGGGCAAGGTAGAATGGGACCCGCTGACCAAAGGCGTGAAAGTAAATGGTCGAGAAGTGACTGCCCACAACGTAAACGGCATATCCTACACGCCTGCGCGTGAATTGGCCGAAGCGTTAGATCTGCAAGCAACCTGGGATGCAGAGAGTAAGACCGTCATCCTGCATGGAAATGGAAAGCGAAACTAACCCCTTCTCCACTCGTCTAACCCCTTGAAGGAGGGGAAACGAATGAACGGAAAAATACTTCTCTGCATCTGTAGTCTGGCATGTATCGTGCTCTTTGGCTGTTCATCACAAGAATATCCCCAAAGCGTTCCGCAGACATTGGTTCACCTGCAGGACGGGACTCCCCCTGAAGCCAGGGCGTACTTTGAGCAAAAATTAGGCGAAGAAGATGGCGGCCTGCATGTCTTCCACCAGGGGGAGCATACCTATTTGCTGTTGGCCGAGCCCAATAGGATGATCAGTACCGTCCAGGAGTATCCGGACCATATTCGGGTAGAGACCATCTATTCGCCGTCTACGTTGGCAGGAGGCACTTACAGCGGAGGCAAAGAAATTCCCGGCGTGCTGTACATTACAAAAATTCCCAGAACAGAGAAAGCCTACGGCGTATTTGCCCAGGAATCGTAAAGGAACTGCTTTTTCCTCATCATAAAATCGCCGGGAAAGAAATACGTTGGTAGTAATAGCCGGCGGAAAATCTGCAGATATGCTGATCTTCGGACAAGCAACGAAGCTATGACCTTTGTGAAATGGAGGGCAACCCCGCATGTCATTACCCAACATTCCCGACATTACGCCTCGCATCGATCTGAAGCGGGAGGAAGTCATTCACCTTTTGTTAGCTTCGGTCGCAATGGATGAAATCAGCCTGTCGCAAATCCTGAATGCCGAGGGGGAAAACATGCAGCGCCTCTTGGAGCGGGATCATGTGTCGTTGGAGGATATGATCCAGATGAACCGGAGTGTCGAGCGGATGCTGCGGACCATGGTCGGCAAACAAATTTTGCTGCAATTCAAGCTCGACCAGATCATGGAGCTGGACGGGAAACTCGGCGGGCAAGATGACACAGAAGAGGAGTAACCCTTTCCTTGCACGGGGTCTATCGGAAGCTCTGCGGCGGGCGGCAGACTTCGGGAGAGAAGAAGGAGCGTCAGGGGCAAACATCGGTCTCTTGGAATCCTCGATTGCTTTGGAAAAGTCTGCAACAACCCTCATGACGGCGCAAGCACTGCACCTCGCCTCATGGCTGCATACCTCTCAACCGCCCGAAACCTTCTCCTTGCCCCGTTTTGTTCGCTGGCTGGATTCTTATCGTGCATGGCTGGAAGCGATCCTTGCCTACCAATCTGCGACGTATCGGCGCTGGCAATGCTTCATGGCGCATGAAACGCTCCGCCGGAATGCCCAGACAACACATCTTTCCCCAGAATACCTGACACGGGAGCAGACGAATGCGGCGGCTTCTGCCTTTGGGCTTCTTGCGTCCACCTACTCCTTTTTCAGCTTTTGGCTGGTCCGACTGAGCACAGAGAAAGCGAAGGCAGCAGACATCGAACGATTGGAACATCTGCTCCTGGTGTGCGTGCAGCAGGGGGAGGAATTGCTGCGCCTGCTGTCGAGAAAGGGGGACGCATGGAGTGACAAAGAAAAGAAAAAGCTTCTTGCCTCTGACGATTTGCAGCAAAAACAGCGCTCCTTTCGCAAGGCGCTGGGAGAATGGGGTTCTGTTTGGAAGTCGCAGCCCCTTTTTTCAGCGGAAGGATCCAGACGGATGAACAACGTGATTCGAAGATTGGCGGAATACGGCCAGGACGCACGAATGACAAATCCTCCTATCCAAACAGCTCCGCCTGCAAAAAGGCCCTGGCTTCACAACGACGTCGTACCGGGGAGCAAAAAGAAAGAGTCCGGTCGCCGTTAAGTATCGTGGAGAAGACATGTGCATAGAGAGGAGGGAGAGATGTGTCTATTCCCGGTATTCCAAATATCGATCCCAAAATAACGATTACGCGGGACGATGCCGTCAATTTGCTTCTGTCCGCGATGGCGATGGAGCAGCTAAGCCTGACACAGATCCTGGCGGTCGAAGGGGATAAGATAAAATTTGCCTTGGGGACGCTGCCGGGGGCAGGATATGAGTCTGAAGTGACCATGGATGAATTGATGACGATCGACACTAGCGTGAAGGAGACGCTCAATACGGCGATTCGTCTGGAAATGCTGCTGCAATCCAGGCTGGAGACGTTGCTGCAGTTGCCTGAACGGTCTGAGGAGCGAGGTCCGGTCAAGCTATTTTCCGGAGTGGTGGAGACTGGACCTAGCGAAGAAGACGAGGAAGAGGAGATTCATATAGCCAGGGAGGACTTCGGAGCAAGCGAACTGGAACCAGTCATGGCGATAAATGGATTTGGCGCCAATACAAGAGGTGCGATTTTGCGCGTCGTAAAAGAGGGCATTCCGATCCCGCTGTCCGACAATCAGGTGCTGCAAGGGATCTTCACCGATGAGGAGCATACCGCCTTTACCGTTCCGGTGGATGGAAATTACCTGATCACCTATGTGATTCAATTTACAGAACCCCTGCCCATCCATGCCCGAATCATGATCAATGAAGAGCCCTACATCCCGACGGTTATCGCTTCCAGCGGGGAGCAATTTTCCTTCACCAATACAGTTCTGGCTTCATTGGCTGCAGGAGATGAGATTGCCCTGCAAGTGTATGGATTCGACGGCGAAGCTGTGCTCCAGACCGGAGCTGGCGCTACCTTGACGATCGTGAAACTATAGCGAAGAAGAGAAGGCGACGTTGAAGCCTTCTTTTTTTGTAGAGTTGTCCTGTTGTAGTTCAGTAGAAAATGTATAATAATGGAGAAAATATAACCTTATTACATACGGGGTGAAAGCGGTTGTTCATGGATCCATTGACAGAGTTTCTTGAGGCACAGGAAGCAAAGATCGTGGAACAGTTCAAAAACCAGATCGTCAAGTCTGAACACGACCCATTCAAAGACCGGATTCACTTAAATGGACAAGCTATGTATCGTATGGTAATTGGGTATTTTCGCGGGACCGTAACGGAGGAGAACATTCAGGAGCTGGCCTATCGGGTGGCTTGTGAACGCAATCGGGCTCAAATCAACATTGGGGACTTTGTACATAACGTCTGCATGGGCCGCAGGCTGATCCTCGACTCTTTGCAGGAGGGCGGAGTACCCGCCGCTCTCATGTTGCCCGTTCTCATGAAAATTAACGAATGTTTTGACATTTTCCTGGTCCACGCTGTTTCCAAATACACCGAATTGAAGGACAGGGACCTGGATAAGAAGCAGATGTTCATCGAACGGTCTCACAAAGACCGGATGACCATCCTGGGCCAAATGGCATCCAGTTTTGTACACGAATTCCGCAATCCTCTGACATCTGTCATCGGCTTTTCCAAGCTGCTCAAAGAAGATCATCCTGATCTGCCCTATCTCGACATTATTGAAAATGAATTATACCAGCTCAATTATCGGGTTTCCCAATTTTTGCTCGTCTCCAAAAAAGGCTCGGCTGCCGTCTCCAGGCGGATTGAGACGTTCAATGTGGCGCAGCTGATTGAAGATATATTGGCCTTTTTATATCCAACGATTGTTGATGTCAATTCGCAGACCGCGTGTGCGATCGATCCTTCTTTTGCCTTGACTGGCAACAGAGATGAGATCAAACAGGTTTTGATCAACATTATTTCCAATGCGCTGGATGCCTTGCAGCGAGTATCAGGAGAGCGGCTGATCCATATCGAAGCTTTCCAAAACGAGCAAGAAGCCAGCATCTCTATATCGAATAACGGAGTCCCGATTCCACCCGATATTTTACCGGTTATCTTCGAGCCGTTTTTTACGACAAAAGAACTGGGGACGGGGATTGGATTGTATGTATGCAAGGAAATCATTGAACGGCATGCCGGTACGATAAGCTGTGAGTCTTCGGATCGAAGCACCCATTTTCACATGACCTTTGATCAAAGAAAAGAATAGGCGCTGCAAAAGACAAGCAGGTGAAATCGGCATGGACTGAGTGCCATGTGATCTCACCTGCCAGAATCATTTCTGCTGTTTTTGCAGACCTTCGATTTCTTCGCTGACGACAAATGCCAGATCTTCATTGCCAAACAGGGAGAGAACTCCCAGTAATGTGGCGTGAGGGATTTCCTCGGATTCCTCCTTGGGAACCGTATTCTCCAGCATTTGGGCCAGCAGGGGATTGTCGCCCTGGTTGGGATAGGCGCGGCGATACAAGTCACGAGCATCCAGGCCATGATTGACACACCACTGGGCGAAAACGAGTATCATCATTCCCTCGTCTCGTTGATACGCTTGAATGACTTGGTTTTCCATTTCCTTCCTGTTCATCGGCATACTCCTCGTGTCCATCGTATGTCTATTGTAGGGAAGACAAGGAGTTCCGACAAGGGTAAATACGAAGATCAAGTGGTGCGCTTGGTGTGATTGGCCAATACGGGGAGCATGCGGGTATCCCTTGTCATTTCACCCTGACAAAAGGGACAAGTGGGGCTTTTTTCAAAGGAAAAATTCTCTCTCATCCAGCAGGAACAACCATCTGTGGTGCAAGCCCATATGTCTGTTTCTTCTTCTTCGATCGGGACTGCCGCTTTCTTTGAGAAATACACAGTGAACTCCTCCTTCGCGGGGCATCGTTCGTAAAGATAAACCATGTACCTCTATTAATGTGTGAGCAAACCCATAACTTTATACCAAGATTATTCTGGACTCCCAGCAAAAGGGTAAAAAAGAAGAGGGGAGCTACTCCCCTCGTGATTTTTCTTGCTCATGGTCGGGAATCAGGATTTGTCCCCCTGCTTCTGCATCGGCAATGGCCAACAGAATGGCTTTCGACAACGAATCTGGATGATATGGCTTGGTCAGATAGCGGACAGCCCCCAGATCGAATGCCTTTTTCTGCTCCTCGAAGGCACTGGAGATGATGATCGGGATCGTCTGCAATTCAGGCCGCATCTGCATGCGCTCGATGACTTCCCAACCGTTTTCGCCGTCCTTTAGGACCAGATCCAGCACGACAGCATCCGGCTTCAGCTCCTCGATGGCGCCCAAAGCCTGGTTGACCTGGGAGTACGAATGGACGGTGAACCCCGAGCCAATCAGTTCTTCACGAAGCAGCTCGGACAGGTTGGGGTCGTCCTCGATAATGACCACCTGTCCTTTTTCCGGTGTTCCCGAAAGAGAGACTTCGCTTCCAAGGCTATCGGATCGTTGGACCGTCGGCTGCTGGAAAAGGGGGAGACTGACCGTAAAGGTGCTGCCCCGTCCCGATTCAGACGCGACGGCAATTTCTCCTTGGTGCATGGCCACGATTTCCGAGACGATCGCAAGGCCAAGACCAGTCCCGCCGATTTCTCTCCGGTCGGAATTGTCCACCCGATAAAACTTGGTGAAGAGATTCGGCAGGGCATCTGACGGAATGCCGAGCCCTTTATCCGCAACATCGATCAGGAGACGAACCCCGTCTTCGCGGCAGGTGACTCGCACTTCACCGCCAAGCGGGGAGTACTTGACAGCATTGCTGATCAGGTTGGTCATCACCTGGCGAAGCTTGTTTCGGTCCCCTTCTACAAGAACCTGCGGCGTTTGCAGATCCAGGGCAAACGTATGGCGCGACGACTGTACCTGGTACAGAGCAAACACTTCCTGGACGAGCGAATCGATCGCAACTGGCTCCCTCTGGTAGCTTTGCAGACCGGATTCCATGCGTTGCAAGTCCAGAAAATCATTGATCAGGGCGGTCAGGCGCTTGGCCTCCTGATAAATGGCAGACACGTAGCGCTGCTGTCTTTCGGGCTTCAATTCCTTGTTGAGCATAAGCTCCGCAAACCCTAGGACGCTGGCGAGCGGGGTCCTCAGCTCATGGCTCACGGTGCTGACGAATTCGGACTTCATCCGGTCAATTTCGTATTCCCTCGTAATGTCGCGGTAGACCAGAAGAGTGCTCCACTTTTCCTGGCTTCGGTACAAAGGCTCCGCATAGAGCTGAATCTGCCGTCTCTGCGGATAGGTAATGGCAAAGACAAAGCTGCTCGCGGGTAGTAAGCCCTCATTGCGCACAGCGGCTTTTACAAATTGGGTCACTCGTTCGTGGTCTTCCGCAAGCATCTCCAACCGGGCGAGGAAGTCCTCTAGCTGCGTGTGAGGCAGAGTGGAGGACTGATCGTATCCCAGAAATTCGCAAAACGTACGGTTTACTTGCAGCGTATTTCCCTGCAAATCGATGAGCTGCACACCTTCCTGAATCGTATCCAGCATATCCTGTGTCATTTGACGCTGCTTTTCCGCCTCTTCGTACATCGCCAGCTTGTCCAACGAAAGCGAGATCTGCTTGGCCAGCCCCGTCGCGGTTTCGATGTCTTGAGGGGAGAAGGTCCGGTCGATCCGGGCAAAAACAATACAGGCCACGACTTGATCCGTTGCATTGAGAACGGGTATATAAAGCTCGGCAGTCATGGAATGTCCTTCGTAAAAACTGCGTTCCGACATGGTGCTCTCCCTTGTGAGGAGGTACGGCATGCCTGTCTCCTGTAGGCGGACGAGCGGGCCGTGCTCGAAGCCTTCCTGAAACGAGGCGAAGCTTTCCGAAGACAGACCCAGAGTGGCGCTGTCCCGTTCGTCATTCAAAAGGACGACAATCCCTTTATCGGCATTCATCGCCTGTGTCGTATTGATCACGATGCTGTGCAGCAGCTCCTGTTTGTTCAGGGTGTTGCTCAAAGACTGGATAATCTGGTTGCGCTTTTGCAAATAGCGCTCTTTCGCCTCCATCTGGGCGAGCGCGTCCTGCAGATCCTCCTGCTGCATCATCAATTCGTCCTGCTGCGCTTGCAGTTCTTCGTTTTGTGCGACCAGGACCTCTTCCTTCGCCTGAATCTGCCGCATCGAGTAATCCAGCGACCGCGCAAGAGTGCCGATCTCATCCGTACGGTCCAAGTCCTGCAGATGGACGGCTTCCCCTTGGGCGAAGCGCTCGGCCTGGGTGGAGATTCTGCCCAGAGGAACGCCAATATCGCGTGAGGTCCGGTGTGCCACATAGAGGGCGATGATCAGCACCAGCACGATGTAGAGAAGAAACCACGAGCTTTGCCGTGACAGGTTTGCAAAAAGGGTACGATTCTGATCGGTGAGCAGCTGCTGGCTCTGGATCTGATAGGCGGAAGCATAGCGAATCAGGTCATTGACTTCCTCGTTGATCCCGCTGGAGGAGAGCTTTCGCAGCGATTCATAGTCTCCAGCCCTCGCATAACTGGATGCGAGAGGAAAGATATCAGTGAAAAAATCGTCTACAAACTCTTCAATCTGCTGCACCATCGCGGCTTCCTGTGTGTTCAGGGGGAGCTGATTGAAGGATTGGATCAAGGCTTCTACTTGCCGTTTCTCGTTAAAAAGCTCATTATATTCGCTTTCATTCAGGAACGCATAATAGCCTCTCGCACGAAAGAAGATGAGAGAGGTGTGATCTACGAGCTGATCGATCAGCTTTTGTTTTTCCATCGAATTTTTAATGGCCGTTTGATAGTGAGAAAAAGCGCTGTAATTCATATACAGCACAATCGATGCCCCGGCGATCAGCAGGAAGAGAAAGATCAGCATCATGGACATGAAACGCCGCGTGATGCTTTTTCTCCGAAGTTGTTGAGAGTAGGTCATGCCAGCATTTCCTCGACTTTGCGGGCCAGTTCCAGGGGGCTGAACGGCTTGGGAATGAAATCATCCGCTCCAGCCGCACGCATGATTTCCTGATCGGAATGTTGGCTCTTGGCGGAGAGAATCAATACCTTCGTAGCTGTTTTGTCCGGCATTTGCTTGATCTTCTTCAATACGTCCAGACCGGTCAGCTTGGGCATCATATGATCCAGGATGATCAGGTCATAATCCCGCTGTCCGATTTTTTGCAGTGCTTCCTCGCCGTCACAGGCCACCTCCAGCTTGTGTCCCTCGTCCTCCAGCGTATCGCAGATGAGCATACGCAGGACTGCTTCGTCCTCTGCCAAAAGTATGGTTGCCATTTTCTTTCTCTCTCCAATTCCATGTAGCATCATTATACGACGCGTCTGATGAGACGCTTGATACGCGCTTCCAACTCACGCAGGTTGAAAGGCTTGGTCATGTAATCATCGGCGCCAAGCTGCAATGCCTTGACAATATCCTGTTCTTCGGTCCGTCCGGTCAGCATGATGACGGTGTATTTTTTCGTATAGGGCGAGCTTCGGATGACTTGAAGCACGTCCATGCCATCCATGTTCGGCATCATCCCGTCCAGGATGACCAGGTAAGGCTCCGGTCCGCTGTGCCAGTCACTCTGCAAAAAGGCTTCCCCATCCCGAAACATCTGGGTATCTGCCGTAATCCAGCCTTCGAAGCAGGCTTTCACCGATTCCGCCAGCATGGTGCGAATCATGGCATCGTCATCGATGATCGCTACCTTCAGCTTGACTGTGCCGCCTTCAGCCAATTGCGTATATTCAGGTGATTCGATGCGGCACCGGCCACATTTTTTTGCTTTGTACAGGGCATCATCAGCCAGCTCCAGCCAATAGGACAACGGCTTCTCCGGGGCCATAATTTCGACGACTCCTGCGGAAAAGCTGAGCGAAAAGGGGCCATTAGCAGATTCAAACGTGAGCTGGCAAAAGGCAGCAAGCATCGTCTCCAGATAGTGCTTGGCCGCGTCTTGGGCAGTTTGGGGCATCAACAGGATAAATTCTTCACCGCCGTAGCGAAACAAAATATCGTGTTTTTGCGCAGATGACTGGACGAAGTTGGCAAAGCGCGCCAGCACGTCGTCTCCGATCAGATGCCCGTATTGGTCATTCACCTGTTTAAAGTGATCGATATCCAAAAAAGCGAGCGAAAGAGGAGAAGCCGCGCGCAGAGCTTCGTGAAGCAATCGCTCGTAGGTTTGCTGAAGCGAGTTGCGATTGTAGGCCCCGGTCAGCTCGTCGAGAAACAGAATCCGATCGATCCAGCGCTTGCGGCGAAGCTGGCGTTCCAAGCGGATCGCCAGCTCCTCCACATCGAGAGGCTTGCACATGACATCGTCCGCCCCGAGACGGTATGCGCGAAAACGCGTTTCCCGATCAGAGTCGGTGCTGATGACAGTTGTCGGGACATACTGTTTTTTTATTTTCTCGCCAAGCGTTTTCATGACCTGGAAACCGCCCGTCTCCGGGATGTTGAGATCCACGATCAGGCAATCCGGGTGCATGTCATGGAAATAGTCCAATGCTTTATGGGGATAGACAGTCGCGATGACAGACCAATTCAATTTTTCCAATTCTTCTTTCAGATACATCAGCAACGTGACATCATCGTCCAGGATCAGCAAGAGAGGCTGCTGGTCGTATCGGTTCTCCCGTTCTCCGACCGAATCGTTTAGAAGCAATTCCTGGTCCAGACGGAGCTCGTAGGAGAGCGTGATCAACTCCATGAGAAAAGGCCGCCATTCATTGGTATGCCAATCCTTCGGAGCCATCTGATCCATTTGAACCAGGAGCGTATGGGAGACATCGGAGAAATCCTGCAGCCCGATTGTACCTGCTGTGCCTTTCAGCGAATGGAGGAAACGATAGAGATCCTCATGAGGAACAGGCCCAGTTTGTTCCAACCAGGCCTCCAATTGTTTCTGGATATTGTGAATCAAGGTATTGCGGTATTTCATCATGCGGTTTGTTTCCCCCGTTCGTTGCGATCACTATGGAGATTCACATCTAGATAGGTGGAAGTGTACCACATCAGAAATATTTATCCAATCTAAAATCAGTGAGGGAAAAATGAACGTTTAACCGGGGGTGCGAATGCCTATGACTGTAGGGAAAAGCCCTCTTCCATCAAGTATTGGGATGCTTCCTTGTAGGACTCAAAAGAAGCCTCCAGATTCAGTCCATGGTAGACGTTCCAGAGGGAATCCTCCTGCTGCAGCACCAGCTTGCGGTTTTGCTCATCAGTCCAGATTTCTTCTACCGGGGCATCCTCGGCAGCGGCATGGACGACGGGCTCCCGTTTTGTAGACAGCATCTGGATCGAGGCCTCGATGACCGCGCGCAGCTCGTCAGCCGAGAAATCGCGGATGTTGACATAGCCTTTGACATCCTTTTGGTAGCCCTTCAGATAGGCGGCGTATACGTAGCCATTGCCATTCGGATGAAGGTGATAGACAACCGTCTTTTTGTCGTGCAGGCTATCCTCGTAGTGGAAGTTGACTCGCTTGAGGGAGACATTGTTGCGGGTGAGCTGTGGAAACGATTCGATAATCGCCAGTTTTTCTTCAAAAGATAACATGGAATTCCTCCGTAAAAAGTCATAGTTTGTCCGTCGATTATATCACAGGTGGAGAGAAAGAATGGTAATCTACATTAGTATGTAGAAAGAGAGGGAGAAAGCATGAATGGCAAAAACCGCAAAGATATTTTTCCCGGTCTGGCAGTAGATATTGTATTGAAGCAGGATCAGCGAACAGGGAAACGAACGCGCGGGATCGTCAAGGATATTCTCACCAATTCCGCGACGCATCCGCATGGAATCAAAGTGCGCCTCGAGGATGGACAAGTAGGGCGGGTGCAGGAGATTATTGGTAATCAATAAGAATCTCCATGAGAAGCCCACGAAAGGTGGAAGGGGGACCAGGAAAAGCTGGTCGCGGAAAAAGGGAAAAAAAGCGCAAGGCATTTGGGATCTTGACCTAGGCGCAATGGAAAAAGGCGGAACACTCCCTTAGCGGCCAGCGCGCCCAG
>NZ_RHHT01000092.1 GCF_003710985.1 Brevibacillus panacihumi
ATTTCTTACTTGCCAAAAACAAGAAGTTGACATAATTTATAAAGAAGATTTTTGGGAGTTAATAGATAGATACAATATTTATAAACACATTGAAAACGTGGAATTTGGAAACCTCTTAAAAGAAAGCAATTTTCATTACTCGGTAATTTTAAAATATAAGAGAACAGTAGATAATTTCGATGAAGTTTTACGTGATCATATGTTACAAGATAGTAAAGGTGCAGAAATTTTACTCCACAAATATATTTATAACAGTGAAAAGGGGGATATAACATTTTTGCCCAATTCATTAACAGATAACGATAAAGATATAATAGTGCTAAATTATATCGAATCGGAACGTCCAAATATTAATCATCTTGAAATGATTGTTAACTTCCCGAGTAATAACGAATTAAAAATCGGAGATAGGCTTAAGTTAAAAGCTAGACGAAGGTACAAAGAAGAAATAGATAAGATATTTGATGGAAAAAATGGAATTGAAACAGGTGTGACAATAAAATACCCTGCAGATCAAGAAGAAGCAGTTATTTATAGTCGAAATGGTTTAATTTCCGAATGTAGTGTAAGTCGAAGTTGGATTGAAGATAATCTGGATTTCAATACCTTATGGAATAACTTTATCTATATTTTTGAGTTTTTTGATTTACAAATGAGGCTAAATTTAGTCAATCTATCAAATGAAATAGGAACTTTCGAAAGAATTCTTATAACTAGATCACAACATTTTTATAATATCTCTTCAGCATTTAGACATAAGGATATGATGGCAACAATTCAAATGCAAAGTTATGTGCAAGTATTAAATAGTTATCATGTTAGGATAGAAGATATGATTGAATGGTTCTTTATGGAGTATTTATCCAAAGAATTTGGAATTAGCAATTTTATAGTAAAGATGCCAACAGATGCGTCCTCTGAATTTGAAAAGTGTAGAGCAATATTACCAGAAATTGACCGAATCTTAAAGCAATATAACCTCTATTTGGAAGATGGTATGATTGATCAAGAATTATTACAGGTATCCTCGTCCCATACCTTCTTCAAGGACTGCAATAGTTGTATTGAAAAAAAATATGTGTATCCCGTCCAAGGCATTTTTGATATTGCTTCAAACCTTCTTTTTTCCGACCAGAGCACAATATTTTATTTACCGAGATTGGGTGAAAAATATGATAACTTTTATCAATTATTAAGTAATGAAAGAGTTAAATTGAATGATTTTCAGGAGTATCAGATCAATCGTATTGAATGGCTTATCAATAATCAGTTAGTTGAAGAAGACAAAAATGGATATTTGCGATTTACAAATCCAGTTAGGATAAATCTAATTGCTGACATGTATTACAATGAAGTAATCAGTTATTGGAATTGCACTCCAAAATTAAGAGATGAGATTGATATACTTATTAATGAAAACGTATTTTTCACTGTTAACAAACTTTTTACTAAAAATGAGCAAGATTATTTCGATTATCACTTAAACAAATCTAAGTTTAGTAATTCGTTAGATTTACGTAATAGCTACTTACATGGAACACAAACAAATGACGATGAGCTACATAGATTAAACTATTCGATATTCTTGAAATTAATAGTAATAATTATTGTTAAAATTAATGATGAAGCTTGTATCAGATCAATTAATAGATAAATATTCAAAATTTACGATTCCATTATTTAAAAAAGCGGCAAATCGCCGCTTTTTTGTCAGCAAACATAGAATTCTTACTGCGAGATGGTTCAATATTTATCTTGTTCATATTTAGTATTGATGTATTTAAAGATAATCATGAGTTCTTTTAAGGCACCATTTATTTCCTGTATGATTTCTTCATATATTTCACGCTTGAATTTGATTTGTTCATGCTCGTAAAGTTCATCTGAAAAGTCAAAGAACTCAGCAATGAATTCACCTTCTCCTATGCTTCTGTCCTCGTATAGTTCAGGCAACTCAATTATGAGGGGCTCATCATAGCTATTTAAGATGCTTTCGTAAAATTGAATGTTTTCATAGGGACTTTCGATCATACTATCAATAGTTTTTCGAGTTGCGAGTTCATATCTTAGAATTTCGTATGGCTTAGGGAATTCATAATGGAAAATGCCCTCATCTGGATTCTCATACTTTACAACCCCTTTTTCTCCGTAGCATACTTTCAGGGCTTTTTCAAAGTTATTTAGTATTACATTCTCAGCGATACTATAATGATTAATTGATTTTAGTTCTTCAACCAGACCTTTAATATCAAGCAATCTTTTTTTTAACTTTTTAGGTAGAAACACATAAGAGCGCTCTAACTGCTTGTCGATTTCAGGAAAATCGAAAGATTTGCTTAAACTTCCCCAGTAAGTCACTTTTTCATTTTGTTTCAAAATTCTTTTCAGTTCTTCTTCAATTGGAATATAAATGTCCTTTTTCTTCTCTAGAGCTGACTTTTGTTGTGCATTGTAAGTGTTCACTCGAAAAGTTACAAATACCGTCAGTAATCCCCCGAGAATAGTGCTGATTAATGTTTTTAAGATGTCGGTTTGAGAGCTATTTGATGGGTGGAAATAAAAATAAATAAATATACTTAGAACAATAATAAGTATTACAATATAATTTCGAAGCGAAGTTAACAGAAGGCACACTCTCCTATCGAACATCATGCAAAGATAATTTTAGACAACTATCCAAACTATGTTATATGTCAAGTGATTGATTTAGGGATCAGAATTGAAGTCTGATCCCACTTACGGCGTAAATTAGTTATCAGGTATCGGTATCGGGTAAATCTTATTATGTTACTTTGGTTTCGAAATCGTCTCAATTAGTTTATTGCATTCTTCATTAATAAGCTGGTCTATTACTTCCCTATTTTTATTTAATGTTGTTGCTCTTTTTGATTTATTCTCTTTAGAAAAGTACGATTCAAAATCTATCGTACAATTCTCTGATTCATAATAATCTTGCGTATTAATTGATGGAACTGGAATAAATCCTAGATGTTCGTCAATTAAACAAGCTTTGACGTTGAAGAGTTGTAAGATTTCTTTAAGACCTGCATCATGAGAGAGTATAAAGGGCAGAAAGAACTTTCCTTCTCCACCAAATCTCATAAAAAACTCCATAACACGTGGTGTAACAAAATCCCATGCAATATTATTTATTGTTTCAAGAATCTTAGTAGTATCTCCGTTTTTTTGTATTTTTCTAAAAATTCTTAGTTTCCCTTTTTCTTTGAAGTATCTATGGGCGACAATAGATTCTCTTTCAAAGTAGACTCCAACTTTTTCATTCATAAAATCAAATAAGTCATATATTTTTTTTTGCGGACTTTTATTACTTGAGAATTGTATATTTAGCATTCCAATTAAAAATAAGGTCATTTGTTTCTGCATGAATGTGAAATTTTGCAAGTATTCAATCCCTTGTTTAGTACAAAAAAGTGTAGTAATAAGGTCAGTTGCTTTTTGAGTTGCTTCGCTTTTTGTAATTGTGTAATTTAGTTTTCCTGTATTTTTAAAGAGAGTATTATCTATACTTTTGAACAACTCAAGACTTATTATATTCTGATATATTTCGTTGTGATTTTGTATGAAATCACTAAAATCATAAATTGAATTTAAGTCCATACTTTTTGAGTTTTCGATTAAGTAAAAATTAAAATCGTACTGATAATTCTCTCGTAATAACAACGCAATAGATGTAAACACTTCGTTATTTAAATTACTTGAAGGATTATTTACAAATTGGTGAATATAGCTCGCATAGTTTGTGTCAAACATAATAGAGTAATCAATAGGAATCTCTACATTATTTTGTGAAGACAGCATATTGTTTAATATTTCATTATCAATAAAATAGAGCTTAGATGATTGGAAATACGGAACAAAATCATTATTATCTGAATAAAGTGTTTTTACAATATTTGAAGGAAGAAAGCTTTTCTCGTAGTCATCGATCGCAATAATAGCTTTAGCAGTACTTACTTTCGTTCCCATTCTGCTCCATGATACTAATATATGAGTCGGATTTTTGGCTTTAGATAAGTCATAAAGTAAGTTTTCGATTTGCATCTTTTAACACCTGCTCGTATTGTGTTATATGAAGGATATACTGTAATGATGAGATATTTGGTCAATAATGTAAAGTTATTCTTTATGTTATCAGCGTTGCTTTGTGAATAACATGACTTCTCAGATTATTGTCTTGTATTTGGCAAGAGCACTTCGATAGGCTGTTCTCACTGATTACTCCACACATGTGGAGTGTACAGTGTTGCTAAAATGGCGGGGGCAGGATTAATCCTATGCCCCCATCTCGGTACTTGGATTCAAGAAATTGAAGTGTATCTTAATGCTATCGCTATCGAACACTTCAATTTTGTGGATGAGCTTATGAATGAATTGCTTCAATATCTTCTCATCCTTAATGTTAAGATGAATTAGTTGGGATACTTATTTTTCAAAGACATGGAGTTGGCTCTCCATGTCTTTTTCTTTTCTAGCATAAGATTGCAGTTGCTGTCTTCTTGTGGTCAAATGTACGAGTTCATTCCGTATGACCTCATTTTGAACTTTCCATTCTTCTCTGGTCAGTTCATTGTCATTCAGTAAGTCCAACAAGGTGCTTTGTTTTTTTGTCAATTGATGCATTCGTTTTTTAATATCTTTTAGTTCCACGTCGTAAGTTGCCGTTTGTTTCCCTGCTTCTTTTTTAGCAACTTCGATTAATTTGGATTTATTGATACCCTTTTCGGTTAGTTCCTTAAGAACTATTAACACATCATATAATAATTTATCCGCCTTGATGAAGTGATGTGAACAAAACTCCTTCCCATACTTACCGTATCTTCCACATTGGTAAGCCTTCCTATCATTTTTATAGTGCATTCCTGTTCCGCAGTCCCCACATACGGCAAGATGAGCGAACAAGCTTTCCTGACCGTTGCTTCTTCGTTTACCTTTATGCGCCAACTTAGCTTGAACTTCTTCAAACTCATCTTTTGTTATTAGGGCGGGGTGAGTATTGGCAACAATGGTTTGCTGTTCCTGTGGTAGACATCTTCGACTTTTATTCCGAATGCTTATGACTTCGCTGCGGTTCTGAATCATATTCCCAGTGTATATGGGATTAGTCAATATGACCTTAACGCTACTTTGTTGCCATAAGGCACCTGCATTTTTTGCGTTTGCTACTGTTCTTGGTGTCGGTACACCAAGCTTAGTTAAATGTTTGGCAATCCTCTGTAGTCCCCAATCCTCGTAAATATATAGGTTAAATATCTCCTTCACAAACGAGGAATATTGCAAGTCAAGTTCAAGACGATTCCCATTCCTTTTATAACCAAAAGGAGGGAGTGAACCATTAAACTTACCTTTATTGGCTTTTTCACGTCTACCAAACTTCACCCTTTTCGAAATTTGCTCACTTTCTTGTTGAGCAACAGAAAGATGAATAGAAAACATCAATTCACCGTCGGATGACTTTGTGTCAATGTTCTGCTCAATGAAAATCATCCCAATGCCTAATGCGTCCAGTTCCCGTTTCATGTTTATCCCATCTTGAATATCGCGGGCGAAGCGGGAGATGGATTTTAACAGAACATAATCGAACTTCTTCGCTCTTGCATCATTCATTAGACGTTGAATTTCAGCGCGCCCCTTGATGCTGGTTCCGCTAACTCCCTCGTCTTTATAAATATCGTAAATTGTCCACTCTCTTTCCTCAACAAATCGGTTAAAGAAAGAAATCTGGTGATTGACACTATCTTTCTGACTATCCAGTTCAGTACTGACACGAGCATATATCGCACAACGCATAGCTGAATTACCTCCTAAGTAGGTTCTTACTTTCGCTATACGATGCGCCCTCACCAAAATTAAGACTTAACTCTCCCACTATAAATTAATGTTTTCTCGCGTTTGCTCACTCATTCTTAGATTTTCAACCATCAACATTCCAGAGAAGTGGGCGAAGCATGTAATTATGGA
>NZ_RHHT01000093.1 GCF_003710985.1 Brevibacillus panacihumi
TTTATGTTACGGTCCGCTGATTTGCTCGCTCCCTTACGGGATACTTTGTCACAGGGCTTCAACCTTAGGATCTCTCCACCAGTTGCCTGTCAGCTACGAGGCGACTTGGCTCTTACCTCGGTTGGACTTTCACCAACTAGCAATTAACGGCTTGCTGGGCGCGCTGGCCGCTGAAAGCGTGTTCCGCCTCTTCCGTTCCGGCTGGGTCAAGATCCCAAATGCCTTCGCTTTTTTCCTTTTTTCCTCGACCAGCTAGTTCTGGTCCTCTCTGGGGGTTTGTACCTATCGAAAAAAAAGGGCTTGCCCAAATGACAAGCCCCTCTTCCTTCTTCCATTTTTTTACACCAAACTCGAACCTTCCGCTACCGCTTGAGCGTCTTCGAGCGTGATCAGGACCGCCCTCGCCTTGCCGCCGCTCTGGCCGGCGACATAGCCGTCTGCTTCCATCATTTCGATTAGACGGGCCGCGCGGTTGTACCCCACCCGGAATCTGCGCTGCAGGCCGGAAGCCGAAGCCTGTCCCTGCTCTGCAACGAAGACGAGCGCTTCGAGGTACAGCGGATCATCTCCGGCGTCAAAGGATTGCACCTGTTGTTCCAGATCTTCTTTGCTGAATAGGTACGATGGTTTTCTCTGCTTTTTGATGATGTGCGTGATCCGTTCAATCTCGTCGTCCGAGACAAAATTCCCTTGTAGCCGCAAGGGAGTTGTTCCGCTCTCCAAAAAGAGCATGTCTCCTCTGCCAAGCAAGCGCTCCGCTCCAGACTGGTCGAGGATCGTCCGGGAATCGACTTGGGAAAAGACCGCAAAGGCGAGGCGAGTCGGCACATTCGCCTTGATGTTCCCTGTAATCACATCGACGGATGGGCGCTGCGTCGCCAGCAGCAGATGGATGCCGCATGCGCGCGCCTTCTGGGCGATTCGGATGATGCAGTCTTCCACATCCTGCGGGGAGACCATCATCAGATCGGCCAATTCATCGATCACGATGACGATATAGGGCAGATGATCATCCGTCGTTTGATTGTAGCGCTCAATATCGCGCACTCCGGCATCCACGAACAGGGCATAACGCTTCTCCATTTCCTCTACTGCCCATTTGAGAGCGGCCGTCGCTTGCTTTGCCTCTGTGACGACAGGCGTTACCAAATGAGGCAAGTGGTTGTAGGGAGCCAGCTCTACCATTTTCGGATCGATCAGCAGCAGCCGCACTTGTTCAGGGGTCGCCTTGTACAACAGACTGACGATGATCGAATTGATGCAGACGCTCTTACCGGAACCGGTGGCCCCTGCGATCAGTCCGTGCGGCATCTTCTTGATGTCCGCGATAATCGGCGCCCCTCCGATATCCATCCCCAGGGCAACCGCCAATGCCGATGGATGCTGTTGAAATTCGGGGGAGCTGATGATTTTCTCAATCAGCACCGGCTGGCTCGACAGATTCGGGACTTCGATCCCGATCGCATTGCGACCCGGAATCGGTGCTTCGATCCGAATGTCCTTGGCTGCCAGATTCAGCTTGATGTCATCGATCAGGCTGGTAATTTTGTTTACTTTGACGCCCGGAGCTGGCTGCAGCTCGAATCTCGTAACAGACGGGCCTTTCACGATGCCGACCACCTGTGCGCTGACATTGAAGTTCGCCAGCGTCTCCTCCAGCAGCAGCTTTTGCAATTGCGTATGCTCGTCATCGTCCCCCGCAACTTCCGGGCTTGGATTGAGTAAATCCAGCGACGGAAGCTGATAGGATGGCTCTGTTTGCATTTCGTTAGATTGTATTTGTTCCGTCGGCAGTGGCACAGGGGCAGTTTGAACAGACTCGGTATGAACAGGCGGGTCTGTCGGGATTAGGTTGACAGATTGTGCCGTCGTGAACGGGCTGGATTCCGCACGTGCCAGGAGGAGAGCCACCTCGGGACTCTGCCCAACCACCTTGACAGCTGGCTCAACGTCCTCCTTCTTCTCTGAATCCTGCTCGTCCTCGTTCTCCTCGTCCTCGTTTCCTATGGAACCGGGACTCTTTTCTTCCTGTGCCACTTCGGCTTCATCTTGATCTGCGCCTTCATCTCGATCTGGCAGAAGCTCGCTTTCAAGGACCTCCAACACTCCGCTTGCCGCATCTGGAATTTGCGGTTCCTCGGGATTCGTCTCTGCTTCAATTTCTGCTTCAATTTTTACTTCAGTTTCTACCTCTGTTTCTGCTTCCGTCTCTACCTCTGTTTCTGCTTCCGTCTCTACTTCAAGAACGACTTCGCCCTCTTCTGCACCTGCTTCAGTATCGGATGATTCATGCTGCGGAACCTCTGGCCAGGCTGCCTCCTCCCGGCTTTCCGCCTCCTCGGCAGCAGGCTTCGGTTTTCTCGTAAACAGAAACAACGGCTCGATGGTAGTGTCTGTCTCTTTAGCTACCGTTGTATCGCTTGCGGCCGCTGCCTCGTTCGCCGCTGTCACCTCTACGGACTCGACTGCCTTCTGCTCTTCGTTTTCCGCCTTTGCCAGCTTCCTCTGCTGCCACAGCTTTAATTGGTTCAGCTGCTCTTCCTGCTCCTGGAGCGGATACACGATACCCGCCGTCGTGTGAATGGGATGCTCCATCTCCATCGTGTCAGGCGTGATCTTTCCATATACAGGGGAGACAATATCCGAAGGCTGATAGGTTCTGTTTTCGATTCCAGCCGTCCTCGATTTCCCCGGCTTGAAAGAAGCTCCCTGGAGATCCGGCTGTTGTTTTTGGGCTGGCAAGGCCTTCTCCTCCGGCTGCTCAACTGCTTTTGCAGGCCTGCGATTGGGCAACCGCTCACGCGAAGAAGACGGATTCTCCTGATTCCCTACACGGGGATCCAGATCCAGACCCAGCTCCTTCTCTATTCTTCTGCGCTCCGGATAATGGTCCGGTACGACCGGAAACCGGAACTGCCGCTGCTTGTCCGTTCTGAAATCGTCATGTTCCCGACTGCTTTCACGCTCTCTCGGGTAGATGCTTTTCGTTTTCGCCTGGAGCTGACGGGATTTCGTATAGTTGGGTGGATGCGTCTCATCCTCATCCACTTCCCTCTCTTCCCCCCGAAACACATTCATCAGCTTTTGGAACCACGACCACATGTTGCAACGCCCTTTCTCACTTGCTTCATTTCCCTTTTATATTACCAGAAAAAAGGACTTGCGTTTCGTTCGATTCTGTTTTTTTCGTATTTATGAAACTTTTGGTGGGTCTCACACGTAAATAGTAAGGGAAAGAAAAAGTATACATAGGGAGGAATACCGCATGTGGAAGAAGGGGAGTGCCCTACTGATAGCAGGGATGCTCGTATTGTCCGGATGTTCTGGTGAAGCTTCACTGGTCCGTGATTCCATCGTCCAAACGCTGGATAAACCGAATTACGACTACCAAGGCACCTTGAAATTGACTGGTGACATCGACAAATTGCCGGAAGCATTGGGCGAGCCTGTCGATCCTGAAGGAAAAGCCGTATTGGAAGCTCTGAAAGCGGGCGTCACCGTGAAAGGATCGCAGCTCGATCTGGAAAATGCCAAGGCTGTCATTGAAGTAAACGACGACAAGCTGCTGCGCGACAACAAGCTGTGGTCCGGGGATAAAAAAGCTTCGGTCGAGCTTTTGGTAAGCAAAGATTCGTTCTATTTGAAATCTCCTCTGGACAGCAAATATCTGGTAATGAGCGCTGATGTATCTGGTGATTTGGCCGCGATGGGCGCATCCGAAGCTGCCAACCCTGCCAAATTGAAGGAATATCAGGAAAAAATGAACGACCTGACGATTTCCTTCATTAAAAAATATGTAGCCAAATACGGCTACAAGCTGAACAACGTGAAAAACCTGGGAGCGACTACTGTTGAACTGCCAAACGGCGAAAAAGCGGAAGCTACCCACATCGCGATCAAGCTGGATGCCAAAGAACTGGTCAACATGTTCTTCTATACAGCAAATGACGCGGTTGCAAGCCAAGACGTCAAAGCATTCGCTATTGACATGATGGTCCTCTCTACTTCCCTGCAGGAAGAGATGTTCCCAGAGGATGGCAAAACGACTGAAGCCGAAAAACGCGCTACGGCAGAAGCAGCGGTAACATCCGGTCTGGCTGAAGCGAAAAAATGGCTCGAGGAATCTGGCAAAGTGTATACAGCCGACAAGGTTGTCGAAGAGATGAAAGCTGCCGGCTTCCACGCTTTGAACTGGAACCTTGACTTCTACATCAACAAGGATAAATTGCCTGTTCAACAAAAAAGCGCTTTGAGCGTAACATTCCAGGTTGACGGCATGAAACAGCCTCTGACAGTAGGTCTTGAAGCTGATCAGTATGCCTACAACTTCGGCAAAGCGACCAAATACGAGATCCCTGGCAAAGATGCCGGCGTGACTGTAGAACAACTGTACAATGATGAAAAAGCAATTGACAGCTTCAGTGACAAAGGCTTCTTCCGTCTCTTTGTCCAGTCCTCGCTCGACCAGTACAAAGCCCAGAAAGAATGGGAAGAGGAATGGGCGAACTGGGAGCTGGAAGAAGGCGTAGAGGGAGAAGCAGCCGAATAATCGTTACTCCCATTGAAAAAAGCACGATGCCCCATGGCGTCGTGCTTTTTTGCTTTCTGCCAGCCTACTCTTTGATCAGGCCGCGGATCGTCTCGTGCAAGATTCCGTTGCTGGCGACCAGGGATGCGAGTTCCTCCACCCGAAATGCCTGGTGACGATAAGGCTCACCCTGCCAATTCGTGATGGTTGCTCCCGCTTCTTTGGCGATGATGATTCCTGCCGCGACATCCATGATGCTGGAACGCTGCATGACGATATAATCGAGCCAGCCGTTGGCCAGCAAGCACCAGTCCAATGCCGGGGCAATATTGCGCATCAAGCGTTTGGTCTGCATCACGAACGGCTCTGTGAACGCCAGCTCCTGCTCCTTGGTGACGGAATGGCGGCCGCGAATATACGTACCCACAGCCTTGGTCTGATCAGCGCGCTGATTGATAGAGATGCGTTTTCCATTCAGGAAAGCGCCCCCTCCCTGCTCTGCCCAGAACATCTGACCCGCAACCGGATTGTAGACGACCCCCAAAACCAGTTCGTTTTTGTATTGCAGGGCAATGGATACGGAAAAGTAAGGGTATCCTATAAAGTAATTATTGGTGCCGTCCAGCGGATCGACAATCCAGAGATACTCCGCATCCCGCTCCAACAGACCGATTTCTTCCGAATAGATCGAGTGCCACGGAAAATGGCGATGCAGCACTTCGATGATGCGCTTTTCGCTCTCCTTATCCTCCGGCAGTTTGACATCATTATGCAATTCCTCGTCTGGAATGAGCTGCTCCAGAAAACGCTTTTGCAAATAATCTCCCGCCGCTTTTGCCGCAGCTTTGGCTATTTCCAGCATTCTTTTCATCACCTCTGAAGTTTGAATCGTGTTTTCGGTTGCCACTCAAGCACTACATTTACTATGATAGATAGACGCCCTACTACAGAATGGGAGGGGATTTCAAATGAACAGCGATTTTATCCGCCTGAA
The DNA here is from genome assembly GCF_003710985.1 of Brevibacillus panacihumi. GTDB lineage: Bacteria > Bacillota > Bacilli > Brevibacillales > Brevibacillaceae > Brevibacillus > Brevibacillus panacihumi. Next base: position 5,523 of record NZ_RHHT01000093.1, read on the forward strand.
AAACCTGGAAGGCGAACTAAAGCTGTCCCAAATGAACAAGCACCTCGGCTGTTCGGTCACCAGCAAGGAACTGGTTTTGTACAAGCCGCATCTGACCTATCATCTGTTTCTGCACGATATCGTGAGCATGGTCCCGGCCCAGCAGGATTCCATCCCCGTCCTTTTTCGCAAGCAAGGGGGAAAGCAACGCCCCTTCTTCGACTCCCAGACTTACAAGCTGGTAGCCAAATGGGCGCGAGTCGTCTCCCGCTCCGGCATCGTGGAAAAGGAGAACATGGAGTTTATCCTCCCCATCTCTTCCAAGATGCTTTCCTACATCTCGGAATACAGCGGCCTGGTTGTCATCCGCTGAACGTTTTCTATCCAAGCCTCTATCCTGCAACACCGCGGGTTAGAGGCTTTTCACTTTGTTTTTTTGTCCAAGACGATAAACGTCCCGGTGCCGTGCGCAACCCGCTTGTTGCGGTCATCGTAAATGCTGGTGTCCATGACCACCAGTGTTTGTCCACGATGCAAAAATGACGCTTCTGTGCGCAGGCTCTCTCCCAGCCCTGGACGCAGGTAATTGACCTTCAGCTCTGTCGTCACGGCATACTTGTCCGGCGGCAGGGAGCGGTTGATCAGGGAGCCCATCGTGGAGTCGATCAGCGTGGCCAGGATTCCGCCGTGTACGGCACCCGTCGAATTTTTCATAAACGTGGTGATCGGCACCTCGAACGAATAGGTGCGGTCATCGAGGAATCTTCCCTGCAAGCCCAGGAGCCCGGATAGAAACACGCTTTTTCTCTCGCGCCTTTGGCGAATGGACTGGAGCGTCAACGCGAGCAGTTCCCGTTCCTCCTCGCTGCCTTCTTCCCAGATATTTTTCAATTCTTCTATCATTTTTTCACTCCACCCTAAATCGTCGCTTTCTTTATTTTAAAGCAATTTTCTGCAATTTTCTACGCAGCACTTGTCCGGCAAGTGTTTGACCCTGAGCAAATGTTCAGACTTTAACGGTTGTTTCTATTTAGTGAAAAGTGTTAAGATAGTGCAAAATAGAAGGCTGGATTTTCTATTCGGAAGGGAGAGTTTTCAAGTGGCCAGACTTAGAAGCGACATGATTAAAAAAGGATTTGACCGCGCTCCGCACCGCAGTTTGCTGCGTGCAGCAGGCGTGAAGGAAGAGGATTTCGACAAACCGTTTATCGCGATCTGCAACTCGTATATCGACATTATTCCAGGTCATGTGCACTTGCAGGAATTCGGAAAAATTGTGAAGGAAGCCGTTCGCGCTGCCGGAATGGTTCCTTTTGAATTCAATACCATCGGCGTAGATGACGGGATTGCCATGGGGCATATCGGTATGCGCTACTCGCTCCCGAGCCGCGAAATCATTGCTGACAGCTTGGAGACCGTTGTTTCCGCTCACTGGTTTGATGGCATGATTTGTATTCCAAACTGTGACAAGATTACCCCAGGGATGATCATGGGCGCTCTTCGCGTGAACATTCCGACAGTATTTGTAACAGGCGGTCCGATGAAAGCCGGAAAAACAAGCGATGGCCGCTCGATTTCCCTTTCTTCCGTCTTTGAAGGCGTCGGCGCTTATCAAGCCGGCCTGATCGACGACAAGCAATTGGACGAGCTGGAGCAATACGGCTGTCCAACCTGTGGCTCCTGCTCCGGCATGTTCACCGCCAACTCGATGAACTGCCTCCTCGAAGCCATCGGTCTGGCGCTGCCAGGCAACGGTACCGTTCTCGCAGTATCGCCTGAGCGCAAGGAACTGGTAAAAGCATCTGCTGAAAAACTGAAGCACCTGATCGAGCGCGATATCAAACCGCGCGATATCGTAACGCTGGAAGCGATCGACGACGCTTTTGCCCTCGACATGGCAATGGGCGGTTCCACCAATACGGTCCTGCACACCCTGGCAATCGCACAGGAAGCTGGCATCGAGTACTCGATCGAACGCATCAACGAAGTAGCCAAACGCATTCCGAACATCTGCAAGCTGGCTCCTTCCTCCGACTACCACATCGAGGATTGCCACGAGGCAGGCGGCGTCTCCGCCATCCTCAAGGAAATCTCGAAAAAGCCTGGAGCGATCCACCCAGACCGCATCACGGTAACTGGCAAAACCTTGGGCGAAAACGTCGCAGATGCCGAGATCAAAAACGATCAGGTCATCCGTCGACTGGACAATCCGTACAGCGAGTCTGGCGGTCTTGCCGTTCTCTTCGGAAATCTGGCAGAGCAGGGCTCGATCATCAAAACAGGCGGCGTCGATCCTTCGATCAAACGCCATGAAGGACCTGCCATCTGCTTTGACTCCCAAGAAGATGCACTCGCAGGGATCGCGGCTGGCAAGATCAAACCCGGCCATGTCGTCGTAATCCGCTACGAAGGTCCGAAAGGCGGCCCAGGCATGCCTGAGATGCTCGCACCGACTTCCCAGATCGTCGGGATGGGCCTTGGAAAAGAAGTGGCGCTCGTAACAGACGGACGCTTCTCTGGAGCTTCCCGCGGAATCAGCATCGGCCACGTGTCTCCGGAAGCAGCCGAAGGTGGACCGATCGCCTTCGTCGAGGATGGCGACATCATCTCCATCGATCTGGAAGCGCGCACGATTGAGCTGCATGTCGATAATGCCGAACTGGCTCGTCGTAAAGAAGCCAATTGGAAAGGGTTCGAGCCGAAAGTGAAGACCGGCTACCTCGCTCGCTACTCCAAAATGGTGACCAACGCCAGCATGGGCGGCATTCTGAAAATCTAATATATGAAAAAAGTCAGCCCCGCATCTGCTCAGATGCGGGGCTGACTCTCTCTTGCCTCAATTAACAAGATTTGCATTTCTTAGCGGCGAAACCAATGACCGATTGATGCGTCTTATATGATAACTACATCATCCGCCGGGCGGTGACGAAGCGTTTCTCCCAGGAGGTGCCCCGGAATGTACTATAGGTAACCCCCGGGTTCCCATAGGTATGTAACAGTTTGTTATTTCCAGCATAAATCGCAACATGCGTTATTCTCTGCGACGAAGTGGTTGTACTCGCCTTGAAGAAAATCAAATCGCCTTTCTTCAGATTGCTTTTGGAAATGCGGGTTCCCACCTTCGATTGTGAACGCGAATCGCGGGGCAGCTTCTTGTCGATCGCCTCTCTGAAAACACGCTGCGTAAACGACGAGCAATCAAAAACAGCCGTCGTATTTTTGCTAGCGCCAAATTTATAGGGCCTGCCCAAGTATTTTCTTCCGGTGTTGATCACTTTGTCTGCCTTGCTCTGACTCCATGCGGCATGCGCAACGCCAATGTCTCCTGGAATCGGGGCTACCACTGCCGTCAACCCCATCGTGACACCCATCAGAATCCCTACAATCGCTTTTCTTACTTTCATGTTGTTCATCCTCCCTTTTATGAAAAGTTTGGTTGATCTTCCGCTGTTTCTCTACTCTACCATCCCTTTTCTTTCTATGAAATTGGCAAAAAGTTTCCAAGCGGACGAACCACATTCGGACGAAATTTCCACTAGACGCCTCAAAGCCGCAGTTTTATAGGCATTTGTCAAATTTTCAGTCTTCTCCATTTGCCAACATGTTCCTCAAAAGTCCCCCAATTTTTTCCGCACTATATATAGGCCTTTTCGCATATACTGCGACTTTTCTCCTACGTTTCATTGTAAAAAATCCCTAATCGACGCAAACAGGACTGGTCTTTACTGGAATCAACCATTTCTACTCTCTACTTGCAACATCAGGGGAGTCATCGTAAAGTAAATAGGAGTTCGTTATCAAGGAGGCAACCTATGCGATTGCGTAATATTCCAGGTGCCGAGGCGGCCCTGGCTGAATATCCGACGTTCGTGCAAAATCCTGTTTCGTTCAAGGGGAAATGGCATGAACGCTTCGGGAACAACAACCCGATCCACGTAGAGATCGGCTGCGGGAAAGGTCGTTTTATCAATACTTTGGCTGCCCTGCATCCCGACATCAACTTCATTGCCGTAGAATTGAAAGCCGAGGTCGTCTTGCGTGCCGTACAGCGCACGGAATACCGCGAGATCCCCAATCTCGCCTTCGTCCAGTACAATGCGGCCATGCTGACCGACCTTTTCGCTGACCATGAGATTACCCGACTCTATCTCAACTTCAGCGATCCCTGGCCGAAAACGAGACATGCCAAGCGCCGTCTCACCTATTCCAGTTTTCTGCAAACCTATCGCCAGGTATTGAAGCCGGATGGCGAGGTTCATCTCAAGACAGACAATGAAAAACTGTTTGAGTTCTCACTCAACCAGTTTGCCGCAGAGCGTTTCCAGCTCCGCAATATCACCTTTGATCTTCACCAGTCCAAACAGGCTGCGGACAACGTCATGACCGAATACGAAGAGCGCTTTTCCTCGAGAGGACAGCGAATCTATCGGGTTGAAGCCGCTTGTTCCTTCCATTGATAGGCAAAAGTCATCCATCTCTCTTTCTCCAGATCAGCAGCTGGCAATCCAGCAGTCTGCTCTGGAGAAGGAGTCCTTACGTTCTCTTCCATACCTGTGTAAAGGATTGAATATGGATCCAATGAAAGCACATACAGAGAATTTCCACTATTCACACTTGTCTTTTCTGCTCAAGCGATTGCATGTCATTTCCATTGCACTCCTAGCACTCTATGCCTTTTACTTCTACGTCGATTTGGTTCTCTACCAGCATGTTGCCGGTACTCCTTTCCATACGACACTGATCCTTATTCATGCTGCCGGATTTCTGGCTTCCCTGTTCTACATGGGGATCTACCCCCTGGTCAAGAAGAATCAGCGTTTTCTCCAATCGGTGGGGCCTGATCTGCTCCTTGACTTCTACGTTTTCCTCTACATCGGCTCCAGTGCGCTCGCTTCCCTAAATAGCTACAGATTGAGCGGACACATCGATATGTACCTGGTTGTTCTTGTGGCTTCCGCTGTCCTGCTGCCGATTCGTCCCAAGCATTTTTTCTGCATTCTCGCAATCATTCATGTACTGTTTCTCTCCCTGCTCTCATCCTTCATCGACGATCCGAATCTATTAACTTCCAAACAAATCATCTCTACCATTGCAGCTTTTATCTCCTTTTTGCTCTTGGTGCTGCTCTACTCGTCCCGAGAGCAAGAATTCCAGCATCAACAAAAACAGGATGAACTGCAAAAAAACTTTCGCACCTTATTTGAGATGAATCCCTATCCGCTTATCCTGTCCAGACTTTCCGATGGCAAATTGCTGCTCTGGAACAAAGCGGCTGCAGAATCGTGCTCGCCCTCCCATACTTCTGATTCCGTGACTGACCACCAACTCGTCTTCAGCAGTCCGCAAGAACGGGTTGAACTCGTCAATGAACTGCGCTTGCGAGGCAGCATCAAAAATTACATATTGAAGCAAGATCAGCCACTAGGGGCAACGAAGTGGGGAATGGCGCATTATGAGCTGATCATGTATGGAAACGAGACCTGCATTCTCTCAGGAGTTACCGATATTACTCCTTTGAAGCAGGTGGAAGAGAATCTGGCAGAGTACGCCAACTACGACGCATTGACAGGAATTCTCAATCGACGGAGCGGACTGGAGGCATTGAACAGCTGGCTAACCAATCCCCATTCAGAGGCATCTTCGTGTATCGTCTGCTTTATTGACTTAAACAATCTCAAACAGGTGAACGATCGATACGGGCATCAAGCGGGTGACGAGATGATCAAGGAAGTCTGTACAGTGATCAGCGAGAGATTGCTGTAACCGTCAAGTAGTTTT
>NZ_RHHT01000094.1 GCF_003710985.1 Brevibacillus panacihumi
GATTCAGTTTTGAAGGAATAACGGATAGCCTTCTTGTTCGTCAATCGGACAGGAGGGCTTTTTTGTATTATCCATGCAGATGAAAAAAGTTTTCCTATAGCGGATGTGGTCTTTCTAGTGTGATAATAAAGTGGGAACTTTCTGAAGTCGGTCATTCGGGAGCGAAATATGATGAATCATCCATCTACTGTACGCCTTCATTATGCCTGGATTGTAGCAGCGGTAACTTTTTTTATTTTATTAATTGGAGCTGGAATTCGGTCAGCACCCGGTGTATTTATGGTCCCGGTAGAGCAGGAATTTGGATGGAGTCGATCCTCCATTTCAGTGGCCTTATCGATTAATCTGCTTTTATACGGGTTGGTTGGCCCCTTTTCTGCTGCCGTGATGGATCGTTTCGGCATTCGGCGAATTACAATTTTCGCTCTTTTCCTACTTGCTTTGGGTACCTCTTTGACAACTTGGATGTATGCATCCTGGCATTTGGCCCTGCTTTGGGGAATCGTTGTAGGTCTCGGTTCAGGCTGTACAGCATCAGTATTGGGAGCTGTGATAGCCAATCGCTGGTTTGTCAAACAGCGCGGACTGGTTGTGGGCATCCTAACTGCAAGCGGAGCAACAGGACAGCTCTTGTTTTTACCGTTGTTGGCGAGCCTTGCCGAGTCAGAAGGCTGGAGAAGTGCAAGCTGGATCATTTCCTCTGTCGCCTTGGCGATGGTGCCTGTCGTCTGGATTTGGATGAGGGATCATCCTAGAGAGAAAGGTCTTCATGCTTACGGCGCTATCGGGGAAACAGAGCAAGAACAAAAAGGGTCTGCACAAAATCCTTTCCGAAGCGCAATAGACGGATTGGTCAAAGGCTTGCGATCCCTAGATTTTTGGTTGCTGGCAGGAAGCTTTTTTATATGTGGGCTTTCTACCAACGGCCTGATTGGAACGCATTTTATCGCTGCGTGTCTGGATCACGGAATACCTGCAGTAACGGCCGCAAGCATGCTTGCCCTCATCGGAATATTCGATATCATTGGTACGACATTCTCCGGTTGGCTATCTGATCGATTCAATAGTCGTTGGCTGTTGTTCTGGTATTACGGCCTGCGAGGCATCTCCCTGATGCTGCTTCCGTACGCATTGAATTCGACGACCTTTGCATTAGGGGTGTTTATCGTCTTTTACGGACTCGATTGGGTGGCGACTGTTCCTCCAACAGTGAAACTGAGCGGCGAAATTTTTGGCAGTCAGCAGGGCAGCGTGATGTATGGATGGATTTTCACGGCACATCAGATTGGGGCGGCGGTTGCTGCCTTTGGTGGTGGCCTGGTCTACAGTATGCTCAACAGTTACTTTTTCATGTTTCTTGTCGCTGGAGTCTTCTGCTTGCTTGCTTCCCTGATGGTAATGAGGATCGGGAAAGTAACGGCCGTCCCCGCAGCATCGCAAAATATGTAGCAGCCCTTCATATTTGTTTCCACCATCAAAGACATGGGAGGGCAATCCATTAAAGTCTCTATTCGTTACTTCTATCCAAAGGCACCGGTATGTCGGTGCCTTTTCCTATGGAAGCAGCGGGCATACCCGGTATTTGGGCCATGAGTTCTTCAGGCGTCGGATTACTCCAGCGTCTTTTTTTGAAGCCAGGGAGGTATGTGCATGCTGCTACCCGAGGCAAGCAGGATTGAAAAAGGGAGAACTGCCGGAAGGGGAAAAGGAAAGATTGGAGAAAGAGTACCAGGAGGCGCTCCAAGAAGAGTTGCATAAATGGAAAATGAAGGAAAATCCCTTATTTACGGGTGAACATTTGGACGCACCTTCTTTTTTTGTGCTATAATGAAGTATTGTGAAAACCAGTTGGAGGTTTACCCTTTATGGCGGAAGAAACTGCTCGGTTTCCCAAAGTCGATATTAGTCAAGAGATGAAGGAGTCGTTCATCAGCTATGCGATGAGCGTCATTGTGAGTCGCGCGCTACCAGATGTGCGTGACGGATTGAAGCCGGTTCATCGGCGTATTTTGTATGCCATGCATGACATGGGTCTAACACCTGACAAACCGTTCCGGAAATCGGCCAACGTAGTCGGGGAAGTAATGGCGAATTACCATCCTCATGGTGACTCTTCGATTTACGAAGCGATGGTTCGCATGGCACAGGATTTCAATATGCGTTACATGCTCGTGGAGGGGCAGGGGAACTTTGGTTCTGTAGACGGTGATCCGGCAGCGGCCATGCGCTACACGGAATCTCGTTTTTCCAAGGTTGCTTTGGAACTGCTGCGTGATATTGATAAAGAGACTGTCGATTTTGTGCCAAACTACGACGGACGCAAGGAAGAACCGGTTGTATTGCCTTCGCGATTCCCCAACCTGCTGCTCAATGGTGCCTCGGGGATTGCAGTCGGAATGGCTACCAACATTCCTCCTCATAATCTGACGGAGGTTGTTGACGGCATTTTGGCTATGATTGACAACCCGGATATCACGATCCAGGAATTGATGAAGATCATCAAGGGACCGGATTTCCCGACAGCAGGGGAGATCCTTGGGTACAGTGGTATTCGTCGTGCCTACGAAACAGGCCGTGGGTCCATCATCATGCGGGCCAAGACCATGATTGACGAGGAAAAAGGAAAACCGCGCATCATCGTGACGGAAATTCCTTACCAGGTAAACAAGGCTAGACTCGTCGAAAAGATTGCGGAATTGGTTCGCGAAAAGAAAATTGAAGGCATTACCGACCTGCGCGATGAATCCGATCGCAAAGGAATGCGGATCGTCATGGAATTGCGCCGTGACGTGATCCCTAAGGTTGTCCTGAACAATCTGTTCAAGCACACGCAATTGCAAACTACCTTTGGCGTCAATATGCTGGCACTCGTAGACGGTCGTCCGCGCGTACTCACTTTGCGCGACATGCTGTATTACTATCTGCAGCATCAGCGTGAAATTATCCGCAGACGTACCGAATACGACTTGAAGCAAGCCGAGGCTCGTGCGCATATCTTGGAAGGCTTGCGGATTGCGCTCGATCACATCGATGAGATTATCAGCTTGATTCGCAGTTCCCGGACGACAGAAGAAGCCCGTGACGGACTTATGACGAATTTCAGTCTGAGTTATGAGCAGGCACAGGCGATTCTGGACATGCGCCTGCAGCGTTTGACCGGGTTGGAACGCGAGAAAATCGAGAATGAATACCAGGAGCTGCTGGCGAAAATCAGTGAGCTGCGTGCGATTCTCGCCGATGAGAACAAAATCTACGCGATCATCCGTGATGAACTGTCTGAAATCAAAGAACGGTTCGGGGATGATCGTCGTACCGAGATTACCTTTGATGAAAATCATATTGAGGATGCCGACCTGATTCCTGAGGAAGACGTCGTGATTACCCTCACACATGATGGATACATCAAACGTCTGCCTGTAACGACCTACCGTGCCCAAAAACGCGGCGGCAGAGGGGTGCAGGGACTCGGGACGAAGGATGATGACTTTGTCGAGCATCTCTACATTACCAACTCGCATGACACGATCATGTTCTTTACCAACAAGGGTAAAGCGTATCGTCTGAAGGGCTACGAGATTCCGGATTTGAGCCGGACAGCGAAGGGCACGCCGATCATCAACCTGATTCAGATTGAAAAAGGGGAGCGGGTCAGCGCGGTCATTCCGGTCAAAGAGTTCGAGGGCGATCGATATCTGTTCTTCGCGACGAAAAAAGGGATCATTAAAAAGACAGAGCTGTCTTCGTATGAAAATATTCGCCGCGTAGGCCTGATCGCAGTTAACCTGCGAGAAGATGATGAGCTGATTGGTGTTCGTCTGACAGATGGACAACAGGAAATCATCATGGGAACCAAGAACGGGATGTCAGTCCGCTACAAAGAGAGCGATGTCCGCACAATGGGACGCAATGCTACAGGGGTAAAAGGGATTACCCTCGATGACGATGATGATGTGATCGATATGGACGTCATCAAGCCTGGAGCAGAAGTGCTGATTGTGACCGCGAATGGGTACGGCAAACGCACCCCAGTCGATGAATATCGGATTCAGTCACGCGGCGGTAAAGGAATCAAGACACACAATGTAACGGAACGCAGCGGACATGTAGTTGGATTGAAAGTGGTCGAACCGGAAGAAGACCTGATGATTATTACCACTTCCGGGATTATTATTCGTACAGAGATGAAAGGAATCTCTGTGATGGGACGCTACACCCAAGGCGTTAAGCTGATACGTCTTTCTGAAAATGAACAAGTCGGCTCGGTTGCAAAGGTTCCTCCGAATGATGAGGAGGAAGTCGAGGACGACGTCGAGGACGACGTCGAGGACGACGTAGTAGAGGATTCCCCAGCTACGGATGATTCAGGTTCTGTTGACCCAAGTGAGGATTAGAGTCATAATGGAGACGGGCGTTCCGCAACAGCGGAGCGTCCTCTTTCATATAGGGCAAATTAATTCGCCTGTTCTTGGTTTGAAATACATATACAATTGGGAAGAGATAAACAAGCGATTACTGTGAAGATCGGATGGTGAGTGGGTTGCCCATCGTACACGTAAAACAACTAACAAATGGAGCAAAATTAGCAGAAGAGGTATACACCTCACTCGGCGGGCTGCTGTTTGCCAAGGGTACGCCCCTGTTTGAAAGAGAAATAGAGTTTTTGGAAGCGTTTATGATTGAGCAAGTGCAGATCGAGGATGCGGAGGCTAGTTCGGCAGAGCCGGTAGCACCTGCACAGCCAGAAGAAAAAAAGCAAGCGCCGCCTAAAGTCACTGTCAAGGTTGTAAAGCCTGATTTTCAAGAACATTTTAAACAAGCCGTTTCAAAATTGAAAAACCTGATGATTCGCGTGGAAGGCGGAGACAATATTCCGGTTATGGAAGTACGGGAAGTGGTTTCCCCGATTCTGGCCCAATTCCAGGGGCAGCCGCAGATTCTTCTTTCTCTTCGAAAGTTTGCCGGGATGGGTGCTTACGCATACGAGCATGCGATAGCTGTTGGACTTATTTCGTATATGATTGCCAAGTGGACCAAGGTTCCGGAAAAAGAATGGATGCAGGTCGCGCTTGCAGGGACTCTGCTGGATATTGGGAAGACCAAAATTGATCGACGTATTCTCCAAAAACCCGGAAAATTGACGCCGGATGAGTTTGAAGAAATGAAAAAGCATACAGTGTATGGCTACCAAATCATCAAGGCTTCACACGGATTAAGCGAAGGGGTTGCGCTTGCAGCCTTGCAGCATCACGAGCGGGAGGATGGGTCAGGCTATCCTTTAGGTTTGCCAGGATCGAAGCTGCACCTATACAGTAAAATTGTAGCGGTGGCAGATGTCTATCATGCGATGTGCTCTGATCGCGTTTACCAGAAGGGGCAATCGCCTTACCTGGTAGTTGAGCAATTGGTCCAAGACAGCTTTGGAAAGCTGGACCCCAATATTGTCCATACATTTGTAAACGGAATTACGCAATTTGCCGTGGGTACCTTGGTGGAGTTAAGTGACGGTACTTTAGGCAAAATCGTATTTACAGATCGAAAACATCCGACTCGGCCGATGGTTGAAACCAGCGGTAAAATTGTCAATCTAGCGGAAGCACGGCATTTATCCATTGTAAAAGTTATGGAGCATTAGCGATATGATGCGCCCTATGAAATTAGGGCGTTTTATTTTGTTAAAATAGTTTAGTGTAATTTAAAATTTATCTTGTATATCTTCAATAAGCATGGTAAGATAGATCTTGTCGCTTCGAGAAGCGCAGGGAAGTAAAAAAGAGAAAATGCTTATTTGAAAAAATAGGCAGTTGACTTCTTTTTGATTGTTTGATAAAGTATTGAATTGTCGCTGCTGAGCGAAAGAGATCTTGGTCTTAAAAAAAGGTCTTGCAAACGCCTAGACGATATGTTATACTAGGTAAGTCGCACTAAAGCGAACAACATGCTCTTTGAAAACTGAACAGCGAAAGCGTTGATGAGTCTATCATTAAATGATTTGCCAGCTTTTGAACCAGAAACAAACTTT
>NZ_RHHT01000095.1 GCF_003710985.1 Brevibacillus panacihumi
AATCGAGTAGGAGGGGGTGACTAACCCCCGTCCTCTCACACCACCGTACGTACCGTTCGGTATACGGCGGTTCATTTAGGTATGACGCAAATAGGTGTATCTGTCTGACAAACTCTTCAAACCTTGATTACGCCAGTAAGCATTATTCAATGCTCGGTGAAGAATTGGACTACATGCAATTCGCCATTGTTTCTTTCGTGAATTGCCCCATTCATAGGCTTTTTCCTTGGGAACTCCTAAGGAGATAAGCCTTTTTACTTTTGTTTTCGGGCGCTTCCACTCTTTCCAGAGACACATTCGGAGTCTTCTTCGAATCCATTCGTCAAGATGGCTGAACACCGAAGGGGTATCAGCCAAGGCAAAATAGCCACACCAACCTGTAAGGTACTCATTGAGATCGTCAATTCTGTATTCCATTGGGAGTGGTTTAGTGCGGGAGGTGATCTCCCGAATCCTCTGTTTTGCTCGCTTCAGACTATCGTTCGCTATTCGAATCTTGGGCGATTTGTTCACCGTGAAACTGAAACCAAGAAATTTACGATTCCATGGGCGATCAACGGCGCTTTTCTCCATGTTGACTTTTAGCTTGAGCTTTCTCTCAATGAACGTGGTCACGGAATCCATCACGCGGATTCCTGCCTTCTTTGACTTCACATAGATGTTGCAGTCATCTGCGTAGCGAAGGAATCGAAGCCCCCGCTTTTCCAGTTCCTTGTCGAGTTCGTGCAACATGATATTGGATAAGAGCGGACTCAACGGGCCACCTTGCGGCACCCCTTGATCGCTTTCAATTTCCATACCATTAACCATAATCCCTGATTCGAGATAGCGTCGGATGAGGGTTAGGATAGTTCTGTCTTTGACATGTTTTGCGATAAGCCCCATAAGTTTATCGTGGTTTACCTTATCGAAGAACTTCTCAAGATCCATGTCTACGACCCAACGGTATCCTTCCTCGATGTATGTCTGTGCCTTCTTGACTGCGTCCTGTCCCCGTCTTCTTGGACGGAATCCATGACTATGTTCGGAGAACATAGGATCAAATATCGGAGAAAGAACCTGTGCAATTGCTTGTTGGATGAGACGGTCGGTCACGGTAGGAATGCCTAATAGCCGAACACCACCATTCAGTTTCGGGATTTCGACTCGTCGGACTGGCGAAGGTACATAGGTTCCATTCTCCAATGACGCTCGTAGGGAGTCCCAGTTGGATAAGATATGTTGACGTAGGGATTTTACGGACATACCATCCACACCGTGGCTTCCTTTGTTCTTTTCTACTCGCTTTAGTGCCAACAGGAGGTTTTCCCGTGACAGCAGTTGTCCCATCATAAAACCAGATATCCTTTCGCGTGAACGTTCTTTCTACTTGTGCCACTCTCTATTCCGCCCTCTTGAAGTCCCCCATGGATTCACCATTTCCTCCTTCAAGTAAGTCCATCTGGATTGTCTGCATCATCATAAAGAGTGAACGCCTAGCGTCCCGTTCTTCCTAAATGTTCGGCCCTTCCCGTTTCAAGCGTCCTCTACTCCGGTACTATGGCCTCTGCTGACTCCTGACCGTTCAGTTTCTCCTAGCGGAGAAGGTTACCATGAGGGCATGGCGTCCCAGTCAGGTCTCCCCGGGTAAGAACGTTGTCTTTCCCTCCATCCACCTGCTTCATTTACTCCCGATAGCCTTTGGCAACATGGACTTCGTCTTGTATGGCAGACTCATCCAGCTATCGTTAGCCTCATATGAAGTTCGTGTTCCTCAGGCCGGAGGTTTGCCGCAGACTTCCTTCAGATTCCACCTCGCGGTGGACACCCTTGTCGTAAGCTAGTGGCTACTGTTGCCTTCGCCATTCGGGACTTTCACCCTAGAGACAACGCCCATGCCGGGCACACCAT
>NZ_RHHT01000096.1 GCF_003710985.1 Brevibacillus panacihumi
ATTAATTTATAGTGGGAGGAAGTGTTCTTGAAAACGCTCGTTATCGTAACACACCCAAACATGGAATCATCAGTCATCAACAAGCGATGGGTGGAAGAACTAAAAAAATACCCTGACAAACATACGGCTAACGAACTGTATAAGGTTTTTCCCGATGGAAACATAGATGTGGAAAAAGAACAAAATTTAGTTGAACGTCACGAGAATCTTGTATTCCAGTTCCCTATTTATTGGTTTAATTGCCTTCCTCTCCTAAAACAATGGTTTAATGAGGTCTTTACCTATAGCTGGGCTTATGGTTCAAGAGGGGATACATTGAGGAATCGCAAAGTTGCGTTGGCGATTTCAGCAGGAATTAGAAAAGAAGATTACAGTGAAACAGGGAGATACCGACACACGCTTGATCAAATATTGCTTCCCTTTCAAATGACCTTCCATTACTGCGCAGCAAATTATCGTTCTGTCTTTGCCTATTATGGGACAGAAATGGATTGTCAACACCTGACTAGACAGATTTCTTAAGTGCCTTCTCTTTGTACGCTAATGGGCTTAGATATCCTAGTGTGGAATGAATCCTAGCTTCGTTAAACCATTTGACGTATGTTCCTAGCTCTTGCTTTAACTGAGATAGCGATTCAAATTTGCGATTTCTCACGAACTCGGCTTTGATCAGCTTAAAGGTTGCCTCCGCAACTGCATTGTCATAGGGACAGCCTTTCATACTCAATGAACGCTTGATCTTGAACGTGTTGATCACTTCATCAATCGTGAGATTTCTAAACTCACTGCCACGATCTGTGTGAAAAAGCTGGATTTGGCGTAGATCTCCTTTTACGCTTGCCAATGCTTGATAGACTAGTGCGGCATCTTTAAATTTTCCGCAGCTGTAACCGATGATCTCCCGATTAAATAAGTCCACGAGCAAACAAATATAGTGCCATTTATTGGCGACCCGAACGTATGTCAAGTCACTCACAACGGCTTCCAGTGGTGCTTCTTTCGCAAACTCGCGATTCAGTTCGTTCTGGATCGGCGATTCGTTACATGACGACATATGCGGTTTATACTGCGCCACTGTATAGACCGAGACCAAGCCGTTTTTCTTCATCAGACGTCCAATGCGCCGTCTGGAAACCGTCATTCCCTCTTCTTGAAGCTTTGCTTTGATTTTCCTTGCTCCATACACGCGCTGATTCTCTTCAAAAATACGGATAATTGCTTGTTCCACTTCATCATTGACAGATGATTGCTCATTGCTCTCGTAGTAGTAGGTACTCCTATTGACCTGAAGG
>NZ_RHHT01000097.1 GCF_003710985.1 Brevibacillus panacihumi
GCCCATGCCGGGCACACCATAAAAAAACTCTTCCATTTCGGAAGAGTTTTGCGTCTGCGGCTGTCCTCTTCCTCATCTGCCAAAATCCCGTGTATGGATTTTGTAGGAATTGGCACCTTGCTGTACATGGTACAGTGGTTGCCGGGCTTCATCAGGCCAGTCCCTCCGCCGCTCTTGATAAGGTAGGTGAATCTGTTCAGTTTTTATGATTATTTAGTTTAACAGACTCTTTGTAAAACGCAAATTATTTTCGACAAGAAATGCAGTTTACGCCTGTTCCTTTTTTTGGAATGACTGCTGCAAACGGTGCGATAGCGTATTCAGCTCACCCAGCTCTTCTGTGATCTCCCGCACCTTGTACTGCTGGTTCTCGGCGTTTGCAAACAGTTCTTCCAGATTGGCCACCGACTCTTCGGTCACCGCCGTAATGGTAGACATCTCTGCCGCCACTTCGCCGGAGCGTCGTTTAACCATGTCCATGCTTTCACGAACCTGCTCTGTGGCAGTCAGGAGGTTTTCCATGCCCGCCCGTACAATTTCGATTGCCGCGACAGTTTGTTCCGCCAATTCCTTGCCTTTCGCAACAGATGTTTCCCCGTTGCTCATATGGTGGACGGCATTTTGGCTCTCCTGATGCAGCGAGTGCAGGATTTGGGTAATCTCCTGGGTTGCGGTCGCACTCTCCTCTGCCAGCTTGCGAACCTCATCGGCGACAACGGCAAAACCGCGTCCGTGCTCGCCTGCTCGAGCGGACTCGATCGCAGCATTGAGGGCCAGCAAATTGGTTTGCGAAGCGATCTGATTGATGGCTCCGACGATTTCCTCCACGCGATTGGCTTGGCTGTTCAACTGGTTGATGGTCGAAGAAGCGACGTGGACAGCTTGTACAATCTGCTCCATCTGCGCCGACAACTCGTTCATCATATGTACACTGTCTACCAGACGCTTGTTGTTTTGATCGGCTTCGTTCTTCATCATGTTTGCCTTTTCGGTAACCGAGACAATTTCCTGGTCGATCTGCTGGACTTCCTCCTCGATCTTCACCGTGGAGTTGGCCTGTGCCTCCATCCCTGTCGCGACTTCCTTGAAGGCAATCATCATTTCATCCGTATTTTGCCGGGTTCCCTCCGCGTGTCCATGCACGTATTGAGAGGTGCGGTCCAACTGTTCGGTCATCAGCTGAATTTGCTCCAGCATCTCGCCCAGCCGCTGTTCCTTCTCCTCAGCTTCCTGTCTCGCAGCGTTAGCCCGATCAAGCGAGGCCTGCCCCGCAAGACACAGGTACGTTACCGACACCATCATCAATACAATGGTTACCAAACGCACGATCAGATTGATTTCCGAGAAGTCTCCGCTGAACAAATCGTATTGTCTGGTATAAAAACTGACGACTGTAGCTACGGACTGTGCAATTCCGGCAAAAACAACCAGCTTCCAATCCAGATATGCAGCCAAAAATCCCATCACGATAAAGGCTAGAAAGGAAACTTCTTCATAAGGGGTAAAGTGATCGAAAGAAATGGCATAAAACATAAGTCCGACGGCTACCAGGTAGCGTATAATCCGGCTGTCCTTACGAATGAAATAATACGGCGATACAATCAGCGTGACCAGCAGTCCCAACGATGTGACCATCCAAAAGTTGAGGTCCATCTGGTATGCGATCAATCCTGCCACCCAAAGATGATTCCATAGCACAAAAATCATGAATCCTTCTTTGTTCGTCAGGGTGTTTCGAACCAATTGAATCAAGATTATCCCCCCTTTTTCCTTCTGCTTCTGGTGTTCTTCCCCATTATAGGACGGTTCAAACGCCTATTGATTGTCAATATGTGAAGAAAATGATAAAGAATTGGGAAATTTTTGTTCCTCCCTTTACAGGTTAGACTGACCACTTTTTCCCGTCCCGAATAGGCTGATAGGAAGAACACCCATTTGGAGAAAGGGAGGTACCCATAAAGATGGAACGAAACCAACTCCCCGCAAGCGTCATGACCAGAACACTGACTCGCCCCAATACGACCATTTACTACCCTCAGCTGACGGGTCTTGCCAACCAACAGGCTGAACAGCAGATCAACCAATCGATCGTCCATACTGTCCAGGGCTTAATCCGCGAACAGGAGCGCGTACAGGTTCAAGGAAACACGCAAATGCAGGGAAGCTATGAAGTCAAAACCAATGAGCGAGGCATTTTCAGCGTCACCCTGAGCAATTTCGCCTACACTCCCCGGATGGCTCACCCGATGACTTTCCTCGGTTCCTTGTCGGCCGACATACAGACGGGCAAAATCTATACGCTGCGCGAGCTGTTCAAGCCAGGCAGTGATTACGTAAAAGTTTTGTCCGCCAACATAAAAAAACAGATCGCACAAAGGAATTTGCCTACCTTGAACCCATTTACGGCCATCTCTCCGGAACAGGACTTCTATCTCGCTGACAAATCACTGGTTGTCTACTATCAGCTTTACGAGCTGTCCCCCTACTACGTCGGGTTTCCGATGTTCCCGATCTCCGTATACGATCTGGAGCCGATCATCAATGAAGACGGACCGCTCGGCATTCTGTCCATCGACGTGTAAGGGATTTGATTCCGAGGCAGGAAAATGGCGATGAGGCAGGAATAATCGGGGGAGAAAGCTTGCTACTATTCCACGATAAATGAGGGTTTCCTATGGCGAAATGGCAAACCAAAGAGCAGTTGACCCAGCTTTTATGCGAGCTGGTCAAAATCCCGAGTATTACCGGCTCCCCGGCAGAAAAACAGCTGCCCGACTATCTGACCCGGCAATTGCAGACACTTCCCTATTTTCAGGAGAATCCCGACCATCTCCGCATGTCTCCCACAGAAGACGGACGCCACCTCGTCACCGCCTTGGTCAAAAAGGCCGGAAAACGCGACACGGTCATTCTGGTCAGCCATTTTGATGTTGTCGGGGTGGAGGACTACGGCGCCTGGGAAGCGCATGCCTTTGACCCTGTAGAGCTGACTTCGTACTTTCACGCCCGTCAGCAAGAACTTCCAGCTGATGTTCAACGCGATCTCCGCGCCGGAAATTGGCTGTTTGGACGGGGAACGATGGATATGAAGTGCGGGCTGGCTCTTCATCTGTCCTTGATCGAACAGGCGTGTAACGGGGAGTTCGACGGCAATCTCCTCTTGTTGACCGTTCCTGACGAAGAGGTGAACTCGGTCGGGATGCGCGCTGCCGTCCCTGTCCTGCTGGAGCTCAGCCGGGAATTCAGCCTGGAATATAGGACAGTGTTAAACTCAGAACCCGTCTTTCCGCGCTTTCCCGGAGACCCAAGCAACTACTTGTACACGGGTTCCATCGGGAAGGTGTTGCCGGGCTTCCTCTGCTACGGCAAGGAAACCCATGTAGGCGAGCCTTTTGCGGGACTGAACGGCAACTACATGGCTTCCCAGCTTGCCTGCGAGCTGGAGCTGAACGCATCGTTTTGCGAAATCGTGGAGGGCGAGTCGACTCCTCCACCGACCAGCCTGATGCAAAAGGACTTGAAAAAAGAGTACTCCGTCCAGATTCCGCATCGCGCTGTCACCCTCTTCAATCTTTTCCTGCTGGAAAAGAAGATGGAAGATGTCGTACACCCTCTGCTGGATGCCGCCCAAAACGCAGCCGAACGGATCATCCAGACCTGGGCCCGTCAGGCAGAGCAATTTGCTGGCCTAAGCACGTATCAGCCCAAGCCCTTCTCCATCCAGGTGATGTCTTACGAAACATTGCGCGACTACGCCCTGCGCACCTACGGCGAAGAGAAGCTGCAAGACTTATATGCACCTGTCCTGGCCAATCGGGCAGACAAGGACGACCGGGATCTGACGATTGAGCTGGTTGATCAGCTGGCAATCCTTTGCAAAGAGCTGGCGCCGATGATCGTTCTCTTTTTTGCACCGCCTTTTTACCCGGCCATCTCTTCTCGCCATGATCCGCTGATTCAACGAACAGTATCGGAAATGGAAGACTACGCGCTAGCCAAGCACAAGGTGCGGTTGGTTAAGCAGAACTACTTCGGCGGGATCTCAGACCTGAGCTATGCCGGGCTGCAATACCCGGCAAGCTCGATGCAGCCGCTCATCCGCAATATGCCGCTGTGGAATCAGGGCTACTCCATCCCCTTGCAGGAAATGGAAGCCTTTAAGGTCCCCGTGTTGAACCTCGGTCCGATCGGACGCGATGCCCATCAATGGAGTGAGCGGCTGGATGTGGACTACGCCTTCAATACCTTGAAGGCGATGCTGACGCACTGCATCCATACGCTTTTGCACAATGAAAAACCCAGCGGGAAATCCTGACCGCCGGGTTTTTCACACTCTAAAAAGCTGCTATAAGATCGGGGAAAGCAGGCGGGTCAACGACTCCTTGATCCGCATGTGGATTGGTCTGTTCAGATAAGCTGCCATCGTCAACTCCTGGCATTCGTCAAGATCCTGCAGGAAAAGCTCCTCCAATTGAACGGCCATCCTCGTATCGTAGAGGAAGGCGTTGGTTTCAAAGTTGAGCTTAAAGCTGCGAATGTCTACATTGGCGGACCCGACGGAGGCCAGTTGGGTGTCGACTACAAGTGTCTTGGCATGCATGAAGCCCTTCTCATACTGGTAGCAGCGGACACCGCTCTTCAACAACTCCCCCAGATAGGAATGGGTCGCCCAGTAGACCATCTTGGAGTCGGGACGGCCGGGAACCATCACCCGCACATCAACTCCTGACATCGCGGCCATTTTCAAGGCCGTCAGGATACTGTCGTCGGGAATGAAGTAAGGGGTCTGCAGGTAGATCCTCTTTCGCGCCTTGTAGATCATTTTCAGGTAGGCATGCTTGATCTGCTGCTTCTCAGAATTGGGACCGCTGGACACGATCTGAATCCCGACACCGTCTGCGATTTCCTCCACCTCGGGAAAGTACGCATGCGACTCTTCCATTCGTTTGCGGGCGGATAAATTCCAGTCCAGAAAAAAGCGCGCCTGCAGCAAGTAGACCGCTTTCCCCCGAATCTGCAGATGTGTATCCCGCCAGTAGCCCAGCTTCTTGCTTTTGCCCAGATATTCGTCGCCGACGTTGAAACCGCCGATGTAGCCGATCTTCCCGTCGATGATCACCAGCTTTCGATGGTTTCGAAAGTTGACGCGCAGATTTAAAAACGGGATGCGGCCCGGGAAAAAGGAAATGACTTCTCCTCCAGCCGCGACGAGCGGGCGAAAAAATCGCCGGGGTAAGCTGGCGGATCCCACAGCATCGTACAAGACTCTCACTTCCAAACCCTGCCTTGCCTTGGATGCCAGCAATTGGACCAGCCGACTGCCCAGCTCGTCGTTGCGAAATATGTAATAAAGCAGGTGGACATGCTCTTTTGCCTGCTCGATCTGCTCCAGCATCGCATCGTACAGCGGCTGTCCCTCTGCAAATATCTCAACGTCATTGTCTTGCGTGAAATAAGCGCCGTCACTGACGATATTCATATAGATCATGTCCCGGTGCCGCTCCATGGCCGGGTCATTTGTGACCAGCTCTCCTCGCTCCAGAAGCTGCTTTTGTTTATCAATCGCTGCGCGAAAATGGGAAAACTCCCCTTCCCGAAGCCGGTACAATTTCTTTTTGCTCAACCTTTGGCCAAGGATCAGATAAAAGATGAAGCCGATGCCCGGCAAAAACAGCAGAACGATCAGCCATGCCCAGGTAGCGGCGATATTCCGACGCTCCATAAAGATCAACACTGAAGCCAAAATCAGGTTGACTATCGAGATGAGGGCAAAAATTTGCTCCAATAATAGCATCCAACCACATCCGCGTCTTGAGATTCTATTATTTTACACTATCCCTCGAGCGGATTCATCTTTCTCGTTGGTGGTCGTCAGACTGTAGTGGAGGGGAGGAAACCAGCT
>NZ_RHHT01000098.1 GCF_003710985.1 Brevibacillus panacihumi
AAAGGACGTGAGATTATACTGTGAACAGCACTGTTAAAATCCTCAATAACGGCACTTGAAAATTCCCCACTTTTGGCAGAAAATCTCTCCCTGGAGGAGAGAAATATGCTAAAGAATGGGGAGTTTTACTTGATTAAGGACATGAGAGGAAGAGGAATGAGTATCACACAAATTGCTGACTCACTAGGGAGGGATCGAAAAACAGTTCGCAAGTGGTTGGAAAAGAATGAACCTTCAAAATACCAACGATCCGTTACAAAAACAAGCATTCTCGATCCGTATAAACCCTATATCAAGGAGAGAATGGAAGAGGGCTGCTTAAATGCTGTCGTTTTGTTTGATGAGATTAAAGCTCATGGCTACCCAGGGCAAATTCGCCTTCTTCGTTCATTTATGGAACCGTTGCGACCGGTTGTTACAACCAAAGCAACGATCCGTTTTGAAACGGCACCCGGAAAACAAGCTCAAGTCGATTGGGGACATTTCAAGGTTCAGTGGAATGGTGGGTACAAACGGCTGTACGCCTTTGTCATGGTTTTGGGATACTCGAGAATGTTGTATGTGGAGTTTACAGAGAATGAACGGTTGGATACCCTTATCGGCTGCCACATACGTGCCATGCATTACTTTGGCGGCAGACCGGAAACATGTCTGTACGACAATATGAAAACCGTCGTTGCTGGCTACGACGAGCAAGGGCATGTATTGTGGAATGAACGCTTCTCCCAGTTTGCAAGTCATCACGGTCTTACGCTGCGGCGTTGTGCCCCCTACCGCGCGCGAACAAAAGGGAAAGTAGAAAATGGTGTTGGCTATGTTAGAAAGAATTTTTGGCCTCGCGTACAGACGTTTACCAGCCTAAGTGACTTGAATCAGCAAGTACGCCAGTGGCTGGACACAGTGGCCAATGTACGGATACACGGCACGACTTATGAAAGGCCAGTAGAGCGATGGAAACATGAACAGTTGAAGCCGCTGAACCCGATTCCCTTCGAAGAAGTAGAACGGCATACTCGAAGAGTATCCAACGATTCACTCGTTTCTTACGAAGGAAGCCGGTATTCTGTTCCCTATACCTATATTGGTCATACGGTAGAAGTACAGGATCTCCAGAATGGTCATATCCGGATCTATCAGAGTAACACGATCATCGCTGAACATCTGAAAGCCGTTCGTTCCAAACAAGTCGTAACCCATAAAAAACACTTCGAGGGGATTCAAACCCAAAGTCGCGCGGAGGCTCCCCAACCTATGCCGCGTCTGGTTTCAAATCCAAGCCCCGAAGTGGCGGAACGTGATTTATCCGTCTATGAGCAGTTTGCTGACGAGGAGGTGATCGTACAATGATGCTCCAGGCCCGTTTAGAAGAAGCCATTTCGCATATGGGATGGGTAAGAATCCCGGAAATTATTCACCACCACGCAGAAGAAGCTGCTGCTCAGAATATATCGTATTTGGAGTTCTTGGACAAGCTTCTGCAAGAAGAAATTAAGGCCAAGAGGGATCGATTCATCCGTATGAAAACGAGATTGGCTCATTTACCCTACCATAAAACGTTGGAGCAATTCGATTTTAGTTTCCAGCCCTCCATTGATGAAAGACGGATTCGTGATTTGGCAACCCTTCGGTTTGTACAACAACAAGAGAATCTCATTTTGCTAGGTCCCCCAGGAGTTGGTAAGACTCACTTATCTGTCGCACTGGCTCTGGAGGCCATTAAACAAGGTTTTACAGTTTACTTTACAACCGCCCATGACTTGGTTCAGACCCTTCAGATTGCCCATCAAAACAACAGTATTAAGCAAAAAATGCGGGTATTTATTAAGCCGAATGTACTTATTATTGATGAAATCGGCTATCGCAAGATGGATGAGACGGCAGCTCACTTTTTCTTTCAAATTATATCGGAACGTTATGAATCCGGTTCGATCATTCTCACTTCGAACAAGTCCTATGGTTCGTGGGGAGAGATATTTGGCGATGCGGTACTTGCTACCGCTATCCTTGATCGATTATTGCATCACTCCCATACCATCAACATTAAGGGGGAAAGTTATCGTATCAAAGAAAAGAAAAAAGCTGGTTTCTTTCGGACAGAGTCGATTGATGATAAAACCGAATAAATGGAGTTTTCCCGTTACCTGCCCCCTTCGGGGGGCAATATTCAAACAAATGAACTGCCTATAATGGGGAAAATTCGAGTGCAGATAATGAGGAATTTTCATTTGCAGTTGACAATACTTCATCACTTTTGTTCT
>NZ_RHHT01000099.1 GCF_003710985.1 Brevibacillus panacihumi
AAAACTACTTGACGGTTACATTTCGCAGGAAGCACTACAGAAAAGCCCTTTAAAACATACATTTTTAAGTTTAATGGTACCATATTTTGGTGTACATGTTGTCATCTCACTTAGAATTTCACCATTTGAAGTGCCTTAACAGGTGTAATAAAGGAACAAGCCATTACAGTGAACTGAATTATACATTGAGTGCGCACATTAAGCCCTAAAAGTAGTTTTTGTTGCGTAGTGGTGCAATACTGAAAAATTAATTCTGCCGCGCAACACCGCACCATATTTCAGATGCTCAGGGAGAACGAAGCATACTGTTTTCAGTCATTTGGGACAAATGCTACACAGAACAATTTTGTTCTTATTCATTAAGTAGCCCTTTTGCCGCGGAAGGCGGGCGGGACTTTGAAATAGCAGAAGATTCTACAAACCAAATGTTAAATCAACTATCAATAGTCCCTTTTAATGAGTTGCTTATATGTAATTGTTCATTCTGTATTCTTTACTTACTTTCCTAATGTATAAGATGTTCACTCTAATCTATAGTTGCATGCGATGTTGTATCCTTCTTGTCCCCCGCCCGCTAGGCTTCGCCCCGCAGGCGGGGGTGTTTGTCTGATAGTATTAGGATTTCATCTCAATCAAGGTGAGGCTAGGAAACGGCTCACGTTCCCCCTGTTAGGGGGGAACGAAGGTGAGTATGTGAGGTATCCGTATCACCTACAAGACATCTGACGCGCCCAGGTATAGCTTTACCGCGTGGATGGTGTTTCTCCATCACTCTGTTGTGTTTTGCAAGTAGAAAA